>JAWKUK010000016.1:0-203854 GCA_041398605.1 Planctomycetota bacterium
TTTTGCGCGCGGCATAGCCTGTCGGGAGGCGCCTAGCAGCCTGCGGCGGAACCGCGCTGCGCGCAGCGCGGTTGCATCACGGGCGGTTAGGGGATGGATCGCACTTCGATCGCTCCGACCGACACGTCGACGTGGTGGGCGACGAGCGCGAGACCGCCTTGCCGGTGGGCATCTTGGCTCACCTGAGTGACCTCGTAGGCGGGGGCCTCAGGTTCCGGAGCGCCCTCGGGCCAGACCTTGAGGCGGTAGCGCGTGACCCCTTCGCCGGCGGGTGAGTCGGGGAGCGTCACGCACGAAGCAATGAGGTGATAGCGCTGGTCGGTCTGGAACTCGAGGGTCGCGTAGTTCTCGAGTTCATTGCGATCGCCGCGGTAGAACTGGAACTGAGGCGGTTCGTGAGGGGCCCCCTTCTTCCATCTGAGCCAGGTGATGGCGCCAAAGGGCAGGTAACCCCACTTGGGCTGTGCTTCGGGAAAGTCGAGCGGGCCGCCCACGCAGTGCCCATTGAAACGGAACACGACCCCAAAGGCGTTGCCGCCGGAGAACGGGGCGGTCGTGGCCGCGACTCGGTGGATGGTGAATGTCGTCTGGACTTCGTAGTCGCGCCAGGTGCGATCGCCGATCGCATAGACCCGGTCATAGGCGGGCTCGCTCGAGCGCAACGAGTCGCCCTCTATGGTCCAACGTCCATCCACGCACCATCCGACGTCCTGGGGGTTGGAGACGGTGGACCAGTCGATGGAGTACGGCAATGGCGAGGTGCCCGTCGTCCGCTCGAGGCGGACCTCCTGAACGAGCTCGGACCCATCCTCGTGCTCGGCCCGGAGTCTGACCCGGTTCGTGCCAGGAGTGAGGGCCGCGACAGGTATGTCAGCGTTGAAGTGTCCGGGACCGCCGAGTCTGCGGAAGCCGAATGGATCGCGGCTGACCGTGAGCGCGACTTCGGGCCCATCATTGAGGCTGTAAGTGAGCTGTCGAGAGGTCGTCTCTCCGAGGAGATTGAAGTCGGATTGCCCATCACCGAGGTGCCCAACGCGTTGTTCCGCCCCGTACCAGACGTCGAGTGCGAGGGGCGGGTCTGGCGGGCCGCAGCCCGTCATGCCAACGGCCAGGGCGATGGTGGAAAGCGCGCTCCATCGGCGTTGCATTACGTCCTCGTTTCAGCGCGTCGCTGAGTCTGATGGTGAAAGATCGACGCGCCGAGCGCTGCGCCGATCGCGTCGAACGCTGCGTGCGCGAGGGTGGGGTGGCGTCCAGCGAAGAGCAGCTTTCCGCCCTCGAGCGTGAGGCTGGCCAAGAGCGCCCACCCGACGACATAGGTCGCCTGCGCGCGGAGCCCGACGGGCCGATGTCGTGCGCGCGCGAGCGCCCACCCGAACGGGAGGAACGTCGCGACGTGCCAGAGGGCGTACCAAGCGCACCCCGCGGTCGAGCTCGAGCGCCCGGCGCGCGCGCTCGGGGACTTGCCAGAACGAGCTTGGACGCTGCAGCGTGCGATCAGCGAGCAAGGCGAAGGTCTCTCCATTCACGATCGCCGTTGGGTCGCGAAGGGCGCCTTGCCAGGCCCTCGACCGGGTCTGCTCGTCGCCCAACGCCAGGTGATAGCTGCCATCCCAGCGTTCGAACGGGCTCGACTCAAAGTGTTCCTGGGCGCGCAGCTCGCCGTCGACCTCGATCGCAACCTCAGACGAGGTGATGAGGACGCTGATCTTGCGCCAGGTCCCGGTCGCGACCGTTTGCGCGTCGAAGACCGCCGGGACCGTCAGCCGGGGCTCGCCATCCAAGCTCGAACCGGCCCTGCGGCAGCGGACGACGAGGTTTGCACCCTCCTGCCCGATGACGAGGTTGGCACGCTTGGTGTCTCTCGCGAGCGTCAGGATGCGCGCGGGCCCGGTCAGATCGGCGCGCTCGGCGCAGACGTCCAGCGTGATCCTGAGAGCCCCCGCGTTGTGCGCCGCAGCGAGCCATGCCGGCGGCGCCGTCGTGCGAACGATCGACGGTTCCGCGACGTGGAGCACGCCTTGGTCGTCGAGGTGCGCGCGGCTGCGCGCCAAGTAGGGGCCTTCGAACCCTGGCTCGAACGGGAACCAAGCAGAGGTGCAGAGCGCGACCAGGACCAAGCAGAGCGCGGTGCGTCGCCCGGGGACACGCCACTTCACGTTGATGCCTCTCGCGCCACCTCGACCGTCAGGATCTCGGCCGCGAGCCCCAACGATTGAACCATTGCCTCGATCTCACCGGCGTATGCCGGGTTCAAGACGATGAGCGTGTCGACACCGAGGCCGCGGAGGTCCTGCGGCGCCACGATGGGGTGGCCCGTCCCCGCGACGAACTTCCCGTGCTTCAATGGATTCACGTCGACCGCGCATACGACAGCGCGTGCGCCGGGCACGGAATTGAGGAAGGTCGCCCCCTTCGAGCCCGCGCCCCACAGCGCGACGCCGCGCGAACTCCGTCCTTGGAGGGCCATCGACCAAGTGCGGACGAGCTCGCGGTGCTCACGTGCAAACGCGTCACAGAGCCGCGCGACGTCCGCCGGCGTGACTGGGGCCGCTTGTGCGCCCGACGTGTTGAACCCTATCGATCGCTCCGTGCCCGGGCGCCACTCAGCGGCCAAGAACTGCCCCGAGAAGGCTTCGCTAAGGGTCGCATCGGCCGCGCCCGCGCGTCCGAGGAGCTGCGAGAGCGCGCTGGGCGTGAAATAGGAGCAGTGCTCGTAGATCAAATCCCACACGCCCATGTCGCGCAGGGTGAAGAGCCCGTTCGGGACTTCGATGTATACGCCGGCGCCGACCCTTCGCGCCGCGCCGACGATCGCGGCGGCGAGCGGAACGGGGTCGTGCAGGTGCTCGAAGACATGTCGCGACAGCACGAGGCCGACGTCGGTAGACACGTCCTGAGCATCGAACCGTCGGCGTTCGATCGTGATCGGCCCGCGTGAGTTCCAGAGAGCGTCATCCGGCGCGCTCGGGTCGACGACGAGCCCGCGTGCCGTGCCCGCGTCGATGAGGCGCTCCATGAACTCGCCCCTGCCGCCGCCGACGTCCACAGCCGCAGCTCCCTGCAGGTGGTGGCGCGCTACGAGCTCCGTGGCTTGCGCGCGGGCCCAGCTGTCGAACGTGGGGGAGCCGTGCAGAGAGTTCTCGTAGCCCGGCGCGTAGTCGAGCCGCCGAGGCTCGAACGCAACGTTGTGTACGAAACCACAGCCCGTACACACGCCGAGCTGCAGCGCGCCACGCTCCACTGCGCGCGCAGCCTTCTGGTCGTCGTGCAAGACATTCACGAACAGGGGCACGGAGCCGCCGTCATGAAAGGCCACGAGGGCGCCGCGTTGACAGAGAGGGCAGTCCACAGCGAGTCAATCAGAGCGCCCAGACCTCGGGCGCGAGCCCAAGGCCCTCGAGGTCCGAACGGATCTCATCGAGGTAGATCGGGTTCATCACGATGACCGAAGCCGGCTGGAGCGCGACCAATGCGCTGGGGGGGAGGATCTCGTGCGCGGTCCCAGCCATGAACTTGCCGTGCTTGTGGGGATTGATGTCGACGACCGCGGCGACTTCATCAGTGACGTCGAGCGTTGTGAGGTAGCTGACGGCCTTCGACCCAGACCCCCAGAGCGCGACGGGGCCCTTCATGGCGGCCGCTTGAAGCTCCGCGCGCAGGGCCGCGAGCTTGGATCCGATGGTCTCTCTGAATTCGCGGGCGGCTTGGATCGTCGCGTCGAGGTCGTCCTCCGCCTTGAAGCGCCGTCCACGCTGCGCCTCGTCCTGGGTGTCGACCGGGCGCGCTTCGATCATCAGGTACTGAGCGTCGTACCCGGTGTAGAGGTCGAGCACTTGGAAGCGCTCGCGACGGAAAAGGCGCGCGAGCGAGCCGAGCGTGAAGTACGAGCAGTGCTCGTAATACATGTCCCAGAACGCTCGCTCGGTCAGAACCCGCTCGGCTGCCGGCAGCTCGAAGAAGACTACTGCGCCCGCGCGACCCTCGAGCGAACGCCGGACAGTGTTGACGAACTCGCGCACCGGCCCGATGTGCTCAAGCGTATGCCGGCACGCGACATAGTCTGCTGCGAGCGACGCATGGTCGACGGTATAGAACTCTGTTCGGAAGTCGATCCTCGAGGCAGCGTCGCTCGTGTTGCGCTCAGGGCGGTAGCCCGGATCGATGCCGATTCCCCGCCCTCCGCTGATCTCGCAGAGCTCCGTGACGAACTCGCCTTTGCCGCACCCGATCTCGAGGACCAGCTTGTCGGCCAAGGCGTAGCGGGCGACTTGATCGTGACAGAGGCGCGTTTGGAACGCGCGGAATGTCCCAGAGAAGGCCTGGGTCTCTTCGTACTCGGGCGAATAGCTCTGCAGGCTCGCTTCGTATGCGCGGTTCTGAATGAAGCCGCAGTCAAGGCAGATCGCGAGGTCGAGCGCGCCGCGCGGGAATGCGAGCGCCTGCTCCCTCGTCCGGACCATGAGGCACGAGTGGACAGGGACAGATTGGAGCTCGAAGATGCCCTCCAGGCGCGCCGATTCGCAGGCCTGGCAGTGGGCGAGCGCGTGGTTCATGGTTGATTCTCAGACCACTTCGGGTTTCGGGACAGGGACGATAAAGCGCCCCCCGCGTGCGGCGAACTCGCGCTGCTGTTGCATGATCTCATCGCGGAAGTTCCACGGTAGGATCAGCAGGTAGTCGGGTGTGTCCTCCAGGATCCGTGCCGGTGGCACGATGGGGACGTGTACACCAGGCATGTAGCGGCCTTGTTTGTGCACGTTCTTGTCGGCCACCCAGGCGAGCGTCTCCGTGCCGACCCCAGCATGGTTCAAGAGGATCGCGCCCTTCGCTGCGGCGCCATAGCCCGCGATGCGCTTGCCCTCGCGCAGCAGCGCGGCGAGGAGGTCTTTTAGCTCCGTCCGCAGCGCTTCGACCCGGCGCGAGAAGCCCGCGTAGTATTGCAGGCGGTCCATCCCGAGCTCGCGCTCTTGCTCCAGGAGCGCCTCGACGGAGCGCTCCACCGCCTCACGCGGCTCGACAAAGAGCCGCAAGGAGCCCCCGTGGATCGGCACGCGCTCGACGCGGTTGAGCGAGAGGCCATGGCGCTCGAAGAGCGGCACGAGCGCAGTCACCGAGAAGTAGCACAGGTGCTCGTGGTAGATCGTGTCGAACTCGTTGTGGTCGATGAGGTCCCGGACGTAGGGCACCTCGATGACTGCGACGCCGTCCGGCCTCAGCAGCGCTGCGATGCCGGCGACAAAGCCATTCGTGTCCGAGACGTGCGCCAGGACGTTGTTTGCGTGGATCACGCTGGCGCGGTCGCCGGCTTCGGCGAGGTCGAGCGCAAGCGAGTGTGTGAAGAACGCGTGGCGTGTCGGGACCCCGCGCGCTCTCGCAGCGAGGACCGGGCCGCGCGCCGGGTCGACACCCAGCACGCGCACTCCACGCGCGCGATAGTGCTGCAAGAGGTACCCGTCGTTGCTTGCGATCTCGATGACGAGGTCGTGCGCGTCGAGCCGACGCTCCGTGAGGCGCGCGTCGACGTTGAGCTTCGCGTGTGAGACGATCGCGTCCGTGAACGAGGAGAAGTACGGGTAGTCGTCCGCGAAGAGGACCTCGGGCGGGACGGTGTGCAGGATCTGCACGAGCCCGCACGAGCCACAGAACGCCACCTCCAGAGGGAAGCGCGCGTCTGCATGACCGAGGTCTGCCTCGTCACGTAGGCCGTCTGACAGCGGCATCTGGCCGAGGTTTAGGAACCCCTCGAGCTCACCTGAACCGCACGAGCGGCAGCCCGCGATGCGAATTGCACGCTCGGTCACGCGACCTCCCGACGGCGGATTCGCAGGTCCTCGGTCACTCGATCATTCGCCAGCAGCTCTTGCACGTGTCGAATGCGGAGGTAGCGAGAGCTGTTGAACTCTTCTGCGGTGAGCCCATGGGCCTTGTACGCCTCGTACAGCTCCTCGACGCCGCGACGAACGGTCCACTCGCACTCGAAGCCGAGGTCTCTCTGGATCTTGTCACAGTTGACGCGGTAGCAGCGCTTGTCGGGGCCCGCCCCGGGCGCGATCTCGACCTCGCTGCCTGGCACGACCTCACGCACGATCTCAGCGACCTCGTGCATGCGGTAGTTCTCTGCGGTAGATCCGACGTTGAAGGCGATGTTGTGAACGAGCTCGCGCGGCGCTTCGAGCGCGGCGATGAACGCCTTTGAGATGTCGCGGATGTGCACGAGCGGACGCCACGGCGTGCCGTCGCTCTTCAGCAAGACCTTCCCCGTCGTGATCGCGTGGCCGGTCAGATTGTTGACGACGAGGTCGCCCCGCAGGCGCGCCGATACGCCGTAGGCGGTGGCATTGCGCAGGAAGGTCGGAGAGAATTGGTCATTCGCCAGGAGCTCGACGTCGCGCTCGACGAGGACCTTTGACTCTCCGTACGGCGTCACCGGGTTGAACGCGCCTGTCTCGTCGATCGCGTCATCACCCGCGGCTCCATACAGGCTGCACGATGACGACTGAATGAAGCGCGTCACGCCCACGCGCCGCGCGAGTGACGCGAGGCGTACGGTGGCCCGGTGGTTGATGTCGTACGTGCTGTCCGGGTTCAGGTCACCCAGCGGGTCATTCGAGATCCCTGCCAAATGGATGATCGCGTCCAGGCCGACGAGGTGCTCCGGTTGGAGCTCTCTGACGTCGACGTCTAGGGACGCGCAGGTCGCGGTGGGCGGAGAGAAGTCGCAGCCCCGGAAGAGGCCGTTATCGGCTCCCAGGACGTCATAGCCTCGCTCCATAAGCATCGGAACGAGCACTTGTCCGATGTATCCCTCGTGACCCGTTACGAGGACTCGTTTTGCGCTTCGGTTCATTTCCTATGCCCATTTCTTCCAAGGAGCCTGACCGGACGCCCAGAGCTCTTCGAGGATCTGCTTGTGGCGTAAGGTGTCCATGCACTGCCAGAACCCGTCGTGGCGGTACGCCATGAGCTGACCGTCGCGCGCGAGGCCTTCCATCGGGCCGCGCTCCCACATCGTCGCGTCGTCTGCGACGTACCGCAGGGCTTCGGGCTCGAGGACGAAGAACGCCCCGTTGATCCAGCCCTCGCTGAGCTGGGGCTTCTCGCTGAATGAAGCGACGCGCTCACCGTCGAGCTCTAACAAGCCGAAGCGCGCGGGGGGGCGGACCGCCGTTACCGTCGCGAGCTTGCCGTGCGAGCGATGGAAGCGCAGCAGCTCTTGCAGGTCGATGTCTGCGACGCCGTCACCCCACGTCAGCATGAACGTGCCCTCGCCTAAGTACGGCGCCAAGCGTTTGACGCGCCCACCTGTGCCCGTCTGTTGTCCGGTATCGACGAGGCGAACGCACCAGTCTTCGACCTCTTCGGGGTGCTCCGGCTCGACCGCCCCCTGCGCCGTACGAATCGTCAGGTTCGCGTTCAGCGCCGAGTAGTCGATCATCCAGCGCTTGATGCACTCGCCCTTGTATCCAAGCGCGACGACGAAGTCCGTGAAGCCCTGGTGGGCGTAGGACTTCATGATGTGCCAGAGGATCGGACGACCGCCCACTTCGACCATGGGTTTCGGCTTCAGCACGGTCTCTTCCGAGAGCCGAGATCCGACGCCGCCGGCGAGAATGGCGACCTTCATGTAGGTGACTTGCGAGCGAAGAAGCGAGGGAGGGTTCCCTGCCGCTATCGAGCGCAGTGACGCCAGATCTGAATCCGATCTGGCGCGCCCACATCGGGGGCCTACATTCAGCGCGAGGACGCCCAAGGGGCGCCCTCTGGATGGCTCAGTCTGAGAGCCACTCGCTGTGAACGGCCTCGCCGTCGGGGTCATCCACGCGCTGGTAAGTGTGCGCGCCAAACGCATCGCGCTGGGCTTGCACGAGGTTCTGCGGCAAGCGCGCCGTGCGCAGCGCGTCATAGTAGGCGAGGCTGGCGGCCATGCCGGGCACCGGTACGCCTGCCGTGACCGCTGCGGCGACCACTCGCCGCCACGCCGACTGGCGTGCATCGAGGTCCGCGCGGACCGCCGGATCGATGAGCAAGTTTGGCAGGGCTGGGTCCTGCTCCCACGCGTGCATCATCGTCTCCAGGAACTTGGCGCGAATGATGCACCCGCCGGTCCAGATGCGGGCGATCTCCTTGGGCGAGATCTCCCAGCCGTAGTGCGCCGCGCCAGCCGCGATGAGCGCCATCCCTTGAGCGTAGGCGCCGACTTTGGCCGCGAGCAACGCGTCACGCACGTCCGTGACCGTAATCTCCGCGCGCCCTCCCGCTTGCGGCCCCGCGAGCAGCGGCGCGTAGCGCTCCCGGTCGCGTTTCATGCTCGACAGGACGCGCGCATCGATGGCCGCAGCGATCGACGGCACCGACACGCCGAGGTCCAACGCGACCTGGGCGGTCCATTTACCTGTGCCTTTTTGACCGGCTTTGTCCAGCACTTGGTCCACGAGCCAGCCGTCGGTACGGTCGTCCTTGCGCTCGAAGATCTGCGCGGTGATCTCGATCAAGAACGACGCAAGCGCGCCCTCGTTCCATTCGCGGAACGTCTTCGCGAGCGCCGGCGGGTCGAAGCCGAGCAGCGCAGTCAGGACTTGGTACGCCTCCGCGATGAACTGCATGTCGGCGTACTCAATGCCGTTGTGCACCATCTTCACGAAGTGTCCGGCGCCATCGGCGCCAATGTGCGTGACGCAGGCGCCGTGCTCCGTGCGGGCAGCGATCGCTTCGAGGACCGGGCGAATGCGCTCGTAGGCGTCTTTGTCCCCGCCAGGCATCAGCGAAGGGCCGTTGCGCGCGCCTTCTTCGCCGCCAGAGACGCCGACTCCGACGAAGCGCACCCCTTGGCGCGCCATGCGCTGCTCACGCCGGCGCGTATCCTCGAACCAAGAGTTGCCGCCGTCGATCACGACGTCGCCAGGGTCGAGGAGGGGCTCCAGCGCGTCGAGCACCGCGTCTACGGGCGCGCCGGCGCGGATCATCATCATGATGCGGCGCGGTCGCTCGAGGGACGCGACGAACTCCGACAAGGTCACGGTGCCGCGCAGGCGCCCTTCGCTCTCGCCTACAGCGCGTTGTGTCAGCTCCGGCTCCAGGTTCCAGACCGCGACTTCAAAGCCGTGGTCCGCGATGTTGAGCGCGAGGTTGCGCCCCATGACGGCGAGGCCGATCATGCCGAAGTCGGCGAGCCCTGTCGCGTGCTGGCCCTCGCCTTCGCCCATGGCCGCGCGATCCACGAACCACGTGAGGCGCCCGTTGCTTGGGCGGACCTGTGCGGCCGGCAGCGTCGCGTCGTCGGCGGGACCGTCGAGCTCGCGGAGCACCTGGGCCAGGCGCGGCGCCTTGGTCGGGCCAACGGCGAGGAAGATGACCTCGCGCGCCGCGTCGAGGGCGCGGCGCGTCAGCGTGATGCGCGCGGACGGCGCGCATGGCGCGGTAGACGGGACGACCAGGGCCTCGCGCTCGGCGAGCTCAGGGCCGCCCGGGAACAGTGACGCCGTATGTCCGTCATCGCCCATCCCGAGCAGCACGCAGTCGAGCCGCTCGTCGCCGAGCAAGGCTGCGTACTGCGCGGCCGCGGCAGCGGGCTCGGCCGCGCCGTCGATCGCGTGGACATTGCCCTTCGGGATCGGGACCCGGTCCAGGAGCACCTCGCGCGCCATGTGCGCGTTGCTCGCCGCATCGCCCGCGGGGACGCAGCGTTCGTCCCCGAAGAAGACGTGCACGCGGCTCCACGCGATCCCAGCCGCGAGCTCCGGCGTTGCCAGCAGCTCGTAGGTACGGCGCGGCGTGCTACCACCGGCGAGCGCGATCCGGAACACGCCGCGCGCCGCGATGGCATTTGCGGCGTGCTGCGCGATCCGCTTTGCGAGCGCGAGCGCCGCAGCGTCCGCCTGCGCGAAGACAGCGAGCTCGTAGTGGGCGAGGGTCGTTTCCGCGGCTTCGATCGGTCCGGTGGTCGTCATGTTCAGTGGCTCCGCATGAGGTCCTTGTCCTGGATGCCGAACTTCTCGGCAGCGGCCGGGCCATACGAGCCCGATGCGTACGGGTGAATCGTGTGGTCCATCGTCAAGAGCGGATCGAAGACCTTCCACGAGCGAATGACCTCGTTCGAGTGCACGAACAAGGTCTGGTCGCCGCGCAGGACATCGAGCAGCAACGTCTCGTAGGCCTCGGGGAGCGCGTCGAAGTGGTCGCTATGACGGAACGTGAGCGGGATCCGCTTCAGCTCGACGATGGACCCGGGCTCCTTTACGTCCATGTAGAGCGAGAAGCCCTCGTCCGGCTGCATCGTGAGCGTGAGCACGTTGTGGCTCACTTTGCAGATGCCGTTCTTCTCGAACATGCAGACCGGTGACTCTTTGAATTGGACGCCGATGCGCGTGAGCCGGCGCCCGAGGCGCTTGCCAGTGCGCAAATAGAACGGGACGCCCTGCCAACGCCAATTCTGGATGTTGACACGCAGCGCCGCGAACGTCTCGGTCCTCGAGTCCGCTGGAATGCCCTCCTCTTGGAGGTAGCCGTCGACGCCGGTGCCGCCGATGTCGCCCTCGGTGTACTGCCCGAAGACGACATCGTTCTTGGAGAGCGGCGCGATGGACCGCAAGACCTTGGCCTTCTCGTAGCGCACGGACTCCGCGTCCATCAAGGGCGGGACCTCCATCGCGACGAGCGCCAGAAGCTGCGCCAGGTGGTTCTGCACCATGTCGCGCATCGCGCCCGACTTGTCGTAGTACCGCGCGCGGGTGCCTACGCCGAGCTCTTCCGAGACCATGATCTCGACAGCGGCGATGCGGTCGCGATTCCAGACCGACTCAAAGATCGTATTGCCGAAGCGGAACGCGAGCAGGTTCTGGACCGTCTCCTTGCCGAGGTAGTGATCGATCCGAAAGATCTGCTCCTCCTCGAACGACCCGCGCATCAGCTCCACGAGCTCGCGCGCCGAGGCGAGGTCGTGCCCAAACGGCTTCTCGACGACGACGCGCGTCCAGCCGCCTGCGAGGCTTTGGTTCAGGCCGACGGCGGTGAGCCCGCTGATCGCGTCCGCGAGCGCGTCGGTCGGGAGCGCCAGATAGAACGCGCGCCGCGGAGGGAGTCCTTGGCTGCGTTCGATCGACTCGATGCGCTCCCTGAGCGCCTCATACTCGGCGCGGGTCCCCTCGCCGAGCGGTTGATAGTGGACTTGGTCTCGACAGAAGCCCTCGAGCCCGCTGTGCGTGACGCCCGCGGCGGCCATCGAGTCGCGCGCGAGCGCGCGATACTTCGCCTCGTTGTTCGCGGGGTTCTGCGCCACGCCGATGATCTGCGTGTGCGCCGCCAGTGCGCCGCTCGCCGCATGCTTGCCGAGCGCCGGCAGCAGCTTGCGCCGCGCGAGGTCGCCGGTGCCGCCAAAGATGACGAGGGTGCTGGGCTCGGTCGAGGGTTGGATCGCCATGGCTGTGCTGAGAGCGTAGCGCGTCGCGTCCTGCGATCCGAAGGCCCGGGCCCGATCCTCGTTCAACGTCCCCGTGCTAGAGGCACGTCGGCCACCGGCCCAACGTGTGCACCTGGGGGCTCGTCCGCGAGCCGTCCGGCACGTGAGAGGCCTCGCACGCAGCAGGCCTGAGTGGGAAAGGCCGGATGCGACGAGGCGTAACGCAACAGGCGCAGCCGGTGGCTGCGCCTGTGCTGGATGTCCCGTGCTGTCGATCAGCCGCGACGCGGACTGCGGCCGCGCGGCGGGGGGCCGTCCGGCGTGACGTAGAGGCCCGGGTCGCGCGGATCATCGCGGCCGGCCCGGTCGCTAAATGCCTCTGCCGCATAACCCGCGACCTCGAAGGTCGAGAAGGCCGGCCCGATGTCGATCGAGCCGATCTCTTTGTTCGAGACGCCGCCGCGCCGGCAGAGCGTCGCCAGCAAGCGGCGGGGGTTGGCGCCGCCTCGGAAGCCCCAGTTCACGCGGAAGCGCACAAACTCCTGGCCGCGGCCGCGGGGGGTGAAGTGGCCCTGACCTTCGCGGCGATCGTCGCCCCGCAGGAAGCCGTCGCGGCTGTGCTGGGGGCGGTCGCCGTCCGTGCCGACATCACCCGGCCGAACGCGGCCCGCCGGCGTCCGCAGCGGCCGGGGCTCGTCGGCGCCGAAGTCCGGGCTGAACCCGAAGTTGCGCCCTTGCCCGCCGCCCGGTTGGAAGCCCGGCCCCGGCCCAGTGCGCGCGGGTTGCCCAAAGCGTCCGCCGTCACGGGGACCCGGTTGGAAGCCCTCACGTGGCCCCTGGCCGAAGCCCTCACGTGGCCCCTGGCCAAATCCCTCACGTGGCCCCTGGCCGAGACCCTGCCGCGGACGCTGGCCGTAGTCCTGGCGCGGGGCGCTCGCGGCCCCGCGGTTCGAGCCGGCGTAGCTCCCGTAGCCGCCGCCGGTGGTCGGGGCGCCTCTCCCGTACCGATCGCGCATGTCCACCGCGCGTGGTACGGCCATACCGATGATCTCGCGCGGCGCGGTCGGCGCAGAAGAGACCGCGTTCGGCAGGAGGGCCGCGACGACGAGGACCGGGTCGCGGCCTGCGAGCAGCGACTCCGCCAGCGCGCGCTGCGACGCCGTCGGCGCGCCTTCCGGAGTGGACGCGGCCTCGAGGCGCTCGGTCATTTCGCGCTGGGCCCGGGCATCAAGGTGCACCTGCACGTCGCGCGCCTGGGGGAGCGCCCGCCATTCGAGCTCGATGCCAGAGTCCGCCAGCATGCGCGTTGCGCGTCGCTCGCGGCTCGGCGCGACCATCAGGATGCTCCGGCCGCGTTGGCCGGCGCGGCCCGTGCGACCGCTGCGGTGGGTGTACACCTCGCCGTCGAGCGGCATGGCCGTGTGGATCACGAGCGCGACGTCCGGGACGTCGAGGCCGCGCGCAGCGACGTCCGTCGCGACCAGGACCGGCGCCGAGCCGGCGCGGAACGCCGCGAGGGTGCGCGTGCGCTGGGCCTGCTGCAGCTCGCCCGACAAGGGCTGGGCTCCGAAGCCGTCCTCGGCGAGCCGCGCCGAGAGCGTGCCGGTCTCGGCCCGCGTATTCACGAACACCAACGTTCGCTCGCCGCCGGCGAGCAGCAGGTGGTTGACGAGCAGGTCGTAGCGCTGGTCGGGGCGCACGAGCTGGCCGATGTGCTCGATGTCGGCGTTGGCCTCGCCGAGGCGCGAGCCTTCGACGTTCCGTGGCGAGCGCTGGTAGCGGTCCGCGAGGCGCACGATCCCGTCAGGGAAGGTCGCTGAAACGAGGTGCGTGTGGCGCTCGGGCGAGGTCTTGTCGAGGATCGACTCGAGCTCGTCCCGGAAGCCCATGTCGAGCATCTGGTCCGCCTCGTCCAGCACGAGCTGGCGCACGGTCGAGAGGTCGAGCGCGCCGGTCCCGAGGTGGTCGACCAACCTGCCCGGAGTGCCGACGAGGATGCGCGGCGAGCGCGAGAGGCGGCGCCGCTCGAACGGCACCGATGTGCCGCCCGTGACGACGTCGACCGACGCGCCGGGGACCTCGGCGAAGAGCCACGTCAGCTCCTCGGCGACTTGCGCCGCGAGCTCGCGGGTGGGGACGATGACGAGGGCGACCGGGCCGCGGTACTCCCGCGTCGGGCGCGCGACGAGGAGCGCGTCGTCGAGCACGTCCGTCGCCATCGCGAGGCCGAGCGCAACGGTCTTGCCCGACCCGGTCTGACTGGAGATGCGCAGGTCGCAGCCGTCGCCGACGGCGTCGAGCACGGCGCTCTGAACCGCGGTGAACGACTCGAAGCCCCGCGCCTCCAGGGCGGTCCGAAGCGGGGTCGGGAGCTGGGCGAACGGCGTCGACTCTTCCGAGACCTCGTCGTCGTGTCCCGCTTCCGAGCCTTCCGTCTCGAAGCGCTCTGACTCCGCGTTCATCGACTCAGCGGGGTCCTCGGAGCCGTCGAGCGTGGCGGCGACACCCTGCTCGGTGGCCGCCGCAGCCGCTTCGGGCGCGCGCGGCTCGCCCTCGGGAGCGCCTGCGCGGCCTTCGTGGCCATTCTCGATCGGCGCGGTTTCCGAGATGGAATGGGGGAGCACGCCGGACTCGAGGTCCGGCTCTTGAACGTGTTCGATCATCGCTGGGGGCCGTACTCGGCCGAGATTCAGAGAACGGCCAAACTCACGTGGCCGACGTCGCAGAGCGACCTTCCCTGATCTTTCACACCAACCCAGGGCAAACCGCTCGAGCCGAAGAAGCTACCACAAGCCTGCGCAAGTAGGGGAGCCTAGGCGGAGATTCCAAACGCTGTCCCGAAATCTGCGCGCCGTCCAGGCCACCCTGCCCTGTGCTCGGGCGCGTCCCGCGTTCGGATCAACCCGCGACGGGCTGCCGCGATGCCCCGCCGGGCCACGCCCCAGGCCACGCGCCACCCGGCAGGATCACTCCCCGGTGGCCTCGAGCAACGCTTCGATATCGGCCTCGTAGACGTCCAGCCCGGGCTCGATCTCGAGCGCGAGCTGGACCTCGCGCTTGCCCTCCACCTCTTCGCCGTTGCCGATGAGCTGCGTGCCGAGCGTGTAGCGATACATCGCGTCGAGCGGCGCCTTCACGACCGCGCGGCGGAGCTGTTCGATGCGCTGCCCGCCGGACAGCATGAGCGCGTAGTCGTAGTGGGCCTTGGCGGACACCGACGCTTCGTCTTCGGTGATGGCCTCTGCGAAGAGCCGCAGGGCGCGCTTGCGCTCACCCAAGCGGCGGGCCATCTGCGCTTCCCAGACCTTGGCGCCTTTGCCATCGAACTGGAGCTCCTCGATGTAGCGGTACCACTCGGCCTCGAGGTCGCGCAGGTCGCTCTCTTCCTTCAGCCCCATGCACTCCATGAAGTAGCGCAGCACCTCTTCGCCCGTGACGTTCTTCAAGTTCAAGCCCGAGCCCCGAGTGCGCTTGACGCTCTTGTCGGTCGCGAGCCCGATGAAGAACTTGCGGAAGGGCTTCGCGTAGCGCGGGTCCTCGAGCAGCATGTGCACGAAGGACCAGCCCCAGGTGTAATCCTCGTACCCCGCAGTGGTGATCAAGCGCCGCAGCGGCACCCGCTCACCGTTGGCCATCTCGCTGCGGATCGTCGCGAGGCGCCCGTTCTGGATGAGCCCGACGCTCAGCCGCTTTGCCTCCGGGTCCCACGCTGCGCCGCCGTAGTACTCACAAAGCGATTCGCCGGGCCAATGGGGGTAGTTGAAGTCCGCATCGATCAGCTTGTGCAGGTAGTGGCCGATCTCATGGAACAGGACCTGCTCGGTGAAGTCCGCGTCCGTGCGATCGTAGAACGCACACAGGTCGTAGTCGCCGACGAACATGAAGTACGCGAGCGCGCCGCTGGGGGCTCCCGAAGTGCGATAGAACTCGCGTTGGTTCGAGAAGAAGTTGATCATCAACTTCGGCTTTGACTTGTCGCGCCGCACCTTCCAGTCACGCGCGAAGATCTCGAAGTACGCGTCGGCGGCGCGCTTGTAGCGCTCCGCGACGAACTTCGGCACCGTGTAGTCCCAGCGGAAGTGCTTCGACTCTTCGCTGTAGCGCTTGTACCACTCGTTGTGCTCCAGCGCGTCTTGGGCCGCCTCGAGCTGCTCTCTGACCTGCTTCTCCGCGTCGCGGCGCAGGTCGCGGATGCGGGCCCAGCGCCCATCGACTTTGATATACCCCTTCTCGAACTGCGCGCGCTCCTCTTCGTTCCGCGGCTCGAAGGTCAGCTCCTGATCGGCGAGCAGGAGGCCACCCACGAGCTCGTCCGGCACCTGCACCGTCCCCGCCTTGAACAGGACCTCGACGAAGCCCTCCTTCTGGGCCATCTCGGGCCCTTGGACGATGCGCCCGTCGCGCAGGATCAAGTAGCTGTCGCCGGAGGGCGCCGCGGGTGCGGCGTGAACGAGCGACAGGGTCAACGCAAGGGCTAGGGCCGTTCGGTGCATGCGAGTCGTTCTCGGAGGCGGTAGGGCTTAGGGGGCGACGGGCGAGCGGCGTTGCGGGCGGAGGGCGCTCCAAGCGAGCAGGCGCGCGGCGCCGGTCAGAAGCTCGCCCGCATGCCTTTGGTGAATGCGTCCCAGTCCCTCGTAGACCAACCGCCGAATGTGCGCTCGAACGTGCGCTCGAGGATCGTCCGCTCCCGCTTCTTCATCGCGCCGCGGAGCTCCGCGACGGCCTTCGCTTCTTCCTCTTCGTCCTCCGTGGTCTCGAGCTGCTTGCGCAAGTCACCCGCAAACTCCGCCTCGGCCTCGGACAGCACCGCGATCAAGTTCGTCAGGTAGGTCTCGATCAGGTCCTTCGCCTGGCGGACGCGCTTTGCGTCGTCGGAGATCAGGAAGCTGACGAGGATCTGGCACTCCGCGCGTCGGTTCCAGAACCCGGAAGCGCTGCCGCTGAAGTCGTTGAAGTCCGCGCTCGTCATCACGAACAGGTCCTTCGGGTCGGTCAGCGTGCCGTTGCGCTCAGCCTCACGGAAGCTCTCGAGGTCCCAGAAGTCCTTGCGGAAGCTCGGGCTGCGCCCGTCCATCCGCGCGCCCTCGATCGCCTCGTAGAGGCCGTCCTGGATCCAATCCGGCATGGACATCTGCAGCTCGGCGTTCTTCTCGCGCAGCCAGAAGTCCAGGATCTCGCGGTTGAGCGCGTCGACCTCGTAGCTGATCGCCCAACCCGAGTCGTCCTGGCTCGTCACGAGCTCCGCGTCCGAGGTCGACCACGACCAACCGCCGCCCGTATCGACCCCGCGTCGGAAGGAGTTCTCTTCCTCGCTGTTGGCGCAGATTCGGATGATGGGGGCGCGCACGTACTCCTCCGGCCCGATCAAGCCAAAGCGCTCGTCGAGCCACTTCAGCAGGTTGTTCGAGTGCGTGATGACGCGCTGGGTCCACTTGTCGTCCGCGTTCGAGAGGACCATCACGCGGCCCTTCTTCTCGTGCTTCCACTCGGGCGGGAGCTTCGCGATGGCGCGCTGCTCCTGCTCTGCCTCGGACTCCATGCGGCGCGAGCGCCGCTCCTTGGGCTCGCCGCTGTTCAGGTCACGGAAGCGGAAGACGCGCTGGTCCTGCGTCTTGCCAGCATGGTCGAGGAGCCCGTCGCGCTTGATCAAGCCGAAGGACCTGTAGCAGGACTCGATGAGCTTCTCGAGCTTGGGGACGACGTCCTCCATGACCTCGGTCTGCAGCGCGTACTCGACGTCCTCGTCCTGGTAGAGCCAGGTGATGATGTGCTTCGGGCCTGCGTTGGAGAGCTTCTCCGCCTTGTAGAGCCGCTTGATCACGACGAGGCCGTCGACCTCGTCGCGCGTCTCGTCAGCTTTGTAGAAGCCGCTCGAGTTGTAGGTCCGATCGAGGAAGTCGTCGTAGTCCCGGTAGGGGTTGTTGAACGAGACGGTCACGATCTCCGTGCCCTCGTCCGTCTCCTCCTCCTTCACTTCCTTGCCACGCTTCTTCATCGCGGCCTTCGGGAACGCGATGACGAGCATCTCGGGCCGATGGGTGAAGGACCAGCCGATCTCCTTGTTGTTGTAGAGGTACTCGCGGTCGCATTGGAACTTCGCCGCGAGCCACTCCTCTTCCGTCTGGATCGGGATTTGGGTCCACTTCTTCGGCGCCCGCATCTCGAAGCCATAGCGCGAGGTCACGACCCAGCCCGACTTGGGCTTGCCCTCTTTGCGCGTCTTCATGCGCTCTTCGAAGCGCGCCATCTCCTCGGCCCGTCGTTTGGCGTTCTCCTCCGCCTTGGCCGCGCGTTCCGCCTTCTCCCGCTCCTTGTCCTGCTTGCCCTCGGGCCCACCGTCCTCGGGCTTGGGCGGCACAGGGTCCTGGGGGCTACACGGTGACGGGCCAGTTGCAGTCCCGAACGAGAGCCCCAGTGGCGACCCTGCGGCGCACACAGTGGGGCACGCGGTCGCGAACAGTGCGGCGGACATGAGGACGAGGGGGGACGGCAGCATACGGATCCTCTCTTGGGCGAGAGCCTGCTGCATGGGCAGGCTCGGGGGGCCCTGGCGCGACGCGCAGTGGCTGGCGGGCCGATGACTGCGCGTGTGACCTGGGCGCTGGCGGGCAACGGTCAGGCAGCGAGGGCGCCGCACGCGACGCGCTCTCACTGACCAGGGTTAGACGTCAACCCTGCTCTCATTACGTCACGGGGCCCGGAAATCTTGTTCAGATTTCGTCAAGTCCGTTCGGACGCCCCGCCGAGGGCGCGGGCCAGCGCCGCGCGCGCGTCCTGTTCCGCATCCAAGTCGCTCGCCGCCGCGCCTCGCGGCGGCGGCTCTCGCAGGCCGCGCACAAGCGGCCCACGGAGCCCGAGCTCGTCGACCCGGTCGAGCGCGCGCCCGAGGCCAGCGGCGAGCACACGCCAAGCGTCCGTGCCGTCGGACCCGAGCACGTCTGCGACGGCGCGGGCCAGGGCGGCATCCGGGACCCCGAACCGCGCGGACGCGGGCCCGTCGGCGAGCGCCGCGAGCTCTGCGGCCTGGGGCCGGCCCGACGCCGAGCGCCACCATGCGCGCCAGGCGGCGGCCGCGGCCGGAGAGCCGACGGGGATGCTCGCGGGGGCATCCAGCGCGTCGCCCATGGCCAGCGCCGCCGGCGGCACGTCGACGATGCGCCTGAGGCTCGCGTCGGCGCGTGCCACCCGGTCCGGACCCCCGCGGGGCGCTGTGTCCTCGAGCGCCTCGATCAGCGCGCCGACCAACTCGCGCGTCGCTGACCCCGTGAGGTCGAGGACCGCCGGGAATTCGACCGCGAGCCCACGGACAAGCTCCGCCCGTGGATCCCGCGCTGGCAGGCCGGCGCCGTTGGAGGGACCAGCGAGGTCGACCAGGTCCCAATCGGCTTGTTTGGTGTCGCGCGCCGACAGCGGGGCGAGCCGAGGCTCGGCGTCGCGCAGCGCGAGCACGAGCGCTCGGCGCGCTTCGTCATCGGGGCGGAAGCCGGCGAGGGTGGGCCCGCGGCGGGTGGTATCGCCGGCCCATTGCCGCAGCTCGAGCGTGCGCTCCGCGGCGCCGTCCGCGCCCTCTCCGAGCGCGCGTCCGAGCTCCGTGATCACGAGCGCGCCCGTAGTCCGGGCGTCCGCATAGGGCGACAGCCGCCCGGCATCCACCGCGGTCCACACACCTGCGAGCGCCGAGACGCCGCCGGGCATGAACCGCAACGCCGGGAGCAGCTCCGGGACCCCGCGCGCGAGCGCGAGCGCCGCGAGGTCGCCGGGCGCGCACACGAGCGCGACGTCGCTCGGGGCGCGGCGGGCCAGCGTGCAGACCACCGTCGCTGCGAGGAGGTCGTCCATGCTCGGGTGCCCGTCGCCGCTGCGCAGCACCCCGAGCGCGCGCTCGAGCGCCATCGCGCGCTGCGCGGCATCGCCGTCGAACAGCGCCAGGATTCGCGCCGCGACGAGCTGCGCTTCGACCGTCGTATGCTCGTTGGCGAGCACCCGCTTGGCTGCCTCGAGCAGCGACGCCAGCCCGCTCGCCTCGGCCCCGCGCCCGCTGGCTCGGGCGGCGCATAGCCGCTCTGCGAGGACCTCCAGCGCGATCGAGGCCTCAGGCGCGCACGTCGACTCGAGGACCTGTCGCAGCACCGCGTCCGCGCGGCCATGCTCGAGCGGGGCGCCGCTCGCCGCGTCGACGGCGCCGAGCTCCCACGCCCCCGAGGTCGCTCGCAAGGCGAACGCGACCGCGGAGCCGTCCGTCCAGAGCGCGACGGTCCGCGGCGGGGCATCGAGCCACGCGAACGGCCACACGTGGTTGCGGCCATGCTCCTCGCGGACGTCCTCGAGCGCGCTCGCCTCGACGAGCGCTTGGAACTCACGCTCAAAGCGCAGGCCCCCATCCGGCTCCTGCACGCAGAGGCCGGCCCGGTCGGCGACGGCCAGCGCCTCTCCGCCAGGGAAGAGCGCCAGCGCGAGCGGTCCCCGCGCGAGCGCGCCGCTGCCCAAGAGAGGCTCGCGCACCCCGTTTGGCGTGTGTTGGAGCGGTCGTCGCCCGCGCTCGCGCTGCCAGCGTGCGGTCGCGGTGACGGTGCCGAGGCCCGTCGCAGCGTGCGGCCCCGCGAGCCGCACGATCCGGAACACGTCGGGCGCGCTGAGCGCCCCGCGCGCGCCGATGTGACCGCCATGCTGCACGCGCAGCTCGAGGTACGCATCGCCCGCTGGCGCGAGCGTCCGCACGACCCCAGCAGAGACCCACGGCGGCCGCGTGCCGTAGCCATGCGCCGCGAGCTGGCGGGTCGTAAGCGCCAGCGCGACACACAGCCAGAGGACCTGCGCGTGCCGCCTCATTGCAGCAAGAGCTCCAGGAGGTCGTGGCTCAGCCGGCGCAGGTCGTAGCGGGCTTCGCCATGGAGCGTCAGCAACGCCGTCGCCAGCGTGTTGTGGTGTGGCGCGGCCCTCGCGCGTCGGGCGACCGCCTCGGGCTCGAGCGCAGCGAGCGTCGCGAGCGCGCCCAGCGCGCGCATGTCGCCCGGCGTCAGGCCCTGGACCTCGCCGGCGCCGAACGCGCGCCAAGCCCGCTCCCAGGCGTCATCGTCGCAGAGGACGGAGCGCGCGCCTGTGAGCGCGCGTTCGGGCGCGAGCGGCGCGAGCGCGAGCATCACCGCGCCGGCGCGTGCGGCGTCGCGGGGCTCATCGGTCAAGGTCGCCAGGACGAGGTCCGCGAGCGGCCGCGCCTCGTCGCGGTCCCGCGCGTGCAGCGCCAGCAACAGGTCGAGCGCTCCATCGCGCACCACCGCGCCGCGCGCCGGATCGCTGGCGAGGGCCGCGAAGGCGCGCAGCAGGACCTCGACCTGGGCCACGGGCACAGCCGCGACGAGCGGCGCGAGGTCCGCGCCGAGGGTCGACGACGGGCGGCGTCGCAGCGCGGCCACGATGGTGCCCACAGGTGAGCTCGCGCGGAGCTCGAGGGCGTCGGCCGTCAACGGCGCGCGGGCCAACGCGCGACGGGGCGCGAGCAGCTCTCTCGCGCGGTCGGCGAGCGCTTGGGCATAGCTCGAATAACGCGGCGCGACGATCGAGACCCAGAGCTGGAGGGCGGCGACCTCCGCCGCGGAGCCACGCGCATCAGGGGGCGCCTGTGCGAGGTCGAGGCACGTGGCGATCGCCGGCTGCGCGAGGTCCAGCAGCTCGAGCTCGCGCTGCTCCCGCGCGGACCACATGTCGGGCGTCGCCGCGTCGAGGGGGCGCTCAATGGCGCTCGTTGGAGCTGCGCTCGTTGGCGCTGCGCTCGTGCGCAGCGCGAGCCAACGCTGTGCGAGGCGCAAGAGCGCGGCGGTCGCGGGCGCGATCGCGCTGCGATGCAAGTCCCCGGCTTCGACCGCTCGCAGCGCGCCCTCCGCGCGTGTGGTTCCCCGCGCAGCGCGTGCGCCTGCTTGCGCGGACCGCGCCTGCGTCCGCAGCGACAGCGCCTCTGCGACGACCGCTGCGTAGCCTTCGAGCGTGCCTGGCCGCCCGACCGATCGCAGCTTCGCGAGGGCCGCCGCTGTACGCGCTTCCGCATCGGCCGGCGGTGGCGGTCCAGCGGCGATCGGCGTCGCGCGCAATGCGCGCCAAAGCGCGAGACTGGCGGCGTCGTTCGGATCTCCCGCGCCGAGCTGCTGGACCGCAGCTGCGGGCGCGCCTTGAGCGGGCGAATCTGTCGGGAGCGCACCTGCTACGTGCGCCGCTGTTCGACCCGGTGCGGCACCGAGCGCGCGTTCGAGTTGCCGCTCGTCCACGAGCTCGAGCGCCATGGGTTCGCCGAACGGGGGCAGGGGCAACCCGCTGCATGCGCGCGCGCCGGGCGGCGCGACGACGCCCACGTAGGCGCGCTCGAGGAAGCCTGCGGTCGGCGCGGCGGGGTCGAACGGCGCGCTGGGCCGCGGGCGCGGGTCGTGCCACGTGAACGTCCCGTCCGGCGCGACCCGCGCCAGCTCCACGCGACCGGGCGACGCGATCCAGACGCGCGTCGCTGCGCGCTCCGCGCCTGCGAGGCCTTCGTCGGGGGCGCCCGGCTCCGGCTGCGACACGAGCGCGGCGCCACCCGTGTCCGTGACGGCGCCGGGCGCTGCGTGCCCCCTCGTCACGAAGAGCGAGACGACGCGCGCGCGGCTCGAGCTGCGCCCTTCATCGAGCTGCAAGTACGGGAAAGGCCCGCCTGAGAACGGCTCGAACAGGAGGCCATACCGCGCCGGATCGGGGACCAGCTCCCCCGCGTCGAGCAGCAGCACGTGCACGCGGCCTTCTGGCGCGCGCGCGAGCCGCGCGACACCCGAGGCGTCCGTCGTGACCCGCGCGCGCCACGGGGCGGCGTCGCCCGGGCGTCGTTCAATCAGGACCTCGAGGTCGACGCCTGCGCGCTCGAGTGCGCCTGAATCCACGCTCGCGCTGGGGCGCCCGCCGGAGGCCACGTCGGCGACGTCAGAGCGCTCGGGCGCCGGCACGATCAGCGCGAGTTCGAGGGGGCCCGCATGCGCCTCGTCGTCGGCGGTCAGCGGCGCCTGCGCGGGCGCTGACCCCGGCGCTCGGACTTCGAGGACGCGGCTGAGCCACTCGGGCGTTTCGAACGCACGGGAGATGTGTTCGCCCGGACCCTGGACCGCCGCGCTGGCGGCGCTCGCGCCGAGGGGCGCCGCGCCCGAGCACACGAGCGCCGCGACCCATGCCCGCAGGGACTGGGGGCCCAAACGCGAGGGCGCCCGCTTGAGTGCATCGTTCCGTAGCACGGTGAGGAGAGTATCCCACCGACCTGCTACCGTGCGCGGATGGCACGCCCGCGAGTTTTTGTTCTTTACACCGGCGGCACGATCGGCATGCGCGCGACAGGCGCGGGCTTTGCGCCCGAGCCCGGTGACCTCGCGCGCCGCGTGCGCGCCTTGCCGGAGCTCGAGGCGCCGGGCATGCCCGAGATCGAGCTCGAGGAGTGTGATCCGCTGCTCGACTCGGCCGACATGCGGCCCGCGGATTGGCTGCGGATGGCGCAGCGCATCGAGGCCAACTACGACGCGTTCGACGGCTTCGTGATCCTGCACGGCACGGACACGATGGCGTACACGGCGTCGGCGCTGCCGTTCATGCTGCGCGGCCTCGCGAAGCCAGTGATCTTGACCGGCGCGCAGATCCCGATCGGCCGCGTCCGCAGCGACGCGCGCGACAACCTCGTGACGAGCCTCGCGATCGCCGCGCGCGGCGATGTCCCCGAGGTCTGCATTTACTTCGCCGAGAAGCTCATGCGCGGGTGCCGCACGGTCAAGGTCAACGCCGACGGGCTCGACGCCTTTGCGTCGCCGAACTACCCGGCGCTGGGCGAGGCGGGGATCGAGATCCGTATCCGGAGCGAGCTCGTGCGGCGCCCCGGCGAGCACCTCGAAGCGCTGCACGTGCAGCCGCTCGACGGGCCGGTCGTCGGCGCGGTGCGGCTCTTTCCGGGCATCTCTGCGCGCATGCTCGACAACATCTTGCGCGCGCCGCTGCAGGGCCTCGTCCTCGAGACGTACGGCGTCGGGAACGGGCCAGCGCGGGACACAGAGCTCCTCGCGGTCTTGCGCCGCGCGACGAGCGGCCCCGACCCGATCGTCGTGGTCGCCACCAGCCAGTGTGTCCGCGGCACGGTCGATCACTCTGGGTATGCGACGGGCGTCGCGCTGCGCGAGGCGGGGGTGCGCTCCGGGCGCGATATGACGAGCGAGGCCGCGCTCGCGAAGCTCTATTACCTGATTCGCCTCGGGCTGACCCCGGCGGAGATCGCGGCGCAGGTCGAGCGCGACCTCGTCGGCGAGCTCACGGAGCGTTGAGGCGGGCGCGGTCGTCGGCGCCCGCGCGGCCCCGAAAGGTCACTTCGCAGTCGACGCAGGCCCCGGTACGGCGCACCTGCTGAAGGAGATGTGCTCGTAGGGGTGCGCTGTGCCGCGCTCGAACAGGCAGCCGACGCGCGGCGCTCCGTCTGCCGCCGGCAGCGCCACGAGGCAAGAGTATGCCGCCGGGCCGGCGTGCAGCACGGCGACCTCGCGCCACGACACGCCGCCGTCGTCGCTCGCCTTGAGCGTCATGCGCTCGCGTTGGTCGGGTGACGCCGGGTTCGAGAAGACCAGCCTCCGGGCGCGTTCCGCGGCCGGGACGCCGTCGCCGGCGTTCGGCGCCTGATGCGCGTCGTGGGCTCCGGCGTGCGTGACGTCGAGGGCGATCAAGCCCGCCTGGCAGATCGGCTCAGGCAGCGCTTCGTCCCACGTCACGGGGCCGAACGTCTCACCCCCGTCCGTCGAGCGCGCGACCGCGCGCGCGCGCTTGGCGCGGTCGTAGTTGCGCATGTTGAGCACGAGCGAGCCGTCCGAGAGCTCGGCCGCTTGGCACTCGTTCAGCCGGTCGCGCGCCGACGCGCCGCCGATGCGCCACGTCGCGCCGCCGTCATCAGAGAGGATGACGTGGCTGAAGTAGCGCTTCGAGCCGGCCTCGATGTGATCACACGGCACGACGAAGCGGCCCGCGTGCGCGCCGCGGGTCAGCTGCACGCCGACACCGGGACCGGTGGCGTACCACGTCCAATCTGGGCGCTTTGTCGTGTCTGTGAGCTCGCGCGGCGCGCTCCAAGTCGCGCCTTCGTCGTCCGAGGTCAAGACCCACACGGTGCGGCTCCCTTCGGAGGTCCCGTCGATGATCTCGCGCTCGGAGTCCTGGCCGAGGTTGTGCGTCAACAGCAAGTGGATGCGGCCCGTGCGTGCGTCGACGACCGGGCATGGGTTGCCGCACACATGCGGCCCCGCGTCCCAGACGACCGAGTGTGCGCTCCAGGTCTGCCCGCCGTCTGTGGAGCGCTTCCGCAAGAGGTCGATGTCGCCGGTGTCGCCCCGGCCGGACTTGCGGCCTTCGCAGAACGCGAGCAGCGCGCCGGAGCGCGTCGCAATGACGCTCGGGATACGGTACGTGTGGTATCCGCCCACGCCGCTCGTCCAGACATCGATCGGGCCGGGCTCCGAGCTCGGCTCCACGGCGCCGGCCGGCGCTTGTGAGCCAGCGCGTTGGTCCGCCACAGCCAGCGCTGCGGAAGACAACGCGAGTGAAGCAGCGACGAGCAGCGTGGGCGCGGGCACTTGCATCGGCCCATTATGCACTTGCGGCGTCGCTGCGCGTTGCGGCTTGTGCGCGGGTCGCGCCTCTGCTACATCCCCAGCCCCTGATGGCGGCGTCACAAGCGCCCGTCGCAGCCCTTGAACCTCATCCTCATCGAAGCCCACGAGCTCGTCCCGAGCCTGGCTGCGCCCGGAGCGCCGCGCTACGTCGTTACGTTCACGGACACGTTGCGTGTGAAGCACCTGGCGCAGGTCTTGCGGGTCGAGGTCGGCGCGCGCCTGCGCGTCGGTGTCATCGATGGCGCGCTCGGCGAGGGTGAGGTCGCTCACATCGGCGTCGCGGCCTTCACGCTGCTGGTCACGCTCGCGGACGCGCCGGCGCCTGCGCGCATCGATGTGCTCCTGGCCGTGCCGCGCCCGAAGGCGCTCGGGCGCCTCTATTCGCCCCTCGCCCAGCTCGGCATCGGGCGCCTCGTCCTCTCCGGCGCCGAGCGCGTCGAGCGCTACTACTTCGATGCGCACCAAGTCGACGTCGGCTTCGCGCGGGCGCAGTTCCTCGAAGGGCTCGCGCAAGCCCGCGACACGCGTGTCCCGCAGGTGGAGATCCACCGGCGCTTGGACCATGCCCTGGCGTCGGCGCTGGGCGCGGCCTCCGGGCCTCCGTCGAGCCCCGGCGCAGCGCACCGCGCAGGCGCGGCGCTCGCAGCCCCGTCTCGCGCGTTCTACGCCGACCCCGGGGACGCGCCAGCGCCGCGTGTGGCCGTCCAGGGGCTCGGCCCGACGGAGCGGGTGCTGGTCGTCATCGGGCCTGAGGGCGGCTTCCGCGACCGCGAGCGCGCGTTCCTCGCGCGCGCGGGCCTGACGCCCATCGCGCTCGGTCCGCGGGTCCTGCGGACGGACGTCGCCGCGATCGCGCTGTTGGCGCTGCTCCACGACGCGCTCTGATCCCGGCCCGTCCGCCCTTCGCCCGTGCGTGCGCTGCCCGGCGCCGGACCGCGACTCGCCCCAAGGGAGGGGCAGCGTGTGAGGGCGCGTGAGCGACGGGACGGGGTTGCGCGGAATCGGGTTGCGCGGTGGGCGTATTCGGGGGCAGGATCGGGAACCCTCGTCCCAGCCACCCCGTCCAAACTGTGATGACCGCACGCTCCTTCGCTGTGCGCGGCGCCCTCGCCGCGCTGTCGCTCTGCGCCGTTCAGGACCTCGTCCCGGGGGCGGGGCATGCTCGCGCATGCGCCCCTATGGCGGCCCAGGACGCCGAGGGCTACGACGCCGTCCTGGAGCGCTGCGAGGTCCTCGAGCGCCGCAACCCGATGCGGTACCACTTCCAGGGCTGGCAGGAGCTCGCGGCGACTGGTGATCCGCGCGCGATCGCGGAGCTCGCGGCGCGTTACAAGAAGCCGAAGACGCCGAAGGAGCAGGCGCGTTATCTCATCGCGCTGGCGGCGGCGTCAGCGCAGGGCGAGGCCACCCTCGCCGCGTTCGACGCATGGCGTGAGGCCGCGACTGCGCCGGAGGACGCGTGGCTTTGGTTCCAGGCCCTCGGCGCGCGCGCGAAGGCTGGCTCGTACGACGTCATCGTCGAGGTGGCACGGACGCACAAGTCCATCTACATGCGCGCAGCGGCGGTCGAGGCGCTCGCGTCGGCGAAGGCCGAGGTGCTGTACACGCTCGTGCCCGAGCTCTGCGCGCAGCTGCCCAAGAAGAGCGGCGAGCGCGGCCTGATGGTGGGGGCGCTCGCGACGGCCATGCTCGACCTCGCGAACAAGAAGACGCGTACGAGCTCCGAGTTTCAGCGCATGGCGCTCTCGGTCGTCTCCCTGTTGGACGACGAAGAGATCCCACGTTCGTCGAAGTTCGCGCTCGCGCGCCATTTCCAGAAGGCGCTCGATTCGGAGATGGTGTCGCTCGACGCGAACTATTGGCGCCGCGAGCTGAACGCCAAGGCGCAGGAGGCCAAGGCGAAGAAGTCCAAGGACAAGGGCATCAAGTATGTGAAGCCGAGCTTCTTCGGGGTCGAGGCCAACGGCGAGCGCATCGCGTACGTGATCGACATGTCCGACTCGATGTGCGAGCCGGTGGAGGTGCCCGAGAAGGCCAAGCACGGCCCGCTGAGCGGCCCGAAGAAAGAGGGCGACGCCGGGCCGAAGATCCCTTGGCAGGTCATCAAGAACCGCTTCGACCTGGCGCGCGAGCAGCTCAAGCTGTCGCTGCGTCAGCTCGGCGAGGACCAGTACTTCACGGTGATCACGTTCGGTGACAAAGGCGAGCTCCTCGACGGGCTCGACGGCCTCGTCAAGGCGACCCGTGGCAATGTCAACAAGGTCATCAAGGAGCTCGATTCGATTGAGCTGGGGAGCCCCAAGATGGACAAGATCCACGGCACTTTGAAGGGGCAGACGAACCTGCATGCCGGCATTCGCCTGGCGTTCCGCGTGCGCGAGCGCGGCGCGGTGGAGGAGTTCGAGCACGTCGACCTCAGCGGCTTCGAGGACGGCATCGACACTCTGTTCTTGCTGTCCGACGGCAACCCGAGCTTCGACGACTACGAGACCAAGGACGCGGACTACGGCGACGGCCGGGTCGTGTCGGACCGCGAGTCCGGCAAGGAGGCCGACCGGACGAAGGAGCTGCTCTATCCGGGGCCCTACGCCGCCTGGGACCGCCTGCTCGAGGACGTGCAGCGGATGAACATGTTCCGCGAGGTCGAGATCCACTGCATCTCGATCGGCGACGCGAACGACGGCTGGCTGAAGCGCCTCGCGGACTACGGGCTGGGCTCCGTCGCGAACCCGTTGAAGTAGCGGGGTCGCGGCGGCCTGAGCGTCGCGTCGTGCGCCGTTGCCTATGCGACGCGCGCGCGGCGCGCTGCTTCGGCCTTGGCCACGGCGAGCCGCACTTGCAGGGCCGTGTCCGGTGTCACGGACATCGACGTGATCCCACACTCGACGAGGAACGGCGGGACCTCGTCCGGGTGGTCGCTCGGCGCCTGGCCGCAGATGCCGATCTCGAGGCCGCGGTCGCGGAACGTGCGGACCGCTTGGCGGATCAACGCCTTGACCGCGGGTGAGCGCGCGTCCACCGGGTGGCGGTAGCCCTCCAGGTCGTCGCGGCTCACGGCGTACACCGTCTGCACGAGGTCGTTCGAGCCGATCGAGCCGCCGTTGAGCTCCATCTCGTCGATGAAGCGCTCGCACTCGATGACGTTGCTCGGCAGCTCGATCATCAGGAAGAGCGGCACGCCGGCCTCCTTGCCGAGGCCGCGATCCGCGAGGTGCTGCGCGACCTCGGCGCCCTCTTCGGGCGTCCGGCAAAACGGCACCATCAGCTGCAAGTTGTCGAGGCCGAGGCGGCGGCCGACGAGCCGCAGCGCGTCGCACTCCATCTCGAAGGCCGGCAGGAACACCGGGTCGCAATAGCGGCTCGCCCCGCGCCACGCGATCATCGGGTTCTCTTCGACCGGTTCGAAGATCCGGCCCCCGAGCAGCTCGCGGTACTCGTTCGACTTGAGGTCGGACAGCCGCACGAGCACGGGCCGCGGGTGGAACGCGGCGCAGATGAGGCCGACGCCCTCCATGACGCGGTCGACGAAGAACTGGCGCTTGTCCGCGTAGCCCGCGGTGCGCCGGTCGATCGCGCCGAGGATCCCCCGCAGCTCCTCCTCGCCTTCGCGTTCGATCGCCTCGCGGAAGCGCTCCAGGCCCGGCGCGAGCTTGCCGGACTCCAGGAACTCGCCGAGCTCGTGGCGGTACAAGAGCGCCAGCGGGTGCACGCCGACCTCCGCGGTGAGGATGAACTCGATGCGCGCGAGGCCCACGCCGTCTACGGGCAAGAGGCTGTCCGCGAGCGCCTTGGCCGGGAAGCCGACGTTCAGCTTGATCTTCGTATCGAGCTGCGTGCTGGTGTCGATCTCGGACTCTTCGATCTGGAACGGGTGCAGGCCGTCGAACACGAGCGCGATGTCGCCCTCCGCGCACGAGCCCGTGACCTCTTGCAGCGGCCGGAGCTTCTTGGTCGCGTCCTCGCAGCCGACGATCGCAGGGATGCCGAACTCACGCGCGATGATCGCCGCGTGCGACGTTCGCCCGCCCTTCTCGGTGACGATGAGGCTCGCGTCCTTCATCATCGGCTCCCAGTCGGGCGTCGTCATTTCGGTGACGAGCACGTCGCCCGGGTCGAAGACGCGCTCATGGTGGGGGATGTCCTCGAGCCGCTCGCCGCGCGCCATGCGCTCGCGCAGGGCGCGCTTCTTCAGGATCACCTCCTCGTAGCTCTTATAGAGGCGCACACGGCCCGCGCCGATGCGCGTCCCGACCGCTTGCCCCTCGGCCAGGAGCCGCCCGTCCGCCTTCAACGCGGCGGCGAGGCCTTTCGGCAGCATGTAGCGCACGAGCTTCGACGCGACCGCCTGTGCGTGCACCGTCTCCGGGCGCGCTTGCACGATGTAGATGTCCTGGCTGCGCCCGTCCTTCGCCCACTCGATGTCCATGGGCTGGCCGTAGTGGTCCTCGATCTTGAGCGCCATCTGCGCGAGCTCCATGACCTCCTCGCGCGAGAGCGACCACTGCCTGCGGCGCGCGGCGCTCGTGTCGATGCTCTCGGTCGCCGTCCCGCCCTGCGTCGCGTACACCATCTGCACGTCTTTCGCGCCGAGGTGGCGGTGCACGATCGCGCCGTAGCCGCGGCGCAGGCCCTCTTTCCAGACGGTGACGTGGTCCGGCGAGACGCTGCCTTGCACGACCAGCTCGCCGAGGCCGTAGCTCGACGAGATGTGGATCACGCCGCGGTGGCCCGAGTCCGGATCGAGCGTGAACATCACGCCCGAAGACGCGAGGTCGCTGCGCACCATCTTCATGACGACGACTGCGAGCGCGCTGTCGAGCGGGTCGAGCCCCTTCTCGAGCTGGTAGGACACGGCGCGCTCCGTGAACAGGCTCGCGCAGCATTGCTTCCAGCGCTCGATCACGTCCTCGGCGCCGTGCACGTTGAGGTAGGACTCGCACTGCCCCGCGAACGACGCGACGTCCGAGTCTTCGACCGTCGCGCTGGAGCGCACGGCGACGTCGACCTCGGCGTGGTATTCCTTGCATAGCTGCGCATAGCCGGCGCGCAGCGCGGTCTCGACGTTGCCTGGCACGGGCGTCGCGACGACGAGGTCGCGCGCGAGCTGCGTGCGCGCGTGCATCTCGAGGTGGTCCTTGGGGTCTGCGCCGGCGAAGGCGGCGACGAGCGCCTCGGCGAGCGTCGCGGCGCGGGTCGCCTCGAAGCGCAGCCGCGGCAGCCCGTCGGCTTCGGGCACCTGGGCCCACGCGTCGCTCGGCACCGCGGCCCCGAGGAACTCGCGGTACGCGCGGGCCGTCGTCGTGAAGCCGTTGGGGACGCGCACGCCCTGCGCAGAGAGGTTGCGATACAGCTCGCCCAGGCTGGCGCCCTTGCCGCCGACGAGCTCCGCGTCGTGCTTGTCGACCTCGGAGAACCAGAGCAGGAGGGCTTCGTGCCGGGGCGTTGTCGTGTTCATTTCAGGGCGATGCGAGTCGGGGGCAGGGCGAGGCCGAGGCCGGGAGGTCTATCGGCCCCCCGGTGGGCGCTTCTGTGCCTCGATCCGTCACTGCACGGTCCCAATTCGGCTCACGCGCGCGGCTCGGGTGGACTCCCTTCGAGCGCCCCACCCAGGCGCGACTCACGCGCCGCGAGCGCCCCGATCTGCCGCAGCAGTTGAGGCTTCAGGACGGCCTCGATTTGCATCCCCCCGGGGGCTGGACTGCCCTTGAGCCAGACGAGGCCGCCCTTGCGAACCCGAACGCCGCTGAGCGAGTCGGCGCGCCCGAGGCACAGCCACGCCGCCAGCGCTCCCAGCCAAGGTTGGTGACCCACCAGCGCCAACCGGTGCCCCGGGGCCGCCCCACGCAGCTTCGCCAGCAACGCCTCGCCAGGGGCGAGGGCGAGGAGCGGCTCGACGCGGAGCTCACCCGCGATGACTGGCGACAGGAGCCGCGCCGTCTCGGCCGCGCGCTTCCAAGGGCTATGCCAGCACGCGTCGCCCGTGAGGCCGAGGCGCTGCAGCCCCGCGACCGCGAGCGCGAAGCGCCCCTGCCCGTCTTCGGTCAGGGCGCGCTCCGCGTCATCGAGCTCGGGGCGCTGCTCTTCTGCGATCGCATGGCGTACCAGGAGGAGGTCCATCCAAGCCAGTCTCGCGGCCCGGTTTAGGGGCGAGCACAGGTTCTCGCAAGGGATCTGTAAGTCCCGCTTCCGCCCTGGGCCCGGCGAGCGAAAGCAGTCGTGGAGGGCGGCGAGTCTCGCCGCCCTTGTCCCGCTTCCAACCGCGCGCCCACCGGCCCGCACCACTCCGATGCAACACCACACCGAACGCGCGCTCGGCCTCAGCGCCGTCCTTGCGGCGCTCGTCGCCCTGGCGATCCCGGCGCCGCTGCAAGCTGGTCCGCTGACCCTCCCTGGCGTCGCGGCGTTGACCGATGCCACCACCGACGACGTCCCGCCGAAGGACGACGAGAAGAAGAACGAGGTCACCGTTTGGGTCCTCGACGCCTCTGGCAAGGGGTGAAGCGCAGGTAAGAAGGCCCGTGCGGCCCTCGACACCTTCAAGGACCGAATCGATCGCGTGTTCATGAGCGGGACGGACGCGACGCTGACCCTGAAGCCTGGCAAGTCGATCACGGTCGACGAGCTCACCAAGGCGCTGAAGGACAAGGGAGTCAAGCTCGAGTCGTTCAAGGCGGAGCAGCGCCCGAGGGCCAAGGCGGCCTACGTCATCGAGACGACGGGCCTGACCTGCGCCGACGAGTCAGGCAAGGTCCGGGCGGCCTTGATCGAAGCGCTCGGCGAGAACGTCCAGTCCGTTCACGCTGACACCAGGACGCTGATCCACCTGAAGCGCGACGCCGAGCTCGACGTCGACAAGGTGGAGGAGGTGCTGAAGAAGCTCAAGGTGAAGCACAAGGGGATCGAGCGGGACGACAGCTTCGTGCTGTAGTCGGACGCGCTCGCGCCCCGCCGCTCGTCAGCGGCGGGGCGCTAACGGTTAAGCTGCCGCGCACCTTGCGCCACGCACTCTCGATCGGCCGTGCCTTGCTCTTCGTCTTTGGCGGGATCCTCCTCTCGGGGTTCGCGTCGAACGCGGTGGAGCCCTGGCAGCGAGCCGTATGGCTCGGCGCGAGCGCGGTCGCCTTCGCTCGCGCTGTCCCGCGACGCATCGGTGTCGGCCTGGTCCTGGCCGCAGTCTTCGCGCTGTCCGGCGCGCGCGACCCGGTGACGGGGACGATCACTGCCGTGCAGGACTTCACGGTCTTCCACGCGGCGTTCCTGGCGCTCGGCACTGTCGGCGCCTTCGTGCTGGTGTCGCCGCGGGGCTTCAAGGTCGACGGCGCAGCACCGGGGTGGGCCTGCGTCCTCGCGAGCCTCCCGGCGTGGGCGCTCGGCCACCTCCACCCGGGCTTCCCTGTGTTTGCGTCGGCGCTCGTCTTCGTCGGGCTCGTGCTCGCGATCCTGCGACCGCTGCTCTCCGGCCGACGCGAGCCGCGCCCGCCGCGCGCTGACCCGATCGCGGCGCCGCTCAGCGCGGTGGCCCCGCGTGAATACATCTACGACCGAGGCGCGCGGCTCCTCGGGGTCCTCGCCGGCGTCTCGGCGTCGGTCGCGGCCCTCGGCATGGTGGTCACGCTCGTGACGACGGTGCGCTCGCCGCACGCGTCCGACCCCGCAGACGTCCCCGTGGTCGGGTTCGCCATGTTCTTCGTGGGCGCGGTCCTCTGCCTGACGTTTCTCGGTTGCCTCTGGCTGAACCGTCGCTTGGGCTTCCGGGTGAACGAGGTCGGGCTCTACGCGCGTCGAGTCTTCGGCGAGGTCTCGATCCCGTGGACCGCGGTCGTCTCGCTCGAGCGCAGCCAGCTCATGATCAAGTACGGGCTCGTCTACGAGTACTGGGACGTCTACGCCACGGACCGAGTCATCCGCTTCCCGGACGTGCTCCCAGGGAGCGCGGAGCTCCGGGCGACGATCGAGGCTGCGACGGGGTTGCGCTGGGCGATCTGAGCGCGCCAGGATCGTCCCGGGGGGGCCGCGAGCGGTGACGTGGACCGCGCCGGCGGGACTTCTCCGCTTTTTCTGGCTCGTCCATGGGCGCGAATTCGTTTCAGACATTGGGGGGACGGACTCGCCCGTCCCCTGCCTGTTCCGAAAGGGCTGGAGTGACTTGTCGCTCCGGTCTGCGAGCGTCGCGTCTCCTGATTGCTCGCCCTCTCGGGGGGCGCGACGCTCCACTCGGTGGCGTGGCGTGGCGTGGCGTGCGTTTGCTTCGGGTCGAATGTTTAGGATCTAGGAGCCTGCGCCACAGAGCGCGATTCGCCTCGCGGCGCTCCCGCGCGCCGGAGCCGCGTTCTGTGGCGCAGACTCCTAGCCGCCGCAATCCTCGGCTTCCAGTCCTCGGCTGTCCGCGCTTGCGACGTATTTGCACGCGGTGGGCAGCCCCCCTGTGTTCGACGCCTCGCTCCATTGACCGCACTGCTCGCGGGCATCCTTGCCTACGTCGCCCTTCAGCTCGCCGTCGGCGTCCTCGCCTCGCGCTCGATCGCGAGCGAGGCGGACTTCTTCGTCGCGGGGCGGAGGCTCGGGCCAGGCATCGCCGCGGTCAGCGTCTTTGCGACGTGGTTCGGCGCAGAGACGTGCCTCGGCGCTGCGGGCAGCGTCCATGCGGACGGCGTCTCCGTACTGACAGTCGAGCCCTTCGGCTACGGGCTCTGCCTCCTGATCACCGGCGTTGTCTTCGCCGCCCCGCTCTGGCGGCGCGGGATCGTGACCCTCGCGGACTTCTTCCGCGCGCGCTTCGGCGGCGCGACCGAGCGCCTGGCCGCGCTCGTGCTGCTCCCGAGCTCGATCTTCTGGGCCGCCGCGCAGATTCGGGCGTTCTCCGAGGTGCTCGTCTCGAGCTCGAACGGCCTCGAGCTCAGCGCCGCGCTCGCGCTCGCGGCGTGCATCGCCATCGTGTACACCGTCCTGGGCGGCCTCTTGGCCGACGTCTGGACCGACTGCATCCAGGCGGGTGTCCTGGTCCTCGGGCTCGCCATGGTCCTCGGCGCGGTGATCCTCGAGCTGGGCGGACCCGCCGCCGCCTGGGCCGCGCTGCCCGCCGGGCGGGTGAGCCTCGCGCTGCCAGAGGGCACCGGCTGGCTCGATGTCGCCGAAGCCTGGGCGATCCCAGTGATCGGTTCGGTCACCGCCCAAGAGGTGCTCGCGCGCAGCTTCGCAGCGCGCAGCGCCGGCTCAGCGCGTGCCGCCGGGGTCCTCGGCGGCGGGATCTACCTCGCTGTCGGCGCGATGCCGGTCCTGGTCGCGCTCCTGGCCCCTGCGCTCAGCGCCGAGTTCGCCACCGGCGACGCGTTCCTGACCTCGGTCGCGCGCGCGTACCTGCCCGCCTTGCTGTACGTGTTGTTCGCAGGGGCCCTCGTCTCCGCGATCCTCTCCACCGTCGACAGCGCGCTGCTCGTCGCAGGCTCGCTCATGGCGCGCAACCTCGTCCACGGCGACGGGGGCTCCGAGCGCCGTAAGCTGCTCTGGGCCCGCGCCGGGGTCGTCGTCTCTGGCCTCATCGCGTGGCGCTTCGCGACGACCGCCGAGAGCGTCCTCGCGCTGATCGAGCGCGCGTCGGCGTTTGGGAGCGCAGGCATCGTCGTCGCGGTCTCGATGGGCCTCGCCACGCGCCGCGGAGGGACCGTCAGCGCGATCGCGGCGCTCGTCCTTGGGACCGGGGTCTGGATGGTGGGCGAGCGCTATCCCGAATGGGTGCGCTACCCGTTCCTGAGCTCCCTGGCGGCTGCGCTGGGGGCCTTCTGGGTCGGCGCGCTGCTCCGCCGGGGGGCGAGCGTCACACCGGCAACGCCATCGTCGCGATAACGGCGAGGGCCGCCTCCGCAGCGGTCTCCAGCCTCAGCACGTGCCCCCCGAGGCGCGCGCGGAACGCGCCGTGGGCGGCGAGGAGGGCCTCTTCGTCCGGCGTGAACCCGCCCTCCGGGCCGATGGCGAGCGCCAGGCAACGCGCGGTCCTTGGCGCGTCCCAAGCCAGGAGCGAGGCCGGGGCGTAGGGGTCCAGCCAGGCGATGGGGGTCCCCGCGCGGGCCGCGAGCCAAGCCGTCAGCGGGGTGGGCTCCGAGAGGTCTGGGAACCAGAGGCGCCCGCACTGCTTGGCCGCTTCCCGCGCGGCGCGCGCGAGCCGGCTGCGACGGGCCTCCCCGGCCTCGCGGGCGTGGGGCGGTGTCCGATGCGTGAGGAGGGGCGTGAAGCGTTGGGCGCCGAGCTGCGTCAGGCGGCCGACGGAGTCCTCCGCGCGGCTCCCCCGGGGCAGCGACCAAGCGACCTCGATGCTCGGCGTCGGGCCGGCCCCAGGCGCAGGGACAAACGCTGGCTCGCCGGCGAGCCTGAGCACGAGCGCGCGCTTGCTCACCTCGAGGACCTCCAAGGGCCAGGCCGCGCCGCGCCCATCGAGCCCGGTGATGCGCTCTCCGGCGCTCACACGCAGCACACGCAGGGCGTGCTGCACGTCCTCGTCGACGAGCCGCGGGACCTCGGTCCGCGGATCGCTCACCAGCACGAAGCGGCGGCTCGTGTTCGGACCTTCGGCCTCGGCCGCAGGATCAGCGCTCGGGTCCGGGGCGGGCTCGTCTCTCATCGACAGCACAGGTTGCACAGGGGCTCGAGGACCGACTTGGTTCCGCGGCCCATCCTCACACGGTATCCTCCCTGGTCCCTGCCCGAGCCCCGCCCGTTACTGCGGGGTTCAAGGTCGGTATCCCCTGGCCCTCCGAGCTGGACCGCGCGGTCTGGATCCGGCGGGGCGTCCACCGCCGAAGAGGCGCGAGGTCCCCTTCCCCCCGGGGGCGATCGTGCAGCGCGCTGCCCTACAACGACGACCCTATGAGTCCCCGCTACGTCCTGCGCTTCGAGACCGGTGAGCGCCAGGGCGAGATCGTCCCCCTGAACGTCGCGCCCGGCGCGCCGTTCTCCGTCGGGCGCAAGCCCGGAAACTCCCTCCAGGTGGCCGAGGCGTCTGTGTCCGGCCGCCACGCCGAGTTCACGTTGATCGACGGCGGAGTCCAGCTCCGCGACCTCGACAGCACAAACGGCACCAAGGTGGGCGGCGAGCGTGTGCGCAACGCCACGTTGCGTCACGGGGATGAGTTCGCTCTCGGCAGCGTTTCCTTCGTGCTGATCGACGAGGAGGCCGCGGCGCCGGTCTCGGCGCCAGCGCTGCCGAGCCTCGAGTCACGCGCCAGGTCGCTGCCCAGGGGCGACGCGCCCCCTATGGCGGACCCCGGTGCGGGCCCGACCCGGCGCAGCGGCGCCCTGCCGGCGCCCGCCCAAGGCGACTTGGGGCGCACTCAGGTGCAGCCGCGCGAGGAGACCCTCGAGATCACCGCCGCCGACCTGGCGCGGTCGCGCAGCGGCTCGAAGGTCGGGCTCGTCGCGATCGGGGCCTTGGCCGCGGTCGGCGCGGGCCTTTGGTTTTGGCTCGGCCGCGAGGGGCAAGGGGGCGGGAACGCGCCCGCTCGACCCGTGACCTCGCCCAGCGGGAACCTGCTCAGCGCGGGCTATTCCTTCGAGGGCGACGCCGGGTGGACCTCTGACGAGGGCGCCCCGAGCGTCTTCCGGACGAGCCGCAGCGCGCGCGCGAGCGGCGAGGTCGGCCTGGTCGTCGACCTCGGCGGTGACGGTGGCGATCAAGATCAAGCGGGCGCCGCCGGCGACGCCCCGGCGGGCCCTGACTATGCGTTGCACGCTTCGGACGAGGTGCGCGTGCGCGCCGGCGCACAGCTCGAGGCGCAGGTCTCCGTGCGCACGACGGGCGCGGGCCGCGCCCGGATCGGCCTCAGGTTCGCAGGCGAAGGTGAGTCGGCGCCGCAGCCGATGGAGCTCTGGTCGGACCCGATCGAGAGCGCGAACGGGCACGAGCTCTTCGCGCTCGCGTCCGCGGTCCCCCCGGGCTGTGACCGGGTGACTCTGCTGCTCCTCGCCGAGCTCAAGGACGGCGCCGGCGCCGAGGGCGAGGTCGAGGTCGACGACGCCTCGCTCGTGCCCACGGGCAGCGCGAGTGAGCCGCCGCGGATCGGTGTGTGGGAGGTCGCGGGGCTCGGTACGCCCGCGCGCAGCTTTGCGCTGGCCAAGATCGACCGCGTCTTCGTCAGCGGCGTGCGCTTCCACACCGCGACGGACGGCGCAGGCCGTGTCGATGCGCCGCGCGCGATGCGCGCGCTCGCCTATCAGCTGGGGGCCAACGGCCTCGAGCACCGCGTCGAAGCGCCGGGCACGCTCGCGCTGGTCGTCGAGCCGAGCGCCGCCTCCCGCGGCGTCGCGTCGCTCGGCGAGGGCGGCTACATCGCCCACGGCGGGAACTTTGAGCGGGAGCGGGTCACGGACCTCTTGCTCGGCAGCGACATGGACCTCGTGCGCGTCGTCTTCTCGCGGCCGGTCGATGTGCGCGGGGTCGCCGACGGCGACGCCGTGCGGGTCCGCGTGGCCCTCGGCGCGGGCGATTCCGTGCGTTGGCAGCTAGGGTTCGAGGAAGAGCGCATCGTCGCGCAGCGCATCGCGCGCGAGGCGCGCGCCGCGCGCAGCGCCGGACGCCCAGGCGAGGCGCTCGCCATGTGGGACAGCCTGCTGGCCGAGCACCCCTTCGAGCAGACCCTCGTCGACGAAGCTGCCACGGTGCGCGGTGAGGTCGTGCGCGAAGGCATGAACGAGCTCCGCGAGCTCGGGCGTGAGCTCGAACGGGCGCGCTTCTTCCGCCTCGTGGACCTCTACGACGAGCTCGCGGAGCGCGCGCGCGCGAACGCCGCGCGCTTCCAAGGCAGCGAAGTCGAGGCTGAAGCGAAGGCGTTGCTCGCGACGCTGAGCGCAGAACGCAACCTCTTGGCGAGGGAGCTCGACAGCTACGAACGCCAGCGCCTCGAGGCGATCGCGGCGTTCCTGGTCGCGAGCGAATCACCGAACCTCGCGCGCGAGGTGCAGAGTTACCTGGCTGAAATGCTCGACAATGCCGCGGCGGACGCCGCAGGAAACGGGGGTGGGCGCTGATGGCTCGCACAGCGACCGGGATCGACGTCGGGACCCACACGGCGATCGCAATTCGAGGCCAGTACAAGGGCAACACGTTCCATGCGACGGGGTTCGCCGTCGCTCAGAATGACGGCGACGAGCCCGCGGACGCCTACCGTGCGCTCGCGCCGGAGCTGAAGGCGTCCGGCTTCAAGCCGACCGCTGCGCGCATCGCGGTCAGCGGCCGGGACGTCAACGTGCGCTATACGCGGGTCCCCGAGGTGCCTGATTGGCAGCTCCGGAACCTGATGCGCTTCGAGGTCCAGGAGATCGGCGACCAGTCGGGCTCCGAGGTCGCCTCGGACTTCAACCTCCTGCCGCGGCCGCCCGAGATCAGCGGCGAGGACGTCGTGCTCCTCGCAATGGCGCGCGAGTCGCTCCTCGAGCAGCACCAAGCCGGCCTCGCGTCGGTCGGCGGCACGCTCGACAGCTTCTCGCCGGCGGCGCTCGGCCTGTACAACGCGTTCTTGCGCTACGGCGTCGTGCAGGACGAGACGGTCCTGCTCGCGAACGTCGGCGCCGAGAACGTCGACGTCGTCATCACGCGCGGGCCGGACCTCCTCTTTGCGCGCAACCTGACGGGCGGCGGGCGCCTCTTCGATGACGCGGTCGCCCAACGCTTCGGCGTCGACCCGGCGCGCGGCGAAGAGCTGAAGATCGAGCTCGCATCGCTGAAGCCCGGCAAGCCCCAGCCAACGCCGAACCACGACAAGGCGAGCCGGGCGATCTTGGGGGCTGCGGGCCAGCTCGCGTCGCTGTTGCAGTCCGCGGTCATGTTCTGCAAGTCGCAGGTCAAGATCTCGGGGCTCAAGATCGACCGCGTGCTCTTGTGTGGCGGTGGCGCGGCCCTCGACGGCCTCGTGGAGTACCTCCGCGCGGGCATGGGCGTGCCGATCGAGCTGTTCGATCCGTTCCGCGTCGTCGACACGTCGGCGCTCGCACCTGAGGTCGCGGACCAGCTCGAGGAGTACAAGCTCGAGGCGGTGGTGGCCCTCGGCCTGGCCACGATGGGCAGCGACCCTGACGCCTACGGAATCGAGGTCCTGCCAGCGAAGCTCGCCAAGCAGCGCGAGTTCCTCGGCGGCACGATCTGGTTGATCGGCGCCGGGCTGTTGCTCGTCGGGCTCCTGGGCTTCCAAACGAAGCGCCTCATGGATCGCCTCGACGTCCTCACGGGCGAGGGGCAGCGCTTCAAGACGCGCTATGAGCGCGAGCGGCGCGTGCACGACGAGACCGAAGGGCTCATCGCTCAGAACGAGGAGCTGATCGGGCTCGTGACGCGCTTGAACGGCGTCGTCGGGCAGGGCGAGCAGCTCGCGCGCACGTTCGAGGTCCTCGACCAGCACTTGCCGGCGGACTTCTGGCTGACCGAGATCGACAGCGGCTGGGACGTGGACCCCGAGCTCGGCCTCGCGCGTGGTATGGAGGCGCCCGTCCTGCAGCTGCGCGGCCGCGCCCGCGAGGGCGTGCAATCACCCGCGAGCCAGCACCAGCGGATGGTGCTCGCGCTGCGCGAGGGGCTCCCCGGCGTGGCCGTGAACGATTCCATCGACCGCAATGATTTCCACGTGGACCTGACCTGCTTCGCGCCGCCGTCACCGGACGCGGGTGACACCGCGGAGGGCGCAGCCGAGCGCGGCGCGACGACCCCCGTGCAGCGCCGCCAGGGAGGTGGCTCGCGATGAACGACTTCTGGCAAGAGAACAAGCGCCTCCTGACGCTGGCGGGCTGCGGCTTGCTCGTCTACCTGATCGGCTGGCTTGTCATCGACAACCTGTATGGCTCCAAGGTCGCCTCGGAGACGCGCAACGTCTCCAGCTACCGCACCAAGCTCAACAGCGAGCGCTACAGCGTTGAGAACCGCAACGAAGCGCGCAGCGAGAACGAAGCGTTGCGCGCCTCGCTCGCAGCGCTGCGGGAGCGCGCGGAGTTCGTGCCGCGCCCTGAGTTCGTGCTGCCCCCCGGCAGCGCGGGCGTGGCCAGCAGCCACTACTTCGCGATGGTCGAGCAGGTGCGCGAGCGCCTCGCTGCGGCCGCGGGGCGGAAGCGGATCGTGCTGCCCCAGGGGCTCGACCTGGACATGCTGCAGACGAACTCGGTCGACCTCATCGGGCGGCACCTCGCGGCCCTCGACCTCTTGGACCGCGCGTTGACGCTCGCGATCGAGCACAACGTGAAGCAGATCAAGAAGATCCACATCAACCTCGACCCCGCGTTCAGCGCCCGTCGCGGCCTCGGGCCCGTCGAGGAGACCACGATCGAGCTCGAGGCCGTGTCCGCGCCGGACACGATCACGGACTGGCTGCAAGCGACCCAGACCACGGCCTTTGGCCAAGTGCTGCCGGTGCGGTCGGTCGAGGCGCGCACCGCGCGCGCGAAACAGGACGAGCTGCGGCTCAAGGTGACCTTCTCCGTCGTGACGCTGCACCTCAGCGAGGACCTCGTCGCCGAAGGTGAGATCGACTGAACATGCGCAAAGAGCCCATCCTCTTCGCGGCCATCGCCGTCCTCGGCGGGCTGTTCGTGGCCAAGAACCTCGGCGGGGCGGCCCGCACCAAGGAGCCCCGTGGCGGCGCGAAGGACTACGCCGGACTCCCGATCCCCGACGTCTCCCGGTCCGGGATCCGCGGCGACAGGGACGTCGATTTTGGCCGCGACTTGTTCACGCAGCCCCGGGACACGACGCCGCTGCCGCCCCTCGGGCTCGTCGCGCCGCCGCTCGAGTCCTTTGGCGCCGTCGCGCCGCCGACGGCGTGGGGGCCCGCGCCGCGGCTCCACGCCAAGTTCCTCCGCACGCCGACGCCGCAGCCCGACGGCGTGCTCGAGCCCGGCCTCTTCGAGCCCGTCGAAGACGTAGAGCTGAGCGAGGTCGCCGCGACGTTCGATCCGGATGACCCGGACCAGCGCGCCGCGCGCATCGAGGGCTTCAAGCGCCAGTACGACTGGATCTATACGACCAACTTCAAGTTCGGGCAGATCCGCAACGACGACCGCTACCGCCTCGAGTCGCGCCCGAACGAGAAGCTCGAGTTCTTCGAGGTCGACCCGACCACGGGCCAGGGCAAGTTCGTCGGGATCAACGCGGTCGTCTCCTACGAGCGCAGCCGCATCCAGGAGTTCGGCTTTGCGGCGACGCCCGCCAACGAGGTCGAGCTCGGTCGCGTCGAGTTCGGCGCCCAGCTCACGGCGACGGACTTCGAGCGCGCGTTGCGCTTCGCGGACCGCTGCATCGAGCTGCGCAACGAGGCGCCGCGCGCGCTCGAGATCGCCGAGGAGATGTACCGCCTCGCGGACGAGATCAACCTGCAGGGCGACTTGCGCCCGCGGCTCGGCCTCGGCCTGTGTTACGAGCTCGGCTTCCGCTTCGAGCGCGCCTTCGACACCTACACCGCGCTCCTCGAGAAGAACGAAGGCGGGCAGGCCCGGGTGCTCGCGCACCTCGGTAACCTGCGCGCGCGCCTGCGGCTCGACCGCCGCGCCGAGGATGACCTGCGCCGCGCCGTCGAGCTCGCCCGCGCCGATCCCGCGGTGCGCCAGCTGTATGGCCGCTTCCTGATGGAGCGCGGCCGCTTCGACGAAGCGCTGGCGCAGTTCAGCGCGGCCGCCGACGCAGAGCCGCGCGGGGACGATGCGGTCCGCGAGCGCGTGGAGCTGCGCCTCGACCTCGCTGGCGCGCTGCTCGCGAACGGGAGGATGGAAGACGCGCTCGATCGCTTCTCGAAGGCGTTGTCCGCGGACCTCGACGACTCCGTCGGCCGGGCACAGGTCGCGGTCGCTGGCATGGGCGCCGCGGCGCTCCTCGTCAGCGCCGGTACCGGCGACGCCCGCGGCTTGCCGGCGGCCTCGAGCTCGCCGGACGCAGGCTTCGAGCTGCTCATGACCCAGGGCCTCGCCGCGCTGCGGCGCCAGCGCTGGACCGAAGCGCGCTCGGCCCTCGAGTTCGCGCGCGGCGCGGACCCCTTCCGCGCGCACCTCGCGCTCGGGGCGCTCTCGTTCCTGGCCGAGGTCACGGGGCACCCCGAAGAGGCGCTCGGCTTCATCGAGGAAGCGTTCACCGCGAACCCGGTCGACACCTGGGTCCTGTACCAACGCGGCCGCCTCCTGGCGGTGAACGGCGACATCAACGGCGCTGAGGCGTGCTTCCGCGCGGCCCTCGACCGCGAGCTGGATTACGTCCCGGCGCTCGAGGAGCTCGGCGCGCTGCGCAACGAGCTCGGGGACTTCGATGGCGCCGAGCTGTACTTCGAGCGCGCGCTCAACCTCGAGCCGGAGCGCGCTGTGACTTGGGCGCGTCGGGGCTTCAATCACATTCGGCGCGGCGATCTGCCCGCGGCGAAGGCGTGCTTCGACCGCGCGCGGATCGCGCGGCCGGGCCTCGCGAGCGGCGCCCTCGGGCTCGCTTGGGTCGCGTACGCGACCGGTGACACCACGGAAGCCTTGACGCTCTTCGCGCAGGTCGAAGAGGACCGGCGCAACGCAGGCCCGCAGGACCCCGTGCGCGCGTACGCCAAGCAACAGGGGGATCGGATCCGCGACCACGAGACCAAGGAGACGTGGCGCGATCGGTTCGACCGTGAGGCGGGGCGCATCGCGAACGATTGGCGCCAAGAGGAGGGCTTCGGGCCGGAGACGCTCTTGCGCGACGGGCAAGTGGTGCTCGAGGGCACCCTCGAACGCGCGGGTCGCACGCGGGTGTTCCGCGAGCTCTCGACCGAGCGCTTCCTGTCCTTCTTCGCCGAGGTCACCGTGCTGCCCGACGCGGCGGGGACGACCAACGGGATCTTCATCTCAGTCGAGCGCGACCGCACGGGGCAGAGCGAGGCGCAGGCGGAGATCCTCCTCGCGCGCAACCGCGACGGCGTCCTGCAGGCCAAGGTGCGCCGCAGCTCAAGCGACGACGGCGAATGGAAGGACGCGCTCGCGGGGCCGCCGTGGCCCGTCGGCAAGCCGGTCCGTGTCGGGATTGAGCGTGTCGGGGACGAGGGCGCCTCGACGTTCACGCTCTACGTCGCCGGCGAGCCCGTGTTCACGGGGCTGCCTGGCGACGGGATCCAGCGCTCGAAGCTCAACGTGCGCTTCGGCGTGTTCACCGAGGGCATGCCCGGCCGCAAGGCCGCCCTGCGCTTCGACGACGTGGAGGTCGTGCGCCGCCGATGAGACGTTCGCGATACACGCCCGGCGCCGCGCGCGCGGGCTTCACCCTCATCGAGGTCCTCGCGGTGATCTTGATCATCGCGATCCTGTCTGCCTTCCTCGTCACGCGCCTCACCGGCGCGCGCGAGGCAGTCGAGACAGAAAACACGCGCGGCTTCATCGCGCAGCTCGCTGCGGCGATCGAGGAGTACGAAGGCGAGCGCAACGACTACCCGCGCTCGACCTTCCCCAAGGACCTCGACCCGCGCCCGACGCGTACCAACATGGGGGCGGAGATGCTCGTGATCTCGCTGTACCCCGCGGACGGCTCGTGGCGCGGCCTCGAGCTGCCCGACGACCGCCTCGTCAATACGGACGAAGACGACACGAAGCGCAGCTTGACGCGCTTCCCGAGCGCTGAGGTGTTCGAGTTCGCCGACGATTGGGGGAATCCGATCGCGTACCTGCACCGCAGGGACTACGAGCAAGCGGCGGACTACGTGACGTTCGACCAGAAGACGGGTGAGAGCGTCGAGAGCCCGGTGATGGGCATCAAGAACCCGGTCACGGGCGACTTCTACAACCCCGGCAAGTTCCAGCTGCTGTCGGCGGGCGCGGATGGCCTCTTCGGCACGGAAGACGACATCGGCAACTTTAGGCGAAGGGACTGAGCGTTGGCCACCCGGCCCAGCATGACCGATCGTTCGAACCACTCGAGCAGCTTGCGCGGCTTCACGCTGCTCGAGCTGATGCTCGTCATGGGGATCATTGGCATCCTCGCTGGTGTCGGGCTCGGCATGTTCGCGAGCTTCGACCCGGGGCGCAGGGCCGCGGTCGGCCTCGTCCAGAACGTCCTGCGCCAGGCGCAGCAGACCGCCGTCGCGCGCCGCGCGCCGTCCGTCGTGCGCATCGACGTCGCGACCGGCGCGCTGGTCGCCGAGGCGCTGAGCGTCGCGGGCACGTGGCACTTCGAGTCGACGCCGGGCGGCGCGGGGCCCCTCGCCGGAGGGCGCGGCATCGACGCGGTCGCGCTCGAGTTCCCGCGTGACATCGTGACCCGCGACGGGTACACGGGCAGCGCGGTCGACTTTGAGCTCGGCGATCGTCGCCCGCGCTTGACGATCGACCTGACCGAGGACCCGCTCCTGAACCCGCGCCGCGGCTTCTCACTCGACGTCGCGCTGCGGCCGGCGAAGCTCGAGGCGGCGCGCGTCGTGGACATCGGCGGCATCGTGCAGCTCGACGTGCGCTCGGACGGCGGCCTCGATGGGCGCATCGTGACGCGGCGCTTGGACGAGCTCGGCCGCGAGGTCAACGGCCCGCCGGTCGCCGTGCGCTCGGGGTCCGGCGCGCTGCGCGTCGGGCGGTGGACCCTCGTCACGCTGCGCTACGATCGACGCGAGCTGACGTTGCTCGCGGACGGCGTGCCGCTCGCGCGCCGCGGGGAAGAGCGCGAGCTCTGGAACCTCGGCGGGCCGATGACGCTCGGCGACGCGCAGAAGCGCTGGGCCGGCGCGCTCGACCAGGTCGTGCTGGCGACGGTGACGGCCGCCGACGAGTATCAACTGCCGCCGTCCGTCACCTTTGCCCCGGGCACGCCGGGCATGATTCGGTTCCTCGCCGGCGGGACCTTGGACCCGGGCCTGCACGCGGGGCCAGTCACGATTCAGCTCCAATTCGACGACGGGGCGACCGACCAGGTCCTCGTCAACCTCTTCGGGACGATCGAATGATGCAGGCACGGTGCACGCGCGCCGGCGGCGGTCGCCGGGGCGGCGGCCAGCTTGGCCGGCGCGGCCAGCTTGACCAGCGCGGCCTGCTCGCGGCGCGCGGCGCAGCGCGCGGCCTCGGCGCTGGGCGGCGTGAGGGGCAACGTGAGGGGCAGCGTGAAGGGGGCTTCGTCCTCATCATCGTGCTCTTCGTGCTCGTGGCGCTCTTTGTGCTGACCGCGCCGTTCCTCGCGACCGCGCGCAACGCCGACCGCGCCAGCCGGCACCTGGCGGACGAGGCCCAGGCGCGCCTGGCCCTCGACGCTGCTGCGCGCCGCGCGCGCGTCAACTTGGAGGGCTCGCACCCGGCCCTCGATCGCACGCCGTACTACGACGGGCTCGACGAGTTGACCGGAGTCGCAGACGTCGCGACCGAGGGCTTCGACCCGCACGACCCGAAGGGCGTGATGTGGTCCGCCGAGGTGCACGACGTCGCGGGGCGCGTCGACCTGGACTCCGCGCCGCCTCAGGTGATCGCGAACTTGCTCTCGGCGGTCTCCCGCCTCAGCCAGCCGCTGCCCGCCGAGGAGCTGAAGATCAATGTCGGCGACGCGGACGCGCTGCCAGAGAAGGGCATCCTCTGGGTCGCAGGGGAGCTCATTCGAGTCGAAGGCCGCGACGGCGAGGGCAACCTCATCGTCAAGGACCGCGGCGTCGACACGACGCAGGACAAGGACAAGAACTGGATCAGCTACGGACCGCGGCCGCCCTCCGTCCACGGCATCGGCGAACAGGCGATGGACCAACGCGCGTTCGCGCCCGTGATCTGGCGCACCGCGACGACGGACGGGGTCCCGCGGGACCTCGACGCGGTCGATCAGATCATCGAGGCAGACGCTTTCTCGCTCTCTGGTTCGCTCGGGGAGTTCTCGCTCGACGCGCTCCGGCGCTACGGGACCACGGATGACGGCCTGCGCGCGGGGCCGGTCTGGCAGCGCGCGACGCGCCTCGTGTCGAACGTCAAGGGCCGAGAGACGTTCATGATCCAGTGCGAGGACTCGCGCTGGCTGGGTGTCGGGTCCACTGTGCGCATCACGAACGGCCTGACGACGGAGCTGCGTTTTGTGCAGCGCCGCGGCGACGCCGGGCAGGTCTACCTCGACCGGGTGTTGGACTTCGACTATGCCCCGTGGCAAGCCGAGGTGTCCGTGCAGTCGCGGCGACCGGTCAACGTGAATACCGCGGCGCCCGAGACGCTGGTCGCGCTGTTCGCGAACGTCGGGCTGGCAGGTCAGAACGCTCGGATCGACGAGCAGGAGGCGCGCGCGCTCGCCGCGCTCGTCGTTGAGTCGCGCCCGTTCATCGGGATGGAGGACTGGCTGCGCCGCCTCGTGCTGCCTGCCGCGGGCATCGAGGCCCTGCCCGACGACGCCCGGCCTCGGCCCGCCGCGATCGCGACCGGCGGCACGGTGCTCTCGGACGCGCGTGACGGCGCCGCGCTCTACTTGAACAGCCTGAACGCCAATGACGCGCGGCTCGGGTTCTCGACGATGCCTGTCTGCTTCTCGTCGCGCGATACGTACGCCATGGAGCTGCGCGCCGCAGTGAACGGCGAGGCCGGCATCCTGCGCACGAGCGCCGTGCGCAGCCGGACCGAGCTCGTGACGCCGCAAGCGGGCGAGCTCCTGCAGGTGTTCGCGCGCCAAGAGGACTTCGACGAAGCGCTGCGCCTCGGGCGGCGCGCGGGGTGGTGGGCGACGGGGCCGAGCGCCACGACGCGCCATGACTCCTACGTCGAGCCGCCCTCGCGCGCGGTGCCGAACCTCGGGACGCTCAACGGGGTCCCGTACATCCCCGGCATCACCGACCCCGTGTACGACGACGAGGGGGTCGCGCAGCGCGGCGAGCACGTGTTTGCCTCGCGCGAGGACGAGGGCGCCTGGTGCCAGCTCAGCCCCGCGCGCTCGTTCGAGGTGGGGGATCTCCAGGGTCGGATGGAGCACTTCGACCACGAGACCCGCACCCTCGAGGGGCGCTATCTGCCCGACGAGACCCTCAGCTACGACCCGGGCGACGCCAAGCAGCCGGTCCAGTGGCAGCCCCAGGGCGGCATGTTGAGCCCGATCTCGTTTGAGGGGTGGTTCCAGCCCAAGCAGGCCGGCGACGGCACGTTCATGGCTGTCGGCGGCCCGGGCCAGGACACGGACCGCATCGTGCTCGGCCTCGAAGGCGACGACCTCGTGCTGCGCGTGCTCGACGGGTTCGGCGATCACCGCTACACGGCCGAGCGCGAGGCCGCAGAGGCGCGCTTCCACATCGCGGCTTCGAACGAGGACCCCGGCTTCCCGGTGAACGCGTGGAGCCACGTCAAGGTCGACGTGCAGGGCACGCGTCCGGACCAGCTCGGCCTCTACGTGAACGGCCTCACCGCTGGCGTGCGGCGCCCGGGTCTGACGCGCTTGACGGCGCCCTTCGCGCAGGGCGCCTCGTCGATGATCGTCGAGTCCACCGAGGGCTTCCCCGTGCGCTGCGTCGTGCGGATCGGCGACGAGCTGATCGAGGCCGAGGTCACGGGCGCGACGAGCATGTCGGTCGTACACCTCGAGTCCGGTGAGTTCGCCGGCAGCGGCGGCCGCCTGGCGCGCCAGCGCTGGAACGAGGTCGACCGAGTCCCCGAAGACCTCGCGACGATCAGCGTCAGTCACCCGCGCGGCGCATCGGTCCAGCTCTACGGCTATTCGTCCGTGCTCGCGACGGACGTCCCGCAAGGGCGCTCGGCGCTGCCCGCGAACCTCGGCCCGTGGCGCGTCGCGCGGGTCATGGGGACGCCGCAGTCGAACGACATGGACCCGGTCCAGATCACGCTGCTCGCGCAGTCCGCGGACCTCGGCCTGGGCTGGCTCCCGAACCGCACGGGTGAGCTGAAGCTCGCGCTCGGCGACGACCCGATGGGCGACCCTGACGGCTCGCGCGTCATGTCGGCCTTCGATCCGCGTGGCGGCTACGCCGCGCTCGTCGGAGTGCGCATCAATACCGTCGCCAGCGCGAACCCGGTCACGAACCTGAACTACTCGATCGGCGGCGTGGAGATCGTGCGCTACTCAGGCTGGAGCGGCAACGCGATCCGCATCGTCCAGCGCGACGCGGTCGGGAGCCTGCCGACCTACGAGCCGCAGGGCGTCGATGATCCGTTCTTGGTGTTCCAGGGGTCGCGGGCCTTCATCTTCGAGTGGGAGGAGGGCTGGATCGTCGGCGGCAACGGCGGCAACCAGGCGGGCCAAGACGTGAGCGGCCTGATGAACTGGCAGACGTACCTGCTGCCGATCTCGCTCTCGGTCCCGGGCGCCACGCAGCTGAACTTCTTGCAGTCCACGACGGGCTTCTCCCAGTTCGCGCAGATCACCGAGATCGCCGACCCCGAGCGGACCGAGTGGGTGCGTTACGACGACGTCGACGGTGACGCCGGTCAGCTCGTCCGGTCGTCACCTGCGGCGCTGCTCTCGGCCTACAGCGCGATCTTCTCGGGCGCCTCGTTCTCGATCGACCCGACCGTCGGTGGCCCAGGTGGCGGCGGAGGCGGCGGAGGCGGCGGCGGCGGCGGCGGCGGCATCTTTGCCGGACCCCCCCGCGAGCCCGCGCTCGCGAGCCGCTCGGCGCCGCTCCCAGGCGCCTCGAACGCGGAGCCTCTGCGCGCCGGCGTCGACTGGGACCCGTTCCGCGGCACCGACGAGAACGCCGACCTGCCCTTGACCCGCGCCGTCGCGGCGGGCTTGCACTTCCGCGGCGTGCTCGGCACCGAGACCGGGGCCCACCCCCCGAACACGCCCATCGTGCCTGTGTTCCAGGTGCTCGAGACCTCGAGCGTCCCAGGCGCGCGCGCCGACGGCGGCGTCCCAGGCGCGTTCGACGCTGCGTTCCTCGTTGGCTCGGGCCCTGCGCACCTGGGGTGGCCGATGCGCGTGCATCGCGCGCACCTCGCCTCGACCGAGCGCATCCGCCGCGGGTGGCAGCAGTCGTCGCCCGGCGTCTTCACCGCGACCGAGGCCGCTCCTCCGGCGTTCGGCGACGAAGAGGGCGACCGGATCCAAGTCTCGGGCTACCAGACCATCGGGCGCATCTACGTCGCCTTCGACGACGCCGCGCCCGAGTTGATCCTCGCGAACACCCAGGGCCAGCTCACCGACTCGCGCGTGATCCCGCGCCTCGTCAAGTTCCCGAGCGGCGAGCTCCCGCGGGTCGTCACGTCGGCCACGGTCGGCAGCGGCGCCGCGGGAGAGCGCGACTTCGGTGTGCCGGCGGCGGTCGTCGACGAGGTCGCGTTCGGCAACACGCGCGCGTTCCGCGGCCTCCCAGGCGCGGCGCCCGCAGACCACACCGCCGGCGCGAGCATGGTCGTCCAGCTCGCGTTCGACGAGGCGAGCCGAGGGATGACCGTCGAGCCGTTCTCCGCGCGCGTCCCGAACGCGCGCTACGGCACGGGGACAGGCGCGCCGGCGCTCTCGCAGCTCCGGACGGACAGCGGCCTCATGCGCATCGGCACCGAGATCGTCGCCTTCAACGGCGTCGATGCCGCTTCGGGGGGCGTGTCGTTCGCCACGAACGGCCGCGGCCTCCTGGGCTCAATCGCCCAGCCGCACGATGTCAGCGAGCCTGTGGCGTACCTCGAGCATTGGACGGTCACGACCCTCGCGGGCGAGGTCTCTGGGTCCGACGCGACGCTGCCGGTGACGAGCGTCGCCGGCTTGCCGCCGCAGGGGCTCGTGCTCATCGATGGCGAGCTGATTCACTACACGCGCATCGTGCGCGGCGCGCTCGATATGCCGCGCCGGTCCGGTGAGCCGGGCGAGATGGACGAGCGCGGCGGCGGCGCGTTCCGCGGCCGCTTCGGCACGGCGCCCAGCGGGCACGCCGCCGGCACGGCGGTCATCCTGTTCCCGTTCCGCTACTGGGATCGGTACGCCGCGCGCTTCGACGGGCCGGAGCTCGCGTACTTCGGCTTCGACATCGCGCAGCCGGACGCATGGTGGAGCGGCGTCACGTTCGACGTCGAGGACGGGCCGTTCGGCGGCGCGGACCTGGTCGTGCTGCAGCGCACGCGCGAGACCGTGCCGTGGGACTCCGACCCCGAGGAGACGGACGGCCTGCGGCTCCTCCAGGAGGGGACGCAGGACGGCAACTTCGTTCCGATCAACGCGCAGTCCGATCGCGCGGAGTGGCGCGCCCTCGTGCGCTACCGCGCCGGCGCGTTCGACCCGCTCACGGGCCTCGGGCACGGCTGGAAGGAGTCGCCGCGCCTGCGGCACCTCGGCGTCACGTACTACGGTCCGGGTCGGATCCTCAGGAGCGTGGACCGATGAGCCCGCGTCACCGATGCGCCGGCGCGCTGCGCGCTGGCAGGCGCGGGCTGACCCTCGTCGAGCTCATGATCGCTGCCGGGCTCGCGTCGATCGTCATGCTGGCGTTGATGCGCCTCGTGGACTCCGCGACGGACCTCTGGACCAAGGGCGAGCAGCGGCGGGCCGTCGTCGAGCAAGCAGGCGCGATCGGCGAGCTCGTCGCCCGGGACCTGCGCGCCTTGCACTCCGGCGCGCGCGGCGACTTGATCGTCGATTGGTACCCCTTCGACGTCGATCATGATGGGCGCGTCGAGCGCCTGTGGCCGCGCCTGCGCTTCGTTCGTTCGGCGTCGCCGGTGGACCTGGCGCGGATGCGCGAGCGCGCGGCCGCCGACGCGGCGCGCGCGGCGCGCGCGCGTCGCGAGGACGAGCGCCCTGACGGCCTCTCGATCGATGAGCTCGACGCCACAGAGACTGAAGCGGACCCGTCCCTCCTGCCGCCGGTCGACCTTGAGGGTGTCGGCCTGATGGAGGTCGCGTGGGCGATCATTCCACGGGCGCAGAAGGGCGAGGGGCGCTACGAGGGGCTCGTCGTGCGCGGCGAGCGCTTGCTCGAGCCGAACACGCCCGCGCGCCTCCTCGCCGCGGACCTCTTCGACAAGCAGGGGCGCCCGGCGGTCGAGCTCGTCGAGGAGATCACCGGCGGGGTCCTCTGGTTCGACGTGCGCCTAGCGACCCAGACGACGTCGCTGGACGCTGCGCGACCCGATGGGGGCTGGCACATCGGCCGTGAGCTCGGTGACGCGACGACCTCGTGGGACGCGTACGGCCTCGGTCGGCCGGACCCTGACCTGCACGTCTGGAATGAACCGGCGGCGGGCATGCCCGCGCCAGGGAGCGAGCCGCTGTTGCCGCGCAGGATCCGCATCGAGGTCGAGATCGAGCGCGAGCGTGACCTGCAGCGGCGCACGCGCCTCGCCGAGGCGGTCGAAGAGGACGCGGTCAGCGTCAACGTGGAGAACGGCGCGCGGCTCGTCGACTTGGTCGGCGAATTCGTCTTCATCGACGGCGAGTGGATGCGCGTGAAGAGCGTCGGCGGTGATTCGTTCATCGCCGAGCGCGCGCAGCGCGGCACCGGGCGGCGGCGGCTCGCGGCCGGCGCCCTCGTGCACCATGGGGAGGCGCTCGTCGTGGAGGTCCCGGTGGCGCTCCACCGCGACGACTGGGGCCTCGAGGCCGAAGGAGCCCGGCGATGAAGACCCGCACCGTCCCCGCTGCGCCGCGCGCGCGCGAGGGGTTCACGCTCATCGAGGTGCTCCTGGCGATGGGGGTGCTGCTCGTCGGCGTCTCGATGCTGCTCGGGATCCTGACCTTCGGCGCGGCGCTCTCGCGCGCGGCGATGCTGCGCGGCAAGGCGTCCGCGACGGTCGAGGCCGTCGTGCAAGACCTCGAAGAGAACCTCTTCACGTTGCTCGACGACGGCACCGCGGGTGCGCCGCGCCCGATCGTCGAGCGCCCCGTGCCCGGCGTGAAGAACGTGATGTACAGCGCGAAGGCCGAGCCGATCCTGACCAGCGACGCGGTCGAGGTCGGGGGCGAGCTCCTCTATCGCGAGTATGTGGTGGACGTCGACGTACGCTGGACCTCCGGCGGCGTCGAGCGCGCGAAGATGTGGCGCACGGTGCTGCTGCGTGAGGTGCCGTTCGGCGAGCGCATGCGACGGCGCTTCATCGAGACCCCGCCGCCGACCGCGCCGCCCTCGGTGAACCAAGGGCCCTAGTGCATCCAGGGCCGTGGTGAATCCAAGGCGATGAGCACGCACGACGCTGGACCCCGAACGACGAGTCAACTGACGAACGGAACCGACATGGAATCAACGACATCGAGCAAGCTGCAGCGAGCTGCGGCCGTCCTCTGCCGGTTCGGGCAGCGCGCGTTCTTGGGCTTGGGGCTCGCGAGCGGCCTCACGCTCGCTGCTTTCGCTGCGACGCAGGCTGCGGGTGGGCCACCAGGCGGGCCAGCGTCCATGGACGCGTCCTCCGCGTCGCTCGTGCCCGCGCCCCCTGCCGCGGACGACGTGCTCCTGCTGCGGCTCCGGGATGGAGGCGTGCGCTTTGGCGCGATCGCCGGCCACGATGCCAACAAGCTCGACTTCACGCTGCTCGGCAACGGCGGCCTCGTGCACGTCCCTTGGACGATGTTGGAGCCCTCGCAGGCGAACGAGCTGCAGCTGCGCTTTGGCTATATCGACGTCGCGTCGGATGAGATCCTCGTCGATGGCGAGCGCCTCGTGCTCACGTCGGGTGGCTCGGTCGAGGGGATCATCGTTTCGCGTGAGGGCGATTCGTACTGGATCAAGTCGGAGGGCAACCTGCAGGCCGTCCCGAAGATCCGCGTCGCATCCATCGAGAGCGGCCTGCGCCTGTCGGCGCTCGATGTCTATTCGACCGACGAGCTCTACAACCAGTACGCAGGCAGCGTCGCCGCCGACGACCCTGCCGCGCAGTGGGAGCTCGCGGTGACGTGCGAGCGCATCTATGCCTTCGGGAAAGCGCTCGAGCACTACCAGAAGGTGCGCGAGATCGATCCCGCGTACCGAGCGGACGAGCTCGCGAATATCTTGACCCGCGTCGAGGCCAAGGCGGCGCAGCAGGAGCAGCTCGACTACCTGCGGAACGCGGATCGCCTGCGCAAGCGCGGTCAATGGGACGCTTCGCTCGAGGCGCTGGACGCCTTCGCGGGCCTCTTCAAGAAGAGCCCGTTGATCAACGACGCGGTCCTCCAGCGCGCGAGGCTCATCAGCGCGCGTGAGGCGGCCGCCAAGGACTACGTCGCGAAGCGCTGGTTCTATTGGATGCGGCGCCTCGCGCGCGACCTGTCGCGTGAGTCGAACCTGGCGGCAGCGCGCACGTACGTCGACGAGCGCCTCTCGGAGGAGATCCAGAAGGCCGTGCTCGCGGACCTCCAGCGCACGATCTCGAAGGACGCCCAGCTCGAGCAGGTGAAGAAGATCTTCGCCGAGCGCAAGAAGGTCCGCTTCGACGCCTCGAGCTACGGCATCGGGACGTGGCTCATCGGCGAGGAAGCGGCGCGCCGCGGGCTCGTGGAGGAGGACGAGCCCAAGGGCGGTCCTGTCAACGCGACGGACGGCCAGCGGCAGGAGCTCGAGAACCGCATCAAGCAGTTCATGAAGAACCAGCGCGTCGCGTCCCGCGGCAAGCAGGCCGAAGCGAAAGAGGACCTGGCGCAGCTCTTCTGGGAGAGCTGGACGGGCAGCAGCCGGACGTTGTGGCTCATCGCCTACTACGCCGAGAACTCGGGCGACCTCGAGGTCCGCGTGCGGCCGGACTTGCAGCCTTGCCGCACGTGCGCGGGCAAGGGGGCGCTCGAAGTGCTGCTCACGGGCGGCGGCGGCGCGCCGGACGACGGCGGTGGCGGCGGGCGTGGTGGGCGCGGCGGACGCGGAGGCAACACGAGCAGCGGCGATGGCGGCCTGCAGCTTCAGAAGTGTCCTGTGTGCCAAGGCGTCGGCGTGGTGCGCCGCGTGCATTTCCGGTGAGCGTGTCGTCGTCGATGCGGGCCTCGGTCGGGCTCTGTGCGTTCGCGCTCGCGTCCTGCGCGGCGAGCGGCAATCGCCCGGCGCCGTCCGTCGTCCCGCGCCCCGTGGCTGAGCCCCGGGCGACGGGGCCGGTGGTCGGTCCGGCATTGGGCACTGGCGCGGGGCCCGTCTCCGGCACCCCAGCCTCGCCGGGGGCGCCCGTCGGTCCGTCGCTTGCGGCCCCAGCGCGGTCCGAAATGGGGCCCGCGGACCCTGTCGCCGCGGACCCTGTCGCCGCGCCTCATGCCGGGGAGCCTCACTCCGCGGCGCCTGTCACCGCGGAGCCGGCGCTTGTCGTCGCGACCGTGGCGGGGACGCGGGTCTTGCTGGAGGACCTGCTCGGCGCTTGGTTGCGCCGCGACGGGGCGGGCGTCCGTGGCCTCCTCGATGACTTGGTGCTGTCGCGCATCGTCGACCTCGAGGCCGGCCGGCTCGGCGCGACGCTGCCCGCCGGCCTCTTGGCGCGGGCCCTCGATCAGCGGCGCGAGGCGCTCGCGGCGGAGGCCGCGAAGGCCGGCGTCTCGAACCTCGAGACGTTCATCCGGACTCGCATCGGAATGGACCCAGCGCAGTTCTTCGCGGGGCTCGAGCGCGAGCTGCGGATCGACCTCCTCGCGCCGCGCGCGGTCCGTGGCTGGCTCTTGCTGTCGGAGCGCGCGGAGGTGTCGGTCATCGCCGTGTCCACGCCTGAGGCGCGCGACCGAGTGCAAGCCAAGCTCGCGGCGCGCCAGGCCTTTGCGGATGTGGCGCGCGAGCTCTCGGAGGACCCTACCCGCGACGAGGGGGGCCGGATGGCGCCGGTCGTGCGAGGTGAGTCGACGCTGGCGCAGCTCGCCTTTGCGACGCCCGTCGGCGAGGTCGCGGGGCCGATCGATGAGCGCGGTCGTTGGCTCTTCCTGCGGGTCGACGCGCGCCCGCGACTCGAGGCGGGGCCGTGGGATAGGCTCGGCCCGGTCATCGAAGCCAGCCTGCTCGCGCGGGGCATCGAGGACCCTGAGTACTGGCAGTGGCAGCAAGCCATGCAGGCCTTGTACGAGGTGGACTTGGAGCCCTTCCGAGCCCTCCTCGGAGGTCGCCCATGACGGCGCTTGATCCTGGCGACGAAGGACGGGATCCTCAGGGCATGGAGCAGCGGAGCGAGTGGGTCGAGGTCGAGGATGAGGGCGCACCCGGGGGCGCCGCGAGCGCCGCGGACGAGCCCGAAGGCGAGCTCGATGCCGAGGCTGACGTCGACGCCGACGTCGACGCCGACGTCGAGGCCGACGGCGAGGCCGACGGCGAGGCCGAAGACGAGGCCGAAGACGAGGCCGACGGCGAGCTCGCGGCTGAGCCTGAGGGCCATGCTGACGCCGGGGGCGACGTCGAGCCCGACGAGCTCCAAGGGGGCGTGGAGGAGCCTGGGGAGACCGAAGACGTGACCCGCGGGCCCGGGCCCGGCGCAGACCTCTCGGATGAAGAGCTGCTCCGTCGCACGGCGGCGCTCCTGTTTGCCTCCCCGGAGCCCCTCTCGATCGCGCGCCTCGTGTCGCTCCTCGAGCGCCCACCGGCCGCTCGAGTGCGGGCCGCTGTGGAGTCGCTCGGGCACGCGCTCGACACCGCTGGCTTGCCCCTGCAGGTCCGCGGGCTGCGTGGGGGCTACACCCTGATGACGGCCCCGGAGCTGGGGCAAGTGGTCGCACGGCTCGCCAAGGGGCCGACGATCGAGCGCATCAGCGGCGCCGCCCTCGAGACCCTCGCGATCGTCGCGTACCGCCAGCCCGCGACCAAGGCCGAGATCGAGGCGATCCGCGGCGTCCAGGCGGGCCCGATCCTGCGCACCCTCGTCGACCGGGGCCTCGTCAAGGTCGTCGGTCGCGCCGATGTCCCTGGCCACCCGCTCCAGTACGGTACGGGGAAGGAGTTCCTGGACCGTTTTGGGCTCATGAACCTCGAGGAGCTCCCGCGGGACGCCGAGCTGGCCCGCGGCTGAGGTGGGCGCCAAGGTGGCCGCTGGCCTGATGGCGACAGCCGCTCTGGCCCGTGTCGCGTCGGCCCTGTAGACTCCTCCGCCCGTTCTACTGATCCACTTCCGTTTCCGCGCTTTCCACAGCGCGCGCCTGTCTCCAGTCGAGCGCGAGGCGCCGCCCGACGTCCAGCCCGGGCGCATCCAAGCCCCCCGAGGGCGTATCCAAACCCCGCAAGGGCGATCCAAGGTCCCGCAAGGGCGATCCCATGTCGAGCAAGTCGAATCCCCCGGCCCACTCGGGCGCGAAGCACGCGGCCCACGGCGAGCACGTGTCCAGCGAAGAACTCGACCACCAGGACGATCTGATCGTCGCCCCGAAGGGTGCGAACCGAACGCGGTTCATCCTGACGGTGATCCTCGTGCTGTTCGTCCTTGTGATGTTCGTTGTCGCGGACCTCTTCCAGTACGTCGTCGGCGGCTCATCACGCGGCGGGCAGAACCCGACCTATGTGACCTGGCGTGACCCGGTCCAGGGTGCGGACGAGTCCGTCAATGCGATGGACTTCGAGCTCACGCGTCGCCTCTTGAGCCAGCTCGCGTACATGGGCCTCTATCAGCCCGACAGCTATGCGTACTCCGAGCGCGCATCGCGTCGCGCTGCGCCCGATGTCACGGAGGCCGACGTCGCGAGCTTCCTCGTGTTCGAGGACCTCGCCAAAGACGCTGGCATCACGACCTCGGAGAAGGAGCACAGGGACCTCCTCCTGGCGCGCTTCCAGTCGGGCGCGAACCTCGTCGCGACCGCGCGGGAGTTCCAGATGACCGCGAAGCAGCTCGAGGACGCGATCCGTCGCGTGCGGAGCGTCGAGAAGCTCAAGGAGTTCATGCGCACAGGGACGCGCCTCGCCGACCCTGACGCGATGCTCGAGAGCTGGCAGTCCCAGCACCAGCAACACAAGTTCCAGTACACCGCGCTCAGCACCGACGCGTTCGCCGCGGACGCCGCGGCGGAGACGCTGCCGGACGATGAGGCGCTCCTGACCTGGTGGCGCACGCGCCCGCCCTTCGAGCAGCAGCAGCTGTGGAGCGAAGAGAAGACGATCCCGCAGGTCGCTTGGCTCGACCTCTCGGGCTCCTTCGACGCGACCGCGCTCCTCGAGGCGTTCCCGCGCCCCGAGGGCCTCGACGAGACGCAGCTCGCCCGCACGTATTACGACCGTTACCGCGCCGTGCGCTTCCTCGATCCCACGCCGCCGCCGACGGAGCCGGGTGACGATACGCCGGACGACGCCGACAAGCCCTCGCCGTACCTCGAGTTCGAGGCCGTCCAGGAAGACGCGCTGCGCGAGGCGCGCGTCGAGGCGTCCCTCGTCGACTTCCTCGCCGACCTGAAGGAGCGCACCGACAAGGGCGAAGAGTCGATCGACCTCGCCGTCGAGGCTGCGAAGTACGGCCTTGAGAGCTACACGTCGCCAGACGCGATGACCCGCGCCGAGCTCGCCGCGGCCCTGGTTGGGGCAACCAGAACCTCGCCCAGCGCCTGGCCTTTGGCCCGGAGGGCCAGGTCCTCCCGAGCGTCGTCGTCGATGGCTCGCGGATGTACCTCGGGCGCGTCCTCGAGCGCACCAAGCGCGAGGAGCAGCCGCTCGACGCCATTCGTGCCCAGGTCAACAAGAAGTGGATCACAGAGCGTTCGATCGAGCTCGCGGAAGCGCGCGCGTCGGCGCTCGTCGAGGCGATGGCCACGAAGCCGACGCCCGAGCCGGGCGCCGAGGACGCGGACAGCGTGTGGAACCCCGTCGTCGACGAGGAGACCTTCCGCCGCGTCATCACCGAGGCGGGGCTCGAAGTCGTCGAGCGCGACTGGCTCGAGCGCCAAGAGGTCCCCGGCGGCAACGCCGCGCTGATGTCCGACGGTGATCGGTTCATGCGCGACGAAGCGGCGGCGGCTTACCTCCTGCCCGAAGGCGCGGTCTCCAGCGCCATGCGCAACCGCAAGGGGGACAAGGTGTACCTCGTGCGCCACGTCGGCGAGCGGGCCAAGCCGGCCGATCAGCTGACGACGGCCGAGCTCGCCAACTTGCCGAACATGATTCGCTACCAGGAGCGCAGCGACCTCGAGCAGAAGGTCTTCCTCGGCGACAGCGAGTGGTTCAAGCAGCGCTTCCAGCTGCGGTTCCCCGAGCTCGAGCGACGCGAGGCCGAGAAGGCCGCGAAGCCGGCCTCCTGAGGAGCGCTGGCGACGGGCCCCCGTCGCCCGGCAGTGGAGCGGCGGCGCCTCCCAGTCGGACCTCCGACTCGGGGGCGCCGCCGTTCTTGTACCCCTTGGGGCGCGCGCCGATCCCGCTGCGCGACCGCCGCTGCGTCACCTGCGGAGGGACAAGCGGAAGATGCTCCCGCCTCCGCTGCGGGGCAGGACCTCGACCTTGCCGCGCATCGCGCGCGCCTGGAGGGCGACGAGGTGCAGCCCGAGGCCCGTGCCCGGTGTCGCGCGCGTGCGTTCGTCACCCGGCCGGTAGAAGGCGTCGAAGACGCGCTTGCGGTCGGACTCAGGCACGCCCGCGCCGCGGTCGAGCACCTCGAGGACCGCGCCGCGCGCGTCGCGACGGGTCCGCACCAGGATCGGCTCGGCGGTGGGGTCGTCGACGTCGACCGGCGCGTACTTACGCGCGTTCTCGACGAGGTTCGTCAATACGACGTGCACGCCGTCCGGTACGAGCAGCACATGCGGGAGGTCCGGCGCGAGCTCGAAGGCGAGGTCGCGGGCAGGCGCACCATTGACCAGCTCGAGCCCTGGGCGCTGCGTGAGGACCTCGGCGTTCAGGTCGCCGGCGCGCGGCGTCGGCGGCTGGTCTTGGAGCTTGCGGCGCAGCAAGACACGGTCGATCAGGGTCGAGAGGCGGTCGGTCTCGCGCACGATGCGCGCGACATAGTCCTGGCGCTGGGCTTCGTCCCGGATCCAGCCGTCGGCCAGCATCTCGCCGTAGAGCTTCACCGCGGCGACGGGCGTGCGCAGCTCATGCGTCACGGCGGCGACGAAGTTGCGCGTGCGCTGGGCCTCCTCGCGCGAGGCGCGCAAGCGCCCGACGAGCAGCCGTAGGCCCACTGCCATCGAAAGCGCCAAGACGAGGCCGACGCTCCCCAGCCACAGGATTTGCGCCCGGAACCGCTGCCGCATGGCGGTGCGATCGGTGGCCACGTAGAGGCGCCCCATGCCCTCGTCGGACTCGAGCGCGTAGGGCAGGCCGTCGAACATGTTGGCCTCGCACACGATCACGTCTTCGGGGTCGAAGGTCGATGCGCGCGACTCCGGCACGAGGGCCTGCGATGGGTCGAGCACCTCGCGCGCCACTTGGTTCGGCAGCTCGTCGAACAGCCAAACGGGGTCGAGGACGACGCCTTGGTAGAGGCTCTGGAGCTGCGACAAGTGCTGGAGGCACTGGGGGGCGGTGCTCGGGATCGCTTCGCCTGGCACGTAGACGAACCGCTCCGCGACCAGCCGCTGCTCACCTGCGGCGTCCTTCAGGAAGCGCAGCGTCAGCGGCGTGACGATGACCGTGCCGAGCTCGGAATAGGCCGACGCTTCACGCGCGATCTCATAACACTCGTCGTTCGAGCCGCGGTGGAGGTTCACCCCGAGGACGCGATAGGTGTAGAGGTGCACCTCGCGCTCGACCTCGATGTCCTCCTGGACTTGGTACTCGAACAGTGTGCGCCGTTCCAGCTCGTCCTGCGTCAGCTCGCGTTCCACGATCCTGCGCAGCTCGGCCTCGCTCAGCGCCGGGTCTGCGCCGAAATAGAGCTGCGCGCGCTCGACGCCGCTGGAGGCATAGGAGTCATAGGCATACCAGCCGAGCACGCCTGTCGGGCGCGGCTCGCTCCGCAAAGGCGAGGTCGTTTGGGCCGCGACGCCGTTCGTCTCGGGATCGAGGAACTCGTCCTGGTAGTGGAAGAAGGGCCGCGCGTTCTCGGCGTTCAGGCGAGATTCGATCCGGTATGCGATGTTCGTCGCGAGGCGGTCGACCGCGTCCTGGCAGCGGTAGGGGACTGCGGCGAGCTCGATCTGGTGATCCCGCCACAGGCGGTGGGTGAGCAGCGCGCCCAGCACCACCGCCGGCAGCACCAGCAGGACGACGTAGAGGAAGAGCGCCGTGCGCTCGCGCACGATGTCCCGGTTCAAGCGTCGTACCAGCGGTATCCGCGGCCGCGGACGGTCTGGATCAACTGCGGCGTGGCGGGCTCCGGTTCGATCTTGCGCCGCAGCCCGACGATGTGAATGTCGACGGTGCGTGTCTCGACGTTGGCGCTCTGATAATGCCAGACGTCGAGCAGCAGGTCCTCGCGCGTGACGACGCGGTCGCGGTTCTGGATGAGGTAGGCGAGGATGTCCCCTTCCCGCGGCGTCAGCGCGAGGATCTGCCCGTCGCGGTGCACCTCAAGGCGCGCGAGGTCGACGCGGATGCCGCTCGGGAGCTCGAGCATCGGCGGGCCCGCGGTGTCCATCTGCACTCGCCGGAACTGCGCGTCGACGCGCGCGAGCAGCTCGCGCGGCGAGAACGGCTTCTTCATGTAGTCGTCGGCGCCGGCCTCGAGGCCCTTGATGATGTCGTCCTCGTCGGCGAGCGCGGTCAGGAGCAGGACGCGCACGCGGTGGTTTGCGTCTCGCAGCGCGCGCAGCACGTCGAGGCCGTTCATCCCAGGCAGCATCAGGTCGAGCACGAGCAGGTCGAACTCACCTGTACGCGCCATCTCGAGGGCGCGCTTGCCGTCGTGGGAGACCTTCACGGAGTGCCCGGCGTGCTCCAGGGCATCCCGAATCCCGAGCGCGAGCGACTCCTCGTCCTCGACGACGAGGATGCGCTGGCTTCGGGCAGCGGCATGACCGGGCGCTTGGCCCGCAGGCTGGCCCATGGACGGACCCGTGGGCTGACCGGGGACGGAGGGATGGTTGTGGGGCGGAGGGGTCATCGTCAAATCTCGAGTCGGCGTTGGGGCGCGGGGCCCCGGTGGCCACTCTACGCACGGGGGCAGCGGACCGTGCGTCAGCGTCCTGTAGGACGCGTCGTCTCGACCTTGGAACCCGAATCCATGGCGCCGTCCGGGACCGCAAAGCGCCCACCTTGGACGGCCACGAGCCCTGCGTCGATGAGCCGCGAGAGGTCCGGGGCGGCCAGGTTGCGGAGGTCCGCGAGCGAGATCTCACCCTCGGCCAGCGTCCCTCGTGCGCCCTCGGCGTCCCCGGCCGCGACCTGAGTCGCAGCCAGCTCGAGGCGCAGCGCCCCGTCTGTGGCGCCGATCTGGGGCCAGGCGTCTTGCCGCTTGAGGGCCTGGCGCCCCATCGCGAGCGCGTCCCCGAAGGACCCGGTGGCACGGTGCTCGCGCGCCATCACGAGCTGGAACGCGCACAGAAACCCGTCGGCGAGGGCGTCGCGCCCGATGGCACGCAGCGACCGGTTCGCGCGGAAGGCGTCGTTCGGATCCAGCGGGTCGTACCGGACGGAGCCATCCTCGGGGCCATCCTCGGGGCCATCCTCGGGGCCATCCTGGGGGTCCGGCCCGCGCGGGGTGGACGCGTCTGGGGCCCAGGCCTCGAGCAGCGCGCGGGCGACCTCGAGGTGGCCCGAGAGCAGGCGCTGCGCAGCGAGCCGCTCCAAGTCCGCGCCGTTGAGCACGCCGCCCGCCCGCGCGTCGGCCATCGCGAGGCGCGTCGCCTCGACGTCTCGCTGATCGAGCGCGAGGAGCAGTCGGTTCCGTAGCAGCGCCGGGTGTCCAGGGTCGATCTTTGCAGCGAGGGCGTACGCCTCGCCTGCGGCCGCGAAGGCTCCGTTGCGCGCTTCAAGGTTCCCGAGCGAGAGCTGCGCAGAGAAGCTGTGGGGGCGTCGCGCGAGGATGCGCGCCAGTAGCTGGCGTCGCTCGGCCGCCGGCGCGCCGCGCGCGAGCAGGAGCTCGTGGCGCTTCTCGAGCGCGAGCACGGAATCGGGACGCGCCTGGAGCGCGCGCGCGAGGATGCGCTCCAGGAGCGCGCCGTCGATCTCCTCGCGTCCGTCCGCGACGACGCGCGCCGCCGGCACCTCGGAGAGCGCCCGGCCGTGCTGGATGAGCGACGTCGCGGTGCGCACCTGCAGGCCGAGGAGCAGGGCGAAGAGGAGCGGTATGGAGCGCTGGATGCGCGCCCCTCGGGCGCTCACGCCAGGCTGTTGCCGCGCCAGGCCCCGCCCCGGGGCGAGCACCACCCCGAAGATCGGCCACGCGAGGGCGCCAGACAGCGTGCCGTCGAGCAGCGGCGCGTTGACCAGGGAGTTGGTGATCAGCCCGACGGCAGCGAGGCCAAACGCAGCGCGCACGGCGTCTCTGCCGCGCAGGGCCGTGACCGCGCGCCCGAGGACGAGGGCGAGGAACACCAGGAACGCGCCGCCGCCGATCAGCCCGAGCTCGGCGAGCGCGAGCAGCACGTCGTTGTGGGGGTGCTCGACCTCCTGTGGCGTCGGCTCGCGCCGCCCATGGCTCGAAGCCAGGAGCTCGGCCTGGTCGCGGAAGGGCGGGAACGCCGCCTGGAACTGGCCTGCGCCGACGCCGAGCGGGTGCGCCGCGATCAGGGTCAGGGTCGCGCGCCAGGTCGCCAAGCGGAAGGGGGCGCCGCCGAGCTCGGCGCGCGCGAGGGTCTCGTCAACGGGTGTCCCGCCAGCGGGGGGCGCCGCAGGGTCCACGGGGCCGTTGGTGTCGCCCGTCGCCGTCCCGGGTGTCGACGAGGTCGCCTCGGGCGGGCCGACGAGCGAGCGCCCCGCCGCGGCGACCACCGCGACGAGCGCGGCGATCAACGCCAAGCGCGCGAGCCGCCGCGCCTCGGGCCGCCCCTTGCCGCACGCAAAGGCGACGGCGGTCACAACGAGCCAGCCGAGCGTGCCCGCGTGGACGGGCACCACGCCCGCGTAGGCCGCATGGGCCAGCGCCGCAGCGAGGCCGAGCGGCCGCAGCACCCGCGGTCCATGCAGGAACACGCCGAGCCCGAGGATCCCCGCAGGCAGCGCGGCCTCCGACAGGTCTCCCGTATTGCCGACGAGCCCGGTCCACGTGGCGGGGCCCGCTGTCGCGAGCCCGAACGCGTGCGGCGCGCTCCGGGCGGTCAGCACCAGGGCCAACCCGAGCAGCGTGAAGAAGAGGCACAGCACCGCGCGTCCGCGGGCTTGGACGGAGCTGCCTGTGACGACGAGCGCAGCGCCAGCGGCGAGCGTCAAGCCCGCGCGGTCCGCGCCGAGCGTGTCGCTCGCGTGGCCGAGGCCGGCCGTCGCGACGAGCCAGGTCACGAACAACGCGAGCGCTGCCGGGGTGCGCGCGGCGCCGCCGCGCAACAACAGGATCAAGAGCGCGGGCAACGTCGAGAGGGCCAGCCACGCCGCGGCAGTCGCCTCAGGCGAGGGGTCCGCGACGAGCGGCGGCAATCCGCCGCCGAGCGGCACCAAGAGCGCCAGCGCGGGCAGCGCGAGCGCGAGCCCCAGGAGACCGTCCGAGCGCGGGAGGGTGGCGGCGGTGTCCAAAGGGCTTCGATCCTCTCGTCAGGCAGGGTGCGCGCCGCGGAAGAGCGACCGAGCGCCGCCTGGACCACCTTCGACAGGTCCGCCCAGGCCGGCCGTCGAGCTCACTTCGCGGCGACTTTCGCGCGCGCGAAGCGCGCACCGACGACGTCCCAGTCGACGACGTTCCACCACGCCTTCAGGTACTCGGGGCGCCGGTTCTCGTAGGTCAGGTAGTACGCGTGCTCCCAGACGTCGTTGCCCATGATCACGTGCTTGCCCTCGGAGAGCGGCGTGTCCTGGTTCGGCGTCGCCTGGACTTGCAGCTTCCCTTCGGACGTCATCACGAGCCAGACCCAGCCGGAGCCGAACTGGTTACCGCCCTTCGTGTTGAATTCTTCCTGGAAGTTGGCGAACGAGCCGAACACGCTCTTCAGCGCTTCGCCGAGCTCGCCGGACGGCTCGCCGCCCTTGTTCGGGCCCATGATCGACCAGAAGAGCGCGTGGTTGACGTGCCCGCCGCCGTGGTTGCGCACCGCGCCGCGGATGTTCTCTGGCACGGAGGCGAGGTCGGTGACGATCTCCTCGGCGGTCTTCGCCGCGAGGGGCGTGCCCTCGACTGCGGCGTTGAACTTGTTGACGTACGCCGCGTGGTGGAGGTCATGGTGGAGCTCCATCGTGCGCTTATTGATGTAAGGCTCGAGGGCGTCGTAGGCGTAGGTGAGCGGCGGAACTTCGAAGGCCATCGTCTGTCCTCGTAGGGAGGGAGCTAGTGGGGGACCGGTCGGACGGAGCCGACGGAATTCGGGCCGGAGAGGATCGCCGTTTGCGGCTCGATCTTCAACCCCTGGACTGGGAGCCTCGTGGACCAAGGCCTCGGAGTCGGCATTTGCGTGCCCGTGACGGCATGCTGTAGGGCATGCCGGCGCTCCGCTTCCTCGCTCTCGCGACGCTCTTGTTCATTGTGCCCGCTGGGGCGTTCCTTTGGCACCAGCAGTTGGCGCGACTCGAGAGCGAGGCGCGCCGTGTCCTGCGCGGCCCGGCGCTCTCTCTCGTCGCGGAGGCCGCGGTGACGTGGCAGATCGACCTGGCGGCGAGCACCGCGGACCAGGCGTGGATGCACTGCCAGCGTCAACCGCGCCTCACGGTCGCGGCGCCCGATGGCACCCGGCTGCGGGCCACCGCGCGGTACCTCGCCCATGGGGGGCTCCCAGAGGTGCCCGCGTTTGTCGCCCAGGGCCAAGGCCACCCCCCCGGCACCGTCCCGCTCGCGGGAATCGTCGCGGAGGCGCGGGACGGCAGGGCGGAGTTTGGCCCCCTGTGGCTCTCGTACCTGCAGCCGCTCGAAGTGGTCGTCCGGGTCGAGGAGGCGCCGAGCGGCGCCCCGTCCGTGACCACGCCGGAGCTCGCCGGCGAGGTCAGCGCCGACTATGCCTTCGCGCGCGACCTCGATCGCTCGGTCTTCGTCGCCTTCGCCTGCATCGGCGTCTTGGGCGCCGCGCTCTTTGTCCTCGTCGAGCGCAAGCGGACGTTCGTGGCGCCTGAGCGCGTCGGCCGAGGGCCGCTGCGCACGTAGTCGGCCGCGGTCTCCGGTCTCCGGTCTCCTGTCACCGGCGCAGGCTCTCAGCGCAGCGAGCGGCACAGCGCCTGGAACGAATCTGTGGCGGCCTCGACCTCGGGCTCCGGCCCGGTCAGCTTCACGAAGACCGTCTCGCCCTCGAGCGCTGCGATCGCGCCGAGCAGGATGGACGGGCGCTCGACGCCGTCCGCGCCCTTCAGGACGCCCGCGACACGCACGACGGTCGCGAGCCTGCCGAACATCGGCGTGACGGGCAGCGCCGCGATGTCGTCCTCGGACAGCGGCGCGGCGCCGAGCTGGCTGCGCCAACGGTTGACGTTGGCTTCGAGGCCGCCGACGTCGCCAGGGAACGCAGACACGACACACTCGGCGCCTTGTCCGAAGGTGAACGTCGCGAGGCGCATGTTGCGCTCGCCGCCGCGCGACCAGCCCTTGGGCGCCGTGACCTCGAGCTCGCGCGTGCCGCGCGTGAAGAGCCCCGCCGGCTGCTCGGGCGAGAGGTGCTGCGCGAGGAACGCGCGCGTTGCGTGCCACGCGAGCGCGGCGTTCTCCGCGTCATAGGCGCGCCCCGAGGGGTTCGCGAAGGCGTGGTTCGCGTCGTACTGGCGCAGCTCGAGCGACTTGCCCGCGCTCTTCATCGCAGCGGCGAAGCCCGCGACGGACTCCGGCGGGATGCCAGAGTCGCGGTTGCCGAAGACCCCGAGCACGGGGGCCTCGATCGAGGCGAGGACGCCCTCGTCGCTGACGAGGCGACCGTAGTAGATGACCGCGGCGTCGAGCGCGGGCTCGGCGATCGCGAGGCGCAGCGACCACCCGCCGCCGAAGCACCAGCCGATCGAGGCCGTCCGCTCGGCCTGGATCGCCTCGTCCTCGACGAGGTACGCGTGGGCCGCGCGGAGGGTCGCGAGCGCCGCGGCCTCATCGACGCCCTGCATCGCAGCGAGCGCCTCCTCGCGCGTCGTCGCGACCGTGCCGCCGTAGAGGTCGATCGCGAGCGCGTCGTAGCCGTCCGCGGCCAAGCGATCCGTCCAGTGCTTGACGTGATCGTTCAGGCCCCACCACTCATGGATGACGACGACGCCGCCGAGCGAGGCGCCGCCCTTGGGCCGGCTGAGGTAGGCGCGCGCGCCCGCGACCTCGATGTCGACCCCGAGCAGCGGCGGCGCAGCGCCGTCCTTCAGGTCGTGCAGCGCAGCGAACGAGGCCTCGTCCAGGACGCCGGTCCAGGACATCGGCTGCGCGCCCTTCTGGGTGGTGTCCTGCGGGAGGGGGGCGGTGAGCGACATGGACGTCGCGAGGAGGGCGGTGAGCATCATGACGCGCGCATGATAGCGCGTCGCTGGTGCGGCCTGGCCCGTCCGCGCGATGTCCAACGGAGGGTGCCCGGCGCGCTCCGTCGCGCCGTCGCCCCGCTCGTCACTTGCCGCCGACGGCGCGCGACACGATCGCGTCGACGAACGCCTGCGGCTCGAACGGCTCCAGCAGCTCGAGCTGCTCTCCCGTGCCGATGTAGCGCACGGGCAGCCCCAGCGCCTCGTGGATCCCGAAGACCGCGCCGCCGCGCGCGGTGCCGTCGAGCTTCGCGACGATGAGGCCCGTGACCGCGACGCGGCTCGTGAACTCCTTGGCCTGCTGGATCGCGTTCTGGCCGTTCGTGCCGTCGAGGACGAGCCACGTGTGATGGGGCGCGCCGGGGACGCGCTTCTCGATGATGCGGCGCACCTTGTCGAGCTCGTCCATCAGGTTCTTCTGCGTGTGCAGGCGGCCGGCGGTGTCGACGATGACGACGTCAGAGCCGCGCGCGAGCGCCGCGCCGCACGCGTCGTAGGCGACGCTGGCAGGGTCCGCGTTGTCCTTGTGCTGGCGCACGATGTCGGCGCCGTTGCGCTGGGCCCAGATCTCCAGTTGGTCAGCGGCGGCGGCGCGGAACGTGTCGCCGGCGGCGAGGAGCACCTTCTTGCCCAGGCCGCGGTACCTGTGCCCGAGCTTCGCGATCGAGGTCGTCTTGCCCGAGCCGTTGACGCCGACGATGAGGATCACCGTGGGCTTCGCCGTGAAGTCGGGGTCGCCCGAAGGCGCGATCCCAGGCGTCGCCGCCGCGCCCTCAGCGCCCTGGAGCTTCTCCAGGAGCTTCTTGCGCATCGCGTCGCGCACGTCCTCCTCGCCCTTGAGCTCGCCGCGCTTGTGCAGGCGCGTGAGCTCTCCGACGAGCTCCGTCGCGAGCGGGCCGAGGTCCGAGGTGTACAGGAGCTCCTCGATCTCGTCGAGCAGCGCTTGGTCGATCGGGCGGCCACCACGAAAGAGCGCGGAGAGCCCGTCCGAGAGCGCCTCGCGCGTCTTCGTGAGCCGTTGCTTGAGGCGATCGAAGAGCCCCATCAGCCCGCGCCCTCCTCGTCGCTCGACTCGGTCGCGGGCGCCGCTGCGCCAGCCGGGGCCGCTGCGCCGCCTTGGGCGCGGCTCTTGATGCGGTCGAGGATGCCGTTCAGGAACGCGCCCGACTTCTGCGTCGAGAAGCGCTTGCCTAGCTCGATGGCCTCGTTGATCGCGACCTTCGGCGGCACGTCCGCGGTGTGCAGCATCTCGTAAGCCGCCATCCGCAGCACGTTGCGGTCGACGACCGCCATGCGCGAGATCTGCCAGTTCTGAGCGACCGCCTGGATCTCGCGGTCGAGCGCGTCGCGCACCTCCGTCGTGCCCTCGACGAGGTCACGCGCGAAGCGGCGCACCTCGGCGTCCGCGTCCTGCTCCTTGAGGAACTCGTCGAGGTCGGCGAGGCCCTGCGCGGCCATCAGGTCGTGCTGGTAGAGGTATTGCAGTGCGACCTCGCGCGCCCGGGTGCGTTTCTTCATCGTGCGCCATCCTTCGGCGGAGAGGGGATCGTGAAGCCGAAGCCAGCGGGCTTGGGCACATGGGACGCCAGCTCGAGCGCGGCGAGCGTCTCCAACAGCGCGTGCGCGACCTCGCGGCCCTTGTCCTGCTGGCCGCCCGCGGAGACCGGCAGCGCGCGGGCGCGCGCTTGTTCGAGGGTCTGGCAGGTCAAGACGCCGAACAGGATCGGCTTGTCCGTCTCCATCGAAGCGCTCAGGATGCCCTGCGTCGCGCCGAGGGAGACCCAGTGGTCGTGCTTGGTCTCGCCGGTCAACACGAGGCCGAAGCACAGGACCGCGTCGATGTCCGGTCGGCGCGCCAGGCGGCGCGCGATGATCGGCAGCTCAAACGCGCCTGGCGCCTCGACGACAACGAGGTCCTGCGGCGCCATTCCATGGGCCTCCAGGGCGGCGCGCGCCGACGCGAGCATCGCGCCGGTCAACTCGAAGTGGAAGCGGGACACGACCGCCCCGACGCGCACGCCGGGTCGGGCCGGGACGCTCCGTTCGGAGGTCTTCGGATCCAGGGCCATCGTTGGGGAGGTCTCTCTGTGAAGGAGCTGCGGGGCGAGTAGTTTAGGCCCGGCGCCGCCGGCGTCTAGCCCCCGCCGCGAGTTGCCGGGGTATGGCTCGGAATCCAGCGTCTCGCCTGTGGGATCGCCAGCACGGTGACCCAGCACGGTGAACCAGCACCTCGGGCTGCGCGCCTGAATCCTCGGGCGCACTCAGAAACATCCCGGACTCGCGTTCGCTCGCGAGGCGCGTCCGGCTCCCCCCCCTTGCCCGGACCAGGCACCCCTCCTGCAGCGCCCGTGCGCGCGACCCCCTGATGATTCATGTGCCCCAAGAGGCCAGCGCCTTCCCCCAGGCCGCGGCTTCGTTCTGTGTTCTCGTTTGCGCCACCGCGGCGCCCCTCTTCGCCCAGGCCGATGGCGCGTGTTACCTCGGCGCCTTCGACGGCGACCCGCTCGGACCAGCGCGCCCGCTGGCGGCCGACGGCGATCGCGCGCTGCTCCAGCTGCGACCGGAAGAGGTCACGTTCCTGGAGCGCAGCGGGCCGACCTGGATCGAGGTGGCCGCCCTGCCCGCCCCAGACTTCGCGCTCTACGGCGCGCAACACGGCGACCTCGCGGCCGTTGGCCAGCAGTTTGGGCTCGACCTCAACGTCTACGAGCGTGTCGGCGGTATGTGGCGACTCCAGGAGGCCCTGACCCTGCCGAACTACATGGGCTTCGGCTCGTTCCGCTCGGTCGAGATGTCCTCCGACCTGATCCTCGTGCGGTTGCTGGCGGGCTTTGGGGCGATGGGTGACGTCATCGCCCTGTTGGAGCGCGCGCCGGCCGGCTGGGAGCTGCGCGGGACCTATCCGACGGGGCAGCACATCGGAATGGACGTCGAGGGCCGCGTCGTTGCGTACGGGCAGTCCACCAGCCTCGCGACGTACGTCGAGCTCGTCGAAGTGCTCCCCGGCGGCGCACCACGGCGCTTGCAGCGGATCTCGCCGCCGGCGGTCCTCGGCCCGCTCGCGGGGCTCGGGTTCGCGCGTGAGCTCGACCTCGACGGTGACCGGCTCGCTGTGACCTCGCGCGTCGACGCCAACGGAGACGGTGTGCCCGGCGCGGTCTTGATCTACGAGCGCGACGCGAGCGGCGCGTTTGTCTTCAGCGCCGCGATCGACAACCCGGCGGCCTTGGGGCCGCACGCGGGCGCCGTGTCCTTCGCGACGTCCGTGCAGCTCGCTGGCGGGCGCCTCGCCGTCGGCTTGACGTTCTCGGAGCCGCTCATCACCCCGCGCGGCGTGGCGGTCTACGACCTCGGATCGACGGGGTGGGTGGAGACCGCGCTGATCATGCCGTCCGCCGCGCCGGAGACGCGCTTCGGCGCGGACTTCGTCCTCGCGAACGGGGAGGTCCTGGCGGCCGCGGGGCAGGTGGTCCCGGGTCAGAACGCGGGGCTCGATGTCCTGCGTTGGTCGATCGGCGTCCCGACCGGCGCAGAGGTCTGCGCCGGCAGCGCGAGCTCTGGCGCCGTGCCTGAGATCGCGCTCGCAGAGTGCGCCAACCTGAGCGGCGGCGAGCTCGTCTTCAGCGCGCAGGGTTTCACGTCGGGGACGCTCCACGGCGGCCTCGCGCGCGGCGCATACCCAGTCACCCCGGGTGGCCCGCAGCTGTGCATTCGTCCGTTCGGCCTGCTCGGGGCGTGGACCCCTACCGGTCAGAACAGCGGGCAGTTTGTCGTGCCGGCTGCCGTCGTCCAGACGCTGCCCGTGCTCGCCGGCGAGGCGTTGCTCGTGCAGGCGTGGTCGGCCGCGCCCGTCGGCAGCACCCGCATCAGCAACGCGCTCGCGGTCGTGCTCGGGCCCTGAGCCCAGCGCCCTGGCCTGGGCGCGCCCAGGTCCTGCGCGCCCAGGTCCTGCGTGCCTGGGGCCGGCGTGCCTGGGGCCGGCGTGCCTGGGGCCGGCGTGCAGCCGGTCCCGGGCGCTCACTCATGCGTCCGCCCGTTGCGCCATGCCGCCCGCGAGCGCGCCCCGGAGCGGGGCGTCAGGGGCTGATGTGCCAGCGGGCTCTACCCCCGCGGTCCGGCCGAAGGCCGCCCGCACCGCGCGCATCAGGTCCCGGGTCGCGTCGTCGATCACGGTGTACGCGAGCGGGACGACCCACAGCGTGAAGAACGTGCAGACGGCGAGGCCGCCGGCGACACACGTCGCGAGCGCTTTGTAGTCGATGCCCTGGGTCGGCGCGTTCGAGAGCGCCATCGGCAGGAGGCCGAACACGGTCGTCAGCGCGGTCATCATGATCGGGCGCACACGCGCGGCGGCGCCGACGAGGACCGCTTGGCTGCGGTCCATCCCGCCGAGCCGCAGCCGGTGGATCTTGTCGATCAAGACGATGCCGTTGTTGACGACGACGCCGACCAGGATGATCAGCCCGATGATGCCGATGAAGTCGACGGGCGTCCCGGTGATGCGCAGGGCCCAGACGGCGCCCGCCATCGCGTAGGGGATCGTCGTCAGGACGCTGAAGGGCAGCATCAACGACTCGAACAAGATGCCCATCAGGAGGAACACGAGGCCGATCGCGAGCGCGAGCATGCGCCAGAGATCGGACAGGTCGGACTCGCGCTCCGCGACGAGGCTCGTGTCGCGCCCGAGCGAATAGCCGCGCGGGAGGTCGAGCGCCGCGAGGGCCTCGTAGCCCTCCTCGATCAGCTTCGTCTGGCGCGTCGGGTCGAGCACGCGCGCCGAGATGCGCTGGGTGATCTGGCCCTCGCGACGGACGATCTCGGTGGGGGCGGCCTCGAACTTGATCTCGCTGAACGTCGTCAGCGGCACCATCGCGCCCTCAGAGAAGACCGTCAAGTCCTTCAACGTGTCGAGCCCGGCGAGCTTCTCCTTGTCGTACTCCATCAAGAACGGCACCTCGCGGCCCGCCTCGTTGTAGCGCGGGAGCTGCGCGCCGCGCAGGGCCCACGACACGCTGCGCAGGGCGCTCTGGCTCGTGACGCCGTAGGTGAACGCGACGTCGTCGTCGAGCTCCAGGAGGACCTGCTCGGGGGCCTCGGTCAGGGTGCTCGCGACGTCGGTCAAGCCCGGGACTTGCTTCAGGATCTCGACCGCTTCATCGCCGAGCTGGCCGAGGGCGACGTGGTCGGGCCCGCGCAGCTCGAAGCTGACGAACTGCTTGCTGGAGTCGCTGACCTCGTCCTGGCCGCGGAAGTAGACGCGGTGACCGGCGTAGGCCGGCAGGTCGCGCCGCAGCTCTTCCCGAATACGGTCGAGGTCCTTCGGGTCTTGGCGATCCTCCCACCGCAGCTCGAGCGTGCCGCCCGTGCCATCGAAGCGCGCGACGAGGTTGTCGAACCCCAGGTCCGCGCGGCGGGTCTCGAGGTACTCCTCGTAGCGCCCGATCTCGCGGCTCGTCTCGCGCAGCGTGAAGTTCGACTCGAGGTCGACCCAGAACGCGAGCTCCGTCTGCGCGTCCTCATCGCCGAAGCCCGTCATCGAGATCGAGGACGCGGCCATGAAGCCGGAGAACGGGGCCAGGAGCGCGATCAACGACGCGAGGAAGCGGTGCTCCAGCGTCCACGTCAGGAGCGCGCGATTGCTGGACTGTAGCCAGCCGACGATCGACGTGCCCTCGGGCGCGAAGCGCGCCGGGCGCGCGGGGGCGCCACTGGGGCGGCGGCGCCAGACGGGGAGGCCGAACACCAGCAGCCCGAGCGCGAGGGCGGCGGGGACGGCGACGCCGACAGCAGCGATGACCTTGGCGACTGAGGCGGCGCTCCCGGAGGCGGCGCCTGCGACGCCAAACCCCGCGAGCGCTTCGTCGGCGGCGACGCGGGCCATTGACACCTGATAAGCGCCGAACGCGAGCCACACGACCCCGCCCGCGAGCACAAAGCGCACGGGCGTGGCCACCCGCACGAGCGCTCGCAGGCACAGGTGAGCGACGCGCAGCGCGCCGAAGAACAACAGGTGGAGCGCGCCGAGGACGCGGCCGAGCATCAGCGCCGGGACCGCCAAGACGGCGTCGATGCCGCGCATGAGCGCGGAGACGTAGCGGTGCCGCGTCCCCATCGCGCGCGCCGCGCCGGTCGGCAAGAACACGAGCGCGATCAGGAGGCTCAAGAGCAGCGACGTGCACAGCGGGATCCCGAGCGCCGCCATGAAGACCTGCATCCGCGCGCCGCCGAAGAAGATCAGCGGCAGGAAGACGGCGACGGACGTCAGCGTCGCGAGCGCGACGGCGAGCGCGACGTCGCGCGTCCCGAGCACGGCGGCGCGCTTGCCGTCGTGGCCGGCGGCGCGGAGGCGCGCCACGTTCTCGACGACGACGACCGCGTTGTCGACGAGCATCCCGATGGCCAACGTCAGGCCGACCATGGTCAGGATGTTGAAGCTGCCGCCGCGGAAGTACTCGATCGTCAGCGACAGCAGCGCCGAGACAGGGATCGAGAGCGCGACGCACAGGGTCATGCGCACGCGGCGCAGGAACAGGAACAGGATCAGGACCGCGAGGCCGCCGCCGAGCACCGCGGTCGACTCGAGCTGGTCGAGCGAGTTCTGGATGAAGTCGGCCTGGTTGAAAAAGACCTCGCCCGAGAACCGACCCGCGAGGGCGGGCTCGGTCTCGAGGCCGTCCATGATCGCCTGCAGCTTCGTGCCCACTTCGACGATGTTGGCCGAGCTCTCGCGCTGCACCATCCCGTAGAAGGCGTAGCCGCCGTTGATGCGCGTGACCCAGTCGCGGACGGACTTCACGCGCTCGACCTTGGCCACGTCGCCGATCCGCAGCCCGTTCTCGATCGGGTAGTCGCGGACCTCATCGAGGTCCTTGAAGCGCATGTCCGCGCGCAAGAGGTAGCGCGTCCCCGCGTCGTCGACCTCGCCCAGGGGCTGCGCAAAGTTGTCGCCGTTGAGGCGGCGGATCAGGCTCCCGATGTCCATGCGCGCCGCCATGACCTTGTCCTCGTCCAGGAGGATCCGGATCGAGTCGTCGAGCAGCCCGAAGATGTTGACGCGGCTGACGCCGTCGACGGCCTCGAGGCGCTTCTGGACGTGCTTCTCCAGCAGGTAGTCGACGTCGTCGGCCTGGTCCTTGGCGACGATCGCGAACCACATGATCGGCGGCTCGCCGTCGTCGTTGGCCCAGACGTTGATGCGCTCGACGGTCTCCGGCAGCTCGGGCCGCGCACGCTCGATGCGGTCGCGCAGCTCCGCCTTGGCCAGCTCCGTGTTCGCGTCCCCGTCGAAGGCGACCCGGATGCGCACGCGCCCTGTGTTGCAGTACGACGTGATCGTGTCGACGTTGGGCAGCGTCCGGAACTGCTCCTCGAGCGGCCGCGCGACCTTCTCGACGTTCTCTTCGGCGCTGGACCCCGGGTTGGGGATCCACACCGAGAACCGCGAGCCCGAGATGCCGCCGGGCAGCATCTGGAGGGGCAGCCGCGAGAAGGAGATGAAGCCGAGGGCCAGCAGCGCGACGAAGATGACGCCCATCGCGACGGGGCGGCGCACCGTCAAGGCGAAGAACCCGCGGTCGCCCGAGTCGTCGCCGAGGTGCATGTCCTCCCCGATGTTCTCGTCGAACGGGAGGGGGGCGCCGGCGCTCGTCGGGTGCGCCGTGCGGCCGTGTTCGTCGGGGTTCGACCTTGCGTCTCGATCGGTCAAGCGGACACCTCCTGGGTGGTGAGCGGCGCCGAGACGCCGGGCCCGCGACGGTCGCGGACCACGAGGCTGTAGATGACGGGGATCACGAACAGCGTCAGCAGCGTCGAGCTCGTGAGCCCGCCGATGACCGTGATCGCCATCGGCGCGCGCAGCTCGGCGCCGTCGCCGCCGACAAACGCTGAGAGGCCCGGCACGTGGGCCAGCCACCCGGTCAGCGGCACGAGGCCCAGCACCGTCGTCGCGGTGGTCATCAGGATCGGCCGCAGGCGCGCGCGCCCGGCCTCGAGGATCGCGTCGTGCACCGTGAGCCCGTCGAGGCGCTTCGAGTTGATCCGGTCGACGAGCACGATCGCGTTGTTCACGACGATGCCTGCCAACAGGATGAAGCCGATGAAGACGACCACGGAGAGCGGCAGGTGCGACCAGTCGAGGAGCAAGATCGCGCCGACCCCGGCCAGCGGGACGCTGAACAGGATCACAAACGGTTGGATCAGCGACTCGAACTGGCTCGCCATGACGACGTAGACGAGGAAGATCGCCAGGAGGAGCGCGAAGCGCAGGCTGGCCGTGCCCTCGTCCAGCTCGCGCTTCTGGCCGCCCAGCGCGACCTCGACGTCGCGCGGCGGCTGCATCGTCGCGAGGGCCGCTTCGATCTGCGTGTTGACGTTGCCGAGGTCGAGGCCGGTGCTCGCCGCGGTGACGAGCACCGCGCGCTGGCCGCCGATGCGCCGGATCTCCGCGGGGCCCTGGGCCAGCGAGATCTCCGCGACGGAGCTCAGCGGCACGGGCGTGCTCTCCGTGGGATTGACGATGATCTCGCCGATCGACGCGATCGAGTCGAGGATCATCTCGTCGCCGCGGACGCGCACGTCGATCCGGTCGTCGCCCTCGACGAAGCGCGTGCTGACGCTGCCGAGCACCTGGTCCCTGACGAACGTCGAGACGGTGCCGAGGTCGAGCGAGTAGGCGAGCGTCTTGTCGCGGTCGAACGTGACCCGCGCCTCCGGGTACCCCGCGCGGACCGTCGTGCGGATGTCGGTCAGGCCCGGCACCTGTGCCATCCGGCGCGCGACCTCGTCCGCGGCTTCGCCCAGCGTCGCGAGGTCGTACCCTTTGACCTCGACGGCGATCGGCGCGTCGAGGGCGAACGGCGTCGGGCGGCGCACGTCGACGACCTCGAGCTCGGGCGTCCGCGACGCGACCGCGCGCAGGTGTTCGATCACGCCGTCCTCTTGGGCCGCCTCCCGCGCCTCGGGGCGCAGGCGCACGGTCAAGCGAGCCGTGTGTTTGCCCTCGATCTCGCGCGTCAACGTGTCGGCCTCGACGCCGACGGTGAGCGACGTCACAGCGACCTCGTCGAACTCGCGCACGAGCGCGTCGAGGGCGCCATAGACGCGCTCGGACTCCTCGATCGGGGTCCCGACCGGCAGCGCGAGGAAGGCCGTGAACTCGCCCTGGTGGATCTCGGGCAGGAGCTCGAGGCCCAGGTCAGCCACCTTCGTGTAGGCGTAGAACGACAGCGCGCCGATGCCGACCAAGATCAGCAGCTTGGCGTTCAGCGCGACCTTCAGCGCGCGCGGATAGAGCGCGTCGAGCGCGCGCCACGCCGCGTCGAACAGCGCCCGGACCGGCCATGTGATGAAGTAGAGGGCCTTGCCGACGACGAGCACGAGCGCCGCGACGAGCCACAACAGCAGCGCCACGAGGCCCAGCAAGATCGACCAAGCACACGTGGCGAGGTTCGGGAGGAACGTCATCCAGCTCCACGTGAGGCCGCGGGGCAGGAGCGGCCGGAGCTCCGGCAGCATGCTCGCTCCCGCGGCGCCGCCCGTGCCTGCGAAGGCCGGGCGCGACGCGAGCATCGGGATGAAGAGCACCGCGACGAGCAGCGAGACGAGCAGCGCGGAGACGACCGTCACGGCCTGGTCACCGAAGATCTGGCCCGCGATGCCATGCACGAAGACGATCGGCGCGAACACGCAGACGGTCGTCAGCGTCGACGCGATGATCGCGCCCGCGACCTCGGCGACGCCCCGGATCGCTGCGGTGCGGAGGTCATCGCCCTCGTCGCGGCAGCGCGTGATCGACTCCAGCACGACGATCGCGTTGTCCACGAGCATCCCGACGCCGAGCGCGAGGCCCCCGAGCGACATGATGTTCAACGAGACGTCGAGCAAGAACATCGGCGCGAACGTCACGACGACCGAGATCGGGATCGCCACGCCGATGATCAGCGTCGGCGCCATGCGGCGCAGGAACATCCATACGACCAAGATCGCGAGCGCCCCGCCGAGCAGCGCTGAGCTCTTGACCTCGTTGACGGCGTCCGAGATGAACGTCGATTGGTCGGAGAGCAGCTCGATCTTGGCCTCATCCCGTAGCTGCCAGGCCAGGAAGTCGAGCTTCCCGCGCTCGAAGAACGGCACGTCCTCGTTGCGCACGCCGGCCGCGGCCTTCTCGGCCGCGAGCGCGGCGCCCTCGGGGGTGCCGACGAGCGCCTTGCGGACGCGCTCGGCGACGTCGACGATGTTGGCGCCCGCCTCGCGGTAGATCGCGACCTCGACCGCCTGGCGGCCGTCGAGCTTCGTGATGACCTCGCGCTCGGAATGTGTGCGCGTGACGTCGGCGATGTCGCGCACGCGCACGACGGCGTCGCCGCGGCGCACGACCGCCAAGTCACGGATCTCCTCGACGTCGCGGAACTCGTTCAAGGTGCGGACGAGGTAGTCCGTCGAGCCCTCGCGGATTTGCCCGCCCGAGGCGTTCAGGTTCTCTTGCGCGAGGCGCTCCCCGATCAGCTTCGGGTCGAGCTTCTGCGCCGCGAGCCGGAACGGGTCGACGCGGACGCGGATCTCCTCTTCGAGCCCGCCGCGGACCTGCACCGCGGCGACGCCTTCGAGGCCCTCGAGGTCGCGCTCGAGGCGCTTCTCGGCCAGCCAGCGCAGGCGCACGAGCGTCGCCTCGTCTTCAGCGCCGCCCTCCGGCGGCGCGACGCCGAAGCGCAGGATCGGGTCGAGGTTCGGGTCGTAGCGCAGGATCAGCGGCCGCTCAGCCTCGCGCGGCAGGAACACGCCGTCGATGCGGTCACGCACCTCCTGCACGGCGAACGTCATGTTCGTGCCCCAGTCGAACTCCAGCACGACGTCGCTGGTGCTGGCGCGGCTGATCGATGTGGTGCCGACGAGCTTCGGCAGCGTGGCGAGCGCCTCTTGCAGGCGCACGGACACGCGGTCCTCGACGTCCTCCGGCGCGGCGCCCGGGAACGTCGTCCGCACCGTCAAGGTGGGGTAGCTGATCTCGGGCAGGAGGTCGACCGGGAGCTTCGCGAACGACACGAAGCCGAACATCCCGAGCGCGACCATGAACATCGAGATCGCGACCGGGCGCGTCGCGACGAACGCCAGCGCAGAGCGCGTCGCTCGCCCGGCCTCACTGCCCGTGTTCGCGCGCGCGCGCTCCGGTCCCTCCGGAGGGTTGGTGGGCTGCGCGCTCACGCGTCTCCGTCCTTGCCGCGGGCCTCGGTCCACGGCTCGGCATCGACGCGGTCGCCGTCCTCGAGGTCGCGGTTGCCGACGACGACGATCTGCTGGCCGGGCTTGAGCGCGCCTTCTTCGACGGCGACGACCTCGACGGACATGTCGTCGGTGAAGCCCTCCGTGACCCGCACGCGGCGCACGACGCCGGAGTCGGCGCCTTCCGCGCCGTCCTCTGCGATGAAGACGAAGTAAGCCTCACCTTCGCGCACAACTGCGCGCTTCGGCACGACCAGGGCGTCCCGGTGCCGCTCGGTGACGATCTCGAGGCGCAGGAGCATGCCCGGCAGGAGCGGCGGCGGGCTCGCGCCGTCGGGCTGGTCCAGGCCGATCGTGACCCGGAACTGGCCGGAGCTCGGGTCGACGGTCGGGCTGATGATGCGGATGTGGCCGGTGTACTCGGCGTCCGGCAGCGCCTCGGGGCGCGCGACGATCTCGATCTCGGCGGCGCTGCCGTCGGTCCCTGCGCTCTCGGCGGCGCGGAAGAACGCGAGCTCGCGCTGCGGCCGGTAGACGATCGCTCGGACGTGGTCCGGGTCGGTCAGGGTCAGGATCGCAGCGCCCGTCGAGATGAGGTCGCCGACCTTCACCTTGCGCTCTGCGACGATGCCTGCGAACGGCGCCGTGATGCGCGTGAAGGAGAGGTCGAGCTCCGCCTTCTCGACCTGCAACGCCGCCCGATCGATCAGGATGTCCTGTGACGTGAGCTGGGCCTTGGCCGACCCGACGGCGGTGAGCTGCGCTTCGAGGTCCGACGCCTGCTGGTCACGGGTCAGGCGCAGCTGCTCGAGCTCGTTCTTCGACAAGAGCCCCTCCGCGATGCCCTCCTTGCGCTCGAGCTCGCGCTCCGCCTGCTCGAGCGTGATGCGCGCGCGCGCCGCCCGGGACTCGGCCTCCGCCACCGCGAACTCGAGGCGGCGCTTGCCGTCCTCGGCCTCGCGCTTCGCGATCAACGCCTCGTCACGCGCTGCGTTGGCCTGGCGCGGGTCGAGCGACGCCAGGAGCTGGTCTTGCGCCACGCGGTCGCCCTCTTCGATGTCGAGCGTCACGACCTGGCCAGCGATGCGCGGGAAGAGCTCGATCTCGCGCTCCGACTCGACGACGGTCGTCGTCGAGATGCGGCGCACCATCTCGCGTTGGACGAGGGGCGTCACGAGGACCTTGGGCGCGGCGTCCTTGCGGAGCGCGCCTGCGCCAGCCTCGGCCGCGGGCTTGTCGGCGGCTGAGGCTGCGTCGCTGGGGCCTGGGCAGCCGGCGGCGAGCAGGGCGATAGCGGCGAGGGCGAAGGTGCGCGGGAGGAGCGAAGGAGCCATACGGAGGTCAGGGAGCCGGGGCGGCGCGGAGCAGAGCGGACGCCCAGGGTCCTCGTTGTGCCGAGCGGGACACGAGGACGGTTGGGGATGGGGCAGCGACGTTGGGACCGTCGAGCGTGCGGAGGGTACGGTGTCCGCGCCGGGTCCCGCGAGCCCCGAGGGACACGTCACCTTCGCAGGATGCTGGACTCCGAGCGGCAAAAGCTGGGTAATCGCGGGCCACGATGAGCCGCGAAATCGAGAGAGAGCAGGTTGGGCCCGACCGGGGAGAGGGTGCGAGCCCGTTGGGGCGGTCGCGCGCGGAGGCCGCGCCGTGGGGACCCATACGGCGGTTCGTCGCCGTACTTTCGACGTGGGTGGTCCTCAACTTGGCGCAGCCCGGGGTCATGCGCCCGGAAGGCTTCGGGCACCTCGCGTTCTTCGCGCTCGGGCCGTGGGCCTTGGCCGCGAGCCGGCCCGGCCGGCGGGCCTTCTTGGCGGAGTGGCTCGCGCACGCGGTCGGCCTCCTCGGCTGGTTCCTCTGGATGCGCCACCTGCTCCCATGGCTGCTCGTCCCGATGGCGCTGATCCCCGCCCTCTACATGGCGGCGGGGGGCGCGCTCCTGCGGCGGCTCGCCCGGCGCTCTCCGCTGGCCCTCGCGGCCCCGGTCGCATGGGGGGCGGCGGAGCTCGTGCGTTGGCACCTCCCGGCGCCGTTCTCCTTCGGCTGGCTGCGGACGGGCGAGCTCCTGCACGACACCCTCTGGCTGTCCGGGAGCGCCCGGGTGTGGGGGAGCCACGGGCTCACCTACGTGCTCGGGGCGCTCGGCGGGCTCGCGGCGGACCTCGCGTTGGCGCGGCGCTCGGCGCGGCCCGGGCCGGATCGCCAGGGTCAGGGCCAGGGTCAGGGTCAGAGTCAGAGTCAGGGCCAGGGCGGCGGCCAGGGCCTCAGCGGCGCGACGTTGGCCCTCGGGGCGGGCCCCCTCGCCCTCGGGGTCCTCCTCGCGCTGTTCGTGCCGGCCCCCGCGACCTCGGGCAGCGTCGGCGTCGTCATCGCACAGCCGGGCATCGAGCAGTCCCTGAAGGGCGGCCGCGGCGACTACGTCCGCGACGAGTTCACGCCGCTCGTCGAGGAGGCCCTCGCTGGGATCGCCGAGGCGACGGCGGGCGGCGCGCCCCCCCCGGAGCTCTTGTTGTGCGGCGAGACGATCCTCTCCGGCTGGCTCGTGCCCCAGGAGGTGCTCGCGGCCTACGACGCCGGCGTGCGCCCGCCAGCCTGGTCCAGCCGAGCGGACCTCGCGCGGCTCGACCTGGAGGTGCGCGACGCCCGAGCGCGGGTCCTCGTCGCCGCCTTCTTCGGGGACGCGCGGGTGCTGCGTCCGCTGCGCTCGATGGTGGCGCAGGTCTTCGGCGGCTTGCGCGCGGAGTGGGCGCGCGACGTGCTCGCAGGGCGGAGGCTCTTGCCCGAGGGCACGGCGCTGCTCGGCGGCGTCGAGGCGTGGGACGTCGTCGAGGGTGAGCTGCGACGCCGCAACGCGCTGGCGCTCTGGGACGCCGCCGGCGACCTCGCGGGGATCGCGTCCAAAGTCCAATTGGTGCCCGCCGCCGAGAGCCTCGAGCCCGTGAAGCACCTCCCGTTTGTCATCTCCGCGGTCCAGCGCGTCGTCGGCTCCGTGCCCGACTTCGTCGGCGCGCCGACCACGCAAGTGCTCGAGCTGCGGCGCGCGGCCGGCGCGCCCCTGCGCATTGGCGCGACGATCTGCTACGACAACGCGTTCGACAAGCCCTACACCGAGCCGCTGCGCCGCGGGCCGGTCGACCTGTTCGTGATCGCGAGCAACGAGGCCTGGTACCTGGACTCGTGCGAGATGGACCACCTGCTCGCGCTCGCGCGGATGCGCGCGCTCTGTACGGGGCGGCCGGTCGTGCGCGCGACGAACTCGGGCATCTCCGCCGTGATCGGCGGCGACGGGCGGGACCTCGCGGTGCTCGAGGTCGACGGGCGGCGGAAGATGGTGCGCGGGCACCTCGCCGCGCGCGTCCCCTTGCCCGCGGACCCTGCGGCGCGCACCCCGTTCGTGGCCACCGAGCGCTGGCAGCTCGCGGGCTGGTTCGCTCTCGCGCTGCTGCTCGCGTTCCGGGCGCGGCGCTGAGGGTGCGGCGCCCCCTCTGCCCCGAACGAAGCTCGGCGGTCCTGGCGGGCGCCCCCCCGGCGGGGCCTCGGCGCCCTGGGGGCTACGGAGGGGGGTAACCGCCCCTCAGGTGGGGGGTAGTCCCCCCGCCTACCTGGCTGGGGCCGGGGGAAGGGAAGATTCGAGAAGCGCGACTTGGCGCCCCGACTCTCCTTGACCCCTTCTGAACCCCTGCCTAGAATCCGGCCACTCAGACGAGGGTGCAACGTGCCGCAGTCGTCCGCGTGTCGAACGTGATCCGTCACGGTCGTCCGCAGCGACCCCGGAGCGCCGCCCTTGTTTCCTCCTGACTGATCCCCCCACCTCCGCCCGCCGGCACGGCCGGGGCGAATCCCTCTCCCCCCGAGATACGACATGAGCCCGATTGGACGGATCTTCGTCGTCGTGAACCTCGCCCTCGCCGCGGTATTCCTCGGCTGGGCGTCCTCGACCCTGGCGAACGCCCACAAGTACCGCGGCCTGTACGACCAAACGACGGCCGAGCTGCAGACCACCAAGTCGAATCTCCAGCAAGAGATCGAAACGCTCAAGGCGGCGCGGGACGAAGCCCGACGCCAGAAGGACGAGACGGTTCAGCAAAACGCTGCGCTCGAGACGACCCGCAAGAGCCTCGACCAGCAGATTGCGTCCCTCACGGACGACAAGAACAAGATGACGGAGCGCGTCGGTTCGATCGACGCGACCCTCAAGGGCTACCTCGACGAGGCGGAGAAGACCGCCCAGAAGCTCAAGGAAGCCACGGACCAGCGCGTCGCCGCAGTCGAAGCCAAGCGTGACGCCGAGAACGCCGCCCAAGCGGCGCTCCAGGCCCAGCGCAACGCCGAGGCAGCCCAGCGCGCCACGGAAGCCAAGAACAACGACCTCATGGTCCAGCTCGCCGCGGCGACGGAAGACCTCGGCCGTAAGGACACGATCATCGAGACCTTCGTCGCGGAGACGGGCCTCTCGATCGGCGAGCTCGGCGGGGAAGTCCCGACGATCCCGGCCGCAGTGGTCGGCGTGATGGAGCAGGGCGGCCAGACCCTCGTGCACATCAACAAGGGCAAGAACGACGGCGTCAAGACCGGCTACAAGTTCTGGATCTACAGCGGCGCGACCCTCAAGGGCCTCGCCCGCGTCGAGGTCGTCAACGCGGCCACGTCGACCGTCGTCATGGTTGACGCGACCCCCGGTCAGACGGTCTCCCAAGGGGACCGCGCGACCACCCGCCTTTGATCCTTTCGAACTAGGAGCGATCCACCATGGCACAAAGCCGAAAGCGCGGAGCAGGGGCCGGCGCGAGCCGTCCCGCCGCTCGCAGCGAATCGAAGAAGCCGGCTGGTAAGGCGGCGCCGCGCGCCGCCGCCGCGTCGGTCGAGATCGTCGAAGAAGAGAAGGGTCTCGGCATCGACGACGGCATCATCATCCTGACGACGATCATGCTCTTTGTCGCCTTCATCATGGTCGACTACCACCGTGGGACGACCTACGGCGAAGGCATGATCTTCAAGGACAAGTACGAAGCGCCGAAGTAGCGCGACGAGGTCCCGCTGCGGCCCTTCTAGGGTGCCGGGTGAGATCGAACGAACAGACGGGGACCCGCTTGGGTCCCCGTCTGTTCGTTCCTAGCAGCCCGCAGCGCAGCACGTCTGTGCCACGGGGACCCGTCTTCGTGGGCGGACGCCATCGGAGGTCCTTGGGTGCCCGTGGCGCTGCGGGTGGTCGTGTTCAGGTGGCCGTTGGCCCGTCGCGCCGCGGCGCGCCCGGCCAGGACTTTCATTTTCTGTGCCTCGGCGCCGCACGACGCTTGTTCCGGTGCCTTCGATTCGCAACACTCCGTGTTCACCGCGTCGGCTTGTCTGAGGGGACAAGAAGCCGAGACCACGCGGTTCACCGCACCATGAGGATCATTAGGTGAGCGTCTTCAAGCCGATGGAGTGGGCCTTTGGCCATCTGTCCGTCGACATGGGGATCGATCTTGGCACAGCGAACACCTTGGTGTGCGCCCGCGGCCGTGGCATCGTCCTCAACGAGCCCAGCGTCGTCGCTGTCCGCAAGGGCACCAACGAAGTGCTGCTCGACGGCATGGCGGTGGGGAACACCGCCAAAGCGATGCTCGGCAAGACGCCGGGCTCGATCGAGGCGATCCGGCCCCTGAAGCACGGCGTCATCGCCGACTTCGACGTCACCGAGAAGATGTTGAAGTACTTCATCACGAAGGTGCACGAAGGACGCCACTGGGTGAAGCCGCAGGTCGTCATCGCGGTCCCGGTCGGCATCACGGCGGTCGAACGCCGCGCCGTCATCCATTCGGCCGAGCGCGCAGGCGCCCGCCGCGTCTATCTGATCGACGAGCCGATGGCCGCCGGCATCGGGTGCGACATGCCCGTCACCGAGGCGCGCGGCTCGCTCATCGTCGACATCGGCGGCGGCACGACCGAGATCGCGGTGCTCTCGCTCGCGGGCGCCGTCGTGTCCACGTCGCTGCGCGTCGCCGGCGACGACATGGACGAAGCGATCATGGCGCACCTCCGCCGTCAACACAACTTGCTCATCGGCGAGCAGACCGCGGAGCGCATCAAGCTCACGATCGGCTCTGCGTGGCCGATGGAGCAAGAGCTCTCGATGGAGGTGAAGGGCCGCGACTCGGTGCAGGGCCTCCCGCGCCGCACGACGGTCACCTCGATTGAGATCCGCGAAGCGCTGGCGCGCCCTGTGCGGCTCATCTGCGAAGCGATCCGCGGGATCCTCGAAGAGGCGCCGCCCGAGATCAGCGCGGACCTCGTCGATACGGGCATCACGATCGTCGGCGGCGGCGCGCTGCTCTATGGCATGTCGCAGGCGATCTCCGATCACCTCGGCGTCCCGTCGCGGGTCGCGGACGACCCGCTCACTGCGGTCGCGCGTGGCACCGGCATCTTCCTCGACAAACTCGACGTGTTCAGTCGCGTGCTCGCGACCGACGAAGACGACCGCTGATCCGGCTGTGGGCGAGGTCGCGCGCACGGCCGTGCGCCGACCGTGTAGGGCGCCCCTGTGCGCCGACCCTGTGGGTCGCCCCTGTGGGTCGACTTTGTGAACTGGCATGGCACCGTCGCGCACTCGCACCATCGGCTTCGTGACGGCGATCGCGGCCGGCGCGCTCGCGCTGCGCCCCGTCGGCGTCTTGGAGCGCGTGCTCGACCTGGCGCTGTTGCCGGGGCGCGTCTTGGCCTCGATGGCGGCCCCGGTCGGGATGTTGCAAGGGCGCGAGGGCCGCGCCGCCATGGCGGCGCGCATCGCGCGTGACGCCCTCGACCTCGAGGCGCACCGCGCGCTGGAGACCCGCGTGCGCAACGCGGCCTGGCCGCAGGCGGGCATGCTGTCCCCCGAGCACGGCGCAGTGCAAGCCGAGGTCATCGGACACACGGACCATGACCTCGACGTGCTCCGGCTCTCGGTCGCGCAGCCCGAGCGTGTCTTCGTCGGCCAGCCCGTCATCGCCGGCGACGCACTCGTCGGCCGCATCTCGCGTATCCCGGGCCGGGAGCCGCCGCCGCCGCCGCCGCGCGGGTTCTTCGAGCGGCTCGAGAAGCGGCTCGGCCTCGGCGCGGCGGCGCCGAACCATTCACCGAACGAGGTCCTCGTCGAGCTCGTGACGGCGCGCGACGCGCGCATCGGCGCGCGCATCGAGCGGGCCGAGGACGGGGCGCCCTCGCGCTTTGTCGTCGGCGGGCTCGCGCCGCTCGCCGGGACGCCGTTCCTCGCCGTGCACAACCCCGAACGCCGCGCCGTCGCGAGCGGTGAAGTGCGCGTCTTCGAGCCGGAGTCGCTGTCGAACGACCTCTCGCGGCTCGCGGACGGCTTCCGCATCGGTGAGCTGCGTCGCGAGGCAGCGCCCGTGCCTGGTGCCGACTTCACGCGCGAAGTGCTCGGCGTGCGGCCCTACTTGGACTACGAGGCGGGCTTGCACCAGGTCCTCATCTTGACCTCGGACGGCGTCCAGGAGCGCGTGCCCGCGAGCGAGCGCACGGTCCTCGAAGACGACCGTTGGAGCGCTGCGCAGTTCCTGCTGCGGGCGGAGCCGTCGCCGTGGCGCGAGGGCCGCAAGCTCGACCGAGGGCGCCGCCATGGCGTCACGGCGGGCGCAGCCGTCGCGAGCGGCGCGCGCCTCGTCGGCCGCGTGCTGCGCGCGGGCCTCGTGATGTCCGACGTCGGCCTCCCGGGGGACGTCGGGTTCACGCTCAGCGTGCTCGCCGACCCACTGACGCCGGACTGGTACGAGCCCGGCGTCGACGCAGACAGCGCCACCCAGGCGCCGCTGGTCCTGGGCCGCATCGTGTCGCTCGGGCGCGAGGCCGATGGCGCGGTCGCGTTCGCGTGGCGGCCGCAGCGCGCGCTCGCCCAGTCCGAGCGCGTGCTCCGGCTCCTCGGGGAGCAAGGCGCGCTCCCCGTCACCCTCTGGACCGGTTCGGGCGAGGCGGGCGTGCCGCGCGGCCTGCTCCTCGGCACGACGAGCCTCCCGACCGGGCCGGGGCCCCATGTCCTGCGTGTGTTCCAGGCCGATGGAGGGCGCGCCGCGCGCGCGCTCCGTGTGCGCACGACTGCGAGCGGCCGCGGAGCGGGGGGGCTGTCCGACCGATGAAGCGCCTTGTCCCGTACCTGTTCGTCGCGATCTGGACGGGCCTCGCCACGATCGCGCAGGCGGTCATGGTCGAGACCCTCGGGCTCGGCGTCTGGGCGCCCGACGTGCCCATCTTCTTGCTCGTTGCGGCGCTGGCACAGCTCTACAAGAGCGACGCCGTGCGCGTGTCGCTGGTGGCGGCCCTCGCGCGCGCGACCTTCACCGTGGAGCCGCCGTTTGCGATCGTCGCGGGCTCGCTCGCCGTGGGCCTCGCGGCTGACGTGTTACGCCGCCTCGCCGAGCTCTCGCAGGTCCTGACCCGCGCCGCGCTGGTCGGGACGGCGGCGTTCTTCTTTGGTCTGTGGCTCGTTTTCGTGGACGCGGTGCGGACGGCGAGCCCGGTCACGTCGCTGGTCAACGCCTCGACACAGCTCCTTCCGACGGCCCTGACGTCGGCCTTGCTCGCGCTCTTCGCGTGGCCGCTCGCCCGGAAGCTGCCGGGCCTGCGCTCCATCGAGCGGAGGGCCTTCTGATGCGTCGCTTCGAGCTCCCGATCGCCGTGTTTGTCATCGCCGTCGCGTTCCTGGTGGCGCGGCTGTACGACGTGCAGGTCTCGCAGCACGAGATTTGGGCGAAGGAGGCGGCGAACCTGGTGCGCTCGTATCAGGTCGAGCCTTACGTCCGCGGCGCGCTGCGCGACCGCACGGGGCGCCTCATCGCGCGCGACCAGGAGGTCTACGAGCTCGAGTTTGTGTGGCGCGACTTCCGGCGCGGGCACCCGCTCGGGCAGGTCTCCATGGCGTGGTCGATCGTGCTCGGAGCGCCCGTCGCGTTGAGCGAGGCGCAGCTGCGCCTGCACGATGAGGCGGCAGCGCTCGTGTCGTTGACCCCGGGCGCGGTGGCGGCCTTCGGGAAGGGCGCGGGCTTGTACGTCGGGGGCGAGCTCGCGGCGCCGGCCGCGGACGTCGAGCTCGCAGCGAGCGCCGCAGGCAACGGCGGAGACGATCGCGACGACGTCTCTCGTTCCCGCGCCGCGGAGCAGCTCCGACGCCGCTCGCGCGCCGGGGACCTGACGTATTACCTCTACCGGCTGTTGGCGCTCGAGCCGCGCGAGGAGCGCGTCGTGCGTCGCCTCGTCGAGGACCCGAGCTTCGAGGCCCACCCCTATTACGAGCTGGCCTCGATCGCGACGGGGGTCGGCGCGGAGCAGGTGCTGCGGAACCTCGACGCGCGGCTCGACGAGTCCCTCGCGCACCTCGCGCGGCTCGCGGCGCAGCTCGATTGGGATGTCATCGGCCCGCCGGACGCCGCGCTCCTCCCGGTCCCGGCCACGGCATCGGCGGACCAGCGCAGGGCTGCATGGCTGACGTTCCCCGCGCGCGAGCGCCTCGTCGCGCTGATCGAGGCTCGCCGCACGGACGTCGAGGACGAGACCGCGGACGCGCTCTTCATGAACGCGCTGGGGTTCCCGCCGTGGCGCTTCGACGGCGCGAACCTGGCGCGGCTGGACCTCGGGTGGATCGACCGGTTGATGGGCTGGAACCCTGCGCGCCGGCTCGATTGGGTGCAGCGGCGCGGGGACGACTGGCCGCTCATGGTCAAGGAGTGGCTCGCGGGGCACGTGATCGCGCGTGCGAAGCTCGCGTTGCGAGAGCAGCCGGACACTGACCCAGCCGACGCCCTCCTCGCTTCGGTCGCCCACGCGTTTCGCGCCGACGGCGACGCCTGGGGGCGGCGCCACGGCGCGCCCGAGGACTGGCGGCGGATCGACGACCTCGAAGGGCTCTCGACGCTGCCGCTCGTGCTCGAGCGTGGTGGCGCGCTCGCACCCGTCGAGCTGCGCGAGGCGCTGCCGTTCCAGGGCCGCACCGTGCGGGCCTCGCGCGCCGCGGGAGCGGACCTCTTGGACGAGGCGCTCGGCGCGATCCTCGATCGGGTCGCGACCGCGACCTCGGGGCCGACCGGGCCGACGCTCGACGACGAGGACACGGACCTGAACGGCGCGCCGCTCGGGCCCGAGGAGCGCCAGAGGAGAGCGCGCGCCGCGGCCAGCGAGCGCCTGCTCGCGTGTGTCGAAGAGCGCCGCCCGGACTGGGACCCGGCGGAGGAGCAAGCGTTTGTCGCGCTGTTGTCCGGGGTCGAAGCGCAGCTCCAGAGCCGGGTCGGGCAGGTGCTCCTCGGGCTGGACCAGAGCGCCGCCCCGGGCGCGATCGCCGTCAAGCCCGAGCGCATCGATCACGCCGAGGAGACGCGGCGCTACGTCGTCCGCGACCGCAGCTCGCGGCCCAAGGTGATCGGTCGCGAGCCCGGGTACGAGCTGGTGCACCTCGTGACGCGCAACCCGCGCGAGTTCGCGGGCTTCAGCGTGCGCCCGACGATGCGCCGCGAGCGCCCGCGCGATGCCTCCGAGGGCTTGAACGAGCACGACGACGGTGTCCCGGTCGCGGAGTTCCTCATCGGGAAGGTCCGCCACCCGTACCTCGTCGACCTCCTGCGCCAGCGGCCGGACGAGGTCGAGCTCGCTCGGATGCAGCGTCAGCTCGAGCTGCCCGACGAGGACAAGGAGGAGATCCTCGAGCTCGTTGAAGCGTCCTGGCACGCCGAGGAGCGGATGGGCGGGAGCGGCATCGAGGGCTGGTTCGACCGGGAGCTGCGCGGCAAGGAGGGCTACAGCGAGTTCCAGGGGCTGCAGGACCGCAAGTCGGACAACCGGGCGCCGATCCACCGTCCGGCAGAGGACGGCCGTGACGTCTGGCTCACGCTCGACCTCGAGCTGCAGCGCGCGGTCGAGGCGCTGTTGCGTCAGCCTACTTGGCCGCGACAGGACAAGGCGGCGGACGAGCTCTGGTTCGCCAACCCCGTCGGCGCGATCGTCCTTGCGCGGACGACGGGAGAGATCCTCGTGGCAGCGTCCACGCCCTTGGTGAGCGGCCTCGCGCCTGCGGTCGATACCGACGGACAGCGCGCGTTTGCCATCGAGCGCACGCTGCTGCAGCCGCGCTTCCAGCCGCCGGGATCGATCATCAAGCCGATCTTCGCGGCGTACGCGCTGCAGAACCTTGCGATTCAGTGGGAGGACGGCCTCGCCGTGTGCCAGGGCAACACGCCGCGGCTCGGCGCCAAGCCCAAGCTGAACCATCACTGCGGCTGGGGGCGCGTCGATTGCAGCTCGACCTACGGGCATTCGAACAGCCAGACGCGCAAGCTCGCGATGGGCGAGGCGTTGACGGTCTCGTGCAACACCTATTTCGCCGCGCTCGGCGAGCTCAAGTACGGCGGCGCGAGCATGCGCGCTGCGCTCGACCTCTTCGGGATCGGGCGGCCGACCGGGGTGCGCTACGGCGACGGCAGCGGCGGTCGTGTCGGGCTCGCCGAAGCGGCGCACCTCTCCAATCGTCAGATGTTCCCGGAGGGGGGCGGACCAGAGCTCCCCGAGGACCGTCAGTTCATTGGCAACGGCCTGGCCGGGATCAATGCCAACGTCGTTCAGATGGCGCGCGCATACGCCGGGATCGCGACCGGTGTGTTGCCCGAGATGCGCCTCGTGCAGCGCATCGGCGACGAGGAGGTGCCTCCACGCCTCGCGCCGCTCCCCATCGACGACGTGCATTTGAGGCGCGTCCGCGGCGCGCTGCGTGACGTGGTTGCGACGACGAGCGGGTCCGGGTTCCGCAAGGGCCTCGCGCGGGAGGACCTCGGGTTCGCGCTCGCGGGAAAGACCGGCAGCGCCGACTACCACGCCATCGCGCCGGGCAAGTCACTGCGAGAGTTCCCGGGTGGATACATGCGCAAGCACGCGTGGTTCGCCGGGTTCTTCCCGTACGAGGACCCGAAGTTCGTCGTGATCACGTACATGCACGACACGTCGTCGACGGCCAGCCACAGCGCGACGTACTTGACGAGCGAGCTGCTGCGGCTCCCCGAGCTCCAGGACTTCTTCAAAGCCGAGGGCCTCGAGTGAGCCCGCGCGCGTCCAGCTCCGGCCGCGGCAGCGGCCCCCTGTCCTCGCGCCACATTCGGTGGGCGGAGTTCGACTGGCACATCGTCCTGATCGCGGCGCTCTTGCTGAGCGTCGGGATGTACTTCATCCACGCGATGTCGCTCGCGCTCGGCAACGACGAGATCAACGGCGTCAGCTTCGAGGGGCACCGGCAGAAGATCGTCATGGCTGTGCCTGCGCTGCTGCTCGGGCTCTTCGTGCGGCCGCAGTGGCTGCGGCGCCAGGCTTGGGTCGTCTACGGGGGCGCGCTTGTATTGCTCCTGCTCGTGCCGCTCATCGGAGACGAGCGCAACAGCGCGCGGCGCTGGATCGAGCTGCCCCTGATCAAATTCGACCTGCAGCCCTCGGAGCTCGCCAAGATCGCGGTCATCCTGATGCTCGCGAAGGTGCTCGACCAGAACCCGTTGGAGTCGCTGCGGGACTGGCTCAAGCCGCTCCTGGTCGCGCTGGTGCCGATGTTGATGGTCGCAGCGCAGCCCGACCTCGGCACGTCGTTGACCATCGTGCCGGTGACGGTCGGGTTGATCTACCTGGCCGGCGGCCGCGCGCGGGCGCTGCTGTCGCTGGCCGGGCTCGGCGTGCTGGTGGGCGCGACCGCGTTCTCGCTCGGCTTCGTCCGGGCGTACCAGCTAGAGCGCGTCGAGACATGGCTCGACTCGTTCTCACCGGACGAGCTCATCGCGTCGCGCAACGGGCCTGGGTTCCACACGTACCACGCGCGCGTCGCGATCGGCAACGGCGGCCTCGAGGGGCGCGGCATCGGCGAGGGCGTCGCGAATGAGACGGGCCTCCTGCCGGAGCGCGACTGCGACTCCATCTTCGCGGTGATCGCAGAGGAGGGCGGCTTCTACGGCGCCGCGGCGGTCGTGGCGCTCTACACGCTGCTGGTCGTCTTGATGATGGCGAGCGCGGCGGGCATGCGCGATCGCTTCGGGCGGCTCGTCGTCGGCGGGGTCGCGATCTATTTTGGCGCGCACCTCTTCATCAACGTGTCGGTGAACCTCGGCGTGCTGCCCATGACAGGCCTGACGTTGCCGCTGCTGTCGACTGGCGGCTCGTCGTTGTTGGCGACGTTCCTCGCGCTCGGCCTGGCGTTGGGCCAGTCGTCGCACCACGAGGCGTCCCTCGACAGCGACGCGTTTCGGCCGTTCTGAGCGCAATGCCCTCGGCGCGCGACCGAGCTGCGCGGGAGATTCCAAGGCGCGCGGGGTCCGCAGGGATCAGGCCTCGCTACTTTGATGGGCCACGAGCTGCACACCCCGCGATGATCCTGCGCTACTTCCCACCGATGGGGGTCTACGAGACCCTGTTCCGCTTCACGTCTGCGACCCAAGCTGCGATGGGGGACCCGGGCACCCATCCTTGGGCGCAGGGCTTCCCGTTGACGACGCAGGTGCCCGGCGGGCCGACGCTGCCGGACACGATCCGCCTCACCGCGGCGGACCGGATGTACCCGAAGGCGGACGGGCAGCCGCCGCTGCGCGAGGCGATCGCGCGCTACTACCGCGACACCTACGGCGCGAACGTGACCGCGGACCATGTGGCGGTCTTCGCGGGCGGGCGGCCCGCGATCTTCGCGATCCTCGCGTTCTTGCAGCCGGGTGTGCAGGTCGCGGTCGAGGAGACCGAGTACACGCCGTACTGGGACGTGCTGGAGCTGCTCGGCAACGACTACGCGATCATCCCGAGCAACGAGCAGAACCGCTTCCGCCCGACCCTCGCGGACCACCCAGCGGGCGAGCGCATGATGCTCTTGAAGAGCAACCCGTGCAACCCGACGGGCGTCGCGACGCTCGGCGCGGACCTCGCGGCGCTCGTGCAGCACTATTCGCAGCCCGGGCGCTCGGCGATCTTCGATGAGGCGTACGAGTTCATGTGCGACCCCGAGCCCGAGAGCGCGCTCAAGCACATCCCGGACCTCGACGCGACGGACCTCTTTGTCATCGGCGCGGCCACGAAGGGCCTGCAGGTCCCGGGCCTGCGCGTCGGCTGGGTCGTCACGTCGCGCGCGCAGGCGGAGCTCTTCCGGAACTACTCGTCGCTCGGGATGGGCGGCGTCTCGCGGGCCTCGCAGCTCTACGTGACGGACCTCCTCGAGCCGGCGCGCGTGCGACACGCCCGCGCGGCGATCAATGCCTTCTACACGTCGCAGCGCGCGCGCTACGGCGCCGCGCTCGCGGAGCTCGGCGTCGAGCTCTACTCCGGCGACGGCGGCTTCTACCACTGGGGGCGCCTCCCGCACGGCCTCACGGGCGACCGCTTCAACGAGCGCCTCTTCGCGCACAAGGCCGGCATCTTGCCGGGGCGGCTGTGCGACATGCAGCGCCGCGGCGACGGGGGCGCAATGGGCTCGTTGTTCCGCTTCTCGTTCGGCCCGCTCTCACCCGACTCGTTCGACGAGGACGTCGCGATCCTGCGGCAGTGTCTCCGAGCGTAAGGGCCCCCGAGCGCAAGGGCCCCCGAGCGCATGGGCCCCCCGAGCGTAGGGGGCCCGCACGGGTTGGCCATGGCCCGTGTTGGCAGAGGAGGGGCGCTGTTCACACTGTTCACTGTCGCGGGTGAACAGCGCCCGGTGCGGCGCGATGGCCCGGGTATGCGGCGACCCTAAGTCCCACGCTTGCATGGCTTTACGGCGTTTTGGCGGCCGCTGGCGCGGCGCGGCACGCGGCTTGATTTGGGGGGAGGTGAGCGCGCGGGGGACTTCCTCCGCGCCGCGCATAGGCCCCCAATCGAAGCTCCATGCAGATCAAGCAGTACTACCTCGGCTGCCTCGCGCACGCGTCCTACCTCATCGTCGACGAAGCCTCGGCGACCGCCGCGGTGGTCGACCCTCAACGCGACGTCGAGCAGTACCTGTCTGACGCGGAGGCGCAGGGCGTGCGCATCGCGCACGTGATCTTGACGCACTTCCACGCGGACTTCGTCGCGGGGCACCTCGAGCTCCAGGCTGCGACCAAGGCGACGATCCACCTCGGCGCGCGCGCGCAGGCGGACTACGCGTTCGAGGCGTTCCGTGACGGCGAGACCCTGCGCATGGGCCAGACCCGGCTCGTTTGCATGGAGACGCCGGGGCACACGCCCGAGGGGATCTCGGTCCTCGTCTACGACGACGCGCAGGACGGCGCGCAGCCGCACGCGGTGCTGACCGGCGACACGCTCTTCATCGGTGACGTAGGCCGGCCCGACCTCTTGGCGTCGATCGGCGTGTCCGCGGACGAGCTCGCGACGATGCTCTATTCCTCGCTGCACGACAAGCTGATGCGCCTGCCTGACGCGACGCTGGTGTACCCCGCCCATGGCGCGGGGTCGGCGTGCGGCAAGAACCTCTCGACGGAGCGCGTCTGCACGATCGGCAAGCAGCGCCGGACGAACTATGCGCTGCAGCCGATGACCGAGGCCGAGTTCAAGCAGCTGGTCACGGCCGGCCAGCCGGACGCGCCGCGGTACTTCCTGCACGACGCGGTCCTGAACCGCAAGCAGCGCGACGTCCTCGATGACACGCTGAAGCGCGAGCTCCGACCGCTGACGATCGGCGAGGTCTTCGAGTGGACCGAGAACGGCGCGCAGCTCCTCGATACGCGCGAGCAAGAGGACTTCGCGCACGGCCACCTCCGCGGCAGCACCAACGTCCCGCTCGATGGCAAGTACGCGAACTGGGCGGGCAGCGTGCTCGACCTCGAGCGCCCTGTCATCCTCATCGCGACGCCGGGCACGGAGCATGAAGCGGCGCTGCGCCTAGGCCGCATCGGGATCGATGACGTGCTCGGCTACCTCGACGGCGGCATCGCGTCTGCTGGAGCGGTGGGGGGCGATGTCGTCCACACGGAGCGCATTCGGCCCGACGAGCTCGAGCACCGGCTCTGGAAGCCCGAGGCGCCGCACGTCCTCGATGTGCGCACCTGTGGCGAGTGGGCGGAGGGTCACATCGAGGGCGCGTGGCACATCCCGCTCGCGCAGCTCGAGCAGCGCATCGCTGAGGTGCCTGCGGACCGCGCGCTCGTGGTGATCTGTCGCTCGGGTTATCGCTCGTCCATCGCGGCCAGCATGCTGCGCCGGATGTTGCCAACGCTCCCGGCCGTCGTCGACCTCGCCGGCGGAATGGACGCCTGGAACGCTGCCGGCAAGCCGGTGCTCGTCCCGGCTGAAGCCCGCTGATCTGCGCCCCTTCCAGAAGCCCCCCTCTGCCGCATCCCATGATTCAGCCCGTCGCCCGCACTGTCCCGGTCCTCATCGTCGGCGGAGGTTCCGCGGGGATCTCCGTCGCGGCGCGCCTCGCGCGCGCGTTGCCTGCGGGCAGCGTCACGGTCGTCGATCCGGCGCAGGACCACTATTACCAGCCGCTGTGGACGCTCGTGGGCGGCGGCGACGCTACGCGCGAGTCGACGCGACGCCGGGAGGCGGACGTCATTCCCGCAGGCGTGCAGTGGATTCAGCAGGGTGTGCGTGAGTTCCTGCCTGACGAGGACCAGGTGATCTTGTCGAACGGCGAGCGGCTCGGTTATGAACAGCTCGTCGTCGCCTTGGGTATCCAGCTCGACTGGGAGAAGATCCCGGGCCTCACGGAGGCGCTCGGCAAGGACGGCGTGTGCAGCAACTATTCGTGGGAGACGGTCGAGTCGACTTGGCGCTTCATTCAGGCGTTCCAAGGCGGCTCGGCGCACTTCACGCACCCCAACACGCCGATCAAGTGTGGAGGCGCGCCGCAGAAGATCATGTATCTCGCGGCCGAGCACTGGGAGAAGCGTGGCGTGAAGCAGCCGTACGACGTGCGCTTCCGCATCGCGTCGCCGAAGATCTTTGCGGTCGAGCGCTACGCGCAGACGCTCTTGGAGGTCGTCGCGCGGCACAAGATCGATGTCGCGTATCAGCGCGACCTCGTCGCGCTGCGGGCGGCCTCGAAGGAGGCGGTCTACAAGGACCTCGTGACGGGGGCGGAGGTGATCGAGCGCTACGAGTTCATGCACGTGACGCCGCCGATGAGCGCGCCGGACGTGATCAAGCAGAGCCCGCTCGCTGCGTCGACAGGTTGGGTAGAGGTCGACAAGGGGACCACGCAGCACGTGCGTTATCCGAACGTGTTCTCGCTCGGGGATTGCAGCAATCTCCCGACCTCGAAGACCGGCGCGGCGATCCGCAAGCAGGCGCCGACGACCGCGCAGAACATCTTGGACGTGCGCGCGGGGCGCAAGCCGTCTGCGCTCTACAACGGTTACACGTCGTGCCCGCTCGTGACGGGTTATGGCAAGCTCGTGTTGGCGGAGTTCGACTACGACGGTAAGGCGCAGGAGACGTTCCCGTTTGATCAGTCCAAGGAGCGGTGGTCGATGTACCAGCTGAAGAAGCGCCTCTTGCCCGTCTTCTATTGGAGCGGGATGTTGAAGGGACGCGCGTGAGCGTGCGGGTTAGGCCGCAGAAGGGAGCGCATACTTGCTGTACATGATCATCGGCGCGTTGCTCGTGGGCGTGAGCCTCGGGCTCATGGGCTCGGGCGGCTCGATCTTGACCGTCCCGATCCTGACCTTTGTCCTCGGGCAGCAGGAGAAGGTGGCGATCGCGAGCTCGCTGGCCATCGTGGGCGGCATCTGCCTCGTCGCGGGGGTCCCGTACGTCATCAAGAAGCAGGTCGACTTCCGGAGCGTCTTGTTCTTCGGCTTGCCGGGCATGGTGGGCGCGTTCGGCGGCGCGCTGATGTCGAAGCATGTCTCGGGCCTCGTGCAGCTTGTCGTGTTTGCGCTCGTGATGTTGCTGGCGGGCGGCATGATGTTGCGCGGCCAGGACCTGACGGCTGCGGCGCCGCTGGCGCGGCGGCGCTCGTGGAAGGTGATCTTGGACGGCCTAGCGGTCGGCGCGCTCACCGGCTTTGTAGGCGTCGGCGGCGGCTTCATGATCGTGCCGGCGCTCGTGTTGTTGGGCGGCCTGTCGATGCACCGCGCGGTCGGCACGAGCATCTTCATCATCGCGTTGAAGTCGGCCTCTGGCTTTGCGGGCTATCTGAAGGTGCTCGACGAGCGCGGGCTGTCGCTGGACTGGAAGGTCATCGGCGTGTTCGTGCTGATGGGCTCGCTGGGCAGCTTCGCGGGCACCCAGATCGGCACGCGCCTACCGCAGGCGGCGCTGCGCAAGTCGTTTGCGTACTTCCTGCTCGTGATGGGGGCGTACGTGATCTGGCACAGCGTGCGCTGAGCGCCGCGCTCGACGAGCATTCCTATGAAGATCCAATGCGCCTGCGGCGCTACGCTCCACGACTCAGCACGGAACCGCAAGTTCCACATGATCGGCGACGTGGACCTGGAGCGCTGGATCGATTCCATCGACGCGGCAATCGAAGACGCCGCCGCGTCGGCTCGCCAGAGGGTCGCCGCCTGCATGCGGATTCGGTCGCAGGCCGTCGAGCTGATGCGCGGCGTCTGGCAGTGCCCGGAGTGCGGCAGCCTCTACGTTGAGGGCGCGGATCGGCGGCTGAGTCACTACCGTCCCACTGAGGGCTGACGCCCGAGAAGTGATGCCCGAGAAGTGACGCCTGAGGGCTGATGCCTGAGGGCTTCGAGCTTGGGGCGCGGCGTCGTGCACGAGCGCAGCTCGGTCAAGAGCGCCCAGCGTCCCTCGCGCTCGCCTGGGCCTCCGGTTTCACCAGCAGCAGATCCGCGAGCTCCGTCGCTAGCACGGCAGACTCCGCGTCGGAGCCCGCTCCGAGGCCTGGAACCAACCGATACTCGCACCTGACGTCGCCGCCGCTCGCTTGCTCGAAGATCGCGACCGAGCGATTGGGCGAGAGCGCGATCCAACGCTCTGCCGTGCTGCGTTGGCGAACGATCAGGCCGAAGGGAGGCACCACGCTGAGCATGGTCTGGAAGCCATTCTGATCCAGCCGCTCCCGCCAGCGCTGCAAGCGCCTCAGCTGCGCTTCTTGCGACGGCGGCCGGGTTTCCGGGAAACTCTCGCTGTCTCGCGCGCGACGGCGATCCGCCTGGCTCCGCGACGCAGTTGAGGCCGGCGGTTGGTGTTCCGTCTGGGAGAACGTTGCGGGCGGCATGGCGGGCTTCATAACGTCACTGTCGGCCGTGGGCATTGGCGTGGCCTGACAACGGGATGAAAGTTCCCTTTCCTCTCGCGGATTCCGAGGCCCCCAGATATTCAAGCGTCGCATCCAACGCTCCGAGCGCGTGCCATGTCTTTCGACCTTGCCCTCTCCATGACCCCAGCTGCACCGCTGACCCTGGCTCCACCGCTGACCCTGGCTCCACCGCTGACCCTGGTTCCACCGGCGCGACCCGCGGGCAACGCGCTCGATTGGTTGTTGGATGTCTCGCCCTTCCCTCCGCGCTGGCACTGCGGTGAGTGGAGCGCGAGCGAAGGGTGGCTCCACATCGTCTCGGACGTCGTGATCTGGGGGGCGTACACCTGTATCCCGATCGCGCTCGTCCTCTTTCTTCGGCGGCGGCCGAACTGGCCCCTACGGCCGCTGCTGGGGCTGTTCGTCGCCTTCATCCTGCTGTGCGGCGCGACCCACCTGATCGAGGCTGTCGTCTTCTGGCACCCGATCTATCGGATCGCAGGGCTCGTCAAAGCTGCCACGGCGGTGGTGTCCGCGGCAACGGTCGTGATGCTGGTCCGGAACCTGCCGTTTGCTCTGTCGATGCAGAGCCCGCAGGAGCTCGAGGTCATCGTCGCGGAGCGCACGGCGGAGCTGCGCGCTGCCCAGCGAGAGGCGCTCGCGGCGCGTGACCATGCAGAGGCCGCGCGGCTTCGCAAAGAGCAGTTCCTGGCGGCCCTCGGGCACGAGGTGCGGCAGCCTATCGAAGCGATCCTCCGCCACGCGACAGCGCTGCTCGATGCACTGCCTGCGGATGAGGACCAGCGAGCGCGCCTCGCCGCGATCGTCCGCCATGGTCGGTACGAGCTGGACCTCTTTGACGACGTGTTCAAGGATGAGCGTAGGTCGGGCGGGCCGACCCCTGCGCGATCGGGGCTCATTTCCATCGGTCCGCTGCTCGAGCAAGCGCTCGACGCAGCGACCCGCGGTCGCTCCGCGCCCAACGTTCGGGTGGACCTCGCGCTCTCGCCGGAGTGCAGTGAGCCCGTCGTGCTCGATCCACTGCGGTTCCGGCAGCTCGTCGCGAACCTCGTCGAAGCGGCTTGTGTCGAGGCGACCGGCGCCGAGCAATCCTCCGCCGTGATGTCCGTCGGATGGCGCGAGGGATCGCGTCATCGGCCCTGGCTCCGCGCCGCGCTCTCCGTCCCCTGGCTCACCCTCGACGAGCGCGAGGTCGCGACGGTGTTTGGCACCGGTCCGGCTGGCGAGGAGGACCGGCGCGCCATACAGGCTCCGCGCCTTCGTCACCTCGAGCTCGCGCGGCGTGCAGCGGAGGCCCTCGGTGGCGAGCTCATGATCCAGAGCTTGCCCGGCGGCGGGCACACCTTGGAAGCGCTCGTACCGACGCTCGACCCTGCGATGTCTGCCCCGCAGAGAGCCGGGGGAGCCTCCGGCGGCGGCAGTCCACGGCGCGCGATGGAGGCGCACGCGCGCGACCTGCTGTCGGATCCGATCGCGCTTCGAGCGCTCGTGATCGATGTGCCTTCCATCCTCGCGGAGCGAGTGGTGGAGCACTTGCGCGGCATCGGCGCGGACGTGACGTTGGTCTACGATCCGCTCCAGCTCGCAGCCACCTTGCGCATGGCGGCGCGGACCGGGACCAAGTTCGACGTCGCCTTGCTCGACCAAGAGCTCCCGGAAGACGGCACCGAGAGCGCGCTGAAGCTGCTGAGTGAGCTCGCTCCGGGTTTGGACGTCCTGTTCTTGTCGAGCTTCGCGCAGCCTCAGGCGCTGCCGCGCCTTGCCGGCGTGCGCGAGACGGAGTCGCTCGTCAAGCCTGTCCAAGCGGACGTGCTCTATCGCGCGCTCGCGCGTCAGCTGCGGCGCGGCGCCAACGTTGCCGAGGACCTCGTCGAGCGCATGGAAGCGCTCGCAGCCTCTTATCCGGCGAGCTGACCGATCGACCAGAGCGGCTCGTTGTGCGGGGGCAGGGGCGGTCCCGTGGGAGGCGGCGCGGTGCGAGGGCAGCCCGCCCCAGCGCGCGCTGCCCCGTCTCACCTGCGCTGGCGCAGAAGGCGCGCTTACGTCGCCAGCGCCGCCAGGTCCGCGACGCGGTTCATCGCCTGGTGCAGCTCGTTCAAGAGCGCCTGGCGGTTCTCGCGCAGGGCCGGGTCCTCCGCGTTGACGAGCACGTCGTCGAAGAACGCGTCGACCGGGCCGCGCAGCGCCGCGAGCGCCTTCAGCGAGCACGCGTAGTCCTGGCGCGCGAAGAGCGCGTCCGCCTCGGGGCGGACCTCGGCCAGGGCCGCGTGCAGCGCGCGCTCGGCCGGCTCCTCCAGTCGCGCGACCGACACCGTCGTCGGCAACACGCCCTCGACCTTCTTCAGGATGTTGCCGACGCGCTTGTTCGCGGCGGCGAGCGACGCGGCCTCCGGCAGCGCCGCGAACGCGCGCACCGCCTCCAAGCGGCGCGGCACGTCGCCGAGGCGCGTCGGCTGCAACGCGAGCACCGCCTCGACCTCCTGAGACGTGTAACCCTGGTCGCGCAGCGACGTCGCCAAGCGGTCGCGCATGAACGTCGACAGCGCCTCGACGGGGCTCTCGATCAGGTCGCCGAACGCCGGCACCGCGGCGGTCAGCAGCGCCGGCAGCTCCAGCGGCAGGTCCTTCTCGACGAGGATCCGCACCACGCCGAGCGCATGCCGGCGCAGCGCAAAGGGGTCCTTGTCGCCCGTCGGCGTCTGGCCGACCCCGAAGAGGCCGACCAGCGTCTCTAGCTTGTCTGCCAGCGCCAGCACCGTGCCCGCGTCATTGCGCGGCAACGCGTCGCCTGCGAAGCGCGGCTTGTAGTGGTCCTCGATCGCGAGGTCGACGCCTTCGGGGAGCCCCTCGAAGCGCGCGTAGTACCCGCCGATGATGCCCTGTAGCTCCGGGAACTCGCCGACCATCTCCGTCAAGAGGTCCGTCTTCGCGAGGAGCGCGGCCTGCTGCACCGCGCCGTCCAGCGCTGCGAGCTTGGCGGCCTCGGCCGGCCCCGCGGCGGCGCTCCACTGCGCGACGATCGCCGCAGCGATCGCGCGCACGCGCTCGGCGCGCTCGCCCTGCGTCCCGAGCTTGCCGTGATAGACGACCTTCGCGAGGCCCGGCACGCGCGACTCGAGCGTCCTCTTGCGGTCCTGGTCGAAGAAGAACTTCGCGTCCGCGAGGCGCGGTCGCACGACGCGCTCGTTGCCCTGGATCACGGCGCTCGGGTCGTGCGGCCGGATGTTGCTGACGATCAAGAACTTGTGCGTCAGCTTCCCGTGCGCATCGAGCAGCGGGAAGTACTTCTGGTTCGCCTTCATCGTCAGGATCAAGCACTCCTGGGGTACGTCCAGGAACTCGCGCTCGAACTGACACGTCAACACGTTCGGGCGCTCGACGAGCGCCGTGATCTCGTCGAGGAGCGCCTCGTCCTCGATGGGCGTGAGGCCCTCCTGCGCCGCGGCCGCCGTGAGCTGGCGCACGATCTCCGCGCGCCGCTCCGAGAAGCTCGCGATGACCGCGCCGTTGTCCCGCAAGAGGTCCGCGTAGCGGTCCGCGTGGGGGATGTCCAGCGACGACGCGTCGGCCTCGAAGCGGTGCCCGTGGGTCGTCCGCCCCGAGCGCAGCCCGAGCGCCTCGACGGGCACGACGTCCGCGCCGTGCAGCGCGACGAGGCCGTGCGCCGGGCGCACGAACTTCACGTCGCTCCAGCCGTCCGCGAGCTGGTACGTCATCACCTTCGGGATCGGCAGCTTCGCCAGCGCCTCGTCGAGCGCCTTTTGCAGGCCTGCCCCGAGCGCGACCCCCGGCACGACGCTGTCGAGGAACAGCGCCTCTGTCTTGCCGTCCGGCAAACGCCTCAATGTCGGGATGACCGACTCGTCCGCGCCCAGCGCCGCGAGCTTCTTGCGCAGCGCCTGCGTCGGCGCGCCCGCCGCGTCGAGCGCGACGCCGACCGGCATCACTTTCTGCTGCACGCTCTTATCCGCCGCCTTCGCGGCGACCGCCGTGATGTGCACGCCTAGGCGGCGCGGCGACGCGAACGACGTGACGACCGCGTCGTCGCCGGCGAGCCCCTGCGCGCGGAGGCTCACGGAGAGCGCGCTCGCGAACGACGCCCCGAGCTTCTTCAAGGCCTTCGGCGGCAGCTCTTCGACAAAGAGCTCGAGGAGGAGGTTGTGTGTGCTCGTCATGGCTCAGGCCGTCCCTTGCTTGCTCGACTGCTTGTCTTTCGGGGCGGCCTTGGCGCCGTGCTCCGCCCTGGCGGCCTGCTCGGCCTTCGCGGCGAGCTGCGCGCCGACCTCGTCGGCCCACGCCTTCGGCGCCATCGGGAAGCCCAAGCGCGCGCGGCTGTCGAGGTACGCCTGCGCGACGGCGCGGGCGAGCTTGCGGATGCGCCCGATGTACGCCGCGCGCTCCGTCACGCTGATCGCGCCGCGCGCGTCCAGCAGGTTGAAGGTGTGCGCCGCCTTCAGCACCTGCTCATAGCCCGGCAGCGCGAGCTGCGCGTCCATCAGGCGCTGCGCGTTGCCCTCGTGCGCGTCGAACGCGAGCAGCAGGAACTCGACGTTGCTGTGCTCGAAGTTGTACGTGCTCTGCTCGACCTCGTTCTGGTGGAACACGTCGCCGTAGCTGATGCCGGGCGCGTAGACGAGGTCGTACACGCTCTCGACGCCTTGCAGGTACATCGCGAGGCGCTCGAGGCCGTACGTGATCTCGCCCGTGATCGGCTTGCAATCGATGCCGCCGACCTGCTGGAAGTACGTGAACTGCGTCACCTCCATGCCGTTGAGCCAGACCTCCCAGCCGAGGCCCCACGCGCCCAGCGTCGGGTTCTCCCAGTCGTCCTCGACGAAGCGCACATCGTTCTTCTTGAGGTCGAAGCCGAGCGCCTCGAGCGACCCGAGGTACAGCTCGAGGATGTTCGCCGGCGCCGGCTTCAGCACGACCTGGTATTGGTAGTAGTGCTGCAGGCGGTTCGGGTTCTGGCCGTAGCGCCCGTCCTTCGGGCGGCGGCTCGGCTGCACGTACGCGGCCTTCCAGGGCTCCGGCCCGAGCGCCCGCAGGAAGGTGGCGGTGTGGCTCGTGCCCGCGCCGACCTCCATGTCGAGGGGCTGCAGCAGCGCGCAGCCCTGCCCGTCCCAGTACTCCTGGAGCTTCAAGATCAGTTGCTGGAAGGTGAGCATCGTGCGGACAAGCGGCGGAAGGGCGTCTGCAGCGGGAGCGTGCAGCGCGGCGGTCTTCGGAGCGGCGGACCCCAGTGGGTCAGTGGGGGCGGGCCAGCGGGTGCGGGCTGATTGGGGCGGGCTGGCTGGGGCGGGCCAACAGGCGCCAGCCCAAGGGTGCGAACCCCGACCCGCGATCGGGGGCAGACATTCTACGGGCGAGCCCGGTCGGTCCGGCACCCCACAGCGCGGGACTCGAAGTGGTGCCCCGGGCGGCCGCTGCGCTACCCTCGCGGGCGATGACCGACGACCTGGACCCGCTGCTGAGCCTCGACCCGCGCCGCAACGCCGCGGCGCGCGCGCTCGCTGCGTCCGGGGCGGCGCTCGCGACGCTCGACGAGGCCGGGCGGGTCGCCGACCTCTCGGACGCGGCGCGCGCGCTCGTGGGGGTCGGCGCCCGGCCGCTGGCGCCTCTGGCGAGCGACCCCGCGCGCGGGGCGCGGCTCGACGGGCTGGTCGCGGGCGCAGGCGTCCTCTTCCGCGAGCTGCGCAAAGGGCGCGACGCGGCCGAGGTCACGTCCATCGCCGCCGAGCGCTCGGTGCACGTGCGCGCGGAGGCGCTGCGCGACGACGAGGGCGCCCTGCTCGGCGCGCTCCTGACGCTGCGCGTGGCCGAGCCTGCGGGCGACCACGACGCGCGCCCGCGCGACGACGGCGGCCGCCGCGCGCCGGCGGGGAACCGCCTCGTCGGCCTCGTAGGGCAGAGCCCCGCGATGCGGCTCGTATTCGAGCGGCTCAGCCGCGCTGCGCCGAGCGACGTCACGGTCCTGCTCACGGGCGAGTCCGGCACGGGCAAGGAGGTCGCGGCGCGGGCGCTGCACACGCTCTCGGCGCGCGCGGACGGGCCGTTCCAGGCCGTACACTGCGCGGCGCTCTCGCCAGGGTTGCTCGAGGCCGAGCTGTTCGGGCACGCGGCCGGCGCGTTCACCGGGGCCGCGCGCGAGCGCATCGGCCTGATCGAGGCGGCGGGCGGCGGCACGCTCTTCCTCGACGAGGTCGGCGAGCTCTCGCCCGAGCTGCAGGTGAAGCTCCTGCGCGTGTTGCAGGAGCGCGAGGTCACGCGTGTCGGCGAGTCCCGCCCGCGCCCGGTCGACGTGCGCTTGGTCAGCGCGACGAACCGCGACCTGCGCGCCGCGCTCGCGACCGGGCGCCTGCGCGAGGACTTCTTCTACCGCATCGCGGTCTTCGAGGTGCGCCTGCCCGCGCTGCGCGAGCGGCCCGAGGACGTGCCGCTGCTCGCGCGGCACGTCTTGGCCGAGCTCGCGGCGCGCGCTGGCCGCGAGCCCGTGCGCGTCGCGCCCGAGGCGATGGAGGCGCTGCTCGCTTACACCTGGCCGGGCAACGTGCGCGAGCTGCGCAATGCGCTGGAGGCGGCGCTCGTCACTTGCGACGACGGCGCGCTCGCGGTCGCGGACCTGCCGTTGCACGTGCGCCATCGCAGCGCCCGCACGGTCAGCTGGAGCCCCAGCGAAGAGGCGGACCGCCGCGCCCTCTCGGCGGCGTTGGAGCGTTACGGCTGGAACCGGACGCGCACGGCCGAGGCGCTGGGCATGAGCCGTGTGACGCTGTGGAAGAAGATCCGGCGCTACGCGCTGGAGCAGAGCATCTATGGCGCGCTCTCCCCAGCGCGTGACGAGGGCTGCGGCCCCGCCGGCGAACGCGTGAGCGAGCCAGGAGACGAGCAAGCATGCTGAACGACGCTGGGGCCTCCGGGCCGACGCCGCTGCCGCGCCATTGGGCGCGTCCGCCGGGCTTGAACGAGCCGGCGCCGGAGTTCCGCGCGCCTTCGACGCTCGGCGAGGTCGGTTTGGAGGACTTCGCGGGCCGCTGGCTGGTCTTCTTCAGCCACCCGGCGGACTTCACGCCCGTGTGCTCGACGGAGCTCGTGGCGTTTGCGCGCGCGTACGCGGACTTCCAGGCCGAGGAGTGCGACCTCTTGGGCTTGTCCGTCGACGGGCTCGCGTCGCACGCGGCGTGGCTCGCCGAGCTCGAGCGCTTCGGCGGCGTGCGCATCCCGTTTCCGATCATCGCGGACGAGGGCCTGCACGTCGCGCGCCTCTACGGGATGATCCAGCCGGGCGAGAGCGATGTGCGCGCCGTGCGCTCGGTCTTTGTCATCGACCCTGACGGCCGCGTGCGGGCGACGCTCGCGTACCCGATCCCGACGGGGCGTGATGTGGCGGAGCTGTTACGGCTCGTGCGCGCGTTGCGCGCGAGCGCCGAGCACCAGGTCGCGACGCCCGAGGGCTGGCAGCCGGGCGACGCCGCGCTTGAGCCTACGCCGCCTCGTCCCGCGGCCGCAGACGCGACGCCTTCAGGCGGGCTGTGGTACGTGCGCGAGCGCCCGCTGTGAGTTCTTGATCTCGGGCGCGATGGACGACAGGAGCTGCCCGCCGCCGGAGGCGAAGAGCGCGGGCAGGGAACCGGCCTGGAAGCCCTTTGCGGGGCCGCGCGACTGTGCCGCCAAAGAAGCTCGCGACGAGCGCGCAGGCGCCGGTCGAGTTCACAAAGCGCACGACACACACACGGGTAGGAATGCGGTTGAGGGGCTCGCTCCGGTGTCAACCGCGGCTCTAGGCAAGTGCTTCCCAGGGAGTTCGTCCCACTAATGGGACGAACGTGCCTCGCACGACAATGTTGAAGACCGACGCCCCGAATTCCGACTTGACGGAACGATTCATCACGTTCGAGAATGCCTCCAGACGTCGCCCGGCTGCTGCGGACTCGTTTCGGCGGCGCACCTAGGGCGTTTGATCCTCAGCCAAGAGAGGAACATCGCAATGCTTTCGCAAGCAATCCTCTGCCTGCCTGCCTGCCTGCCTGCCTGGTCGCCTGGTCGCCTGGTCGCCTGGTCGCCGCGGCGTGGGTCGTTGAGCCCACGCTCCCTCCACCGGCGGGGCGAACCTCGGACCCTCATGGCGACCGCGCCGTGTGACTGCGTTCCCCACCACAAACGCTCAGGTCTCGCAGTTGATCTTCGAGATGCTGGCACGGCGAACCTGGAAGCAGCGTTCGATCGGAGGGTTAGTTGATCGATCCACAGCAGATCGGTCTTGCTGGCTCCAAGGAGGGCGCTGATTGCATGACCTGTTGGCTCACAACATCACCCATCAATTCAGCACCTGAGGCATTGAGCCCGGCTAATCGAGTTGAGCATGCGGTCCACAGCGGTCCGGAGTTCGAGGTCAAGGGTACCGCGAGTCAACGATTCGACGAGTCCAACCTCGACCTGGTTGATGGACAAAATGGGCTGCTTGTGCTTGCTCGACGAATCGCGGCCGAGGTCGTTCATCGCCTATCAGCGGGCTGGGTCTCACCCGAGGACATCGCTTCCAGCGTGCTCGTCCGGTGGTTCGAAGCGCTGCGCCGAGGAGAGAGGCCTCGGAGCGTCGAAGCGTACCTGCGTTTCAGCGCACGCTGCGAGATCATCGACCAACTCCGCGAGCGCAGTCGGTCCAGGGTCACGGTGATATGGCAGGAGGGCGAGGGTACAAGTATGGACGACCCTCAGACTCATGCCCACATCCATGAGATCGAAGCCGCGCTCGACGCGCTCGTTGACAGCCGAGCTCGACCATTCCGTGAGATTCTCCACCTGCGGTTGCAGCGGGGGTGGTCCTTCCGTGAGGTCGTCGCTTGGCTCCAGGTTTGGCGTCCCATTGGCCGCGACGAGGCAACGAGATTGATCAAGCTCTCTCGATGCATCCCGGTGTTTGATCGGAGTGGCGACTTCGCAGTATGGTCGACGGCGGCCCCTCGTCATGTCGAGGGAAAAGAAAACCGGTGGAGTTCTACCCCGCGCCCCCCCCTCGTTCGACATCAAGGGTGACCGCGCGTCGGATCGTGGTGCTGGAGCCCACGGACGGCGAAGAGGCCACCAAGACGAGGCACACCGAGCCCCACCAGCGGACCTCGGGGTCCGGAACACCCTCTTTCGAGCGCCGATCCCCCTAATCCTCAAAAGCTGTGGCAGCAAGTTTGTCTTCCGGGAGTCCGTTGCCGGGAACAGTCCCTCCGAGCATGCCATTGCCATTTGCACTCTTTATCAACATCAGCCTGTCTGGTAATGAGTATTTCCTAACCTTTAATCCACAAGACCACCCCGAGCCATTACGTAAACTCACCGAGATCTAGACCATCAAGAACCTAATTGTGCGTTCACTGGCCGGAGGCTAGTCGCGCATGCTGTATGCAATAGTGATACCATTCGGCCCACCACACCGCACTTCACCACAAACAATAAATACACAATGAAGGCCTCATGCGTCGTACTGGTGACCCTCGTGATGCTGATGTTCGCGCCGACTACTGCAATCGCGCAAGTATGTCCAGGCTGCGAGAACATAACTGCTCCAGGTAACCCCACTCCGGACGTCTTTTCGTGGGACGACCTCCTCGGTATCTTTACAGTCGGCTCTGGAAGCGTGACAACGGTGGTTTCTAACACTCCCGGTATTTGCGCATTTAATCATTACGGACCGCCATATAACTACTCGCTCTGTGAGCCGCTGACTAAATGTAAGTCGAATGTCACAATTACTCTAGACTTGGTCGACAGCCACCCGACCAGCACGATGTACTTCACAATTTCCACGGGAGGGACTATTTGTAACGTGGGCCACACAATTGGTTCCACTACAATTGCCGGTTCAGGGAGTTTTGTTGCATTCTCGGGCCTTGTCGAATACATATGCGGCACTTCGTGCACGATCGACACCTCGTATACCATCAGCGGTAGTGCGTATGTTATTCCCTTTGGCTGGCAACCCTTTGGACCATCCGTTCTCCATGTCTACAAGACTCTCGCTTGTGATGCGTGCGCTAGACTAGTGGTCTGGTAGGCAACACCCTTCCGGAGTGCTTCCACTTCTGGGAGACACCTTCGAGCAAGGACTCTCGGGTCCCCTGCGCGGCTCTGTTTAGGGGCCGCGCCAGGAACATCTCGGAGCGCGAGAAACGACAATCAAGGTAAGCGTTGCCCGCGCTCTAAGTGATGGCGGAGTATACCGCGACTGGTACCCTAGTCCCTGGCTAGCGGCTGACAGATATCCCATTGGAGCCCAACACAAGTGCGACAGTTCTCTGGACCCATCTTGGTCGTTGCGACAATTCTGATAGCTACTATTGTTGCCCGGTATGGCTGGCCAGCGAGGCACACTCCGGCTGCGGCCATTACACCCGCCGATAGTGAGCGGGACGGAGGAGTGCAAGAGTCTGTCCTGAGGCCGCCAACAGAGCAACGTGTCGAAACCCATCCGGCAGAGGAACGGACAGACCCGCGCAACGACCCATCACACCCGGACTACTTCGAACTCAATATGGCCGGCTTGCACTCGGGCAGGCTCAAACGTGAGGTGGTTGGTGCCGGGTACGATGCCATGATAGAACGCATTGGTGTCCACAACTTGATGAACAATCTAGATGCCGGCCTCGACGCTCGTGCGGCTAGCTTCTGTGGGTTTGACCAGTGGACCCAGGTTGCCGCTGACCTTTCCTCCGACGGTCGCGCCCTTGTTGCCACTCGCGCTCAACTGCGACAGCTCTCCGAACTGGCAATGGAGGTGTCCGCAGATATCCGGGCGTACGCGGAACTCACGTGGTCGAAGCCGGAACGGATGGAGATATATGACCCAAGTATTCCCCACAGCACAGAAGAATGGGTAGCCCTCCATTACCCACCGGATGCAAAACAGAACCTGTATACCTTCACGGGCACAACACGTGCGGGCGACCGGGTATTCCAAATGCACTTCTTTTCGCGCGACTACCCGACTCTCGAAGGCAAACTCGCGACACTTGAGCGGTTGAAGACAGAATACTGGGAGGCGCGCAGGGCCGCGCATTAGCGCCGGACGGTGACGCCACCGACCTGCTGACCGGAGTGGTGGTCTCTTGACTGGCCAGCACTCGTCATTAGGATAAGCTTATTCTGACGTAGGTATGTATAGATTCGCCTCGAGGGCTGGATGTTCGCCAATGATCAGGGTCGTGGTTGTGCTCTTGTTGTTCCTTGTTCTAATTGGGGCTTTGGCTTCTGTGTTGCAAGTGGGCGAAATTGATGAGCTTCGCGATGGGGGTGCTCAATCAGGGTGGACGTTGGAAGAAGAGATTGAAGGCGCTAGTGGGTCGGAGAGCGCAGCGTCGGACGTCGCTGTTCGACGGCAGGAATTGCCTACTACGTCCGGAGTTGCTGTACTCGAAGTGTTGCGTTCTAGGGGTGGGCAGGCGCCGACGAGGATTCCTGAGGACGGCACGGTCGAGCTCATCGTGTTGAAACAGGGCGGACCTTCGACGGCCCAGAGTGTCTCCTTCTTGGCTGGGTTCGGCCAATGGAGTATAGATGCGGCGACAACAGCGGCGATCGTGCGTGAAGTCGTCATCGACGGCGTTTCCGTGCCACCCATGCGCGGAGCGTACCTCTTGCCCGGTTCCGGGGTCTACCAAGTGGTGTTGCCTGAGGCGCAGGCACCTTGGGTGGTGAGCACCGTCGATGCGGATGGGCGGGCCCTCAATGGATTGAAGCTCTACTACGACAGTCGGCTCCGCCCCGACTCCGTCCGGCCCGGTCCAACTGCTGTCCTCGTGGAAGAGCACACTGCCAGCTCCGAAGTCGAGTTACAGGCCGACCGAGTCGGCGGGTACTGGTTCAAGGGCAAAGAGTCCGCCTGGACCCGTTGTCGCTGGAGTGAGTGCCAGGTGTCGGGGAACACGATCGTCCTACAGCAGGCATGCAAGATCTCTGTCGCGCTGGTGGACCACCCGTGCTCAGGACTCGTTTGTCTCTTGAGCCCCGATGGTCCTACCGTTGGAGAGCAGGTCGATGAGTACGTGATCGGGGAAGGTCCGAGCCTCTCGATCGATGGACTAGCGCCTGGGCGCGTGTGGGTAAGGGTCCGCGTAGGGGAGAGCCAGGATGTGGCTGCGGACATGGTCGCTGATCTCGCACCTGGCGAGATCCACGAATGGCGCGTGCTCTGCCGACGGCGCACCGTACCGCTGGTCAAGCTCCACGTTCTCGGGACGGAAGGCGTGAGTTCATCGACCAAGTTGATTCTGGGGCCCCTATCCCAAAGCGACGCGATTCAGAGAGAGCTCGCCCCGCGTGGGTATACGATTCGCGCCAACTCCATCGAGGCGCAATGGACCGATGTCCCCACGGGCCCTGCAGTGGTCGGTATCGGTGCTCAATGTTTCAAGGTCGATATTCCTGCGCAGGAGGTAGCCGAAATCCAACTCGAGCTCGACCAAAGCAGTGTGCGGCACCTGCTCTTTGTTGACGTGTCGACTGGCGGGGAGGTGGTGCCGGACTACGTGCTCTGGAGCTGGTCGCCGCAAGGAGATTTCGCGGACAGCTACTTCGGTCCTTCGTCGAGTCGTAGTGCGGATAGAAGCGCTCTGCTCGAATTGGTGACTCCACCGGGGCGGATTGGTATGGTGATAGGCTTTGAAGGCGACGTTCTCACCCGCTGGGTCGATGTGGGCCACGAGCCTGGCCTTCAAGAGGTGCCGCTCGCGCTTCCCTTCAAGGTCACGTTCGAATCGCGCACGCCGCTCTCACCTGCGTACCTTGCAGATGTCGGTCTGCAGCGGGACGGTAAAGCGATCCCGAGGTCCGAAGTCGGGTACACCTCAAGCCTCGGTCGCCCCTTGCCCGAACGCATCCTGCGCGTTCACTCCTCAGCGCCGGATCGTGTCCTGGTCCCGCACCCGACACGGCACGGGCACGGGGTATGGCTTTCGGTGCCGCTCGGTGAGCGTGCAATGCGAGTCGATGTCGATCGGCTGTTCTCCGAGAGCGACTGACACGTGTCCTTTCGGCAAGCCTGCTCAAACGCCCCCCTACGCGTCGCATAGGTTCTCGGCGGTCCCCGACGAACGCCCCCGCGACGCCGCGCTTAAGCCGACGCCGCCTCGTCCCGCGGCCGCAGACGCGAGCCCTTCAGGCGGGCTGTGGTACGTGCGCGAGCGCCCGCTGTGAGCGTTCGTTATGAGCGCCTGCTATGAGCGCTCGCTACGAGCGCTCGCGGCAGGCGCGTGCCCGCTCAGAGCGGCCGCCGCGCGGCGAAGTACGTCCAAGGCACGTACACTGCGGCGCCGATGGCGAGGACCCCGAGGCCGATGCCCGTCATCCGCAGGTCGTTCAGCGCCAGGTTGCCGACCACGACCGCGCACGCGATCGCGGTGTAGAGCACCGGAAACAGGGGATACAGCGGGCTGATGAAGGGCCGCGTCTTGCCTAGCTTGCGCGCGATCTTCAGCAGCGCGAGCCCGCACAGGGCGTGGAAGATCCACTCGGCGAACACGACGGCGTCAGTCAAGCGGCTGACGCTGTCGGGGCCGAGGGACAGGTAGGCCAGCGCCATCGCGCACTGCGCGAGCAGCGCGACGACGGGCGCGCCTGTGCGCGCGTGCTGTTGGCCGAAGGCGTAGGGGAACAGGCCCTCGCGCGCCATCGCGACGTAGATGCCTGGCGTCGTCATCAGCGTCGCAACGAGGAAACCGAACGCGGATACGGCCATCGCCGCCGTCAGGAACTGTCCGCCGTGGGCGCCCAGCGCGCGCACTGCGACAGTCGCGGCGAAGTCCGGGTCGGTCGCGAGCCCTTCGATCCCGATGACGCGTAGATAGGCCGTGTTGACGCCGATGTAGACGAGCGTGACGCCTGCGACGCCGAAGATGATGGCGCGCGGCAGGGTGCGCTGGGGGTTCTTGACCTCGGGCGCGATGTACGACAAGAGCTGCCAGCCGCCGAAGGCGAAGAGCACGGGCAGAGACGCGGCAAGGAAGCCCTTTGCGAGGCCGCGCGACTCGGGCGCGACGGCGGCGAGGGCGCTCGCCCCTTCGGGGGTGACCCAGGTCACGCCGAGCACGACCAGGGTCCCGATCGCGAGGAGCTTGAGCGCCATGCACCCGTTCTGGAACCGCGCGCTGCTCTTCACGCCGAGCAGCGCGACGCAGGTGATCGCGACGAGCGCGGCCGCGGCGGCGGCGGTCGAGAGCCATGGGGGCGCGCTCTCGCCGACGAGGAGCGCGACCTTGCTGCCGAAGAAGCGCGCGACGAGCGCGCACGCGCCGGTCGAGATCACAAAGAGCACGACCCAGGCAAACAGGAACGCGGGCAGGCGGCCGAAGGCCTCGCGCAGGAAGACGTACCAGCCGCCGGTCCGCGGGTAGGCGGCGCAGAGCTCAGCGAACGTCATCGCGCCGGCGAGCGCTGCGACGCCGCCGAGGGCCCAAGCCAGGAGGAATGGGCCGGTCTCGGGCAGCGCCTTGGCGACGGTGCCGGGGGTGAAGAAGATCCCGACCCCGATGATCCCGCCCATCACGAGCAACGTCGCGTCGACGAGCGAGAGGCGCTTCTCGTGTTGCATGGCCCGGATTGTGGGGGCGGCGGCCTGCCGGCACAATGACGCGCCCTTGCGACCTGTCCTGATCGCCCTCACCGGCCCGCCTTGTTCGGGCAAGACGACCCTCGCGGAGCGCCTCGCGGCGCGCGGGGCGCGGGTCGTGCCCGAGGCCGCGATCGAGGTGATCGAAGAGCTGAACGAGCGCCTCGGCGGCCCTGACGCGCAGCGCGCGTGGCGGAGCCAGGAGCCGTTGGAGTTCCAGCGCCTGGTGGCGGCGCGCCAGTTGCAGCGCGAGCGGGACGCGCTCCGCGGCGTAGAGGACGGCGCGTCGGCGTCGGCGTCGGAGTCGATCATCGTCTTCGACCGCACTTCGATTGACGGCGTCGCGTACCTGCGCCGCGCGGGCCAGCCCGTCCCGGAGGACATCGCCGCAGCGGCCCGCGCCGCGCGGCCGGACCTCGTGTTCGAGCTGGAGGTCCTGGCGCACGCGTTCCACGGGCGGCGCAGCACGGGGCGCAGCTCGACGCTCCAGGACGCGTACGAGATCGCCGCGGCGATCCATGCCGCGTACCTCGAGTTCGGCCAGCCGACGATCTCGCTCGCTGCGGCGCTCTCGGCGGACGCGCGCGCCGAGGCCGTGTGCGCGGCGGTCGAGCGCTGGCGCGCGGTGCATGCTTAAGCGCCTGGCGGCCTGAGCGCTTCCGTCGTGTCCGGCACGCTCGTGCGCTCGGGGGAGGCTGGCGGGGCGACCACAACGAGCTCCGGCCACGCACCACACAGGGCGGACACAGCCCTCCGCCGTTCATCGCGCAGCCGCGTCGCTCCATCCGGGACCGCGAAGCTCAGCACACCCCCGATGCACCTCGCCAAGCGACCCAAGGGCCACTCGCGGTCGCCCTGAACTCCAAGCGATACATGGACCGAAGTCGGGGGCTGCCACCCGGCCTTATTCCTTCGGCCGCGCCGCGTCGAGCGAGATGAGCGCATACGCCGTCGCGAGGACGGGGTTGCCCTCCCACCAGCCTGGCGCGTTCACGTTGACCCATGAGCCGTCCGCCTTCGATTGCATCGCGATCAGCCGGCCCGCGAGCTCGGGGCGCCAGGAGTGCGACACGCCCGCGCCGTCGACGATGACCTCTTCGCCGAACAGGTCGAGCGCCTTTGCCATCGTGTGGAAGTAATAGAAGAGCCCGCGGTACGGCTCGGTCGGGTCCTCCGTGGTGAGGTAGCCGGGGTTGACGTCGAGCGTGTAGTTCTCTTGCAGCCACTTCCAGACGGCTTGCACGCGCGGGTCCGCCTTCTTCAGGCCCGAGAAGACGTAGCCGCGCAGCAGCGCGTACGACATCGAGCCGTAGCTGCGCGGCACCTCGGTGCCATCAGGGAGCTGGATGTTGCCCGCTTTGGACATGCCGGGCGCGTACCAACCGCCGCCATCGTCGCCGGCGTGGATCGTGACACCGCCTTGCTCGACTGCGTAGTCGTTCGACTCGGAGCGGTTCTGGCAGCGCTGAAGAAAGATGACCGCGCGTTGCCACGCCGGGTCGTCGAGCGGCAGGCCGGCCGTGTGCAGCGCCTCGAGCGCGGACTGCATGTTCGAGAGGTCGGTGCGCTCGTCGTCCCCGTATCCCACGCCGCCGTAGAAGGGGCTGTCCGGCGAGTAGCCCTCTTCCTCGTCCGCTTGCAGCTTCACAAGGAAGTCGCGGGCGCGCGCGATGCGCTCCTCGTTCCCCTCCTGGCGAGCGAGGGCGAGGACTGCCGCGCTCGTCACGTAGTTCGCCAGGAAGCCTGTGTGGATCGAACCGTCCTCGTGTTGGAGGGAACATAGCCAGGCGAGCACGTCGTCAATCGCGCCCTGGACATCCGCGGGTCGGGGCTCCGGTACGGCCTGGAGCGCACCCGCCACCATCGCGGACAAGCCCGCGTCCGGCTTGCCGGGCGCGCCCCAGCGCGCGTGGTCGCCGCCGACCGACGCTTGGACGAGGAAGCGTGCCCCCTTCAGGACCGCGGCATCGGCCTCTGCGCGGCGCGCCGCGTCGAACTTGGGCAGCGCTCGGGCGGAGCTGGCCTTGACATGTGCCGGCTCTATGATCGGCCGGTAGCGAGCGAGCAGGGCGATGTTCCGCGACGTCGTCACGACCTTGCCGTCGGGGCCATCCCAGGACCAGTCCGCTGCCCGATCGTGCAGCAGCTGGAGCGTCGTCGCAACGAGGCGCTCGCGGTCCGCCGCTTGCACGGTGGGCAGGCCCAGGTCCGGCTGCTCGATGCCCCGGCCGGTGAGCCACTTCACCGCTTTTCCGAGCGCTGCGCCCGTCTGCGCGTTGACGTGCACGGAGAGCGCCGCTGCGGCCCGTGACGTTTGCGCGAGTCGCAGCGCGTCGTTCGCGCCGTCGTCGGCGATCCAGCCCTCGGCGCTCTGTCGCGCGAGGAGATATGCGACAGCGTCCGCGACGAAGGGACCGTCGACAGAGGTGTAGTGCCGGGGCCCGACAGCCAGCGCGTAGAGGGCCCAGGCGGTCCCGTCGACGCCGGCGCCATAGGCGCCTGTCGTGCGGTCCTGCGCCTGCCGCAGCCAGCGCACGGAGAGGTCGATCTCGTCCTTAATGTCGGGGAGCGCCGTATCGTCTTGCCGCGGCGCGGCGACGGAGCGGAGCAGCGCGGCGGGGGCTCCAGCCGGCGCTGGGGCGGGCGCGGACTCCGCGGCGGCGACCCAAGGTGTGGTCACAGGCACGAGGACGGCGAAGGCGAGCGCCTGGAGGGGGCGCGACTGGAGCGTGAGGTGCATGAGTCTCTTTGGGGGGAAGGCGGCGCGGACCGCGGCGAGCCCTCCGACGGGTCAACGCAGGTTCGCCTCAATGGTTCACCACCATTCCGCGCTTCACTGAGGATCCGACGCATGTTCAGCCTGCGCTGGCCCCTTGTAAGGCTCGCGTTCCAGCGCCTCCCCAAGGCTGTGCTGTTGGCCCGCGCTGCCCGAGCCAGTGTTTGAAGGTGCATCGCTGGCCGCGCGCAGCGCTCGGGTGGACCCCTCCGGGCGCCCTAGGGCGACGGGGCGCAAGTTGTAGGTGCCCAACGACGTGCTCGACGCGGTGAAGCCGCTGTGCAAGGCGCCCGATTCGGCTCCGTGCTCAGGGCCGTGCGGCCCTTTCCTCTCGTGCGTCGTGGCGTCACGGTCCACCGGTGACGCTGTGGAACAGGAGGACTGCGTTGGTCGCGTTCCACGTGTTGCCGCAGGTGTCGGGGGTCCGTGTGATGGAGACGGCCTGGTACGGCAGGGACATGCCGTAGAAGACCGACTGGTGTGGGAGCCACGGGGTTGGGCCGGGGACGTCGACGAAGACGACGCTCCCACTTTGGTCCGCGGTGCCCGCGGCCGTCGTGGCGCGCAGGGGCATGCACACCACGCCGGGGCCGAGCGCGAGGCCAGGGACGGGCGGCCCGGGGAACGGGCGGCCGGCACATCCGTCATGGTCAGCCTCTTGACTGGGCCTCGAGCCCGTCTGTGACTTGGGGACCCGCCGAGGGTGCCTCGCACCGGAGGCTGACCTTCTCCTTCCATCGATTCGCTCGCGACGTCGAGTCCCGGTGGACAACACCACGTCTCCCCACGAGGACCCACGCGAGAGCGCCCTGTGCGCGCCGGTAGGAACTGCGGTGCCTCAACACGACGTCCTGTGAGCGGGACGGCCGGTCATCGACGGGCGTCCTGCAGAGCCTAGGGGCGCGCCACTTGACGCTTGCGGGGGCCGGCCTTGGGTTCCGTCTGTGGACGACGCTCAACGACATGTGATCGACCCTGAGGTGCGCTTCGGCAAGCCCCGCGGCAAGGGCACGCAGATCTCCGTCGGTGACGTGCTCGGGTTCCTGGCATCAGGGATGTCGACCTCGGAGATCGTGGCGGACGATCCGCCGTTGAAGGCCGATGACGTGCGCGCCTGCTTGTGCTACGCGGCCGATCGCGAAGCGGGCACGGTGACGCTTCCGGCGGCATGAAGCTGCTCTTCGACGAGCACCTCTCTCTCTCTCTCTCTCTCTCTCTCTCTCTCGCTCTCTCTCGCTCTCTCGCTCTCGCTCTCGCTCTCGCTCTCGCTCTCGCTCTCGCTCTCGCTCTCGCGCTCACTCGCTCGTCCGTCGGCTCGAAGACCTGATCCCCGGGTCAACCCATGTCCAGGCCTTGGAGTTTGCGCGGAGAGCGAGCTCGACGACCGTGGACGGTTGCGGCCGAGCTTGGGCTCACCGTCGTCATTCGTGATCGCGAATTCGAGCACCTCGTCGTGGCATTGAGACCTCCGCCCAAGGCCGTGACCCTGCGAAGCCGAGAGGGAACGACGGACGCGATCGAGCGCCTCATCCGGTGGCGGTCGAGCGCCGGCGCGACGAGCATGCCTGAGCGCGTGACGCCCGGAGCGGAAGCTGGACCCCATGATTGGCAAAGGTCATCCAAACACCCTGTAACCCTCGTCGTCGAGACCCGTCATCGTCATGGCCCCCCTGGGGCCCTTGACGAGGACCCCGATGACCTTCGAACCGCCGGCCTGCCCGAACCCTGATTCCTGCCCGTCGCAAAGCGGCGAGGTCCCCTTTGCATGTCGCCCCGCGGGGTGGTTCTCGCGCAAGTGCGACGGGCTCATCGTGCAGCGCTTCCGGTGCTGCGTGTGTGGCAAGCGCTTCTCCGAGCAGACCTTCAAAGCGACCTACCGCCAAAAGCGCCCGGAGCTGAACGAGCCCTGCTTCCGCCTCTTTGTGGCGAAGGTGACGATGCGCCAGGCGTCGCGCACGCTGCTCTGCAACCGCAAGTCCATCCGCCGTCGCGTGCTGCTGCTGGGCGACATCGGCGAGGCCACCCACGGGCACTTCGCGCCCAAGCGCGACGAGGCGCGGTTCATGGCCGGCACGTTCCTGTTGGACGAGCTCGAGACGTACGCGACGTCGCGGCGGAACAACCCCTTGACCGTGCCGGTGTTGATCCACGGCGAGAGCTTCTTCGTCGTGCATTCGGAGGTCGGGCTCTTGCCACGCCGCGGGGGCCTGGGGCGCGATGAAGCGGCGCCTGACCCGCTCTCGGAGGCGGAGGACGAGGCGCGGCGCCTCGGCTCGAAGGCGGCCGTGAGGACGTGCTTCGAGCGGCTGCAGGAGGTCGCGCCGCCGACAGGCGCGGTGCGCATCGCGACCGATTGCAAGGCAACCTACCCGGTGCTCTTGCGCGAGGCCCTCGGCGAGCGCGTCGAGCACACGGAGACCCTGTCGACGGTGCCGCGCGGGACCGACAACCCGCTCTTCAAGATCAACCACACGTTCGCGCTGATGCGCGACGGCATCTCGCGGCTCGTGCGCGAGACGTGGGCGGCGTCGAAGCGCGCGGGGTGGCTGACGCGCCACCTGTGGATCTGGATCGGCTACCGCAACTACGTCCGCGGGGTGACCAACGCGGAGCGCCACGTCACGCCTGCGATGAAGATCGGCGCCGCGGACCGGCCGTTGACGGTCCCGGAGCTGATCCGGTGGCGCCCGCGCTGGATCCCGGCGCTGATCGGGGCCTGAGGCGCGCGCCCGAGCAGGCTTCCGGGGCGCCGCGGGCAGCGCGCTGAGCGTTGGCCAGCGGGCCAGCGTCGAGGGTGCCTCAACCATGGCCCTTGGGCGCAATGCGACATCCTTCACTCCGCGCTCAGAATGGGGTCTAACCAATCATGGGGTCCAGCTTCCCTAGGGGGGGCTCGAGCGTGCTCCCGTCCCGTGGATGGTTGCATGAGCGCAAGACCGGCAAACAAGAATGACCGTCGTGGCAAAGTCCAGGTGAGCCTGTCCCCGTAAGGACCCGTCGCATGCCCACACTTCGATTCGCCCAAGCCGCCGCCAGCGTCGCGCTCCTCGTCCCTTCCGCCGCCGCCACGCCGCAGGCGGACATCGCCTGGCAGCGGACCTTCGAGTCCGGTACCACGGACCACGCCTTCCCGACGGCGGCCGCCGTGCTGCCCGGCGGGGACGTGGTTCTGGCCTGGGCCACGGCTGCGGCCAGCGGGCAGCCTTCGCAGGCCGAGGCCTGGCTCGCGCGGTTTGACCGCGAGGGGGCCGAGCTCTGGCGTCGCATGGCGCCGAACCCGTACGGTCACTCCGGCGGCTACCGTGACGTCGTGCCGTGTCCGGACGGGGGCACGTTCTCGCTGCTTTGGCAGACGGTGCAGAAGCACGACGCAGCGGGCACGCTGGAGTGGTCGCGGCCCGCGGGCCATGTCGTCGCGTTGCCCGACGGCGGCTGCGCGGTGACGGACTCGGCGGGAGTGTTGACCTCCAGCGTGACCCGATACGACCCGAGCGGCGCCCAGGTCTGGTCCCATCCGTTGATGGGTGAGACGCGGACGCTGGAGGCCGACTCGCTGGGGAACGTCGTCGCGTTCGGCTACAACGACCTCTTCCACTCGAACCAGCCACTGCCCGTGCTCGCAGCGCGCATCAGCTTCGCGGGCGACCTCGCCAGCACGAGCTGTTACTTAGCGTCGTGCATCCACGACGGTCCGCGTTGGTTCGAGGACGAGCACGTCTGGAACCACCTCTTCGCGGTTGGTGGCAGCGCGCTCGTCGACGCGCGGGCGCACGTCACGATGTTCCTCGGTGACGCGTTCGGCGCGTCTTGGGAGGTGCACTCCTTCGATCGGATCGGCGGGCGGACTTGGAGCCTCCTGAGTCAGAACGTGGCGTGGAGCGCGTATCCCGAAGCCGCCGCGGTCGAGCCGACAGGGCACGTCTGGATGGCCGGGCGGTCAGGGCCGAACTTCGAGGAGATCGGGGCCGCACGTGTGGATCCCCTGGGCAACGTCGAGTGGTCGTTTGTCATGCCGCTGCCTGCGGGCTCGATGGTCCAACGTGTGTACAGCGTGGAGCTCGATCCGCGGGGCGGGGCCTACGTGCACGGTGTGTTGCAGTCCCCGCAGGGCGGGCAGCCGTTTGTCCTCGCGCTGGACACCGCAGGTGGTGCGTCGCTGAGCGAGCTGCCGACGACGTCGCTCGGGGGCAACTTCAACGGCTGGCAGCGGACGTCGCTCGCCGTGGACCAGGATGGCAGGGTCGTACACGCGCAACCCGTGGCGACGGGAGGCGGCATCGGCGCACGTTTCACCTCGTGGGTGCGCGGCGGCCAGCAGGGCGCGGCGGTGTGCGGCGCGGCGGTGGTGAACTCAACCGGGCAGCCGGGGAGCCTCGTCGCGCTCGGGACCGACGTCGTGACCGAGAACCGATTGACGCTCGTCGTGGCGGACCTGCCTGGGACGTCGCTAACGCTGTTCCTGACCGGCACGGCACATCAAGCGGTGACATCGGTCCCGAACAGCCAGGGCACGTTGTGTGTCTCGGGCGACATCGGCCGCTTCTTGCGCCCCGGCGAACTGCGGTTCGCGGACGACGCGGGCCGGGCGAGTGTGCAGCTCGACCTCGTGTCGCTGCCCTCGTCGTCGCTCGGCGCCGTCGCAGCCCAGGTGGGGGAGACCCGTGTCTTCCAGGCCTGGTACCGGGACGCGAACCCGACGCCGACATCAAACTTCACGTCGTCGGTGGCGGTCACGTTCCGTTGAGCGCGCGCCGCTCGAACTATGTTCGGGCGGCGGAGGACTCGCAGCGAGCACCGCGCCGCGCCGCGCTGCGCCGCGCCGCGCGACGCTCGGGAGGCGACCTTTGCGGCCCTCGCGCCGCGCGAGGTCAAGGCGCAAACGGCCGCGGCGATCTCTTGGCGGCTCCGCTACGAGACGTGCTCCGATCAGGGCCGCCGACGCGGACCCGTGTGTCCTGTTGAAGCGCTACGAGGACCTCTTCATGGAGCCCCTCGCGTGGTCGAGGCCCTCATCGTCCGGGACGCCTGCGAGCAGTTGCCTGCGGGTAGGGAGCGATGCGCTTCAGGGCACCACGCAGAGGAGGGCCGACTTTCGCAGGCTCGGCATCGGCATGCCGAGCCTGCTCACCGCTTGCACAGCGCGCCTGGGTTCAGAGGAGTGTCAGGGCGACGGCGTCGGTGAAGTTCGATGTCGTGGCCGGGTTCGCGTCGCGGTACCAGGCCTGGAAGTTCCAGGTCGAGCCAGCCATGACCGGTACGGGGCCGGTAGGGGATGGCAGCGTTGCGGGGTCGACCGATAGCCGCATCGCTCCGAGCGTTCCAGAGCCTTGCACCTCGCCGGGGCCGACGAAGCGGCCGATCGCGCCGCCGAGGCACAGGTCGCCCTGGCTACCGGCGGGGTGGGACGCGAAGCCCTGCGTCAGGCTCGTCATGAAGAGGCCGGCGGAGTGCGCCGGCAAGCCCGTCGCGACGAGCCCCAGCAAGCGATCGCCGAGCCTGGTGCTGCCCGCGATGGAGAGCGTCGCGCCGGCGCCGACGCTGTTGGGCGCCGCCGTGCAGTAACGCGTCCCGAGCTGGCCGGGGTTCACGGCCAGGTAGGCGTCGGGGACGGAAGAAGCCGGGCCGTTCACGGAGTAGACAAACCCGACGACGACGCTCCCGTCGTCCGAGCACGTGGGGCTGTTGACCCACCCCGCTAGGCCGTTCCCGAGGTCGAGCTGCGTGAAGGTGCCATTTGCGTCCCAGATGCCGGCGACGCTCCCGGACGCGAGCGCACGGACACCGACGACGACCTGGCCGTCGCGTGAGACCCCCGTGGCCCGGCCCGGCCCCGGAGAGAGCACCGTCGGCGCTCCGCCGGCGAGGACGTCCCAACGAACCGCTCCCGCACCCGACGGCGAGACGCACTCGCCGACGAGGAAGTGACCGTCGGCGGACAGGGCATAGGGGTGGTTGGCGAAGGTGTTGGGCAGCGAGCCGAGCAGGTTCGTTCCGCCGGCGGCCGTCCATGTGAAGGCGTTGTACCGCGTGCCATCGAAGGACTCCCCGGCGAGGACGGTGCCGTCTGCTGAGCAGTCGACGCCGACCGACGTGCGCAGGTTCGCGCCGACACCTGCGACGCTCGGCGGGCCGTACGGCACCGCTCCGCCGGCCGCGGTCCAGCGCGCCGCCTGCCAGGCTCCGCCCCCGAGGTCGACCGCGCCGATCACGAGGTCGCCGCTCGCGGAGAGCCCACGAGCGTCAACGAGTGGCAGGACCTCGAAGCCTTGGCCCTCCGTCCACCGGACATAGAGCCACGAGCCGAGGCCGTCGTCCGCCCAGAAAAGGGCGACCCGGCCATCAAACGAGCTGGCGATCATCCGCAGCTCCTGGTTCGGCGGCGCACCGAGGTCCTCCATGGCCTCGCCGCGGCGCCAACGGGCGACGGTCGCGCCCGTCGCGCCGTTGCGAGCGATCGCGAACAGCACGTCGCCGTCTCCCGAGACGAGGGCGTACTCGAGCGGTCTTGGGCCCCAGGGCCCGACGAGCCCGCGGGGCTGCAGCTCGACCGGGAGCTGAGCCTGCGCCGCGGCGGGGGCGCAGCAGGCCGCGAGGGCCGCGCAGCGTAGGACAATCGGGAGAGTGGCCGCGCGGCGACGATTGAGCGTGGTGTGCATTGGGGCGATCCTCGAGGGGAAGTCTGTCAGCGCCTCCGGGCCAGGCCGACCGGAGGCGCTCTCATAGAGACCTAACGCGCACAGCGCGGCGGGCAACCGAAAGGCCTCGGGGGGCGCACGACGCGCCAGGACACCCCGAGCATGGAACGGTCGAGTGCCTGGTTGATCGGGCGTCTCAGCTACGACCGGGTGTTGGCGCCGGCAAGGCTGATGAGGCCGCGAACCGTGCCTCCCGTGCCATCGCAGGCGGTACGGCTGCGGCTTTGAACGCGCGCTCCGTCGATGTCGCGGTCCCGCACACGATTGCGACCAAGGACCCGGAGCGCGTCGCCGACCACGACACAAACATCGCCGAGGACGTCGTCTGCATTGTCGACGGCGAGGTCATCTGCCACAAGGCCGCCGAAGATCGCCGTGGCGGCACGGATCGCCGCGGCGGCACGGTCTGACTCGAGCACCGGGCGGAGCTCCTGACGGCATACAAGCCGTCTGCTCCGCCCGGTCATTCCACGGCGCGCCGCTTCCGTTACTGGAATTCAACCCAGACGCCGCTTGAGAAGTTCGAGGTCGCGTTGCCCGCGATGATGTCGCGATACCACCCCTGGAAGTGCCAGCGCTCTCCCGCGAGGACTGCAACGGGGCCGTTCGGTGTCGGTACCTGGTTCAGGTCGAGTTGGAGCGAGATCTCGCCTTGCGTGCCAGAGGTCTGAATTTGACCCGGCGCGACGTAGCGTCCGATCGCGCCATCCAAGCACAGTGTGCCCGGGCCTCCGCCCGCTCCTGGGACGAGGCCAGGTGTGCGACTCACCAGGAAGAAACCGAAGCTGTTCATCGGCATGTTGGACATGTGCAGGCGCAGGTCGTTCGCGGACACCGAGGTTTGACCGACGGCCTCCAGCTCTGCAGCTACACCAGTCGAGTTGCTTCTTCCGTCGCAGAAGGTGAAGGTCGTTGGAGTGAAGTTCGTGATCTCGACTTCCTGGAAGCCGAGCGCCGTGAAGTTGAACGACCCAGCCGTGCCCTGCGCAGGAACAGAGAACCCGAAGGTGCGGCTCGAGAAGTCGGTTGTGAACAGGGTCCCTTCAAGCTGCGGGAGGACCTGCGTCGAGAACGGAAACGGAGCCAACGTGTCGATGAGGACCAGCGTCACCCGTCCTCCGCCGACGATGTTCACTCGACAGTCGACGAAGACTCCGGTGGCACTGGCTCCGACGAGCACTTCGCTGCCGGCATCGACGGGCAACGGAACGCTGCCGATCGAGATCGAGGATGTCGTCGGCAGGATACGGTAGCTGAGAGCGTTGAAGGGGCCCGGTGAACCGACCGCTTCCACATGCAACGAGAGGTCGAAGAGGTCTCCAATCCCGAGGTTCTGGTAGGGCCCAGTCGGCACGCCCGACCGAATGTCGATCGGGTGTGAAGCGGTCAGCCGTACGTCGGCGCGCGCCGCCTCGCCGCAGAGCGTGGCGCAGCCCGAGATGAGGAAGGCAAGCAGGGTCTTTTGCATGGTGGTGTGTCGGTGAAGGGACTCGCTCGTGTGGGCTCGACGGGGCTGCCGTGCCCGTCGAGGCTGCCCTCCTCTGGCGCCCCGGGTGATCCACCGATGCAAGAAACCTGGGAGCGGGCGCTCGCTTCATCTCGCTTTCACGATCGGGGAGCGCCGCAACGCGCGCGACCGGTTGCGATCCTGGGCGCTCGGGACTGCGGAGCGTTCAGCGCCCGGCCGCCGGACCCACGACGGACGGGAGACGTCTGGGGTCGACCTCGACACCGTCCGCGGCTCGACACCGCCGCACACCACGCATCGAAATGGGGCGCGACGGTCGAGCTTGCTGCAGCGCCCCCGCTCCATCGCGGGGGCGCGTCCATTGCATCGGTCGATCAGTGGAACAGCACAGCGACCGCGTCGGTCGTGTTGTTCCCAAAGCCCACGGTGTCGCGGTACCAACCCTGGAAGTTCCACGTCTGACCGGCCGCGACCGCGACGAGGTTGTTCCCTTCCGGCACCTGGGTCAGGTCGACCTGCAGCGACATCGAGCCTTGGGCGCCTGTGAAGAGGATCTGGCTCGGGTCGTTGAAGCGCCCGGCGGGATCTCCGACGCAGAGGTAGCCGTTGCTGGGCCAGGCCGCGGGCGCCACCTGCCGCGTCGTCTGGCTGCAGTAGAACATCCCGAACTGATTCGGCACGAGCGACGTTGCCGTGAGCGTCAGCGTGTTGAGGGCGACGTGGTCCGCACCGGTGATGGTGAGCGACCCCGATTGGCCGGTCGTGTTCGGCGCAGTGAGGCAGTAGCGCGAGCCCACCTCGTCGCCGATGCAGATGTCATCCACCCAGGCAGCACCTGCAGACGCACCCGAACCGTTGGATGCGATCAGCACCATGGTCCGGATGTCCGAACACGTCGGGAACCCCGGCGCGTTCCACGGGCCGACGAAGAGCGAGGTCCCGCCGACCGTGACCGCGAAGTTCGTCGCTTGGTCGACCGAGAGATGCACTGGCACCGGGCTATTCGGCGTGTACTGCGCGACCCCAAGGACGCTCGTGCCCAGGATCAGAGAGACTGTCGCTGCGGCCGGATCGAAGCTGAGGATGAGGGGCGCGATCGGCGAGCCAGGAGGCGGCGAGGGGCACTCGAGTCGCATCAGCAAGTTGGTCGTCGCGTCGGTCATCGCGACGAACTTGAAGTTCGCAAGGCTCGGGATCGTGCCGCCGGGGAACTGGCGGTACGCAAACGACGGGCCCTGACCCGTGATGGGGTTGAGCGTGATGGCGCGGCTGCCGTTGATCGCCGAGGGGTTGATCGTTGCGCTGGATCCGAGGACGCCCCATCCGGTGATCGCCTGCAAGGGGGTTCCGCCGGGATACGCGTCGAAGTTCTCCGCGTAGACGTTGCACTGTGCCGAGGTCGTAGAGGCCGCGCCGAGGAGGAGGAGGCTCGCTGTGAGGAACTGCTTCATGGTGTGGAAAGTGGAAGATTGAGTGCGAGCGCGTTGCGCTCGTCAGGCGCGCGACCTTCGCTGACTTCGATGGCCGAGCGATGTGCGCGCCTCCGTTCACGAATGAGTCCCGCAGGCAGGGGTCTTCGTCTCCAAGTTCGCCCGAAAGCGCGCCGGCAAGGAGCCAATGCAGTCCCGTCCCACGGAACTCACCGCGAATCTGGCGTTTGCTGTCCGCGAGCACGCCCAAGGCACGCAGCCGAGAGATGCACACCATGCCTGAGCACATTCACGAGTCGAACACGAAGATCGCCCCGTCCGCTGCGAGCCCGGACCTCGCGCGCGTCCAGACGCTCGTTCGTCGCAGCTTGCGAGGCGCTTGCCGACGTATGCGCGTGACGCTGGACGCGGCGTCGTTCGAGGACCTCGAGCAAGAGACGCTCGTCCTCGCGTGGTCGCGGCGCGAAACCTGTGTGGATCCAGCTCGATTCGATGCGTGGATCTACGGCATCGCGCGACGACGCATCCTGAAGCACCTGGAGCGAATGCAGGCGGACCGCAGACGGCTCATCCCGTTCCCGGCCCTCTCTCCGGACGCGCATCCGGAGGTCACTCCTGAGCCCGCGGACACGGCCTTCGGACGACAGGTCCGGGAGAACGTGGCGGGCTGCGGTACCTCCGTCGTCGCCATCGCGATCGCGCACGCTGTCGACGGTCAGAGCTTTCGCGCGATCGCCGAGCGGCTCCATCAGAAGGAGACGACGGTGAAGAACCGCTACTACCGGCAACTGCCCGAGCTCCGTCGACGTCTCGCTGGCTGCTGGAAAGCGTTGACCGGCCTCGACGGGTGATGCGGCGCGATCGCAAACCGCTGTCCCGTCTGCACTTACGACAGCCGGCCCACGAAACGGGCAGAATCTTGGCGCAGCGGCCCGAGGCGGGCGCCCCTACCTCCTCGAGGGCGGACGCTCCTCCCCCCGCCCCGATGACCGCGCACCAAGACGAAGCCTTGTTTCCGGACGTACTGGCCCGTGCGAAGGCCGGTGATCCGGCTGCAGTCGAAGCGCTCGTCGAGCGCTTCTACCCCCGAGTCAATCGCCTCGTCCACTCGAGCCTCTCCACCGATGTCCGGCACGGCCGCCCCTGGCTCGCCTCTCGCTTCAGCACGGGTGATGTGGTGCAAGAGGTCTTCCGGAGCGTCCTGCGGGACCTGAGCACGTTCCAGGGGGAGAGCGAGCGCGCCTTCGCCGGATACATGACGATGATCGTGCGCAATCGCCTCGTCGACGCGATCCGCCACCATGAGGCGCAGGGTCGCGACGCACGACGTCGTGCGCCCGAATTCGAGGTGGCGGAGACGGAGAGCGACATCGAGCCGGCAGCACAGCAGGTCGATGCACGCGACGAGCTGCAGCGCATCCACGAGCTGCTGGACGAGTTCCCTGTGCGCGAGCGGCTACTGCTACGCGCCAGGATCGAGGGAACGGCGAGCTTCGCGGACCTCGCGGAGCAACTCGGGTACTCGTCGACCACGACGGCCCGCCGAGTGTTCTTCGAGACGCGGGCGCGGCTGGCGGTGCGACTCGGCTACGAAGCGCCGCCGGAGGGCACGGCGTGAGGCACCCCCGAGAGGACACCATCGCCGCGCTCGTCGCCGAGTGCCTGGTGATGCGCGAGCACGGCGTCGAACACATCCCGTTCGAACGCATCTGCCACGAGCACCTCGAGCTCGTCGACGATGTCCGACGGAGCGTCGAGATTGCGGAGTCGATGGCCGCCTACAATCCCGCCGACCTCGTCGGCGGGGAGTCGCGACGCAAGACGCTCCTCGACGGCCGGTATGAGCTCGGGGATCAGCTCGGGCTCGGGGCGATGGGCGTCGTCTACTCCGCCCACGACCTCGACCTCGATCGCTCCGTCGCGGTCAAGGTCATCAACGTCGGGTTCACCGACGCGAACAGCGCCAGCCTGCGCTTCGAACGCGAGGCCACCGCCCTCGCGGCCATCGCGCACGACTCGGTCGTCCGGATCTATGACCGCGGAGTGACCGAAGAAGGCCAGCCGTTCCTCGTGATGGAGCGCATCCAGGGCGTGCCTTGCTCTGTACTCCTCGATGCCGCGGCAGCTCGCCGCGACGACGAAACGGCGTGGATCCACCAGGAGTTTGGCCTCCAGGGCATCACCGAAACGAGCTGGGTCCGGCAGTCGCTGCGCTGGATCGAGGAGATCGCGCGCGGCATCGAAGCCGCCCACGCCGCCGGGGTGACACACCGCGACATCAAGCCGTCGAACATCCTGATTCGACACGACGGTCGCGCGGTCCTCGTCGATTTCGGTATCGCGGACCTCGCCGATCGGACGACGCTCACTGGCCCGGGGGAGACCGTTGGCACGCCGACTTACATGGCGCCGGAGGTGCTCACTGGGAAAGTCGACGAGCCAGCGCGCCAAGACCTCTACGGGCTCGCTGCGACGCTCTATCACTTGCTCACCCTGCGGGCCCCCTACCGCGGTGCTGCGCACGAAGTGCTCGCCGCGCTGTCGGTGCGCGAGCCCGAACGAGCCATCAGGGTGCGCCCTGGTCTGCCGCGCGACATCCAAGCCGTGCTCGACCACGGCCTCGCCCGCGCTCCGCAGAAGCGTTATGCCGCGGCTGGCGACATGGCACGCGACCTGCGAGCCATTCTGGAGTTCCGACCCGTGAGCGTGCGCCCGACGTCGACCATCACGCGGATCGGTCGGCGGATCAGCCGCTCGCGAGCGGCCCTCGGCGCGCTCGCAGCCGCGGCGCTCATCGCGACCGTTGCCATGGGCAGCGCATGGCGCACGCGCTCGCTCGAGGCCGCGCAGCAGCGCTTCACGGAGGCATGGCGTCATGTCCCGGCCAACCTCGGCGTCGCCGACCCTCACAACCGTCGCATCGAATCCGAGCCGCTGCGAGGGACGGTGAGCGGTGCCCTCGACCGCCTCGTCACCTCTGGATGGGGCCGCGCCTTCGCCCTCGCCTACCGCGGGATCTACCGCCTCGACCAAGGAGATGCACGGGGAGCCCAGCTCGACCTCGAAGCGGCGCGACGTGCCGAGGACGAGGCGTTCTTCGGTGGGTTCGATGCGCTCCTCGAAGCGGGAGAGCCCGTCGATCTGAGCGCCCTTCCTCCGCCGCGTTCGTCGAGCGCCAAGCTCTTCGGCGCGTTCTATGCGGTGCGCACCCGGCAGATCGACCTCGTCGACGGCTTCCTCGAGGGCCTCGATCGCACCCTCGCTCGACCAGGCGAGGAGTACCGCATTCTGACTCGCCTCGCCCCCCTCGGCGCGCTCGAGACCCGGGGAGAGTTCGACGAGCTCTTCGTCAGGGCGCAGGAGCAGCTGGACGCTATTGCGGCGCTGGAAGAGGGCGGTGCATCCGTGACCGCCAACTCCGCCTACCTGCGAGGACTCGCCCAACTCCGCCAAGACCGCCATGCCGCGTCCATCGTGTCGCTGCAGGAGTCCGCGCTCCTCGGCCCCGGGACCCATATGGCGCTACAGAACATCGGGACGGCCGGGGAGCGCGGCGGCTTCTACCGCGCGGCCTCCGAGGCGCTGAAATCCGCGCTCGAGATCGCGCCCGCGCATGTGCCGATGAGGGAGCAGCTCGCGCGGGTCGAGGCGAACCTGGGCCGCGCCGACGAAGCCCGCGCGATCGTGGCGCAGATCGTGTACCCCGCCGACGCAACGGGCGAGCGGAAGCGGGCAGCGCTCACGGCGCAGGTCGAGATCGACCTCGCCCTGGGCGCTTTCCTGAGCGACGCCGCCGCTTCCAAGGATGCCGCGCAACGCGTGGTCGATGCGTGCCTGCGGCTGCCCGAGGATTCACGGCTGCGTGCGCGCCTCCAGCCACCCGCTCGAGCCCTGCTCGACGCATCGCGCGACGACCTCGCCGTCGCCCTGTGCGCGTACTTGGAGGAGCACCCGCTGCACATCGCCTACATCAGCGCTCTGCTCGCGGCCCTGGACGGGGAGATTGCGCCGGCGCAGTCCGAGCCGCTGCTCGGCTGGCTCGCAGCTCTGCAGCGTCGACTCTCGCGCTCCTCTCGCCTCGGACCGGAGGACGGGCGAGACGCACTGACACTCGACGCTGCCCTGATGCGGCGTTGAGGAGTGACGACCCCGCTCGCCGGCGCCGTGGTGCGACACACGCCGGTCGCTCGGGATCACACCGATGACCCACCTCGTTAGAACACCATGTATCAGAATCAAAACCTTCCCGCACTCTCCCGTACCGCTGCGCATGCCGCGCTGGCTGGCCTCGTCCTCGTCTCACCGGTGTTCTCGCAGTCCGGCGCCCGCGGCATGGCGTCGGGTTGGCCGGCGGGCATGCTCGTCGACGGAGGGAGCCTCCCCGGCCTCCGCCTCAAGGCTCCCCAGGACCAAGACAGCGCGCCTCCCGCCTGGACCGCGCAGCCCGGCTCCACGGGCGTACCGTCCTACGACATCACACAGCTCGGCGCGCTTGCCGCCGGCGAAGCGCTGCAGATCGACGCGCTGTCGACCGGCAACGCATTCCTCCCCCTCCTCGAGGACGGCGATCCGCAGATGAACGGCACGAGCTGGCTCGCGGTCGCAGTGAGCATCTCCAACTCGAGCGCGGGATCGCCCGGGAGCTTCTATCCTTCTGGCAATCCGGGGGCCGAGCTCGCGGCCTACTACTTCGGTCAGAGCAGCGGCATTCCGGCCGACTTCGAGGGGCAGGCCGTGCTCGAGGCGACACGCGACCACCTGGGGCTCACTGCCCACCCGGGACACGACGTCACCGGCCTCGACTACGGGATCGGTGTGAACACGCTGACGTTCCGTACGGGCACAGCGGCCGACAGGTTGTTCCGCCACAAGAACTTCGTGTTCTTCTCCGTCACGAAGAGCTGGGCAGACGCACACAGTACCTTGAATTCCTTCGCCCAGACCGGGACGGGCACCGTCGCGCCGCACGCCGCGGACATCTACGTCGTTGAATGGGGAACGAGCGGTTGGGGTCCGATCTACCAGTATGCTCCGTACACCCTCCTGGGCTTCGGAGCCAACGGCGACCTCGACGCCCTCGACGTCGACCGGACCTCGCACGCCGTCGTGTACTCGGGCACACCGGCGTCCAACCTCACGAGTCAGCTCATGGCGGGCCGACTCGCGCAGAGCGGCGTCCCCGGCGAGTGGTGGCGTCACACCGCATGGGAAGCGGCTCCCATGCCCTTCAACGACGAGACCGTTCGTGTGACGACCAAGCTGGGGATCGGCGATCCGCAGTCCGGAGAGGAAGGGAACGTCGACGCGGTGTGCACGTTCGACCCCGAGAACATCGTCGTGTGCAGCGACGTCGGGATCGTGCGGCGTCGAGGGAACGGTGGCGCCGGCGCGCGGATGGGGATCAGCCTTTCGATCGCCGACGAGCCGGGCTTGGATCGCACGCTCCAGGTGCACGTCACCGGCTGGGGACAGGCCTCCGCACCGACCGCATCGACGCTCTATCTCTTCGCGCGCCCGACCCCCCAGGGCGCCAATCAACCACCCTTCGAGCCGCTGTACCGAGTGTTCAGGTCGCCAGCGCAGGACGCCGTGTCGATCGACTGGGCACTGCCGGCCTACACGGGCGTTCCGTACGAGTACCGGGCGTTGCTCTACGACGCGAACGGCGTCGCAGCGCGGAGCTACGTGATCGAGATCCTGCAGTAGCGCGACGGCGAGCGCGGTGCGCGCGCCGCGCGGGGAGGGGACCTCGCGGGTAAGCCCCGTAGGGCGTTCCCTTCCCCCCGGGGTCCATGTTTGGACCTCCCGTCACGACGAGTCCCGGACGTGCCTCGGACACGGACACGTCGGTCACCTCGCGGGTCGGATGGGCTACGATCATCGGGTGATCGAGCGCGACCCAGCCGAACTCGAAGAGCTCGTCTCCGCCGCTCGGCGCGCCTCGAGGGGCGTCCAGCGCGGTCGACGGAGCTTCGACGACGACGTCGCCCAGGAGATGCTGCTGATCGCGCTGCGCGACGCCCACGTCGCACGGAGTTGGTCCGTGGGCGAGCTGCGGACGATGGCCTACCGAGTGGCCTCCAGCATGCGGCGACGCGAGGCCGCGCGACGCGATCGCGAGACGATCTATGCCCGTGCCGCGGCGCCGCTCGTGTTGCAGGCCGACGGGGACGACACGGGCCCTTCCTTGCGCGAGCAGGTCGCTCGCCTCGAGCCCAAGAGCCGCTCGCTCATCGAGCGGCGGTACTTCGGAGGGCTTTCCCTCTCCGAGATCGCTGCCCTCGACGGCGTGCCGCTGCCTGGGGTACGGACGCGCCACCGCCGAGCCATCGCGCGTCTGCGCGACTTGGTCCTCGAGTCCCGCGCCCGCGACCACGAGCTCACAGAGCCCCGCCGTAGCTGGTCCTTCGTCGCCGTCGTGTGGAGCACGCTCCGGGACCTCGCTCGATTGCGTGACCCTCGGCTGGCGTCGGTGCTGATCACCGTTGTCGCAACGGCCTCCGCCGTCCTGCTGAACGGCACGGCGAGACCGCTGAACGAGTCCGACGCGCTCCTCGCGAGCGCGTCGCGGTCGAGCGTGCTTCGAGAGGCCCCGCCCGACGAGATGGCGGCGCCGTCGGCCCGCACACCGACGACTGTGGTACTGGAGCGATCCTCGAGCCCGCTGACGGAGCGGGCCGTCGAGGTCGTGGTCCGGAACGCAGACGGTCAGCCGCTCGCCGGCGTGCCCGTCCTGCGCCTCGAGGATCCGGCTCGCGAAGAGCGCACGCTCATCGGTCACACCGACCGCCACGGCGTCCTCGCCCTGCGCACGCCAGGTGGTTGGTACTACGCCGAGGACGCGACCCGCGGCACCTCGATGGTCAATCGGCTGGGCCCGGACGACACCCTGGACCTGCGCCTGGCGGCGCGCAGCCTCGTCGTGACCGGCCGCCTGCTCGGCGTCGACGGTCAGCCGGTCGCTGCGGCGACGGTCGAGCTCATTCGACCGGACACGCCGCGCCTGACCGTCGATGCGCGTGGCGAGTGGCGTCGACAGCCACCCGATCCACGCACGGTCACCGACGCCGACGGTCACTTCTCGATCCAGGTGAGCGCCCTGCGGGCGGGTGGCCGCCTGCTCATCCAGAGCCAGGGCCAACGCCTCGGCGCGACGATCCCGCCCGACGGTGCGCTCGGCCCAGTGCAGCTCTCCGAGCTCGACTCGCTGGACACGTGCGGGCCGACGCTCACGCTCCGTGACCCGGACGGGACCACCCTCGGCGCTCGGACCGTCTGGATCGAGCGCCCGCCGTTCGATGTCGAGGATCCGGCCGCCGCGGCGCGGGGGTGGAGCGCGCGGCACACGACGCTCGGGGCCGACGCGTCAGGGCGCGTGATGCTCCCCCCTGGACTCGAACCGTCGACGCTCCTGCGCGTCGGCGACGGCACGCACGGCACGCTCCGGGTCGCCTACACGAGCGACCTCGCGACGGTCCTCGAGCACGACGGGATCGTCACCGTGGAGGCGCGCCACGCCGTGGCGGACACGGCGCGTGTCCGGGGCAAGCTGCCGGCCGGGGCCGAGGCGTACCTCGTCGCCGATGCGCTCGCGCTCCCGCTCGAATTGCAGGCCGATTCGTTTGGCCACTTCGACGTACCGGGGCTCCCCGCCGGGGCCATCACCCTCACCGGGCGGACTCGGACCGGAGCGCCCCTCGCACCGCTCCAACTCCGCCTCGCCGAGGGTGACTCGGTCGGCCCGCTGGTCCTTGCTCGACACGAGCCAGTGGAGCTGCTCGTCGAGGCACACATCCCCGACGGTGGCGCTGGGTACGTGCTGCGCCTGACCGATCCCGAGGGACGGATCGTGCGCCATACCTGCGCGGATTCCGACCTCGGTGCGCAGGAGTACTTCGACCCGCGTGGCTTCGGTCGGCTCCTCGTTCGGATCCCTGGTACCTACCTCGTGACGGTCGAGAATCGTGTCGCCGTGGCACGGGCGACCGTGGAGGTCGACGGCAACGAGCCGACGCTCCGTGTCCGCCTGTCGCCCGAGCCGCACGAATGGGCCGCGTTCGAGCTCGAGGCGACGCCAGATGTCGACCCGGCTCGGATCGAGCTCCGGGACGCAGGCGGAGCGCTCCTCTGGTCGAGGCTGCTGCGTTCGGCGAACGCCCTGCGCCACGTGCGGGTGCCGCTCCGTGCCGTACAGACGCCGGTCGAACCTCCGCGCGCACCCTGGACCCTGACGATGGTCGACGGCGCGGGAGGGCGCTGGGAGCAACCCTTCGACCCCGCGACGGCACCGACCGACGGAACAGCGGCGCAGCTCTCGCTCACTCGCAGTGGTTCGTAGAGCGGGGCTCGCGAGTCGGGAACCGAGCACCGGCCAATCGCGTTCCGCCGGTAAGACCTCGATGCCCTCGACGTGCTTTCGCCGAAGGCGATTCGGCGGCGCGCACGTCTGTGCCGGACGGTACGAGGAGTCCGCGCTGCGCTCGTGACCGCTGCCTTCAGGCGAAACCTCTCGACGTCGCCGGCGTCTGCGCGCGTGTACGACTGCCTGGGCGAAGCGCTGCAGGCCGCAGGCGGCGCCCATGGGCGGTAGACTTCGCGGCGATGAACGCGCCGAGTCCCTCCGCTGCTCCCGTCGCGGCATGATCGTCTACGCCGACACGAAGGCCGGCTTCCGGCAGGACGTCTTTCGCAACGTCATCGCGAACAAGATCGAGCGCAAGATGCGGCTCCGACTCGGGACGCGGACCGGCTCCTCCGAGATCGACTCCTGGCGCAACTCGCTCCAGCACATGGACCGAGTCATCGCCGGCGATGAGATCCCCGACGACGCGGGCGTCGCGATCGAGTACCGGCTCCCTGCGAGCTCCAAGCGCGTCGATTTCATTCTGACTGGCCGCGACGACGCGGGTCAGGACACGGTCGTCATCGTGGAGCTCAAGCAGTGGACGGAGGTCCAGGACAGCGCACGGCCGGACATCGTGCGCACGCGCCTCGGCGGGTCGCTCCGCGACACGGCGCACCCCTCGTACCAGGCGTGGAGCTACGCAGCGCTGCTCGCCGACTTCAACGAAGAGGTCTACAGCGCCGGGGTGCAAGTGCGCCCGTGTGCCTATCTCCACAATTGCGCCGACGCGAGCGTCGTACGCAGCGCCAAGTTCGACGAGCTGATGCAGCGGGCGCCCGTCTTCATCAGCTCGGAGGCAGGCCTCCTGCGCGCGTTCCTCGCGGGCCACGTGCGGAAGGGCGATCGTGGCGCCCTGCTCTACCGCATCGAGAACGGGCGCATCCGCCCCTCGAAGCAGCTCGCCGACCACCTAGCCTCGCTCATGGCCGGCAACAAGGACTTCGTCCTGATCGACGACCAGAAGATCGTCTACGAAGAGTGTCTGGGGCGGATCGCGCGTTCGCGCGCCCGGGCGGGGACGAAGGAGGTCGTGATCGTCGAAGGGGGGCCTGGAACGGGCAAGTCCGTCGTCGCGATCAACCTGCTCGCGGAGCTTGTCGGCCAGGCGCAGCTCAACGCGGCCTACGTCACGCGCAACGCCGCGCCGCGCGATGTGTTCGAAAGGAAGCTGAGCGGCGCGTTGACCAAGACGCGTATCTCAGCGCTCTTCCAGAGCTCGGGGCGCTTCCAGAACACCGCCCGCGACGCCTTCGACGCCCTCATCATCGACGAGGCGCACCGCTTGACGGAGAAGTCGGGCTTCTACGGCAACGAGGGCGAGAACCAGATCCTCGAGGCGATCCGGGCCGCGCGTGCAACGGTCTTTTTTGTCGACGAGCGCCAGCGCGTGACGGTCAAGGACATCGGCGGACGCGCGGAGATCGAACGTTGGGCGCGTGCCGAAGGCGCCAAAGTCACGCACCTCCAGCTTGCCTCGCAGTTCCGCTGCAACGGTTCCGACGGGTATCTCGCGTGGCTCGACAACACGCTGCAGATCGAAGAGACAGCGCACCCCCTGCTCGATCCGTCCGAGTTCGAGTTCAAAGTCGCTGATTCGCCGGTCCAGCTCCGCCGCTGGATCGAGGCAAAGAACCGTGAAGGCGGGGGGAAGCACTCGCGCCTCGTCGCGGGCTACTGTTGGCCGTGGACGAGCAAGAGGGACCCCAGCGCCATGGACATCGTGATCCCCGAGCATGGGTTCGAGATGCAGTGGAACCTCGATCGCCACGGGAGCGCTTGGATCATCGAGCCCGACTCGATTCGCGAGGTCGGCTGTATCCACACGTGTCAAGGGCTCGAGCTTGACTACGTCGGAGTCATCCTCGGCCCCGACCTTGTCGTGCGTGACGGAGTCGTGATCACGGACCCGAACGCGCGCGACCGTTACGACAAATCCGTGCGCGGCCTCAAGGCCCTGATCAAGGAAGACCCGGAGTCCGGGCGCGCGCTCGCGGCGTCCGTGATCAAGAACACCTACCGGACGCTGATGAGCCGCGGCCTCAAGGGCTGTTATGTCTGGAGCGTCGACGAGGAGACCAATGCGTGGTTCCGTGGGCGCTTGGGCGCGCAGCTCGATGAGGCCGAAGCCGCGCCGCACCCCTTTGTCGCCCTCGCGCCCGAGGAGGCAGCCCTGAGTCCACGCGCGGTGCGCCTCTACGACCTCTCAATCGCGGCGGGGGTCTTCAGCGGCGAGCAGGTCGCGGGTGAGCCGGAGTGGATCGAGCTCCCAGAGCCCTTCTCGGGCGGCTCGGACTACTTCGTCGCCCGCGTCGACGGCGAGTCGATGAATCGCCGCGTTCCCAGTGGTTCGTGGTGCCTCTTTCGGCGCATGCCACGCGGCTCGCGCGAAGGGCGCGTCGTCCTTGTCCAGCACGCATCGATCACGGACGTCGAGCACCGCGGTCGATTCACGTTGAAGGTCTACGGCAGCGAGGTCGTGCGCGACCGCGACGGCGAGCAGCACAAACGCGTGATCTTGCGCCCCGACTCGACGGACCCACGCTTTGTGCCCATCGTGCTGGAGGACCTGGACGACGACTCGTTTCAGGTCCTCGCGGAGCACGTCGCGACGTTCTGAGCTCCGTCAGGCGCGTCGCTCGTCTGATGAAACGGAATGCGATCAAAGGGCGCGCGCGACGCAGGTATCGTTCGACGACCAACTCGGACCACCAGCGGCCGATTGCACGGAACCTGCCGAGCCGCGAGCTCACCGCGGGAACGCCTGATTCGACATGGTGCACGGACATCACGCAGAGCGCGACGGCGAGCGGCGCGGTCCACTCGGCCGTCGTCTTCCGCGGCAACCCCGACTGCATCTGGACTGCGCCGACAGGCGTGCAGGACCTGCGTGCCCCCGCAACTCTTCAATGTGCGCGCGGTCTCGGGTGATGGGCGGGCGGTCGCGGGTTGGGTCCAGACGGAGCTCCTGGGCCTCACGCGACATGCATTCGTGGCGCGTCTCTCCTATGGGGACCCGGGGCCGATCGGCACGACCTATTGCGCGGCGGCGATGGCCAACTCGACGGGCCGGGCGGCGGCCATCCGCGCCTTCGGTTCCATCGTCCTGACCGACGAGTCTTGCGGGCTCTCCGCTGGTCAACTGCCCCAGCACGTCCTTCCTTACCGCAGGGGTATCGTTGTCGCATGGGGCTTCCTTGTCAGAGCCTGGGACGACGACAGGGAGCCCCGGGCCTCGGTCGGGTCGTGCCGCGGGGCGCGGTCCGGACGCCCGAGTCAATCCACTGCATCTGCTCCGCTCAGGGCCCGGACATGCCGGGCCAGCTCCGGCCGGTCTGCGAGCAGGGCCGCCGCGCGCCGCAAGGAGCTCGCCCCGGCAGCCTGCCGGGATGAGGCCTCTGTCGGCTCGCCCGCGAACACCAACGAGGCCGCGCGCCGCAGATCCAGCAGGCCTCGCGCGACGAGCAGCACGGGGTCCTCGCCCAGCTCCGCAGCGCGCTCGTAATCGTCCGAGGCGGCGCGCTGCGCTTGCCGTCCGCCCGCGTGTTGCGCCGCCGCGTCCAGGATCCGCGCGCGCAACGCGTGGCACACACCCCGGCACAGCGCGTACTCCGGCCGCGGCTCCGCACCGAACGCGCCGTCGAGCTCGCTGACGGCGATGTCAAGGAGGCGCAGCGCTTCGCCGCGTTCGTCGCGCGCGGCCTCGAAGGCTGCGTCGCGCAAGCGCTCGAGGCCGCGCGCCGCGAGGCTCGTCGCCGTCGTCGGGCGGGCACGGAAGGCGGCGCCGAAGTCGTACACCAGCTCGTCGAGTCCAGCGAGCGCGCGGGGCTCTGCTCCGAGGTCGCCGCCGCCGGCGGCAAGCGGACCGTTGTGATCCCGCCGCGCGCGGTACGTCACGGCGTGACCGCGCAGGAGGTCTGCCGCGCGCACGCTGGCGCGCATCGCCTCCTCGTCCCGCCCTTCGGCGACGTAGAGGCGCGATAGGCTGAGGAATGCGTCGTGGTGGACGTCGTCGAGCTCCGTCACCTCCAGGAGCCAGCGCTCGGCCTCGGCGTTGCGGCCCTCGAGCTGCGCGCGCAAGCCGCGGGCGAAGAGTGCGCGTGTCGGGCCAATGCCGGCGCCGGCGTCCTCGAGCTGCGCCAGGTCCGCCAACGCCGCGCGGCGCACGTCCTCGAGCGGCGCCGCGTCTAGGTCCTGGCGCGCGATGTGGTCGCCGTACTGCAGCGCGAGGAGCACACCGCGATCCACCCGCACGGTGGCGAGGCCCGGGTCCAATTGCAACGCGCGGTCGAACGCACGCCGCGCGCCGGCGACGTCGCCGGTCTGCTCGCGCAGGCGCCCCAGGAAGTCGTACACACGCCCGACCTCGGCGCGCTCGGCGAGGAACGCCTCGCAGCGCGCGATGGCGCGGGCCAGGGCCTCCTCGGCCAGCGGCTCGTTGAAGGTCTCGCGGAACGTGCGCACGTTCTGCAGCGTCGCGGCGACGACGTCGGAGAGGGCCAACGCGTCCTCGGCCAGCCGCGCTCGCTGCCGCGATGCACGCCAGGCGGGCACGAAGACCAACGCGCCCAGCAGTGAGGCGGCGAGCGCGCCGAGGAGCACGCCCCGTCGCCGCGACAGATGTCGGCGCGCCAGGTAGAGGAGCGACGGCGGCCGCGCTTCCACGGGCAGGCCCGAGAGCCAACGGTCCAGGTCGCTCGCGAGGCCCAGGGCGCTCGGATAGCGCCGCTCCGGCTCCTTCGTCATCGCTTTGCGCACGACGATGGCGAGGTCGCGCGGCACTGTGCGCGGCAACGGTGTGGGCTCGTCCTCGGCGACGGCGCGCAGTGTTTGGACCACGTCGGCGCGCTCGAACGGCGGCCTCCCGGCGAGGCACGCATACAGCGTGACGCCCAGGCCATAGACGTCCGTGCGCGCGTCGGTCGGGCCGCTGCGCGCCTGCTCAGGCGCCATGAACGCCGGTGTGCCGAGCAGCGCGCCGGTCGTCGAGAGGCGAGCGACGTCCCGCGTCTCCTGCGCGAGGCCGAAGTCCGTCACGATGACCCGCGCTGGAGGACCCGGTTCGACCATCAGGTTCGACGGCTTCACGTCGCGGTGCACGACGCCTTGGGCGTGCGCGTAGTGCAGCGCCAACGCGGCGTCACGCACGAGCGACGCGAGCACTCGCGGATCTTCGATCGCCGCACGCTCCAGCGTCGGACCATCGACGCGCTGCATGACGATCGCTTCGTCCGAAGCGTCGTACACCGCGGCGATGTTCGGGTGGTTGAGGCGCGCCGCAGCGCGGGCCTCGCGCACGAAGCGCGCACGCGCCGCGTCGCTGAGCCCGTGCGCTCCGGCGAGCAGCTTGACGGCGACGTCGCGGCCGAGCTCGGTGTCGAAGGCGGCGTACACGACGCCCATCCCGCCGCGTCCCAGCTCCTGGCGCAGCTCGTAGCGCTGCAAGAGGGGAGCCTCGTCGCTCGCCGCAGCACGCGCCGCGGCGAGCAGACGTGGGAGGGCGCGGTCGGGCAGGCTCATGCGCCCTGCTCCTCTGCCTCGCCCAACAGCCAACGCAGCTCGTCGTCGAGCTCCCGCGCGTCGCCGACGGTCTCGAGGACCTCGCGCCGCAGCTCGCTGCGAAACCGGGCGCGCATCCGCGTCAACCAGTTCGTCACGTCGACGCGCGAGACGCCGAAGCGTTCGGCGAGGGACTCGTAGCTCGGCGGTGGGTCCTCGTCGCCCAGCGTGTGCGCGCGGAAGACCGCGAATTGGTGGGCGCGACCTTCTTCGGCGCTGCGTTGGCGCAGGCGGTCCAGTGCACGCTCGACGAGTTGGCGGCGCCAGAGATCGTCCAGAATGTCCTCGGGACGCCTCCCTTCAATGGCTGCCGCTTCGAGTTCGGGCATGTCCCCGTGGTCGAGGGCCAGGATCCTGGCGTCCCCGCCGCGATCGATCCGCGACGTTGCGCGGTGTCGATCGATCAGGAAGCGTTCGAGGGCGACCTTGACAAATCCCCGGAAGCGGCCGCGTGTCGGGTCGGCGCGGGCCAGGAAGCCGCTGGACAGCATCCACAGGAAGAAGTCCTGTGTCGCGTCGAGTGTGTCCTCGTGCGACAAGCGGCGCCTCGCGCGGATGTACCCGTACACGGGCCGCCAGTAGCGCTGGGCAAGCTGCTCCCACGCGTCCCGCGGGGAGGTCGAACGTGCCCCGAGCTCGCCACCGGCGAGGACCAAGCTCCAACGGGTCTCGGGGAATGGGGCGGGTTCGTGGGACATCGGCGTGGCTACGGGCGACTGCGCGCGATCGTATCCCAGCGCGTCCGGAGCGCAGGGACAGCGACCCGTGCCGGGACGCGCACAGCGTTCGTGATCCTGCTTCGAGTCGAGGGCCGGCTCGCCCTGGTATCCCTGCACCCCGCTCTGCACAGCGCGTGTTCCTCCCCATGGGTGATGCTCCGAACCCGCGCGCTTTGTCCCGGGCGCGTACGTCGCGCTCGACAACGTCCTGCCGCCGGTCCTGGAGTCGGGCGGCGATGGATCGGGCGTCGCCTACGGTGCGCACCTCGGCGGTTGTGTCGCCGGCCTCTGCGGCGCCTGGTGGCTGGACCGTCGTTGGCGCTGAGTGCGCCAGCGCTCGGGAATTTCCAGAAAGCGCGATGTCGCGCCTGCGGGGGGGCCGTACTGGAAGATGGCCCTGGGAACTCCCTTGTCTCGAGCACGGACCATGACACCGCTCACCTCGATCGTCGCGCTGCTGGCGCTCCCGCTGACCCTCGCCCTCGCCGCCGTGGCTCCCGCGGGAAGCCGCGCGGATGGACCCTCTGCCGAGGAGCTGCTCGCCCTTGCGCGCGCTCGTGTGATCGGCGCCAGGCCGAACACGACGAACGCCGGGACCCTGCGCGCGAGCGGCACGATGAAGGTGCAGCAGGTGCCGCTCGAGGGCAAGTACACCGAGCTGCACCACGCGGTGGGACGCGGGCGTATCGGTTGGACGTTCCCTGGCTACGGCGAGACGGTGGAGGGCTGCGACGCCGGTGTGCACTATGAAGCGAGCCCGATGGGGGTCGACCTGCGCCGCGGCTGGCGGGGCGCGGCGGCGCTACGCATGCTGGCGCTGCGGCGCTTCGTGCCCTGGCAGACGGTGTACGAGTCGGCGGTGCTGGCTGGCTCCGAGACCCTCGAAGGCGAGCGTTGCCACCGCATCGAGCTGGCGCCGAAGCGCCCCGAGGACGTCGGGCTCGATGCGCCTGGGGCGGACGAGGCGCGCCCGAAACCGGACGTCTGGTACGTCGGCGCGGACTCGCTCCTCGTGCACCGGATCGACATGCAAGTCAGCGTCCCGAACCGCGGCGCAGGCACGCTCGCGCTGGGCTTCGGCGATTGGCGCATGGTGCAGGGCATCCTCGTGCCGTATCGCACGACACGCACCATGCACGGCTTCACGATGGTTGCCCAGGCAGACATCGTCGAGCTGGACGTGGAGCTAGAGGACGCGGTCTTCGCCGCGCCCGAGGCCGTGCGCAAGGAGCTCGGGCTCCCGCCCGCCGCTGCAGCGCTCACCGAACCGACGTGGACGGTGGTCGAGCTCACGGTGCAGCCGACCGTGACGGTGCGCACCGAGGTCGCGCCAGCGGAGATCTCACGGACGCTCGCTGCGCTCCTGCCCGAGGTCGTGCGGTACGTCGGCGAGGTCGGTGGAGAGGTCGCGGGACCCCCGTTCACGCGTTACCACGGCGAGAAGGACGGCAAGCTCGACCTGGAGGTCGGTGTGCCCGTGCGCAAGGGCGTCGAAGGACGCGGGCGCATTCAAGCGTCGACGCTGCCGGGGGGGCGCGCAGTGACTGGGGATCACGTCGGCGAGTACCACCGCCTGACCGAGACGCATGCGAAGCTCGCTGCATGGCTCGCGGAGCACGGTGAGGTCGCGTCGGGTGGGGTGTGGGAGGTGTACTGGACCGACCCGGGGCTCGAGCCCGACCGCAGCAAGTGGCGGACGCAGTTGGTGCAGCCGTTGAACGGACGGAAGGCGGAGTGAGAGGGCACTCTTTGACCTCGACTTGCGCGCCGACGGGTACGACGTCGAAGAGTGGAGCAGCGCTCCATTGAGGGTCTTCCTGCCCCGGCATTCCATCGATTGGCCTCGCGCTCCTCGTCTTGGTGCGAGTCAGACTCGTTCGGTGCGAAACCCCGTCCATGGGCGCTGATGCCGGGCGCGTGTGAGCGTGCGACATGGGCGGGTGTGGGGGACCGCGCCACCTGCGGGCGGTACCAACGCTCGGGTGATGCAATCACCCAAGCCCGCTCCTCGCGAGCTGCGGGCGAGGCTCGGAGCGGGTCCGACCCAACTGACTCCGAAGGCTGACTCTGAAGGCCGGGCGAGGGCCATCGGACCTGCGCTGCGGTCAGCAGAGGACCGCTTGCGCACGCCCACGGGCCGCGGCGATCGGCAATGGGTCAGGGGGCAACTTGAGGTACAAGAGGAAGCGCCGGATGGTCGGCGGGTCCGTGATCATCGCGATCATGTGTCGCCGACCCCCGCACCGACGGCAGCTCAAGACCTCTACTGAGATCAGACCGGACGCGCGAGCTGGGACATCGTGGCTCGGCACAGCGAGTGGCTGCCGCCTAGGGCGACAGCGCCACAGGAGCCACGCTGAGCCACAGCCCGAAGCGAACGGATGGAGCGCGGCGACTCGGCTTCGTGCGTGCGCCCGCGCTTGCGTGACGGCGAGGCGTGCATGTCCCCGGGGCGACGTTGGGCACCGGCTCGACCCGCCTCCGCCCCTCCTGGCTCGGCTCGCGGCCGTCCGCCGCCGCGTCGCGCGAGGCTACGGGAGGGCGGCAAACGGCCGCCGATCGGCGAATCCGGTGAACTCCGCGGCGAGCCGCGCAGTGAGACGTGTGGGCCCGCCGTGCCGGCCCCGCCCCTTCCCCGTTGCACGCGCTCCCCCGTAAGGGAGGTGCTCGGGGTCGTCCTCGCACGCAGTTCGCCATGTCGACCACCACGTTGATCTCACTGACCCTCGCGAGCCTCGCGCTCGCGGGCGCCCAGGAACGCCCTAGCTTCGGCCCGCCCCCGGCCCAGGCCGACGACCTCCGCCGGCCGCCCACTCAAGCGGAGCTCGACCTCTACCACGCGACCCAGGCCACCCACGCGCGTGTCCCGCGCGCAGGCGCCGCCGCGGCGGCGAGGGTCGAGGAGCGCGGCCCGAGCCCGTACCCCGCGCTCGCCCTTGCGCCGCCTGACGAGCAGGTCTTCTACGAAGTGGAGGACGGCGTGCACTGGGCCATGGGCCACACGTGGAAGGCCTCGTTCGGCCCCGACGGCGCGACGTTCATCCCGTTCCTCGGCTCGGAGGCCGCCCGTAACTACCCCATCCGCTTCCTGCTCGAATCCGTGCGGCACGGGGCGGTCTCCGCGTCGCTCGCCGCTCCGGTCGTGAGCCGCGACGGGGATCGGGTCGTCCTCGACCGGGGTCCAGTGCGCAGCGAGTATCTCACCGCCGTCGGCGGTGTCGAGCAGCGCTTCGTGCTCGATGCGCCGCTCGGCACGGGCGACCTCTTGCTCGATGTGGCGGTCGCCTCGGACCTCACGGCCGTGCCCGAGGGCGCCGGGTGGCGGTTCGACGGGCCGGAGGGCGGGGCGCGCTACGGCGCGGCGACCGTCCTCGACGCGCGCGGCAGGAGTATGCCGCTCGAGGTCGCCTACGACGGCGCGCGCCTGCGCTTCGTCGTCCCCTCCGCTTTCCTGGCTGAAGCCGTCTGGCCGGTCACGATCGACCCCTTCCTTTCGTCGACGGTGGTGGACTCGGACATCAAAGACCAGAGCGAGGCCGACGTTGCCTACGACAGGATCACCAACCAGTACATGGTCGTCTTCGAGGAGGCGTTCTCTGCGACGGACGGGGACGTCAAGTCCTACTACCTCACGTCGCTGGGCGCGCTGATCCCGACCTCCGCCGTGTACATCAACTTCGACTCGCAGGACTGTCGGCGTCCCCGAGTCGCGTGCACGGCGAATCAACGCCAGTTCCTGACCGTCTTCACCTTGAACTCGACGCCGACGAAGATCCGCGCGCGTGCGCGCCACTGCGACACCAGCGCGCAAGGAGTGCACTTCTTCGTCGACAACGGGACGGCGAGCGCGCGCGCGCACGCGGACGTCGCAGGCGACACGTTCACAGGGTCGTCCGCCCACTTCGTCGTCGTCTGGCAGCGCGAGTGGTCGGCGACTGACGCGGACATCGTCGCTCGCTCCGTCGACGCCGACGGGGCTTACGTCTCCGGGGAGGTCTTCGTGACCAACCTCGTCGGGATCCGCGACGAGCAGCCCTCGTGCAGCAACACCATCACGCCCGGGCGGGACGACTGCAACATCGTCTGGCGTCGGTTCAACCCCACCACCGGGCTCTCGCAGATCCTCGGCGCGGCCGTGCGTTTCGACGCGGGCGCCGTCAGCAACCCGCTCGCGCTCTCGGGCTCGATCCCCGGGCGGTACGCACACCCGTCGGTGTCGGGTCAGAGCAGCGCGGCGCTCGGGACCTCGACCGTCCCTGGCTCGATCGCGGTCTGGGAAGAGGACTTCATCTCCGACCGCGACGTCATCGGCGTCACGTTCGGCGTGACGAGCTCCAGCACGTTCACGTACGTCGCGAACAAGCAGAACATCAGCGCGATGGAGCACGTGGACATCTTCCTGGATCAAGGTGACCCCACGATCGCCGTCATCGAGGACCAGTTCGTCCTCAGCTACGCCAGCCTCTTCCCGGGCGCGTCGGACCACGTAATCCGCGAGACTACGCTCAATGTGGTCTTCGGCGAGTTCGGCCTCAGCCAGGCCCACGAGGCGCTCGACATCAGCATGCGAGAGACCGGGCACCCCCGCGTGGCATCGCGCTGGGAGCACGGCGAGGCGACCTCGAGCGAGTGTGTGTCGGCCTACGTCTCGAGCTCGACCACCAACCCAACGAGCCAGCGCGACATCCGCGCCATACGCCACGCCCGTTCGGCGGACTTCGTCAACGGGATCCAGTACGAGTTGTGCGGGAGCGAGCCCAACTCGACGGGTTTCCGTTCGTACCTGCGAGCTGTCGCGTCAGCCGCCATTCCGACTTCGATCCGGCTCATCGCGACGCGCTTGCCTGACAACTCGAACGGGTACTTCCTGGTCTCGATGACGCCGGGCAATGGCGTGACGCCGCCGAACAACGTCGGGACGCTCTGCCTGGGTGGGAGCATCGGGCGCTACTCGAGCATGGTGCTGAACACCGGGACCAACGGGGGCTTCTCGCTGGACACGTCGATGCTCACGATCTCGCAGCCGGGCGGCATCGTCGTGGGGATGCCGGGGCAGACGTGGTACTTCCAGGGGTGGCACCGTGATACGAGCGGGGGCGCCGCGACGTCGAACTTCACGAATGCCGTCGGTGTCCCGATCCCCTGAGCGCGGCGTGAGCGTCGCCTCGCGCCATGGCGCCGATGAACCCCGGCGCTCCGGCCCGGTTCGGCGCAACCGAGGACCCAGGGCCCGACTGGCGGCGGCTCGGTCCTCGGGGCCCGTGTCGCACCGAGGGAGGTCGGCCGCCCTCGGCGGGGCCCAGCGGGTTGCCCGGCTCGCGATTAGACTCCGGGAGCGCATGCCTCCCTCACGGTCCGACGGTGAGCCGCCGCAGGACGCGCGCGACAGCGGCGAGGCGGCCGTCCTCGCCGCCGCCGCCGCGGGCGACCTCGCGCCCATCGGGAGGGCGCTCGAGGGGTATCGACCGCGCCTCGAGCGTGTCATCCGCGCCCGGCTCGACGCGCCGCTGGCGCGTCGTGTCGACGTGGCCGACGTCGTCCAGGAGACGTTCCTCGAGGTGACGAAGCGCCTGCCTACGTACCTCTCCCAGCGGACTGGCGCGGGTGAGGACGGCCTCCCGCTCTTCCTCTGGGTGCGCTTCCTCGCGGCGCAGTGCCTCGCGCAGGCGCGCCGCACCCATCTCGGCGTCGCGGCCCGCGACGCCGGCCGTGAGGCGCGCACGGGCGACTTCCCTGCCGCGACGTCCGTGCACCTGGCGAGCATCCTCGAGGGCAAGCTGACGTCGCCCACCCAGGCGCTGGCGCGCGAGGAACAACGCGCCCAGCTGGCGCGGGCCCTCGAGGCGCTCGAGCACCGTGACCGCGAGGTCCTCGTGCTGAGGCACTTCGAGCACCTCTCGAACGCAGAGATCGCGCGCCTGCTCGGGATCACCGAGCCCGGCGCCAGCCTCCGCCACATGCGCGCGCTGCAGCGCCTCCAGGCAGTCGTGCGGACGCTCGGCCTCGAGTTCACCGGGGGCATGGGGTGAGCGGACCGTGGGCGCCGGCGGTGCCACGCCGGGCATCCAGGACATCGCGATGGACGACCGTGACGATCCCGGGGCGACCGACGCCGAGTCGAAGCTCGCCGACCTCCTCGCGGCCGCCGAGGCGGCGCTGCGCGCCGACCCCACGTTCGACGTCGAGCGCTTCGCGGCGTCGCACCCGGAGCAGGGTCCCGAGCTCCTGGAGCTCCTGCGTGGCCTCGCGCTCCTCGAGGGCGCCGGCGCGGCCTTGTCGGCCCCGGGCCAGCCGGCCCCGCCGACGCGGCTCGACCGCTTCGAGATCGAGCGCGAGGTGGGGCGCGGCGGGATGGGCATCGTGTACCTCGCGCGCGACCCGGAGCTCGGGCGCCTCGTCGCGCTGAAGGTGCTGGCGAGCGGCGCCCGCCGCGATCCGTCCTTCCTCGCGCGTTTCAAGCGCGAGGCATTGGCCGCAGCGCGCCTCCAGCACCGGGGCATCGTCGCGGTCTACGAGGCGCGCGAGGAGCAGGGGCAGCACTTCTACGTGATGCAGTACGTCGAGGGCGCGACGCTGGAGGAGCTGCTGGAGGCGCAGCTCGTGGGGCCGCGCCCCCGGCGCGCCGAGGGCGGCGTCGGTCCGACCTCGAAGCCGGCGGTCACGGCTGCGGAGTTGGTGCGCGCCTGGACGTCGCGGGCCGCGTTCGGCGCAGGCGACGCCGCTGCGCTGGCAGAGCCTCGCCTCACCTTTGCCGAGGTCGCGCGTATCGTCGCCGAGTCGGCGGAGGCGTTGCAGCATGCCCACGCCGCAGGCGTGCTCCACCGCGACGTCAAGCCGGCGAACATCATCGTCGACCACGCCGGCGCGGTGCGCGTCATGGACTTCGGCGTGTGCCACGTGGTGGGCGGCCACGGGTTGACGCTGCAAGGCGACTTCGTCGGCACCCTGCGCTACTCGGCGCCCGAGCAGGTCGAGGGCCACAGCGACGAGCGGAGCGACGTCTACTCGCTCGGCTTGGTCCTGCGTGAGCTGCTGACCCTCGCGCCGACGTTCACGAGCACGGGGCACGCGGCCCTCCTCCGCGAGGTGCTCTACACGGAACCCAGGGCGCCGCGCCGGATCAGGCGCGAGATCCCTACCGACTTGGAGACGATCGCGCTGAAGGCCTCGGCCAAGCTCCCGGCCGAGCGGTATCCCTCGGCCGGGGCGCTGGCGCGCGACCTCCGCGCGTACGTCGAAGGGATGCCGATCACGGCGCGGCGCCCGAGCGCGATGTACCTCGCGCGGCTCTTCGCGCGGCGGCACCGCGCGCTCGTGGCGCTCGCGGTGGGCGCGGTCGCGGCCTTGGCCGCGCTCGGCGCGCTCTACGTCTCGGACCTGCGCGCGAAGGACCGCGAGCTGACGAGGCGCTCCTACGCGGCGCACCTCGCCGCTGCGAGGGCGGCGCTGGCCGTCGGCGCGGTGTCGCGGGCGCGCCTGCACCTCGACCAGGCGCCACCCGAGCATCGCGGGTGGGAATGGAGCCACACCCGTGCGCTCACCGACCAGAGCCTGCGGCACGAGCACGTCTTCCCGGGGCGCCGGACGTCCGGGTGCTACCTCTGCGTCTCTCCGGTCGGGGGGCCGCTGCTGATCGCTGACTCCGACGGCGTGGCGCTCTGGGATCCGGACCGCGGCGCCTCGCTCGCGACCATCGACGTGCCGACCGCGCGCTCCTTGTGCTGGAGCCCGGATGGAGCGCGCTTCGCGGTCGGGACGAACAGCGGGCAGCTACAGGTCTTCGAGGCCAGCGTCCCGCCCCGCAGGATCGCCGACATCGCGGTCGGGGACGAGGTGGTCAGCCTGGAGTGCGTTGCGGACGGATCGGTCCTGTTCGGGACGTGGGACGGCCTCATCGGGCGGTGGCGCGACGGCCAAGCGAAAGCCGAACGGGTGCACACTTCGACCGGCCACGTGGTCTGGGTGGGCTCCGGCCGGATCGGCACACTGGGCGACGCGGACACCGCGTGGTTCCTCACCCACCTCGGCGAGCTCGGGCGGGTGGATGGCGCGGTCTGCGAGTCCGTCGAGGCGCGCGCGGGTGGCCGCGTGAGTCAGCTCCTCGCGTTCGATCGTGGCGCCGGAACCGTCGACGTGATGGACGTCGACGGAGGGACTTTCAGGTTCCTGGTCGCGAACGGGGACGTGGTCGGGCGGCGCTTCACGCGCGGGAACCCGATGCCTCAGGCGGCCTTCGACCCGGAGCGCAACCTCACCGCGTTCCGCTCGGAGCAGGGGCACGTGCTCGTTGTCACGCGCGGGGAGGAGCACGTCACGACCCGTCTCGCGCGGGGCCACTCGGGGCCGATCTGGGCCGCCGCATACGACCCGCGCCGCGACCTCGTTCACTCCAGCGACGTCCGCGGCGACCTGTTGACCTGGGACCTGCGCGCGATGGGCGGTGAGCGGGTCTTCGAGGGGCACTTCGACGACGTGTGGGCCATCGACCTGCACCCCGATGGGCGCCACATGGTGAGCGGCGCGCGGGACGGCCTCGTCGTGGTCTGGGACATCGATCGGGCCGAGCCGATGCGTGTGCTGCCCGAGTGCGGCAACGCCGTCACCGACGTGTGCTTCCTGCCGGGTTCACTCGACGTGGCCGCGACCGGGGGCGACGGTCACCTGCGGATCTTCGACGTCGTCCGCGGCGAGCCCCGCGCCGTGGCACCCTTGCGCGGTCACCGCGGGCACCGGGTGGTGGTCGACCCGACCAGCCAGGCGCTGCTTGTCCTCTCCGACGCGGGCCTCGAGCGTTTCGACGACCGAGGCCATCCCCTCGGCGGTCCGGTGGCGCTGCCGGAGGCTGCGCGCGCGCTGGCGCGGGTGGGCGCCGCGCCCGGCGCTGACGTCGTGGTCGGGATGCACGGGGGCGACCTCGCGCGCCTCGCTCCGTCGACCGGCGCCGTGGTGTGGCGAGCCCCGGCCTGCCGCGGCGGCGTCGTCGACCTCGCCGTCGATGCGGCGCGGGGCATCGTGGCCGCGGTGGACGAGACGTCTCAGGTCGCGCTGCTGCGCCTCCGCGACGGCGCGCGGGTCGCGACCCTCGACGCATCGGGTGGAGGCGAATCTGCCGAGCGGCTCCTTTGTGTGGCGATCGGACCAGGCCCGGACCGGATCGTCGCCTCCGACTCGGACGGCACGTACCACATCTGGGCCGGACTGACGGTGACTCCGGTCGCGTCCTTCGACGCGCATGGGTCCTACGCGACGGCCCTAGAGGTCGACCAGGCGCGCGGGCGCGTCGCGACGGGGGGCTCGGACTGCGCGATCCGAATCTGGAGCGACGACGACGCGCGCGAGGTGCACGCTCGCCGCGACGCTGCCGTCCTGACCCGGGACGAAGCACGGAAGCGCCATGAGCATGCGGCGCGACTGAGCGTGGAGTGGGCGCGCGACTACGGCTGGGGGTTGTTCACGGAGTCCGACGCGCAATCACGCGCCTCGCGGGTGAGGCTGGTCCAATCGCTCTTGCGGACGCGGCGCGTCGGCGTCGAAGAGCACGCGCTGCAGGGCGCGCTGGCCACCCGCGGCGCGATGCCCGGCATCGACGCCGTGTCCCAGCTACGCTGGGCCCTCGCGCGGGTCCCCGCCGCCGACTCACACCGTCCGCTGCTGCTCGCGTGCCTCACGATCGCATCAGGACGCGCGGGTGACCTGGGAGGCGCGCGCGCCGCTTGGGGCGAGCTCCTGCGCAGTGCCGGCTGGCGCGGTGCGGCGACATCGATGAGGCACGCGTGGCCGAAGCTCGCTGGGTCAAGGCTGCGCTGATCCGGGCTCGTCCTTCTGGGGTTCCGAACGCGAGACGCAGTGGCCGGTCCATGCGGGTGACGTCCTGGGACAACGACCCGCGCACTCGATCCTGCGGAGCGTCGCCGTGCGTGCTCGATCGCGCCGCCGAGAACGCGACGGTAGTGATCGATCTGCTTGCCAGCCTCGAGGAGCGTGGACAGAAACTCACTCAGCGCGCGCGGCTTGTCCTCGACGAGGGCAAAGCGCTCAGGAAGGCCGTGGACGCGAAGCACGGCAAGCGCGCCGCTCGCTCAGCGGCGCCAGGTCCACAACCTCCGCAACGTGCTCTCGTATCTCCGCTCAAGCAAGCGGTCGAAGACGCGCCGTCGGCCGCTCGCGGCCTGGGGCATGGCGCAGGACGAAGACAAGGAGGTAGAGCTCGGGTGTGTGCTGGCGTGACTGAAGACGATCAGCTCGTCGGCAGCCGCGAGCCTTGACGAGGCGTTCGACGAGACCCTCAACGCGTGCCAGTTCAATGTCAGCGGGGCTCGCCTCGCGAAGTAAGTCGCCGACGCAAGAGAGTCTGGACCTCGACACGTCGCTCGCGCTGCGATCACGAGCGAGACGCAGATCGGGCCGCGGGAAGAGATGGCACCCGCGGCTTCGACTTCGATCCGCTCACCCTCAGCGAGCGCCTGGCGGCCCCAAGGAGATCGAGCGACTGGCCACCGAGGTGTACCCGGGAAGCTTGAGACCTCTTCTGAGAGCACCCGAAGCAGGAGCTCCGCCCAAGAGAAGCGCCTCCGCGCGACAAGCTGATTCGCAGCGCCGCTCCTCGAGCTCGTCGGGCGCTCACGACGCGACGGCGGCAGCGACTCTGGCACATGGGGGCACCACGTGACCGCGCACCGGCGAGGCTGGCGCCAAGCACCCGTGATACGTCAGCTGATGCTCGCGAGGATGGGGGATCAACGCGACCAATCGTTCGAGGAAGACGAGCGGAGCGAACACAAACGAGCGCGTGCCGTCACGCCACGGCTTGCGCAAGTTCCAGATGACCTTGCCGTCCTCGCGCAACATCAGGCGGCCCTGGCACAACGGCGGTCTTGCCATATAGCGCAGGAGATGCTCCAAATCGGCGCGCCGACCCGCCTCGATGCACGTCGCCGCATGCAAGGAGTAGCCGTCCGAGCTCGCGACGAGCGCACCGCGCGGCGGCTCGAGCCGGTCGCGGTCCGAGCTCCGCGTGACAGGGTCGACCAGCCGCGGAATCGAGCGGCCCATGTCCGGACCGCTCGCGACCCTCGACTGCGCCGAAGCCGCCTGCAAGAACGGCAAGAGCGACTCGTCCGCGCCCTTGACCTGCGCAGGCTCGTCGCCGGGTTCCGGTGGGAGCCCGCGCGCGCGGAGCACTCGCTCGATGCGCTGGCGCGCGTCGCAGTGCACACGCGTCACCTCGATGTCGGTCAACGTCGGGGCCGCATGGAATGTCGGAGCGCGGCCCGGTCCATCCGTGACGTAGACACCGTCCAACGTGAGAAGGTGCAGATGGACGTTCAATCCCAAATTCGAACCGAACCTCTGCACGAAGTTCACCGCGCCCGGGCACCCGAGCGAGCCCGGCGCATCGAGCGCGCCCGCGGAGCACGCGCTCGGCGTGAATGTGAGCGCAGGAGGCGCACCGCCGCTGCACCAGTCCCAGCCGACGACGGGTGGCGGCCCGCCCTGGAGGTCGACGGCGGTGCCGGCGATCGAGCCCCAATGGCGCTATGTCCCGAGGTCGTCGACCATCGCCTCAACGCTGACGGCGCCCGAGGCGTCGATGTACGTCGAGTTGCCCAGCATCGCACAGAGGTGTTTGAGCGACGCCCCCGCTGGGCTCCCTCGTGCCTCCTGCGGCCATCGTTCGGCGCGGACCGGGACCTCCGCAGAGGCACGAGCGCAACAGAGGCCGATCGCACCGCCCAATCTGCCCTCCCTGGGCCGTCCCCCGGTCCGCCGCGGCTCACGCTCAGTCGCAGCGTGCGCGTGGCAGTGGCAGCCGCGACGCGAGCTGCAACGACGCGCGACCGAATGTCATCCATGCCGCGCGGTCCGCGAAGAGGCGCGAGACAGGGTGCACATGCGTGTCCCCCCCGATCCGGCGCGCACGCGCCAGGTTCTGCGCGGCCAGCGCGCCCTCGCGGCGGGCGGCCGCGGGATCGCCGGCCAGGTTCCACAGCAACGACGCCAGGACCGCGTGGTCCGGGTCGAAGGGCGCAAAGCGCTTGAGCCCGATGATCAATGTCCCGGTCCAGCCGAGCCGCTCTTCGCCCCCCTCGATGAGCGCGCAGAGCGCAAAGTGAGTCTGCGCGCAGTGGCCCATGCGCGGATCGCTGAAGGGCGCCTCGGTGTCGCCGGCGCCAGGGTTCAACGCCAGCCGCGCGGACGCGCTGACGAGGTCGAACACGCGCACCGTCGTGTCCGCGCCCCCCGTGAAGAGCCGCCCCTGGCGCGGGTCCACCGTCACGAAGTTGGCGTACTTCGCGTGGGCCGAGAGGTCGACGAGCCGGCGCCTCGCCACCATGTCCCACACCATCACCCGGCCGCTGCGGCACGCAGCGAACAGGCGCGAGCCATCGGCGCTGAACGTCACGTTCAGGACCACCTCACCGACGTCGCCCGCGCTAGCGGACTCCAATGCGCCCGCGCGGGCGCGGCGCTCGACGTCGACCAACTCGATCCGTGAACTCGCCGCGACCGCGGCCAGCAGCCCCGTGCGCGCATCGACGACAAGATCGGCGACCGCAGCATCGAACAGCTGCAGCCTCGCCAAAGTCCGGCCGCTCGGGCGCTCGAGGAGGTGCAAGGCGCCTGCGGCGTCTCCGACCGCGACCCAACAACCGCGCGGGTCGAGCGCGACGCGCAACGCCCCAGCGCCGGGGATCGGGTACGTCTCAGCCTGCAGGGTCAGGGCAGCGTCGTAGACATCGACCCCCGATGTGGTCGCGACATAGAGGCGCTGCTGCGCCTCGTCGAGCGCGAGCTCGCGCGCCTCCCCGCGCAGCGCTGCCGCCACGCGCGCGCCGCTCGCGGCATCGAGCAATAACACCTCGCCGCCGATCGTAGCGACGAAGAGCCGCTCGCCCTCGCGGTCGAAGGCGAGCCCTCCCACGCCAGCCAGCCCTCGAGCGATGACACGCGGCGGCCCGCCGTGCGCAAGATCGAAGCCGAGGATCAGCCCGTCGCGCGCCCCGCTCGCGAGCGTCTCATCGCGCGGGCTCGGGGCCACACACCAGACATCGTTGACGTGTCCCCGCAAGGTGATCGCCGCGCCGTAGTGCCCCGCGCTCCAGAAGTGGACCTGCCCCATGTAGTCGCCGGTCACGAAGCGACGCCCGTCAGGCGCGAGCGCGACGCGCGCCACGTCGTCGTCGTGCGCCGTCAGCGTCATCGGCGGGCCGACGCCGCTTGCTGGCCAGATCCGCACGAGGTGATCTTGGCAGCCCGCGAGCAAGAGGTCGTGCTGCGTGTCGAGCTCGACAGAGAACGAGGTCGAGCCCATCGAGGCTGCGCTGAGGATGTGGCCCGTATCGATGTCGACGACCAAGATGCTGCCTGAGGCGCAGGACAGCGCAGCGCGCCGCGCCGCGAGGTCCACATCAGCCGCGTGCAGGAAGACGTCTCCGTGCCGCGGCAGCTCGAGCTCGCGCGGCGCATCACCCAAGCGGCGCAGCACGCCGTCCGCCGTCAAGACCCAGAGGTGACGCTCATCAGCGTCGACGCCGAGCCACAGTGCGCGCACATGCGTCTCGCAGAGCACCTCGTGCGCGCCCGTCAAGGGGTCCCAGGTGCCGACCTCACCTGGCTCGGTCGCGTAGGCGATGCGCCCGTCCGCGAGCGAGCGCAAGAGGTCGATCGCGCCCGAGACACGCAGAGCCTTGCCGGACGAAGCCAAGTCCGTGGCGGCGACGAGGTGCAGGCCCGCGCGATAGCCCGCGACGAACGCGCTCGCGCCGTCGCGGGACCATGCGACCGCCGTCACGTCCGGTACAGTGCCGCGCGCGACGACCTGCGACGTGACCTCGTCGATGAGCGCGGCGCCGCGCCCGCTTCCCGCGAGGACAAGCCGCTTTTCAGGGTGATAGTCGAGCGCGCGGATCGCCGCGTCGCCCCCGAACGGCTGGACGCGACCTAGGCTCTGGTCGCAGCGCAGCAGAAGGTGCTGCCACTCCCACGAGCGGAGCGCCTCGGGTGCGGCCGAGAGGTGCGCGCGCGCCCGCGTGACGGCGCCGGAGAGCAGCGCCGCCTCCGAGGCCGCGAGCTGCGCAGCGTAAGCCTCGCGCTCGAGGCGCGCCCCTGCCGCGTGCCCGTCGCGCACGTAGCGCACGCCGAGCCACGCCAGCGCGAAGAGCGACGCCGCGACCACGGCGAGGACCGCCCTGTGCCGCGCGCTGAACAGCCGCAGCCGATAGCCGAGGCTCATAGGGCGCGCAGAGATGGGCTCGCCGGCGAGGAACGCCTCCAGGTCGCGCGCCATGTCCGCCGCCGACCCGTAGCGCTGCGCCTCGACCTTGGCCGTCGCCTTCAGCGTGATCGTCTCCAGGTCGGCCGGCAGCTTCGGGTCGATGCTCCGCGGGCGCGCGGGCTCGGCGTAGAGCACGTCGCGCACGAGCGCCGCGCGGCGCTTCGCGTTGAACGCCGGGCGCCGCGTCACGAGCTCGTACAGGACCATCCCCAGCGAATAGACATCGCTGCGCGTCCCAGGCTCCCCATCGATCTGCTCCGGCGCCATGTAGCGCAACGTGCCGACGACGTCGCCTGGGGTGGTCAACTGGGCCTCGTCCGCGAGCCGGCAGAGCCCGAAGTCCGCCAGCAGCGCGCGGCCGTGTGCGTCGAGCAAAATGTTGCCGGGCTTGACGTCGCGGTGGAGGACGCCGCCCGCGTGCGCAAAGGCCAAGGCTTGCGCCACCTGCAGCACAAGGCGCGCCGCCTCGCGCGGGCCGAGCGACGTCGTCGCGTCATCGGGCGACTCCTCGTCGCCGGCGCGCAGCTTGCGGATCAGCGCGGTGACGCCGCTCGGCTCTCGCGAGCGACGGACAGCGCTGGCCTCGCGCCGCGCGACCCGCGCGAAGACCTGCTCGAGGGAGACCCCCTCGACGTACTGCATCACGTAATAGAGCACGCCGTCGGCCTCGCCGAACTCGTGCACGGTCACGATATGCGGGTGCGCGAGGCGCGCGGCCGCGCTGGCCTCGCGGCGGAAGCGCTCGACCAGCTGTGGGTCCGCCGAGAGCCCCGCGGACAGCACCTTTAGCGCCACGGTGCGCCCGAGGCCGCGCTGCTCGGCGAGGTACACAGTGCCCATCCCGCCGCGCCCGAGCTCGCGCAAGATCCGGAACGGGCCGATCATGGCCGGGGTCGGGGCTGCGACCGTGAGCGTCGCGCTCCCGAGCGAGCTCGCGGCCCGCGCGACGAGCGTGAGGCTCGCCAGCAGCGGCCGCAGCCGCGGGCCCAGTGCGCCCGCGCGCGCGACCCAGTCTTCGATCGTTGGCGCCTCGCCGCGGCGCCAAGCGGCCTCGAACGCGTCGACGGAATCGGCGAGGAGGTCGAGCTCGTCGGGCTCGGGCGGCTGGGCACCAGGCGGCAGGGCACTAGGCGGCTGGGACCCGCGCGAGCCGGGCTCGCGCGGCTCACCCGCGGCCGCAGCGCCGTCACGCTGACGCGCCTCGTCGCTCACGAAGGTAAGCGCTCGATGGCGCCGTCAGGTAGGAGCACGCCAGCGCTCGTCAATGCGCGCTGCAGGCGCTCGAGCGCAACGACCCTGCGCCGGCTCGCGGTCGAGGTGGAGATCCCGAGCACCGCCGCGGCCTCGACGTTGGTGAGCCCTTCGAAGTGCCGCAACAAGAGGATCTCGCGGTCGAGCTCCTCGAGCGTGTCGAGCGATTCGGCGATGAGCTCGCGCTGCTCTTCATCGGCGACGGCGGCAGAGGGCGTCACGCCGCTCGCGAGGAGCGCGTTGGCCAGGACGATCGAACTCGCAGCATCGAAGCCAAGGTCGAAGTCAGCGCGCTCGCGCCGGACGTCACGCCCGCTGGTGCCGAGGTGGTGGCGATGTGCGAGCTGCAGCCGCTGCGCCGCGATGAACCGGACCCACACGAAGAACGGCAGGCGCGCCGGGTCCTGCGCGACGCGCTGGGCGAGGTACGCCTCCACCCGGGACAAGACCTCGACGTAGCCGTCCTGGAGGAGGTCCGTCCCATCGACGCGCCCCCGCAGCAGCGGGTGGGCCCGCATGGCGAGCATGCGCTCGAGGCGGGGGCGATACCCCTCCAGCAGCTGCCCTAACGGCGCGCGATCCCCTGCCGCTGCAGCGTCGAGCGCCGCGCGTTCCAGCGGGTCATCAGGGCCGAGGGTCACAGGTGGCAGCGTCACGCATGAAGGATAGTCGGCTCAGAGCCCAGACCACGCTGACTCCTGCCGCGAGACACGCCCCGGCCATGAGCGCGCGCGCGGGTGCCTCTATTCGGGCCGTCGTCCAGCCCGTCGTGGTGCCTCCACCCCGCGCTGGGCGCGCGAAGGCGCGCGCCGCTTCGTGCTTTCCCTGCCAAGGCAGCAATGCGCCGCTTTCCGCAGATTCCCCGGGACGCTCCCGGCGACGCAGTAGTTCCGACCTTGGGGGCGCCGCCCTCTTCCTCTCCCCGCCCCTTCTACCTTCGCCCCAGCCCGAGGCATGTACTTTTCCCTACTCCTCACCGTAGTCGCGGCTGCGCCGCAAGACGTCCGGGTGCCCCACGAGGGGTACGTCGCCTGGCCTGACCGCCGCACGCCAGCCGAGGTCCCCGCGCTCACACCGCAGGGCCAGGTGCAAGAGGTCGGCGCACGCGCGACGGCGGTGGATCGGCCGGCGGCGTTCGACTCCGTCGCGCGCGCGGCGGCGCAGCACGAGCCGCGTCAGCTCGAGTCGAGCCTCGTGTCGCCGCTCGAGACCACGGCGCCGGCGCGCACGCAGGTCGAGTTCGATGTCGACGAGCGCGGTACGCACTGGGTCCGCGGCGTCAACTACAAGGCGAGCTTCGGTCGTGACGGCGCGGACTTCGTGCCCTTCCTGGGCTCGCACGCCCCGCGGAACTTCCCTGTGCGGTTCCAGGTCGAGGGCGCCCGCCGCGGCGGCGAGGCGCTCACGCTCGCTCCGCTGACTGTGCAGCGCGAAGCGGACCGCGTGGTGCTCGACCGCGGCGCGCTGCGCAGCGAGTACATCATCGCGCCTGAGGGGCTCGAGCAGCGCTTCGCGTTCGACGCAGCCCCTGGCAGCGGCGACCTCGTGCTCGACCTCGCGTTTACGACCGAGCTCGCGCCTGTCCCGGACGGCGCTGGGTGGCGGTTTCTGAACGGGCTGGGCGGCGTCTCCTACGGCGCGGCCCTGGTGCTCGACGCTGCAGGGCGCGAGCTGCCGCTCGCTACGCAGCTCCTCGACGGAGCGCTGCGCTTCACGGTCCCTGCGTCGTTCTTGGCAGACGCGACCTGGCCGGTAGTGATCGATCCGTTGATCGCGAGCGTCACCGTCAGCACCGCCGCGATCGACCAGCTCGAGCCGGACGTCGCCTACGACCCCACGACCGACCGCTACCTCGTCGTCGTCGAAGAGGTGTTCTCGGCCACGGATCACGACGTCCGCAGCTGGTTTGTCAGCACCAATGGCCTGGTCAGCTTCGACGCCGCGATCGACGTCACCTCGGCCAACCGCGTGCGCCCGCGGGTCGCCTGCACCGCGATCCGGAGGAGCTTCCTGGTGACGTACGTCGAGGGCGCGAGCGGCGGGCTCGGCCGACGCATCGGCGCGCGGCCGCGGCACGCAGACAGCGGCGTCGTCGGCACCGCGTTCCTGGTGGACGCGAGCACGGCAGTGGATCGGTTGAGCGCCGATATCTGCGGCGATTCGTTCACCGGCGGCACGGCGGGGGCGCACTTCACGATCGTCTGGCAGCGCTTCTGGAACGCGACCGACTCCGATATCGTCGCGCGGATCGTCGACGAGGACGGGACCCTGTTGACGTCGGAGATCTACATCACGAATACGATCGCCGTCTCCGATGAGGACCCGACGATCTCCAAGTGCATTGCACCCGCGACCTCGGACTCCGTCATCGCTTGGCGTCGCCGGAGTGCCTCTGGGTTGTACGAGGTCTTCGGCTCGCTGCTGCGCTTCGACGGCGCGCTGTTCCGGGCGCCGCTGTCGCTCTCTGCGAGCGCCGGGCGACTCTCGGCCCCGCAGGTGTCCGGGCTCATCAACGCGTCGCTCGCGGGCTCGGCCGCGGCGACCTTCCTCGCGTGCTGGAGCAGGGACTACACGACCGACAGTGATGTCCAGGTCGTCGTGGCCTCCGGATCGAGCAACATCGCGAACGCCGCGGTCGTCGCACAGGTGCAGGCGCTCGACGCGATGCAGAACGTGAACTTCACGCTCGATCAAGTCAGCCCCGATGTCGCGACGTTGCAGGACCGCTGGATCATCTCGTATGCCGGACAGTTCCCCGGAGCGAGCGATAAGGTGATTCGCTCGGCGACGGTGAACCTAGTCGGCCTGGGCATCGGGATCTCGGACCGCTACCTCGGGCTCACGGGGACGTTCAGCGAGACGCTGACGCCGAAGATCGCGAGCCGGTACGAGCACGGTGAGCTCGGGAGCCGGGAGGCGTTGACCGCCTGGATCCAACAGTCGTCCTTGGGCCTCCCCGGCGACGTCTACGGGGCCGTCCACTCCGCCCCCCCGGATCCGACCTGTGCGGCGCAGTTCCAGTTCTGCCAAGGGCTGCCGAACGCCTTCGACCGGAACCGCGGCTCCTTCATGTACGCCGTGGGGACTTTCGCGCCGACCGGCGGTAAGTCGCTCCGCGCGGAGGGCATGACGACCAACGCCTTCGGCTACTTCCTCTGCTCGCTGTCGCCGGCGCTGAGCGGCGGGACGATCCCGCCGGGCAGCTCCGGCCGCTTGTGCCTCGGCGGCGCGATCGGGCGGTACTCCTCGTCGATCTTGAACACGGGCGGGGCTGGCGCGTTCTCGCTCTCGATCGACCCGACGCAGCTCTCGCAGCCCACTGGCCCCGTGGCGGCGATGTCCGGCCAGACGTGGTATTTCCAAGCCTGGCACCGCGACGTGACCGTGAGCGGCGCGGCGACCTCGAACTTCAGTAACGCGGTCGGGCTGCCGTTCCAGTGACGGCGCCTGGTTCGAGACCGATCGCTCGAGGCGCGCACTTCGACGCGCCTCGAGCGCACCCGAGAGGTGGTTCGTTGCGCCCCGCTGCACGACGGCTTCGAGCGCCTGCTGCTTGTAGGAGAGGCCGACCTGGCGCACGACGCACGCCCCGGCTGGCAGTGAGATGGTCGGGGTAACGGAGCCCGGGGGCCGGCCTGTTGGCGGGCTCGGCGCGGCCCGAAGAGGGCGTGTAAGGCGGAGGCGCGGGCCCGCGCGACTTGCGTTGCGCGCGCGCGGAGCGAGCTCCAGCGGCGCGGCCGAGTCACGGGCAGATCGTGAACTTCAAGCCCTCCGAGAGGCCCCACCCGCCCGCGGCGGGGTCGCGATAGAACCACTGCGCGAAGACCGTCGTACCGACGGAGAGCGCGGGATGGACGCCGTACTCGTCGCTGAAGCGATAGCGCAAGACGCCGCCCCCCGCCGGGCATCCGGGGTTCGGGTCGAGCCCCGCGGACTGGATCGGCGTGCGATAGATGGCCGTGCCGCCGATGCAGCGATAGCCGCCGGCGAAGGGCACGACCGCGTTGCGGTCCACCGACCAACCGAGGATGCCAAAGACGCCCAGCGGCACATCTTGGCAAAGGATGTCGAAGTCGCCCGGCGCGCTCCACTCGGGCCGTCCGGACCAGCCCATGCGCGGCGTGCAGCCCCACGAATTCGGCTTCGCGGCGCAGTATGTCCCGAGGTCGTCGACGTCCGACGCGTTGTGGCGCACCCACTTCCACTCCGAGACCGCGCCGGGCGCGACCCATGCCGCGACGTTGCCGAACTCGATCGAGCGATACTGCACATTGCTGCCCTGCACGCCGCTGCCGCTCAAGAGGAGCTGGCCGTTGCGGTAGAGGCGCACGAGATGCGCCTGGGGCTCCAGCTCGAGCCGCCAGGTCGCAAAGACCGTCGTATCGACCGGCGCGCTCGCGAGGATCGCGCCCGACCCGCCGCTCCACAGGAAGACCCGGTCGACGCCGAAGTTGGCGATGACCTGGTAGGAGGTGCTCAGGATCGCGTTGATCCGCGCAGGCTCGAAGAACCCGACGCTCGAGGCGCCCGATTCCACGCGCAGCTCGGCCTCGATCACGACGACCGGGGGCGGCAGCGGCAGGCCGACCATCTCGTAGGCGTTCGAGACGAACCCGCTGGCGGCGCTCTCGAGGCGCATGACCTCGGGCGTCGGGAAGGTCGTCGTCGAGTGCGCCACTGCGGGATAGCCGCCGTTGCTCGGGCCGGGGACACCCCGCGCAGCGTCCCAGAGGCTCTGGGTCCAGCATTGGGCCGATGCGAGGGGCGCCGCGGCGCAGGCGGCGAGGAGCGGGAGCGCGAAGCGAGCAAAGTGCGACATGGTGATTATGGGGCCGAGGTGAGCGACGGGCGTGCCTCGCACGCCGACGCGCCCCGGAGCGGCGCCGCCCGCCGCGCGGCCCGTGAAAACCTGGACTTCTGCCGGGGGCGGCTCAAATCGAGCGCGCCCGCGCGGGTCAGCGTGGCGCGGTGAGGGACTGGAGCGTGAGGACCTCCTCATGCAGGACCGCGTCGGGCGTCTGGAACGTCGCGCGGAGGCGCCCTTGCAGCGCAGTCACGATGCAGACGACGTGGCCCTCGCCCGAGTCGAAGCGCAGGCCCGGGTGGGGCACGTTCGCGGCCTCGATGATGCGGCTGTGCATCGGCGAGCTAATGAGCTCGACGAGCGCATAGCCGACGAGGGCCTTCGTGTCGTGCACGACGACACGCGAGCGATGGATGTCGCCGCCGACGAGCACGACGCCGGAGATGTGCTCCTCGCCGAGGAAGCGGCAGAGTCCTTCGAACTCGGCCGGGTACGCGCCCCAGTGGTCGGTCTTGCCTGGGCGCACGGCGCCGTTCCAGATCATCCCGCACGCGAGGACCTTGAACTCTGCGCGTGAGCCGCGGAGCCCCTCGCGCAGCCAATCCCATTGGGCGCGTCCGAGCAGCGTCGGTTGCGCCGGATCGAACTCGCTGGGCGCCGTGCGCGCGAACCAGCGTGTGTCGAGCAGGAACACGTCGACCTCGGGGTAGTGGAACGACGTGTAGACGCCCTCCTCGTTCGCCCCGTATTGCAGCTTGGCGGGCAGGTCCACCCGCGGTCGAGTGGACAAGGGCAGCCAGGGCGAGTCAGCCGGCTGGGGCTGCGCCGCCGTGTCCGGGTCGCCGGGTTGACGCGCGGGCCACGCGCCGCGCGCGGCGAGGAACGCGGCGCGCGCGTGCTCCTTGCCCGTGAGCCGGCCATCGGAGTCGTTGCGGCCGAAGTCGTGGTCGTCCCACGTCGCGAACACGGGCGTCGTGCGCGCGAGCTCGGCGAACGGCGGAAAGGCCGCAAACTCGTGGTGCCGGCGGGCTTGGACCTCCGGGTCCGTCGAGTCGATGTAGGGCGTGTCGCCGAGCAGAACGACGGCGTCGGGTGCGAGCGCGCCGAGGAGCCGCCAGGCGCGCGCGGTGCCCTCGTCCTCGTCGGCGCACGAGCCAAACGCGAGGCGCGCGGGGAGCGAGGCTGGCAGGACCTCGCTGCGCGCCGCCGCGGGTGGGAGCGCGCCGACGAACGGCGCCCCCGCGGCCGCCGAGTCACCTGCTGCGCGCCAGCGCACGAGCGTTGGCGTCACCCCGTCGAGCACGAGCTCGCCGGGTGGGTTCGCGAACCGGACCCGGGCCTCGCCCCCTTGCGCCGCGGACACCTCGACGTACGCGATGCGGTGGGAGCGCGGATCGATGGCGGCGCTCGTGACGCCCCCATGGGCTTCGACCCCGCGGTAGTTGCGCAGGCTCAAGGGCTCGACGGGGTCGATCGCGAAGGCCTGAGCGCCGTTCGTAACGAGCAGCTCATCCGAGCCTGGGATCGCGGTGAGGTCACATGGACCAGCGGCGAACGGCGGGGCCCATATGACCCGGCCAGCGGAGCACGAGCCGTCCTTCGGGTCGACCATGTAGACCGTGAGGCGATTGTCAGCGAACGTGTAGAGCGCGCCGCGGCGCGCGTCGTACACCACGCCGCGCTGCAGCTGGCGCCGGGTGTCCTCGGAGCGCGCTTCACGCGCGGTGACAACCGGCGCGCCAGCGCGCCATGCGACCGTCAGGACTTCGTCGATGGCCTCGACGAGCAGCTCGGACTCGGCGCTCGCAAGTGCGGCGGCGCGCGCCGCGGGCGGCGCAGCTTGAACGCTGGCGTCCAGGTCGGAGGAGAGCGCGCTGACTCCGAACGCGAGCCAGAGTCGAGCGATGTGGGCGGTGCGTGCCATGGGGCAGAGTGGGCCACGCGCTCGCCCGCACCGTCAAGCCCGCACGAGCAGCTGCGACGATCTGCGCGCTCGTGGAGTGCGCGAAGGCGTCGGGAGTCGACCCGTGCGCCTACCTCGAGGCCGTGTTGCGCGCCGTTGCCACGTTGCCGGCGTCACGGGCCGGCGAATTCACACCTTAGGCGATGGCGGGCAGCCTGCCGGCCTATCGCGACCTTAGCGGTGATGGCACCGAGCGGCTCATTCTTTCATGCGGCGCTCCTCCCGCGATCCGCCTGTTCCTGAACGGTCGCTGCCGCGCCGAGCATTCGGATCGAACGCGGGGTTGGGCCCGCGTGTAAGCGCGGCGCCGGTCTCGCGGAGCCAAGCCGTCAAGCGCGCATCGAGCGACGCGGCGACCTCTGGACGCGTCACGCGGAGGTCGCTCGCCTCGCGCGGGTCCGCGGATAGGTCGTATAGCTCCGGTTCCTCGGCTTCGTAACGCCGCACGAGCTTCCAGTTGCCGCTGCGGATGGCACTCGCTGGGGTGCCTTGGCCGGTGTAACACGGGAAGTGCCAGTAGAGCGCGTCGCGATCGGGGGCCGGACCGCCCGCGAGGAGCGCAGCCAAGGAGACGCCATCGAGGTTCGGCCCCGGCGACAATCCAGCTTGCTCGAGCAGCGTCGGGTAGAGGTCGAGGCTCACGACGGGTTCGTCGATGCGCCGTCCGCCGCTGACACCGGCGCCGACGACGAGAAAGGGCACTCGCAAGCCGCCTTCGTAGAGCTCGCCTTTGCCCCCCGCCAGCGGCGCCGTTCGTCCCCGTTCACCGCCATTGTCGGACATGAAGAAGAGGATCGTCGAGTCCAGGAGCCCCTGTGCTTTCAGCCCATCGACGAGGCCCCCGATGCAACGGTCGACCGCTTCGACGGTCGCCGCGAACTCCGCCGAATCACCGCGTTCGAGCGCAGCAGCTTTGTACTTCGCGAGCAGATCCGGCTCGGGGTCGAACGGCGCGTGCACCGAATGGAGCGCGAGGTAACACAGGCTCGGGCGCGACTTGTTCTCGACGATGAACTGCAGAGCGCGCGCGGTGAGTTCGTCAGGGAGCCGACGCCCTTGGCCGTCCTGGTACGCGTTCGATTCGAACCCAAGGTCACGCGGGACGACGGCGACATCAAAGCCCTGTGCGCGCGGGGCTGCAGCGCCGCGCCCGAGGTTCCACATGCCGAAGAAACCCGTCGCGTAGCCTCCTTCGCGGAGCGCTTCGGCGAACGTCTCGGTCGCGGGCGCGAGCTCCGCAGCGCTCTCTGCCGCGAGGAGTTGGTGGTGTGCGGAACCAGGGTCATTGCGGTTGTCCACGACCGTGTACACACCGTGACGACCGGGCCACATCCCCGAGAGCAGAGATGCGCGAGTCGGAGCGCAGTTCGGCGCATTGGCGTAGGCGGCATCGAACACGACGCCCTGCACCGCTAGCGCATCGAGGCGCGGCGTCGCGATCCCACGGTTGCCCATGAAGCCGACGTCGTCCCACCCCATGTCGTCGACGAGCACGACCACAAACGACGGCGGGCGACGGCGAGTGTCCGCGCTCGCAGCGGAGTCCGCGCGGGAGGAGCTGCGTGGGGCGTCGCGCTCTGCCCTCGGTGCGGGTGTTGCGCCACGACGCTCGACTTGCAGGACATCGCCCTCGGCCCCCCTGGTCGCCGCATCGAAGAAGCGCTCGAACGTCGGTTGCACTTCGCCGAGCGTCAGCGCGCCGTCGCCGTCCGTATCCAACTCCGCACGGTGCTCCCGGAGGAAGCCCGCGACAGCAGACCGGACGCGCGCGCCCTGGGTGAGCTCTTCGGGAGTGATGCGCCCGTTCGAATCCTGGTCGAAACCCGCGAGGGCGCGCACGACCTCCGTCCGAAGCTCGGCGCGTGTCAACTGGCCGTCCCCGTCCCGGTCGAGCTCGGCGGAATGCACCGTCAACCATGGCTCGCGCGGCGCTTCGGAGGCACCGGACGGTCCGTCTGGCGATCGTTCCCCGCGCCCCGTGCCGCCCGATCGTGCGCCACCCGATCGTGCGCCACCCGACCGTGCGCCACCCGACCGTGCGCCACCCGACCGTGCGCCCGCGGTGCGCGGCGCCGGATGCGACTCCTCGCGCACCGTGCCATCAGGAGCGATGAAACGGAACTCCACCCCGCCCTCTGCGTTGATGCGGTACTCGATACGATAGGTCCGATTGTTCCGTGAATACTCCAGCGCGGCCCCTCCCCGCGCACGCGGGTCTCCTTGGAAGTCCGTGATCGTGGCGCCGCGCAGGGGCGTCGTGAAGGGACGCCACCCCTGGGTCTCTGGACGCGCTGCGAGGTCTACAGCACCTCGGAACGCGCCGAGGGTGTACGGTTTGTCGAGCGAGCCGTGGTAGTGGTACGGACCCTCGCCGTGGCGATGCCCGTGGGCGGAGTCAAGCGCGCTGACGGCAGAGCCGTCCGCTTCGACCGTGCCGTAGAGTGGGATCCCGTCCAAACCGAAGGCGATCGGCTTGCCGGGGCCGACGACCTCTATGAGGTGCAGGGGCGCCGTGTGATAGTGGTAGTCGTCCGCGCGACCGGCATGTCCGCCGAATGTGTCGAGCTCGCCGTGTTCGAACGCATCGTGCCGCCCGCCTTGGGTCGTCGGGTGGAAGATGGGCACACCATTGACCGCCAACGCGATCGGTCCCTCGAGCACCGTAGGGATCGGCTCGTCGAGGAGCTTGGGACGGCGCGGGATCCGGAACACATTCTCACCGGTGAACCGTTGCGGGAGCGGCACCTGCTGGTTCCAAGCGCGGATTCCGACCATCATCGGATGATTGGGCAGCCCGTCGCTCGCGACGTAGAGGAAGTCATCGTCCCAGTGGACTTCCACTCCAGGAAAGGCGAGGAACGGCCGCGCTTCGGGCGGCGCTTCGCTCACTCGATCGGGCTCTTCTCCGCCGCCGCGGCGATCGCCGGAGGCAGGCGCCGCGTCGCGGCCGTCGGCGTCGGGTTCTTGGTCGTTCGAGCGGTCGCGCCTCGGTTCGCGCTCGCCGTTCCGTCTGCGCGCTCGCCGGTCTTCCGTGGGACCCGCGGTTTCCCCCTTGGCCTGGGGATTCGGGACTGGCAGTTGCGCGCCGAGCCGCTTCAAGTGCGCGACCAATGCCTCCCGCAGCTCCTTGGCTTCTTCGGGTCTTTCGGTCGCCAGATCCGTAACCTCGCCGGGGTCACGCGCCAAGTCGTAGAGCGCGACCGCACCGGTCTCGTAGTCGAGGCACACTTTCAATGTCCCGCGGCGGAGCGCTGATTCGGGGCGAGCCTGACCCTGGTAATGAGGGAAATGAAAGACGAGCCCTGGCTCCGGCCGCGCGAGCGCCTGCGCGGGATCCCGGGCGAGCGCGGCGAAGCTCACACCCTCCACTTCCTTCGGCACCGCGTCCAGAGCGCCCGCCCAGTCGGCGAATGTTGGCAGGAGGTCGAAACCGACGATCGGTGCGGCGCACCATGAGTCTGCCGGGACGCCGGGCCCGCGAAGAATGAACGGCACCCGGATCCCGCCCTCGGACAAGCCCCCCTTTCCGCCCGTCAGTCGCTCTGCATTCTGCCGAGCACGGTCCTTCTGGCCAGCGTTGTCTGGGCTCGACTGGCCGTTGTCGGAGGTGTAGATGACGTAGGTGCTGGGCGTGAGCTGCAGCTCGTCGATGACGTCGAGCAGTCGACCCACACCCTCGTCGAGGTCTTCGGTGATCGCTGCGCGCTGCAGCTCCTTTTCGTTGCGCCACGTCCCGCGCGCGCGGAGCCGCTCCAGAGTTGCGGGACGCGCGTTCTGTGGATAGTGCAAGGGGTAGTACGAGACCTGCAAGAAGAACGGTCGGCCGCCCTCCTTTGCATCGGCCATGAATTTGCGAGCGCGCTCGGCGACTCCGAACACATCGCCCGGATTGGGGTCGACAAAGGGCGCTGCGTCGTTGTTCCCAGTGTCACCGTCATGCACGTCATAGCCGTGCGCGCCGGGGCCGCCCCCGGAGAGGTGCCACTTGCCGAGGTGGGCCGTGGCGTAGCCCTCGGCGCCGAGCAGCTCACCGATGGTGAGGTCACGGGTTGGAATCGCCCGGATCGACTTGGGCGGGACGAGCGGATAACCGTCCGCTGCAGTGACGGACTGCGCAGCTTTTGTCCAGTGCAGGGTCGCAGGGCTCTTGCCGGTCTGGATCGAGATTCGCGAGGGGCTGCAAACTGGCGCCGGTGCATAGGCGTCGCTGAAGCGCATGCCCTGGGCAGCCAGGCGTGCGAGGTTCGGCGTCTGGATACGCGGGGAAGAGGCACCTGCGAGCGAGGGGTGCATGGGCACGGAGAGCCCGCCCCAGGCCTGGTCATCGGACACGAGCAGGACGATGTTCGGGCGGCTCGCGTCCGCAGTGCTACGGGATTTCGGCAGGTCCGAAGCGCTTGCCGCCCCCAGGTTCGGGCCGGGCTCGATTGCGTCTGCGCCCGCGACGCAGAAGGCGAGAAGCAAGGGAATGGACACGCGCGCAGCGACGAAGGAGGCGTGACGAAGCATGGCTGGAGCGGCGGGAACGGGGCCTGGGCGAGGTCGAACCCGGGCCCCGCTTGGAGGTTCCGCTGCACGCGCCAGGTCCGCCTGCGGATGGAGCGGCTTGCGCCCGTCGCCCCACAGAGCAACGGTGCTGCCCCAATCAGGGCGTCAGCTTGGTCCCGTCCTCTCACGACCAAGAGACGACGCGTGTGTGCGCGCGGGGCGCCCCTTGGGCGTTGTCGACATTGGGGACGGTGCCGGCAAGACCCTACCAGCGGATGCTGGGCTGAAGACACACGCGTGGAGGGCGCGCCTCGAGCGCGTTACGTAGTCCACCCAGGACAACCGGAGACCACAACGATGAGGACCAGCGAGGGCAGGATCGAACCGCGCGGACCGCCCAGTCCGGGTGACGGCGCCGAGCTCCTTGGACGGCCGCCGCCCACACCGTCAGCGACGCACAGTCCGTGGGATAGATCGCAGCACGCAGGCGGGACGGACCCCCGCGAACACCTGGATCAAAGCAATCTGCTAGATCCACTCCGAGCGGGCATGGAAGCAAGGCGCAGGCACACCTTGGCAGGGGCGCAGCTCGATCGCCTCACAGCGATCGTCCCGGCACCCACTCCAGCGAAGCTCACTGCAAGTGTTGACCCGGAGGGGCCATCGCATGGAAGGCGCTCGAGAGAGGGTGTTCTGGGCTCTTCGGTCTGTTGTTCGGCCATGGGCGCCAGCGACGTGCTGCGCGCTAAGTCCTGGTACCGCGACATCGGCGGCGCGGGGTGGAACGACTCGGACACGCTGGAAGTGACCTTCTGCGACTGAATTGGCTGGCCTTGCCCAGAGCCCTCAAAATCCAGTGGTTTTTGCCAACGCGGGCGCGGTTCGAGGGACATCGTGGTGATGACACAGACGCTCGAACGCCCGATGCAAGCGGATCTCTCAGTCGATGGACCGTGGGTCCGCAACTTGGCCTACCAGCTCGTCAGAGAGCACGCCGACGCCGATGACCTCGCGCAGGACACTTGGTTGGCCACGCTGCGAGGTCAGCCGCGCTCCGTGCGCCCGTGGCTCGGCGGGGTCGTGCGTAAGTTGGCCTTGAGGCACGTTCGACGCCGAGCGCTGGGCAGGACCCAGGTCGCAACTGACGCGCTGGCCACGCAGGCCGCGCGTGAGGCGCCGCCCGACGAGGCCGCGGAGACGCGCGAGCAGTGTGAGCTGCTCGTTGAACTGATCGGCGAGCTCCCTGAGCCCGAGCGGAGGGTCATCGCGATGCGGTTCGTGCAAGGCATGGACTTGAACGAGATCGCCGCGCGCCTCGAGGTCCCCGCCGGGACCGTCCGTTGGCGGCAGAAGCGCGCGCTCGAACAGCTCCGAGCCAGCCTCGACGCGCGCAACGGCGGAGACCGCACACGCTGGACTGTGGCGCTCTGGCCCCTGGCGCGGCGGAGCAGCGCGGCTGCGCCTGCGTTGGCGCCCGTGCTTGTGTGCGCCGCCGCAGTCGCGTTCATCGGCGCGCTCGGCTGGACGATCTCGTCACCGACGGTCGCAGCCGCCGGCGCGTCCCGAGCGACGGCGTTCGCGCCCCCCGTCCCGCAGCCCGAGGCCTCCCCGACGCTCGCTGAGCCGGGTCCGGCGAGCATCACCCTAGACGCCATGGCCGCTGAGGCCATGAGCGCTCGCAACGAGGCACCTCGCAGCGCCGCGGGTACGCCACGCTTCGATGTCTTGGTCGTCGAAGCGAGCAGCAACGCGCCGATCGAGGGCGCCCTGGTCGCCGTGATCCCGAGCACGGTCGACGTCGGCTGGAGCCCGCAAGAGGTGTCGGGCTCCGTGGCGCGCCCCGGCGAATCTCCGCACACGGACTCCGCGGGTCGCGCAACGGTCTTGGCCGTCCAGGGTGAAGCCGTACGCTTGATGGCGTGCATCATCGGGAAGGACGCGGCATCGACCGTCAGTGCGCCGATGACCCTGGGCGCCGACGAGGCGCGCGCGATCACGCTCCGCGTCGTGGACCAATCTAAGTGCACGCTGTCGGGGCGCGTCGTCGAACTCGAGTCGGGGAGGCCCATACCAGGCGTCACCGTCAGGATCACCGGCGTGAAGGACCAACCCGCGCGCGGCGACTCGTGTGTCGGACTCGAGCAGGTGACGGCCCCAGACGGGCGCTTCAGCTTCGAGGTCAGGCCGGCCTCTTCACTCGGGCTCGAGCTGCGCGCCGAGGGCTTTGCCGTCGGCTACGCCATCGTGCCGGTGCACCGCGATCAAGACCCCGCGCGCCCCATCGAAGTCACGCTCTCGCGCGCGGCGCAGCTCGACGTGCGCGTCACGGATCACGCCGGGCGCCCGCTCGCCGAGGCCAACGTGACGGTGCACGGCAGCACGCTCGGGTACCTGCAGTGCAAGACCGAAGTCATCGGTTGGTCACCGTTCCAGAGGTCCGAATGGACCGGCATCACCGACTCGACGGGGCGCTGCGAGCTCGACGGATTGCAGCCCGGCCTCGAGCTGAGGGTCGAGGCCCAGACCGCGGGAGGGCTCCGAACAAGCGCCGAGGCCGGGCCGTTCGCGCCTGGGTCGCGGAACTCGCTGGAGGTCCGGCTCGAGCCCGGCTGTCGCTTGACCGTCCGCGTCACGGACGTCACAGGCGCGCCGGTCGTCGATGCAGAGCTCTGGCTGGTGCGGTCCGAAGGCGAGTCCATCGCGCGTGTCGAGTCCGGCGACGCGGAGCGCGCGCATTCCAGGCAGTCCACGGACCTGCTCGGGCAGGTCGTCTTCGAGCACGTCCCCGCGGGGACCTGGTGGATCGCGCCGGCGCCGGACATCGTCGAGCGGCTCGGCTGCGACTCGTTCGCGCAGGCGCTCGTGATCCCCGCAGGGCAGGCAGAGCTCGAGGTCCCGCTGGCCCTCCGCCGCGGGCAGTGGATCCAGGGACACGTCGTCGACGCGCGGGGTCGACCGCGTGGCGGGGTCATCATCGACGCAAGCGAGGCGGTCGTCGGGAGTACCGCCGACGATGGTACGTTCCGCGTGGGCCCCTTCGTCGAGCCTGTGGCGCTCTCCGCGCGCACGAGGTCGGGGCTGGTGTGGTCCGCGCCGATCACCGTTAGGCCGGGTGCAGTCGACGTCGCCTTGGTGCTGCCGCCGACCGTGCGGCTCGCGGGTGAAGTGCGCGTAGGCGGCGAGCTCCTGAAGGGCGTGCACGAGGCGTTCTGGTCGCAGGACCCGCCGACCTTCGGGCTAGGGTTCCAGGGATTCTGGATCGAAGAAGGACACTTTGAGACCGACGACTTACCGGTCACTCGCTACGGGCTCTGTGTCGTGACGCACACACACATCGGGATCCTGACCGGGATCGAGGTGACACGAGACGAGGACCCCTTGGACCTCCGCGTCGAGATGCAGCCGGCGGCGAGCGTGCGCATTCGTTCGGCCGGACCGCGCGACGAGGTCACGCGGCTCCAAGTGCGACATGGCGGCTGTCTCGTCCATCCGCTCCTGAGCGTGCGAGGAGGCGACGAAATCAGCGTGAACGTGCCGGTCGGCGCGAATCACATCCGCGTGTTCGAAGACCCTGAATGGGTCGACCAAGAGGAGCCGTTCGAGGCACGCATCGCAGCGGAGGCCGTCATCGTTCTCGGCAGATAGACTCCAAGCCGCAAACGCATCCAGCCACCATGACGGCTTGTCTCCGCGGGGCCACTTGCATCGTCGCAGCCGTCCTTGCCAGCGTCCCCGCCAGGGCTGGGACACCGGACTTGGAGCGCAGGCCCTGGTCTGTCATCGGCTGGAGCAAACGCGCCGCGGTCGAACTGCACCGCACGCTCACCGTGCCCACGGCACCTCGCGCTGCCTGTCTTCGTCGGGGCGCACGAGTCGGGAAGCCAGACGTTCCGGAATCGGGCGGCCGGACTCTCCGGAACCCACAGGTGGTGGGGCTTGGTGTGCCTCCTCTTGATGCGAGTCAGCCTCGTTCGGTGCGGTACCAGCGCTCGGGCGATGCATCAACACAAGCCCGCTCCTCGCGATCGTGTGTCGCCGCCCCCCCGCACCGAGGGCAGCGTCAATGTCCCGTGCCAAGGCATCCGGGCAGCGGCACACCTCCACGCCTCTCGGCGACCGATCCAAGGTGTCACCCATGTACCCGAACCGTACCCTGTCCAGGAGTGTTACCCATGCTCCGGGTTGCACACGGTACGGGCGCGCGCAGGGTGGCTTTCACGACGCTCGAACCCATGGCAGATTCTCGCGTCATGAACATCGCTCTTCGTTGCCGTCTCGTCGACACCGCTGGTGCGCTCCTCGTTGTCGCTGGGATCGCACACGCCTTCGGTTTCGCCCAGTTCGATGCGGGACTTGCTGAGGTCGCTCCCGACACACGGGGCGGGCTCCATGCCGGCTGGTTATGGGGGAGCGTGACGTTCGTCGCGCTCGGAGCGATCACGCTCGGCGCGTCGCGTCGTTGGCGGCGGGCGATCGATCCTCGGCCCACGGTGCTGCCTACGGCGATCGCCCTCCTCGTGTTCGGGGGAGTTGGATTCGTTGCGCGCGGGCTGGACCCGCACTTCCTCGGGTTCGTCGTGCTGGGGCTCCTCGTCGGCGTGCCGGTCGTGGGGGCTGCGTCCGACGGGTAGCGCCGGACCCGGACCATGCACTCCCGTTGCGCGTCATTCCGATGGCAAAGCGGGGTTCGACTCGATGAACACGTCGCGTGCTTCGCGCGCTGCGGTGAGGAGCGACTCCGTTGGCGCCATGCCGAACGCGGCCCCGAGCGCCGTGAGCGCCTGGGTCAAGGCTGCCGCAGCTTCCGAGCCGTCCGCCGCGCGTCTCGATTCCCGAGCGACGGCGGCATCCCAGGCAGGTGCGAGCCACGCGCCCTCAAGGGTGCCCGTCAGTGACTTCGCGCAACGCGCGTCGATCTCTCCGTCGAGGCGGGCGAGCTTCGTCAACGCCTTGTCGTGTCTTGTGATCTGCGTAGGCGCGTCGTCGGCTGCGCGGACGGCGACGGCGAAGTCGGGGTTCTCGTCGCGACTGTCCTAGGACGGGGGGCTGGCCTTCTCATCCCAACGATCCTCGAAGAGATCCTCTTGCGCTGGGCTGACGCGGTCGTGCTCGCGCATGCTGCCGCTGCCGTAGACGTGCTCTGCGCAGTGGATGCGTGGGTCTCGGTGATCGAGCTCCTGTCCGACGATCGGAGCGATCGCATCGGGGCGATCCGCTCCCTCACCACGCCGCGGACCGCGTTGTGTTGCGCAGGCGCCCACAAGATCGAAGCTCGGTGCTCATCGACGCCACGAGGCGGCACGCTCGCGCCAGGTGGGCAGCTCGCTCTCGTGCCCCGCGTCGGGCTCGAGGTGGCTCGAGTATTCTCGCAGGAGTACGACACGCTGCGCCGCCTCAGGTGAGGTCGGTGGCCGGCGACCCCCGGTCCACGTGTCGGACCACTGGGCGGCGGCGCTGGCCTCGATCCGCTCGCGCGCCTCGGTGAGCCGCGGGTCCTCGGGGCCGGTGGGATCGACGAGCTGCGCGCTCGCCAGGAGGACCTCGCCCAGGACGCTCGACGCATCGAGGATCGTCCACGCGAAGTTGCGCGAGTCCGCGAGCGCTTCTTCGCGCACTCGCAGGCACTCACGCGCGGACTCCTCCGCCCGCGCCAACGAGGTTCGGACGGCGTCGTCCGCGCCCCGTGTGGCCGCAGCGCGCGCTTCGGAGATCAGCGCCATCGCGAGGAGCCCGTGGGGCGCCGACGTCAATTCGACACGACCGGGGTACGCGGCTTCGGCCAGTGTCAGCATGCGTTCCGCGAGCCGCACGCGGTCCTCCGTCTCACCGAGGCGCGCCAGAAGGACGCTGCGCGACTGCAGCGCGTCGAACAGCACATTGGCCGGCACGGCAACCGAGCGATCGGCCAGCCGTTCGACGTCGGCGAACGCCCGCGCCGCACGCGGGAAGTCGCCCGACTGCAGCGCGGCCATGGCGAGCGAGTTGGCTGCGAAGACCGCGGACGGCGCGCCGAGCTTTGGCAGCCGGAGGAAGTGCTCGACCGCCAGCGAGTAGTGCTCCAGCGCGCGCGCAGTATCCTTCGACAACATCGCGACGTAGCCCGAGTTCGTGTACGCGGCACCCAGGAGCTCGTCGGACGCACCGTCGGTGCGGCCCAGGACCTCGAGGGCCAACGCAGTGCATTCCGCGGCACGCTCGAGGTCGCTCCGCCCGAGCGCCACGCCGGCCATGCGCCCAGCAGCCTCGACGACGAGCGTGGCCCGGGCCGGGTCCTCGGTGGCCGCCGCCTGCAGGACGGCCTCGAGGTGCTCCACCCCTGCTGCTTCGTCCCCGCCCTCCAACGCCAGCGCGGCCAACTGCAGGTGGGAACGCAGCAGCGCGGAGTCGCCCGGCGCAAAGATCTGCCGCCGGATCTCGAGGGCCTCTGCGGCGAGCGCCAGCGCTTCACCCTGCTCGCCCCGTGTGGCGACCGCGTTGGCGAGGCTCTGAAGTGACGTGGCGAGGTCCTCGTGATGGGCAGGCAGGATCTCGCGCTTCAGCGCGATGCACTCGCGCAAGAGCGCCTCGGCCTCTTCCTGGCGCTCCAACACGAGCAAGGTGTTCCCGAGGTTGTCGAGGGCGTTTGCAAGGTCGAGAGCGCTCTCTGGCCCGTTGAGGGAGCGGTACAGCGCGATCGCCTCGCGCAAGTCGCGTTCCGCACCCTCGGCATCACCTTCCCGCAAGCGGACCCCCGCGAGTCCGACGAGCGCCACGCCCAGCTCGAACCTGTCGATCGACGTCGTTGTCCGTTGTGCTTCGACGGCCTCGCTCAGTACCTCACGCGCTTCCACGATGCGCCCGAGCTCCGAGAGGATCCGGCCGTGCGCGCCGCGTACGGCTGCGACGAGCGCAGCGTTGTCGGGGCAGTCGCGGAGCGCCGTTGCGAGCGTGCGCCGCGTCAACGCTTCGGCCTCTCGGTTGCGGTCTGCGGCGGACAGCGCCAGCGCGTACTGGTACGCCCCCTCGAGCCGTTGCGAGTGACCCTCGGGATAGGCGCGCTCGAAGATCTCGAGCGCGCGTTTGTACTCGGGCAGCGCCCGCCGCGGCTCGCCGCGCGCCTGCAGGACGCGACCGAGCCGTCCGTGGGCCCCAGCCAGCGCCGCGTGATCGCCCTCGTAGATGCCCTGGGCCGCTGTGAGCGCGTCGCGCGCGAGCGCCTCGGCTTCGTCGAAGCGGCCCTGCTCGCTGCGCAGGATCGCGACGTTGGCGAGGGCATACGTCAGCGCGCTCGCATCGGGCGGCACGAGCCCGCGCGCCGTGGCGAGCGCTTCGAGGTATGCCGCTTCCGATGCGTCTCGCTCGCCGCGCTCTTTGCGTACGCTCGCGAGGATGCCGAGCGATGCGGCCAGCGAGGTGTCACCGTCAGGGAACAACGCCCGCTTCAACTGGACCGCGGTCTCCGCCAGCTCCAACGCGCGGTCGAGGTTGCCTGCGCGTCGTTCGACGAGCGCCAGGTCGTTGCTGGCGTTGGCGATCGACAAGGTGTGCCCCTCCGTCTGTGGAAGTTGACGCCAGATCGCGAGGGCCTCCTCGTAGCGCGCGCTGGCTGACTCGACGTCTTCCAGCTCGACCTCGACCATCCCCAGCGTCTGCAGCGCCGTGGCGACCGCCTCGGAGGGCGGCGAGCTGATGCGCCGTGCGAGCTCGAGCGCGGGCACGAGCATGCGGCGTGCATCGTCGAAGGCGCCGAGCTGCCGGTACGTCTCGCCGATCTGCTGCCGCAGCGCGAGCTCGGACTGCGGCGCCAGGACGAGCCCGTCGGCGATGAGGTCCGTGGCTGCGCCGTCCATCATGTGACGCAGGACACGCGTGTCGCGGCCTGCGGCAACCCTGGGCGCGAGACCAGCGAAGAGCTCGCCCGTGAACGTGGTCACACGTTCGGCCTCGAGTCGCGCCTCGTCGGCCTCGCCGCGCGCGCGCACGGCCCGGACGAGGCCCGTCGCCGTGCCGACGATGCCACCGACGAGCAGCGCCAGCGCGACGCCGCTCGCCACGAACACACGCCTGTGCCGCCGTGCAGCCTTGCGCAAGCGGTACGCCGCGCTCTGTGGCACGGCGAGCACCGGCTCGTCGGCGAGGAAACGCCCCACGTCCTCGGCGAAGCCGGTCGCTGTCATGTAGCGTCGCTCGCGGTCCTTCTCGAGCGCCTTCATGACGATCGAGTCGAGGTCCCCAGCGAGGCGCCGCGCGAGGTCGCCCGAGTCGACGAAGCTCGGCACTGCCAAGCGCGAGGTCTTGGCCCGCAGCGTCGAGACGCGGGTCGAAGGACGCTCGGGGTCGACCTCGCGGATCGTTCGCAGGAGCTCCTCGTAGGTCTCCGATCGCGCCGTGCGTAGGTCGAACGGGCGTGTCCCCGTCAGGAGCTCGTAGAGCAACACGCCCAGCGCGTACACGTCCGCGCGGGTGTCGACGTCGAGCCCGCTCAACGACGCCTGCTCGGGCGCCATGCTCTCCGGTGTGCCGATGATCTGCGCGAACTGCGTGAAGAGCGTCTTCTGCGTCAGCTCGACGTTGATCGCCTTGGCGATGCCGAAGTCGATCACCTTGGGCACCGCCTCGCCATCGCGCATGGTCACCAGCACGTTCGAGGCCTTGATGTCGCGGTGGATCACACCCTTCTGGTGCGCGTGCTGGATGGCGTCGCACACTTTCACGAAGAGCGCCAAGCGGTCGCGCAGGCCGAGCATCGCGCGGGTGCAGTGCTCCGTGATGGGGAGCCCGCGGACGAGCTCCATCACGAAGTAGGGCCGGCCGGCCTCCGTCGCACCGCCGTCGAGGACCCGCGCGATGTTCGGGTGCTCCATCAGCGCCAGGGCTTGGCGCTCGGCCTCGAACCGCGCGATGACCTCGCGGGTGTCCATCCCGAGCTTGACGATCTTCAGCGCGACGCGCCGTCGGACGGGCTCGCTCTGGGAGGCGAGCCAGACGGAGCCCATCCCGCCCTCCCCGATCTGCTCCAGCAATCGGTAGCGGCCGAGTTGGTCCCCCGCCTGCTCGCCGACGGCGGCGTCCGTCGAGCGGGGGACGGCCGGGTCGGCGAGCTCTTCGCGGGCAGCGCGGATGGGGTCGTGGTCACGCATGGTTGCGCCGGGGTAGGCGACGCGCAGGCGCGGCCGGCACGCGGTTCCAGAGAATTGTCGGTGCGCCGGACATCCGCAACTCGAATTCGGGTCACCCGTTCGCCTGGGGACGGCCTCTCGCCGGCCGAGTCAGGCCAGCCCGGTAGCTCGGGCCGATTCTCCGAGGAGCTCGGGCAGCCGCAGCTCGCCCGCCAAGCGGCGCAGGTAGTCCCAGTCGAGCGCAGGCCCTTGGACCTGCAGCACTCCGACGCCGTCGCGCCATTGTCGTTCCGAGGTCCGCACGGTCCACTCGTACAACTCGAGCTTGCGCAGCACGCTGTCCTCCGCCATGGAGAGGGGAACCTCGCGGACCTCGGCAACGATGTCGATATCGAGGGTGCTGCGGACGACGCCGAGCGCAGCGCTCGCGACCGAGCCGCTGATTCGGTGAGGTGTCCCAGTGAGATGGCCCAATGAGATGGCCCAGTGAGGTGCCCCATTGAGGTGCCCCAGTGCGGTGCCCCAGTGAGGTGCCCCGCCGTCAGCCATCCTCGTGCCGCAGCAGCTCCGCCAGTCGCAGATGGGCGCGCGAGCGCAGCAGATGGACTGCCCCGCGGCTGCGACCCAGCTCTGTCGCGACCTCGCCGACGTCGCGCTCGGCGAGGTCCAGGGCCTCGACGACAGCGCGGTACGTGGCCGGCAACGCCGCGATCGCTGCGTGGAGGCGCGCGACACTCTCCGCGCGCACCGCGGCGCCGCCGGCGGTCTCGGTACCGTCGCTGATCCGCGCCAGCAGCGTGCGTGCGGACTCCCCCGCGTCCCCGTGTGTCGCGCGGCGCCGCGGGTCCGGGCGCTTGTCGCGCTCGAGGCCCTTGAGCGCGTCGCGCAGGTTGTGGTCGACGAGGCGGGCCATCCACGCTCGGAAGCCACCCCGCGACCGCTCGCGCAGCGAACCGATCCTCAGGAAGGCCTCCAGGTAAGACACCTGCATCACGTCGTCGACCTCCAGGCTGCGGGCCCAGCGCGGGTGGATCGAGACACGCGCTCGAAGGTCCGCGTCGACCTCGCGCAGGAGCTCCTCCAAGGCCCCGTCATCGCCGCGGGCGGCGCGGGATACGAGCGGGTCGTCGCTTTGGTCGGGGGGGAGGAGCGCCACGCTCGCAGCGTACCCTCCTGCCGTTGCCGCGAGGTGTGCGCGGCGGCGTCGTCGCGGCCGGATTCCCTCAGTTGCCGGCTGGGTTCGGCGCGGCGGGCGCGGGGGAGTCCACTTCACCGCCTGTCGTGTCCGTCTCGCGCAGTTGGCGCCCCCTGGCGCGCAGCAACGCCTGGAGCCGTCCGTCGAGTTCCGACACGAGGTTCGAGACGCCGCGACGGTCCGAGGCAGAGGTCGCCGCAGCGAGCCCCGCACGCAAGCGCCGCTCGGCGGTCTCGAGGTCACCGCGCGCCTCGGCGACACGCGCAAGGTCGCCTTCCGCCGCAGCGATCTCCCGGGCGTGCTCTAGCGCCGAAGCCGCGCGCCAGGCGTCGAGCGCCGCCGCGAGGCCCCGCTCCGCCGCGTCGTAGTTCGCAGCGTCGAGCTCCAGCCGAGCGAGCGCGGCTGCGACCTTCGCACGGGCCGGCGCGCCTTTGGGGTAGAGCTCCTCGCCGAGGAGCGCCGCGCGCTGCAGCATCACCCGCCCCTCCGCGATGGCGCCGATCGAGCGATAGGTGGAGCCGAGCGTCGTTCGCAGGCTCGCCTCGGCCCGGGGAGTTCCGGCGAGCTCGCCGCTCGCGATCCGTTGTGCGGCGCCGTCCAGGAGTTCGCGGAGGAGCGCCGTATCGCCGTCTTGTCCGACGGCAGCCTCGGCGTTCTGGAAGACTGAGCTGGAGAAGCGTGCGACCTCCAGCGCCTCGTCCTTGGCGCGCTCGGCGACGCGGCGCGCCTCGGTCGCGCGCAGGAAGCCGTACGTCGTGCCCGCCGCGGCCAACAGGAGGAGGGTGAGCAGGAGACCCGCCGCCACGAACGCTGCGCGATGGCGGCGCAGCGCTTTGCGCATGCGGTAGGCGGCGCTGGGCGGGACGGCGAGCACGGGCTCGCCGCGCAGGAAGCGGCCGACGTCCTCCGCGAAGCCGTTGGCCGTGTCGTAGCGGCGGCGCCGGTCCTTCTCCAGCGCCTTCATCACGATCCAGTCGAGGTCGCCCTCGAGCGAACGAGAGAGTTCCTGCACGTCGATGTGACGCAGTACGGCGACGGGCGAGGCCTTGGCCATCGCCGTTGAGACGGCCGTGGAGGGGCGCGCGGGGTCGACCTCGCGGATCACGCGCAGCATCTCCTCGTAGCCTGATTCGAGCGCTTTGCGCACGTCGAAGGGCTTCGTGCCGGTGACGAGCTCGTAGAGCAACACGCCCAGCGCGTAGACGTCGGCGCGGGTGTCGATGTCTATCCCGCTGAGCTCGGCCTGCTCGGGCGCCATGCACTCCGGGGTCCCGACCATCTGCGCGTAGCGCGTGAAGAGCGTGCGCTGGGTGAGCTCGACGCTCGTCGCCTTCGCGATGCCGAAGTCGATCACCTTCGGAACGGGAACGCCGTCGTGCAGCGTGACGAGCACGTTGGAGGCCTTGATGTCGCGGTGGATCACGCCCTTTGAGTGTGCGTGCTGGATCGCATCGCAGACCTTCCGGAACAGCTCCAGGCGCTCGCGCAGGCCGGCGCGCGCCTGTTCGCAGTAGGCCGTGATCGGGATCCCGCGGACGAGCTCCATCACGAAGTACGGCCGCCCGGACTCCGTGGCGCCGCCGTCGAAGACCTGAGCGATGTGCGGGTGCTCCATCAGCGCCAGGGCTTGCCGCTCGGCCTCGAACCGCGCGACGACCTCGCGGGTGTCCATCCCCAGCTTGATGATCTTCAGCGCGACGCGCCGGCGGACGGGTTCGGACTGCTCGGCCATCCAGACCTTGCCCATCCCGCCTTCGCCGATCGCCTCCAGCAGCTTGTAGCGGCCCAGGCGATCGCCTGGATGTTCGCCGAACGAGGCGGCGGTCCTCGGCGTTGTGTTGCCCGGGTGAGCAGCATCCGGGCCGGGCCCTTGTTGGTCGCCGCCCGCCCATCCGATCGTGTCGTTCTGGTTCATCGCGAGGTCTTCGGGGGAGGAGGCGACGGGCCGTCCTGGGCGGCACACAGTTTTTCTGGGATCTGCGCACGGCTCATGCGGCGAGGCCGCGCTGCTGGTCGCGCTGCGGACCCGGCCCTATCATGCGGCCTCTGGTCATGGGCCGCATCCTCTCGATCCACTCGTACCGCGGCGGGACCGGCAAGAGCAACGTCACGGCCAACCTCGCCTGGCTTCTCGCGCGCCGCGGAAAGCGTGTCGCCGTGCTCGATACGGACCTGCAATCGCCTGGCGTCCACATGGTGCTGGGTCTCGACCGGGAACGGCTCACGTTCACGCTGACGGACTTCCTCTTCGGGAACTGCGAGATCGAGGAGGCCGCCTACGACCTGACACGCGACCTCGAGGTCGAGGGCGAGGGCGCGCTCTTCCTCCTGCCCTCCCGCATGACGGTGGAGGCGATCAGCCGCGTCATCGCCCAGGGCTACGACGCCGGTCGGCTCGGGGACCACTTCGACGACTTGATCGCGGCGCTGGGGCTCGACGTGTTGCTGCTCGATACACACCCCGGCCTGAACCGCGAGACGATGTTGAGCACCTCCGTCTCGGACCTGCTGCTCATTCTCCTGCGACCCGACGTGCAGGACTTCCACGGCACCGCGGTCATCCTGAAGGTTGCGCAGGCGCTGAACGTCGGCCGGACGTTGATGTTGGCGAACAAGGTCTCGCAGTCGACGGCGCTCGGGAGCTTGCGCGACAGCATCCAGTCGACGTTCGGCGCCGACCTCGTGGGGCTCCTGCCGCTCTCGGACGAGATGGCGACGCTCGGCAGTCGCGGGCTCTTCGCGCGCCGGTTCCCGGGCCACCCCATCTCCGTAGAGCTCGAGTCGGTGACGACGCGTCTCCTGGCAGAACTCGAGCGGTGATGGCGATGGACCTCGTGCCGATCCGGGTCGGTCGCTATCGGGCGCTGCGGCGCATGGTCGAGTCTGGCCAGCACCGCCTCGTCGTCTCGTTCGGCGGCGGCGCGGTGCCAGGGATCGCCGGGAACCTCGCGCTCGCGCGGCTCTTGGAGCAGCTCGAGTTGCGCGAGGCGGTGGAGCAGGTCTGGGGTACGAGCGCTGGGGCGATCGTCGCCGGCGGGTGGGCGTCAGGCGCGTCGGCGACGGAGGTCCTGCACGAGGTCCTGACGCTCGACAGACCAGGCGCGATCGACGTCGACTGGCGTCGGCTCGCCGCGGCGATGATGCTGCGCCCGCTTGGGCGCGAGCTGCCCGCGGGGCTCGTTCGCGGCGACGCAATCCTCGCGTCGATCCAGCGCGGGATCCGCTGCATGACGATCGAGGACTGCCCGAAGCCGGTGCGCCTGATCGCCGTTCACGACGACGGGTCGATGCGGCGCAAGATCTTCCGCACCGGTTGCCTGGCGCGCAGCATCTTCGCCAGCATGTCGATCCCTGGCATCATCGTGCCGCGGCCGGTCGAGGATGGCTCCGACGAGACCTTCTACGACGGTGGCTTGTTGGAGAAGACGCCCCTCCTCTCGCCGCTGGCCGAGCACACCCGGTCGGGTGAGCGACGCAAGCTGTTGCTCCTCGGCACACATTTCGAGACCGACGCGAAGAGCGTCCCCGCGCGCTCGTTCCTGGCGCGGTTCCTGCAGACGATCTACGCGCTCGAGGATGTCGCGTGGCGCCTGCAGCTCGACGAGGTGCGCAAGCGCGACGACGTCACTCTCTGCCTCTTGAACCCCAAGTTCGAGCGGACCGCGCTGTTCGAGTTCGATCGCGTCACCGAGCGATTCGCTGCGGCCCATGCCCTCTTCGCCGAGTCGCTGGAGGACGCCCGCCTACCCCTCACGTTCGGCGCCTCCTGAGTCATGACCGACGACGCCTCCGACACACACCTCTTCCAGCACCGGACGAGCCACCGCTTCGGCGCCGGGCCCGAGCTCGTCACGTTGGAGGGCGTGCGGCCCGGCATCGCGGTGCCGCTCCTGAAGGAGCGCATCGAGCTCGGCCGGCACCCTTCGAACGACATCCCGATCCCGTCTGGCTCCGTGAGCAAGCGGCACGCGGCGCTGATCCGCCTGGACGGCGCCTACTTCATCGAGGACCTGGGCTCGACGAACGGAGTGCTCGTCAACGGCGTGCGCCTGCCGGTGTCGGAACGCCGGCGGCTCTACCATGGCGACAACATCCGACTCTCCGATCAGCTCTTCATGTACCGGCAGAGCCATGACGTCGGTAGCGCCGCCGGCTCCTTGGTGATCGAGCTCGACATGGAGAAGGTGAACGCCGAGGTCGCCGAGGCCCTGAAGCAGTGGCGCAACGAGAGTGGCGAGCCGTGAGCGCTGAGGAGGGCCTTTGATGCAGGCCCTCCTCGTCCATCAGGCGCTCAACGCGGACCCGGAGTCTTCACTGGCGGCGCCGGCCGCTGTGGCCGCTTTGCCGGGCGCTCGTTGCAGAGCTCCTTGAGCACCTCGACCGCTCGCTCGAGCTGCTGGTCCTTGCCCGCGACGAGCGGCGCCGCGTCGTTCTCGACGACGATGTCGGGGTCGACACCGTGGCCCTCGACGGCCCATGCACCCCGTGCGTCGTTGTTGCCGAACTCCGACACGTTGCACGATCCGCCGTCGATGAGCGGGCCATGGCTCGTGATCCCGACGACGCCGCCCCACGAACGCTCGCCGTGGTGGCGCCTCGCGCTGTGGGCCTACATCGCGTGGACGGTCGCGCGACTCGTCCAGTTCGACGAGTCGTACCGCGCCGTGTTCGACGGCCTGAACTTCGGGCTGCACGAGCTGGGCCACGAGCTGTTCCAACCGCTGGGCCACTGGCTGCACGTCGCGGGTGGGACGCTGACCCAACTCGCGGCACCGCTGGTCGGACTCTGGATGTTCCGCCGCCAAGGGGACTGATTCGCCGTCTCCGTTGCGATCTCGTGGCTGGCAACGAACCTGTTCGGCGTCGTCGTCTACATGGGTGACGCGCGAGCATGTGAGCTACCTTTGGCATCGCCGCACGTCGGCGTCATCTCGGGTGAGGAGGCACGCGACCTCATCGGTCACGACTGGAGTCCTTGCTGGGCAACGCGCGTCTGCCGCACCCGGACACGACGCTGGCAGCGCGTGCGCACACACTCGCGATCGCGACGATGGCGTTGTGGCTCGGGATGGGCGCTGCGCTCCTCGTGGAGATGTGCTGCGCGAGAACGACCCGTTGGGCGATGCCCCGAGACCCGTCGTTCGGGCCTCAGTCGAACAGCTGCGTGAACGGACTCCGCTCCCCGAACTGCTCGCCTTCACTGCTGCGTTCGACGATCTCCATCGTGCGCACATCGAGGTAGTAGTAGCCGAGGTCCTGGGCGTTCACGAGGTGACCCAGGAAGAGCTCCGACACGCCATCCGCCTCGTTGCGTGCCGACCCGCGCCGCGACCCACGGTAGTGACGCAGGAGGACCTCGACCCCGGTGCAGAGCGAGCTCGAGCGAGCAGGCACCGGAAGCTCGACGTTGCCACGCTGTTGTCGCGCCAGCCAATCCCTCAGCGCAGCCGGCAGCGGCAAAGGCGCGAGTGTCTGCAGCTCGGCGAGCTTGTCGGTCTTTGTCATGGCGTAGCGTCGGGCTCGGAACCGGGCGACGCGCGGTCGCAGCCGCTGCAAGTTCGAGTCCGCGGCTGGACGTGCCAGGTTCGGCACGGGAGCGGCCGGGAGTGCCGCCGCACGTCCCGCAGAGTGTAACGCGATGCTGCAACGATGCGTGCCGTGTCGACACGCAGGCTCCCAGTGCGATGCGGGCGCAGGCGACTCATTGGTCGTCGAGCCCGAAGCGTGCCGCAAGGGGCGGTGTCCAGCCGCCTGACGGCTCGCAGCAATGCAACATCGGGGTGTATGCCACGACGGACGCGCGGCCAGCGAGGGAGATCAGCGTGGCACGGGACCGTGCACGACGTCCAACGTGACGCCGAGCACTGCCGTGTCGTCCTGCACCGTGACGTCTAGGAATCCGTCCGCCAACAGAGGATAGATGGGATGAGAAGGCCAGCCTCCCGCGCGGGGTACCCTCGGCGGGTCCCCAAGTGACTGACGGGCTCGAAGCCCAACAAGGAGGTTGACTATGACCGAGCCTACCCCGACCACCACGACCACCGCGACGTTGACCAAGTCCACGGCGACCATCGGCATCGACCTTGGAGACCGCAAGAGTCACATCTGCGTCCTCGACGAGGCCGGTCAGATCCTCGAAGAAGGGACCGTGGTGACGACGGCTGCAGGGCTACGCAAACGCTTCGAGCGCTGAGAGCCAACCCGGATTGCCATCGAGGCGGGCGGGCAGTCGGGCTGGGTGAACGACCTCTTGACCGAACTCTGCCACGGGGTGATCGTCGCGAACCCGCGCAAGCTGCGCATCGCGAAGACGGACGACCGCGAGATGCGACGCCACCTCGTGCAATGCGCGCAGCAGATGCTTGGCCCCTTCGGCAAGGACTCGGACCTGCGACGCTGGGGTCTCGCGCTGGCCGAACGCGGCGGCCAGTCGCCCAAGAAGAAGGCGATGATCGCGGTCGCCCGCAAGCTGGCCGTGTTGCTGCACACGTTTTGGAAGACCGGCCAGGTGTACGGGCCGCTGCGAATGGCCGAGCGCGCAGCGAACCGCAAGGCGCCTGTCGCGTCGCCGACATCGGAGTCGGTGCCGGCATGACCCTACCAGCGGATGCTGGACTGAAGACACAGGCGTGAAGGGCGCGCCTCGAGCGCGTTACGTAGTCCACGCAGGACAACCGGAGACCACAGCGACGAGGACTAACGAGGACAGGATCGAACTGCGTCAACCGCCCAGTCCGGGTGACTGCGCCGAGCGCCTTGGGCAGCCGCCGCTCACACCGTGAACGACGCAAAGTCCGTAGGATAGATAGCAGCACCCAGGCTGCACGGACCCCCTCGAGCAGCAGGATCAAAGCAGTCTGCTAGTTCCACCCAGAGCCCGCATGGAAGCAAGGCGCAGGCACACCGGCTCTCCTCACTCTTTAGGGACGGGTCTAGCGGCGTGATCGAGCTGGAATTGGCGAATGGGGGCCCTGCGCGAGGTGTCTGGGTCAGGGAGTGAGTGCGCATGGAGCGAGCGGCATGCTGTGGGTGTCTAACGGCCTCAGCCCCACCCCACCCCATGCGCGCCACGACTCTACTCCGCACCATCTTCGCCATCTACAACCTCTTCGTGGCTGGCTTCTGCTTTCAGGAGGACGGGATCGTCGTGGACGTGCGGCCACTCTGGCAGGTGCCCCGGTGTTCGACCTGCGGGATCAAGTGCCGTAGCGTCCACGATCAACGCGAGCGGAGGTGGCGACATCACGACATCTGCGGCTGGAAGACCTTCCTGCGCTACAGCATCCGGCGCGTCAAGTGCTCGCGCTGCAGGAAGGTGACGACCGAGGCCGTCCCGTGGGCTGTACTTGACAGCGGGTTCACGCGGGCCTTCGAGGAGCGCTGTGCCTTCTACGCACAACACGCGAACCGGTCCGTCGTCAGCGAGTCCCTGCGGGTTGCCTGGACGACCGTCGGCCGCATCGTAGACCGTGTGGTCAAGCGTTGGTTGGGCCCGCTCGAGTCCCGGCTCGACGGCCTCAGGCACATCGGCATCGACGAACTGAGCGACCGGAAGCACCACGAGTACATCACGACGGTCGTTGACCACGTCAGCGGGGTCGTCGTGTGGACAGGCAAGGGAAAGAGCGCTGCGACGCTGCGCGAGTTCTTCAAGGCGCTTGGGCCCGAACGGGCTGCGAAGCTGCAATCGGTCACGATTGACATGTCCGGCGCCTTCATCGCGGCTATCGAGGAGTGCGCACCGAATGCGCGCCTCATCTTCGACCGCTTCCATGTGCAGCGACTCGTCCAATATGCGCCCGACGGGACACGACGCGACGAGATGCGTGTGGCCGAGACCAAGGACGAACGCGCTGCACTCAAAGGGACACGCTTTCCGCTTCAGAAGAGCCCGTGGAACCTCACGGACGCGGATCACCAGACGCTCGATGAGCTCCGGGAGACGAACGCGCCGCTGTACACCGCCTACCTTCTGAAGGAGATGTTTGCTGGGATCCTCGACCGCCGCCAGGTCAACGCAGCGGGAGGCCTGATCGTGAAATGGATCGCCGACGCACGCGAGAGTGGGCTTCAACACTTCGTTCGAGCGGCAAAGACGATTGAGGGTCACCTCGATGGCATCCTGGAGTACGTCCGCACTCGACTCACCAACGCAATGAACGAAGGGCTGAATGGCAAGATCCGGACGATCACTCGTCGCGCCTACGGATTCCATTCTGCCCACTCCCTCATGGCCATGATCCACCTCTGCTGCGGCGGCGTGCATGTCACGCCGGCATTCTCACGTCCACCAACCCGTCCCTAAAACGTTAGGAGAGCCAAAGAAGGCGAGCTCCGGCGCATGGTCGAGGCCGTCCGCGCGAGCGGCATCCCCGCGGCCCGGCACCGGAGGGGCCCTCTGTGGCCACCCGGGTGGCGTGTAACCGGCCCGCTACGGAGGTCCTGGGGGCTGCGCCGGCGCTCGTGTCTTCGCTCGCTTTCATGCCGATCCACCCCAACCGATCTTCCTTCACGCAGAATTGACGTGTGAGCAGCGAGGCCACGGAGGCCTTGCGTGAACCGCCACTCGTAGAAACGAGTGTGGCCTCAAGCGATCGTGCGGATGGTCCGATCGAGGGGGGAGTCCTGCCCTCCGAATCGGAGCCATGCGCCTCATCACCCAGCTCGCACCTCGCCATGCCCAGTCGCTGCCGCTCCTGTTCGTGCTGTTTGCGCCATGCGCCGCGGCACAGTGGAGTGACGACCGTGGTGTCAACCTCATCGTTGCAACGAACCCCATCGGAACGTCGCGCTACGTCTCCGCGGCCACCGATGACGGCGGCCTCTGGGTCGTGTGGTCCACGGAGATCAACGGCCGGTACACCACGCGCGCTCAGCGTTACGACAGCGCGGGTTACCCGCTCTTCGCTGCCGAGGGTCTCCTCGCACTTGACTCAGGTACGAACTACGCGGAGGCGGTCGATTGCGTCGTCACCGTCGATGGTGACCTCGTCATTGCCGTGACCTCTGGCGGGGCGAGGCTGCAGCGGGTCGGTCCGGGTGGCAACCTCCTGTGGGGGCCGACGGGCCGCGCGACCCCGGTCTTCGGGTGGGAGGCTCGCTTGGTGGCCCTCGACGACGACGTGGTGCTCTTCGGGCGCGTGACAACCACGAACAGCGTGAGCGCTCAGCGCTACGACCGCGCTGGTGCGGAGGTCTGGGGTTCCTGGGTCGCGGTGCCGGACATCTCCTGGTTCCAGTTCGACGTGGCCGCCAGCGCATCGGACATCTACGTCTCGGTCTTCGTCCCGGTATCGGGACCGACACCTTACGCCGTGGGCCTACAGCGCATCGACGGGCAGGGAGGGCTGCCGTGGGGCCCGGTCGCGCGTTTGATCAGCGGCGGCGCGCCAGCCTACGCCAATAATGGGCCGCCCAGCATCCACGCCGCGGGCGCGAACGGCGTCGTTGTGGGGTACGACATCCTGCTGCCGTTCGGGCTCACGAGCCTCTACGTGCAACGTGTCGACCCGAGCGGTGCGCAGCTCTGGGGCCCCTACGGGACACCCATCACTACGGTGACGTCCGTGCGCGACGTCTGGGACATCGCCTACGACGACCTGAGCGACGAGCTCGTCGCAGTGTGGTCGGACCGAGAGGCTGCGTTCCCCAGCTCTCCCGAGCCGTTCTCCTACCGCATGCAGCGCCTCGACGCGCTCGGGACGCGGCGCTTCGCAGCCGAGGGCCTCGAGCTCGTCAGCTTCACCGACAATTCGACCACGGACCTCGTGGCGCTCGCCCTCGGCGCCGCTGATCCCAGCGGCACGGGGCGCACGGCACAGGTCGTCTGGAAGGACCCGATCTCGCAGATTCTGGAGGGCGGCCACGTCGACTCGCTTGGGTCCCAAGTCAGCGGTCCGATCGAGCTCGTGGACCGCTCCGAGTCGAGGTTCAACCTTCGGGTCTACGGCGCTCGTTCGGGTCAGCCGCAGGGACAAGCGCTCTGGTTAGGGCGCCCGTCGTTCTTCGGGCCTGAGACGGTCAGGGCGCAGAACTTCCGTGCGGATGGCCTGCTCGGGGGGCCCGTCGGCCTCGGCGACGTGCGTTGCGAGGGCAGTGTCAGCTCGACCGGCGCTCGCGCCGAGCTCCGCGCGGAGGGCAGCGCCATCGCGGCGCGCAACCACTTGGCGTTGCTGGGGCGCGAGCTGCCGCCGAATCAGGTCTTCACGTTCCTCTACGCGCGGGACGGGTTGACGCCGAACCCTGGTGGTGCCGCGGGGAACTTGTGCCTCAGTCGACCGATCGGTCGCGGCTCGGTGCTGATCTCCAATGCGGCGGGCCAGGTCGCGGAGCGTGTCGATCTCGCTCAGCTTCCAGCACCCATGGGGTCGGCCTCGGTCGGCGCTGGTGAAACCTGGCACTTCCAGGGCTGGTACCGGGACACGCAGGGGAGCAGCGAGACAACGAGCGGCCTCCGAATTCGCTTCCTCTGATCGGAGACAGCCTGCATCCCCCCTCGCGCACCGATTCACGGCGCGCAGGGCCCATGCGATCGCGCTCGCCCGCGGACCCGCGCGCGAATGCACCCGAGCACATCGCTCGATGTCGAACGAACGCAAGAACCTGGCGTTCGCACGGCCTGCATCGAACTCCGCAGCCACCAAGCGCAACGTTTGCGCGCCTGTGACACCATGCGCCTTCAACTCTATCCGGTCCCTAGTCGCTCCGCGGCGATGCCGCTCGTCTTCGCCCTGTTCGCGCCGTGCGCGCAAGCGCAATGGAGCTCCGACCCTGGCGCGAACGTCGTGGTCGCGGTCATCGACGATAACCTCCTCACTCACTCGGTGGCACCGACGGCGGACGGCGGTTGCTGGGTCGCTTGGTCGGCGCCGGAGCTGACGCGCACGGTGATACGTGTGCAGCGCTTCGACGCCGCCGGCTACACGGCGTTTCCGACCCAGGGTGTCACGGTGCTCGAGCTCAACACACCCTACGAGCAGCTGAAGAACATTGTGGTCACGGAGGGGGGCGACCTGGTGCTGAGCGCAACGAAGAACCACATCGATGTGCTGCAGCGCATCGACCCTGCGGGCACGCCCCTCTGGGGTCTGTCTGGGCTGCGCACCTCAGTCCCGGTGAACTTCGGTCGCATCATCGCGTTCGAGGACGACGTGGTTCTCGTAGGCTACGACTGGGGCACCGCGACCTGCCTCGCTCAGCGCATCGCGCGGTCCGGGAGCGACGTCTGGGGATCCTGGGTGGCCCTGCCCAGCTTCGCCTACTCGGACCTCGGCCTGGCCTCCGATCCGCACGGGGTCTTCGTCGCGGGCTACGCTTCGGTTCCGACGACCCACGGCCGCGCTCTCGTGGTGCAGCGCATCGACTCACAAGGCGGCCTGCCTTGGGGGCCGGTGGGCTCCCGCGCGAGCGACCTGGCGCCCGTGGCGTACGGCGAGCGCCCTGCGATACAGGCCACGGGCACGGGGGGCGCAGTGCTCGCGTACGGGATTGAGATCGCGCTGACCCTGTCGGACATCTTCGTCCAGCGCCTCGATGCACAGGGCAGCCCGCTCTACGGTCCCTACGGCATGTCCGTGTCGAGCGTGCTCCAGGGCCGGGATGCCTTCGACCTCGAGTACGACGAGGTCAGCGACGGCGCCGTGGTCGCCTGGTGGGAGCGCGAGCTCGTGTTCCCCCCGACCGCGACACCGACGAGCCTGCGCGTGCAGAACATCGACGCCGCCGGGACGCGGCGCTGGAGTTCCACCGGCTTGGAGCTGTCGGACGGTGGCCTCGGTACGAACACGACGGACCTCGTCCAACTCGCGCTCGGACCCGCCGATGTCGGCGGCGCTGGGCGCACGGCGTTCGTGACCTGGGGCACCCCGGCGGACACGTCCTTGCACGGCGGACTGATCGATGCAGCCGGAGCGCTCACGGTTGGACCGACCACCGTGCACGCGGACCGCGCGTTGCCCTACGCGATTGAGGCGGAGGCCCTGCGCTCGGGTGAGCCGCAAGCCGTCATCTCCTGGTGGCGGTGGGACGCGACGACGCTCCGCTTCGAGCTGTTGATCCAGAACCTCCGCAGCGATGGCGCCATCGGCGGACCCGTCGGGCTCGGAGATTGGACCTGCGCCGGGGGGCCCAATTCGACGGGCGCGAGCGCGAAGCTGCGGGCTGAAGGCAGCGCGATCGTGGCGCGGGACCTGTTCTCGCTGCGCGCGAGCGAGCTGCCGCCGAATCAAATCGGTGTGTTCCTCTTGGCGCCCAATGGTGGCTTCTCGCCGAACCCCGGCGGCTCGCCCGGCGACCTGTGTCTCAGCCGACCGATCGGTCGCGGCACCTTGATGACCTCCGATCCGAGCGGCAGCATCGTGGACCGGGTGGACCTGACGGCAGTGCCGACACCGACGGGCACCGCGTCGGTCCTCCCAGGCGATTCCTGGCACTTCCAAGCTTGGTACCGCGAAGCGGGCGGCCAAGGCAACTACTCGGACGGCCTGCGGGTGCGGTTCCTCTGAGGGCCTCCCCGGCGGCGCGCTGGGGTCGGATCGAGCGCACGCATCTGAGAGGAGACCCCGTGACCGATCCAGCCTAAGAGCCTTGGCGCTTCGCCCTCGACGGCCTCACCGAGCGGTACGAGCTCGCCCCCCGGGCGATCCCTGGAGCGCGGCTGATCGCGGCGTTCCTCGTCGTCTTCGGGCTGTTCTTCGGCGCGATCCTCGGGACCGCGGCGGTCCAGTTCCTCGGGGAGGATAGGCGTTCGAAAGAGGGTGTTCCGTACCCCGAGGTTCGCTGGTGGGGCTTGGTGTGCCTCGTCTTCGCGCGCGTCAGACTCGTCCGGTGCGGAACCCGATCGATGCGCGGCGCTGCCGAGCGCGTGAGTGCGTGCGATCAGGGCAGTTATGGGGGACAGCGGCACCTTCGGACGGTACCAGCGCTCTGGCGATGCAACCACCCAAGCCCGCTCCTCGCGAGCTGCGAGGGGCGGGCGAGGCTCGGAGAGGGTCCGGACCCGAGTGACTCCGAAGGCGGACTCCGAAGGCCGGGCGGGGGGAACCGGAGCTGCGCCGCGGTCGGAAGAGGTCCGCTTGCGCAGGCTCACAGGCCGGGGCGATCGGCAATGGGTCTGGGGGCAACTTGAGGTGCAAGAGGAAGCGCCGGATGGTCGGCGGGTCTGTGATCACCGCGATCATGTGTCGCCGACCCCCGCACCGAGGGCAGCCCAGGACAACTTCTGAAACCACCCGAAGCTAGAGACATCGGTGGGTGTGCGCAGGTGCGCGAGGTGCGAGTGGGAGCGCTGCGTCAGCGGGGACGATGCGCAAAGCCTGCGTCCGAACGGAGTGCTGCGCCGACGCAGCGCAAGCCCCTCGCGCGCCGAGGGCTCGAATCCGTACCCGGGCGCGGATGCCGCTCGCAAGGGCCCCGTGTCGGGCGGTGCTGCTGGTCCGAGAAATTGGTCGCGTGGATTTCCGGTAATCGCGCGGCACGCCGATCGGTCGCTCTCGTGCGGGTCGCAGCTCAGTGCGCTGGGCGTGGGAGACGTGTCCTCGCGCCGGCGCGCACCTCGCACGTGACTCGTGGGTCGCCCGACCACCGCAAGGTGCCGACCGGTGCGTGGCGTATGCGCGACTGCAGGCGCACGCGAATCTCGAGGTCGCGTGAGTCCTGCGTGTCGCTCGCGACGAGCCAACCTCCGAACGGCCGGCCGTCGCCGACTTGCTCGACCTCGCCCGTGGAGAGGGTGTACGTCCAGTGCACGTCGCCCGGCGCCAGGTCGAGCCACTCGTCGAGGACGAGGCCCGGCCCGTCTTCGCAGTCGAGGTCGATCCGAAGCCGATAGCGCGCGGGTTCGTAGGCTGCGAGCGTGAACGAGCCGTCTGGCGCGAGCTCCGAGCGCGACACGAACCCGGGGTGGTCCGGGCGCTCCAGTGTCACGCGCGGGCCTGCGCCGCCGTCCCGCTCCGGGCGCCGCCCCGGCGACGGGAACGGCAGTGTGATGCGCCCATGCACACGGAGGGGCGCGGGCTCGTGTGCGTCGAGCTGCAATTCGAGGCGTTGGCCCGGCGCGACCTCGACACGCCAGGTCGCATCACCGACGTGCCACGCGGGCGCCTCGGGCGAGGCGTCGTACACGACGATCGGACGGCCGAGCTCACGCCGTTCCAAGCCCTGGGAATCGACCGTTGGTTCCACAGTGCCGGAGAAGTCCAGGTCCACCTCGAACGGGACGGAGTCTCGGGGATCAGAGGGCGGCCATTCGCGTAGCCGCAAGGTGTGTGTCCCGGCCGGCAGGTCCCGGACCTCGAAGCGCCCTTCGCCGTCGATAGGCCACCACGCGTCGGTCGAGCGCACTTCGAGCACGAGGTCGCTGGGGGACACGCCGTCCGGGACGAGGATTCGACCCGCGAGCGTCGCGTAGGGGGTGTCGAGGATGAGGGTGATCGGCAGCGCCCACGCCGTGTGGTCGTCGACATGCATCGGCGGCGTCATGGCCATCCCGAGGCCCGGCGCCCACGCGCGCAGCACGACCCAGCCGCTCGGCGGCAGCGGCCGGTCGAAGCCGCACGGCAAGCGTTCCCATGCGAGGTTCGGACCCAGCGGGTCGTCCGGCGCGAGTTCGAAGCGGCTCGTACGTCGGTCCAGGGCTCGGAGCGGAAAGAACGCAACCCGCGCCGCGACCTCGTCTCCCGCGAGGGTCCGCACGACGCCGCGCACCCGTGGACGCGGAGTCAAGGTCAGGGCGAGGACTCGAGCTTCGTCGTCGAGCGGCAACGACTCAAGCGTGATCCCCTCAAGGTCGAGCTGCGCGTAGTCGTCGCCCCTGACGACAACGTCGAACGCCGCGCCGGAAACGAGCCACTGGGTCGCCGCATGGCCTGGGCGCCAGCCGACGCGTCGCAGCGGAGGTCCCGCGCGTCCTTCAGGGTTCGAGACGTGCACGGACACCCGCGAGACTTCCGCGCCGCCGGTGTCGCGGAGCTCGATTCGCAGCGGCGTAGGGGACTGGAAGAGCGCGAGCAGCGCGAGGAAGGGGGTCATCTCGCGTGCATCATAGGACGTGCGCTGGGGGTCCGCATGCTCAGGCTCACGGGCCGCGGCGATCGGCAATGGGTTTGGGGGCAACGTGAGGTGCAGCACGAAGCGCCGGATGGTCGGCGGGTCCGTGATCATCGCGATCATGTGTCGCCGACTCCCGCACCGAGGGCAGCTCAAGACATCTTCTGAAAACACCCTATGCAAGAGGTCCGCCCAAGAAGAACGCCTTCGCGCGACAGGCTGATTCGGAGCGCCGCCGCTCGAGTTTGTCGGGCGCTCACGACGCGACGGCGGCAGCGACTCTGGCGCATGGGGGCACCACGTGATCGCGCACCGGTGAGGCTGGCGCCAAGCACCCGTGATACGTCAGCTGATGCTCGCGAGGATGGGGTATCAACGCGACCAACCGTTCGAGGAAGACAAGCGGAGCGAACACAAACGAGCGCGTGCCGTCACGCCACGGCTTGCGCAAGTTCCAGATGACCTTGCCGTCCTCGCGCAATATCAGGCGGCCCTGGCACAACGGCGGTCTTGCCATATAGCGCAGGAGATGCTCCAGATCGGCGCGCCGGCCCGCCTCGATGCACGTCGATTTTTACTACCTCGTAATCTTGAGACCGTGAGGGTCGTCAGTGCGCGGGATCCCTCATGCTCCCGTAAGCGTCCTTCGAGCCCCACGACGGGGCCGCGCGACGCGACCTGCTTCCCGCGAGTCAGTTCGCGAGCCGGCGGATGAGGTCCTGCCGCTTCGCATCGAGCTCGTCGGCGAAGTGCAGCTTCCAGGCAGCGAACAGCAACTTCTCGTAGTCGCGCTCGTGGTCAATGCACGAGCACGTCGCGCAACCGCCTGGGGATCGACGCCTGCGGCCATCGCTGTCCGCAGCAGGCTCATCAAGATCACGCCCGTCTCGCCGCCGTTCTCTGTCATGTAGAACAGCCAGTTCTGCAGCCCACCGCGACGCCGCGCAGTGACCGCTCTGCGGCATTGTTGTCGATCTCAGGCGACCATCCGTGGTGTAGATCGTCAACGCCTCCCGTGTTGCCGGAAGGCGTATCCGATCCGCCTTCGCCAACGGACTCTTCGGTAACACCTTCGTCTCCAGCTCAGCGAGGCGGGCACGGATGTGCTGCAGGAAGTCGGACCGCCGCTCCTGCCTCAGGGCCTTCTGTCATCATCGCTGAGCTTTCGCTCCCTGGCCCTCGTCTTCGATCGCGTACAGCTCGCGTACCTTCCGGTGGTCGATCTCCTCCGAGTACTCGGGGTCGAACTCTCGGCCTCCTCCAGGCTTCGTGCGCATGCGCCAGCGCGACCTCGAAGGCGCCCTGTACGAACACATCGTCGTAGCCGGAAACGTCTGCATGGATGTAACCCTTGAAGCCCCGCAGCCACTCGCGTGGCGCCTTGGCCCTGGCGGCTGTCCGTGAACTGTAGCAGTGGTTGCCCTCGCGATCGGGGTAAGATCCGCGACCCTGCTTGCTGCCGGACTCGCGATCGCCGGGCTGCGCGATCGTCACCGGCGTGTCGTCCGTAAGATCAAGCCGCTCGCGTAGACCTTGGCTCGTAGCGCAAGTCGTGGAGCGGTTTCAGCCTCGCCACGACCTTCGCCACCGACCGCTCGAGCAACGAGCGGCCGGTAGCTCGACGCCCTCTCGCGCGTACTTCTGCTCCAGCCTGTAGTAAGGCATGTGGTTCACGATGTGCTCCGGCGGCACGTTCGCGAGGAACCCAACGCCGGCAGACCCTTCTCAAAAGGACGGTCAGGGCCTGGCGCCAGCGCGACCACCTTCTCGCACTTCCTGCAGCCGTACTTCTCTCGCTCGATGGCGTGCTGGATGACCATCTCGATGCGCTCGACCTCGAGGCAGCTCTCCACACCGATGACGTGCAGCGGGTTGCCGCAAGTGCAGACGCGCTGATCGGCGGGCAGCTCGTAGCGTGTCGTTACCTTTGGCAGGTGCTCGAAGCGCGTCACCCGCGTGCGGCAGGTCTTCTTCGGCGTGTTCTTGGGCTTCGACTCCGGCGCAGCGCCTTCGATGGTGATCGATCCCTCGACGTTCTTGAGGTCGGCAGTGCGCTCTGCCTCTTCGACAATCTGCTGCAGGAAGAGGAACCCTTGCTTGGGGTGGTCCTTCTCTTCCGGGCGACCTCCACGTCGCTCCGATGACTTTCCGAAGGCGAGCTTGCGGAAGACCTCGACGTTGTGGGCCAGGTCCTTGTTCTCCTGCCGCAGTCGAATGATCTCCGCCTCGCGCGCGGCAAGCAGGTCGCGCAGCTGCGCGAGCTCATGCTCGAGTTTGCTGGTCAACGGCGCGCGAGTCTTCACGACTAGGAATACGAATGGTATCGGCGAAGCGTTGGCGGATCTTGCCCTTCCTCACATCGATTCCTTCAAGCAGCATCGCGAGTTCGGCGCGGCTGATGAAGCCGTTCGAACGTGGCTCGAAGGTGATCGCTCGGAAAGTTCCACGCTCGAGTCGCTTGTAGTGGAGCCAAAGCCCGTTCCCATCCCACTGCAACAGCTTGACTCGATCGCGGCGCCGGTTGATGAACACGAACAGCGCCCCGCTCAGCGGCTCCTGGGCGAGCTCGGCGCGCACGACCGCAGCCAGTCCGTCGTGCGACTTGCGGAAGTCGACGACGCCACGGTGCAGAAAGACACGCGTCGATGCGGCGAGTGTCAGCACGAGAGGAACTCGATCAAGCGACGGAGCGTGACCTCATCGAAGTCGCGCTCGATGGCGACGCGGTATCCCGCCGACGATGAGTTCTATGCCGCTCCTGGGTTCACGCTCGGTCGGTGCGGTGACCTCGATGAAGCGGCGCGAGTCCGCTTGGCTCGCCGCGATCCTCTGGCGCCGCTCGCGACCGATCCACATGCCCCAGCGGGCGAGGGTGCTCATGGGTATGCCGCACTGGGCGGAGAGCTGTTGGTAGGTGAGGCCCTCGGCCTCCTTGCGAGAGAGCTGCGCCTCGATCTCAGCGCGGCTGCGGCGCGGTCGGGGGGTGGGGCTGGTCATGCCCACAATCGTCGCGGACGAGGCGCCGCCGTCCAGGTGGGGTTCGAAGGACGGTTACATGCTCCCCAACTATTCGATGGAACACACAAAGCGCCCAGAAGAAGCGACGAAATCTCACTTTTTCTCCGGCACCATTTGGGCTGTGGCTTCAACATCTCCAGAGCTAACCGCGACGAAACCCTGATGCGGGTGATGCCTGGAGATGTGCATCCTCGTCTGAGACTCCCCGTCGCGACTCACCACATTCACGCTGCAATTCGCGGGAAAGCCAAAAGCGGTTGCAAGCACCCTCTCGCCATCTTCATCAAAGCCGTTGCGAAGATCCAGCATCGCGGTCTCTGGAGCGTGCACGGCCATTCGAACGCTCGGCTGGTCACTGCGCGCACCGCCAGGCCGGGCTGCCCATATCGCAATCTCTCCGCCGAACGTACTGGGTGTGAGCGTGATCATCTCCTGCCCAGCAGAATTGACGACGAAACCAGCTCGCCAGCAACGATCTTTCAGGTCTCTCCTGTGGACGAAACGAATTTGCAATGCGACCCATTTCATACGCGGCCATGACGGCCATGGCAGCGAACATGCGCGCCGTACCAGCAGATCGATTAACCATCAGGCTCTCCTTGCATGAACTAAGGGCCAGTGACAATATGCCCCGACCCCAGGGGTTGACCGCCTAATTAAGGCAGCGGAAGGTAAAGTCAATCTCGACTGATGGGACACCGGGAGGATAGGAGTTCGAAAGAGGGTGTTCCGGACCCCGAGGTCCGCGGGTGGGGCTTGGTGTGCCTCGCCTCGGTACGAGTCAGACCCGTTCGGTGCGGAACCCGGTCCATGAGCGGCGCTGCCGGGCGCGTGTGAGCGTGCGACCTGGGCGGTTGTGTAGGACAGCGGCACCTTCGGACGGTACCAGCGCTCTGGCGATGCAACAACCCAAGCCCGCTCCTCGCGATCTGCGAGGGGCGGGCGAGGCTCGGAGAGGGTCCGGACCCGAATGACTCCGAAGCCGGACTCCGAAGGCCGGGCGGGGGGAACCGGACCTGCGCCGCGGTCAGAAGAGGTCCGCTTGCGCAGGCTCACGGGCCGGGGCGATCGGCAATGGGTCTGGGGGCAACTTGAGGTGCAAGAGGAAGCGCCGGACGGTCGGTGGGTCCGTGATCATCGCGATCATGTGTCGCCGAATCCCGCACCGAGGGCAGCTCAAGACATCTTCTGAAAACACCCGAAGCAAGAGCTCCGCCCAAGAAAAACGCCTTCGCGCGACAGGCTGATTCGGAGCGCCGCCGCTCGAGTTTGTCGGGCGCTCACGACGCGACGGCGGCAGCGGCACCACGTGGTCGCGCACCGGTGAGGCTGGCGCCAAGCACCCGTGATACGTCAGCTGATGCTCGCGAGGATGGGGGATCAACGCGACCAATCGTTCGAGGAAGACGAGCGGAGCGAACACAAACGAGCGCGTGCCGTCACGCCACGGCTTGCGCAAGTTCCAGATGACCTTGCCGTCCTCGCGCAACATCAGGCGGCCCTGGCACAACGGCGGTCTCGCCATGTAGCGCAGGAGATGCTCCAAATCGGCGCGCCGACCCGCCTCGATGCACGTCGCCGCATGCAAGGAGTAACCGTCGAGGTTTCGCGACGAGCGCACCGCGCGGCGGCTCGAGCCGGTCGCGGTCGAACTCCGCGTGACAGGGTCGACCGGCCGCGGAATCAGGCGGCCCATGTCCGGACCGCTCGCGACCCTCGACTGCGCCGAAGCCGCCTGCAAGAACGGCAAGAGCGACTCGTCCGCGCCCTTGACCTGCGCAGGCTCGTCGCCGGGTTCCGGTAGGAGCCCGCGCGCGCGGAGCACTCGCTCGATGCGCTGGCGCGCGTCGCAGTGCACACGCGCCACCTCGATGTCGGTCAACGTCGGGGCCGCATGGAATGTCGGAGTGCGGCCGGGTCCATCAGCGACGTAGACACCGTCCAACGTGAGAAGGTGCAGATGGACGTTCAATCCATTCGGGCGAACCTCTGCACGAAGTTCACCGCGCCCGGGTACACGAGCGAGCCCGGCGCATGGAGCGCCCAAGGAGCGCGCGCCGCGCACGTACGACGCAAACACCGCATCGATGTAGGCGCTCGCGACGTCGCGACACAGGCTCTGGTCCGCCGCGAGGTGTAAGCGCAACGCGATCGGCACCGTCAACACCATGCCGTCGGCACGTCAGGGATCACACCGTCGACGAGATGGGCCGCGAGAACCGGCCATCCGGCGACTCGCGACGGACAGAACCCGCGCGACTTGCACGAGAACGGCACGCACAAGTCGAGGCGCACAGCACGGACAGCGCACCGACAGAATCCGTGCGCGACGTCACCACAGGCGATCACGGCGCGCAGCTCGCGCTCGACGTAGGCGGGCGAAGGCGTCGCCGTGCTCGTCCGTGAGCCGGCAAGCGATGCCGAGGTGCTCCTCAAGACCCGGTTCACGACGCTGCGCGACGGGTCCCGGCGCACAGGCTCCAGGCGCATCGGGTCCCGACGCATCGGGTCCAGAGCGCATCGGGTGCGAGGCGCACAGGGGTGGCGCATACCGGGGCCAGGACGCTGTAAGTGGGCCGTTGGCCGGCGCGTGCCTCCCGATCGTGCTCGTCGGTGTTCCAGACGCGCTTGCCGACCGAGCGCCGCTCGGCCTCGATGGGGGGGGGATCGACGGAGGAGCTCCACGAGAGGAGACCCAAGCGCGGGCGAGCGGGTTGCGCATGGTCCCCGCAACTCGTGCGCACGCCGCGGAGCTGCGTCGTGACGCATCAGCGCCAGCGCGCGCTGCGCGGCACAGCGGGGTCGCTGTCGGGGTCGCTATCGGGGCCGCGCAGACCTCGCGCACTGGTCGAGGCTGACCATGCGGCGGCCGCGGTTCAGGAGAACAAGCGCAACGCGAGCAACAGCAGGCTACAAGCGGCCGCCCGTGGCGCTGGCGAGCGCAGCTCGGCGGCGCGCACGTCTGTGTCGGACGGCAAGAGGATGCCGCGGTGCACGCGCTGCGCGCCGGGTTGGAGGTCGCCGAGCGCGCCGGCTTGATCGACGAGCGGGAGGTCAATGCGCTCGGCTAAGCAGGGAGGCTCTCGAAGCGAAGCGGTTCCCCTCGACGTCGACACGTCGGTCGTCGACCCGTGGACGACACGGGGATCGGGCCGATGCCGGTCTGGATCTTGCGCCTGGGAGCCCGCCCGTTTCGAACGACGAGCCGATGGCCTTCCTCGTCCCGTTCGGCTGCATGGGCGTCGATGTATGCGGCGACCTCCTGCTCCGTGCTTCCTGCAGCAGCCGCCTGGCCCCTCGCGCAGGACCTCCTCCATCGCGCGTTCCGGGACAGGGGCTTGGTGGATGTCGTGGATCGTTGTAGCTTCAGCCATGTGGCGTTGCCCTCCCCTGTGTTGGGGGGCTTGTGGTGTCAGGGTGATTTCCAGCACCGGGTACGCCGCGACTCTGCTCAGGTCTTCATCCACGGGATTCGGTCATATCTCAAGCACCCACCAGTGCTCCACAGTCGACATTCTCTGTCTTGGGTGTTTGGTTGTCCACGCTGAGTGTGCTATACCCCACAGGGTATAGAGAACTCAGGACGACTAAGTTCACATGCTCAACGACGACGAGAGAAAGAAGCTCACGGTACAGCTCAAGCGCATCGAGGGCCAAGTGCGCGGCCTGACGCGGATGATCGAAGAAGGCCAGTACTGCATCGACGTCATGCACCAGGTTGCTGCCGCCCAAGGCATAGCTTGCCGAGGTCTCCAGAAACTCCTCTCCCGACATCTCGACACCTGTGTCCGAAGCGCCATGGACTCCAAGGACAAGGCTCGCCGGGACCGTGTTTTGGAGGAAACTCGCAGAGGTCTTCGCCCGTTATGGGCGCGTTGTACCTTTTCGAAGAGGAAGTGATGGGGACCGCAGTGAACAACCAGCAAACTCTTCCAGGACCCTGTGCGGGATGACCGTCCGAGCCTTCGACTGCCGCTGCTACCACGAGTCCATCAGGGACACACCTACTATTTCTGCTCCCCTCCTGCAAAGAGAAGTTCATCGCCGACCCAGAGCGCTTCGTCTCGCCTTCCGACAGCGAGCGTAAAGTACAACGCAATGGCGGCGCGGACGTCACATACGTCTGTCCGATGCACCCCGAGATCCGCCAAATCGGCCCGGGATCCTGTCCCATCTGCGGCATGTCGCTCGAGCCGGAATCGGACGCGGCTAGCGGTGACGACGCTGAGCTGAGAGACATGACACGCCGCTTCCTTGTGGCTGCCGCTCTCTCTTCCCGTTGTCACCCTCGCCATGGGATCTCGTTCTCCCGGGCGCTCCAATCCATAACTTCGTCGGCGCGCGCCTGTCGCGATTGCTCGAGTTCGCCTTGCTGACGGCCGTTGTCGTCCTCTGGTCGGGCTGGCCCCTCATGGTCCGCGGTGTTCAGTCTGTTCGACGTTTTGAGCCGAACATGTTCACACTCATCGCGCTCAGGTTGGCGTCGCCTTCGCACAGCACGTTGGCCGTGTTTTTGCCAGGGACGGCCTTCCGCGACGCTCAGGGTTCGGTGGGCCTGTACTTCGAAGCCGCTGCTGTCATCATCACACTTGTCTTGCTTGGACAGGTCATGGAGCTGCGCGCTCGCACTCGAGCAGGTAGCGCCATCCGTGCACTCTTGACTTGGCCCCAAGACCGCACGACTCGTCGACGGCGATACTGAGCGCGACGTTCCGCTTGGATCGCTTCCAGAGTAGGAGACCGGGTTCGTATCCGGCCCGGCAGAGAAGGTCCCCGATTGACGGCCAGGTCATTGAGGGGCGCAGCACCGTCGACGAGTCCATGATCTCTGGTGAGCCGGTGCCCGTTGAAAAGTGGCGGGAAGCGAGGCCGTCGGTGGCACCGTCAACGGCACAGGCTCTCTCCTCATCGAGGCCACCAAGGTGGGGGAGGGAACGCTGCTGGCGCGCATCGTCAGATGGTCTCTCGCCAGGCCCAACGCAGCCGCGCGCCCCGTTCAGAACCTGGTCGACCAGGTCTCTGCTGGTTTGTACCCGCTGTCGTCGTCATAGCTCTTGTTGCACTTGCTGCCTGGGGCACCTTCGGCCCTGAACCGCGGCTCGCACACGGACTACTGGCGATGGTCTCGTGCTCATCATCGCTTGTCCCTGCGCACTCGGTCTCGCAACGCCGATGTCCATCATGGTGGCCACCGGCAAGGTGCTCTTGAAGGTGCTGTTTCGCAATGCGCAAGCCATCCAGTCGCTCCGCGATGTCGACACACTCGTCGTCGACAAGACCGGAACACTGACCGAGGGCTCGCCGAAGCTCGATACGGTGCTCACGGTGGGCTCACAGACAGAGCCCACGGTGCTTCGCCTTGCAGCCTCCCTCGAGCGCGGAAGCGAACATCCTCGCGAGAGCGATCATCGAGGGGGCCGCTGAACAGAGGTGTACAACCCGCCGACACACAGAGTTCGAGTCCGTGACCGGCAAGGGGGTGCTGGGTCAGATCGTCATGCAGCGCCTGGCTGTTGGGCAACGCCGCCTGATGGAGGCTCCAAGAGGCCTCAACGGCTCCCCTGCAAGCCGAAGTCGATGCCCTTCACGACGAGGGCCACGGTCATGTACCTCGCCAGTTGATGGCGAGGCTCGCAGAGGCTATCTCATCACCGACCCCATCAAGGCCACAACACTACGAGCTGCTGCAGAACCTCATCAGCGGACTCCACATCGTCATGCTCACCGGCGACAACGAGAGAACTGCGGCTCTCCTGCTGCTTTGCAGGGACGAAAATCGGGGCGTGAGAAGGCAGGTGTGACGTGAACGCCCCCGCAACAAGGAGTGAATGAGTGCCATGAGTGCGAAGGCGTCATGGAAGCCGAATGCTCTGCGAGTGATGGTCCTGATCTTGCCATTGAGGCCTCGGTCCTGGCATTCGTGAACCGCGTGCCGCGGATGTACTCGACGACGCCACCAGATGTGTCTCGATCGTCTTTACGCGACTCGGCCGAGATGGCGTAGTCCAGTCGCCCGAGCGTCGGCAATCCACTTCTCGAGGAACCCGGCCGACATTGATCTGGCGCCCGCTAAGGATGTCGACAAACGACTCCTTGAGCAGGTAGGCCGTGTACAGCGGCTCGTTAGCGATTCCGGAGGGCTCGCTGAGCGTGAGTCGATCAGCGTCGGTGAGGTTCCAGAGCGCTCTTCTGGGTGGGGACTCGCGTGCCCTTGAGCCGCGAGCGTTGATCTCGATCCTCCGCGGCCCCGAACCTCATCACGGCGCGTCTCGTCCAGGGCGTCCTGCACGGAGTCGTTGAACGTGGAAGCGGTCGAAGATCCTCGATCGAGGGCGCGGCGCGATGCTCGACCTGCATCATCAACGCGCTTGCGCGACGCGCAAGGTACAGATTCGAGTCGCCCCAGGCGTGGAACTCCGACGAGCCGCGCAACGTCTGCCCCGCGCGCTGACTGCCACCGCCCTTCTTCGCGTGGTGGACGACGATCACCGCTGTTACGCCGCAGTCTGATTGGGGCCTGAGAGGTCATTCTGCAGCACATTGCTCCAGGGTCAACGGCCCGGCGCGGTGGCCGAGTCCCTGGGCCAAAGTGCGGCGTGCGCGCGCTGGGGTCGCGGCGGTAGCCTGATGCGCGACGCGTCGGCGCGGTGCCGACAACGTCAGCTCTCACCACCAACAAAGAAGCGAGGACGACGTGCGTTCCTGTCTTGCCGGACGATCGCCCATCGTCCCCGCCGGACAATGCCGTGATCAACGTACGCGCGTTCGCCACCGAAGTCGAGGATCTCGCCGACCTCTCCCGCCTGCCCTCGGTCGATGCCCTCCGTCCGAGCAGCTGCCCGTGCTGCGGGGCCGCGGCGTATCCGGCGAGCGGCAACCTGGGCGTCGTCGGGCACGGCACCTACCAACGGCAGGTCCGTGGCCTCGCGCCGGGCCAATGGGTCGTCATCTTCATCCGTCGTTACCTCTGCCTGACCTGCAAACGCACGATCTCCGTCCTGCCCGACCTGCTCCTTCCCTGGCGCTGGTACTCGGCGAACTCGATCCTGATGGTGCTCGTCCAGGCTCTGCTCTTGGGTGCCGCCGTCGCCAGCCTGCGCGACGCCATCGGCCCCGGCGGGCGCGCCCCGCATTGGCCAACCCCCGCCCGCTGGGCGCGCCAGCTGGGCGACCGCCTCTGGTCTTGGCGCGCGGCGGAGGTCGGGCACTGCGCCAAACTCGAACGCCCAGAGCTCCTCGCCCGCATCCTCGCCCTCGGCGACGCGCATGCGCGCAGCCCGGATGTCGAGCTCGAGCGCGCCGCATGCCGCCTCATCGCCGGCACGTCGCACACGCGCCGTGAAGTCCATCGAACGACGCGCGCTGGCTTAGGTGATTCTTCGCCGACTTCGCCTCGTCGAGCGCGGTAGACGACCCCACAGAGAAGGCCTTGCTCGCTCGCGAGCCAAGGTTGCGGAGTCCCTGCAGCGGCAATTCCGCCGCGTGGAGACTCCAATGACCGATACAGCACCGAGCGACGATCGCCGACGCGACGTCGCCCTCTTTCGCCTCGCCGTCCTCGGCGACCTCATCCACCAACACCTGCGTCGCGGCGAGCTCTGCGCCGCGCTCGATGCCAAGGCCAAGAGCTCCTGGTGCGCGCCGCATGGCCGCGATGTGCGCATCTCTGCTAAGACGATCGAGTCCTGGCTTACGCGCTACCGTCGCGGCGGCTTCGATGCACTGCTGCCCAGCGTCCGTAGCGATCGCCAGCGCTCACGTGCAATCCCTGATCCGGTCGCAACGTTGATCCTCGAACTCAAGCGCGAACGCCCAGGTCGATCCGCGGCACAGATCATCACGATGCTCGTCGACCTCGGGCACATGCACCGCCGCGACTTCAGTGTCTCGACGGTCCAACGCCTGCTCGCGCGCCACGGACTCTCGGGGCCGCGCATGGAACTGGAGGTCCCAGCGCGCTTTCGCTTTCGGGCTGCCACCACGAACGAGCTCTGGCAAGTCGATGCCGTCCACGGACCGAAGCTCTTCGATCCCGCCGCAGGTCGGGCGACTACCGTCAAGATCTTCGGCCTGATCGATGATCGCAGTCGGCTCGTTACCTACCTGCGCGGATCGTTCCGCGAGCGCCAAGAGGACTTCCTTTGCACCCTCCACGAAGCCGTCCGCCGCCGAGGCGTCCCGCGCACGCTCCTGCTCGACAACCATGGCAGCTTCACCGGCGCCGACGTCAAGGTCGTCTGCGCGCAGCTCGGCATCCGCCTCGTCCACGCGCGACCGTACGACGGCGCAAGCAAGGGAAAGATCGAGCGCTTCTGGCAGACGCTGCGCAGACACGTGCTCGACGAGCTCGACCTCGACGCAGTGCAGACACTCGACGACTTGAACCTGCGCCTCATGAACTGGGTCGACGGCCGCTATAACATGCAGCCACACGCGGGCCTCGATGGGCGCGCACCCCTCGCCGTATTTGAGGAGGGCGTAGCCGACGCGCGCTTCTTTACCGACCTCGACGCGCTCGCCGCGCAGTTCGTCGTTCGGGTCGAACGGCGGGTTCGCAACGACGCGACTTGCGCGCTCGGTGGACGCGTCTTCGAGCTGCCTCAGCATCTGCGCCGAACGCAAGTGCGGCTTTATTACGCGGTCCTGCGGCCAGAGATTGTCTGGATCATGGACGGAGAGACGCAAGTCTTCGTGACAGAGGTCGATGCCGTCGCGAATTCGCGCAGGGCGCGTGTGCGCGAACGCCCGGCGATCGCCGCCGAAGCACCGGCCGTGACGGGCATCAACGGTGTCGAGGCGTTGCTTCGCCGCTCGCTGCGCCCGGAGCCGAGCAGCAGCAGCGAGCGCCACGGCGAGGAGGGAGGTGCGACGTGCGTGCCGTTCTGAATCGTTTCGGCCTCGCCCGACCGGCCTTCACAAAAGAGCTCGAGGCCGAGGACCTCTTCGCCGCGCCGGGGCACGTCGACGCGATCACGCGCCTCAAGGCCGCGATCGAGGTCAAGGCTTCGGGGTCGCTCGTCGGCGAGACCGGCGTCGGCAAGACCTGCGTCCTGCGCGGCCTCCAGCGAGAGCTCAACCCTGCGCGGTACCGCGTCACCTACATGCATCACGCCAACGTCAGTCCGCGCGACTTCTATCGGCAGCTGTCGATGGTGCTCGGCCTCGAGCCGAAGGCGCATCCCTCGGCGATGTTTCGGCAGGTCCAGGCCCACATGGAGGACCTCGCCGACGAGCAGAAGGTCCATCCAGTGCTGTTCCTCGACGAGGCGCAGCTGATGCCATCAGCGATGCTCGAGCAGCTCCACATCCTGCTCAACTTCCGCATGGATTCGCGCGCGTTCCTCTCCGTAGTGCTGGTCGGGTTGCCCGAGCTGCGCGAGCGGCTCGCGCGCAACGTCTTCGGCAGTCTCTCGTCGCGGCTACCAGCGCGTGTGCACCTCGAGCCATTGCGCGCCGAGGACGTCGGCGGCTACCTGCGCCACCGCATGAAGGTCGCTGGGTCGGCGCAGGAGGTCTTCAGCGAAGACGCCGTGCTCGCGATCCGGGAAGCGACGGGCGGCGTGCTGCGCAAGGTCGACGTGCTCGCGCAGCAGTGCCTCGACCTCGCTGCGAAGGGCAAGGGCGCGTTAGTCGACGGCAGCGTCGTCCTCGAGGCGGTCAGGCTCTGTGCCGAGGCGCTGCGCTGATCGCCGACAATGAACCTGGCGAAACGGCGGCGAGCTCTGCAGAGGTGCAACTCGCCAAGGGATAGCCAGTCCGACGGGTGCACGTGATGCCCCGCGAGGCTCCGGTGGCGATGGCTGCCGGGGCCTCGTCTCAATCGATCGACCGCCGTAACGTTCGACCGCGCCACGAGGCCGCGCGTGCAACCGGCGGCCATGCCTTCGAAAACCTCGGGGTCTGGGGCAGAGCCCCAGTCATACGTCAGGCGGCGACGCACGACGCGGCCGGCGCAGCGATCGCGGCCGATTGTTCACCCTGGAGCAATGTGCGGCGGACGACCTGGATCAATGTGCGGCGTAACACCGAATCTCGGTACCTCTTGCGCTGGAGTATTTGGAGGAGAATAGGGGCATGGTGGAGGAGTCAATTCAGAAACGGGGATATTTTCGATGGCATCCACAGCGATCAGACCAAGCAGCAGCGTATTACATTAGATCTAAGCGATTGCCCGATGGCTCACTTGAGCTCGAGGTTCCAGGCTACGAGCCGATTGCTGGAATTGATACTTCTGCAAACATCGAGATCGTTCGCGCCACGAGCCCCGCCGGCGGTCTAGTCCGGCTGACCTGTCTGGATTGCGGCGGAGATGATTGGTATTGCGTCGCGTACGATTAAGAGTATGTGTCCGGCTGCCCCTCCAGGCCCCCGCTGGCAGTCGCCGCGTGGGGGCGCTAAGCCACGCTGCTGTACCCGCGGAACAGCTGCAGTTCCGCCGCCATCGCCCGCGTCTTCTCTTCATGAACAGAT
>JAWKUK010000017.1:0-190817 GCA_041398605.1 Planctomycetota bacterium
CCGGAAGACGGGGGGACGGCATGCTGGGAAGGGTCCGCCGCGCGGGCGTCTGCTATGGCAAAGGTCGATGCATCGGTCGTTGAGCGCGAAGCCACTGTCGATGGAGGGAGCGCGGTCGGCTCATGCGGCGCGGCGCCGTTCCGCTGCGCGCCGTTTCGCCGCGCGGCGCCCACGCCGGCGGCCCCCAGATCGATGCCGGGGGTGTCGCCGTAACCGTAGCGGCTGCCATAACCGTAACCGTAGCCATAGCCATAGCCGATGCCGCGTGGAACGTCGTTCAGGATCACGCCAAGAACGCGCGCTCCGACCGAGGTTAGGCGCTCAACCGCGGACTCCGCCCGCTTGCGATTCGTCTTGTCGACGCGCGCGACCAGGAGCGTCGCCTCGGCCCGAACCGCGACCACGCGCGCGTCCGAGACGGCGAGGACCGGGGGCGTGTCGATTAAGATCCGGTCATAACGCAACTGCAGGTCGTCCAGCAAGGCGCCGAAGGCCTCGCTGTTGAGGAGCTCCGCCGGGTTGATCGGGATCGGGCCGCTTGTTAGGACGTCCAGGTTGTCGATACGCGTCGGGCGAACGACCTGGTCGAAGGGTACGTCCTGGGCCAGGATGTTCGATAGGCCATCCTCGTTGCCCAGATGGAAGACCTTCGCAACCCGCGGCGAGCGCAGGTCGGCGTCGATGATGAGCGTCCGCTGGCCGGCCTGGGCCATCGCGATTGCGAGCTGAGACGACGTCGTCGACTTGCCGTCGCCCTTGTCTGCCGAGGTGACCTGCAGGACCGTGCCCTTGCCCTTTGGCATGCTGAACGAGATCGCCGTGCGCAGGGTGCGTGCGGCCTCGGCCAGGGCGTGGTGCTCGTCCCAGGCCTGAATCGCGTCGGCCTTCTGCTCGCGTAGCTTTGTACGCGGCAGGGCACCTATGAGGGGCAGGCCCGTCGCACGGGTCACGTCCTCTTCGGAGCGGACCTTGCGGTCCAGGAGCGCGCGCAGCCAGGCAAGGCCGCAGCCGAGTAGACCGCCAAGCAGGAAGAAGATCGCCAGGGTCTTTGGCACAGAGGCCGCGACCTTGGCGGTATCGGGAGAGGCGCGGTCAAGGATCTCGATGGTGATCTTCGAACGGTCTTCCTCGTTGATATCCGCTTGGGAGTAATCGCTGATCTCTTTGTTCAGACCCTCGATGATTGCTTCGGATTGAGCGATTCGAGTCTCCAGGCGGCGTAGCTCAGCACGCTTGGGCGCGACCGCTTTGGCCGCGGTCTCGAGATCCGTGTACAGAGTGCGCGACGAGTCCAGTCGCAGGGCCATGTCTGCGTGCTGGCGCTCAAGGTTCGCGAGCAGCTTCTGGGCGTAGAGTGCCTCGGCGGCTTGTTCGTTCGAGTTCAGTCGATCTTCAACGGCAGACAGCTCAAGCCGCACGGAATCTTGCTGAGACTCCAGGTCTGCAATCTGCTTGTCGAGCACGACGACCGACGGATTCTCGGCCGTCCGCTTCTGCTCGAGCAGTTCGATACGGTTTCGGCGCACCGCGCGTAGCTCATCGGCGAGCTCCGTCGAGCGACGCATGAGGTCGTTGAGCTGCAGCTCCGCGATGCGATCCGACTTGCGGTCATAGGCCGGCGCCGTCTCGCCCAAGAAGTCGCGCATCAAGCGCGGCTCGGACTCGAGCGAACGTGCGGTCTCGAGGCGAGTCGTTGCTATCTGGAAGTCCGCTTCAAGCTTGCGCAGTTCCTGAAAGGCTGAGTCGAGCTGGCGTGTCGCATAAGTCCCACCTGCTCGGTCATCTAGGGCGATTGAACCGTTGGCGCTTAAGAACTCGATCAACTCACCCTGCAACGCATCGAGGGCGACTTGCTCCTTGTCGCGACCCGATACGGCGATCGCTTTCAACTCGCGGGCACGGGTGTTGCCCTTCTCGGAGTGCAACCGACGGAAGGTGTCGACGACGCCATTGACGATAAGACAGGCTTCCTCGACCTCTGCATCGTCCAAAGACACGGAGAGAATGTCATCCTTGATGCCGACGCTCACCTTGAGAGCGCTCATCAGCCAGCTCACTTTGTTGGCTGCCTCAGGAAAGAGCGGGCTAGCAGCGATCTCTGGACGCAGTAAGGTCTGGTCTAGAACCTTCGTTGAGCGCAACAACTCGGCCTGGGTATTCGCATAGTTGCGACTGCCCATCGACACCAAGTTTCCATCTGCCGACAGCATCGACGGTGACGACGCGTCGACATAGAGGCGCGATGTCGCGCGCCAAACAGTCCCTCGCTGCTGAACGTACTTGAAGCCGATCCCCGTCAGCACCACCGTGCAGATGAGAATGATCCAACGCCCCCTCCACAACATGAGGAAGAGATCGCCGAGCGAGAGTTCTTGGAACTCAGCTTCAGCGGCCTGCGGGCGAGCGGGGCCTTCTTGCACGGGAACGAATTGAGGGGCGAGGGAGACGGAGGACGATCGCGCTTGGCTACGTGATCCCTGACAGGTTAACCGGGTAGAGAGGGTGACGGGTGGCGGACTGACGAGGAACTTCGGGTTGTCCCGACATCGAACGGTGCGGGCCAAGGGCGAGCGCCCAGCCAGGCACCGGGTGGCGAGAGTGGCCGAAGGGCGTCAGCCGCCGATGAAGAGAACGCAGGGCAGGCGTATGAGGGCCCCGGAAATCCCGCAGAAGAGTTGAGATCGGGGCGCGCCTCATCGAGGCCTCAGGTTAGGTGACTCGGATCGCGACCACCGCGATGTTGTCCTCGCCGCCCGGGTGCCCGTCCACGCCCGCAAGCGCTAGCTCCGCCAGCGCCTCCACGAACGTCTCCGCCTTCCGGCCCACACGGATCGCCAGCGCCTCGAAGTGGCGCGCGCTGATCGACGTCTCGGGGCTGCCGTACTCGCACTCGTTCACGCCGTCCGTGAAGACCGCCAACAGCTCGCCCGGCGCGAGGCTCGCCTCGAAGGCCGTGAAGTGCTCGCGCGACAACGAGGCCGGCGACGACGGTGCGGCATAGTGCCGCGTCGCCGTCGTCAGCCAGCGGACCCCCGCGTCGAGGCCGACCGCGATCGCCGACGAGTCCCCCACCGAGACGCCCCAGACCCGGCGCGCGGCTCGGTCGAAGATCGCGACGACCAAGGTCGTCTCGCTCACCCGGTCCACCGGGTGGCCCGCGCCGCTGGCGTCGGGGGGGGCGGTGTCCGGCGCGACGGCGCACGACTCGATCAACGCGTAGAGCTCGTCGAGGGATCGCGGGAGAGGGTCGGGCTGGTCGCCGCGCGCCTCGAGCGCCAGGTCGATACGCTCGATCAAGTCGTGGCTCGCCGCATGACCGAAGTGGCCGTCCGCGACCGCGAGCAAGACACGGTCGCCGCACTCCGCCATGCACAACGCGTCCTCGTTCGGCACCGCGGCGTCGCCTTTGCGGCGCAGCGCCGTCGGGCCGCCCAGCGAGATCGCGCACCACACGTGACCCGACGCGAGGCCGTGCATCGCGTACTGGTTCGGGTCTGCGTGGTCCTCGCCGAAGAGGGCGGCGTGGTCGAACGTCATGCGAAGCGAGCTGGGCGAGCAGCCGAGGGCGGTTGGCGTGCGCCGGCGCAGGTGGGGCGCGGCAGGTGACAAGCGCGAAACGGCGAATGGCGCGCGGAAACGGGCTGCAAATCGAAGACGCGACGACCGGCCGAAGCCAATCGTCGCGCTGAATGTGAACCTGGTTGGCAACCTCGACGGCTACCCACTGGAGATCGTACTCGTGGTCGAGCGAGTCACACGGCGAGCGCGACGCGCCCGCACGGCGTCACTCGTCGATACCCGCGTTCGGCGCGGACGAACCACCGTTGCCACCAGGCGACAGCGGGACCGGGACGGCGACAACGACCGGCGAGAGGCTCGTCGGTGCGGGACCGGTGATGACACCGCCGCCTCCGCCGAGGTTCGAGATGACCGTTTGGAAACGAAGCATGTTCGCACGGTTGCGGACCTGCGCGCTGACCGACACGGCGAGCAAAGTCGCGCCGGCGATCACAAGCGTCTTCTTGGCGAGGCTGTTCATTGGATGAATCGAGGTAACCAGGGGGGCTCCCGGACGGAGAAGCCCGGAATCGAAGGCGGGTAGGCGCACCCGCTGTCTCGTCGGCATTCTACGCCACGCTGGACCTGCCGTGTACAGGGACTTCGACAGGAAACCCCTTTCCGCTGGAGATTCCAACGGTTTCTTCATCGTCGAGGGCCAGCTCAAAACGAGACAGGACCGCGGGACAGGACGAAGAGGAGCGCCGGTCCAGGCGCAGCACGCGGTCAGTTGCGGGTCGGGACGAAGGTCGTCTCGAGCGCCGTCGGCGTCATGGAGGTGGTGCCCCCGCCGTTCGCGCCGTAGCCACCGCCGGTCATCCCGGCCGCGCCCCCGACCCGGCGGGCCGCCTCCTCGATGAACAGGTCGATCGAAGACTGGATCTCCAGGACCTGCTCCCGGGTGAAAGAGACCGCCTTCACGTTGCCCTGGACATGCATCTCATGCCCCAAGAGGCGCGAGACGAGCTTCAGCGGCGAAAGGTGGCGCTGCAGCGGCGCCCCGTACTTGTAGTTCCCGTTGTCCATCGTGCCCTCCCTCGCGGACCCCCGACCCAAGCCGGACGCCCCACGAGCTCCCTATACCCAGTGTGTCAGATCTCAGACCGACCGAGGGGCCACGGCGTGCGGGCCAGCGGCGCCCCCGACGGTCGTCGGAGGCCACTTTGGACTCCGCTCGCTCGATGTGATACCCCTTCCGGACCGCAGGCTCAAGCACAGGTCCGGGAGTCCGGGGGCGGACGACCGACCGAGCGCCAGCGCGACCGATGTCGCATCCGCGCCGAGCCCCCTCCTCCCGCGCCCCCACCCACCCGAATGACCGACCCCGATCCGCTGCCCTTTGGCTTCCTGCCCGACGACTCCTCACGCGAGGCCACGCCCGCGAAGCGGAGCGCGCGCAAGCCCACGCGGCGCACCTCCACGCCCAAAGAGCGCCCCCGCGAGGCACCCCCAGCGGGTCCCAACGCCGACCTCGACGACGACGTCGCCTCCGTCGTCTGGGGGGCCGTCCCCGCCGCGCCGACCGCGCCGACCGCGCCGGCGCGGCCTGAGGCGCGGCCTGAGGCGCGAACCGACGCGCGAACCGACGCGCGCTCCGGCGCCGGTGACCCCGCGCCGCCGCGCGGGAGGTCTGCGCGCACGAAGGCGGCGCCCGAGATCGTCGCAGCCGCCGAGCCCGCGCCCGCGCACCCGGGCGAGACGTACATCGACTTCGACCGCGAAGCCGACCTCGATGCCAACGGGGACGACGACAGCGACGCGGACGGAGGGCAAGGCGACGCAGCGCACGAAGAGCACTCCACCGCCGTCGCCCGCGCCCAAGCGCACGTTACCGAGTACGCCCCCGACGGCCGCATCATCCGCTGGAAGGGCTACACCCTGTCCCGCTTCCAGCTCCAAGCCATCGACGCCATACGGCGCGGCTGCAACGTCCTCGTCTCGGCCCCGACCGGCGCCGGCAAGACGCTCGTCGCCGAGTACGCGATCGAAGACGCCGTCAAACGCGGACAGCGCTGCATCTACACCGCCCCCATCAAGGCGCTCTCGAACCAGAAGTACCGCGACTTCCGCGACGACCCCGACATCGACGTCGGGCTCATGACCGGCGACGTGACCATGCACGCGGACGGCCGCGTCCTGATCATGACCACCGAGATCCTGCGCAATGCGATCTTCGAGAACCCGCGCCTCCTGCACGACGTCGCGTACGTCATCTTCGACGAGGTCCACTACCTCGACGACAAAGAGCGCGGCACCGTGTGGGAAGAGAGCTTCATCTTCCTCCCCCCCAGCGTGCGTGTCATCGCCCTGTCGGCGACCATCCAGAACGTCGAAGAGCTCGGCAACTGGATCCAGTACGTGCGCCCCGAGGACGCCGTCGTCATCAAGGACTCCAAGCGGCCCGTGCCGCTGTCCCACTGGGTCCACTCCACGCTCAGCGGCACGTTCGACGCAGGCAGCGTCGACCGCGTCCGCAAGCGCGAGGCCCGCGAGGTCGACAAGGGTGGGCCGAAGCGTGGCGGCGCGCGCGGCGGCTTCAAGAAGGGCACCCGCGACGAAGAGTTCCGCCGCCGCCGCGGCCGCGAACGGCAAGGGCGCGGCCGGCGCGAAGACGAAGGCTTCGAGCCGTTCAAGCTGTTCGACGAGCTCGTCGACGGCGGAATGCTGCCCGCCCTGATCTTCTCGTTCAGCCGCAAAGACTGCGAGCGGCTCGCCCGGCGCGTCGCGCGCCGCGGCCTCCTGGACGAAGAGCAAGAGCGCCGCATGGACGCCCTGCAGGAAGAGCTGATCGCGATCTTCCAACTGAGCCGCGGGCACCTGCGCGGCGAGCTCTTCAAGATGGCCCGCGCCGGGGTCTCGTACCACCACGCCGGGATGCTGCCCGTCTACAAGGAGATCGTCGAGCGGATGTTCACCGCCGGGCTCCTGAAGATGCTGTTCACGACGGAGACGTTCGCCCTCGGCATCAACATGCCCGCCAAGGCGGTCGTCTTCCACGGGCTGAAGAAGTTCGACGGCGTCACCTTCGACTGGCTCCGGACCCGCGACTACATGCAGATGGCCGGGCGCGCCGGGCGCCAAGGCATCGACGACAAGGGCTTCGTCTACCAGCTGCTGTCCACCAGCGAGCTGCAAGAGGCGCCCGTCAAGGAGTGGGTCTCCGGGCAGCCCGAGCCGGTCATGAGCCGGTTCCGGATGAACTACTCGACGCTGCTGCACCTGGTGAAGAAGCTCGGGCGCGACCAAGTGTTCGTCGCCTGGGACAAGAGCTTCGCCGCGTGGCAGAGCCGCGAGAAGAACGCCAAGGCGCGTGAGAAGCAGCAGAGCATCCAGCGCCGCATCATCCAGCGGCACCTCGAGATGCTCACCGAACTCGGGTACCTCGAGGGCGACCTTTTGACCCCGCGCGGCGAGCTGGCGAAGATGCTGCCCGGCTACGAGCTGCAGCTCACGGAGCTGCTGTTCCGCGGGGTGCTCGAGAACATCCCCGCCCGCGCGCTGGCCATGATCGCCGTCGCGATGATCTTCGAGGAGCGGCGCGCGAACCAACGCACGTACGTCCCCCACAAGATGTTCGGCGACCTGCGCCACCAGGTGGATGACGTGATCGGGGACCTGTGCCAAGCCGAGGCGCGCTACGGCATCGGGCCCGCGATGAAGCGCGCGGACTGGGGCCTCACCCCGACCGTGCTCGCCTGGTTCGGGGGCGCCAGCATGGTCGAGCTCGAGGACGACCTCGGCGTCAACGCCGGCGACGTCTGCCGCGTCCTGCGCATGGCGATCCAGCTCCTGCGCAACGTGCGGCGCTCGATCGACAAGAAGTGGGACCTCGCCGAACGCCTCGAAGAGGCGGCGCTGGCGCTGAACCGCGACGAGGTCGACGCGCGGAGACAGCTCGAGCTCGGCTGATGGCTGCGACGGGACGCCGCGGGCGATCGCGGGGCTCGGCCTGTCTCACGCTGAATCCGTGAGGGAGCCGTGAGGAATCGCGCCCACAGGCGCGGTCCTACACGGACCATTGGTTACTTCGCCCTAGAACGCAGATAGCTGGACGCGCCGGGACCCGTCTGGTTATTTTGACCGCGGGCGCCCCCCCTGCGTCCGTTCCCCACACTTCCTCGACACGCCCCCCACGCGCTCGATGATCGTATCCATCGCCCTTGTGGCCCTTAGCTGCCCAGGATTGGCCGCCAATGGTTCGGCCGTCGCCGGGCCGGAACGACACACCACACCCACCGAGGCGTCCAGCGCCAGCTCGGACACCCCGCCGGCCCCGAAGGCGAAGACGACCTGTGTCTCCGTCTCCATTACGACCAAGGACCAGTTGCTCCTCGCGGGCAGCTACTGGGCGCCCAAGTCGAAGGACAAGGCGCCCGCCGCGCTCCTCATCCACGGCGCCGGCTCCGACCGCACCTCGCTCGACGAGCTCGGCGAGTACCTGGTCAAGAAGGGCTTCGCGGTCATGAGCCTCGACGTCCGCGGCCACGGCGGCAGCGTCTGCGAGGCCGCGGATTGGTCCAAGGCGACCGACGACAAGGCGCGCGAGAACCTGTGGGGCCTCGCGGCCCGCGACGTCGACGCCGCGGCCGAGTACCTGCTGCAGCGCAGCGAGGTCCACTCGACCAACCTGTCGGTCTTCGGGATCGGCTCGGGTTGCGCGCTGGCGCTGCGCCACGCGCAGTCGGACGACAACACACGCGCGCTGGTCCTGATCACGCCCGAGGCGGAGAGCTTTGGCTACAACCTGGGTCAGGGGCTCGTCAAGCTCGGCGGCCTCCCGACCCTGCTCATGGCCTCGAACAAGGCCAAGGACGTCGTCGAAGGCATGAAGGCCCTGGTCGACGAGGCCAACCACGGGCAAGAGACCATCGAGATCTCGCTCGTGCGCGCCGAGCCGGCCGCGGTGCTCTCAGATAGCAAGCTGAACAACTCGGCAGCGACCTGGCTGCGAACCCAGGTCATGCCGAAGAAGTGACCGACGGGGGTCACTGACCAAAGACTGTCGGGAGAGACACACCCCGGCCCGTCCCCGAAACCGAACGCCACCACCGCTTCCCGCGGGGGTGGCGTTTGGCTTTTGGGGTTGGGGCCGCGGCGAGGGTCCGCGGGGCTTGGCCGTGGGGATTGGCCGAGGGCGGGGGAGGACACGCGGCACCCTTCACCTCTCGAGCAGGAACGACCGGCGCAACAGCCACGCGGCGCGGTCGCGCAGGTCGTCATCTGGCGCGTCGCTGCCTCGCGGCGCGGTCGCAGACGCCTCCGCCTTGAGCTGGTGGCCCGCCTCGACCCCCAGCGCGCAGCCGGCCGGCAGGAAGAGGCGCGAGGCTGGAAGCTCGACGCGCCATAGCGGCAAGACGATGTCGTCATGCAGGTCGACGAACTGCGGCAGAGAGTCGAGGGGCGACAGGTCGTACTCGACGAGCGTCGTCAGGGACCTCAGCCTCGGCGCCGCTCCCGGGACGGGCGCGTACATGTCCAACGTCGCGGCCTGGAAGGCCTCGAGGCCCGGGCGCAGCAGCGCCGGGACGTCCGCCGCGGCCAGCGCCGGCGCGAGCCACGGGCTCGCGTCCGTTGCGCCCTCTGCCGCATCCAGGGGCGCCAGCGCGCGCAGCACCCGGAACGCGCGCAAGCCGAGCTCCGCCGCATCCTCGTCCCCCGGCATGGGGACGTCGAACAGCCGCGTCTCGACCTCCTCGTCATCGAGGAACGCCATGAAGCCGTGCTCGTCGGCGAGCGCCGAGAACTCGCTGCGATGCTCGATGTAGCCGAGCGCGCCGCTCAACTGCAACCCGTCCGTCAAGGCTCGCACCACCGGTTCACCGCGGTCCGGGTCACTGGGACCGCCGGTAACCCTGCGGTTCAGGTCACTGGGACCGCCGGTAACCCCGCGGTCCGGGTCACTGGGACCGCCGGATTCACCGCGGTCCGCGGCGTCGCCGCGCTCCGGCGACGACAACATCGCCAGCGATGAAAGCGCCTGCACCGCGCGCGTCGCTGCGCCCGGCGAGTCAGCCAAGACGACCGACACCTCCGCGAGGCCGTCCTCCGCGCGCGCGACGCGGAACACCTCCTCGAACGCGACCTCCAGCCGGTCGTCCTCGACCAGGATCTGCAGCGGCAAACCGCGCTCCCACTCGCCGCCCCCCTCGCACAGCGCGAGGAACTGGTCCAGCGTCGCGGTCAAGTGCTCCGGCGCCAAGGACTCGAGGTCTTCGGGGTCGTGCACGCCCAGCGGCATCCGCCCGAGCTCGCGCAAGGTCCCCACCTCCGAGACGACGAGCGCCGCGCGCATGCGGCGGTCGCCCTCCGGGCGGAGGTCCGTGCAGAGCACGACGCTGCGGTCGGCGTCCGGGCGATCGCCGTCGCCATCGACCGGCAACGCGCACGCGCGCCGCATCAACGCCACGCGTGTGTCCTCGTCGACCGCCGACCACAAGGCTGCGGCGTCATCGTCCTCGTCGTCGTCGTCGCCGATCCCCTCCAAGAGCGCGCGCTCGACCTCCTCTTCGATCGGCGGCCAAGCCACCTCGGCCTGGCTGCCCGACAGGTCGATCGACGTCATCACCCGCTCGTCCATGTCGAACGGCAACGCTTGGAAGTCCTCATCCTGCAGGGCCCCCACCAGCGACCGCGTCGCCGCCGCCAGCAACGCGAGCTCGCCCGTCGAGGGCTTGTTGCCCGTGCGCATGCCGCGCGACACGAAGCCAATGAGCGCGCGCGGCACGCCCGCGACCTGGAAGAGCTCGCCGATCTGCGCGCGCCGCTGCGCCGGCGTCGCGCCACGCGCTGGGGCGATCAACGCCGCGGCGAGGCTCGCGTCACGCAGCAGATAGGGGCACTCATCGCCCTCCTCGTCGACGTCGCGCGCGTGGGACCAAGCGACGACCTGCTCGAAGGCGCGCGCGCCATAGCCCACCGCCAGCGCAAACGGCAGGCCGTCATACTCGTCAAAGAACGCCGCCGCGTAGAACAACCGAGGCTCGGCTGACTCGTCGAGGTGGTTCGGCAGCTCCAGCTCGATCGGCGCGCCATAGCCGAGCCGCTCCGGCGACTGCGTCGCACAGAACGCGACGATGGCGCTGTGCAGCTCCTCGGCGGCGCGCGCATACGGGGTCGCGGCGGCGCGCGCCTTCGGCTTGGGCGCAGCGGCCGCCCAATTGGGGCCGCGCGACTTCTTGGACTTCGCCATGGGATCGAACTGGGTGTGCGGGGTAAGGGAGGGCTGAGGTCGGAGGCGCTGGCAGCGCGAGGTGGTCCAGCAGGTAGCCGTCCTAGGCCTCCGGCGCCGCGACAGCGTGCGCGCGCAGCTCGTCGAGGTCCACCCATTCGAGGGCCGACGCGTGCGTGCTCTCCAAGACGACCGGCGGCGCCTGGCCCGCGAGCAGCGCCTCCTTCCAGCGCTGCACACACACGCACCACTTGTCGCCGGGCTTGAGGCCCGGGAAGGACAGCTCCGGGCGCGGCGTCACGAGGTCGTTGCCGCGGGCACGCGAGAACGAGAGGAACGCCTCGGTCATCACCGCACAGACCGTATGCAAGCCGCGGTCCTCGCTGCCCGTGCGGCAGCGACCGTCGCGGTAGAACCCCGTCAACGGGGAGGTGCAACACAGCCCTAGGAGCGTACCGAGGACGTTCTTTGCTTCGCGCTGGATCATGGCGCCGAGCAGGATAGCCGCTCGGCGCGAGCCGCGCCCGCTGTCAGGTCGCCGTCAGGCCGCCGGGCGGTACAACATCGTCCGCCCCGACGCCGAGCGCGTGAACCCGTCGCCCCGGGGCGTCTCCGCGGTCCCCAACATCAGGTAGCCGTCCTTCGCGAGGACGTTCTGCACCCGGCGCAGGATCGCCTCCTTGGTCGGCTCGTCGAAATAGATCAGCACGTTGCGGATCAGGACCAGGTCGAACCTGAAGTCCAACGGCAAGGGCTGTAGGAGGTTCAACTGGCGCGCCTGGATGAGGCGCCGCAGGTCCTCGCGCGCCTGCCATGCCTCGCCCTGGCGGCTGAAGTGCCGGTCACGCAGCACAGGCGACATCCCGCGCGACAGCTCGTAGTCCGAGAAGACGCCGGCCTTGCAGCGCGCGACCATCTGCTCGGAGAGGTCCGTCGCCGTGATCTGCACGTCCCAGGTGGAGAGCTGCGGGAACGCGTCGCGCAGGACGATCGCCAGCGAGTAGGGCTCCTGGCCGCTGGAGCACGCGGCGCTCCAGATGGACAGCTTGCGGCTCGCGGCGCGCTTGTCGATCAGGTCCGGCAGGACCTCGTTCTTCAGGATCTCGAAGGGCGAGCTGTCGCGGAAGAACGACGTCTCGTTGGTCGTCATCGCCTCGACGACACGCGCCTTCAGGGCCACCGCGCCCGGCGCGCGCAGGCGCTCGCACAGGACGCCGATGTCGGCCAAGCCGGACTCGCGGATCAGCGGCGCGAGGCGCGCCTCCAAGAGGTACTGCTTGCCCTCCTCGAGGACGATGCCCGCGCGATCGCGGACGAAGCCGGCGAGGAACTGGAAGTCAATCGGACGTAGGGTCATGCCGCTCCTTTCCCGGGCGCCGTGCGCGGGCGCCGGCCTCGGTCCACGTCCGCGAGGATCGCGATCGGGATCTGCGAAAGCGGCAGGACCTCGTCCGCGAGGTCCGCCTTCACGACCGCGCCAGGCATGCCCCAGACGACGCTCGTCGCCTGGTCCTGGGCGAGCACGCGGCCGCCGGCAGCCCGCACGGCGCGGGCTCCCTCCATCCCGTCTTGGCCCATGCCCGTGAGGACCACGGCCAGGAGGTTCCCGCCGACCGCGCGGACCGCCGTGCGGAACATGGGGTCCACCGCCGGCCTGCACGAGTTCTCGAGCGGCCCGTCCGTGAGGTGCGTCATCAGCGTCGGGCCCTTGGCGACGACCTCCATGTGCCGGCCGCCGGGCGCGATCAAGACGTGGCCCGCGGTGAGGACCTCGCCGCCCTTGGCCTCGGCCACATGCAGAGCACAATCGCGGTCCAAGCGCGCCGCGAGCTGGGCCGTGAAGCCCTCGGGCATGTGCTGCACGATCAGCACCGGGACGCGCAAGTCGCCCGGCAGCGCCGCCAAGACCTGCGCGAGGGCGTTGGGGCCCCCGGTGGACGAGCCGATCACGAGCAGCTCCGTGTGGCGCAGCGCGCTCGCGATGCTCGCGACGGCGCCGCGGGCGGGCTCGCCTGCGGGCGCGGGCCAGACCTGGCTGCGCGCGGTGAGCGCCGTCGTCGAGAGCGGGTGCGCCGGCGCCGATGCCCCGGGGGCCGCCCCCCCGGGAGGCGACGCAGCCCTGCGCGCCGCCCGGCGATCCGCGAGCTCCTTCACGAGCGCCGGCAACGCCTCGCGCAGGGAGTCGATCCCCCGACTGATGTCGTCCGGCTTGGCCAGGACCTCCACCGCGCCGCGGCGGTACGCGGCCAGGCCGCGGCGGACGCCCTCGGGGTCCGCCCCCGTGAACACCAACACCGGCAGCTCCGAGTTCAGCTCCTTCAACGCGCGCAGCGTCGCCAAGCCGTCGAAGTCCGGCATCTCCAGGTCCAGAACGAGGACGTCGTAGTCGCGCGCGACGGCGCCTTGGAGCACCAAGGCGCCGTTCGCGACCGTCCCGACGACCTCGATGCGCTCGTCTCGCCCTAGGACACGCTCGACGAGCCGCCGCACGACAGGCGAGTCGTCGGCGATCAGGACGCGGATTCTGCCGGAAGGTGTGCTCACGACTAGTGGTATCGGAAGCCCGCCACCAACCCCTGGAGGTCCGCCGCCATCTTGGCCAGATCCGCCGCCGCGCCCTGCATGTCGCTGGCGCCGCGCGAGTTGTCCTCGGCGCCTCGGGCGACCACTCCGATCCCCTCGACGATCTCGGACGTGCCGACGCTCGCGTCGGCGACGTTGCGGGCCATCTCGTTGGTCGTCGCGGTCTGCTCTTCGACGGCGCTCGCGATCGTGCCCTGGATGTCGTTGATCTGACGGATGATCGTGCCGATGCCCTCGATCGCGGTGACCGATGCGCGTGTATCAGCCTGGATCGCCTCGATGCGGCGCGAGATGTCCTCGGTCGCCTTGGCGGTCTCTTTCGCGAGCTCCTTGACCTCGTTCGCGACGACGGCAAAGCCTTTGCCCGCCTCGCCCGCGCGCGCGGCCTCGATCGTCGCGTTGAGCGCGAGCAGGTTCGTCTGCTGCGCGATCGACGTGATGACCTTGATCACCTGGCCGATCTCGGCGCTGCTCTCGCCGAGCTTGCCGACGGTCTTGTTGGTCTCCCCGGCCAGGCGCACGGCCTCGTTGGCGACCGTCGCCGCGCTCTCGGCGTTGCGCGCGATCTCGCGGATGCTGGCGGTCATCTGTTCCGTGCCGGCCGCGACAGTCTGCACGTTCTCGCTGACGATGCGCGAGGAGTCCGAGACGCCCATCGACTGCGCCGTCGTCTCCTGGGCGTTCATGCTCAGTTGGCGGCTCGTGGCGGTCATCTGCTCCGAGGCGCTGGCCAAGAGGTGCGCGTTGTCCGCGATCTGGCCGATGCTGGTGCGCAGGCGCTCCAAGAGGCGCTCGAGCCCCTCGCCCATGCGGCCGATCGCGTCCTCGCCGCGGACAGGGACGGGCTGCGTCAGGTCCCCCTGGGCGGCCGCCTCGACGACCTCGAGCATGGCATCGACCTTGGTCCGCAAGGACTCCGTGGCGTCGCGCTCGCGGCGCTGGGTCTCCTGGAGCTCCGCGGCCTGGCGCAATTGCGCGGTCACGACCGACCAAGTCACCATCGGGCCGAGGTACTCGCCTTCGTCGTCATAGATCGCCGTCAGCAGCAGGTCGAGCGTCTCGTCCCCAAGCTGGATGCGCGCGTTGTGCGGCATGACGCGGTCATCCTTGATCATGCGGCGCTGGTGGTTCGGGTTCCGGTGGAACACGTCCATCGAAGCGCCCATGACCTCCTCGGGCTTGATCGGCAGGAGGTGCTCGATCGAGCGCAGCGTCTCGAGGGACTGCGGGTTCACGAATACGATCGTCCCGCTGCGGTCAGCGCACAGGATGTTGATCGGCGCGTTGCGCACCATCGCCTCGGCGCGGGCGATCTCCATGCGGCGGGCGTGGTCCGGGTCCATCAGCTTCGCGGTGGACATGGGTTTGCTCTGGCGGGGCTCCTGCTCGGCCTCGGTCTCTCGTGTGCTCATGATGGGGTGGTGACTGCGGAATCGGGGATGTCGGCGTGAAAGGCAGGGCTTGTCGTGCTGCTCGGTCTCTGTGCGGCACGTTGGATGGAGCGGGCTCAGGCGACGCGGACGTCGAACGCCTCATCGGCGGTGTGCACACCAGGAGCAGGCGACGCCCCCGCGGTCGTGGTCGCGATCGATGCGACGGCGTTGACGTCGAGCTGCAACAAGAGCTCGTGCTCGAGCTTGTAGATGCCGCGCGCGACGCGGCGGGTCGTCTCGTCTACGAAGTCCGGGACGGGCTCGAACGCGCTGGACGACAGCTCGAGCACCTCGCCGACCTCGTCGACCAGGACACTGATGACGCCGTCGGACGTGCGCAGCACAACGTTCATCGACAGGTCCTCGCCGCCTTCGGTCACTGCGGAGGGAGCGGGCGCCGCTGGCGCGCGCCCCTGCCCCAAGCGGCGGCCGAGGTCCAAGAGCGTCACCGTCTCGCCGCGCAGGTTGATGAGCCCTTCGATGACGCCAGGCGCGAGCGGGATCGGGGTCTTGGCCTGCGGCCGCAGGACCTCTTGCACGTCGAGGACATTGATCCCGAAGAGCGTGCCCGCGAGGCGGAACGTGCACAGTTGGATCGCGCGCTCATGCGCGACCTCGCGCGAGGTCGTCGCGCCCTCTGTTCTGCTGCATTCGGCGCCTTGATCCCGCAGCAGCCACGGGACGTCGAGCAGCTCTGTGACGCGCCCGTCGGCGACCACGACGCCGGTTGTGCCGCGGCCTGCGCCCGAGCGGCTGGCGAGGTTCGAGTCGCACTCGGCGAACTGGACGATGTCGATCACTTCATTGACGACGAGCCCCAGCGAGCCGCACGCGTCCGTCCGCACGATGACGCGCATCGAAGCGCCTTCCGGCACGCAGATCGGGCCCTCGCCGAGGGCGTCGCCGACGTCGATCAGCGGCAGGATCCCGCCGCGATACTGGATGACACGCGCGGTCCCGGCGCGCTCGACGAGCGTCGGATCGAGCTCTTCGAGGCGATCGACGGTCGCGAGCTCGACGGCGAGGCGGCGGCCACCGGCGAGGAAGACGAGGTGCCCCGTGCCATCGGTGACCGGCTCCTCGCGCTCCTCGCGGGGCGCGGAGTCGCCGCTGGAGTGCGCGCCGAGGATGCGCGCGCGTTGGCCGAGGCCCCCCACGTCCAGGATCAGCGCGACGCGACCATCACCGAGGATCGTCGTTCCGGCGTAGACAGGCAGGTGCTTGACCTGGCGGCCGAGCGGCTTGACCACGATCTCTTCCGTCTCGCCGATTTGATCGACGACGAGCCCGAAGCGCGCGCCGCCCGCGTGCACGACGACGAGGCTGCAGGCGTCATCGATGCGCTCGGGCGCGACGAGCAGCTGCTCAGCGAGGTCCACCAGCGGCAGCAGCTTGCCGCGCAGGCGGTAGACGAGGTGGCCCTGGACGCGCTCGATGCGCGCCACGTCATCGGCCTCGATGCGCACGAGCTCGACGAGGCTCGCCTGCGGGATCGCGTAGCGCTGGCCGCCGGCCTGGACGGTCAGCGCAGGGATGATCGCGAGCGTCAGCGGGATGCGGACGTGGACGGTCGTGCCCTGGCCCGCGACGCTGCGCAGCTCCACGGTGCCGCCGACGCGCTCGAGGTTGCGGCGCACGACGTCCATGCCGACGCCGCGGCCCGAGACGTTCGTGATCGCCTTCGCCGTCGAGAAGCCCGGCAGGAACAAGAGGTCCAGCGCCGCGCGGTCATCGAGGCGCGCGGCCTGCTCGGACGTGATGTGCCCCTTCTCGACCGCGCGCGCGCGGATGACGGCGGGGTCGATGCCCCGGCCGTCGTCGCGGATCTCCAGGTTGACCTGGCCGGACTCGTGGTACGCGATGAGCGACAAGGTGCCGACCCGCGGCTTGTTCTGCGCGAGGCGGTCGGCGGGGGCCTCGACGCCGTGGTCGAGCGAGTTGCGCACGATGTGCGTGAGCGGGTCCTTGATCGCCTCGAGGAGCGTCTTGTCGAGCTCCGTGTCCGCGCCGCGCATCTCGAGCTCGACCTCTTTCCCGAGCTGTACGGAGAGGTCGCGTACGACCCTCGGCAGCTTGTTCCAGAGCAGCCCGACGGGCTGCATGCGGATCTTCATGATCCCTTCTTGCAGCTCGCTCGTGATGAGGCTGAGGCGCTGCGCGGAGGCGTTGGTCGCGGTGTCCTCGAAACGCGCAGTGTGCTGCAGGATCTGGTTGCGGGCCAGGACGAGCTCGCCCGCGAGGTTCATCAACTGGTCGAGCTGGTCGACGCGGATGCGGATGCTGGAGTCGGCGACGCTCGGGGCGCCGTCGCGGCTCGGACGCGGAGCGGCGGGCGCAGCGGCGGGCGCAGTCACGGGCGCAGCGGCCTCGGGGCTCGCCGCAGCAGTGGGCGCGGCCGCGGGGGCAGGGGCGGCCTCGGGGGCGGGCGCGGCCGCGCTGGGCGGCGCGGACTCGCCGGTCAGCAGCGCCTCGAGCTTCGCGACCAAGCTCGACATGTCGTCGCCTTCGTCTGCGCCGCGCGCTTCGATGTCGCGCAGCGTGCGCCGCAGCGCATCGTTCATCTCGAGCAGCGCGGTGGCGATGACCGCGTTCATCGCGAGCCGCTGACCCCGCAGCGCGTCGAGCAGGTTCTCCCCAGCGTGGGCCACGCGCTCGAGGCGCTTGAACTCGAGGAACCCCGAGGCCCCCTTCATCGAGTGGATCGTCCGGAAGATGCTCGACAGGACCTCGATATCGTCCGGGTGGGACTCGAGGGCCACGAGCTGTTCATCGAGCTGGTCGAGGCCTTCGAAGCTCTCGACCAGGAACTCACGCACGATCTCGTCCGGTTCTTGCATGGGGCCTCGTCCCGGGCGCGGGAACGGGCCGCGGGATGAGGCTCCAGATCGAACATTCCATTCCGAGAAATAAGGGAAACCCCGGCAACTTGCGGACGTCGATGCCCGCTGAACCTAGGCCCGAGGGCGCTCAAGCGGAGCCCGCGGCACGGTCGATACCCTAGGCCGCCCAGCTAAGGGAAATCACGCAAGCCAGCCATGCCCAGCGATATCAACCACGCCGCGGACCTCGATGCCCTCGGGCTCGCCCCAACCCTGGCGGAGGTGATGGGGCTCGTGTTCCAGTCCTATGGCCTCGAGGCGACCCCGATCGAGGGCGCGGCCCCGTTTGGGCTGGGGGGCGCGGTGGCGGTGATCGGATTTGAGGGTCCGCGGACGGGCCTCGTGACCCTGCGCCTGGACGGACCGGGCGCCGAGGCCATGGCGACCTCGCTCCTCGGGGGCTTCCCGCCGGAGAGCGACGCCGAGCGCAACGACGCCCTGGGCGAGTGGGCCAACATCTCGGCCGGGAACCTGAAGACGAAGGCGCTCGACCCGCTCGGGGATTTCCGGCTGGGGCTCCCGGTCGTCGCGGATCGTGAGGGTCCGGGCAGCGAGACCCCTGCGCGCCTGTGCTACCGCTTGGGGGAGCTGGGCTCGCTCGAGGTGGCGCTGATCTTGGACAAGGCCGATTGACGGCGGGGATCCAGGGCCGCGGGACGGAGTGACGCGGGGGATCGCGCGGGCAGCGTGTGCTTCCGCGGAATCCGCTCGCCTGAGGGGGTCGGCGCTGATACCCTCTTCCGCTCGCATCGGCGCTCCGGTCGCTTCCGACCCCGTTCGCCATGCCAACCGAACAGGAGCCCCCACGATGAAGACCAAAGAGCGTTTCGTCTTCCTCGAGTGCACCGTGTGCCGTAACCGGAACTACACGACGCACAAGAAGCTGAAGGCCGCGTACAAGATCGAAAAGGCCAAGTACTGCCCCTTCTGCAAGGAACACAAGCCGCACCGCGAGAAGAAGCTCTAGTGTGAGCTCGAACGCGAGCACCGACCCGAGCGCGCTGCCGAGCGAGCCAGCCGGCGCGTCATCAGAGCCCTTACCCGGATGCGCCCCTGGCGAACACTCCGGGCGAGGGCTCTCGTCGTTGCCGGACCGCGCGTTCGACTTGGCGGTGCGCCTCTTCAAGGCGCTCGGCGACGAGCAGCGCTTGCGGACGTTGGAGCTGCTCTCGCGCGGTGAGGCGTGTGTGAGCGAGATCGCGGCGAGCTTCGACGAGCCGCTGTCGACGGTGTCACACCGCATGAAGCTGCTCGAGGGTGCGGGCCTCGTCTCGCGCCGACGCGACGGCCGCCATGTGCACTATGCGCTCGCGGACGACCACGTCGTGCACCTCGTGCGCGACGCGCTCGCGCACGCGATGGAGTGACCGGGCTGCGACGCGTCGGGGTTCCGCCCCTGGCGACGCTCGGGGTCCATCCCCGCGATCGCGGAACGGAGTCGCGTCGCACGAGCCCCGGGGCCCGATGTCCGGGCCCGATTTCCGGGCCCGATCGTCCGGGCCCTGATCGCCCGATCCTGACGCCAGGGTCGGGCCGCGTGTCGGACTTGCCCCTCGCAGGGCCCACAGCTCGACAGTTGTGCGAGCGTCAGAGTCTGACCGTTGTCGGAGTGTCCAAGCCCCACAGAGATGCATGCGGCATGGTGCGAGCCCTGAAGACAGGAACCGCATGCAACACACACGCCCTAGCACACGCCACGCCGCCCGCAGCGCGGCGCTCCTCGCCCCCTGCGCCCTCTGTACGCTCGCAGCAGCGCAAAGCGCCACGTTCACCACACCCGGCATGCCCGTGCGCGCGACCGCGACGGGCTCCGGACAGATCGATCGCTTCTCCAGCGAGTTCAACCCAGCGATCGGCGGCGTCATCGACGCCGTCGCTGACTGGACGGACCGCCGCGGCTCCGAAGACGACGGGCTCGCCGCCGAAGTGCGCGCCTTCGAGCTCTCACTCAACGGCCGCGTCGACCCCGATTGGTGGGCCTACGCCACCGTCGTCGCCGCCGATGACGAAGTCGCCGTCGAAGAAGCCGCCGCACACTTCTCCGGCCTCGACTCACGCACGACGCTGCGCTTCGGCCGCTTCTTCGCCGACTTCGGCAAGCAAATGCAAGCGCACATCCACGACCTGCCCTACCCCGATCGGCCGGGCGTGCTCGCGGAGTACCTGGGCGAAGAGCTCGCGGGCGTCGGCGCGCAGGTCGACCATTGGTGGCCCACCGGCGACGCATCTGCGCTGCGCGCGTCGCTCGCGCTGTTCACCGACATCGAGGGCGGCCACGCGCACGGCGACGACGAGCCCGAAGGCGCAGAGCGCACGCTCGCCGAGCGCAAACAGCTCGACGAGCTCGCGCTCACCGCGCGCGTCACGCAGTTCATGGACGTCGGCGAGCGCGGCGTGTTCCAGTGGGGCCTCTCCGGGCGCCACCTTGCAGACTTCACCTTCGAGGACGCGCCAAACGCCCTCTCCACAGACGGCCTCTCGAACACCGTGGTGGGCCTCGACCTGACCTACGGGCTCGACAGCGCGGACGGGCTCTCCGGCTGGACGTTCGGCGGCGAATACCTGGTCCAATCCGGTGACCTCGCGGCCGAGGCCAACAGCGGGCTCACCGCGCTCGACGTCTTGAACGATGACGTGTCCGGGTTCTACGCCTGGGGCGAGCGCCGCTTTGACACGACCCATGCGGCGGGGCTCCTGTTCAGCCAATTCGAGCACCCGGAGCGCGGCGCGCCCGAAGAGCGCGAAGTCACCGCCTACCTCACGCGCAAGCACTCCGAGTTCGCGCGTGTTCGCTTCGCCTTGAGCTACTCCGACTCTGACGAAGACGGCGACGCGCTGCGCGCGATGGTCCAACTGACGACGTTCTTCGGCCCGCACGCCCACGGCGTCAACTGGTAAGGAGCGCGCGACATGCATCACCCATCGCCCCAGACCATTCCGTTGACCCGGCGCGCGGCGCTGGCGCTGGTCGCCCTCGCAGCGCTCGTCGCCCCCGCCACCGCGCGCCCCTCGGAGGACAAGCTGCGCGTCGTCGTGACGCTGCCCGACCTCGCGGACCTCGCGCGCCGCATCGGCGGCGCGCGCGTCGAGGTCGAAGCGCTCGCGACGCCCGGCCAGAACCTGCACGCCGTACGCGTGAAGCCCTCGCACCTCGTCGCGTTGAGCCGCGCCGACGTGTTCGTGCAGGTCGGCCTGTCGCTCGAACACGCGTGGGTGCCGGGGCTGCTCGAGTCCGCGCGCAACCGCAAGGTCGCGCCCGGCGGCGCAGGGTTCATCGATGCCGGCGCGGGCTTCCCCACGATCGGCGTGCCCGCGACGCTCGATCGCGCGCAAGGCGTCGACGTCCACCCAGAGGGCAACCCGCACATCAACCTGGCCCTCGACGGCGGCGCGTACCTCGCGGCCAACATCCTGGCGGGCCTCGCGCGCGTCGCGCCGCAATACGCCGACGAGTTCCGCGCGAACCACGCGGTGTGGCGCGCCGAGTTCGACGCGGCCCGCGCCCGCTGGGGCGCGCTCGCCGCTGCGATCGGCGCGCGGCACGCCACGGTGTGCGTCTACCACCAGGAGTTCGACTACCTGCTGCGCGACCTCGGGCTAGGGCTCGCCGCCGCCCTGGAGCCCAAGCCAGGCGTCCCCCCCACGCCCGCGCACCTGACCCGCGTCATCGAAGCGCTCCGCGCGCAGGAGCCCGTCGCGATCGTCACCGCGGCCTGGTCGAACGGCAAGAGCGTCGCGCGCGTCGCCGAGGCGACCGGCGCCCCGGCGCTGGAGCTGCCGATCATGGTCGGCGGCCCAGGCATGGAGACGTGGATCACGGCGATGACCGCGCGGGTCGAGCGCTTGGCGCGCGCGGCCGGCGTGGACCCGACCGCGGTCGACGCCGCGCTGCCCGCGCCCGCGCCAGGGAAGGGCGCCGCGCCAGGGAAGGGCCCCGCGCCAGGGAAGGGCCCCGCTCCAGGGTCGATGCAGCCCGCTAGGGGTCAGGCCGCGCCGTGAGCGCGCTCCTGGAGCTCTGCGCCGCGGACCTCGGTCGCCCGGGCGCCGTGGCCCTGTCCGGGGTCGACCTCACGGTGGCGAGCGGCGACCTCGTCGTCGTCTACGGGCCGAGCGGCGGCGGGAAGACGACGCTGCTCTCGAGCGCGCTCGGGCTGCTCGCGCCGCTCGCGGGCCGCGTGCGCCGCGACGCGCGCCGCGCGGCGCTCGTCCCCCAGCGAGACCGGCTCGACGAGCTGCACGCAGTGAGCGTGCTCGAGCTCGTGACCTCGGGCACCGCGCGCGAGTGGGGCTGGTCGCGCCGCCCATCGCGCGCCGCGCGCGCGTGTGGACCACACGCTGGCGGCGCTCGGGCTCACGGACCTCGCGCGGCGGCCGCTCACCGGGCTGTCCGGCGGCCAGCGGCAGCGCGCGCTCATCGCGCGCGCGCTGGTCGCCGAGCCGGACCTGCTCGTCCTCGACGAGCCCACGAGCGCGCTGGACGAAGCGGCCGCCGAGCGCGTCGTCGCCCTCGCCTGCGAGGCCGCCGACAGCGGCGCCGCGGTCCTCGTCGCGACGCACCAGCCCGAGCGCTTCGCGCGCGCCCGCCACGCGCGGTTCGTTCAAGCGAGCGGCGGACACACACGCGAGCTCGCCCCATGGCCGGAGGGCACACGATGGACCTGAGCACCGTCATCGAGCTCTTCGGTTGGGCGCTCTTGGCGCTCGCCGCGACGAGCCTCGCGGCGCCTTTGATCGGCGGCTTCCTGTACGCGCGCGGGACCTCGTTCCATGGGCTGGTGCTGCCGCAGCTCGCGACGTTCGGCGTGGCGCTGGGCTACGCGCTGTCGCCGTGGCTCGCGGGGTCCATGGGCGCACACGCGGGTCACGCCCACGGCGGCGCAGGCGACGCTGCGGTGTCGGACCTCTACCACCTCGCGTTCGGCGCGCTCGGCGTCGTCGCGGGCCTCTGCGCGCTGACCTGGCTCGCGCGCGGGCGAGGCTCCGAGAGCGCGCGGCTCGCAGGCGCGTTTGTCATCGCGTCCGGGGGCACGGTGCTGTGCGCGCAGGCCTCGCCGTTCGGCGGCCTGCACCTCGAGGCGCTCTTGTCGGGCGAAGCGCTCACGGTCGGGCGCGCGGACGCGCTGCTGGTGCTCGGCGCGTCCCTCGCGACGGTGGCGCTGGTCGTGTGGGCCTGGCGCGATCTGACGCTCGTCGGGCACGACCGCGCGTTCGCGCGCGCATTGGGCCTGCCCGTGGCGCGCGCAGACGTCGCGCTCGCAGCGGCGACCGCGGCGATCGTCACGGTGGGCACGCTCGCGCTGGGGCCGTTGCCGCTGTTCGCGCTGCTCGTGCTGCCCGCGCTGGGGGCGCGCGCGGGCGCAGGCTCGATGCGCGCGTTCCTGGCGCGCGCCGCGCTCGTGGGCGTCAGCGGCGCGAGCGCCGGAGCCGCGCTCTCGTTCGGGCTGGACCTGCCGCTCGGCGCGGCGGTCGTCGCCGGCAGCGCCGCGACCGCCGGGGCCGCGCGGCTGCTGCTACGCGCGCGCGCTCACTGAAAGGTCAGCGAGAGGCCGCGCGAGAAGTTCGCGACGGCCGCGCCGCCCGCGGTGTCGCGGTGCCAGAACTGGAAGTGCCACGTCTCCCCAGCCATGATCGGCGCTGGCGCGATCTGCCAAGGGAACGGGAACCCGACGTAGCCGGCTGGGCCCGAGTTCACCGGCGCCTGCTGGAAGCGCAGCAACATCGTGACGTCGAGGCAGAGGTTGCCGGCGTTGATCGGCATCCCCGGCGTCGCGGCGCGCGACATCAGCAGGAACCCGGTCGAGTTCATCGGCAAGGGGGCGACGTTCATGTTCAGCGACACGTCGCCGACGAGCGGCGGCTGGGTCACCCACAGGATCGAAGGCCCCCCCGACGAGTTGTTGAGCGGCGAGCAGAACGGCGCGCCGATCGGCAGCGCAGCGTTGCCGACGATCGTCAGGTCATAGGTGTTGCACGTCTGGATCCCGGCCGAGAAGTAGTCGACCTCGATCAGGATCGTCTCGGGTGAGGTCGAGGTGTTGCGGTAGGTCACGACCTCGTTGTTCGTGAAGCTCACCGCCGCCGAGAGCGAGCCATTGTTCGGGCCCACGCCGCGAATGACCGAGCCGCAGCCGGCCGGGCCAGCGCTCGCGTCCCAGAGGTAGAGGTCGAGGTCGGCGATCGAGTCGATAAAGTACGCGGCGACGACGAGGTCCTCGCCCGGCGCAACGACGACGGAGAAGAAGTCGTTGTCGCCCTCACGGCAGATGAGGCCGGGATAGGTGCCGTCGCCGAGCGCGATCGCTTGCCCGCACACATCGTTGTCCTCGTACATGTCGTCGGACACGGCGCACGCAGGCGGCGTGAAGGGGACGATCGACAGCGTCCCGGACGGGCGGTCGTTCGCGGCATAGCCGGCGACCTGGACCAGGAACGTATCCCCAGCTTGGACACCGAGGACCTGCAGGATGCTCTGCAGCCCGCAGGCGTCGTCGTTCGTGCCCTCGCAGATCGCGCCGCAGCCGACGCCGCGGTGGACGGCGATCGCGGTATCGCCGCTCGAGCCACAGGTGCGGAACGCGTAGTCGCCGGCGGCCGGCGCGGTCCATTCGAAGAACACATCCGGGCCGCCGGGCGGCGGGCACCCGCCGCCGTTGAAGCTGCTGACCGTAGCGCCGACCGTGTCGAACGGGATCGCATTCGTGCCGGCAGGGATCACCGTGGGCGAGCTGCAGGTGTCATTGGGGACGGGCGCGAGCTCGGTGATCGTAAGCGTCCCCGCACCCCACACGTTCGTGCCGGCGGGGTATTGCGCTGTGAAGAAGCCGAGCTGAACGAAGTAGGTCTGCCCGAGCGTCACGGGGTAGACGATGATCGACTGCAGGCCGCACGCGTCGTCGTTGCAGGCGAGCGGAGCGAGCGAGCCACACTGCGTCCCGCGCCACAGCCCGAGCTTCGTGTCGAAGTTGGCGCCGCAGACGGCGAAGCGCGCGTCACCGGTGCGCGTCGCGGTCCACTGGAACCAGACGTCCGCGCCGATCGAGGAGCAGGGCTGGATCGCGAGCGGCGTCGACGTCGCGGGCGCGCCGGTGTCCGCGCACACGTTGGTATCGAACGCTGCGGCGGTGGTGCCAGGCGAGAGCACGCTCGCGGCGGCGCACAGATCGGCCCCCTGCGCCGCGACGGGGCCGCACACGAGCGCGCCGAGAGAGAGCAGCGAGAGAGCCCAGGGCCGAAGGGACGAGCGAGGAGCCACGGGAACAGGGTAACCCGGAGAGGCGCGCCCCATGGGCCCTCAGTGACCCTTCGCCGCGTTGCCTTGGTCCACGCAACGCCCCACAATGGGCCGGGTCCGGCCTGCGCGCCGGTCGCTCGCTCCTCGCTCGCAGCCTGTCACCATGGAACCCGCCCCGAACTGGTACTACGCCGTCGTACGCATCCACGCGACGGACGCCTGGATCCCCGTCAACGATGCAAAGACGATCACCGACTTTGCGGCCGACCCTGGCTACGAGGTCCACCACGCTACGAGCCCTGCGGCCATGATCGCGCTGCTCCAGCACCCCCACGATGGCGCCTTGCGCGCGACGCGCGAGCTCCTCGGGATGCTCCCCCTGCCGCACTTCCGCGTGCTGGTCTCGACCATGACGGGCGCCCCCATCCCGATCGCGCCGCAGGCCGACCGCCCAGAGCGCGTCTACCGCCGCCCGCCGACCTAACCCGCGGGGCTGGGCGCCGGCAGGCGGGTTAAAGGTATGGCGGGAGCGCATGGGAATCGAACCCACCAGCCCCGCTGTTCACGAGGCTCTAACCGGCTTTGAAGACCGGGCGGCACACCAGCGCCGATCCGCTCCCGACATCGGCATTGGAACCGATCGCATGGTCCAAGTCGAGGTCAACCGCGGCCCATCGGCAGGAGCAAGCCCGGCGTGCCATGGTGGATCCCCTCGGGGAGGCCGCCCGACCAGCGCCGCACACGCGGGCCGTCTGGGCCGCGGCCCTCGATGCCCGCCGAGAACGGCACGCCGACCGGGCGCGAGTCGAAGTCCGCCGGCAACGGCAGACGCAGGCCCGTGCCGCCGCGCACGACGTCGCCGCCGAGGCGCGCGATGAGGTGCGGCGACGTGAGGCCGCCCGCGCGCTCGAGCGACAGCACCACGTCGCGCCCCGTGCGCCGCATCGTCACGGACGCCGGCGCGTCGTCCGGACGCTCCGGCAGCAACGTCAAGCGCTGCGCCAACCCGTCCGCGGTCACGACCCGCCGCCGCGAGAGCGGCGCGTCGAACAACAGCTTGCGGCCAGGCGTGAGCTCGGCGCCCGCTCGATCACGCTGGAACGTCGCCGCGCGGAACGTGTACAGCGCGCCGACCAGCGGGTCCGGGCCAGGCGCGCGGCTCCCGCCCGCGAGCGAGAAGTCGACCGTGCGCGTCGCGCCCGGCGCGAGGTCGAAGACCGTCGGCAAGCCGTCCACCTCAAACGCGCCGTGCGGCACGAAGAGGCCCGCCCGCACCTCGACCGGCACCGGGAACGGGTTCCGGAACGACACCGCGCTCTGCCAGCGCCCGAACCACTCGCCGCGCGCGCGTGTCGCGTCGTCCAGCGACTCCGGCTCGATGAACAGGTCCGGGACCCGCAGCGGCCACGGGCCTTCATCGTCCGGCGCGAGCTGCGCGAGGGCGCGCGCCGCGAGCGCGCGCCACGGCTCGTTCGAGTTCAGGCCGAAGACCGGCTGGCGCGCCAGACGCAGGAGCTCGTTCGGGTCGTCGATCGCCCATGACCAACGCTCGCAGAACGACCAATCGCCGCGCCCGGCCTCGGTGTCCCAGCCGCCTGGGCCGACGCTGTACGCCGCCAAGCGCTCGTCGCGCACAAAGCGCATGTCGTCCTCGTTGGCGTGCACGCCGAGCAACATCGCCGGGAGGCCGACGTCGCGCACCGCGAGGCAGACATCGCGCCGGAAGCACGCGACGCGCACCGTGATCCGATCGAGGTACGGGGTCAAGCGCTCGAGCAGCTCGCGCTCGAGGCCGGCCTCCTTCAGCTCGATCATGTGGATCGGGCGGACGCGGCGCGATTCTGGGGCGAGCTCGAGCGCCTCGTCCAAGAGCGGCACCGCCTCGCCCGTGAAGCGCTTGGCGAACCAGCCGCCCGCGTCGATGCCGAACAGCTCCGGCACGCTGCGCGCGGACAGCGGGCCGCTGTGGTCCGTCGTCCGCTCGAGCGTCGCGTCGTGCATCAGGACGAGGTCCCCGCCGCGGCACGCGCGCACGTCGTATTCGACGCCGTCGAGCCCGACGGAGAGCGCCCGCCGCAGCGACGCGAGCGTGTTCTCCGGCGCCTCGCGGGGCGCGCCGCGATGTCCGAGCAGCCACGGGGGGCCCGAGAGCCCGACGCCCGAGGCGCCTTCGAGATCGAGGTCGGCGTAGAGGTCCATGGGTACCCGACAGTCTGACGTGCGGGGCCGTCAGCGCGCCACGTCGGCAGCGATTCGATGCACCACGAGCACGCGCCCCGAGTACCCCGCGCTGACGAGGCAGGTCCCGAGGCCGTCGAAGCGACCGGACGCCAAGTGGTGCAGTTTCGCCGTGTCCTCCGCGGCGATGTCCTCGATCACGCGGTAGTTGACGAGGCCGGCGCTGGCCGGCACGAGGTCCGCCGCGACCGGCCACGGCTCGAGCCGCACGACGCGGACGGTGCCGTCGTAGCCTGCGGTCGCGGCCTCCGTCCCCGGGCTGCGCGGGTCGACGTCGGCGAAGACCGCCCCGCGCAAGCGGTCATCCAGCGCGACGCAGCGCGTCTCGCGCTCGAAGGCCTCGTCGCTCTTCGTTTGGAAGAGGCGCAAGACGCCGTCGTTGCCGCACACGAGGACCTCGTCCGGGCGCGTCGCGACGCGCGCGAGCGGCGCCTCGCCGCGCCACACTCGCGCCGTGTTCCATTCCGCGCCGGCTTCGCTCGGGCGCGCGAGCCACACGAGCGCGCCGTTGTCACACGCGACGACGAGCCCGCGCGCCGTCGCCGCCATGCCCTTGGCGTTCGCGGGCAGCTTCGCGATGACCCGCGCGGCGAACCCTTCGGGGGTGCGCGTGACGAGCGTCACCTCGCGCGTGAAGCCCGCGAGCGCCACTTCGTTGCCGGGGGTCGCCGGGTCGAGGTCGCCGATCACGACCGCATGGATGAGCGCCGGCGACTGCGCGAGCACCTCGCGCTCGAACCCGCCCGCGCCGTCGGCGCTGCGGCGGAGCAGCCACGCGGCGCCCTCGCCTAGCTCCTCCTCCGTGCCCGTCAGCACGCCGACCGCGACGATCTCCGCGCCGGGGCGCTCGCGGTCGACGTCGCCGACGGCGACCTGCAGGAGCTCGCCGCCGGTCTCTGCGATGACCTCCGACTCGAAGGCGCCTCCCACGCAACGCGCGTACGTGATGCGCCCGAGCTCGCCGACGGCGACGAGCTCATCGCCCGGCGACCGCGGGTCGATGTCGCCGCACGCGACGCCGCTGAGGCGCACCTCGCCGGCGAACGCCTCGTGGGTGCGCCACCCGTCTCGGTCGACGTAGGTCGGCCCGGTCGTGCTGTGGCAGGCGCTGGCCAGCGCGGCGACGAAGAAGGCGGTTCGGGTTCGTAGCATGTGGGGAGCGGCGTGTGCGTGTTGGGGTCGATGCCGGCCGGAGAGCTCGGCCGCGCCACGAAGGCGCGCCGTTGTAGCAGCGCGGCGCCCTCGGGGTCACACGTGCAGCTCGATCCAGCGGCCCGAATGCGGCACGACCTCGCCGACCGCGTGCACGGGCACGTCGCGGGCAGCCAGCTCACGCTCGAGCGCCGCGGCCTTCTCGGGCGCGACCACGATCAAGAGCCCGCCGCTCGTCTCCGCGTCGAACGCGATGTTGACGATCGCGGGGTCGGCGCCCGCGGCGACCGAAACGACCTGGCCGAGCGCCATCTTCCCGCGCGCCGTGCCGCCCGACAGGATGCCTTTGCGCGCCAGGTCGAGGGCGCCCGGGAAGAGCGGCAGGTCCCCAGTGCGCAGGCGCAGCGTCACGTTGCTGGCGAGCGCGATGTTGCGCCCGTGGCCGACGAGGCCGAAGCCGGTGACGTCGGTGCACGCGTGCGCGCCGACGACCTGCATCGCCTCGGCCGCAGCGCGATTGAGGGTCGCCATCTGCAGCGCCGCGGCGCGCACGACGTCGTCGCCGACCTTGCGCAGCTTGCCGGCCGTCGTGATCGAGCCCATCCCGAGGCGCTTCGTGAGGTACAGCACGTCGCCGACGCGCGCGCCGGCGTTGGCCGTCACCTGCGCCGGGTCGACGAGCCCGGTCACCGCGAAGCCGAACATGGGCTCGGGCGTCTCGACCGTGTGGCCGCCAGCGACGACCGCGCCGCTCTCGCGCACCTTCTCGAAGCCGCCGCGGAAGATCTCGCGGATCCAATCCTCGCGGAACCCCTTCGGGAAGCCGGCGAGGTTCAGCGCGCTGAGCGCGCGCCCGCCCATCGCGTAGATGTCCGACAACGAGTTCGCCGCCGCCACCGCGCCGTACAGGTACGGGTCGTCGATGACCGGCGGGAAGAAGTCGACCGTCTGCACGAGCGCAACGCCGCCGCCGGGCACACCCTCAGCCGGCCCCAGCAGCACGACGCCCGCGTCGTCCACCGTCTGGGGTCCTACGAGGAGCCGGGGGTCCGACTCTTGATTGATGTCACGCAGCACCTGCGTGAGCTGCCCAAGAGGCATCTTGGCGGCTCACCCGGCGCAGGCTGCGTAATCGATCAGGCGCTTCTCGCGGAAGAGGGACATTGGACGCGCAGCATAGTCCTTCGGCGCGCGGGCTGGAATCCCCTGTCTCGGGCGCTGCGCTGTCTCGGGCGCTGCGCGCCCGCGGCGCGCTCAATCCACCTTCAACAGCGGCGTGAAGTACCGGTAGTAGACCTCGAGGGTCAACACACACAGCGCCGTCGTGTACACGCGGTCGCGGTCGGTGTCCTGCGCGTACTCCGCATAGATCGAGATCGGCTTCCACGAGCCGTCCGCGTCCTGCGCTGGCAGGAGCGTCTCCTTCATGGCGGTGTTCCAGCGCTTCCAGTCGTCGCCGCCGACGCGGAACATCGCGAGCGTGCCGTAGTACCAGAAGTACAGGTTCGCCTGCGCTTTGTGGACGAAGTCGTCCTCGCCGGTGAAGCGATACCCCTGCGGCAGGCGCTCCGTGACAAAGCGGCGCGCGGCGCGATAGTCCGCGCTCGTCACGTCTGCGCCGAGCAGCGAGAGCGCGAAGATCGACGCGGGCGTCGAGCCCGGCAGCGTCGGATAGCTCGAGCGCAGGCGCTGCGGGTCCTGGCTGTAACGGAACGCGCCGCGCTGTGGGTCCCACGAGTTCGCGAGGAAGCTCGCGGCGCGCCGGAAGACCTGCTTCGGCACCGGGAGGCCGCCGAGCTGCGCGGACTCGAGCGCCATCACCTGCCACGCCGTCACCGACGCGCGGGGCCAGCGGTCGTACACGCGGTTCGTCGGGTAGTAGTAGCCCCAGCCACCGTCCTCCGTCACGTCGCCCGACGAGTGCTGGACGTCGACGATGTGCTGCACCGCGTCGCGCAGCGGGCCGCGCAGGCGCTCGTCCTTGGTCAGCGCAAAGCACTCCGCGAGCGCGTACGTCGCGACCGCGTGGCTGTACGCGTCCGAGTCGCCGAAGTGGCCCGAAGCGGGGTCTTGCGCCGACAGGAGGTACTGCACGCCGCGCGCGACGACCGGCGAATACTCGGTGTCCGACTTCTGGGTGTGGCCCGCGCCGAGGAACGACAGGAGCGCGAGGCCGGTCTTGCCGATCGTCGGGTGCCCGTACTTGTCGTCGCGCTCCATCCGGCCCCAATTGCCCTCGCGGCGCTGGACCGACGCCAAGTACGCGAGGCCGCGCGTCACTGCGCGCTCGGTCTCGACGCTGCCACCGTGCACGTCGAGCGCCTCGGCCTTCTGCGCGCCGCTGCGGGTCTGGTACGGGGTGTGGTCCCACTCGTTGCGCTGCGGCGCAGCAACGGGCGTGTCCGCCGCGACCCGCGTGCCGACCTCGAAGGTCTGGTTCACGGGGCTCGGCGCGCGCGACAGCGGGTCGTTCGCGCCCGAGTCCGACGGGCTCAGCGCCGTCGCCACGCGCGCCGGGCCACGCTCGGGCGCGGTCCGCGCGGCGCCGGCGGCGCTGCGGGTCAGGCCCGTCGCCGAGGGCACCCACTCCGCCAGCGGGTCGAACGCGGGCGCGCCGCTCGCGGCCGGCTGCGCGAGCTCCGCCCCCGTGGTCGGCGTCACGAGCTCGACGCCCGCGAGGGCCGTCGACGGCGCCGGACGCGTCGGCGCGCCGAGCTCCGCCGCGCGGAACCCCGGCGCCGGCGCGGCGCCGACGTCGGCCCCGCGGCTCGAGCGCTCGAACGGCGCGAGGGAGGCAGGCGCGAGGGCGACCCCCTGCGCGCCGCTCGGGCCGGCGCTGCCCTCGGTGAAGGCGAGGCCTGGCGTCGCGGCGCGCTCGGGCGCGCTCCCGGGCGCCGGCGCGCCCGCTGCGCCGCGCGTGCGCTGGACGGCGATGTCGCTCGCGACGAGCTCGAACGCAGCGCCCGCGCTGGCCGCGGCGCCCGCGCCGGGGTCCGTGGCGCGCTCGATGCGCTCCGTCGGCGTGGCGACCTCGATGTCGCGCTGCGCCGCGCGGGGGCCGCGATCGACAAACGCCTCGCGCCGCATCGGCACCGCGGGGCTCGCGTCAGCGCTGTCGGCGCGGCGCGAGCGCTCCACGCGCGCGGCGGTCGAGGGCGCGAGCGCCATGGCGCTGTCCGGGGCGCTCTCGGCGCTCCGCAGGGCCTCCGGCGACGCTGCGGCGTTCGCTTGGGTCGGCCGCTCGGTGCGGTCGGTGCGGACGTCTTGGGCCGCGACCTCGACCGCCGACGGCGCCGCTTCAGCGAGGCGCTCGAAGGACTCGCGCGCAGCGGCGACGGCCTCGGTGCGCGCGGGCGTGCTCGCGCGTGCGACGTCGGTGACCGCGGCGCGCGCAGGCGCGTCCGCGGCCTCCGCGCGCTCGCTGCGCTCGAGCTGCAGCGCGGCGGCAGCGACCTCGCGCTCGACCTCGACCGCCTGCTGCTCGGCGCGGTCCGGCGTCGACTCTGCGGCGCGCTCGGCGCGCTGCGCGGAGAGCTCGCCGGCGCGCTCCAGGTTGCGCTGCGCCGAGAGCGACGACGGATCGACGACGAGCCGGATGCGCGTGCGGCTGCCGTCGCCCTCTTGCGCCGGCATGACGGGCTCCGGATACACCTCGCGCGCCCACCACAACATCAAGAGGTGGACCAAGAGCGAGATCAGCACACACTTGTACAGGATGTCGAGGCCGCGCCAGCGCTTCGCGAGCGCCGCCAGGAGCGCGAGCATCAAGAGCAGCGCCAAGAGCAACAGCTCGCGCCAGCCGACCGGCGGGCCGGGCGTGCGGAAGAGCTCCTTCGACGACGCGCGGAAGAGGTCCGCGGCGGGCTTGCCCGCGACCTCGGCCTCGATGCCGAAGTACAGCGTGAAGCCATCGAGCGAGAGGAACGGCCCGCGCTCGTCGGTCGCGCCATTGACGCCGATCAGCGCTTCGGGGGCGACGAACCCTTGGCCCATGCCGTCGATCGTCGCGCCGGGCAAGAGGCCGCTGCGGTACAGGTCGAAGCCGCCCGCGCCGCCCTCACGGTCCGACGCAAACACGACGGCGCGCCCGTCGGCGGTGAACGTCGGCTCGCGCTCTTCGAAGGCCGAGTTGAGGGGCGTGAGCGGCGCGACGTCGAACGCCGCCGGCGCCGCAGAGTCCGCCAAACGCACCGGGTTCGCCGCGTAGAGGTCGAAGTCGGGGTACGCGCCGAGCTTGCCGCGGTTCGACGCGAAGACGATGACGTCGGTGCCGGGCACCGGCGCGGGGTCCGAGTCGTCCGCGGCCGAGTTGATGTCACCCGCGACGCGCTCGGGCGGGCCGAAGGCGCCGCGGTCGTAGCTCGCGGTCCAGAGGTCGAGCCCCCCCACACTGCCGGGCCGGTTCGAGGCGAACCACAGGCGGTCGCCCGCGAACGCCGGCGCGAGGTCGTCCGAGGGCGAGTTGACCGCGGACAGCGGGCGCGGCGACAGCGCGCGGCCGTCGACGAGGTCGGCGATCCACAGGTCGACGCCGAGCCCGCGCTCGCCGACGACAAACACGAGGTGGCGGCCGTCGGGCGTGATGACGGGCTTGCGCTCGTTCTCGGGGCTGTTGACCTCGCCAGCGAGGGGCTCGGGCGCCTCCCAGATCGCGTAGCGCACGCGGTCGAGGCCCGCGGCCTCGAAGGTCTCCACGCCGTCGGTGAAGCTGCCTTCGTTGCCCAAGTACGGCCGAAAGCGCAGCCACGCCGCGAAGAACCCCGCGGCGAGCAGCGCGCCAGCGATGACCAGGTTCTTGCCGAAGTTGCCGCCTAAGTTCAATCCGTACGTCCTTCGTCGCGGTGCGCGATCAGGCGTCCTGGTGGACGATGCCGATGTCCGTAAGGCCCGCGCGACGGCAAGCGTCCATCACCATCACGACCCGCTGCAACACGACGTCTCGGTCGCCGCGGATCGTCACCGGGGTCTCCGCGTTCGCGCGCGCGGCGCGCACGAGCAGCGCCTCGAGCCCCTCCTCGTCGATGTCCTGGCCGGCGACGCGCAGGCGCCCGTCGGACATCAGGTTGATCACGATCTCCTCGGGCGTGTTCTTGGCCTCTTCGCCGGACTCAGCGGTCGGCAAGTTGAGGCTCATCTCCTTCTCTTGCTGCGCGAACGTCGTCGCGACCATGAAGAAGATCAGCAAGAGGAACACGACGTCGATCATCGGCGCGAGGTTCAGCGACAGCTCCGCCGCGGGGTCTTGGGTGCGGACTCGCATCGGCTCAGCCCTCCTGACGCTGGGCCGCGCTCGCAGCGGCGCCGCCGCGCGCGTGCTCGGAGAGGGCGCTGTCCACGGCGCGGTAGGCCTCTTCCGAGGTCGCCGCAAAGCGCTCGATGCGGCCCTGCAGGACCCAGTAGAAGACGATCGTCGGGATCGCGACGGTGAGGCCCGCGGCGGTCGTCGTCAGCGCGACGTAGATGCCGCGCGCGAGCTGCTCGGGCTTGCCGATGCCCGACGTCAACGCGATGTTCGAGAAGGCCTCGATCATGCCCCACACCGTGCCCAAGAGGCCGAGCAGCGGCGCGATCAGCCAGACGAGGAACAAGGGGCGCAGGTTGCGCCCAAGGAGGCGCACCTCGGCGCCCGCGGTGTCCTCGACGACCTTCTCGCGGTCGGCGAAGGCCATGTGCGAGCGCTCGAGCCCCGCTGCGAGGATGCGCTCGAGCGGCTTCTTGCGCGCGCCGCACGCGTCGAGGCCCGCCTTGGCGCCGCCCGCGCGCGTCGCCTCGGCGATCTCCGCGCCGAGCTTCTGCGAGCCGATCGCCATCGGCTGCAAGCGCAGCCAGCGCTCGACGGCAAACGCGAGCGCCGCCACCGAGCACAGCCCGATCGGGATCATCAGCGGTCCGCCCGCCTTGATCAGCTCGAACAACGAATCGACGGAGGGCGTTTGCGCAGCGGCCGAGCCGCCTTGCAAGAGCGCGAGGAGCGGGAATTGGAGAGGCATCGTCGTGGTGGGCCCGGTGGGTCCTTATCGAGCGTTCGTCGTGCGGGGCGCGGAGGTGGGGAGCTCTGTCGAGGGTGCCGGCGGCGCGTCAGCCGCCGGACTGCGTGAGGCGCTTCTGCGCCTCTCTGGCCCACGTGCTGTCAGGGAAACGGGCGATCACGTCGCGGTACTGCTGCGCGGCGCGTTCGCGGTCCTTCTGCCGCTCGAGGACGCCGCCGGCGCGCACGAGCGCCTCTGCGACGGCGTCGGGGTCGGCGTAGAGCACCGCGACCTTCAGGTACTCGGAGAGCGCCGTCTCGAGGTCGCCCTCGTCCTCGGCGAGGCGGCCGAGCTCGACGCGCGCGGCCGCGGCGAGCGCGCCCTTGTTGCGCGACGTCACGCCCTCGAGCGCTTGGCGCGCCGCGCGGCGCTGCGCCTGCCGCGCGAGCGCGCGCCCGCGCCAGAGCTCGGCTTCGACGAGGCCCGGGAAGTCCGCGTACTTCGCCGCGAGCTCCGAGAGCGTCGTTGCAGCGCCGACCCAGTCCTCGCGCTCGCCTTGCACGAGCCCGAGTCGGAAGAGCGCCTTCGGCCGCGCGGCGTGCTTCGGGGCCTCGCTCAAGTGGCGCTTGAGCCAGAGCAGCGCCGAGTCGAGGTCGCCTGCGCGGTAGGACGTCTCGCCGACGAGGAACATCGCCTCGCCCGCGAGGAGCCCCTTCGGGAAGCGCTCGACGAGCGACGCGAAGCGGCGCGCGGCCTCCGCAGGGCGCTCGGCGCGCAGCTCCGCGAAGCCGGCCTTGTAGAGCGCGCGCTCGGCGACATCGGGCACGCCGCGGCTCGCGGCGACGTCGAACGCCGCGGTGGCGCCCGCGTCATCGCCGGCGGCATAGAGCGCCTCGCCGAGGAAGAACTGCAGCTCGCCCAGCGCCGGCGCGTCGGCCTCGGTCGCGCCCTGGCCCGCGGCTGCAGCGACCTTGGCCGCGCCGGCGACGTCGCCCGAGTCGAGCTTCGCGAAGGCCTGTTCGATCAGGACGCTCGAGCGCACGGCGGGGTCCTGGATGCGCGTCGCGAGCTCGTCCCAGAGCTTGGCGACGCTCTCCGTGTCCTTGGCCTCGGTGAGCGCGCTCGCCGCGACGCGCGCAGCGCGCACGACGCGCGCATCGTCGCCCTGCGTCACCGCCGCGAAGGCGCGGAACGCGTCGCGCGACCTAGCGGCGCGCTTGGCGTCGCGCTCGACCCACACCAAGAGCTCGAGCGCCGAGAGCCGCAGCTCCGACGACGCGGCCTTGTCCTGCACGAGCGCCCAGAGCGGCTCGGCGGCGTTCGTGGCATCGCCTGCTTGCTGGAGGCTCCAACCGAGCCCGTAGCGCGCTTGCACGGCGTTCGGGCCCTCGGGGAAGCGCTGCAAGACCGAACGCCAGGCTTCGACGGCGCCCGCGTGGTCGCCGGCGGCGCTCTTCTGCTCGGCGATCGCGAGCAGCGCGCGCTCGGCCTCGGGCGCGTCGCCGTGCTGTTCGGCGAGGCGCTTCAGGAGCGCCGCGGCCTCGGCTTCAGGCACGAGCCGCGAGAGCCGCAGGAGCGCGTCCGCGGCGTTCGGGCCGTCGCTGAATCGCGCGAGGTAGTTCGCGAACGCGGCCTTCGCGCTCGCTTGGTCTTGGGCCTCGAGGTACGAGCGCGCGCACATGTACGCGGCCTCCTCGGCGCCGCTGTCCGTCGCGCGCTCCGCGACCTGGGCGAAGCCGCGCGCGGCCGCGGCAAAGTCGTTGGCGTACCAATCGCACCACGCGAGGCGGCCGCGCGCGCGGTCCGCGAGCGCCGCGTCGCCTTCGGCGGTCGCCGCGCGCAGGACCGGCTCGGCCTCCGTGTAGCGCTTCAGCCGGAACAGGGCCTCGCCGCGCACGAGCAGCGACTCAGCGCGATACGGGGCGCCCTTCTCCTTTGCGACGCCTTCGAGCACCGTGCGCGCGAGGCGCTCGGCCTCGTCGGCCTCGCCCGCGTTGAGCTTCGCGACGGCCGCAGCGTGCAGCGCGTACGCCGAGCCGGAGCTCTCGTACATCTGCGCCGCTTCCTTTTCCCGGCCGAGCTCGAACAGCGCGTCGCCCGCAGCGATGCGCAGCTGCACGGCGAGCGTCTCGTCGGGCTTCTTCGCCAGCGCAGCCTGCGCCTCACGCAGCGCGCCCTCCTGGTCACCGACGAGGGCGAGCGCGCGCGAGCGCCAATAGCGGTTCGTCGCGTCGTCGATCGCGGGCGGGCGCTCGAGCACTTGCAAGCCGGAGAGCACCTCGCCGCCGCGCACGAGCTGGACGCCCTGTTGCAGGGCCGCCTCGGCGGCGAAGCGGCTCGTCGGGAAGTCCTTCAAGAGCTTGCCGAAGCGCTCCGCCGCGGCCCGGTGGTCGCCGCGCGCCGCGGCCGCAAAGCCGAGCCCGCGCAGCGCCGCATCGAGGTAAGGCCCGGCCTTCACGCGCCCGTAGGCGGCCTCGGCCTCGGGGGCGCGCCCCGCGTCGAGGTGCGCCTCCCCCGCGAGGAACGCGACCTCGCCGGTGCGCGGGTCGTCGGCGTAGCGCTTCAGGAAGTCCTCGGCGAGCTGGACCGTCGCGTCGCCCTGCTTCAAGCGCCACGCGCACCAGACGAGCCCGTGGCGCGCGTCGGCGGCGTACGAATCGGCGTTCGGGGCCTTCAGGACAGCCGCGTAGCCCTCGGCGGCCTCCCGGAACTTGCCGCCGCGAAAGCGCGCCTCGCCGAGCAGGAACGTCGCGGGGACCTTGAGGTAGTCGGCCTTGCCTGCGGCGACCGCTGCGAAGTCCTCTTCGGCGGCGGCGAACCCGTCGCGGCGCAGCTCGCATTGGCCCAGGCGGAAGCGCACCTCGTCCGGCTGCTCGAAGCCGGCGACCCGCTCGAGGGCTTCGAAGTTCGGCCGAGCGTCCTCGAAGCGCCCGAGGTCAAACAGCGCGTTCGCCAGGCGATAGCGCACGATCGGCGCCTTGCGGTGGCTACCGCGTCGCTCGAGGAACTTCGTGGCCTCGCGCACGACCATGTCGTTCAGGTTCTTCTCGGCCAGACCGGCGATGAAGGCGGACTCCTCGTCACCGTCATCGCGCGACGACGGCGCCGCCGACCCCAGCGCCGCCGACCCTGGCGCGCCGGCGGCGGTCACGCCGGGAGCGGGCGCGAGGGCGGCGGGCGCGGGACACGGGGCCCCGAGCGTGGGACGAGCGAACGGAACGAGCGTGGCGAGGGCGGCCAGGGCCCCCGTCATCGTGGAGCTGAGCATCATCGGGCGACCCGGGCGGTGAGCCGGGTCCAGGAGAGTTGCCGGACGGAGCGAGGAGAGCGCGGGGTCGGGCTCGGAACGAGATCCTACCCCGGTAGTTGTTCGATCACGTTTCACGACGGCGCACCTCCGGAGGGTTTTTTCGGCTGCCGAACACAGTTCGATCGAGGCCGAACCGGGGCAATCGTCGGCGATCAAGCCCCGAGCTTTGCGCCGAGGACCACCGCAGCGAAGCCGAGTCCCAGATTGAGCGCCAACGAGACGGCGAGCCCGCCCCAGGCGCCGGAGCGTAGGAGCGCGACGCTCTCCTGCCCGAAGGCGGAGAACGTGGTGAAGCCGCCGAGGAAGCCGACCACGACCACCAGGCGCAGCGTCGCAGCGGCCTCCTGCGCGAGGGCCCGGGCGGCCTCGGCGACCTGGCCGGGCGGCGCGGCCTGGGCGAGGTCGCCCGCGGAGCCGCCGCGCCCTAGCCAAGCGAGGGTGAACCCGATGCCAAAGCATCCGAGCACGTTGACGATCAGCGTCGCGAGCGGGAAGCCGCCGCCGATGCGCGCGACGGCGACGCCGACGCCGTAGCGCAGCGCGGCGCCGACGGCGCCGCCGAGGGCGACGAGGGCAAACGCGGACAGCGAGGCGGGCACGCCGAGGAGGCTACTCCCGCTCGACCCGAAATCGAAGCTCGAACCCGTCGTCGTCGGGCGCCTCGATCCGGTGCGCCGGCAGGTCGAGCGTCACGATCGCTGGCGCCGCAGCCTCGACGAGCACGCCGCCGTCGCTGCCCGTGACGGCGGCGAGGGTGCCGTCGACGCGCACCGAGACCCCTTGGACCGGCGCGCCGCCGGAGGTCACGAATACGACCCTCCCCCAGCCCGCCTCGAGCGGCGCGGCGACGAGCACCGCGCCCAGGTCCGGGCCGTCGGTCGCCCGGTCCAACTGCCAGCCGGCGCCGCGCGCAGGGCGCTTGCCGCGCTCGAGCAGCGCCCACGCGTCGATCGAGGAGAGGTCCGTCGTCGGCAGCACGAGGCGGTCTCCGTCGAGGGGCTCCGAGACCCACTCGCCGCCGACCGCCGCGCGGAAGTACCGCGCGGCGGGCGCGCCGGTCGCGACAAGCGGCAGCTCGTGCTCATCGTTGCGACACAAGAGCTCCAAGCTGTCGTTCGGCGCGTCGAAGGTGAGCCGCGCGGGCTCCCACCGCGGCCCGGCGTAAGCGAGCACTTCGAGCTCGTAGCGCCCCGCCGGGAGCTCGCCGAAGTCGAAGCGCGCGAGCCCAGCGTCCGCGTCCCAGTCGAGGCCGGTGTGAAACACGAGGTCCCGCGCTTCGAGCGAGCGTTCCGGCCCTGAACGCGGCCCAGAGCGCGGGCCTGAGCGCGGGCCTGAGCGCGGCCCGAAGTGCGGCCGCAAGCGCAGGATCACTGCGCTCGGCACGCGGCCGCCGGTCACGGTGCGCGCGATCCCGCCGATGCGCCCGACGGTGCCATGGGCGAGCCGCAGCTCGAGCTCGACGGACTCGCCGGGCCCGAGCCGCACGGGCCGCACCTCGATCCCGTGGCGCCGCGAGAACACACGCACGGTGTGCTCGCCTGGTCCGACGCTGCGGAAGCCAAACGCGCCCGTCGCGGTCGTCTCCGCCTCGTAGACCACGCCGTCGCGGCTGCCGTCGAAGAGCGAGACCTGCGCCCCACCGACGGGCTCGCCGTCCTGGTCGAGGACGCGCCCGCGCACAGCGCCAACGCGCTGGAAGCGCAGCAAGAGCGGCGCTTCGTGCACGCCCGCGAAGGCCGGCAGGGCCGCGCTGGCGAAGATGCTCTGCGCGGCGTCCTGGACCTCGAGCAAGTACGGACCATCGACCTCGGGTTGATCGAACGGGAACAGGAGCGAGAACGGCCGCAGGCGCACCCACGGGCCGGCGTCGCCCTCGGTCCGGATCGGCACGGTCCAGCCGCCGGCGCGCGCGTCGACGTCGTCGCCCGCGCGGCGCACCGTAGCGCTCAGGTCCTCCGCGACGACGGGCTCGCTGCTCTCGAACGCCAACCGAAAGGTCGGGCCGACGCGCAGCGCCAGGTTCGGCGCGCCCGCGGTCGTCGGGCCGAACTGAACGGCGACCGGCGCGAGGTGCGCCGCGCCGACCGAGGCGGGGTGGTCGACGAGGCGCCCGAGGCCCGGCCCGCTCGGCAGCTCGACCGGCGTTCGCAGGACGCCGCGCCCGTCGGAGGTCGCGGCGACGACGCCCCAACCCTCCTTCACGAGCTGCAGCTCGAAGTAGGGCACGGGCTCGCCCGTCGCTTCGTCGACGAGGGTGCGCTTCAGCGCTCCGCGGCGCACGGGGCGCGCCAGGATGACGATCGGCACGAGCGCGCCCGCTGCGTCGCGGCGGACGTCCTGCGCGGGATCGACGGGCTCGAACTCCGGCTCGGACACAAGCGCGTCCGTTGCGGCAGGAGCGCTCTTCGGCGCCTCGCCGGCGCGCGCGACGCCGTCCCCCGCGGCCGCGTCGTCACCCGCCTTCGGCGGGACGGCGCGCACGACCGACGCGCGGTCCGCGAGCGGCAGCGGCGGCGAGGGCCAGAGCGTGAAGGTCCCGTCCGCAGCGCTGACCGCTTCCGCCTGGAGCCCGTCCGGGCCCCACAGGCCGAGGCGCCAGCCGCCGAGGCGCGCGCCGTCGACGGTGGATTCGACGTGGCCCTCGAGCGCTTCGCCCTCGGCCGCGCGGGCGGCGCCTCCGGAGACCGCTGCGTCGCTGGCGCCGAGGGCCAGCGCGCTGGGCCCTGCAGCGGCTGCGCCTGCGCGCTGGTCTGCTGCGGACGCGCCAGCGACGGCGCCGCCGGCTCCGTGCCGCGCGGAGCCATCGAGGGCCCAGGCGAGCACGAGGGCCAGCAGTCCTGCGCACGCGAAGAGCGCGACCGACACCGGGAGGGATCGCATCGGACCCAGTAGACCCGCTGGCGGCGGAGGTCACGACCTCTGGACGCAGAGCGCGCCGCGCGGGCTGGGCCTCGGGCTGGGCCTCGGGTTGGGCGTCGGGCTGGGTTCCTGCCGGTCACCGCGTCATGCACCCGGGCAAGGATGCGAGCGGCGGTGAACCCGTCGGTCACCGCCGCTCGCTGGCCTCGCGCCCCCTTGATTGCAGCGCGCAGTCGACCCAGCCTGTCCTGGCGCCGCGCGCCTGGGACCCCCCGGTCTGGTCGACTTGGGGCCGAGGGACTCAACGCAAGGAGCGTGCCGACCCTGACAGGAATCGGCGCGGCGCGCCCTCGAGCCTGCGGCAAGGGGCCGGGAGGGGGCCCCGAGGAGGCCCCAGCCCGGAGTGTGGCGGGCTGCACGGAGCGCCCGAGCGGATCCGCTCACAGGCTCCCCGGCGCTACGACCGCGTAACGTGGCGGTACACCTCGAGCGTCTCGTCGACCATGCGATCGAGGCCGAACGAGGCCTCCACGCGGCGCGCGCCGGCGGCGCCGAGGCGCGCGCGCAGCCCCGGGTCGTCCGCGAGCCGGGCCATCCCCGCCCCCAGCGCCCCGGGGTCGTCCGGGGGCACGAGCAAGCCCGTCTCACCGTCGATCACGACCTCGGGGATCGCCGAGACGTGGGTCGTGAGGCACGGGCGCTGAGCGGCCATCGCCTCGAGGAAGACGAGGCCGAGGCCCTCCCAGCGCGACGCCATCACGAACACGTCCGACGCGGCGAGCAGCGCCGGGACGTCGCGCCGGATGCCGAGGAACTGCACGACGTCGGTCGCGCGCGGGGGCGTCGAGGCGAGCTGCAGCTCGCGCGCGATGGCCTCGGCGCGCTCGCGCCCGTCGCCGAACGGGTCGTCGCCGACGAGCAGCAAGCGCACGCGCGGCGCGAGGCCGTCGGCGGCGAGCCGCGTCGCGCGCAAGAGCACGTCGTGGGCCTTCTGCGCCGCGAAGCGCGCGACGCAGAGGAACACGACCTCGTCGGGCGCGAGCCCGAGGGCGGCGCGGGTGTCGCGGCGCAGCGCGTCATCGCTGGCCGCGCGCGCGAAGGGGCGCGGATCGATGCCGTAGTAGATGCGGGTCTGCCGCGCGCGCGGGACGCGCCCGTGCGCCTCGATGAAGCGGCCGACGTGGTCGGAGAGGACGATGGTGCGGCGCGGCACACGGCCGATGAGGCCGTGGATGCGCGACACCATGGGGTGGAGCAGCGCGCGCTCGTCGTTGTGCTTGCCCGACACGAGCTTCTGGCGCGCGCCCAGCACGAGCGCGCTCAGCGCCGTCAAGACGTCGGCCTTCAAGAGGTGGCTATGAACGACGTCGCACCAGCGCACGTCCGCGCGCAGGCGCCACGGGAACAGCGGGCCGACGGGGACGCGGCGCGCGACCTCCGCGCCCGCCGCGAGGAAGTCCGCAGCGAGGCGGCCGTCGCCCTTCAGGTAGACGACGCGCACCGCGTGGCCGCGGGCGACCTGGCCGCGGACCTGCGTCAGCACATGCATCTCCGCGCCGCCGACGTCGAGCGTCGTGAGGACGTGCAGGAGCTTCAACGGCGTTCCCTCCGGACCTCTTCGATGGCCTCCATGTAGACCGACGTGAGCGCCTCGACCATGCGCGCGACGGTGAAGCCGCCGTCGAGGTGCGCGCGTCCGCGGGCCCCGAGCGCAGCGCGTTCGGCGGGCGTGGCGCGCAGCACGCGGGCGAGCGCGTCCGCGATCGCGTCCGCATCGATGCGGGCCGCCAGCGCGCCCGTTACGCCGTCGCGCACGAGGTCGCGCGCGCCGTCGACGGGGGTCGCGACGACGGGCAACCGCGCGGCCATGGCCTCGAGGACGACGTAGGGCATGCCCTCCCAGCGCGAAGGCAGCAGCAAGCACGTCGCAGCGGCCAGGACGCTCGGCACGTCGCGCCGGGGGCCGGTGCAGACGACGCGGTCCGCGACGCCGAGCGCGGCGGCCCGCGCGCGTAACGCCGCGAGCGCCGCGGGCTCGCCTGGCCCGACGATCAGGAGCTGCGCGTCGGCGAGGCCGGGCCGCGTCAGGGCTTCCACCGCCAGGTCCTGGCCCTTCGCCGCGTACACGAGGCCGACGATGGCGACGATCGGCCGCGTCGGGTCGAGGCCGAGCGCGGCGACGTCGAGGGGCGGCGCGCCCTCGATCCGCGCAGGGTCGACGCCGTTCGGCACGACGCGGACCTTGGCCGGGTCGACGACGCCGGAGGCGCGGAACGTCTCGGCCTCCGATGGGCTGACCGCGACGAGGCGCTGGGTGCGCCGCGCGTAGTGGGTCTCGATCGCCTTGAAGAGCGCGCGCTTCGCGGGCGAGAACAGCGCGCCGAACAGGAACGAGAACGTGTGCGGCGTGTGCACACGCGCGCCGATGCCCGTCGCGAGCGAGGCGCGCCGGCCGAGCACGCCGGCCTTGGAGCTGTGCGTGTGCACGATGTCGGGCGCTTCGGCGCGCAGGAGCTGGCGGAGCGCGCGCTCGTGCCGCAGGTCCGTCAACGGCGCGATCGCGCGCACCATCTGCAGGCGGTGGACGCGCACGCCGAGCGCCTCCAGCGCGTCGAGGTCCGCCGGGAAGTCCGGGTCGCGCAGCGTCGCGGCGACGACGGCGACGTCGAGCCCTGCGCGGGCCTGCCCGCCGGCGACGTCGACCAAGTGCCGGCGTGTGCCGCCGATGGTCGCCTCCATGACGTGCAGGACCCGCACGGCGGCGCGCTTCGAACCCTCTTCACCCGTCGTCACCGGGCGCGGGCTCCCTGCGTCCCCGGTCACCAGGCGCCGGTGCCTTTCGCGACCGCGAACCCGGTCAGCGCGACGATCACGAGGTCCAGGAGGAACGACTGGTTCTCGATGTAGTAGAGGTCGTAGTCGATGTTCGCGTGGATGGCGTCCTGGCGCGCATACGAGATCTGCCACAGGCCGGTGACGCCCGGCTTGGCGCGCAGGCGCTCGCGGTCCATCGGGCGGTACGTATCGACGATGAAGCGCATCTCGGGCCGCGGCCCGACGACGCTCATGTCGCCGAGCAGGACGTTGATGAAGTTCGGCAGCTCGTCGAGGGAATAGCGCCGCAGGTAGCGCCCGATGCGCGTGATGCGCGGGTCGCTCTCGTTGCGCGGCGCGACGGCGTCGCCGCACTGGTCCATGTGCATCGTCCGGAACTTGATCATTCGGAACGGGCGGCCGTCCTTGCCGATGCGCTCCTGCATGAAGAACACGGGCCCCGGGCTCTGGCGCTTGATCAGGAGCGCGACGACCGCGAACAGCGGCGCCGTCAGGAGCAGCACGATGAGCGACACGCAGACGTCGAACGAGCGCTTGATGACCGCGGACAGCAGCGAGTCCCGCCGCTCGGAGCGCGTGATGAGCGGGATCGAGTCGAGGTTCTCGATCCGGACGTTGTAGCTCAGGAGGTGGTAGAAGCGCGGGACGACGTAATACGGCACCAGGAGCGCGTCGAGGCGCGCGACCAGGTCCATGACGTCGGCCTCTTCGGCCTCGGGCAGCGCGACGAAGACCTCGCTCACCTTGTGGCGCGCGAGCAGGAGCTCGAGCTCGGACGAGCTCCCGAGGACGCGGTGGTGCCCGACGAGGGCGCCCGGCGGGCGCGTGTCATCGACGAAGCCGACGAAGTTCAGCCCGAGCGTCGGGACGTGCAGGAACTTCTCTTGCAGCTTCTGGCCGGTCGCGCCGGCCCCAATGACGATGACGTTGCGGTTCCCGATCCCGCGCCGGTGCAGCCGCTGGATGAAGCGGAACGAGACGAAGCGGCTGAGCGTCGTGAAGATCAGGACGAAGACAAACGCCAGCAGCAGCGTCACGCGCGAGAGCGCGTCGGGGTTGTACTCGAGGTCGATCAGCCGGTGCAGGGCGAGGATCGGCTCGTAGAACTTCGCCTGGGTCTCGCTCTCGTCCACGGACGTGCCGCGCAGGAAGACGAGCAGCGCGAACAGCACGAAGAAGGCGGCGACGGAGGCCTTCGTGACGGCGGCGTACTCCTCGACGTTGAGCAGGCTCTTGCTCGGCGAGTACATGCCGGACCAGTGGAACGACACGAGGCAGACCGCTGTGGCGATCGAGAAGACCTCGCGATAGCTCGCGAGCGGCGTCGCGATGTCGGGGCCTGCGAGCCCCTCGCGTACCCACCACGCGGTGAGGCACGCTAGGACCACCACCAGCAAGTCGACGACCACCTGGACCGAGAGGACCAAGGGTTCGAAGTTGCGGCGGACGAATGTGCCCAGCGCGGTCATATGTCCAGGAAGGAGACCCCGTGACGTGCAGCCCGTCACAAGGGTTCCGTGCATCGTACCTCGCACGGGGGGTGCGAGTCCCCTTTGGGTCGACCACTCGTCGCCCTTGACCCAAATCCCATGCGAGCGCTCGTCCCGGATCCGGCCTTGGCGCGCGCCTCCGAGGCCGGGTCCTAGCGCCCGAACGCGGGCCGCGGCCGGTTGCATTCCTGGTGGGCCCGGTGGGCCCGATGGGCCTGGTGGACCTGGTGGACCCGGTGGGGCGGAGGTCCCGCAGAGGCGCTCCCCGCCGTCGCCGGGGGGCGCCCCGCGCAGCGCCCCCGGCCCCACGGCACGCCGTCGGCTCGTGGGGACCCAGCGCTCGCATGCACCGGGCCCGAACGCTCGCCTCAAGGAAGGTCGAGGTTCGGGGCCGCGAGGCGCCGGCAGGTGATCTCCCTCAGCAACATGGGCACTGTCGCCGCAGCGCGGCCGCCCTGGGTGGGCAGGTGCTTCAGGAACGCTCCGGCATCGCCCACGCGCGCGCTGTCCGTGACCGCGCGCAACGCGGCCCAAGGCACCCCGGCCCGAGCCGCGACCGCTGCCACGGCTGCGGTCTCCATGTCCGCGACCGCCGACCATGGCAGCAGCTCCCCGGGCCTCCCCCCGGGCATCCTCGCGGGCCGCGCACCCTCCCGCCGCACCGCGCGGGCTCGGCGCCAACGCTCCAACAGCCGGATCGCCGGCCGGTCCGCCGTCAGCATCTGCCCCACTGAGCCAGGCGCGACAACGAGCCACGCTGCGAGCAGCGCCGCGTCAGGGAGGAGCTCGCGCCCCTGCCGCACCGCGAGGTCCCACTGGAGCGCGCGGCCGCAGTGCACCAAGGCCCCGACCGGCGTCTGCCGATCGAGCCCGCCGCAGGTCCCGACGACGAGGATGGCCTGCGCGCCCGCCGCCAAGAGCGCCGCGGCCCCGTGCGCCGCGGCGACCTTGCCCACCCCCGACCGGGCGACCAGGACCTCCGCGGGCGGCCCGGCGTGGCCGAGCGCCGACACGCTGCGCTCGAGGGTGACGCCGAGCGAGCGCACCCGCTGCCCCCCGTGCTCAGCCGCCCACACCCGCAGGGGCCCGAGCTCTTCCTCGAGGGCCGCGAGCACGCCGTAGACCGTCGGGGCCCTGGGGTCGATGCGCGGTTCGGCGCCGATCTCATTCATGCCCCCATTCTGCCCGCACGGGGTCACCCGGCTATCCTTGGGGGTTCATGGCCTCTCTCCAGACCCTCCCGAGCCCGAGCACGCCCCCATGCTGATCGCCGTGACCGGAGCGACCGGCTTCATCGGTCGGTACCTCACCCGCCGCCTCCTCGCGGACGGGGCGCGCGTGCGGGTCCTCGCGCGGCCCGGTCGCACCGCCGCCCTCGAGCTGGACGACGCGCCCGGCCGGGAGACCCTCGAGATCCACGAGGGGGACCTGACCGACCCGGCGTCCCTGAAGGGCTTCCTGGACGACGCCACCCACCTGGTCCACCTCGCGAGCGCCCACGACCACTACAGCGAGGAGGTGATGAAGGACGTCAACATCACCGGGACGGAGCACCTGGTCGCCGAGGCCGAGCGCGTGTCGCCCGAGTGTCAGGTCGTGCTCGTGTCGTCCGCCGTCATCGGCGTGCCGGTCTACGGCTACTACCGCGACTCGAAGCGCGTCCAAGAGAAGGTCGTGCGCGGCTCGAAGTTGCCGTGGGCCTCGTTCCGGCCGACGCTCGTCTACGGCCGCGGGGACTTCCGCCACACCGCGCCCCTGCTGCGCAAATGCGGCGCGAAGAAGGGCAACTACTGGGTGTTCCACGAGGGCCTCTCAAGCTCAACCCGGTGCACGTCGACGACATGGTCGACGCGATCGTCGCGCTCTTCAGCTATGAGCGCGCGCGCGAGGAGTACCGCGTCTTCGAGATCGCGGGGCCGTTCGGCATCCCGTTCAACGAGTTCGTGGACCTCTCGATCAAGGCCGCGGGCGGCGGCGTGAAGCGCAGGAACATCCCCCGCCGCTGGGTCGAGCGCGCGATCCTCCTGAAGGGCGTCTTCACGGACGTGACCAAGGAGCGCCGCGGCGCGGGCTACTTCTCGCTGCACCACGACCACGACATCCGGCCGGCGCAGGACGAGCTCAACTTCAGGCCGCGCCCCTTCGCGGAGGGCATCGTCGAGGCCGCCCAGGGGGATTGGTGGCGCGTCGACCACGCCAATTCAGGACACGCGAGCAGCCTCGGGACCTGACCCGAACTGGGAATCGGGGGCTGCGTTCAGTTCAGGCCAGGCGGGGGACGATCGTCAAGCAGAGTCCCCCGCTGCGATGCACTCCCAGGATCCCCAGTCCGAACTCCGAGCCCTCTTCGCGCTCGTCGACGCCGTCCGTCTGCGGGTGCAGACCGAGATGGAGACGATGGCGCGCTCCGGGATCGCCACGCCGCTCTTGCGTTCGTGCCTGACGCGCGCGCGTGGTCACCTCGAGCTTGCCCATCGCGCGCTCTCCGAGTCGCGCCCAGAGAGCTCATTCGCCCCGCAGCGGGGGCTCCCCACCAGCGGCCTGCAGCCGCCGCTGCGCTTGGGAATCGACGTGACCGGAGCTGCGCCGCTGGACGCTGCCGCGGGTTACGCCCGGCAGCCCGGCGAGCCGCTGGCAGGGCATTTGGCTCCGGGCCAGGCGCGCGACGGCGAGCGCCGTGCGCACGGCCGGCACGTGTTCCGTCCGAACGGCGACCAAGGCGCCGCGTCGTGGGTGCAGAGCCGGGTGGAGGAGATCGGGCGCGCCCTCGAGTCGGCGCTCGGTGGGGACGACGACGACCCGTTCTCGTCCACGACCAAGCAGAAGCGCGCCGCAGCGCCGCACCACGACGACAATGAGGTCCGCGACGTCGAGATCGGCGCCGCGTGCCCCGCGCCGCAGGCGCCGCCGCACTTCACCGGTACGACCGACGTGCTGTCGATTCCGGACCTGATCGGCTTCTTCCAGGTGCAGTCCAAGACGGGCGTCCTGGAGATCGAGCACAAGTCGGAGAACTTCCGGCTCGAGTTCGAGAAGGGCAGCCTCTTGCACGCTGCGAGCTCGAAGTCCCCGCGCGGCGAGCGGCTCGGCGAGATCCTCGTCAGGCGCGGCGCGATCACGGAGGCGCACCTCGCGGCGTTCCTCTCGAACCTGCAGCGCGGCGAGCGCCTCGGCAGCGCGCTCCTCCGCCTGGAGGGCATCTCCGAGGCGGACCTCGCCGCAGCGATCGAGGCGCAGGTCCTCGGCATCTTTGTGCGCCTGGCAAAGCTGCCAGGCTGCACGTTCACGTTTCGCGAAGGCGCGGTCGACGGGGCGCTCGCGGGCCGCGTGCGGCACAACGTAACGCGCTTGCTGCTCGACAGCGCGCGCCAGCTCGACGAAGCCGAAGACCAGCGCGCGTCGGCGTGACCTAGGTCACAGGCCGTAGCTCAGCGTGCTGATCGACAGCATGAATGCGTTGGTCGCGTTCCAGCGCGCGTTGCAGGGGCCGGGGAGCGGGGCGCGGTAGAGGGCTTGCAGCGGCAGCTCGAAGCCGAGGAGTTGCGTCGAATACGAGATCGGCACCGCCACGTTCTCGAACGTCACGCTCCCGCTCCCGTCCGAGCGCCCCACCCTGCGCGCCGTCGACGGGGTGATGCACAGCACCCCGTCCCCCGCCACTTGCCCTGCGGGCAGCAGCGACGGCACCGGCTGGCCCACCATCAGCAGCACCAACGAGTCCGGCGAGATCCCGTCGACCACCGCGCGGCGGACCTCCACCTCGTTGAAGTATCCGTGCAACCGCAGCCGTGCACCGGGCCCCGCCGCGTTGGGACACCCAAGGCCGGGCGCAGCGACCGCGCCACACGGACAATCCAGGGTCTCGGCGTCGTAGGGCGCGCACCCTGGGCGACCGATCTCGCGGCAGGGCCCCGGGGTCGGCGGCGTGTATTCGATGTAGGCCGCCGCGCCGGCATGCCACTGCCCCGCGGAGAAGGCAAAGGGCGCGCCAGCCGCGATGCCGTGTCCGTCAAAGGACATGCCCGCTGCATAGAGCCCCAGTCCGCCGCCGCCAAACTGGAGCGGCGCGGTCAACCCGACCCGCTGGTCCCAGACGCCATCGCAGAGCTCGTAAAGCAGGATCGATCCGGCCCCGCCAGTCGAGGTGTTAGGCGCCAGGGCGGGAACGCGGTAGTTTGCGCTCGTCACGGCGAGCGTCGGGGGGACCCATTGGAGTCGAGCACCGAAGCCAGCCGACTGCAAACTCGTCGCTTCGTTTGCCGTGGGGTGGATCTTGGAGTGCAGCTCCCAAGTCCCATTTGCGGCGCGTGCGTACACATAGATCGCGCCAACCCGCCCGACGTCCCAATAGCAGGACACGAAGAGCCAATCCTCGTCAATCGCAACCGCCCCACCGAAGTAGTGTATGCCGTCGGGTTGAATCGGGCGCCGCAACGTCTGCTCATGCTGCCAGACACCATTGACTCGCCGGAACGTCGAGACGACGCCGCTCGCTACGTTACTAGCCACTCCAGCGTGTGGAGAGGCCACGACCGCATGGTCCCCACTGATCGCAACCGTCAGTCCCCAGTTGAACGACGGAAAGTAGCCGAGTAGTCCAACATCAGAGGCGCGGAACTCAGCCACGGGCGTCCAGGTCCCATGACGCTCCCAGAAGCGCACGACCGGCACAATCTGCCCTGCTGCGTCGCGGGCGTCCGGATAACCGATCAGAAGGGTCTCTCCATCATAGTCCATGCCCCCCACGCCGCCAAGCTCCGGCGCGTTGTTCGGACCGATCTGCTCATGGGGTCTCCAGACACCCGCCGATCGCTGAAACTCCCAGCAGGCACTCGTCCGATAACTCCCCTTCACAAGCATCGAATCGCCAACGATCTCGATTCCATATCCAAAACATTCAACGCAGGCATTGGCCGGTGAAAAATGTGGCTGACGTGTGAGCTCCTGGCGATATTCCCACGTGCCGGCGACGCCCTTTTCATAGACCAGGATTCGACCCAGATGCGTATGAGCAACGTCCCACTCTTCAGAGGCAATTGCCAAGGTGGACCCGGACAACCCAACGGCCCGACCGAACTCGCCACTCGTACGAGGCAACAACGGATCAAAGATCTGACTCGGCGCCTGACCGCGAGCGAGAGGAGCAAGTCCGAGGACAACAAAAAGCCCCGTACATTTGACGTTCATGGTGGGAACCCTCAAAAGACTGTTACGAGACACACGATGTCCTCGGGAGGCCCGGACGAAGGCCACGCCGAGGCTGGCGGCGCGACAAGCTGCAACGGATTTGTGAGATCTGTGTAGTACATCGCAAACTGATGCTGCACCTCCTCGCCAGTCAAGGGACTGAAGTATTGCGCGGCTGCAGCAAGATTGGGCGAGACCGCCCCAGGCACGGCCAAGGCCCCCAAGGACCGAGGCGTGTTGTTGTTAGCTGAATCGTAGGCATTCGGGTAGTAGATCAGATAGAACCCCCCTGCGTCGGGGCTCGTGCTCGTCCTCATGCCGTAGACCTGCGCTTGTCCAAACGTCCCTGTTCCGAACGGATTGCCTCCCATTGCGTCATCATACTCACCAGTCAGAATATTGTCGGCCGGAGACGCATCCCAGAATCGCACCCGAGCCATGATGCGCCGCGCGGCGGCACACGCGGCCCAGAGCTCCTCTCGGCTTCGAAACTCATCCGCAGACACGTCTCCGCCGCCAAAAGCCCTCAGGGGATCGGGAATCGAAGTGGGCGCTGCCGAATCGAAGCCATCCATCTCCATCCCGTACCCGAAATACCACTCCAAATTGCCACCCGAAAAGAGGATGTCATACAGCGCGCCTCGCCTCTTCGCTTCCGGCGACGACATGAAGGTCGGCGAGCCCTGGACTACCCCAACAGTTGCTTGGTCGTTGGTTCCAGATGCACCAAACTTCCATTCTCCCGGCTCGTCGACAGCCACAACAACTCGATCGCCAAACGTGCCAAGTAGGCTGAGCTCGGATCGCAGGCGCTCGGTGCCTTCATCGAAATTGTGCTGCCAACCCGGGTGTCCCGGAGTGTTACCCTGCGGGCCGGTGGGGGCAATATCGCCGAGGACCTGCGGCGCGTCATCGTAAATGTAATATGAGGTGACGTCCAACCAAGGCCGATAGCGCCAAGAAGCATACGTCACACCTGCGGGCGGGGTGGGCGGATTCGCATTGAGATCATCTACAATGAGCTTATAGAGGTTCCAGCTATTGCCGTTCGAGTGCACAGCGATCGGATGGTCATGGTATCCATCCCAAAGCATGATCCAGTCCGCCATCGCTCGGAGTTGGGCGACGGCAAATTGAGCGGCCACCGCGTTCTCTTCACAGAGGTTCCACTGGATCCCCGTGTGACAGCCGAAATGGGCAATCATCTGCTTGAGGTACAGTCGGCGCGCGTGGGTCAGACTGTGAGGAACAATTCCTGCCGTGACTGCATCTCCCGTGGCTGGATCCCAGTCATAGTCGAGCCAACCGAGATTCGCCTGCTCATGCTCGTGGAGCTGGAACTGCACAAGCATCCCCTTGAGCATTGCAAACGCAAGAACGATGTTCCACTCACGTGCGCGCCGAATGCTGTAGTTAAAAACGCTCCTTGGGGTCGCTGGTCCGGTTGCCGCATAGCCCAGGTCGGCCAGATCAATCGCCGCAAATGGATGGGTGTCTCGACCGTCTCCTCCGAGGTTCATCGGCTCAACATACATGGAGTTGAGTCCCTGGCTAGATAGGTAGCGAATCGCCCCAATGATCCCACGGCCGGCGCTGCGATTATCATCTAATGCCTCAGTGAGGAAACCGGTTACCAGATCAAGGTCAACCGTCGAACGCGTCGTGTCCCAATCCGGTCCGTTTTGCCAGTCCATCGTGTTGTGCGGCCCCCCGACGTGAACCGTTCCAACCGAGGGCGAACTGAAGGAGTGCCAAGCGCCGCTACCGGGACCAGCGTTGCTACCATTTGGGTACGCCGTTGCCGCGGCCAGTGGATTCATTTCATACCGCAAGTCCTTGCCGGACTTGTAGAAGTCACGATACCCGAACCAGTTCTCCGGGCTGTTCACTCCGATCTTGAGGAAGTACTGCTTCCTAACTGCAAGCCCTGGCCAAGAGTACTTGAGGTAGCGCGACGTCCCCGCCGTTGGAGACTCGGACCGGATGAACCCGCGCCCATGGTGCCCCTCCGCATTCGGGTTCACGGGCAATGACTTGAACGCATACGACTGTGCCCACAGCACGCCTGGGACGAGGGGTCCCGACGTCCCAGAGACCCATGGACTCGCGGGTACCGGCGTGTCCATGACGTTGATCGGACCGGGCGGGGTCGATGCATGGTCGTACTCGAGCAGAAACACGAAGTTCCAATAGCCGGAGCGCTCGTCCGGCGTGAACCTCAGCTTCCAGAATGCACCGCCGCCGATGTCTCCCAATGAGCCTGGCGTCGTGCTTCCCTCCGACCCATCACCGGCGTAGAACCCAGGGATCAAGTATGGGGCTCCGCCCGTGGGCGGCGTGACCCAAGCCGACATCCGCAGACTGAGGAACGGGTTGACTGCGACACCGGGCGATTGGAGCGCGTCATTCTTCGTCTCCGAGAGGTTTAAATCGGAGAGCGGACCTGGCGGAGTCGTGAAGTACTGAGTCACCCCCGCAAGGTTGAACGTGAACTCGTGAGGGTAGAAGGCTGGGACCGTCAGGACATCAGCCACCGGCGGCGCATTCGGCTCCGCGTTCACCCTCCCTGGAAGCAATGGCGTGCTCAAGAGGCACGCAATCGCGGACGTTACGAGCGCCCGCCGCCGCTCACTGGCGAGGCGGCGAGGCGGCGAGGCGGCGAGGCGGCGAGGCGGCGAGGCGGGTCGAGATGGCAGGCGACTTCATGCCCTTCAAGGTACCTCTACTGCCGCCATGCGTCAACCCGTCACAGGATATTCGCGGTGCGACACTACCAAGACGAGGCGCGAATCCCCGTGATCCTGGTCCTTGGGCATCGGGCATGGGGGTCACAGGCCGTAGCTCAGCGTGCTGATCGACAGCATGAATGCGTTGGTCGCGTTCCAGCGCGCGTTGCAGGGGCCGGGGAGCGGAGCGCGGTAGAGGGCTTGCAGCGGCAGCTCGAAGCCGAGGAGTTGCGTCGAATACGAGATCGGCACCGCCACGTTCTCGAACGTCACGCTCCCGCTCCCGTCCGAGCGCCCCACCCTGCGCGCCGTCGACGGGGTGATGCACAGCACCCCGTCCCCGCCACCGCCCTGCGGGCAGCAGCGACGGCACCGGCTGGCCCACCATCAGCAGCACCAACGAGTCCGGCGAGATCCCGTCGACCACCGCGCGGCGGACCTCCACCTCGTTGAAGCATCCGTGCAACCGCAGCCGTGCACCGGGCCCCGCCGCGTTGGGACACCCAAGGCCGGGCGCAGCGACCGCGCCACACGGACAATCCAGGGTCTCGGCGTCGTAGGGCGCGCACCCTGGGCGACCGATCTCGCGGCAGGGCCCCGGGTCGGCGGCGTGTATTCGATGTAGGCCGCCGCGCCGGCAACCACTGCCCCGCGGAGAAGGCAAGGGCGCGCCAGCCGCGATGCCGTGTCCGTCAAAGGACATGCCCTCGGCAAAGAGCCCCAGTCCGACACCAAACTGGAGCGGCGCCGTCAAGCCGACCCGCTGATCCCAGACCCCATCGCAGAGCTCGTAGAGCAGGATTGAGCCGCCCCCACCGGTCGAAGTATCGGGGGCCAGGGCTGGAACACGGTAGTTTGAACTCGTCACAGCGAGCGTCGGGGGGACCCATTGGAGTCGGACGCCGAAACCCGCCGACTGCAAGTTCGTCGCTTCGTTTGCCGTAGGGTGGATCTTGGAGTGCAGCTCCCAAGTCCCATTTGCGGCGCGTGCGTACACGTAGACAGCGCCGACTCTCCCGACGTCCCAATAGCACGAGATGAACAACCAATCCTCGTCAATCGCGACCGACTCACCGAAAGAATGATCACCGGAGGGATCGACCGGACGTCGTAGAGTCTGTTCATACTGCCAAACTCCGTTGACACGACGGAACGTCGTCACGACGCCGCTCCCCAAGGTTCCATTCACTTCGGCATGAGGAGACGAGACAACGGCGTAATCGCCGCTGATCGCTACCCGGAACCCCCAGTTGAAGGACGGATAGTAGCCGAGGAGACCGATGTCCCTGGAGCGACTGCAGGCGGCCACGCCGAGGCCCGCGGCGCGACCGCCCTGCGGTCATCGTACGACTTGGTTCGAGGCCGGGCTCATTGCGGCCGGCGCACCAACGTGTAATAGGCGCGCGGGTGCAGGAGGCCGGTCCCGTCGGGCGACTTCACACCGGGCAGGTGCAGCTCGTGCACGTAGCCCTCACGCAGACCCTCCACGGCAAGCTCCACCGAGCGACCGTCCGCCGCCGGCGTCGCCGCCGTGATCACCGGCGTCGCCCGGTCCACCTCGGGGCTGCCGTAGTCCTCGTGCAAGAGGTACGTGTAACTCTCCATCGTGTAGGACGCGACGTCCGCGAGCGTCGCGGCGTCCGCCGCCGCCGTGAGCTCCAAACGGAAGCCCTCGGGCGTCGCGCGCATCCGCGCGACCTCGAACGGCGTCACGCCCGTCCACCGCAAGCGCGCGACGCCGTCCGTCGCCGCGCCACGCGAGCCCCAGCCGCGGTCGCTCATGCCCGCGATCAGCGAGCCGTCCGGCCCGAACATCACGCGGATCACGCCGCTCGGCAGCCCCGAGCGGAACGGGAAACACGCGCCCTGCCACACGCCGTCGATCTGCTCGAGGTCCACGCGCATCACGCTCGCGTCGTACTGGTCACCGACGAAGACCTGGCCCGCGAACGGGCCAAACTTGCCCTCGGAGAGGTCCCACGCAAAGCCCGACGGCGAGCGCCCCATCTTGTCGTAAGGGAACCACACCGCCGGCAGCCGGAACGACGGGATCGTCTTCGAGACCTCCGGCATCAACACGCGGTTCGGGACCGACTTGGTCTCGATCGGCGGGTAGGGCCAGCGCTCGTCCGGCGTCGAGAAGACGCCGTGCGGGTGCCCCTGGAACGAGCCCGGCTCCAGCAGCGACAGCTTCGACGCGCCGCACCACTCGCCCTGGTTGTCCGTGTAGAAGAGGTCGCCCCAGGGCGCTGTCGCGATGCCCGCCGGCGAGCGCAGGCCACACACGCGCGGGATCGTCGTGCCGTCCGCGTGGATCTCGAACGCGAACCCGCGCCACTTGGCGTGGCCAAAAGGCTCGTCGCCGAACGGCTTGTTCGTCGTGATCCAGAAGGTGCCGTCCGGCGCGAGCGCCGGCCCGAAGTTGTACTCGTGGTAGTTGCCGCTGATCGGCCACTCGTTGCTGACCGTCTCGAACTCGTCGAGGCGATCGTCGCCGTTCGTGTCACGCATCCGCACGAGCTCGCCGCGGCACGCCGCATAGAGCCAGCCCTCGTGCCACAAGAGGCCCAGCGGCTCCTGCAAGCCCTCGGTCGCCTTCGTGAACGTCACGTCCGTCGCCGCGCGATCCAACGCGCCATCGATCCACCAGACCTCGCCGCGGCGCGTCGAGGCCGCGATGCGGCCGTCCTTCACGGCGAGGCCGCCGACCTCCACCACCGCGTCCTCGGGCTGACGCAGGCGCTCGACGGTCCAGTACTCAGCCTCGCGCGGGGCCGCCGCGCCTTGCAACGCGAACGCACACACGATCGTTGTGATCACCATTGGATGCTCCAGGAGACGTCGAAGAGCGCGCCCTCGAGCGCGCGGCCTTCAGGGGTGAGCTCGACGACGACGCGCAGCTCGTCGCCCTCTGCGCCGTGTACGAGGACAAAGCGCGGCGCGATGCCGGAGACACCCTCGGTCGACAGGCGATCGATGACGATGGTGTGCGGGGTCGGGCCGGTGACGCGCCAAGTGTATTCACCGAGCGGCTCGATCGACGCGCCGACCGCCAGACGCACGGCGAGCCCCTCGGGCAGCTTGCCGAGCGTGACGAAGGCGACGTGGCGCCCCGCGCTCGGCGCGCCGCCCGCGCTGTCTTCGCGCGGTCGGAACGACTCCTTGACCTCGCCTTCGCCCAGGTCGTAGGTCACGACCAGCGGGTGCTGCGCGCTGAACAGGATGTCGTCGTCGGTCGGCACGTAGCGGCGCTGCCGCGGCGTCCCGGCGGCGGGCCAAGCGCCAGCGGCGCCCGCGTCGAGCGAGATGCTGGGCCCCGGCGGCAACACGAGCACCGAGCTCGACGGCGGCGACTCCAGCGCGCCCGCGCGACCCTCCCACGTGCCGCGCACGTTCATGAAGCGCCCGCGCCAGAGCTTCGCGAGCCGGCCGTGCTCCAGGTCCCAGGCGAAGTGCACGCCCGCGGGCGTCCCGATGCACAGGACCCGCGGCGAGACATCGCGCATGAACACGCCGACCATGCGGACGGCGTCGTACGCCTCCAGCTCATAGGCGGCCTCGCTCGTGCGGATCCCCGGCGGCGGGGCCATGTTGTCCTCCTGGGCGAGGAACGCCCAGAGCGCCGCGACCTGCTGCTCGGGGTCACCGTCGAACACGTCGTGCACCGGGCTCTTGCCGTCGACGAAGACCGCCGTCATGCGCGTGTTCATGTTGACCGAGGTCGGGTCGATGAGCAGGTCGCGGAACCACGGCCAGCGGACGCGCGTGTGCATCTTGCCGAGGTCCACCGCGCGCACGCCGAGCGACGGCGTGCCGAGGAAGTCGTGGCACTGGACGCAGCCGAGGCCGTCCTGGATGCCAGCGAGGCGCCGGCCGACCTGCACCGCGTTCGCCGGGAGCGCCGCGGGCGCTTCAGGCTCGACGGGCCCTGCGGCGCTCGCGCCCCCTGCGACGGCGCCACGATCTGCCGCGGCGAAGTCCGGCACGAGGCCGCCGACGTTCGCCAGGCCGAACTTCGGCATGCGCGTCGTCGTGTACGGGCGCGCGCGTTCGTCGCCCGCGAGCGCGCGCGCCAACGCGCCGTCGTTCAGCTTGCGGCCGATCCGCGTCAGGTGCGGCGGGTAGCGGCCTTCGTCGCCGAGCTCCGCGCTCGCATCGCCCTGGAAGTAGCCCTTGCGCTCGGGGTGCACGCCGCCGACGTCATCGCGGCGGTGACAGAGCAGGCACGAGCGCTGCTCCAGGACGTGCTCGACGCGCGCCGCGGGCGAGGCCTCGAGGCCCGCGACCCACGCGGCGAAGCCGGCGGGCGCGAGCACGCCCTCGGCTTCCAGCTTGGCCGCAGACTTGGAACCAGACTTCGACCCTGGCTTCGATCCTGGCGCCCCGAGGTCGAAGAGCGCCGCGAGCGCGCCCTCGGGCAGCGCGTAGCGGGCGTTGTCACCCGTCACACACTTCGGCGTCGCGGCGCGCTTCGCGCGCGCCACCATCCCGAACTCGACGTCCGTGTGGCACTGCGCGCAGCCGTACGAGACAAACGCCGCCAACCCGCGGTCCGCGTCGCCGATCGCGTTGGCGTTCACGAGGTCCGCGCGCCGGCCCGCGGCGTCGAGCCCGGGGTACTCGACCGCCCAGTGCGTGAAGCGATCGGCAGGCACGGGCCCGCGCTCGCCGCCCGGGGCCTCCCACTCGAGGGTCAGGTCCTCGCCGCCGGCGTTCTCGAACATCACGAGCGCGAACGTGTGCGCGCCCTCGGTCAGCGTCACCTTCGCGGACTTCGTCGACGGCGCGTGGACGCCGCCGTTGTCGATGATGCGCGCGCCGTCGAGGTCGAGCCACGAGCCGTCGTCCGACATGACGTGGAACGTGTACTCGCCCGCGACCGGCGCCGTCAGGATCCCGTCGTAGCGCAGCGCAAAGCGGTCGTCCGCGGGTTTGTGCGCGATGTCCACGCCCGCGACGACCCGCGTCGTCGACGTGGCCGCCTCGGGCAGGTCCGCGGGCGTCGCGGCGCTGTTGCCGCGCGCGTGCGTCTCGGCGGTCAACAAGAGGCCCGGCGCTTCGACGAAGCGGCCCGCCGCCCCCATCACCGCGTCACGCAAGAGGTACGCCGCGACCGCGCGCGCGTCGGCGAGGCCGAGCGCCATGTCCGGCATGTGCCCCGACGGGCGTACGGCCAGCGGGTCCGCGAGGAACGCGGCGAGGGACTCGCGCGAGAACTTCGCGGCGAGGTCGGCCGGGATCGGCTGAACGCCCGGCGCGAGCGTGCCGGGCGGGACGAACGGGGCCGCTTGCTCTGCAGCGCCACCGGCGGCCTGAGCGGCCCCAGCGGCGTCGCCGTCAGCGGCGTCGCCGTCAGCGGCGTCACCGTCAGCAGCGGCATCGTCAGCGGCGACGTCGGCGGCCTCATCGAAGCGGTTCCAGTCCGCGAGCGTCCACGCGAGGTCGTCCGCCGGCTCCTCGGGGACGTGGCACGCGACACAGCCGACGCTGTGGAAGAGCGCGCGCCCGCGCTCGAGCTCGGCCGCGGACGACGTCGACGGCGCGCCGTTCGGCGCCGCGCCGCGGAACAGGAACGCCGCGAGGTCCGCGGCCACGGCCGCGCGCTGGCCCGGCGGCAGCGCCGCGAGCTCGTGCGGGTGCGTCGTGTGCGGGCGCGTGCCGCGCGGGTCCGCCAGGAACGCCTCGGCCCACGCGCGGTTCACGCGCTCGCCGACCGGCGTGTCCCCCGCGAGGCGCGGCGGCTGGCGCTCGTCGAGCAGCGCGCGCTGCGCCTCCGTCGCGCCGCCGTGGCACGCAAAGCAGCCATAGGCCGCCAGCGTCGACGCTTGTTCGGCCTGTCCGTCGAGCGCGAGCTCGCCGCCCCAGGCCGACGCAGCGAGCGCGAACCAAAACGCGCCCAACCAAACCCCAACCGCACCGCGTCGCTTCATCGTTTTGCCCCCAGCTCGTCGAGGATCGTGATGTCCTCGAGCGTCGACATATCCTGTTTGAGCTCGCGGCCCGCTGCGATGTCACGCAAGAGGCGCCGCATGATCTTGCCGCTGCGCGTCTTCGGCAGCCGCGACGTCAAGCGCACCTCCGCCGGCCGCGCGAGCTTCCCGATCTCCTTCGCGACGTGCTCCTTCAGCTCGTGCGCGAGGTCCGGGCCGTGCACCGCGTGCGACCCGACGATGACAAACGCGCAGATCGCTTCGCCGGTCAGGTCGTCCGGGCGCGCGACGACCGCGGCCTCGACGACGGCGGGGTGGCTCACGAGCGCGCTCTCGATCTCCATCGTCGAGAGGCGGTGCCCCGAGACGTTCAACACGTCGTCGATGCGGCCCATGATCCAGAAGTTGCCGTCCGCGTCCTTGCGCGCGCCGTCGCCGGGCAAGTAGTAGCGGCCCTCCCAATGCGACCAATACGTGTCACGGTAGCGCTGCTCGTCGCCCCAAATGCCGCGCAGCATGCTCGGCCACGGGCGGCGGATCGCCAAGAGGCCGCCCTCGTCGACCCCGACCTCGTCGCCGGCCTCGTCGAGGACCGCCGCGTCGACGCCGAAGAACGGCGTCGTGCACGAACCGGGGCGCGTCGTGGTCACGCCCGGCAGCGGCGACAGCATGATCGAGCCGGTCTCCGTCTGCCACCACGTGTCGACGATCGGGCAGCGCTCCTTGCCGATCATCTGGTGGTACCAGATCCAGGCCTCAGGGTTGATCGGCTCGCCGACCGTGCCGAGGAGGCGCAGCTTCGAGAGGTCGTGCGGCGTGACGTGCTCGTCGCCCCACTTCATGAAGGCGCGGATCGCCGTCGGGGCCGTGTAGAAGATCGTGACGCCGTGCTTGGCGCACAGCTCCCAGAAGCGGCCGGGGTGCGGCGTGTCGGGGGCGCCCTCGTACATGACGAGCGTCGCGCCATTCGCGAGCGGGCCATAGACGATGTAGCTGTGCCCGGTGACCCAGCCGACGTCGGCGGTGCACCAGTACACATCGTCCTCGCGCAGGTCGAAGACGTAGCGCGTCGAGAGGTACGCGCCGACGAGGTACCCCGCCGTCGAGTGCATGATGCCCTTCGGCTTGCCCGTCGAGCCGGACGTGTAGAGGAGGAACAAGAGGTCCTCGCTCTCCATGTGCGCCGGCGCGCAGGCGTCGGCGACGTGCTGGGCCTCTTCGTGCCACCACACGTCCCGGGCGCCGTCCCACGCGACGTCGTTGCCGGCGCGGCGCACGACGAGCACGGTGTGGACTTGGGCCTGGCCGGCGAGGGCCTCGTCGACCGCGGGCTTCAGCGGCAGGACCTTCCCGCGGCGATAGCCGCCGTCCGCGGTGATCACCGCGACGCAGCCGCCGTCCTCGATCCGGTCGCGCAGCGCCGTGGCGCTGAAGCCGCCGAACACGACCGAGTGCACGGCGCCGACGCGGGCGCACGCGAGCATCGCGATCGCGGCCTCCGGGATCATCGGCATGTAGATCGCGACGCGGTCGCCGCGCCGCACCCCGCGGCGCGTGAGCACGTTGGCGAAGCGACATACCTCGGCATGCAGCTCAGCGTAGGTGAGGGTGCGGGAGTCACCGGGCTCACCCTCGAACACGATCGCCGGCTTCGAGGCCCGGTCCGTGTCGAGGTGCTGGTCGAGGCAGACGTGGCTGGCGTTGAGCCGCCCGCCGTCGAACCAGCGGGCAAAAGGGCGCTGGCTCCAGTCGACGACCTGCTCGAACGGCTTCAGCCAGGGCAGCTCGCGGGCGATCCGGCCCCAGAATTCATCGGGTTCGTCCAGGGACTGGCGGTACATCCGCTGGTAGTCGTCGGCGCTGCCTAGGCGCGCGTCGCGCTGGAAGGCCTGGGGCGGCGGGAACCTGCGCTCTTCGTGGAGGACGTGCTCGATGTGCTCGCTCATCGGGTGCTGGGGGGCAGCGTTGGTCGAGGGGCCGGGGCGGGCCCGGGGGGGGTCTCGGGGGCGGGCCAAGGGCCCACCTCGGAGTCTAAGGCCTCGGTAACGACGCTGCGAAGTTCTCACCGTGGCGCGCACCACGCCCTGACGCAGGGGGCCGAGGCGCGTATCCTGAGCGGCGTATGTCGCAGCGCATCGAAAGTCAGAAGCAGGACCGCGAGCGGGACCCGGCGGCCAGCCGCGCCGCGACGGGGTACCTGCACGGGTTCACCGCCGAAGAGCAGGAACGCCTCCGCGGGCAGGCCCGCATCATCGAGCACCGGATCCACGGGGACCTGCCCTTCGGGCGCTCCCGGCGGCTCCTCGAGCCCGGATGCGGGGTCGGCGCGCAGACTGAGACCCTCCTGCGGTATTTCCCGGACCTGCACGTCACGGGCGTGGACGCCTCGGTGCCGAACCTCGAGGCGGCGCGCGCGAAGCTCGCCTCTCAGCCCTGGCTGGCCGGGCGCTTCGACTACGTGCACGGGGACGCCTCGGAGCTGCCGTTCCCGATGGAGTCCTTCGACGGCGCCTTCATCTGCTGGCTCCTGGAGCACGTGAGCGACCCGGCCCTCGTCCTGAGCGAGGTCCGCCGCTGCCTCCGCCCGGGCTCGCCCGTCGTCGTCAACGAGGTGCAGAACGCGAGCTTCTTCCTGTCGCCGTACTCGCCCCACACCCTCAGCTACTGGGCCGCCTTCAACGACCTGCAATGGGAGCTCGGCGGCGACCCGTTTGTCGGCGCCAAGCTCGGGAACCTCCTGCTGCGCGTCGGGTACCGCGACGTCCAGACGATCATCAAGACGATCCACCTCGACAGCCGGCGGCCCGGGGAACGGGCCGAGTTCCTCGAGTTCTGGTCGAACCTCTTGCTCTCCGGATGCCAGAGCCTCCTGGACGCGGGCCGGACCACGCCCGAGGCCGTCGAGGGCATGAAAAAGGAGCTGCGCGCGGTGGGCCGCGACCCCGACGCCGTCTTCTTTTACAGCTTCATCCAAGCCCGCGCGGTGGTTTGACGAGGCGCCTCGGCCGCAAGAATCGCATGGTGAGTGCCACCACCCGAGGTCGTACGAGGTTCGTACTTTGCCCCTGGGACGCGCGACGTTAGACGCCTGCCCCGCTCCCCCACGACACGCTCATGCACATGACTTGGTTCCCTCTCGCGCCAAAGGCCCTGCTCGTGCTCGCAGGCCTCGTTGTGTCCCCGGCCGGCGCCACCGCGCCGGAGCCTGGCTCGGTCACGGCGGTCGCGCTCCCACACGCCGTTCGTGACACCCATCCGCTGGACGCCGCGGCCGCCGAGGACCCGACGACGACCGGGGTGATCGAGGTCTCGCGCCGCGCGGAGGCCGAGGGCGACGCCGACCGCGCGCTGCTGTACGCGAAGCTCGCGGTCGCGCTCGCGGTCGACGGCAAGGAAGAAAAGTCGGCGCGCGCGCGCTGGATCGAGGTCCGCAAGTCCGTCGCCGCGCCGGAGCCCGATCCGACCGGCGCCCTCGCCGATTCGGCCAAGGTGCTGCTCGGCGTCGCTGCGAGCTGTGAGTCACGCAAGCTGTACGCCAACGCGGCCGACGTGCTGAACCTCTTGAAGGGCACCGCGTACGACCGCGACGCGCGCGCGAAGCTGGCCAAGCTCTTCGCCAACCCCAAAGCGATCGAAGGCCTCTTGGACAGCGGCGTCGCCGTCGAATTCAAGGGCCGCGAGCGCTTGAGCAAGAAGGAGATCGCCAAGCTCAACGCCAAGCACTCCGAGTGGTCCGACCCGCTCGTGCTCGAGGGCGAGAACTACGTCATGAAGACGGACATGCCGTACGAGATGGGCCGCGCCATGCTCGACGCCATGGAGCAGATCAACAAGTTCTACCGCAAGGTGTTCAAGCTCGGGCGGGGTGACAAGACACGCAAGTGCATCATCCACGTCTACAAGAACCGCGCGGAGTTCGACGAGCACGCCCAGCCGGGCGGCCCGGGCGTCCAGGGGTACTACCGGCGTGACACGAACGAGGTGCACACCTTCGACCACGGCACCGTCGATTGGCTGGGCCGCGAGTTCCTTTGGTCGACGCTGTTCCACGAAGCGTCGCACCAATTCACCGCCGAGATCTGGAAGCTCCTGATCCCGACCTGGCTGAATGAGGGCACCGGCAGCTACTTCGAGGGCGCCGAGCTGCAGCCCGGCGGCTTCGTCGCGACGAACCGCATCCCCGACGGGCGCCTGCGCGAGCTCATCATGTACATCGGCCGGCGCGCCAAGGAGGGCGAGTCCGGCACCGACGTGCAAGAGCGCGGGCCGTCCCTGAAGGACGTCATCAGCTACTTCCAACCGGGCTCGTATCCCGGCGAGTACTACCCCTTCGGCTGGGGCCTCGTGTTCTTCTGCCGCAACTACGAGGACGCCAACTCAAAGCGCGTGTACCTGCCGATCTACGAGGCCTTTATGCGCTCCTACGTCAAGGGGAGCGGCGAGCGCAACCCGTTCAAGCGCTTCGAGGACTACTTCATCACCGACGCGAAGATCCCGGGCATCGACACGTTCGCGGACTTCGAGCGCATTTGGAAGGCCTGGATCCGCGACCTGGCCGACATTCAGTATGGCGGCCAGGAGAAGGCCGACGTGCTCATCGCGCGCGGCCTCAAGCAGCGCGCGGACGGCGCGCCGGCGGACTACGCGGTCGACACGTTCCGCTGGGCGACCGAGAAGAACCCGAACCACGCGACGGCGTGGCTCGAGCTCGGGCGCTCGGCGGCCGAAGCCAAGCAGAAGGACGCCGCGCTGTACGCGTTCCGACGCCTCGCCGCGCTGGCGCAGCGCCGCGTCGAGGCGGGCGCGCCGCTGCCCTTCTTCAAGGGCACCGCGAACGACGCGTACTCGGCGGCCCTCGCGGAGATCAAGGGCCTCGATTCATCGATCGAGCGCTCGCTGCGCGAGAACGTCGACCAGATCGTCGCGTCATCGCTCGAGGCGGCCGAGGCGCACTCGAGCATCGGGTTCCCGATCACCGCGCTATCGCTGCTGCGCGACGCGGACCAGCTGCTCGACGGTGAAGGCCGCATCCGGACGCAGATCCAGGCCCTCTCCGCCAAGACCGGCGTCGACGGCCGCCTGATGCGGCGCGTCCCAGTGGACGAGGAGCTCAGCGCCTGGACGACGGAGGACTCCGGCTGGAAGGTCGGGGACGGCGGCTCGCTCAAGCTCGAGGGCGGGCGCGGCATCTCGACGATCCGCCTGACCGAGCCGCCCGCCAAGGTGTTCCGCTTCGAAGCGAAGGTGAAGAAGACCAGCGCGATGGTCGGGCTGCTCTTCGACGGCCAGCAGCTCGACGAGAGCTATGCGCTCGTCGAGCAAGGCGCGCGCTGCATCCTGGTCCAGTTCGACTCGGACATGGAGGCAGCCAAGGAGCGCAAGTCGCCCTTCGTCACGCTGGCGAACTTCGCCGACTCGGCGCCGCCCAAGAGCGCGGAGTCGTTCACGTTGGCGATCGACGTGGAACACACTCAGCTGCGCGTCTTCGTCGACGGCGAGCTGGTCGGGACGTACGAGGTCCCGTGCGAGGAGCTGATCGGGCAGATCGGCCTGGTCGTCCAGGGCAAGTCCGCCGAGTTCGAGTCGGTCCACATCGCCTACTGATCTCCGGGCCGATGACGCACGTCGCGCGCGCTGACCGGCCCGCGCGCGGGTTTTTCCAAGCTGTGGGACAGATCGCGCCTTGACGCGCCGATCTCATCCTTGCCCTCATGGTTCCCTGTGAACCTGGCCCCGACCGGATCCCCTCCCGGTCGGGGCCACCCTCTTTTTGGGAGTTCTTGCGGAGCGGCGCACGCGCGCCCGGTGGCACCCAGCGGCACGACTTCGCGAAATGCACGTTTCTCCGGAAACGTTGCCCCGCGGAGCACCGATGGCACGGAGAACGGTGTGTCCAAGCGCGAGCTTGGATGGCCGCGCGCCGTGTCCCCCTCACACGGCGCGCGCGCCCACCACTGAGCAAGAGAACCGAAGGAGCGCGTCGGGGCCGTCCCCCCGGCGCGCGCCTTGGACACCAGGGCCCCCCGAGCCCCCCCTCTACCACCCTGTGTCCCAATGCTCCGACCCCCGTGTCCGCGCCTCGGCGCGGCGCGGGGTTCGTCCTTGTTGAGCCCGCCCAGCGCGCCCTGGCGGAGCGCGAGCGCGCGTGGAGGTCCCCCCAAACGGGGGGCCGGCGCACCACCTGCCTTCGCAGGTGGGGCGCCGGCCCAGAAGTGTCGGTCGATCCCTTGCAGCAGGTCCGCACGCGGTCCTGCCTTCGGAGGTTCGGGGAGGGGCCCCGCGCCGAAGGACTCAGCCCTTCGCCTTAGGTTCCCCGCCGCGCGAGAGCGGCCCCTTCTTGTCACGCGGCTTCAGCTTCAACTTGCCGAACAGCCCGCGCTCGTACTCGACTTCGACGTCCACTTCGGTCCCTTCAGGTACACCCACGGTGTACGGTTGGAGTGACCCTCATCAGCCCGAGGGGAACGTGCCCTTTTTGAGCACCTTCCCCGTCGCCTTGTCGAGAATCTGGACCTTGGGAGACTTGCCCTGCGGGAGGAAGTCGCCATACGACTCGCCTGCCTTGCCAAAGATGTAGAGCGTCGGACGGACCGTGACCTTGTCCTTCGTCACCGTCGGCTCGTCGAGCTCGCCGAAGAGCGGGCCGCCCCACTCGACGGTCGCCGTTGCGTCGGCCGCGACTTCGATCGCCTCCATGCGCCCGCGGGCGATGGTGGCGCTCTCGGTCCCGCGCTCGAGGTGACCCGACTCCAAGGCGTAGCTGCCCGCCGGCACCTTCATGCCCTTGGGCGAGCCCGCCACGTTGAACGAGTTCGCGCCGCTGCGGAAGACCGCGGCGACGAGGTCACCCTTGATGCCCTCGGGGCTCGCCGCGGACAGCGTGCCCGTTGCGCCCGTGTAGGGGCGCGTCTTGACGGTCGTGCCCGACTTGTCGAGCTCGAGCTCGAACAGGTCGCCACCGATGTTCACGACGCTCGACAGGTATGCCGCGCCGCGGTCGTTGCCGATCACATACGCGTCCTGCCCGAGGTCGTCGTAGCGGCCGTTGCCGTTGCGATCGACGAAGCTCAGGGTCGTGCCGCGCACCTTGCCCTGCATCACGTGCGAGGGCATCCACGACCACAGCTTGGCGCCGTCGTTGCGGAACCGGACCGCATAGCGGAAGGACTCCCCCGCTTCGGTCTTGCCCGAGAGCTCGACGTAGCCGGCGTTGCCCTTGACGGCTTCGTCAACGGTCTCATCGCCGTTCGAGTCGATCTCGAACTTCAAGTCGCCCTGGACTTCGACCGGGAACTCGACGCCGAGCACCGTGATCGAGTCGCCGAGCTTCTTCCAGACGGACTTGGCCGCGGGGAGGACGACTTCGAAGTCCTCCATTCCCCGGTGCTTCAAGGTCGCCTCTTCCCAGTCCCCGGCCGCCTGGGCCGAGACCTGGGGAGGTGCCGCGACGCCAACGATGAGCGCCGCCGCGAGCCCCACAAGGGGGCAGGTGAGATTCATGGGTTCCTCCTAGTCGAGTACTCTGCTCACCCGACGAGGAGGGCCGGGCAGCCGCTACACCTTACCGCAGCGGACATGGCCTCCATGTCACCTCCACGTCACGGAACGCGTTAAAGGAACGTAAGCGGCCCCGGCGAGGGTGACCCCAGCGACCCTGGGCCCACCATAGCGCCCCTGGGCCGACCATAGCGCCCCTGGGCGGCCCCTAGAGCCCGACCGCGCGGCGCCGGAACAGGGTCGCGTACCGCGCGATCCGCCCGGCGAAGCGCCGCGGGTCCCGCAGCTCGCGCAGGATGCGGCTGGGCCGGCGGTAGAAGCGCCGGTAGGCCTCGCGGATCTTGGCCTCGATCTCGGCGGCGCTCATGTGCTCGTTGCCCTCGAGCGCCTGGAACCCCGTCATCGTCGCGTAGTCGAACTCGCGCGTCCCGCGCAGCATCTGGTAGAGCGGCGTGCCCGGATACGCCGTGACCGCGCAGAACTGCACCTGGTCCGGGTCGAGGCGCAGCGCGAGCGCGATCGTCTCGTCCGCCATCTCCGGCGTCTCCTCGGGGAAGCCGATCATGCAGAACGCGCGGGTCTCGATGCCGACGTCGCGGCACGCTTTGAACACCTCGGCGGCTTGGTCGAGGTCCTTCAGCTTGTTGCCGCAGTGCTTCTTCTGGATCTCTGGGTTCCCCGACTCCACGCCGAGCGAGATGTGCCTGCACCCGGCCTCCGCCATCTTCTGGAGCAGCGGCCGGTCGAGCACCTTCACGGCGGTCTCGCACTGCCACTCGAGCTCGGTCATGCCGGCCGCGAGGATCCCGTCGCAGATCGCGGCGACGCGGTCCTTGCGCGTCGTGAAGATCGGGTCGCGGAACACGACGTGGCGCAGGCCGTGCGTGAAGTAGAGGTCGCGCAGCTCCGCGAGCACGTGCTCCGGGCTGCGGAAGCGGAAGCGCAGGCCCTGCGCGAGCGTGTAGCCGCAGAACGAGCAGTTCAGCGGGCAGCCGCGCGACGACTTCACCGTCGTCACCGCGCCCTTCACGCCGGGGAAGTGATAGGCCGCGTTGTCGAGCAGGTGGCGCGCCGGGATCGGCAGCGCGTCGAGGTCCTCGATCTTCTCGCGCTCGGCCTCGTCGATGACGCCGCCCGCGCCGTCGGCGCGGCTGATGCCGGCGACGCCGATGAGGGGCGCGCCGTCGCGGATGCGCTGCGCGAGCTCGCGCGCCGTGGCCTCGGGCTCGCCGCGCACGACGAGGTCCACGCCTTCGGCCCCGAACACCTCGCGCGGCGCGTAGGTGACCTGGCTGCCGAGCATCCCCACCACCGCGCCGGTCGCCTTGCGCGCCGCGTGGGCGAGCGCCAGGTCGCGGTCGAGCGACGTGCTGGACGAGTCCACGAGCACGAACTTCGGCGCCTCGCCGACGATGCGCGCCAGCGTCTGGTGCTCGTCCGCCCGCAGGGCGTCGCCGTCGATGATGGCCACCTGGAAGCCGTCCTGCTCGAGGTAAGCCGCGACGTGCGCGAGCTCGATCGGCGGATAGAGCAGCGCCGGGTTCACGGCCATGCCGAAGCCCCCCATGAGGCCGCGGCTGACGCGGAACTCCGGCGGGCTCGGGGGATTGACGAGGACGACCTTCATGGTGCTACGGCTGCATCATCGACCGACGCGGGACCCAGGTCACCCGTTTTCTGCCGGCCCGGGTGTTCGATCGTGGGCCAGGCGTGTGGGCCTCCTCGGGACATGCCGTTGGGGCTGATTCCGAGGGAATCCTGGCGGGTTTCGCGCCGGGGCTCCGGGTCGGGAGGTGCAGGGCGCCCCGCGCCCGGTGGAACGCCTCCCCTTCGCCCCGCCTCAGCCCGAGGCCCAAGCCCATGCCCTTCCAGCAGCATCCCCGCGTCGCTCCCGGCGTCGCTCCCCGCGCCCTTCCCCACGCGCTCGCCGCGCTGCTCGCGCTCGCTGCGCCGGCCCACGCGCAACGCAGCGGCGCGCGCGACCCCCACCACGGGCGCCCGGCGCCGACCGGCGGCCAGGTGGACGACGCCGTCGCCGCGCCGCGCGGCGAGGCCTCCCCGCTGGCGCAGGACCCGCAGCCCCGAGCCCTCGCCGCGGCGCCGGACGGCGCCCCGAGGTCCGCGGCGCAGGCCGAACCGCCCCTCGGCAGCGGGCCCGCGAACACGATCACGCCGCCGGACCCGCGCTCGATGATCCACTACACGGAGCACGAGGACGGCCTGTGGATCCGCGGCCGGACCTACAAGGCGCGCGTCGCGCCGACGGGGTTCACCTACGTGCCGTTCCTCGGCACGTCCGCGCCGCGCAACTTTCCGCTGCAGCTCCGCCTCGCGGCTGCGACGCTCGCTGGCGTCGAGCTGCGCCTCACCGACGCCGCCGCCGTGACCCGCGACGGCGCGCGCTTCGTGCTCGACCGCGGGGCGGTGGACGTCGTGTACGACGTCGCCCTCGACTCGATCGAGCAGAGCTTTGTCATCGACGCCGCCGGGGCAACGGGCGAGCTGGTGCTGGAGCTCGCGCTCGAGAGCGAGCTCGAAGGCGCGCCCGCGGCCGCTGGGCTCAGCGTCCGCTGCCCGTACGGCGGCGTGAGCTACGGGGCCGCCGTGGTCTTCGATGGCCGCGGCCGACGCGCGGACGTCCCGTTGACGCTCGCCGCCACGGCCCTGACCTTGACCGTCCCCGCCGAGTTCCTGCGCGCCGCGGAGGGGCTCATCGTCGTCGACCCGACCCTCTCGACGTTCAGCGTCGACACGTCCTCCGGCGACCAGGACTATCCCGACGTCAGCTACGACGCGACGACCAACCGGTACACCTATGTCTACGAGGACATGTTCTCGGGCACGGACACGGACATCTACCGCACGACGGTGAGCGCACAGGGCCTCTTCGTGAGCGCCGGCTTCATCGAGGGCGGCGCCGAGCAATGGACGTCGCCCAGCGCGGCGAACCTCGGCTGGGCGGACCGCACGCTCGTGGCCGCCGAACGGGTCAACCCGACCACAGGGCTCGTCGAGATCGCCGGCCGCATCTTCAACGAGGCCACGGGCGCCTTGGGCCCCGTCATCGTCATCGGCGACACAGGCGGGAGCTGGGACAACTTCCGGCCCGACGTCGGCGGCAGCGCGAGCCCCTCGAGCAACGCGGTGTTCATCGTCGTTTGGGAGCGCCGGTTCTCGGCCAGCCAGAGCCTGGGGCGCTTCAGGACGGTGACCGCTGACGGCGCGCTCAACCCGGTCCAGTTCTTCGACGCTTCTGGGAGCAACTCGCTGACGGAGGAGGTCCGCGTCTCGAAGTCCACAGGCGATGCGCTGCTCGTCAACCGCTGGAACATCGCGTACCGCGTGCAGAACTTGACGAACGACGTCGACCAAGTGCGCTCGCTGCAGGTCAACACCTCGGGCTCGATCGTGTCAGGGCCGAGCGTGGTCGAGGTGGGGCCAGTGGGCCATCGGCTGCGCGAGATCGACGTCTCCGACGGGCTGCGCTTGGCCGGCCTCGCGCCGACCTACGTCGTCACGTATGACGACGCCACCCACGCGACCCGCGACTTGGCGCTGATCCTCTGCCGCGACGCTCAGCCGGTCGCGCTCTTTGACTTGGGCGAGCGCGAGAACACCGCGCTCCAGCCGGATCAGGCGCAGGCGCGCCTGGCCGCCACGGGCGACAAGTTCCTCGTCACGTACCTCGAGCCGCTGGCCGGCGCACCCACGTCCCACAACGTCTTCTTGACCGCGTTCGACCTGGTCGAGTCGAACGAGGTCGCGATCTCGGAGCGTCGGACGCACCTCGGGACGACCGTGGGCTTCTATCGCGGCGCTGCTGCGATCGCGTCGCGCGCCTCCGGCGGCGTCGCCGACGATGTGTGCGGGATCGGCTGGGCGCGCCGCGACAACGCGACCTCCACCTACAACGTCTTCGGCGTCCTCTTCAACGCGAACCTCGCGCCGTCCATCGCGAAGCAGTACTGCTCTGGAAACCCGAACAGCACCGGCGACCGCGGCTTCATCGCCGCCTACGGCGATCGCGGCACGCTGACGGCGAAGGTGCTCCTCGCGACGGCGCTGCCGCCCAACGCCTTCGGCTACTTCCTGTGCAGCACGAGCGTCACCTTGACCAGCAACCCAGGCGGGAGCGCCGGCAACCTCTGCCTCGGCGGCGCCATCGGCCGCTACTCGAACTTCGTCACCTCGAGCGGGCCGAGCGGCACGATCACGTTTGTGCTCGACCCGACCCAGCTCTCGACCCCGAACGGCCCCGTCCCGGCCATCGCTGGGCAGCGCTGGCAGTTCCAGCTCTGGCACCGCGACGCGATCTCGACGTTCACGACCTCGAACTTCACGAACGCCGTCTCGCTGCTGTTCGAGTGACACGCGCCACGCGCGGCGCCAGACAGACCTTGCCAGACAGCCCTTGCCAGACAGACCTTGCCAGATCGTCCTTGCGCCTCAGTCCTTGTCAGCAGCCCGCTGGTCCGCGCGCGCCCGCGCGCGCTCCAGGAGCTGCTGGCGGTTGGCGCGCTGCGCGTCGCTCGGGTCGGTGAGCTCAACGAGCTGGCGCGCCAGGGCCAGCGCGTCGTTGTCGTGCTCCTGGGTCAAGAGGTGGCGCACGAGCCAGTCCAGCGCGACGAGCGCCTGGACCCCGCGCTCGCCGACCTCGCTCTTGCGCAGCGCCCACTCCTCGCGCGCGACGTCCGCCGCGAGGTCCGACTCGCCCCGCCCGCGGTGGATGATCGCCTGCGTGTGCAGGAACATCGCCCGGTTCGGGTCCTTCTCGCCGAAGAGCCCGCGCCCGAGCGCGACGGCGCGGTCCAGCTGCTCCTGGGCGAGCGCGTGCTCGCCCGTGCGCGCTGCGATGATCGCGCGCAGGGTCGCGAGGTTGAGCACCGCAGTGGTCGGCCCGTCGCCGAAGGCCGCGCTGTAGGTGTCGGCCTCTGCCAGCTCGACGAGGGCCTCCGCGTTGCGCCCGGCGATCCGGAGGCTGTCCGCGCGGTCCATGCGGATCGTCACGAGGAAGAGGTTGTCCGCGTCGAGGTGTTCGACCCCGATCGCGAGCGCTTCGTCATAGGCCGCCGCGCTCGCCTGCCAGCCGACCCTGCATGCCGAGCACCTGGCCCAGGCGATGCAAGGCGGTCACGAGCGCTGCGTAGGGCACCGGCGTCGCCTTGCGATGGCGCGCCGCGCACTCGCGCAGGGCCCCTCGGCCAAGGCGCTCTCACCCGTCATCACGTAGCAGACGGCGAGGTTGCCCTGCACGTAGTTGTACTGGTCGCTCTCCTCGCCAAAGGTCGCGCGGACCAGCGGCGCGATGCGCTGCGAGGCCTCGATCGACTCCGAGTAGCGGCTGGCCTGGCGCGTGAGGGGAAGGGTGCCGCGCCGCATGGGCACCGGCAACGGGCTTGCGTCAAGACGTTGAAGTCCCTGGGCGAGCGATCCTCACGACGAGCTAGGGCGCCTCGCCAACTTCGGACCAACCAAGGGCCGCGGATTCAGCGCCCGAAGGCTCGGAGAGACTCAGGTGTCCCCGAACGCAGCTCCGAAATCGGCATCAGATGGATCGTCACGCCTGAGCCAAGCACCCACTACCTTGACGACGCGTGCCTCACAATCGACGGCGATCGCGAGGCGGAGCCCGCCGCTCTTGCCTGAACCAGGAAGGCCCCAGCGCACCTTGAGGCACTTAGCCCCACGCGGTGTGTTCGAAGAGGCCATCGGCGCGATGGAACCCTACGATGCCGACAGTGGCCGCTGTCGAAGTACCCACACAGAAAGGCTTGGAGTGCGGCTCGCTCCATCGCGTAACCATCTTCGCCGAGGGTCTGGCGCACCCGCTCGGGCTCTGTTCGCGCCGCATCGAGCACGAGCCAGGTCACATCTGACGGTTGCATGGCGACGTACCTACCACGGCGAGCCCATGTCGGTGTCCGAGGAGCGCAGGAGCTCTGCCAGATCCGCATCGGGTGCTTCGTCGAGCCACGGGTCCCGGTCCAGCAACTGTTGCATGCCGATGCGCAGGTCGACTCTGACGGCGGGGCGCTGCGCGCCGAGACCTGCATCCCATGCGAGTTTCCACCCGATGTTCTCGTGGGAGTAGGACGAAAGCCAGCTCGGGGTCCGCATCGCCGCTTTCGCACCGAAAGTCCGCGCGAGCGTCTGCTCCTCCTTGCTCAGGCACTCGTAGACGGGCATGTCGACCAGGCTGACGGGCTTGGAGTATCCATCTTCCGCGTCGTCCTGCTGCGCGATCCCGAGGTCCTCAAGCGTATCGATCACGCGCTTTTTGTACTTGGCTACGCAGGACCAGCCCGCAGGGCTATGTAGGTCGCACCCGTCAAGGTCTCGCCCGTGTCCAAGAGGCACCGAAGGTCGAGATAGAAGAGCGCCTTGTTGAGCGAAGTGATAGGAAGCGACCGGACGCACCTTCGAGGACCGCCGCCGCAGCTTCGACCAGTTTGTTCCTTGTCACCCCTAGACCTTAGACCACGAGAGCGGTCCTCGCAAGGTGCGTGTCGAGCAGGCTTCGGCCCTAGAGACGCCAACGTTGGGCCCCGGAACCATGGAGCGACGCGGCGTGTGCCCGGAAGGGCCGCTTCGCGCGGTCGAAGCGCTCCAGAGCGTCGCGCTCGAATAGGTACGCGAAGAACGACCGCACGGTGGGCGTGTCGACCGCGCCGAGGTGGCGACGAAGCGCCTGGGTGATCGGGGCGGCATGGGCCTCGATCAACGCACGCCATTCGTCGTCGGGGTCGACCCCCGCGACATGCCCGGCTGCGGCGCGCAGCAGCGCCGTGTCGGTGACCGGGAAGACGTCGGTGAGGGGTGTCTGGCCTTAGTGTGGGAACGGCATCGGCGGGCAGCGCAGGGTGCGGTCGGCGATGGCTTCGAGCAAGTTGCGGGGCGGAGAGGACGTCCGTTGCCTGCGGACGGGCGATCGGCATGCGTCGGCTTCGCCCCTCCCGACGCGCTCTTCTGAAGTCCCGCTCGATTCCGGTTCGGGCCGAGCCCTGCCCTCGCGTCCGGCCTCGTGGGTAACGACGAGGTCGTCGCGCCCACGACCCGCACCGAGGCCACGCCGCAACTGGACCCGCCATGCTGACCCGCCTCGGCCGCTTCGTCGCCAGTGGCCTCGGGACGACCGTGGGCTTCTATCGCGGCGCTGCTGCGGATCGCGTCGCGCGCCTCCGGCGGCGTCGCCGACGATGTGTGCGGATCGAAGCTGGGCGCGCCGCGACAACGCGACCTCCACCTACAACGTCTTCGGCGTCCTCTTCAACGCGAACCTCGCGCCGTCCATCGCGAAGCAGTACTGCTCTGGAAACCCGAACAGCACCCGCGACCGCGGCTTCATCGCCGCCTACGGCGATCGCGGCACGCTGACGGCGAAGGTGCTCCTCGCGACGGCGCTGCCGCCCAACGCCTTCGGCTACTTCCTGTGCAGCACGAGCGTCACCTTGACCAGCAACCCAGGCGGGAGCGCCGGCAACCTCTGCCTCGGGGCGCCATCGGCCGCTACTCGAACTTCGTCACCTCGAGCGGGCCGACGGCACGATCACGTTTGTGCTCGACCCGACCCAGCTCTCGACCCCGAACGGCCCCGTCCCGGCCATCGCTGGGCAGCGCTGGCGGTTCCAGCTCTGGCACCGCGACGCGATCTCGACGTTCACGACCTCGAACTTCACGAACGCCGTCTCGCTGCTGTTCGAGTGACACGCGCCACGCGCGGCCTGAACAGACCTTTTGCCAGACAGACCTTGCCAGATCGTCCTTGCGCCTCAGTCCTTGTCAGCAGCCCACTGGTCCGCGCGCGCCCGCGCGCTCCAGGAGCTGCTGGCGGCTTGGCGCGCTGCGCGTCGCTCGGGTCGGTGAGACCAACGAGCTGGCGCGCCAGGGCCAGCGCGTCGTTGTCGTGCTCCTGGGTCAAGAGGTGGCGCACGAGCCAGTCCAGCGCGACGAGCGCCTGGACCCCGCGCTCGCCGACCTCGCTCTTGCGCAGCGCCCACTCCTCGCGCGCGACGTCCGCCGCGAGGTCCGACTCGCCCCGCCCGCGGTGGATGATCGCCTGCGTGTGCAGGAACATCGCCCGGTTCGGGTCCTTCTCGCCGAAGAGCCCGCGCCCGAGCGCGACGGCGCGGTCCAGCTGCTCCTGGGCGAGCGCGTGCTCGCCCGTGCGCGCTGCGATGATCGCGCGCAGGGTCGCGAGGTTGAGCACCGCAGTGGTCGGCCCGTCGCCGAAGGCCGCGCTGAAGGTGTCGGCCTCTGCCAGCTCGACGAGGGCCTCCGCGTTGCGCCCGGCGGTCGAGAGCTCGGCCGCGATGTTGAGGCGCACTTGCATCTGGTTGCGCCCGTTGGCGCTCAAGCGTGTGTACTCCGCCTTGACCACCGCGAGCTCCGCCAGCGCCTCTGCGCTGCGCCCAGCGATCCGGAGGCTGTTCGCGCGGTCCATGCGGATCGTCACGAGGAAGAGGCTGTCCGCGTCGAGGTGTTCGACCCCGATCGCGAGCGCTTCGTCATAGGCCGCCGCGCTCTCTGCCAGCCGACCCTGCATGCCGAGCACCTGGCCCAGGCGATGCAAGGCGATCACGAGCGCTTCGTAGGGCACCGGCGTCGCCTTGCGATGGCGCGCCGCGCACTCGCGCAGGAGCCCCTCGGCCAAGGCGCTCTCACCCGTCATCACGTAGCAGACGGCGAGGTTGCCCTGCACGTAGTTGTACTGGTCGCTCTCCTCGCCAAAGGTCGCGCGGACCAGCGGCGCGATGCGCTGCGAGGCCTCGATCGACTCCGAGTAGCGGCTGGCCTGCTCGAGCAAGTCCACCCAGACGAGCTCGACATTCAACCGCGCCTCCGCGGTCGGCTCCAAGAGGCCCGCGATGTCTCGGCTCGCGACGCTCAGCAGGTCCATGGCGCGCGGGACATCTTGCAGGTGCATGTAGCCCTTGCCGAGGTAGCCGCGCGCGATGGCGCGCGCGACCGGATCCGGGATGTCTTCGAGGCGCGGCGCGTGCAGGTCCAGGAGGTCGCGCACGCGCACCTCCGGGCCCAAGGCGTACGTGTCCACGGAGTGGAACATCGAGCCCAGGAACTCGCTGATCGCCCGCGTCGTGTTCCCCTTCTGCAGCGCGTCGTCGCGCGCCTCGAGCGCCGCGAGCCGCGCGGCATCGCTGACCTTGGTGGCAGCGTTGGCACGCACGAGGCCGATCGAGAGCGCGGCGATGACGCTCAGCACCGCGCCGATCAAGGCGCGGTTCTTGCGCGCCATGCGATGGAAGCGGTACCAGCTGCTGGGCGGCGCGGCCTCGACCGGCTCACGCTCGCAGTAGCGCGTGACGTCGGCCGCGAACGCGCTCGCGGAGGGGTACCGACGCGCGGGGTCCTTCTCCAACGCTCGCCCGAGGATCCAGCGCAGCTCTTGTGGCAGCGCCGCATCCGCGCGCAGCTCGGTGTCCTGGAGGTGCGAGATCGCAGCGGGGAGCGACATGTCGCCGAGCTCGAACGGGGGCCGTCCCGAGAGGAGCTCCCAGAGGATGCAGCCCAAGGAGTACACATCGCTGCGCACGTCGACCGCGAGGGAGCGCCCGGAGAGGTGCTCGGGGCTCATGTACGGCAGCGTGCCCATGAGGCTGCCCGCTTGCGTCTCGACGAGCGAGACCCCGAGCGCCGCCGCGTCGAGCGGCCGCGCGAGGCCGAAGTCGATGACCTTGACCGCGCCTGCGCCATCGACCAGCACGTTGCCGGGCTTGAGGTCGCGGTGGATGACACCCTTCGTATGCCCGTAATGGACGGCCTCCGCGCACTGCGCGAACAGCCGCAGGCGCGCGCGCTCGCCGAGCCGCGCGCGGTCGGCATGGTCACACAGGGGCGCGCCCTCGTGCACGAGCTCCAGCGTGTAGTACGGCAGGAGGCGGCCCGCGCTCTGGTGCACGCCAGCGTCGTAGAAGCGCGCGATGCCCGGGTGATCCAGCTGCGCCAAGAGCTGGAACTCGTGCCGGAAGCGCCGTAGGACGTCCTCGCTCGCATGCACGCCGCGCAGGGTCTTCAGCGCGACGCGGCGCTTCGAGGGCGAGTGCAGCGCTTCGAAGACGAGGCCCATCCCGCCGCTCCCGAGCCGGCGTACGACCCGGTATTCGCCGACGGTCTGGCCCTCGAGCTCAAGCGCGTCGCCGTCCCCCGCCAAGCTCTCAGCGCCGAGCAGCCCGCCCCCCGGGGCGAGGAACGCAGAGGTGACCTCGCCGGCCGCGGCCAGCAAGCGCTCGACCCGCTCGCGCAACGCCGGGTCCCCTGCGCAACGCTCGTGCAAGTACGCGCGCCGCGCGTCGCCCTCCAGCTCGACGCTAGCGTCGAAGAGCGCGCGCAGCGCCGTCCAGTCGTTGGGTTCCATAGTCGAGTCTCAGTCTGCGCCGGGGTCGTCCCAGGAGAGCGTACCCTGCCGCGCGAGGCGCGCCTTGGCTTGCGGGGCATCGACCGGGCTAAGACAATCCAGGACGTGAGCGACGACCTGACCCTGCTCCTGCGGCGCATGTCCGCGGGCGACGCTACGGCGTCCGAGCACGCATGGTCGGCCGTCTTCGAGCAGCTCCGGCACATCGCGCAGCGCCAGATGGGCGGCCGGGCCCCGCGGGGCTCGCTGCAGCCCACGCTGCTCGTGAACGAAGCCTGGCTCAAGCTCGCGCACAAGGACCTCTCCTACACCGACCGGCGGCACTTCTATTGCCTCGCGAGCAAGGTCATGCGCGCGGTGCTCATCGACGCGGAGCGGCAGCGGCGGGCGACGAAGCGCGGCGGCGACCTGCAGCGTGTGTCCTGGAACGTCGACCTAGCAGCCAGCCAACCGGACGAAGGGATCGACATCCTCGCCCTCGACGAGACGCTGCAGCGCCTCTCGCAGCACAGCGAGCGCATGGGCCGCCTCGTCGAGCTGCGTGTCTTCGGGGGGCTCAGCCATGCGGAGTGCGCGGAGGCGCTCGATTGTTCGCTGCGCCTCGTCGAGCGTGAGTGGCAGTTCGCGAAGGCGTGGCTCTACGACGAGCTCACCCGCTGAAGGCCCCAGCGCGCCCGCCAGGCGCTGGCCCTCGGCGCACCGGGCGGCGACAGCGTCCGGCTCAAGGCGTGAAGGACACGCCGAGCGCGTCCGAGAGCTGCGCGCCGTTCGGGCCGCGGTACCAGGCCTGGAAGTACCAGCGCGAGCCCGGCGTCAGCGGCGGCGGGAAGGGCCCCGGGGCCGAGAAGTCGAGCGGGAAGCGCAGCTCGTTGCCCGAGCTCGCGGCGAAGCCGCGCCGGAAGACGCCTGGCCCGATGCACAGCACGAGCCCGCCGAGGTTCACGCCTTGGTCCCCCTGCGACTGCAGCAGCACGCCGACGCGGCCCTGCGGCGCGCCTTCGGCGGCCAACAACGCGTGGGCCTCTGCCGAGGACGTCGAGCCGAGGAGCTCCAAGTGCACGCCCGCGCCCGCCGCCACGACGCAGCGGTGCTGCAAGTGATCCAGGCCGAGCGCCTCGAGCTCGATGGCCGCGATCGAGGGCACCCCGGCGCTGGCGACGAGCTCCACCTCGACCACGCCGTAGGGCGCGTCTACGTCGTAGCTGCGCTCCAACGCGTGGTCGGGCCCGACCTCGGCGAAGACGTCGAGCGCCGCGTCGTGCCGCACGCCCTGCAGGACGACGTCCACCACACGCTGGCCTGGCTGAGTGGACCAGAGCTCCGCAAAATGGAGCCGCACGCGCACCGCGCCGGGCTGCGAGACGAGGCGATACCGCAGCCGCGTCGGGTCGACGGCCCCGGTGCCCTGGCGCTGTGTGAGGTAGAGCTCCGGGTACGCGGTGCCGGCGACCGCTTGGCCAGGCGGCGCTGCGGCCGCGCTGCTGCGCTCGAACCCCGTGTCCTCGCACCACGGGACGCCCGCGACCGTCGCGCCCCCGCCGCAGTTCAAGCGCCACACGAGCGGCGCCTCGGCGTCGAGCGCGCGGCGGTGCACCTCGGTGACCTCGCGCGGCTCGGAGTTCGACCCGTTCGTAACGAACAGCTCGCCGTTCAGGGCCCCCGCCGCGCCGCCGACGAAGTGCAACGGCAGCTGCGGGAGCGCGCGCCAGGCGCTCGCGCCGGCCTCGAGCAGCGTGACGTCGTTCATCGTCCACGGCGCAAGGCTCGTGCAGTACCCCGCGACGACGTACAGCCCCGCGCCCTCTGCGAACGTCGCGCCCTCGGCGTGCGAGCGCGCCATCGGCAGCCGCGGACCTTCACTCCAGCGATCGAGCGCGGGGTCGTAAACGTGCACGAGGTCCGAGTCCACAGGGTTCGTGTCGTGGCCGAGCTGGCCGCCGACCGCCCAGAGCTGCCCCTGCCACGCCGCGCCGCCCATGTGGTTGCGCGGGTTCGGCAGCGGCGCGCGCGCTTGCCAGCCGAGGCCGGGCGCCGCGGTGTCGAACACGAAGTGGTCGGGCGAGCCCGTGTCGCGGTCGGGCATCAGGCCGCCGAAGTAGTGCACCCGCGTCCCGAGCCGCGCCGCCGCGCCGCCAGCGATCGGATGGGGCAACGGAGGCCCCGGTGACCAGTGGTCCAGCGCGATGTCGTAGCGCCAGACCTCCTCGGTCGCCATGCCGGGGTGGTCCCCGACGAAGCCGCCGATGAGCCAGAGCTCTTCATCGACCTGCACGACCGGCGCGTGCGTGATCAGGCGCGGGAGGTCCGCCAGTTGGACCCACTCGTCGCGGCCGACCTCGTACACGTCGAAGCGCGCCGACGCCGTTACCGACAAGCCGCGGAAGCCGCCGAGCACGTAGAGCCGATTGTCATAGGCGAGCGCGGCGACGTCGTAGCGCGCCTCGGGGCACGGCGCTGCGAGCGTGTGGAGGCAGCCGAGGGACTGCGGCGCGGCGAAGGCGCTGGTATGGGCGGCGAAGACGGAGACGGCGAGCGCGACCAAGGGCAGGGGCGCTCGCGTGGCAGGCGCGAGGCAAGGCATAGAGCGAGACGATACGCCTCGCCCGAAACGTCGTCTAGGAGCCTGCGCCACAGAACGCGATTCGCATCGCGGCGCTCCCGCGCGCCGGAGCCGCGTTGCAGCAACGTCCCAAATAGCATCAAGCTATGAGGAAATTGCTGCGCCTTGCTCCAACGCACGGGAGCACCACGCTGCGAACCGCGTTCTGAGGCGCAGGCTCCTAGCGCCGAAAGCGGGGCGGGCACAGACCCCGCGCAAGGCTGGCGCGATCGACCGCGCCCCGGGGACAATGCGGCGCCCGCGAGCGAGACGGGCGCCGTCACGGCGCCGACCCGAGAGAGCTGCATGCGACCGATCCGATCTGCGACCGTCCTCATCCCGAGCTGGCAGGCCATGGAGTTCCTCGAGCGGGTGCTCGACGCGCTCGCCGCGCAGCAGACCACCTTGCAGTGGGACGTGCTCGTGATCGACTCCGGTTCGCACGACGGGACGCTCGCGTGCCTCGCGCGGCGGCGCCAATCGTTCCCGGTGCCCCTCGTCGTGCAGTCGATCCCCTCGGCGGCCTTCGACCACGGGGACACGCGCAACTTGCTGGCCGCGCGTTCGACGGGCGACCTGCTCGTGTTCCTCACGCAGGACGCGATCCCTTCGTCGCCCGAGTGGCTCGCGACGCTCGCGCGCAACTTCGACGACCCGGCCGTCGGCGCTGCGTACTGCCGCAACGTCGCGCGTGAGGACTGCTGGCCGCTCACGCTCGTCGCGAGCCAGAGCGACCCGGGGTACTCGCCGGCGCGCGCCGAGGTGCGCCTCCCAGCGCCCGACGTCTACGCGCGGCTCGACTCGGACGCCCGGCGCCTGCTCTACAACTTCAACGACGTCGCGTCTGCGGTGCGGCGCGAGCTCTGGGAGCGCCACCCGTTCCCGCGCACGATGATGGGCGAGGACGTGCTGATGGCGCGCGCGCTGTTGGAGGCAGGCTTCACCATCGTCTACGACGCGGAGGCGACGGTGCAGCACAGCCACGACTACGAGCCGCCCAAGCAGCATTGGCGCGGTGAAGTGGACGCGCGCTTCAACGCGGAGTGGCTCGACCGCGTGGCGGTCAACGTCGCCGCGGACGTGCCGGTCCTGGCGCAGCGCCTGGCGACGGACGACCTCGCGCGGCTGCGCGCGCTCGGCACGCCGGAGGCCGAGGTGCAAGCGCTGGCGCCGCGCGCGCTCGAGCTGCGCCGCGCGCTCGTCGAGGGGCTCTTCGAGGGCAGCCATGCGCCGCGCCGGTATTCGCGGACGGAGGCGCGCAGCACGGGGCGCTTGTCGGTCGTGCTCTTCGCGTTGGAGGCGCCCGAGTGTGTGCTCGCGCACGCGCTCGAGCTCGGGGGCGAGCTGCTGCGCCGCGGGCACCGCGTCGTCGTGCTGTCGCTCCGCGTCGGCGCAGCGGGCGCTGCGTCAGCGTCTGCGCCAGCGTCAACGTCTGCGTCTGCAACGGAGACGGCGTCGACCTCAGGCCCGGTCCGCGCAGACATCGGGGGGCTCTATGGGTACGAGCTCGCGAGCCCGGACGAGGCGCGCGCCGCCGCGCACCTCGCGCGCTTCCTCACGGACGGCGGCTTCGACGTCGGCCACAGCTTCGGCAGCGGCCGCGGGTTGGCGACGGTCGCCGAGGTCGCGTGGCGGGTCGGGCTGCCGCTCGCGGTGGGCTTGCACGACCTCGCGGTGGCGCGCGAAGCGACTGGGCGCCTGGGGCTCGCCGTGGCGGCCGCGGACCTGTGCCTCGTGCCGAGCGTGGCGCTGATGCGCGCGCTCGCCGCTTCGCCGGCGTTGGCGCGCTGCGAGCCCAGGCGGATCGTCCCTTGCTTCGAGGGCGCCGAGCCCCCCGCGGGACGGCAGCGGGGCAAGCTCGTGGCCAAGCGCGTCCGCATCGGGGTCTTCGACGCACCGAACACGCGCCTCGGGGTCACCGCGACGCTGCTCGACGCGGTGCGCCGGCTGCCGGAGGATGGCTTCGAGCTGCGCAGGCTGCCGCCGCTGGAGCGGCACCGGGCGCGGGACTTGGCGGACGTCTTCGCGGACCTGGACGTCCTGGTGGCGGTCCCGGAGGAGTTTGGCGCCCCCGCGCGCGCGGTGCAGCTCGCGCTCGCGCACGACACCCCGGTCGTCGTCACTGCGGGCTTCGGGCTCGACGAGCTGATCGGCCGCGGGCTCACCGACGGCGAGGTCGGCCAGGGGGGCCTCAGCGTGGCCCCGGGCGACGCGGAGGCCCTGCGCGCCGCGCTGCAGCGCTTCCTCGATGAGCCTGCGCTCGCGCGCCGCCTCTGCGACCGCGCCGACGGCGACGCCCCTCACCTCGAGTCGCGCGGCGACGAGACCAGGCACTACGTCGAGTCGCTCGGCGACGAGACCAGGCACTACGTCGAGTCGCTCGGCGACGAGACCAAGCACTACGTCGAGTCGCTCGGCGACGAGACCAGGCGCTACGTCGAGTCGCTCGGCGACGAGACCAAGCACTACGTCGAGTCGCTCGGCGAGGAGACCAGACACTACGTCGAGTCGCTCGGCGAGGAGACCAGGCACTACGTCGAGACCCTGCGCGACGAGGCCGCGGAGCTCGAGTTCCGCTATCGCGGGATGGCGTGCCTCAAACGCGACCGCGTCACGCCCTCGCGCGTCGTCCTCGACTTCACGGGCGCGGCCGCGGCTTCGGAGGGCCCCGCGGAGCCCCAAGGCGGCGAGCGCCTCTTGCTGCGCCCGTCGGCGCGCGCGACGTTCCCGTTGCGGGGCCTCGCCCCTGGGCCGATCGAGGTGGAGCTGACGCAGTTCCAGATCGGCGCCGAGACGGGGGTCGCCCTGGGCGGCGTCATGCGGCTGGGCGACGAGGTCCTCGCGCACATCCCTCCGTCGCGCGGCGACGGCGTCGCGGACCGCCACTTGACCGAGACGGTCCGTGTGTGGCTGCGCCCCGGCGCGGAGCACATCACGGTCGAGTCGGGCGAGCACTACCTGCGGATCGAGCGCTTGCGGGTGCGCGCGTGTGCGTTGCCCGAGGGCGCGCCGTCGGGCGTGACGCCGATGAGCGCGCAGCTCCGCATCGCCGAGGCCCTGAGGGTGCACCCCGGCGGCGCGGTCGACGAGGCCGCGTTGCCGAGGGTCGCGGTCATCATCCCCACGTTCGATGGCCTCGCGGTGCTCGTCGAGTGCCTCGCGAGCCTCACGCGTGCGCGCTATGCGCCTGGGCGAATGCGCTGCATCGTCGTCGACAACGGGTCGCAGGATGGCACGGCGCGACACCTGGCGGAGCACCACAAGGACGTGCAAGTGATCGCGCTCGAGCGCAACCTCGGCTTCGCTGCCGCGTGCAACTTGGGCGCCCGGCACGCGGCAGACGCGGAGGTCCTCGTGTTCCTCAACAACGACATGCGGGTCGATGCGCGGTTCCTGGTGGAGCTCACCTCGCCGTTGGTCCGACGTGAGTGCAAGGCGACCGTCGCGAAGCGGCTGTCGTGGGACGGCGCGACGCTCGACGGCGCGGGCGTCGGCTCGACGTTCGCGGGCATCGCCGTGCAGCCAGGTTATGGCGCGCCGCCTGGCCCCGAGCACGAGGTCCCGCGGAGGACGCTGTTTCCGTGCGGCGGCGCGATGGCGATCGATGCGGCGACGTTCACGGACGTCGGCGGCTTCGACGAGGAGTACTTCGCCTACTACGAGGACTTGGACCTCGGCTGGCGCATGTGGGTGATGGGGCACGCGACGCACTACGTGCCGAGCGCGGTCGCCTACCACCATCACTCGCACACGAGCCGGCGCTTTCCGCCCGCGACGGTGCGCCTGGTGATGATCCGCAACTCGCTGTTGACCTGCGTCAAGAACTACGACGACGCGAACTTTGCGCGAGTGTTGCCAGTGATCGTGGCGCTCGCGACGCGGCGCGCGTGGCTCGCCGCGGCGCTGGACGCGCAGCCGCTGCGCATCGAGAGCGCGACGCCCACGCACCTCGCGCCGAGCGGCGCGCGGGCGGAGGACGAAGCGCCTGTCGCGATCCGCGCCCTCGGCGCCGCAGACTTGGCGGCGCTCGACGACCTGCTCGGGCGGTTCGACCATTGGCTGGAGAAGCGCCGGTCGGTGCAAGCGCGGAGGGCGCTGCCGGACCAGGAGATCTTCCCGATGTTCTTGGAGCCGCTCGCTTGCGTCGAGGGGGACGCCGCCTACCAGTCACTGCAGCGCGCGCTGCTGGACCTGTACGGCGTCTCGCAGCTCTTTGAGCGGTGAGCGCCGAGCCACGCCCTCGTCCTTGACGTGAAGTCGATTGGCTTCGTCGTGGCGTATCGCTGAAGGGCTCGTTGCGAGCCATGACGCTCGTCACAAGCGCCTACGTCTCGGCATGTCCCTCGAACCCGCTCGCCGCCGACTCCTGTCCAGGACGGCCTGACACCTCCACCCCATACCGCACGGCTTCGCCGAGCACGTCCATGTGAATGCCGCTGAGCGCTCTGAATTTGATGCAGTAGCCGCTCACGCTCGCCTTCCCCAACCGTCCTCCGTAGGCGCTGGCCAGGTGCGCCTTGTCCTCGATCCCCAGGATATAGACCGAGGTCCCCGCGGTGTTGGCGCTCATACCGACCTGGTAGAACTCCTTCGTGCTGCCGTCCGCATACTTCATGACCTGCAGGCCATAGCCGACGTTTGGGTTGGACACGACCTTGCCGTCGCCGTTCTTGCCATCCAAGAACCACAGCCGGCACCCGGGCAGCAGCTCGAGAAAGAACGTATGCAGCGCCTTGAGGTCGCTCCGCTTTGGCTCAGGCTGGCCGTCGATATACGCCTTGATCTGCCCTTTGACGCTCATCTTCGTATGGTACCGGTCGTCGGCCAGCCGCGCAGGATCGGCTCGCGCGCACCCGCAGGACGCAGCCGAGGCGGTCCACTGGTTGGGCCCCGCGGCCGAGCAGGGACATCCAAGCGCGCAGTCCCCCCATGTGTCCGCGTAGGTGTCGGCCGCGATGACTCGCATGGTCGACGCGACACCTGCACGCGCGGATTGGCGAGCGGCCGCACAGCCGCTACCGCGCTCGCGAGCTACATCAAGTAGCGTAGCTTGTCGCAGGCCTGCGCTTCCACCTGCTCGTCGTCGAAGGCTTCCAACAGCGCGTCGAAGCCGCACATGGTCTTCACGCGGTGCGTGAGCAGCGCGCGGTCGTAAGGGACCTGACCGGACGTCCAATAGGCCGCGGTGTAGGGGCTAAACGCCGACGAGGGCTCCGCACCGAATTCACCGGCAACGTTGGGCAGGCTGCGCCAAAGCCGAAGGTGCTGGTGGTGCGACGCGATCCCCGCGGCCGCGAGCTCAGGGTACCCAGACCGCGCCAGGTCGGTGATGGCAGCGGCATGATTGTTGACGTGGATGAGGCCCCCAAAGCCCCGGCGACGGACCTCCGGATCCTGCTTGATGATCTCGGCGAGCACAGCCTGCACCATCCCGTGCTCGTCCGTGTACTGCGGCTGGCCATCGTCCGCCTCCGGCAGGGTCGCGTCTCTACCAGCGACCCAGCCCTTCGCTTTCCCGTAGTAGCCCTTCCCTGCGTCGGCGTCGTCGAAGAGGCTGATGAGCTTGCGAATACCGTCGACGATCGAGGGAGTCGCGAGGTCCGGACGCGCCTTGAGCGCGCGCATGGCAAGGGCGGCAAAGATGACGTTGTGCCCCGACTCGCGCGGCGCCTTGATGTTCTTTTCGAGCGCCTCGGCGATGCCGTCGATCAGGCCTTCGTTCGACCTCTCCTTCGGAAAGTCGGCAAACAGCTCCGAGTCTGTGATTCGCGCGCTCTTCGCCATCTTGGACCCGAAGAGCGACTCTCCCCCCATGACCCGCTCGAGGTCGGCTTTGATCCCATTGCAGACGTCGGGATCAAGGCCGGGGCGCTGCTTCTCGACGAAGTAACCGGCCAGCACGGCCGCCCCGAGATGCCCGGCCATTGCGCTCATCTGGTGCGCCCTGGCCAGCGCATTGAGGCCCTTGACGAGGAAGGACTCGTCCAGCGCAAGGCCGCGGCCTGCTCCGGAATCCGCGGCGTAGGCGATGTCCGCGAGCACGCGCGGGAGGGCGATCCCACCGACAACGCCCGCGAGGAGCTTCAGGAACTCCTTGCGCTTCATCGCAGGTCGGTCTCTCGTCTGAGGTTGGTGGTCATCCGGGTGAGCTACCCCGGGTCCGAGCATACGGTACCCGCGCCCCGAATCGCCTTCCCCCTGGGACCCGAGCATGCGAGCCCCCGTGCCATGTGTGTTCGCGCGCCTCCCCGACCCTCCGCGCCCCTCCCCCCCGCGCCCCTGCATCCCGCGCCCCTGCATCCCGTGACCGAGGCGGGGCTCGCGTCTGCTGCGAACCGACTTACGGCCGCGCACAAAAAGGTCCACGTCGCGTGCCGCCTGGGTGGGCTCGCTCTTTCAGTACAGCGTCGCGTAGTCGCCGTAGCGCGCGAACGCGAGCACCTCTTCGACGCGCTCGCGGTCCCGTTCATCCTCGACCGCGAGGTCCTCATTGACGAAGTGCAGCGCCACGCCATTGCGGCGCGCGTCGTCAAAGATCTGCGTGCGGAACGAGCGCGCTTCCGGCAGCGCGAACACGCTGTACATCACCACGTTGCTGCGAAGCTCGCCAACGATGTGCTGCAGCGTCGGCAAGTGCGACATGGTCTCCAGCTCGAAGAGCTCGAAGTGATACTCGAGCTGGTAGCGCGTGCAATACTCGAGCAGCATGTAACGCTGCAAATGCACCGGCGCGCCCGACGTGCTCGGCGTGTTGTTGTGTAGATAGAGGATGTTGGCGCGGCCCGAATTCGCGCCGCCGAGCGCGCTCCGCGGCTTCGTCGTCGCGGCGCCCGGCGCCGGCGCGACGCGGCCGGGCTGGTCGATCAGCTCGAAGTAGCCACCTGCGATCTTGCGCGCAAGCTGGTCGCCGAAGCGCGCCTCAGCGACGCGGAAGTCCATGCTGACACGGGTACGGCCGGTCACGTTGACGAAGTTGCCGTGGATGTTCTCTTGTGTGAAGAACACGGCGCGACCAGGACCCGCGGACAAGGGGTAGCTCTCGCGGCCAAAGCGCTCCGTCATCTCGTTGACAGACCAACGTTCGGCGGCCGCTTGCCGCACGAGCTCGCGTGAACGCTCGATGCCGATGATCTGCATGGATGCGCTCGCGTCCTCGGGCCGCGTGACGTCCGTCAGCGGCATCCAAAGGCTCCGGGAGGCCGGGCCGTGCCCGTACAAGAGGCCCGTATGAAACGGGAACACGCCGTGCGGGCGCGACGGCGCGAAGATCCGCACGTTGACGTAGCGCTGCACTGCGACGGGCGCGACGAGCGCGCCCTCTGGCACGACGACCGCCAGGACGAACTCATGGATCAAGCGCTGGAAGTCGGCGCGGTGCGTGGCCGCACAGAGCTCTTTCGAGAGCCGGTAGAGCTCATGCTCCGAGACGGACTCGTGCAGCCGATCCAATCGATCCACACGATGGCCAAGGGCATTGACCTCCTGGAGCATCCAATCAGCGAAGCCATGCCGGTCCGCATCGTAGGGGACGACACGCCCGTCCCAATGGGAACGCAGACTGGCCTCGAGCTGCCCGAGTCGATCGCCTTCAACCGTCATAGAAGCGCTCGGGATGGAGCCCGATCAAGAGCCGCCCACGCTCGGTCGCCGCCCGCTCGCGGGCTTCGTGGGTCGTATGGTTCACGACCGAGGTCGGCCTCACACGCTGCGCCAAGTCCCGGCGCGCGTAGTTGAGTTGCAAGAAGTAACGCCCCGTCCCGCCTGCCTGCGGAGGCATACGGCGGTGCCAGACGTCCGACACGAAGAAGGACACGTCTCCAGCGCGTGCGAGGATCGGGAGCGGGCCGCGGCCGGCGTATTCGAGCGTGAGGTCGAACTCGCGCGCCTTCGGCGGCGCGAGCCCGGACATGTGGCTGCCCGGGATGACCGCGGTCGGACCGTCGAGCTCCGTGCAGTCCTCAAGGAAGACGTGGACCGCGATCGCAAAGACCGGATACGGGATCTCGCTCGGCCAAGGGACGCCCGGTTTGCGAGGGATGTGCGGGCCGCCGTCGGTGTGCCATTCTTGGCCCCGCGGCGCGTGCGCCGGATCAGCCGGGTTGCGCCACGCAGTGCACGCGATCAAGTGACACTCGTCACTGATCAGCGGCTCGATCACGTCGAGGATCGCGCGATCGCCCGCGATCGCTTGGCTCGCGGCGCTCCGATTGAACATTTCATAGCGGAACATCGACGCCCGCGACAGCGTCTCGCTGCCGGCGCGGACGTCAGGCGGGTAACGATCGAAGACGTCGTCGATGTCGTCCCGTAGCGACTGGATCACGGACGAGTCGAACGCACCCGGGAGAAGGACGAAGCCCTCACGTTCGAGCGTCGTCGTCGCCGCAGGCGCAGGCCCCTCGTAAATCGTGTAGCGAGAATCGACGCGGTGGAGCATCCACCAGATTCTCGATCACCGGCAACCCGACGTCAACTTCGGGCCGCGGGACCGCCCACAATGGCGCACTTGGCTGCCGCCGCGGGCCCTACACCCAAAGCGCCCGCCCGCGCGCGATGCCCCCTCGCAGGGAACAGCCCTCGAACCGCGCCGGGTGCACGGTTCGAGGGCTGTGGCTCAGGCCGAGCGCGCATCGGGAGGCTAGCGGGTTGGCCGGCCTCGACGGCGCTGGACCACGGGGCCCAGCGGTCCGATGCCGCCGTGGCTCATTGCTTGCGGTCGTCGTGCGCCTTGGAGAGCTTCTCTTTGGCGTCGCCGAGCGCCTCGCGCGCCTTGCCGCCGAGCTGCTGGGCCTTGCCCTTGAACTCTTGCGACTTGTTGTCGGTCGCCTTGCCGAGGGCCTCGTTGGTGACGCCCTTGGCCTGGGTCAGCTTGCCCTTCAGTTGATCTTCTTTACCGCTCATGATGAGTCTCCTCGTGTGGGGTGTGGTGGATTGGGGTGAATGCGACGCGGACGAATGTAGGCGCTGCGCATGGACAGGTCCGTGCATCGGGATGAATCGCAACTCACGCGAATCCAAACGCCTGGCGCGTCGACGCTCGGGGACGACGACGGCGATGTCACAGCCGCTGTAGTGGACGCGCACCCGCGGTCTCGACTAGCCTGGCGCACGGTCGGGCGAGAGCGCCGCGACCGCTGGAATGCGCCGATCAGCGTGCCTCCGATCTCTCTACGAGTCGTCCCCCGCGGCGCACCGAACCATCTCTCACCCATGCAATCGACCAAGGCCTACGCTGCACACAGCGCAACGACCCCGCTCGTCTCCTCCACGATCCCGCGCCGCGAGCCCACGGCCAGCGACGTCGAGATCGAGATCCTCTTCTGTGGCGTCTGTCACTCCGACCTGCACACGGTCCGCGACGAGTGGAGCAGCGTGATGCCCACCGTGTACCCCGTTGTCCCGGGTCACGAGATCATCGGGCGCGTCACCCGCGTCGGCGCGGCGGTCCAAGGGCACAAGGTGGGCGACGTCGTCGGCGTCGGCTGCCTCGTGGGCTCGGACGGCACCTGCCCCCAGTGCAAGGCCGACCTCGAGAACCTCTGCGCGGGGGCGACGTTCACCTACAACGCGCCCGACGCGCACGGCACCGCGCCCGTGACCTACGGCGGCTACTCGGCCAGCATCGTCGCCGATGAGCGCTTCGTCCTGCGCGTGCCTGAGGGGCTCGACCTGGCCGGGGCCGCGCCGCTGCTCTGCGCAGGGATCACGACGTATTCCCCGCTGCGCCGCGGAGGCGTCGGGCCGGGCAAGAAGGTCGGCATCGTCGGGCTCGGCGGCCTCGGGCACATGGGCGTGAAGTTCGCGCACGCGTTCGGCGCGCACACCGTCGTCTTCACGACGTCGCCCAGCAAAGCGGCCGACGCGCTGCGCCTCGGCGCGAACGAGGTCGTCAACTCGCGCGACGCGGACGCGATGCTCGCCCAGGCGGGCACGTTCGACTTCATCCTCGACACCGTCTCCGCCGACCACGACATCAACGCGTACCTGAACTTGCTGCGTCACGACGGCGAGCTATGCCTCGTCGGCGCGCCCGAGAAGCCCTTCGAGGTGTCAGCGTTCAGCCTGATCTTCGGGCGCCGTCGCCTCTCTGGCTCGCTGATCGGCGGTCTCGCCGAGACCCAGGAGATGCTCGATTTCTGCGGAGCCCACGGGATCACCTCGGACGTCGAGGTCATCCCGATCCAGCGCATCAACGAGGCCTACGAGCGGCTCGGGCGATCGGACGTCAAGTACCGCTTCTGCATCGATATGGCGTCGCTGCAAGGCGAGTGAAGCCGCGGCGCCTCTCCCGCGCTCCCCCACGAAGCTACGCGCCCGAACACCATGCAACGCCCTGCGCTCCTCGCCACGCTCCCCCCGCTCCTCGCGTCGCTCCTGGCGAGCGCGCTCTCGTTCGGGCCGCTGAGGGCGCCCTCATCGAGCGCCGAGGGGAGCCAAGCGGCGGCGAGCGCGCCGGGCTACCGCGCGGTGGCAGTGCGCGGGTTCGACGTGCGCCTCCAGGACGTGCTGGACGACCAGTTGCCGGAGCTCCGGGATCGCGTGCTCGAGGTCCTGGACCGCAAGCTCGGTGACATCGCGGCGGTGATTCCCGGTCCGGCGCTCGAGCGCCTTCGCGCGGTCACCCTCTGGGTCAGCGAAGGCGCAGGGCCCGCGCCCTGCGCCAACTACCACCCGAGCGAGGCGTGGCTGCGCGCGAACGGCTTTGAGCCGCGCAAGGCCAAGGGGGTCGAGCTCTGCAACGCGTCCGTGTTCGTCGACTGGGTCCACTCGCAGCCGTCCATGATCCTGCACGAGCTCGCGCACGCGTATCACGACCAGGTCCTCTCCTACGGCAACAAGGAGCTCCTGCGCGCGCACCTCGTCGCCGATGCCTCCGGACGCTTCAACGCCGTGCGCCGGATGCTCGGCAACGTCGAGCGCCACTACGCCTTGAACAACGCCCAGGAGTGGTTCGCCGAGGCGACCGAGGCGCTCTTCGGGACCAACGACTACTTCCCGTTCGTGCGGGGCGAGCTCGTCCATGCCGACCCCGAGGGCGCGCGGCTCGTCGCGCGCCTCTGGGGCGCGGAGGAGCCGCGCGGCTTGCGTGACGCCGAGAGCGCGCCCGAACGCGCGCGCTCCGCCGTGGTCGCCCTGCACGCATTCTTCAACGACTGGTGCGTGGGCCGCGTGCCGAACACCGATCCGACCTACGCTCGCTTCACGGACGCGCTCGCGCCCGACTTCCAGCTCGTCGCGCCGACGGGCGAGGAGCTCGACCGGGCGACGATCATCGCGCAGCTACGCACCGTCCACGGCTCCGGCGCCATCGAGATTGCCTTGGACGAGGTCGCGTCGCGCTACGTCGCGGACGGGCTCTGGCTCGTCTCCTATCACGAATGGCAGCGCAAACCCGACGCGCCGTGGCGCGGCCGAACGAGCGCTGCGTTGTTGCGCGAGGACCCCTCCGCCGCCGGCGGGTTCCGCTGGTTGCACGTCCACGAGACCTGGCTGCCGGAGGCCGCGCAGACAGGGCCGCGCGCTCGCTGAGCGAACGCTGGCCCGCCGACTTGGCGACCTGGCGACCACCACGAACCGGGCCTCGCGGACCTAGCGGCGCAGCGTCGCGCCGGACTCCGCCAGGAGGCGCTCGAGGCGGCCGAGGAACTTCTGCACGTCGCCCTCGTCGAGGGTCTTCGCGCCCGAACGCAGCAGGATGTGCCACGCAAGGCTCTTCTGCCCCGCGCCGAGGCTCTCGCCGCGATAGACGTCGAAGAGCTCGGTGCCAGCGACGGCGCCCTTGCCCGCTTGCTCGATCGCGGCCGACAACGTGGCCGAGGGCACTGCTTCGGGCGCAACGATCGCGACATCGACCTTCACGCCCGGGAACTTCGCGAGCGGCGTAAAGCGGCGCGCGCGCTCAGGCGCAGCGAGCAGCGCATCGATCGACAGGACCGCGACCGCGACCTCGGTGGCGAGCTCGCCGTCGAGCCCCAAGGCGCGCGCGACGCCTGGGTCGAGCGCGGCCAACAACGCGACGTCCGATGCGTCACCGATCGCTGCAGTGAGGCGCTTGGCGGGGTGCGCCCACGCGGGCGCGCCGTCCGATACAGCGGACCACGCCGCCGCTTCGAGGCCGAGCGCCGCGACCACGTCGTCGACGACGGCGCGCAGCTGGAAGAACACGTCCTCGTCGAAGCGCGCGCCCGTGCGCGGCGCGCGCGCCAAAACGAGCGCGACCTGGTGCACCTCGCGGGGCTCGCCGCGTTCCGTCGGAGCCGCAGGCTCGTTCGCGACCTCGGGGCGATAGCCCTTGCCGATCTCGAAGAGCCGCACGCTCTCGCGCTCACGGCGCGCGGCGGGCAAGAGCGCGAGGAGGCTCGGCGCGACGTCGCGTCGAATACGTGTCAGCTCCGGCGCGACGGGGTTCGCCACGCGCACGTGCGGCGCATCACCCGCCCCCACCGCAGCGAGCAAGCTGTCCGACTGGAACGAATACGACAGCGTTTGGCGGAAGCGCGCGGCGCCCGCGAGGCGGTCCTCGATCCGGCGCGCGAGCGCCCGCCGATGCCACGACGCGTCGTGCGGCGGCGGCTCGACCGGGGCGCGCATCGGCGCCTCGGGGACGTTGCCGTAGCCAAACGCGCGGCCGACCTCTTCGACGAGGTCGCGCTCCATCGTGACGTCCTTCGTCGCCCGCGCCGCCGGCACGTCGACGTGCATGACGCCAGCGACCGTGCGCACGCCGAAGCCCAGCGCCGTCAGGATCGCCGCGATGCGCGCGTCGTCGAGGTCCGCGCCCAGGTCACGGCGGACGACCTCGCCGCGCAGCGTCAGCGTATGCGCCGGGTCCGACCAGTCGCCGACGTCGCCCAGCGCCAGCGGGAACGTCACCGCGGGCTGCAACGCGCGCAGGAGGTTCGCATAGTGTCCAGCGGCCGCGAGCGGCAGCGTCGGGTCGAGGTGCTTCTCGAAGCGCGCTGACGAGTCCGTGCGCAGGCCCAGCCGCGACGACGTGCGCCGCACGACGGCCGGCGCGAAGGTCGCGACCTCGAGCAAGAGCGACGACGTGCCCGCCTCCACTTTGGAGCCCTCGCCGCCCATGATCCCCGCGAGCGCGACGGGCGCGCCGCCCGATGTGATCAGGAGGTCCGAGGGCTCGAGCGCGCGCGCCTCGCCGTCGAGGGTCGTCATGCGCTCGCCCGCGCGCGCCTTGCGCACGACGATGCCGTCGGCGCCGAGCTTCGCGCGATCGAACGCGTGGTTCGGCTGGCCGAGGTCCAGCATCACGAAGTTCGACAGGTCGACGAGCAGGTCGATCGGCCGCTGGCCGACCGCGAGCAGCAGGTGGCGCAGCCAGCTGGGCGACGGCCCGTTGACAAAGCCGTCGAGCGCGAGGCCGATGTACCTGCTGCACGCGGGGTCTTCGATGCGCAGCTTCGGCGCGGGCCCCGTGCCGAGGGGCGGCAGCGTCAGGTCGAGGGTCTTGAGAGGGCGCCCGAGCAACGCAGCGACCTCGCGCGCGATCCCGCGGTGCCCCCATAGGTCAGGTCGGTGCGTCAGCGACTTATTGTCGATCTCGATGACCCAGTCCGCGAGGCCGAGCGCCTCCGCGACGGGGCGGCCGACCTCGAGCGCGCCCGGCAGCTCCCAGATCCCGTCGTGGTCGTCGCCGAGCCCGAGCTCGCGCACGGAGCAGATCATCCCGTTCGACTCGGCGCCGCGGATCTTCGACTTCTTGATCTTCAGGTCACCCGGCAGCGTTGTGCCCGTCGTCGCGACGGCGACCAAGAGGCCCGTGCGCACGTTCGGAGCGCCGCACACGATCTGGATCGGGGCGCCGGCGCCGACGTCGACCTGGCACACGCTGAGCTTGTCCGCGTCGGGGTGCGGCGCGCGCTCGACGACGTGCCCGACGGTGACCGCAGCGAGGTGCGGGGCGAACGGCTCGACGCCTTCGACCTCGCACGTCGTCATCGTGAGCTTCAGCGCGAGCTCGCGCGCGTCGACGCCCGTGAGGTCAACGTGTCGGCCCAACCAATTGAAGGAGACGTGCATCGGTGAGTGTCCTTAGCGGGGGCCGGGATCAGAACTGTTCGAGGAAGCGGAGGTCGCCGGAGAGCAAATGCCGCACGTCGTCGATGCCGTAGCGCAGCATCACGAGGCGCGAGAGACCGAGACCAAACGCGAAGCCGCCCCAGACCTCGGGGTCGAGCCCGCCGTGGCGCAGCACGTTCGGGTGCACGAGCCCGCACGGCAGGAGCTCGACCCACGTCGTGCCCTTGCAGACGCTGCAGCCGGACTCACAGAACGGGCAGCGCGCGTCGAGCTCGAAGCCCGGCTCGACGAACGGGAAGTACCCCGGGCGCAAGCGCACGTCGAGCTCGCGGTGAAAGACGCCGCGCAAGAGCGTGCGCATCGCGTGCACGAGGTGCCCGACGCCGATGCCCTTGTCGATCACGAGGCCCTCCATCTGGTGGAAGGTGTGCTCGTGGCTCGCGTCGACCTCTTCCTGCCGGAACACCTTGCCGGGCACGATCGCGCGGAAGGGCGGCGCGAGGCGCTCCATCGCGCGCACTTGCACGGGGCTCGTGTGTGTGCGCAGCACCATGCGACCGGCGCCGCTCGGCGCGCTCGCCGGGTCGATGTAGAACGTGTCCTGCGCGTCCCGCGCCGGGTGGTCCGGGGGGATGTTCAGCTTCTCGAAGTTGTAGAGGTCGAGCTCGACCTCCGGCCCGTCGAGGACCTGGTACCCCATCGAAGTGAAGAGGTCCTCGAGCTCGCGCGTGACCTGGACGATCGGGTGTAGCCCTCCGCGGTCGACGCGCGGCGGCGGAAGCGTGGCGTCGAACCCTGCGCCCCGGCGCTCGGCCTCGAGCGCGGCATTGGCGAGCGTCACGCGGCGCTCGTCGAGCGCTGCGACGACCGCCTGCTTCAGGCGGTTCGCGGCCTGCCCCGCGTCCTTGCGCTCGGGCGGCGGCAGCGTCGGGATCGCGGCCAGCGCGCGCGCGATCACGCCGTCCTTGCCCAGGAACTCGCGCTCGATCGCCTGCAGGGCGTCGAGGTCCGGCGCGGCCGCGATGCGGGCGCCCGTGTCACGGTCGAGGTTCGAAGTCGAGTCGGTCATCGGAGCGAGGTCCGTATTGGAGAGCGCGGCGAGGGTCCAGGTGCCCCCAGGTCGACTGGATCAAGCGGGTCGATCGCGACCTGCCCAGCCCCGTCGTCCGCCGAGCGAGATGGAGCACGAATGACGAACCGCCAGCGACCGGATGCGGCGCGCTGGCGGTTCGATGGGATCCAGGCTTGGCCCCCAAGATCGAGGGCCGCGTGTGGGATCAGACGCGTGCCGCGCGTGCCTCTTCGACGAGGGCGTCAAAGGCGCGCGGGTCGTGGATCGCGAGCTCGGAGAGCTGCTTGCGGTTGAGGTCGATGCCCGCCTTCTTCAGGCCGTCGATGAACGTCGAATAGTTCATCCCGCGCATGCGCGCGGCGGCGTTGATGCGGATCACCCAAAGGCGGCGGAAGTGCCGCTTGCGCTGGCGACGGTCGCGGAAGCTGTACGCCCAAGCGCGCATGACGTGCTCGCGCACGATGCGCCAGAGCTTGCTCCGGCCGCCGAATCCACCCTTGGCGGCCTTGAACCACCGCACCTTCTTCTTGCGACGCGGAGCGCCGTAGGTCACGCGCACCATATCAGCGGCCTCCCATCATTCGGGTCAACAGACGGGCCCAGGCTCCCTCGATGATGAGGGGCTTGCGCTTGCCGCGCTTGGCCTTGGCGTCCTTCGGAGCGTGTTGGTGACCGCGCTTGGGGCGGCTGGCCTTGAGCTTGCCGCTCTTGGTCATGCGGAAGCGCTTCTTGACCGCTCCCTTGGATTTCATCTTCGGCATCGAATGTCCTCTGTGACGGCGCCCGATCGACCCGGGGCGTTCCCCGGGCTTCCAAGCAGTGGGCTCCGTGCGTCCCCGCTCGCTGACACGCCGCGGGCGACCCAAATGGGCCACCACGGGTGCGTGCCGCTCCCGGGGGTCCGGAGGGAGGTCCTCCGGCGCTTGGAGGGTGGAGATGGTAGCGATCGGGCGGCCAGGGTCAAGGGGCGACCGAGCCGTCCGCACGGCCTGGCCCAAGCTCCCATGGCGGGCGCGGCGAGTGCGTCCCACGCAGGCGGGGAGGCGCTCCGTCGCGGAGCACGATGCCGCCCACCGGCGCCGCGCATGGCGGGCGCCGGTGCGGAGGCATCAGTTGGCCTCGCTGCCGCTGTCCGCGTCAGCGGCCCCGTCGACCTGATCCTCGCTGTCGTCCGCATCGGCCGACGCCGAGTCCGCGGAGGCCTGCCGCGCCATCGCTGCGCGCTCCGCCGCGGGCCGGGTCGCAACAGGACGATCCGCGGGCCCGGAGGACCGCGCCGGGTCGTAGGACTCGTCGGGCGAGCGCTCCCGATCCTTCGCGATGGCTCGACGCTGCGACGCCGGGAGCGGGGCCATGAGCATCGTCATACGCTTGCCCATCAGCTTCGCCGGCATCTCGACCTTGGCCACGTCCGCCATCGTCTCGGAGACGCGCTTCATGACGTCATAGCCGTGCTCCGGGTGCGCCATCTGGCGGCCACGGAAGATGCATACGACGAGCACTTTGTTGCCCTCCTCGCAGAACTTGCGGCCGTCCTTCAGACGGTAGGAGAGGTCGTGGTCGGAGATCGCGGGGCGAACGCGCAGCTCCTTGAGGCCGGACTTCGGCTTCGGACCAGTGGTCTTCTTCTCCTTCTTGTTCTGCTCGTAGTTGAACTTGCCCCAGTCGAGGATCTTGCACACCGGCGGCCGCGCCGTCGGGGCCACTTCGACCAAGTCAAGGTTCGCGCGCCGTGCGCGCTCGAGCGCGTCCTTGGTGGATACGACTCCGATCTGCTCACCGTTTTCGTCGATGAGACGGACCTCCATGACGCGGATCCGCCGGTTGCGGCGATAGTTCTGTACGGACAATCAGACTCCTCAATGGGTTCGATGCGGGGGCCGGGGTCGGCCCCTGATCACGGTTCAGCGGCGCAAGCCGCCGGGCGCCCGTGCGCCATGGCGAAGATAGTGGCTGGAGGCCCAGAGGGCCAGCGGTCAAGGGCCAGAGTCGGCGCGGCGGCCAGAAAAGAGCCGCCGGACCCCCGCTGGCCGTTCCCTAGCTAGGAGCGCCGGAGGGGCCCGGATCGACCGTCGTCCGCACCGAGAGCTCGACGAGCTGCTTGGCGTCCACCGTGGAGGGCGCGTCGCACATGACGTCCGCTGCAGACGTCGTCTTCGGGAACGCCACCACATCGCGGATCGAGTCCAGGCCGGCCGTCAGCGCGACGATCCGGTCGAGGCCCACCGCGAAGCCGCCGTGGGGCGGCGGGCCGAAGGACAGGGCCTCCAATAGGAAGCCGAACTTCGACTGCTGCTCCTCCGGGCCGATGCCGAGGAGGTCGAACACCTTGCGCTGGGTGTCCGCGCGGTGGATTCGGATCGAGCCCGAGCCGAGCTCCCAGCCGTTCAGCACGAGGTCGTACGCCCGGCTCGACATCCGGGCCGGGTCGCCCTCCAGCGTCCAGTCGTCCGGGGCGGTGAACGGGTGGTGCGCGGAGTTCCAGCGCTCCTCCTCCGCGTCCCATTCGAACATCGGGAAGCTCGTGACCCAGAGCAGGTTCCACGGCCCCTGGCCGGTCCCCTCCGAGCCGTCGACCGCCGGCACGAGCCCGAGCTCCTTCGCGAGGTGCACCCGCAGCGCGCCGAGCGCTTTCCACGTGACGGCCTCGCTGTCCGCCACGAAGACGAGCAGGTCGCCGTCGGACGCCCCCATCACTTCGCGCAGCTTCGCGCCGCTCGCGCCCTCGCAGAACTTCACGAGCGACCCCGCCGCGCCGCCCTCTTCGCCGGGCTTCCACCACGCGAGGCCCTTGGCGCCGTGGGTCTTCACGACGTCCTCGAGCTTCTTCATGTTGCCGCGCGAGACGGACGCGCCGCCGCCGGCCACACACAGGCCCATCACGCGGCCGCCGGACTCGAGGACCTTCGCGAACACGTTGAAGCCGGAGACCGGGACCCACGCCGCAGCGTCGATCAGCTCCATGCCGTAGCGCGTGTCGGGCTTGTCGATGCCGAAGCGCTCCATCGCCTCGCGCCAGGTCAGGCGCGGGAACGGGGTCGACAGCTCTGCCCCGAGCGCGTTCTTGAACGTCTCCGCGAGCACGCGCTCCCAGCACGCAAACACGTCCTCTTCCTCGACGAAGGACATCTCCATGTCGAGCTGCGTGAACTCGGGCTGGCGGTCTGCGCGCAGGTCCTCGTCGCGGAAGCAGCGCGCGACCTGGAAGTAGCGGTCCATGCCCGCGACCATCAGGATCTGCTTGAAGATCTGCGGCGACTGCGGCAGCGCGTAGAACTTGCCTGGGTGTACGCGGCTCGGGACGAGGTAGTCGCGCGCGCCTTCGGGCGTCGCCTTCGTAAGGATTGGCGTCTCGACCTCGGCAAAGCCCTGGGCCAGGAACGCGTTGCGCATCGCGCCGATGAAGCGGCTGCGGTGCAACAACCGACGCTGCATGTCCGGGCGACGCAGGTCGAGGTAGCGATACTGCAGGCGCAGGTCGATCGAGGTGTCCGACCCCTCGACGATCTCGAACGGCGGCAGCTTCGACGAGGACAGGAGCTCCACGCGTTCTGCGATGACCTCGACGAGCCCCGTGGGAAGCGACGGGTTCGGGTTCTCGCGCATCACGATCCGGCCCGTGACGCTGAGGCAGTATTCGGGCGCCAGCGCGCCGCCATCGGCGAAGCCGATGCGCTCTTCGTCGCCGGGCAGGACCACTTGCGCGAGGCCCGCGCGGTCGCGCAGGTCGACGAAGTAAATGCCGCCGAGGTTGCGCCGGCCGTCGACCCAGCCGTTCAGCACCACGTAGCGCGCCCCTGGGTCACCCTTGGCGCTCGCGCCCGCGTGCTCCGGGCGCAGCTCGCCGCAGCGGTGCGTGCGGCGCCAGTCTTGGCCCCGGCCCTCGAGGGCGGCCCGATCAAGGGGCCCACCACCGAAGACCGCGCCGCCGTCGGTGGCGTTGGCGCTCATGACCGGTACTTCGACGCGACGCGGACGCGCGAGAGGGCGCGCTGCAGCGCGAACTGCGCGCGCACGAGGTCGAGGCTCTCGCCCTGCACGGACTGGAACTCCTCGAGGCGCTTGCGCGCGCGCACGGCCGAGGCCTCCGCGCGCGCCAGGTCGATCGCCGTCGGCGGCTCCGAAGCCTCCGTCACTACGCGGACCGTGTCGTCGCGGACCTCGGCGAAGCCGCCTGCGATGAACAGCCCGGACTCCTGCCCCGCGCCATCGCGGAAGCCGAGCTCGCCGACGCCGAGGGCGGCGACGAGCGGGGCGTGCCCCTTCAAGACCCCGAGCGACCCATCGAGGGCCGGGAAGGTCACGGACTCGACGGTCGTGTCGAGCACGACGCGCTCCGGGGTGATGACACGCAGGGTGATGGGGCCGCTCATGATTCCGCAGACTGCTCGCTAGGGACCGCTCGTAGAACGAAGGCTCGGACGCTCAGCCTTTGGCGGCCAGGTTGCCCGCCTTGGTGACCGCGGCTTCGATGTTGGAGACCATGTAGAAGGCGTCCTCCGACAGCGAGTCGTGCTTGCCATCGAGGATCTCGCGGAACGAGCGGACCGTGTCCTCGCGCGGCACGAACACGCCGGGCATCCCGGTGAACTGCTCGGCGACGAAGAACGGCTGCGCCAGGAACTTCTGGATGCGGCGCGCGCGGTGAACCACGAGCTTGTCTTCGTCGGAGAGCTCCTCGACACCGAGGATCGCGATGATGTCCTTGAGGTCGGCGTAGCGCTGGAGCGTCTTCTGGACGCGACGCGCGACGTCGTAGTGTTCCTCGCCGACGACCAGGGGGTCGAGCATCCGCGAGGTCGACTTCAGCGGGTCGACCGCGGGGTAGATGCCGAGCTCCGAGATCGCGCGATCGAGGATGATCGTCGAGTCAAGGTGCGCGAACGTCGCGACGGGCGCCGGGTCGGTGATGTCGTCAGCGGGCACGTACACGGCCTGCATCGACGTAACCGAGCCGTCCTTCGTCGACGTGATCCGCTCCTGGAGCGCGCCCATCTCCGACGCCATCGTCGGCTGATAGCCGACGGCGCTGGGCATACGGCCGAGGAGCGCGGACACTTCGGAACCCGCCTGCACGAAGCGGAAGATGTTGTCGACGAACAGGAGCACGTCCTGGCCGCGCTCTTCGCGGAAGTACTCGGCCATCGTGAGGCCGGTCAGCGCGACGCGCAGACGAGCGCCGGGCGGCTCGTTCATCTGGCCGAACACGAGCACGGCGTTGTCGATCACGCTCGCCTCGCCGCCGTCAGGCGTGCGGTACTTCGCGTGGCTCATCTCCAGCCAGAGGTCGTTGCCCTCACGGGTGCGCTCGCCGACGCCTGCGAACACCGAGAAGCCGCCCTTCTCGACCGCCGTGATGCGGATCAGCTCTTGAATGAGCACGGTCTTGCCGACCCCTGCCCCGCCGAAGAGGCCGATCTTGCCGCCCTTCGCGAAGGGGCACAGGAGGTCGACGACCTTGATGCCCGTCTCGAAGACCTCGGACACGGCCTCTTGCGACTCGTACGACGGCGCCGGGCGGTGGATCGGCCAGCTCTCGCCGGGCGCCATCTCGCCGCGCGCGACGACGTCGAGCGGCGTGCCGAGCAGGTTGAAGATGCGGCCCTTCGTGCGCTCACCGACGGGCACCGAGATCGGGCCGCCCGTGTCGTGCGCGGCCATGCCACGGCGGCAGCCGTCCGTGGAGGCCATCGCGACGCAGCGCGCGACGTCATTGCCGAGGTGCTGGGCGACCTCAAGGACGAGGTCGATGCCAGCGGCGGCATCAGTGACGGTGACGGCGTTGTAGATCGCGGGCAGCTTGCCGGGCGCGAAACGGACGTCCACGACGGGGCCGAAGATCTGGGCCACGGTGCCGGCGTTCTGGGCGGTGCTCATCGGACGCGGAAGGGAGTGAGAAGTGAGGTCGGAACGAAAGGTGAGGGGGCGCGCTGCTGACTACTTGACCGCTTCAGCGCCGCCGACGATGTCGAGCAGCTGCTTCGTGATCGTTTCCTGGCGCTTGCGGTTGAAGACGCTCTTGAGCGCCTTCTGCATATCGCTCGCCGCGTCGGTCGCGTTTTTCATCGCGAAGCGGCGGCTGGCGTATTCGCTCGTCAACGCCTCGAGCAGCGCGTTGTAGATGCGCACCTCGAGGTAGCGGGGCACGAGCTGAGTGAAGATCGTCGGGCCATCAGGCTCGAGGAGGAGGTCCCCGCCGGCGGCCTTGCCTGCGCCCGCGCCGGAGCCCGACGCGAGCGCGTCGGGGGTCAGCGGCAGGAACGGCGCGATCGTCGGCACGAACTTCACCATCGACTCGAACGCGGTGTAGAAGACGACCACGTCCTTGTACTGCCCGGACAGGAAGGCCTGCTGCAGCATCCGCGACGTCAGCGCCGCGTTGCGGTAGTCGATCTTCTCCATCGGCGGGTCCGTGATGAAGCGCGTGACCTCGCGGCCGCGCTTCGTCAGATAGGATGCGCCCTTGCGGCCGTAGACGAAGTACTCGACCGGCCCTGCGCCTTGGCCGCGCTCGCGCAGCCAGGTCTCGAGGGTGCGGAAGAGGTTCGTGTTGTACGCGCCGCACAGGCCGCGGTCCGACGAGACGAGCAGGACGAGGGTCTTCTCACCCTGCCCCGCCTGGAACAGCGGCATGTCCCCCACGTCCGAGCCGAGCATCCCCGCGAGGCGCGCGACGAGCCCCGAGATCTCCTGGGCGTACGGGCGCGACGCGACCGCACGGTCCTGGAAGCGACGGAGCTTGGTCGACGCGACCATCTCCATCGCTCGGGTGATCTGCTTGATGTTGCCTACGGACTTGATCCGTACGCGCAGTTCCTTGATGCCGGCCATGCTCTAGGAGTGCCTTCGGTGCAGGAGGACTCGGACGGGGATCCAGCTCAGGCGAGCTGGGCCTTGACGACCTTCGCGGCTTCCTTCAGGAGCGCCTTGACGTCGTCCGGGATGTCCTTCTTCGCCTCGCGGATCTTCTGCGCGGCGTCGGGGTGCTTGTCCCGCATGTACTCGAGGAAGGTGCGCTCGAACTCGGCGACCTTGACCACGGGCAGGTCGTCGAGCGCGCCCGACGTACCAGCGAAGATGATCATGACCTGGCTCGCGACCTCGACGGGCGCGTACTGGCCTTGCTTCAGGATCTCGACCAGGCGCTCGCCGCGCGTCAGCTTCTGCTGCGTGGCCTTGTCGAGGTCGGACCCGAACTGCGCGAAGGCCGCGAGCTCGCGGTATTGCGCGAGGTCGAGGCGGAGCGAGCCAGCGGTCTTCTTCATCGCCGGGATCTGTGCCGCGCCGCCGACGCGCGACACCGAGATGCCCGCGTTCACGGCGGGGCGGATGCCCGCGTTGAACAGGTTGCCCTCGAGGAAGATCTGGCCGTCCGTGATCGAGATCACGTTCGTCGGGATGTACGCGGACACGTCCGCTTCCTGCGTCTCGACGACCGGCAACGCGGTGATCGAGCCGCCGCCCTTCTTGTAGCGCGGGTTGATCTCGGGCGCGTTCTGGGCGAGCTTCGCCGCGCGCTCGAGCAAGCGGCTGTGCAGGTTGAACACGTCGCCGGGGAACGCCTCGCGGCCCGGGGGACGGCGCAGGAGCAGCATGACCTGGCGGTAGGCGAGCGCCTGCTTGTACAAGTCATCGTACATGACGAGCACGTGGCGACCTTCGTCGCGGAAGCGCTCGGCCATCGTCGTGCCGGCGTAGCACGACAGGTACTGCATCGACGCCTCGTCGATGGCGGACGCCATGACCACCGTCGTGTACGCCATCGCGCCGGCCGCCTCGAGGCGGCGCACGATGTCGACGACCGTCGACTGCTTCTGCGCGACCGCGACGTAGATGCACAGCACCTGGTTCGGGTCGTTCGGGTCCCCGCCGCCCGTGGTCTTCTGCGACAGGATCGAGTCGATCAAGAGCGCCGTCTTACCGGTCTGACGGTCACCGATGATGAGCTCGCGCTGGCCGCGGCCGATCGGGATCATGGCGTCGATCGCCTTGATGCCGGTCTGCATCGGCTCGCTGACCGGCTCGCGCTCGACGACCGACGGCGCCGGCTGCTCGATCGGGAGGAGGTCCGCCTCGGTCGTGCCGAGCGGGCCCTTGCCGTCGACCGGGTCACCGAGCGCGTTCACCACGCGGCCGAGGAGCTGCGGGCCCGTCGGCACGGAGATGATGCGGCCCGTGCCGGTGACGCGGTCGCCTTCCTTGACCTTCGTCGCCGAGCCCAGGAGCACGCAACCGACGTTGTCCTCTTCGAGGTTCAGCGCGACGCCGCGGGCGCCGGACTGGAACTCGAGGAGCTCGTTCATCATGCAGTTGTCGAGTCCGTAGATGCGCGCGACGCCGTCACCGACGGAGAGGACGGTGCCAACGCTCTGCATCTGCTGGTTGCCGTCGTAGCTCTCGATCTCCTTCTCGAGGATCGAGGTCACTTCGCTGGGTCGCAGGTCCATGGTGGTTCGGCTTCGCTTCTGGCCCCGGTCGGGGCTCGCTAGGCCCGCCGCCGCGTTCGCGGCTGGTGGGCTCGGTTGCTCGGGTTCGTTGCTCGGAGGACTCGGGGAGCGCTGGAACGCTGCCCCGGGTTGGAAGTGTTGTCGGGGACCGCGCCGCAGGGCTCAGCTCGCGCTGAGCGCCTGGTCGGGGCCCCTTTGCGTGGTTCAGCGCGCCGCAGGGAGCGGGGCCGTCATCAGCTTGTGCCGCAGGCCCGCGAGGCGGCCCTGCACGGAGGCGTCGAGCATCCGCGCGCCGACGAGCACGCGCACGCCGGCGACCAGTTCGGGGTTCACGACCGGGCGCAGGCGGACGCCTTTGCCAAGGAGCGTGCCGACCTTCGCCGCGACGGCCTCGACCTCGGCCTCGGGCAGCGGGTGAGCGCTCTCGAGGGTGCCTTCGACCTCACCGCGGGCTTCGAGCACGCGCCGATGGAAGGCCGCGCCGATGCCCTGCAGGACCGCTTGGCGGCGCCGGTCAAACAAGAGGCGCACGAAGTTGCGGGTCAGCGGGTGCAGCGAATCGAGCAGCGCGCCGAGCTTCTCTTTGCGGCGCGTCTCGCTGACGCCGCCGCCGAAGAAGAACGCGGCCACGGCGGGCCGGGCGACCTCGACCGAGAGGCGCACCGTGTCCTGGCGCACCTCGTCGATCGCGTTCGCGCGCGCCGCGACGTTGTACAGCGCGTCGGCCCAGCGCGCGGTCACCGCGCCGCCGACCGTTTGGTCGCCGCCGGCTCCGCTCACGACCTGCCCCCCGCCGCCTTGGCGACGAGCTCACGGGCGAGGCGCTGGTCATCGTCGCCCTTGACGGCGCGGCCGAGCACCTGGCTCGCGGCGCCGAGGGACAGCTCGACGACCTCGTTGCGGATCGCAGCGATGGCCTTCTCCTGCTCGGAGTGGATCTGGCGGCGGGCCCCTTCGATCATCGCCGAGGCCTCCTTCTTGGCGTTCTCGACGATGTCGCGCTCGCGCACCTCGGCCCGCGAACGGGCGTCGGCGAGCAGCTTCGCGGCCTCGCGTTGGGCCTCGCCGCGGGCGACCTCCATGTCGCCGCGCAGGCGCTCGGCGGTCTCTTCGGCGCGCTTCGCGGCCTCGATGGCCGCCGACGCGCGCTCGTCACGCTCGAACAGCGCCGCGGTGATCGGCCCGAAGACGAACTTCCACATCAGCGGAAGCGACAGCCCGAAGATCAGCAACGTCCAGAGGAAGTTACCGACACCGTTCGGGTCGAAGACGTCGAACTTGCCTTCAGCGGCGAAGCCGAGCACGATGGGGAGGTCCATGGGTGGAGCCGGTTGGGGCGAGGGAGGCTCGTCGGAGGTGAAGCCGGTTGGAGCCGAGAGAGGCCGTCAGTGTGCGTGGTTCGAGCCCGAGGTTCTGGGTCGGCGCGACGCGCGGTGCGCGCGCCGACCCACTACCCTCGGAGTCGCGTCAGGCGAGGACCAGGTCCGCGGCGCCACGGCGCCGCTCCCCTGAACCCTCGCGCTGCGCTCAGGCGTTTGCGATCAGGAGCGTGACGACGATCGCGAAGAGCGCCGCGCCCTCGATGAACGCCGAGAGGATGATCGCGATGCCGCGGATCTTGGCGTCAGCCTCGGGCTGGCGGGCGATGCCCTCGGCGGCGCCCTTACCGATCTGGCCGATGCCGATGCCCGCGCCGATGGCGGCGAGACCAGCGCCGATGCCTGCGCCGGCCTTCGCGATGTCGAGGGCAGCCTGAGTGTCCTGGAAGGGGTTGATCATGACTCGTGAGGAGGGTAACGGTGGGCCGCTTCGCGGGCCCAAGGGTCTCGGGGTCGGTCGCGTCCCCTGAGAGGGGCCGCAGTCGTGGAGCCCGGCGCGAGGGAGCACCGGGTGGTCGTGAGAGCGACGCGCGACAGGAAGGTCAGGCGCCGCCGAATGGTCCGGGTTCTGCTCAGTGCTCCGGGTGGATCGAGGCGCCGATGAAGAGCGCCGAGAGCATGGTGAAGATGTAGGCCTGAACGAGGGCGACGAAGGCCTCGATGATCATGATGAACACCGCGAAGCCGACCCACACAGGCGAGAGCCCCATCCCGAGCGTCTCGAACTTCGCTGCGAAGAAGAAGACGAGCGCGAGGAACGAGAGCACGACGAGGTGGCCGCCGGTCATGTTCGCGAAGAGACGAATCATGAGCGCGACCGGCTTGATGAAGAGGCCCGCGAGCTCGATCACGAACATCAGCGGCCAGAGCAGCAGCGGCACGTCGGGGACAAGGTGCTTGAAGAACGCGACCGGCCCCTGGGCCGCCATGCCGCCGAACAGCATGATCGCGAAGGTGATCAGCGCGAGCGCGGCCGTCACGAAGATGCTCGCCGTCGGCGTGGCCGACATCGGAGCGAGCCCCATGAGGTTCTGCGCCGCGATGAAGAAGAACACGAACATCAGCAGCGGCAGGAACTTCTGCCCGAGGTGCTTGCCCATCGCGGGCTCGACGAGGTCGTCGCGCACCCACAGGCAGAAGCCGGCGGCGAGGGCCGAGACGCGGTCGCCTTCGCCCGTGCGCAGGTAGCCTGGCACGCCGCTGAACGCCAGCAGCAGCATGATCAGCGCCGCGAGCTGGAAGATCTGCAGGTTGTAGAGGACGAGCTGGACGCCCTCGTGGTCCGGATCGCCGTCGAAGACCTTCAGGAAGCCCGGGAGCGGGATCGCGACCAGCGGCGCGCCGTGCCCATGCGCTGCTTCGCTGTGCGCAGCTTCGCCGTGCGCAGCTTCGCCGTGCGTCGCCGCGCCATGCTCGCCCGCGGCGTCGTCCGCATGCTCGGACGGCGCGACGAGCGTCGCAGGCGTCACGTGCATGTAGAACGTCGTGAAGATCGTGTTCTCGGTCGCCGTGTGGTGCGGCGAGAACTTGTTGTTGATGAAGCAGGCCGCGACCAGCGTCGCCAGCATGAGGAGGGCACGCATCAGAGGAGGCTCTCTCCGGGTTCGGTGGCTGACGCCTTGGGCGCGAGGGCGCGCAGATGATCGAAGGACCCGACGCCGAGGACCACAAGGATCGCCGCGGCGTAGGCGAGGAGGAAGGCGGCCACGTCCGCGACCTGCCCGAGGGCCGGCACAAACGTCAAGGCGGCCCAAGCGGCAAACAGAACGAGCAACTTCAGCGCAGCCGCCCCGAGCAGGGCCGCCAGCGCGGTCTCGAACTCAGCCTTCAACGAACGCCCGAGGAGGCCGTGCGAGGCGAGCGCCACGGCGCCCCCGAGGAGCGCCCCCGAGGCCGTCCCCACGCCGACACGCCCGCCCCATTGCGCACCGATCGCGACCGCAACAGCGATCACGACGAGGCATGCGAGGTGGGTGCGTGACATAGGAGGCCGAGAGGCAGCAGGCCGAGAGGGCCGGGGAGGATGTGGAGGGCAGAGCGCGCCGTCAGGCGCCGTTCGAGAACTTCTTGAGCAGCGAGTAGGTCCCGCCGCCAAATCCGAGCAGTACGCCCACCAGCAACAGCCAAGGAGCCGTGCCGAAGCGCCCATCCATCCAATTCCCGACCAGGGCGAAGATGCAGATCGTGAAGCCGAACTGCATCCCGACCCCGGCGTATTGGAACGAGCTCTTCTGCTCGCGGACCCAATCGCCGTCAGGCGCAAACGGGACGTCGTCCGTCCGCGAATGGTCCGCCCGCGAATGGTCCGTCCGCGGATCGGCCGCCAGCGGGCCGGGCTTCGGCGGGCCGGGCTTCGGCGGGCCGGGTTTCGGCGAGCCGGGCTTCGGCGAGCCGGGTTCCGACCCATCGCGACCTTGGCCTGGGTCTTGCATTCGGGGGGGGCTGGGTGTGGGGCTCCGAGCGGCGCCGCGGTGTGTGCCGTGGACCGTACGGATCGAGTTGTGAGGGCGGCCTCGCAGTGCTTCGTGTGAAGAACTCCTGAGTCCGAGCGCGAAGAATCTAAGGATGCGCCCCCCCACGTCAACAACGAGTCAGGGAACTCGCGTCGGATCGGTCGTAAGTCCCGCTTTTCTCGCGGCGCGCCGTCGCATTCGGGGCCCGTCGAGGGCGCGTCCGCGGCTGGCCCCTGACACAACACGAGCCAGCGCGAGGGCGGGCGGCCCCGGGCCGCGCTGAGCCGGAGGCCGCGCGCCGGCCGGCGCTCGCAGCGGAGCACGCTGGCCCCTTCCCGGGGCGCGCCGGCGCCGCTACCCTCTTCGCCCTCAGAAGCTCCTCAGGCCCTGCCGGGGGCCCGAGCGCGCCCCCCTCGGTCGCGCGTGGTCACGCGCGCGGCCTCGTTCACCACCACACCGCAGCTAAGGAATCCAAGCATGGAGCGCACGCTCGTCCTCCTCAAGCCCGACGCCGTCCAACGCGGCCTCGTCGGGCGCATCTTGACCCGCTTCGAAGACAAGGGCCTCGCGCTCGTCGGCATGAAAATGCGGACGTTCCCGAAGGACCACCTCGAGAAGCACTACGCCGTCCACAAGGAGCGCCCGTTCTTCAAGGGCCTCGTCGAGTTCATGGCCTCGGGGCCGGCCGTCGCGCTCGTGATCGAGGGCAAGGACGCGATCTCCGTCGTCCGCACGCTCGTCGGCAAGACAAACGGCCGCGAGTCCGCGCCGGGCACGATCCGCGGCGACTTCGCGATGAGCTTCTCGACGAACCTCGTGCACGCCTCGGACGCCGCGGACACGGCGCAGTTCGAGCTGAACCTGTGGTTCTCCGCCGAAGAGCTGAGCAACTGGAAGCCCGCGGACCTCGAGTGGCGCTACAGCGTCGCCGAAGAGCTCTAAGCCGCCCCGGGGCGCCTGGCGCCCCCTTCGCAATGAAGCTCTCCGCGCGCCACGACGCGGAGCTCTGCGAGGAGCTCTCGCGCATCGTCGTCGGCTGGACCGTGAAGGACGTCCAGGGGCTACCGCCCCGGGACGTCTTGCTCGTCTTGGAGCCCGGCGACGCGCGCGCGGCAGACGCCGACGGCCCCGCAGTGTTGCGCGTGCGGATCTCCGCGGACCCCGAGGCGCCGCGCCTCCACCTCCAGCAAGGGCGCGTGCAGCGCCACGACGGCCCCCAGGGCCCGTTCTTCCGGCGCCTCGAGGCGGAGCTCACAGGCGCCGCGCTGCGCGCGGTCATGCCCGTGCGCGGCGACCGTATCGCGCTGCTCGAGTTTCGGACAGCGAACGGACGTCGCGCCGTGCTCGCTGAGCTGTTCGGCCGCCGCGCGAACTTGGCGCTCCTGGGGCCAGCGGACGCCATTCTCGAGGTCCTAGTCCCGGCGCCGTCCAAGGCCGGGGTCACGCCGCGGCTCGCGGAGGGCGCCGTATGGCGCGCGCCGGAAGGCGCCGTCGGCGACCTCGATGGCCCCACCCTCGCGGAAGCCTGGCCCGCGCCGGAGGCCGCGCCGCCCGGCCGCGACCCCGGGCGCGCGCCGCTCTCATGGCGCGTCGAGGCGCACCTCGGTGGCCACGCGGAGGAGGCGCGCGACGACGACCTGCGCCGGCACTTGCGCCAGCGCGTCAAGCGGCGCGTGGAGCGCACCGACGCGCTGCTGCGCGGCCTCGCGAGCAAAGCAGACGCGGCCCTGGAGATCGAGCGCGCGCGCCAGGACGGCGAGCTGCTCAAGGCGGCGCTCGGCACGCTCGCACGCGGGCTCGACGCGGTTGAGCTCGTCGATTGGTTCCACGAGGGCTCGCCGCTGCGGCGCATTGAGCTCGACCCGCGCCGCTCGCCGCTCGAGAACGTCGAGCGCGCGTTCGCGCGCGTGAAGAAGCTCGAGCGTGGCGCCGCGACCGTCGCCGAAGAGCTCGCCCGCGCCGAGGCGCGCCACGCGGAGCTCACCGAGCTGCTCGCGCGCATCGACGACCCCGCGGCGGACATCGAGCGGGTCGAGCGCGACGCGCTCGCCCGCGGCCTGGTCGAGCCGCGGCAGGTCGCGGACGTGCGCAAGCGCAAGGCCCCGCCGCCGCGGCGCCCTTACAAGACCTTCCACGCGCGCTCGGGCGCAGAGATCCGGGTCGGGCGCAACGCGCGCGACAACGACGAGCTGACCCTGCGCCACGCGCGCGGCAACGACCTCTGGCTGCACACCGCAGACGTGCCGGGCAGCCACGTCGTGCTGCGCCTCGAGCACGGCGCCGCGCCGCACCCCGAGGACGTCCTGGACGCGGCGACGCTGGCGGTGCACTTCTCGCCGGCGCGCGGCCGCGAGCGCGTCCCGGTGCACGTCGTCTCGAAGAAGCACGTGTCGAAGCCCAAGGGGGCGAAGCCGGGCCTCGTCCAGCTCTCCGGCGGCCGTACGCAGACCATTCGGACCGAGGCCGACCGCCTGGAGCGCCTCCTGCGCGGCGAGGCCGACGCCGGCGGCGGCCCGCGCGACGAATCCCGGTGACCACGGCCAGGCCGCGGGGTAGCGCTCGAGAGCTACACTGCCCTGGCGACCCCCGTCGCCCTCCCATGCCTATGATCCCCCGCAACGCCCCCACCCACGCCAGCGCCCCGATGCTCGACCCGATCCTGGATCGCAGCGGCGACGGCGTCCGTGCGCGCGCACCCCGCGCCCCGCGCGCGCCCCGCTCCAGCCTCGTTCGCGTCGCCGCGGCGCTCACCTGTGTCCTGCTGGCTGCGGCGTGTTCGTCGGACGGCAACGGGAAGCGGGAGATGACCAAAGAGGAGCAGCTCGGGCTCTACTTCGAGAACGCCCTCTGGTACCTGCAGATGGGCGACCTCGATCGCGCGCAGTTTCAGGCCGAGAAGGCCTTGGAGATCGACCCGAAGAACGATCGCTTCGAGCTGATCTACGCGCGCACCAACGTCATGCGCGGCACGACCGCGAGCATCAGCCTGGCGCTGCAGATCTTCGAAGCGCGCCCGGACCTCGAGGACTACCGCTGGCAGATGACGTACGGGGCGGCGCTCGAGCGCAAGGGCGTGCTGTTCGACGAGGCCGCGCGCGGCGTCCGCACCGGCGAGCGGGCAACGACCGCGTCGAACCGCGACGCGCGCGCCAAGGAGCTGCAGGAGGACGCGCTCGAGCTTTGGAGGGAAGCGCGCGCGCGCTTCGAGCGCTCCAACGAGCTCTTCACCGGCCAGACCGAGACGCTCAACGGGCTCGTGCGCACTTCGGCGCTGCTCGGCGACTTCCAAGCGAGCATCGATTGGTCCACGGCGCTCGTCGAGAACATCCGCGAGTCGCAGTTTCTGTCGCGCTCGCAGCTTGAGGCGCCCGACATCTCGGCCGACCGCGAAGCGCAGCTGCGCGAGTCCTTGCGCAAGAACCGTGACTTCGAGGTGCAAGTGCGCTTGCACAAAGCGACGCTCCTGCGGCGCATCGGGAAGCCGGCGGACGCCGTGCGCGAGCTCGACGAGGTCATCGCCTTGGAGCCGGACATCGCGCAGACCCACTCGTTGCGCGGCCAGCTCTTGATGCAAACGGGCGAGTACGTCAAGGCGCGCGCCGCGCTCCAGCGCTTCCTCGACCTGACGGACCTGCCGTTCGATCACCCGGACGTGCGCAAGGCGTTCGACCTGCAGGACGAGTGCGAGCGCCACGAGCGCGCGCGCTGAGCGGAAGGGCGCGCTGGGCCGAAGGGCACGCTGAGCCGAAGGGCGCGCTGAGCCGAAGGGCGCGCTGGGCCGAAGGGCGCGCTGGGCCGAAGGGCGCGCTGGGCCGAAGGGCGCACTGAGCCGAAGGGCGCACTGAGCGGAAGGACGTACTGTCGCCCAGGGTCGGGCGCCGCGACCCGCCCCCCATGCGCGTCCGCCCCAAGCGGGGCGGGCGCGCGCGCTTTTGGCGCGATTCCCCCTTGACAGCGGCCACCGGCAGCCGCATGTTTATGCAGAGAAGCGCATAAACATGCCGTCACCCACCCAGCACCGCCGCGCGCTCGTGCGCGAGCTGATCGCAAGCTACGACGTGCCCTCCCAGGGCGCGCTCGGCGAGCTGCTGGCGGCGCGGGGCATCGCGGCGGACCAGTCGACCCTGTCGCGCGACCTGCGCGAGATCGGCGTCGTAAAGACGGCGACCGGCTATGCACTGCCCGAGGCCCTCGGGCCTGTGATCGCGCCGCCGGACATCGCAGCCGCGGCCCGGCAGTGGCTCGTCGGGGCCACCCCGGCCCAGAACCTGGTCGTCCTGCGGACGCCGCCAGGGGGCGCGCAAGCGCTCGCGGTGGCCCTGGATGGCGCGCAGCACCCGGCGATCGTCGGCACCATCGCCGGCGACGACACGGTCCTCGTCGTATGCCCCGACGCGCGCACTGCGCGCGCGCTCGCCGGCGAGCTCACTGCCATCGACACCGAGGCCTCCGCCCGATGACCCAGCCCTCGCCGGGCGCGGCGTCCACCGCCGCGCCCCACGCCCATTCCATGCCCGTTCGTTGCGTCGTCGTCGGCGCGACGGGTTACGTCGGCCGCGAGCTGACGCTGCTGCTCGAGCGCCACCCGGGCGTCGCGCTCGTCGGCGTGATGTCCGCCCGCCCGGGCGCAGTGCCGCCCCCGCCCGCGCACCCCGGCGAGCCGGCGATCCTCCCCTACGACGAGGCGCTCCTCGGCGCGGGCGACGCCGTGTTCCTGGCGACGCCGCACGGCACCAGCGGGCCGCTGGCGCTCGCCGCGCTCGCGGGGGGCGCGCGCGTGATCGACCTCTCGGCGGACTTCCGTTTGCGCGATGCCGCGCAGTATCAGGCGGTGTATGGCGCGCCGCACGCGGCCCCGGAGCTGCTCGACGCCGCCGTCTACGCGCTCGTCGAGCACGCGCGGCCCGCGCTGCGCGGCGCGCGCCTGGCGGCGTGCCCGGGCTGCTACCCCACCTCGGTGTTGCTGCCCAGCCTGCCGCTCGTCGCGCGCGGCGCCGTCGCCTCAGGGTCCGCCCTGATCGCGAACTCCGCCAGCGGCGTCTCGGGCGCGGGCAAGCAGCCGAACGAGACGACGCTCTACGGCAACGTCGAGGGCAACTACCGCGCTTACGGCGTCGGCAAGCACCGCCACCAGCCCGAGATCCAGCAAGAGCTCGACCGCGCCGCCAGCGACGGCCGCGCGCCGACGCTCGTGTTTGTCCCCCACCTCTTGCCGACGTTCCGCGGGATCCTCTCGACGCTGTACGTCGAACCCGCGCGCGGCTGGGACGCTGACCGCATGCGCGCGGCCCTGGCCGAGGCCTACGCGGGCGAGGCGTGTGTGCACGTGCACGCGGCGGGCGAGCAGCCTGGGATCGCGGACGTCGCGCGGTCAAACCGCTGCCACATCGCCGTGGCGGACGGCGGGGCGCGCGTCGTGATCACGTCCGCGATCGACAACCTCGTGAAGGGCGCCGCTGGCCAGGGCGTGCAGGCGATGAACTGCATGTTCGGGCTGCCGGAGACCCTCGGCCTCGGCGCCGCGCCGACCAGCGCGCCGCAAGGAGGCCACGCGTGACCCACCGCGAGCGCATCCTCGTGAAGATCGGCGGCGCCGCCCTCGAGGAGGCCGGCCCGCGCGCCGCGTTCGCCAAGGCCGTCGCGGCGGCGCGCGCGGACGGCGCCGCGGTCGTGGTCGTCCACGGCGGCGGCAACCAAGTCGGGCGCCTCTCGACACGGCTGGGGCTCGAGACGAAGCGCGTCGCGGGCCTGCGCGTCACCGACGCGGCGACGGCCGAGGTCGTGCTGCAGGTGCTCGGCGGCGAGGTCTCGCGCAAGCTGACCGCCGCGCTGGTTGCAGCGGGCGTGCCGGCGCTCGGCCTCACCGGCGCGGACGCGGGCCTCTACCAGGCCCAGCGCCTGCAGCACGCCGAGGCGGACCTGGGCTACGTCGGCGAGGTCACCGCGGTCGATGCGAGCGTGCTGGAGCGCCTCGTCGACGCGGGCTTCGTGCCCGTCGTCGCGTCCGTCGCGCCTGATTCGGGCGCGCCGGACGATGATCGTTTCCTGAACATCAACGCCGACCACGCCGTCGCGCCGCTCGCCGCGGCGTTTGGCGCGGACATCGTGCTGTTCCTGTCCGACGTGCCCGGCGTCCTCGACGCGACGCGCGCGCGCATCGGCGCGCTCACCCCTGCCAGCTGCCGCGCCCTGACGTCCGCCGGCGTCATCTCGGGCGGCATGCTGCCGAAGGTCGACGCGGCGCTCGCCGCGGCGGCCGCTAACCCCAGCGCGCTCGTCAAGATCGCGCTCGCCGACGGCGAGGACGCGGTGCGCGCGGCGCTCCACCCTGACGTCGGCACCCGCTTCCTGCCGGAGGTGCACCATGCCTGAGCTCGAGACCCCCCCCACTGAGGCTACGCCCGTGACGACCCCCGCCGCCCCGGCGCTGCCGACCATCGGCAACGCGGGCTTCTTCCCGACGTACAAGCGCGCGTTGCCCGTGTTCGTGCGCGGCAGCGGCGCGTGGCTCACGGACGAGAACGGGCGCAAGTGGCTCGACCTCATGTCCGGCATCGGCTGCACGGCGCTCGGGCACGCGCACCCGCGGCTCGTGGCAGCGCTGTCCGAGCAGCTCGCGACGCTGACGCACACATCGAACCTGTTCCGCCACAAGGAGGGCGAGACGCTCGCCCTGCGCCTGACGGCGCTGGCGGGCATGGACACGGTGTTCCTGTCGAACTCGGGCACCGAGGCCAACGAGTGCGCGCTGAAGCTCGCGCGCAAGTACCAGCGCACTGTGAGCGATGCCACCGGCGCCGCGCCGCGGACGCACTTCGTCGCGCTCGAGCACGGCTTCCACGGGCGCACGATGGGCAGCGTCTCGATCACGGCGAACCCGGCGTACCGCGAGCCCTTCGCGCCGACGCTGGAGATGCAGCTCGTGACGCCCGATGACATCGCGGGGCTCGAGGCGGCGCTCGCGGCGCGGCCCGCAGCCCTCGTGCTGGAGCCGATCCAAGGTGAGGGCGGCGTGCGTCCGCTGTCCGACGACTATCTGCGCGCTGCGCGCCGGCTGTGCGACGCGACCGACACCGTCCTCGTCCACGACGAGATCCAATGCGGGCTCGGGCGCACGGGCACGTTCCTGGCCGCTGACGCCGTGGGCGTGAAGCCCGACGTCGTCACGCTCGCGAAGCCGATCGCCGCGGGCATCCCGATGGGCGCGACGCTCGCGCGCGGCAAGTTCGCCGCCGTCCTGCAGCCGGGCAACCACGGCACGACGTTCGGCGGCAACCCGTTCGCCTGCCGCGCCGCGCACGTCGTGCTCGACGAGCTCGAAGGCGGACTTTCCGTGAATATCGCCGAGCGCGGCGCGCAATTGGCGGCCGGCCTCGACGCGCTCGCTGCGAAGCACGCGTCGGTCTCGCTGCGCCGCGGGCGCGGGCTCATGCAAGGGCTCGTCGTGCCGGGCAAGGCCGCCGCCGTCCAAGCGGCCCTCTTCGACGCCGGGGTCATCATCACGACCGCAGCCTGTGACACGCTCCGCTTCTTGCCGCCGTTCGTCGTGACCGCCGACGACGTGGCCTTCGGCCTCGAGCAGCTCGACGCCGTCCTCTCCCAGCACTGATCCCCTCGTTCGCACCCCCACCACCACGATGACCCACAACCCATTCGGACGCCTCCCTGTCCAGGACTTCATCGCGATCGGCGACCTCCAAGCGGACGAGCTGAAGCGCTTGCTCGCGACCGCGATCGAGATCAAGGCCAACCGCGCGGCCTACAAGGACCTGCTCGCGGGCAAGCGCATCGCGATGCTCTTCGAGAAGGAGTCGCTGCGCACGCGCGTGACGTTCGATATCGGGATCCAGGAGCTCGGCGGCAGCGCGGTGTTCCTCGACCTGCGCGACCAGCGCATGGGCTCGCGCGAGTCCGTGCGTGACATGGCGAAGAACCTCGAGCGCTGGGTCGACGGCATCATCGCGCGGACGTTCCGCCATCGGACCGTCATGGACCTCGCGAAGAACGCGTCCATTCCGGTGATCAACGGCCTTACGGACCTCCTGCACCCCTGCCAGGCCCTGGCAGACACGCTGACGCTCACCGAGCGCTGGGGCTCGGTCGAAGGGCGCAAGATCGTGTTCGTCGGCGACGGCAACAACACGTGTCACTCGCTGATGATGGCGTGCGCGAAGCTCGGCGCGGACTTCCTCGCGGTCTCGCCGGAGGGCTACGAGCCGAACCTCAAGGTCATGAACCAAGCGCTCGCGGCGGCGAAGCTGTCGGGCGCGACGATCGACTACACGGACGAGATCGAAGACTCGGTCCGCGGCGCAGACGCGATCTACACGGACGTCTGGGCCAGCATGGGCCAGGAAGACGAGGTCGAAGAGCGCTCCGGCGTCTTCGCCGATTACCAGGTCGACGATGAGATGATGGCGCTCGCGAAGCCTGACGCGGTCTTCATGCACTGCTTGCCCGCGCACCGCGGCCAGGAGGTCACGGCGTCCGTAATGGACGGGCCGCAGTCGATCGTGTTCGACATCGCAGAGAACCGCCTGCACGCGCAGAAGGCCGTCATGGCGATGCTCATGGGCGCCGGCGAATCCGCCCAGCGCACGCCCGCGTTCGACCTCGACGCCGTGGAGGTGCAAGCGTGAGCCAGCCCCACACGAAGCGCGGGCTCGAGCAGCTCGAAGGGCACGGCCGCAAGGTCGTCCTGGCCTACTCCGGTGGCCTCGACACGTCGATCATCGTGCCGTGGCTGAAGGAGCGCGGCTGGGAGGTGCACTGCGTCGCGGGCGACGTCGGGCAGGGCGCGGACGAGCTCCGCGGCCTTGAGGACAAAGCCGCAGCGTGCGGCGCGGCGTCGTGCAAGGTCGTCGACCTGCGCCGGCCGTTTGTCGAGGAGTTTGTGTGGCCGACGCTGCGCGCGCTCGCCGTGTATGAGGGGCGCTACCTCCTGGGCACCAGCTTCGCGCGGCCGATCCTCGCCCGCGCGCAGGTCGAATACGCGCGCGAGGTCGGCGCCAACGCGGTCGCGCACGGCTGCACAGGCAAGGGCAACGACCAGGTCCGCTTCGAGCTCGGGTACCGCGCGTTTGCGCCGGACCTCGAGGTCGTCGCGCCCTGGCGCTATTGGGACATCAGCTCGCGCGAGGACGCGATCGACTACGCGGCCGCGCACAAGATCCCGATCACGGCGAGCCGCACGAAGATCTACAGCCGCGACCGGAACCTGTGGCACATCAGCCACGAGGGCGGCGCGATCGAGGACCCGCGCAACCCGCCCCCGGACGACGCGTGGATGTTGACCGTCGATCCTGCTAAGGCGCCGGACGCGCCGCGCGACGTGCGCGTCGGGTTCGAGGCCGGCTTGCCGGTGTCCGTCGACGGCGAGCGCCTCGGCGGGGTCGCCCTCGTCGAGCGCTTGAATGAGCTCGGCGGCGCCCACGGCGTCGGGCGCGTCGACATCATCGAGAACCGCCTCGTCGGGATGAAGTCGCGCGGGCTCTACGAGACGCCGGGCGGCACGATCCTCTATGAGGCGCTGCGCACCCTGCGCAGCGTGTGCGTCGAGCGCGACACGCTCGACCTGTGCGAGCGCCTCGCGCCCGAGTTCGCGCGCGTTGTGTACTACGGCCAGTGGTTCCACCCGAAGCGCGAGGCGCTGGACGCCCTCTTCGCCGAGGCGATGAAACACTGCACCGGCGAAGTCACCGTGCGCCTCTTCAAGGGCACGGCGACGTCGCGGTCGGTCACGAGCCCGTACTCGCTCTACAGCGAAGCGCTCGCGAGCTTCACGATGGGCGCCGGCTACGAGCCGGCGGACAGCGAGGGCTTCGTGCGCCTCTTCGGGCTCCCGGGAACGGTCGCGCGTCAGGTCGAGCGCAAGCACAGCGGCGCGACCGCCGAGCCCGCCGTCCGGGAAGGCCAGCACGCATGAACCAGGGCGCTGACTCCAAATCCGGCGCGCAGGCAGCGGCCGGCGCGCCCCAAGCGACCGCGGCGAGCGCGCAGCCGCGCCTCTGGGGCGGCCGCCAGGGCGGCAGCCTCGACCCCGCGTTCGAGGCGTTCAACCGCAGCCTGCCGTTCGACCTGCGCCTCGTGTTCGAGGACCTCGCGGGGTCCGCGGCCTGGGCCCGGGCGCTCGGGCGCGCGGGGGTCTTGTCCGCGGAGGAAGTGACGGCGCTCGAAGCAGCGCTGACGACGCTCGGGGACGACGTGCGCCGCGACCCGTCGTTGCTGTCGCGTTCGTCCGCCGAGGATGTGCACGCATTTGTCGAGGACACCCTGCGCGAGCGCGTGGGCGACCTCGCCAAGAAGCTGCACACGGGGCGCTCGCGCAACGACCAAGTCGCGACGGACCTGAAGCTGCACCTCAAGGGGCAGATCATCCGCATCGGCGGGGACCTGGGCGAGCTCATGCGCGCCCTCGTCGCGCTGGCCGAGGCGACCGCCGCGCTGCCTCTGCCGGGGTACACCCACCTGCAGCGCGCACAGCCCGTGACGGCTGGGCACCACGCGTTGGCGTACGTCGAGATGCTCGCGCGGGACGCGACGCGGCTCGCGGACGCGTCGCGGCGGATGGACACCTCGCCGCTCGGCAGCGGCGCCCTGGCGGGCACCGCGTGGCCGGTGGACCGCGAGGCGCTCGCGGCGGATATGGGCTTCGCCGGCGGGCCGACGCGCAACAGCCTCGACGCGGTCAGCGACCGCGACCACGCCTTCGAGGTCGTCTTCGCGTGCTCGACGATCATGGTGCACCTCTCGCGCCTCGCCGAAGACTGGATCTTCTTCGCGACGCAAGAGGCGGGCTTCCTGCGGCTCGGGGACGACGTGTGCACGGGCTCGAGCCTGATGCCGCAGAAGCGCAACCCGGACGCGCTCGAGCTCGTACGCGGCAAGTGCGCGCGAGTGATCGGCGACCTGACGACGCTGCTGACGTTGGCCAAAGGCCTGCCGCTGGCGTACGACAAGGACCTGCAAGAGGACAAAGAGGCCCTGTTCGACGCGCTCGACACGACGTCCGCGTGCTTGCGTGTGACGGCGGCGTGTGTGCGCTCGGCGCGCTACAACGAGGACCGGTGCCGCGCGGCGGTCCAGGGCGGCTTCCTTGACGCGACGGACCTGGCGGACCTCTTGGTGCGCGCAGGCGTGACGTTCCGGGACGCGCACCATCGCGTCGGGAGCGCCGTCCGGCTCGCCGAGGAGCTCGGCTGTGAGCTGCCCGCGTTGCCGCTCGCGAAGCGACGTGAGCTCTTCCCGGAGCTCGCCGGCGACCTCGCGGCGGACCTCTCGGTCGAGGCCATGCTGGGCCGCCGCGCGTGCACGGGCGGCACCGCCCCTGACCGCGTGCGCGCCGAAGTGGCGCGCTGGAACTCCCTGTTCACCTCGACCACGTGACGGGCGCCCGCAGCGCGCTCGAGACCGGGCCCACTGGCTTGGACCAAACCCTCGCAATCACCCTCCGCCACGCCCGCGTCGATGACGTCGGCGACATGCTCGACCTGATCAACGGCCTCGCGACGGACGGCGTCATGCTGCCTCGCTCGCCGGCGTCGATCGTCGAGAACCTGCGCGACTTCGTCGTCGCCACCGTCGGCGACACGTTCGTCGGCTGCGGCGCGCTCGCGATCATCTGGACGGACCTCGCCGAGATCCGCTCGATCGCGATCGCGCCGGAGTACCGCCAGCACGGCATCGGCCGTGCGATCGCGGACAAGCTGCTCGAGACCGCCGACGAGCTCGGGATCGCCCGTGTCATGGCGTTCACGTACGTCGTCGGCTTCTTCGAGCGGCTCGGTTTCCAAGTCGTCGAGCACTCCCACCTGCCGCACAAGGTGTTCAACGACTGCTTGAACTGCCCGAAGTTCCACAAGTGCGACGAGATCGCAGTCCTGAAGGAGCTGCGCCCGATCGAGGGCGAGCCCGCACGCGGCCCATTGAGCCTGCCGATGCCTGGGCACGGGATGCCGAAGCGCCGCTAGGAGTCTGCGCCACAGAACGCGGTTCGCAGCGTAGTGCTCCCGTGCGTTGGAGCAAGGCGCAGCAAGTTCCTCATAGCTTGATGCTATTTGGGACCTTGCTGCAACGCGGCTCCGGCGCGCGGGAGCGCCGCGATGCGAATCGCGCTCTGTGGCGCAGGCTCCTAGGGCCGGGATCGAGCGAGCGCGCCGAAGTCAACGAGAGGCAAACAAGCAGGGCCCGAGCGTCGCTCGGGCCCTGCTTGTCTCGAGCCGCCTGTGCCCCGAGTCAGACGTGCGGGGCACTTGGCACCGCGCTCGGTGCCGGGAACCGGATCAGTTGAACGTCACGGCGAGGCCGTTCGTGAAGTTCGAGGTCGCGACGCCGTTGATGGCGTCACGGTACCAGGCCTGGAAGCTCCGGGTCTGGCCGACCATCGCCGACACAAAACCGTTCGGGGTCGGGATCTGGTTCAGGTCCAGGAGCAGCGAGAACTCGCCCGTCGCGCCGCTGTTCTTGATCTGGCCAGGGCCGACGTAGCGGCCGATCAGGCCCCCGAGGCAGAGGATACCTTGGCTGCCGCCCGGGTTCGGCGTCATCGCCTGGCCCGAGCTCGTGAGGAAGAAACCGAACGAGTTGAGCGGCAAGCTCGTCGCCTCGAGCGTCACGTTGTTGTTCGCAACGCTTGCGCTCCCCGAGCCAGCGATCGCGCCCGCGGCTCCGGTGGAGTTCACGTTGGCCGTGCAGTACGGCGTCCCGACGATACCGGGCCCCATGACGAGCGAAAGGACGTCACCGTTCGCGACCGCGTTCGGAGTGTTGAAGCTCCACTCGACGTCGTTCTGGTTGGCCGCCGAGCCCGCCTGGTAACCGATCGTCGCGCTGCCGCCGCCGTCCGCACGGACGCTCGCGACGTCCTGGTACAGGAACTGCGCGACGACGTTGCCGCCGTTGGCCGGGACCTGGATCTGGAACGTCACGGTGTCCGACGTCGCGCTGCCGTTGAAGAACGCGACCGCTTGCCACTGGACGATGAGGCGACCCTGCGTCTCCTGCCAGTAGATCTCGCCGTAGAGGCCCGAGTCTGAGTCGAGGTCGTCCCAGAAGCCCATCAGGACCTGGCTGTCGAGCCCGAATGCGTTCGCGCTCGGGATGTTCGCGTTCGTGTAGCCGAGGGTCTGGCCAGGCCCGTCAAATCGGACCGCGCCATTGCTTCCAACACGCACGACACCGGCGGAAAGAAGGGAGTTGCCGATCGTCGTATTGATATCGACTGCGCCGTCATCGGTGAGCGAGAGCGGCGTGCCGGTGCCGGAGATGTCGACAAACGAACCGGGGAGGTTCGACACGATGGTGAGCTGCGCCGCGGCCATCGGCGCCAGCGCGCACGCGAGGCCGGCGGTCAGGCCTGTACGAATTGAATTCATGGGCTGTGGAAGGAGTCGGAGTCGGACGGGAGACGTTGACCGCCGACAAGGATACCTGTCCGGACCAGGCCGCGAGGCCGGCGGGATCAACGACCCCGCCGCCCGAGCGACCACCGGGGGTCGCGCTGGGGCCCGCCACCTGCGCCATCTGGATGCACCGGGGCCGCCACTCACGCTCAGAGCACCGACACCGCCCCGGGTCGAAGCTCAGCCCTGGAGCGGCGTTGCGCTCCCACCGCGCATCCTGGCGGCGCACTTGGGCGCGCTCCAATGAAGACAAGCAGGGCCCGAGCATCGCTCGGGCCCTGCTTGTTTCGAGCCGCCTGTGCCCCGTGTCAGACGTTCGGGGCACTTGGCACCGCGCTCGGTGCCGGGACCCGGATCAGTTGAACGTCACGGCGAGGCCGTTCGTGAAGTTCGAGGTCGCGACGCCGTTGATGGCGTCACGGTACCAGGCCTGGAAGCTCCGGGTCTGGCCGACCATCGCCGACACAAAGCCGTTCGGGGTCGGGATCTGGTTCAGGTTCAGGAGCAGCGAGAACTCGCCTGCCGCGCCGCTGTTCTTGATCTGGCCAGCGCCGACGTAGCGGCCGATCAGGCCCCCGAGGCAGAGGATGCCTTGGCTGCCGCCCGGGTTCGGCGTCATCGCCTGCGTGGCGCTCGTCAGGAAGAAGCCGAACGCGTTGGCCGGCAAGCTCGACGCCTCGAGCGTCAGGTCATTGCTCGCGACGGTCGCGCTGCCCGAGCCTGCGATCACGCCCGCGGCTCCGGTGGAGTTCGCGTTCGCGGTGCAGTAGGGAGCCCCGACGCTGCCGGCGCCCATGACGAGCGACAGCACGTCGCCGTTCGCGACGGCGCCCGGGGTGTCAAAGCTCCATTGGACGTCGTTCTGGTTCGCGAACGAGCCCGCCTGGTAGCCGATCGTTGCGCTGCCGCCGCCGTCCGCGCGGACGCTGGAGACGTCCTGGTAGAGGAAGCGCGCCATCACGGCGCCGGCGTTGGACGGAACTTGGATCTGGAACGTGACGGTGTCCGCCGTCGCGCTGCCGTTGAAGAAGGCCGTCGCCTGCCACTGAACGATGAGCATCCCCATCGTCTCCTGCCAGTAGATCTCGCCCCAGAGGCCGCTCTCGGTGTCGATGTCGTCCCAGAAGCCCAAGAGCGACTGCCCATCGATCCCGAAGGCGCCCGCGTTCGGGAGGGTCTGGTTGCCGACCCCGAGGTCTTGCCCCGTTCCGTCGAAGCGGATCCCGCCGTTGCTCCCAACGCGCACGACGCCGGCCGCGAAGAGCGCGTTGCTGATCGTCGTCGAGATGTCGACCTCGGCGTCATCCGCGAGGCTGAGCGGCGTCCCAGTGGTTGAGATGTCGACCCAGGTCCCAGGCAGGTTGTCCACGATCGTCAGTGTCGGGGCCGGCGGCGGCGGCGGTGGGGTGAACGTGCCGACGAGCGACAGCACCGTGCCGTCCATGACCGCCCCGGCGGTGTTGAACGAGAACTCAACGTCGTTGCCCCAGGCACCGGCTTGGTAGCCGATCGTGGCGGACTCGCCGCCGTTGGCGCGGACCTGCATGATGTCGTCGTAGACAAAGCGCGCCCAGGTCGTGCCCGTCGCGGGGACCTGAACTTGGAAGCGCGCGGTGCCGAGACCAGGGGAGTTGAAGAACTCGATGTTGTCCCACTGGACGATGAGCATGCCCATCGTCTCCTGCCAATAGATCTCGCCGAGCGTTCCGCCGACGGTATTGACATCGTCCCAGAACGGCAGGAGCGATTGGCTCGTGAGGCCAAATGCGCCCGCCGCAGGCAGGTTCAAGTTACCGAAGGCGAGCTCGAGGTCGGTCCCTGCAAAGCGGACGCCGCCATTGCTGCCGACGCGCGCCGTGCCCGCGGCGAACAGCGCGTTGCCGATCGTCGTCGCGATGTCAGCTTCGCCGTCGTCGGCGAGCGAGAGGGGGGTACCGGTGCCCGAGATGTCGACGAACGACCCGGGGAGATTAGAGACGATCGTGAGCTGCGCGGCGGCCATGGGCGCGAGCGCGCAAGCGAGGCCTGCTGTGAGGCCAGTGCGAATGGAAGTCATGGACTGTGGATGGAGTCGGAGTCGGACGGGAGACGTTACTCGCGGACTAGCATACCCGTCGGGACCAGGGCGTGAGGCCGGCGGGATCCACGATCCGGTCCCCCCGCGATACAGCCGGGGATCGCGCGGGGCCTATGCCATGCACGTTTACAAAGGACCGACGCTTACGACCAACGCTGCGGCGCGACCCCAGCCACACCCTCGGCATTCATGGTCTTGGCACCCGCCGGGCGCGATGTGTGGCGGCGCGCTCGGGCGCGCCTGCAGTGCACCCCCGAGGAGCCTAAGCCACAACATGATGTCTCGCATCGCGGCGCCCCCCCGGGGCGCCGGAGCTGCGCGGCAGCAAGATCCCAAACAGCGTCAAGCGGTTAGGGATCTGCTGCGCTTCGCTCCGACGCACGGGCGCACCAGGCTGCGGACCGCGTCCTGCGGCGCAGGCTCCGAGGCGCCGCGGTCGGCGCCGGAGACCAAATCAGTTGAACGTCACGGCGAGGCCGTTCGTGAAGTTCGAGGTCGCGTTGCCGCCGATCGCGTCACGGTACCAGGCCTGGAAGCTCCGGGTCTGGCCGACCATCGCTGACACAAAGCCGTTCGGGGTCGGGATCTGGTTCAAGTTCAAGAGCAGCGAGAACTCACCCGTCGCGCCGCTGTTCTTGATTTGGCCAGCGCCGACGTACCGACCGATCTGGCCCCCGAGGCACAGCGTGCCCTGGCTGCCACCCGGGTTCGGGGTCACGGCTTGGGTCGTGCTCGTCAGGAAGAAGCCAAACGAGTTGACCGGCAAGCTCGACGCCTCGAGGGTGAGGGTGTTGCTCGCGATCGACGCGCTGCCCGAACCAGAGATCGCGCCGGCGACGCCCGTCGAGTTTGCGTTCGCCGTGCAATACGGCGCCCCGACGCCGCCGCCGCCAGTGATGAGCGAGAGGACGTCGCCGTTCGCGACCGCGTTCGAGGTGTTGTAGCTCCACTCGACGTCGTTCTCGTTCGCCAGGGAGCCCGCCTGGTAGCCGATCGTCGCGCTGCCGCCGCCGTCCGCGCGGACGCTCGCCACGTCCTGGTACAGGAACTGTGCGAGGACGTTGCCGCCGTTCGCTGGGACCTGGATCTGGAACGTCACGGTGTCCGACGTCGCGCTGCCGTTGAAGAACGCGACCGCCTGCCACTGGACGATGAGGCGACCCTGCGTCTCCTGCCAGTAGATCTCGCCGTAGAGGCCCGAGTCCGTGTCGAGGTCGTCCCAGAAGCCCAGGAGCGATTGACCATCGAGCCCGAAAGCGCCCGTGCTCGGCAAGGGCAAGTTGCCGACCGCGAGGTCTTGTCCGATCCCGTCGAAGCGGATCCCACCGTTGCTCCCGACGCGCACGATGCCGGCGGCAAAGAGGGGGTTGCTGATCGTCGTCGTGATGTCAACTTCGCCGTCATCGGTCAGCCCCAACGGCGTCCCCGTCGTCGAAATGTCGATCCAGGTGCCCGGCAGGTTGTCCACCATCGACAGGGAGGGCGGCGGCGCTTCCGTGACGAGCAACGTGCCCATGCCCGCCTCGCCGTTCGCGCCGCCGACGCGGATGCGGTAGGTCACGCCTGGCACACCGACAAAGTTCAGGCTCGCTTGCGTGCCGCAAAAGTCGTTATTGCAACGCTCGGACACGAGCCCCGCGCACGTGCCGCTGTAGACCTCGAGCAGCGTGTTGAAGCTCGAGCCGCACGTGTCGACGATGATCGTATTCGCACTGTTCGCGGTGTACGTGTACCAGACGTCTGCCCCACCCGCGACGCAGGTGAAGGCTGGGAGGCTCGTGGTCGCTGAGATCGTGTTGAACGCAGTCGGAGTGTTCAGAGCGATCGGAAGGGCCGCGCCACAGTCGTCGTTGCTCGGCGGCGGCGGCGGCGGGGAGAACGTGCCGACGAGCGAGAGCACCGTGCCGTCCGTGACCGCGCCAGGCGTGTTGAACGAGAACTCGACATCGTTGCCGATGGCGCCAGCCTGGTAGCCAATCGTCGCGCTTTCGCCGCCGTTGGGGCGGCTTTGCATGATGTCGGCGTACACGAAGCGCGCCCATGTGCTGCCGGTCGAGGGGACTTGCACTTGGAAACGCGCGGTGCCGAGGCCAGTCGAGTTGTAGAACTCGATGTTGTCCCACTGGACGATCAACATCCCCATCGTCTCCTGCCAATAGATCTCGCCGAGCGTGCCGCTGGCGGTGTTGACGTCGTCCCAGAACGGCAGCAGCGATTGGCTGTTGAGCGAGAACGCGCCGGTGTTGGGCAGGTTGAGGTTGGTGAACGCAAGGTCCGTGCCAGCGCCACCGAAGCGGACGCCGCCGTTGCTGCCGACGCGCGCCGAACCGGCGGCGAAGAGTGAGTTCCCGATCGTCGTCGGAATGTCGACCTCGCCGTCATCGGTGAGCGAGAGCGGCGTGCCGGTCCCGGAGATGTCGACGAACGAACCGGGCAGGTTCGAGACGATCGTGAGCTGCGCCGCGGCCATCGGCGCCAAAGCGCACAAGAGGCCGGCGCCGAGGCCGGTACGAAGTGAATTCATGGATTGCGGAGCGGTGTGGAGTCAGGGTCGGATAGGGGACGGTTTCCCCCTGAGTGTACGGGTTGGCCGCGAGGCGGGTAGGGCAACGGGGCCGGGGCCCTGGGGCCCGGCCCCGCGCGGCGCGCGGCGCTCTGCTTGCGAGACACGCAAAGCCCGCGCTGGGCTCAGGCGAAGCTGGCCCCCATTGCGCCCGCTCATCTATTGGACGCAGACAACGAGGGCTGACCACCACGCTGACACCTAGCTCAGTGCCCCTCGCGACCGGACACCGGCCTCGACGCTGGCGTCGCGCAATCGGCGACATCCAGCGCCTCGGCCTCAAATGCGCGCTGTGGCACCCGTGGGGACCAGCGTCCCTGGGCCCAGGCTCACTTCGGCGCGTTGGCGCCGGCGTTCGCGCTCACCGCACACGCAGCGTCCCTGATTGAAGCTCAGGATGCGCCGCGTACAACTCTTCGAGGGTGGACGCCTCGTAGGTCTTGGTCTCGCGGCCGTTCGGGCCGTCTTCGGTGATCTCCAGGCGCACGCCGTCGGGCGTCATGGAGAAGCTCTCGCTGCGCCCTTGGAGCGTCATGCCCCCGGCTGGCGGCGCTGCGCCCGAGCCACCTTGCAACGGCGCGGTCCACTCATCCATGCGCCGCAACTGCGCGCGCAGCTCCTCGAATGGATCCAGGCCGGGACGCTGCCCGAACGGCTGCATCGACCCGAACGGCTGCATCGAATCGAAGAGATCAAACGGGTCGAGGGCACCACCCCCACCGAATAAGGCATCCATGCGACGCCGCGCGGCCTCGAAGGGGTCCTGCAGCGCGCCCTGCGCCCCGGCCCCCGGAGCTGAACCGCCGGGGTACACACGCGCGAGCGCCCGTGGACGTGCGCGCAATTCGCGCAGCGCGAGACGTGCGCTCCATGCAACGTCCGACGCGACGCCCGCCGCGAGGTCCTCGAGCGCTGCCTGCACGGCGAGGTCATCGCTCGCATCCGCGATGAGCTGCTCGAAGTTGCGCTCGCGCACGTCGAGGTCGGGTTCGGACAGGAGCTCTGCGATGTCCTCCGCTGTCAGCCGCGGTTGGGCGTCCTGCGTCAGCGGCGACGGCGCGGACGGCGGCGCGCTCCCTCCGCGCGGCAAGGGCGCGCTCCCGTCCGCGGAGCGCGAGCCGGACGGCGCGAGGTGGTCACGCTCGATGGGCCGAAGCGGCTCGATCCCAGGGCGAGCAGGGTCCTGCGACCCGCTTGCATTGGACTGCGGCGCGGTGGAACCCGCCGCTTGCGCCCCCGGACCAAGGCTCGTGGGGCCCTGGACCTCAAAGCCCTGGCGCTGCAACGTGGTGGGCGCGTAACGCGCGAAGCTCGGAATGGCTGCGGCGACCACCACTCCAGCGGCCGCCATCGAAACGATGGAACGGGACTTCATGGCTGCTCAACTTGGACCGTCATGGTCCGGCTACGTTGGAAAGGGCGCGCCCCGACTCCAGCGGAGGCCGCGCCGTCGGTCACCGGCCGCGCAGCGGCACGAGGTAGACCTCCCGGGTCTGCTCGACGCCGCCAACGACCGCGTTGCCCTGCCCCGCCGGCCACCCGATCGGGAAGCCGCCGTCAGGGTGGTAGTTGCTGAGGTCGACGTCTTCGGCCTGCGCCTCGAGCGGAGGCCCGACCGACGCGCCGAGGCGCACGACGCCTTCGGGCAGCTCGAAGCGCCCTACGAGGTCGACCGGAATCGCACCGCTCGCGCCCATCCCCAGGGGGGACTTCGCACCGCTGCGCACCGCCTGCGCTCCGCTGCCGAGGCCCGGGGCGCGAGGATTCGTCGCCACGGCCACCGGACCGGTCACGCCACGCGGCGGCTGCGGCGCACGTTCGGCGCCGAGCCCGAGCACCCACGCGAGGCCCGCCGTGAACAGCACCGCCGCCGCTGCCGCCAGGCCGGAGCCACCGAAGGCCCCCGCCCACCACCGACGACCGGCGGCGGGCCGCAGGTCAGCGCTCTCGCCTGGCTGCGTCGTCAGTGCCCGCAACCCGTGCTCGGAGGACCGCTGCGCGCCTTCTCGCGCACCGGCCTCCGCCTTCAAGGATGGCGACGACACACGTTCGAGTCCATCTCCCGCGACGGAGGCCCCCTTCGATCCGAGCCACCCCTCGGCCGCGAGCGCAGCCCGGATCCCCGGCCAGAGGTCGACCTCCGCGAGCCGTCCGACGCGCGCGCCGCCTTCGACGAGCGCTGACCGCGCCTGCAACGCCGCGTTCGCCGCCAGCACCGCATCCGGGTGCATCTCCATCCACGCACGGACCGTCGCGGCCTCGACCGGCTCGAGATCGCCGCCGACGTACAGAGGCAGCGCCGCTTCGAAGTCGGCGGAACGCCAGCCTTCGGCAAGCGAGCGCCCCTCGCGCACGAGGTCAGGGTCGAGTTCTGCGTTCGGGTCCATCGGGGTCAATTCTGGCTCTCTCGGCGCGAGCGCTCTCGTTTCACGCGCACTTGGTTCTCTGTTTCTCGGTCTCGGTCTCGGTCTCGGTCTCGGTCAACCTGCGCCGCCCGCGGGGCGGGCCCGAGGCTGCTCAAGCTCGCTGTCGGCGCCTACGGGCGCCGCGCCGCCCTGTTGGATTCACCGCCCAAATCCTGGTCGAGCGTTCCCTCCCCACCGCGCGCCTCCCGCAGGCGCGCGCGCCGCTCCCACTCTTCCTGGAAGAGCTTGCGCCCGCGGTGCAACCGCCAGCGCACCGTGACGTGGGTCGCGCCGACGATCTCGGCGATCTCGTTGCACGGGAGGCCCTCGATCTCACGCAAGGTCAACACCGACTGGAAGTGCGGCGCGAGCGTCTCCAAGACCGCGCGCACCTCGTCGCCAGTCTCGGCCGCTTCGAGGCGGCCCGAGGGCTCGGCGACCCGCGGGTCAGGTAGGTCGAACTCGGCGTCATCTTCGTCCAAGCCTGCGGTCGAGACCTGCGGCCGACGGCGGCGCAGGTGGTCGATGCAGAGGTTCGTCACGATGCGGTACAGCCAGGTCGTGAACGCGTGCTGGAAGTCAAAGCGGTCAAGGCTCCGGAACACACGCAGGAACGCCTCCTGGGCCAAATCCTGGGCATCCTCGTCGCTCGGCACCATGCTGCGGGCCACGCGCACTGCGCGGCGCTGGTGGCGCCGAACGAGGGCAGCAAACGCCTCCTCTTCCCCCGCCTGCGCCCGCCGGACCAGCGCGTGGTCCAGCGCATCCTCTTCCGCGTTCTGGGCTGGCAACGCGACCCCGCGCCCACCAGCGCGTCGCTGCGCTTCACGGGCACCATCGGCGCCTGCTGCCGCAGGGTCACTCACTGACCCGACGTCTCCGCGCTGCTCGGGGTGGCCTTCGTCCGTCATGCTTGGGGCGCCTTGCATGGTCCGCTGGCGGCCCCGCCCCAGAGTGTATCGGTCAGAAGCACACGTGGACCTCTTGGGCGCGCGTGTGCGCCTCGCAGGAGTGTCACCCCACGCTCCAGCGCGCTGCGCTGGATCAGGATCAGGATGTGCGTCACGGAGGCTCCCCACGCCGGGGGGCTACGCGGACGTGCCCGATACGTTGGAGAGGACCTGGATTTCTTGCGCGCCTCGGCGGCGTCGCGAGCGTGACCGAGTCGCGCGCTGGTCAGGCCTCAGCCCCGCAGGGCCTCCGAGGGAGCCCGAGCGCGAGGATGGAGGCGGCACCCGGATTCGAACCGGGGAGTAACGGATTTGCAATCCGTCGCCTTACCACTTGGCTATGCCGCCTGACGACCGAGCATCCAGCGCGGTCGGGTCGCTGAGGATAGTGCGCGCCACCGCAAGGTCAAGACACTCCCGGCGAGACCGTGTGCGACCTGAAGTGCGAGCCAGGGCGGCGAACCCACTGCGCGCGCCGGGTACACTCGCCGACTTCCGAGGGGGCGTGGCGGAATCGGTAGACGCATCGGCCTTAAAAGCCGAAGGGTTCACCCCCGTCCGGGTTCAAGTCCCGGCGTCCTCACTCGGGACCCGAAGGGCCGCGCTCGTTTGCAGGGCCGTGCTCAACAGGGGCCGTGCTCAACAGGGGCCGTGCTCAACAGGGGCCGTGCTCAGCAGGGGCCGTGCTCAGCAGGGGCCGTGCTCAGCATGGGCCGCGCTCCAACACATCGGGTCCGGTCCCGCCAGGAACCGGACCCGATGTCACCCAGCCGGCGAGGCTGCGCCGCGAGCTCGCTCTGCTGCGCCGCGGGCACAGCGCGCGGCGTGCTCAACGCGCTTCGATCGGTTGCCAGTCGCGCTCGCGCCTGCCGACGTAGATCTGGCCCGGCCGGAAGAGCTTGTTGTCGAGCATCTGCTCGAGCCAGTGCGCGCAGTAGCCGCTGACCCGCGCCATCGCGAAGATCGGCGTGAAGACGTCCGTATGCAGGCCCAGCTTCTCGTAGACGAGGCCGCTGAAGAAGTCGACGTTCGGGTAGATCCCGCGCGGGCCGAGGTCCGCCGTCACGAGCTCCTCGAGGCCGAGCGCGATGTCGTACAGGGGGGTCGTGCCGAGCTCCGCGAAGAGCTGCGTCGCGAGGCGCTGGAGGTTGAACGCGCGCGGGTCCTTCGTCTTGTAGACGCGGTGCCCGAAGCCCATCACCTTCTCCTTCTTGTCGCGCTTGGCCGCGTACCACGCGCCAACGTTCTCGCGCTTGCCGATCGACTGCAGCTGCTTCAACACGACCTCGTTCGCGCCGCCGTGCAACGGGCCAAACAGCGCGCCCACCGCGGCGCTGCACGACGTGTACGGGTCGTTCATCGTCGAAGCGACCACGCGGCAAGCGAACGTCGAGGCGTTCATCGTGTGCTCGGCGTGCAGCACCAGGGCACAATCGAGCGTGCGCGTCGCGATCGCCGACGGGACCTCACCGTCCAAGCACCAGAGGAAGTTCCCAGCCGTGGACAGCCCGGCCTGCGGCGCGACGTAGTCCTTGCCCGAGCGGATGCGCTCCCAAGCGGCGACGAGCACGGGCGCGGACGCGATGACACGCCGCGCAGCCTCGTCACGGGACGCAGCGTCCTTCAGATCGACCCCCGGCGAGACCATCCCGAGGCCCGCGAGCGACGCCTGCAAGGCGCGCATCGGGTGCGCGCCCTTCGGGAACGCGCGCAGCATGTCGACGAGCTCCGTCGGCAGGACACGCAGGCGCTCGAGGTCGCTGGAGAACGCCGCTAGCTCGGCCTTTGTCGGCAGCTCGCCGTAGAGGAGCAGCCACGCGACCTCCTCGTACGAAGCGTGGGCGGACAGGTCCTCGATACGGTAGCCCCGGTACTCGAGGATCCCGATGGTGCCGTCGATGAAGCTGACAGCGGATTCGGCGGCGGGGATCCCCGCCAGGCCGGGCACGAGTTCCTTGGTGGTCACGTCAGGGCTCCCGATTTGGGGTCCGTAGGAGGTCGTTCTGCAGGGCACACAGCGGCGCTCAGGCCACCGTATGCGGACGAAGAAGGTAGTCGATGAAGAGGCGGGTTCCAACACCGCTGCCTGCGGCGCCGCCCACCCAGTCGCGGTCGCGGGTGCCCCAAGCAGTGCCCGCGATGTCGAGGTGCGCCCAGGCGATGCCGGCGTCCACGAAGTGCGCGAGGAACGCGGCGCCTTGGCTCGGGCCGGCGCCCATGGCCGGCGAGCCGATGTTCGCGAGGTCAGCCATCGCGCCTTTCATGCCCTCACGGTGGGCCTCGAGCAGCGGCAAGGGCCAGACGCCTTCGCCGCACCGTTGACCCGCGCTTAGGAGGTCGTCGCGCAAGGCGTCGGTCGACGCGAACATACCCGTCAGCTCGTGGCCGAGCCCGACGATGACCGCCCCCGTGAGCGTCGCAACATCGACGATCGTATCGGGCTTGACACGCGCACAGGCGTAGCAGAGCGCGTCGGCGAGGATGAGGCGCCCTTCGGCGTCGGTGTTCAGGATCTCGACGGTCGTGCCATTCATCGCTGTGTGGATGTCACCCGGCTTGGTCGCGTTGCCGTCGATCAGGTTCTCGCTCGCCGGCACGATCCCGTGCACTTCGAAGGGCACGTCGAGGCCATGCGCCAAGGCATGGAACAGGCCGAGGACCGCGGCGCCGCCCGACATGTCGTAGCGCATCTCGTCGAGCTTGGCCGAGGGCTTGATCGAGTAGCCGCCGACGTCGAACGTCAGGCCCTTGCCGACGAACGCGACGCGCCCCTTCGCGCGCCCCTTCGGCTTGTAGGTCAGGTGGATGAGCTTCGGCGGCTCGACCGAGCCCTGGGAGACACCGAGCAAGAGGCCCATGCCCTCCTTCTTCATCCCCGCAGCGTCGAGCACCTTGCACGTCACCGCTGCCCGCTTCTTCGCGAGCGCGTTCGCCTCCTTCGCGAACACGGTCGGTGTCATCAGGTTGCCCGCGCGGTTCTGCAAGTCGCGCGTGAACGCGTTCGCTGCCGCGGTGAGCTCCGCGAGCTTCGCGCCGCGCGCAAAGGCGCCCGCGGGGCCCTCGAGCGTGAACGACTGCAGCTTGCGAGCCTCGGGCTTCGTCTTCGACTCGATATAGCGGTACGCGCCCATCAGCGCGCCTTCCGCGAGCGCGCGCCCGTTCACTTCCTCGCCTGCGCCGAGCGCCGCAAAGCTCGCGTCCACGCGCAGCACCGCCTTGGCGACCCCGAGGGCCTCCGCGCGCTTGGCCGCGATCGCGCCCACGCGCCGCAGCAGCTCGGCGTCCACCTTGTCCGCCGGGCCGAGGCCGATCGCCAGCACTTGGGTGGCCAAGCCTGCGGCGAAGCTCGCGCGTGTCGCCCGCGCCTTCGCCTCGAAGCCGGCGCTGAATGCGTCCGGCGCCGTGACGCCCTCGGGCAACGCGGGGGCGGTGCCCTCCAGCGCGAGGACGACGAGCAGGTCCGTGCGGGCGAGCTTGCCAGCGGTCTTGACGGAGAAGGATTTCATCGAGGACGGGAGCGGGGGGATCGACCAACAGGGCCGGTGGGGTGTAGCAGAAAGAGGCGGACCGCGCGGGTGAGGGACCCTCGAGCCCCGCTCGGCGCGACGCGACCGAAGCCGGTCACATGCCCAAGTATTTGGGGCCTCCCCCGCCTTCGGGGACGACCCACTCGATGTTCTCGTAGGGGTCCATGATGTCGCACGTCTTGCAGTGCACGCAGTTCGAGGCGTTGATCAGGACCTCGCGTGTCCCAGCAGGCCATTCGTAGACCGCCGCAGGGCAGAAGTGCTGGCAAGGGTTGCCGAACTCGCGCGTGCAGCGCTCGACGCAGATCGAGGGGTCGTTGACGACGAGGTGCGAGGGCTGGTCCTCCTCGTGGATGCTGCCCGACAGGTACACGTCGGTCAGCTTGTCGAGGGAGTCGCTGTCGTTGAACGCGGGCTTCGTGAGCTTCGACTGCGACACAGGCTGCATGCACTCGTGGTCCGAGTGCCCGTCGCGGCGCGCCTTCAGGCCGCGCCCGCCCGTCACCATCTGCACGCCGAAGTCGATGGACCCGCGCACGATGCCCTTGGCAAACGCCTGGCGATAGTTGCGGTACTGCCACAGCTCCGCGCGCGCGGGCGACGCTTGGTACAGCTCGTCGTAGCGCGCGAGCTTGGCGGCGCTCGTGTCGTTCGCCGCCAGGGCCGCGGCGATGGCCTCGGCCGCGAGCATGCCGGACTCGATCGCGAGGTGGATCCCCTTGAGCTTCGCAGCGTTCAGGAAGCCCGCCGTGTCCCCCACCAGGACGAAGCCGTCGCCGTAGAGCTTGGGCTGCGAGAAGTAGCCGCCCTCGGGCACCGCCTTCGCGCCGTAGCGCAGCGCCTTACCGCCGTCGAGCAGGCCCTTGATGCGTGGGTGCTGCTTCCACTGCACGAACAGGGCGTGCGGGTCGAGCTTCGCGTCGCCCTGGTCGAGGCCGACGACGAAGCCGAGGGAGAGCTTGTCGGGGGCGATCCCGTAGATCCACGAGCCGCCGTAGCTCTTGGTATCGAGGGGGTAGCCGCCCGTGTGCACGACCTTGCCGAAGTACTCCGCGCCGACCTCGGGGCGCACCTGCCAGATCTCCTTGATCCCGGTGCCGAAGGTCTGCGGGTTGCGGCCCTCCATGAGCGGCAGCTTGCGGAAGAGGTCCTTGGCGAGGTTCCCGCGCACGCCCTCGGCGAACACCGTCACCGCCGCGCTGACGTCCATGCCGGGCTCGAAGGTCGCCTTCTGGCTGCCGTCCTTCGCGATGCCGCTGTCACGCGTGCGCACGCCGACGACGCGCTGTGTGCCCGGTTCAAAGCGGGTCTCCGCGACCGGGAAGCCGGCGTAGATCTCGGTGCCGAGGGCCTCGGCCTCCTTCGCCAGCCACTGCACGACCTCGTTGAGCGAGACCATCACGTTGCCGTGGTTGCGCAGCGGCGGCGGGCACAGCAAGCCCTTGAGCGCCTGCGACTTCCCGTTCGGGCGCAGCAGCTCCGCCCAGTCCTCCTGGATCTCGGATTGGATCGGGAAGCCCTTGGTACGCCAATCAGGGAAGAGCTGCTCGATGCCGCGCGGGTCCATGACCGCGCCGGAGAGCGTGTGGTGCCCGACCTCTTCCGCCTTGTCGAGGACGAGCACGGTGCGCTCCACGTACCCAGGCTGATTGGAGAGGGCCTGCTGCTTCAGGAGGCGCTGCAAATGGATCGCGCACGCGAGGCCCGCGGGACCGGCGCCGACGATGCAGACGTCGACGGGAAGCTCTTCGCGTTCGACGTCGGCGAGGTTGTGAGAGACGAGGCGCGGTTTCATGGGCTCGGGCGACGGCCCCGAGCGGGGCGCCGCAGGGACGCTGCTGGCACGGGGTTCGCCCGCTCCTCGCGAGAGGAGGCGGCGGGCACCGAAGGCGAACAGGATATCGGCCCGCGCGCGTCGCCGCCAAGGCTCACGAGCGCTCGCCGATCCAATGGTGCCCGTCGCCGTAGACCTCGCGCTTCCAAACCGGCAGCCGGGCCTTCAGCGCATCGATCAGAAAGCGCGCCGCCAGGAACGCGGTGTCGCGGTGCGGGCTCGAGACGCCCACGACGACGGACGGCTCGGCGACCCCGACCTTGCCGGTCCGGTGCACGCACAGCATGCGCAGGGTGCGGCCGCCAGGGCCGCCGAGGGCGTCCGTCGGCGGCGGCTCCGTGCCCGCTTCGCCGTACCGCGCGCGGCACTCCTCGAAGATCCGGGCCATCTCAGGGCCGGCCATCTCGTGGAACGCCTCGTAGTCGAGGCACACGACGTCCTGGCCGCGATTTGCCTCCCGCGTCGTGCCCGTGAACAGGACGATCGCGCCGGCGCTCGGGTGGACCAGGCGCGCCTGCAGGGCTCCGGGGTCCAGCGGCTCGGGGGTCAGCTCGAAGAGGCCCGCGCGCAGGGCGCGATCCTGGACCTGCTCAGGGACCTGCTCTGGGGCCTGCTCCTCAGAGCCGGGCGGCTCGCTCGGATCTGGCGGTGCGCCGCCCGAGACGGGCGGGAGGAGCGCCACGACCTCGCCGGGCACGAGGGGCCGACTCGCGGGCACGTAGGCCGTGCCCACGACCCCGGCGACACCTGTCAGGTCACCGAGCGCCGGGTAGCGTCGGCTCAGCTCGGCCTTGAGCTCCCCCACGGAGGTCCCGTCGGGCACCCCGTCGAGGACGAGCTCGTCGGCGCCCGCGCGCTCGCGCAGGCCCGCAAAGAGGCGGATTCGGACGTCCACGCGCCGCGCGCTCAGAAAGGCGTGTCGTCGTCGCCGAGGAAGTCCGCGCTCGGCTGCGGCGCAGGCTGGCCGCCGCCCGGCGCGCCCCCGGACTGGCCGCCGCGCGGGGCACCGTAGCCGCTGCCATAGCCGCCGCCACCGCCGCCGCTATAGCCACCCCCGCCGCCGCCGCCGTAGCCGCCGCCTTCGTAGCCCGCTGAGGCCTCGTAGCCACCTTCGGAGCCGCCGCCGCGGCCTTCACCCTTGCCCGCCCCGGCGAACTCCCAGTTGTTCGCGACGACGTAGAGCTTGCTGCGCTTCTGGCCAGACTCCTTGTCCTCCCAGGTGTCGTAGCGGAGCTCGCCCTCGAAGAACGCCGTCGAGCCCTTGGTGTGGAACTTCTGGAAGGCCTCGGCGCGCTTGCCAAAGATCGTCACGTCGACAAACGTGGGCTCCTCGCGCCACTGCTCGGAGTTCGCGTCTTTGACGCGACGATTCATCGCCAGGCCGACCTTGCAGACCGCCATATTGCTCTGGGTGAAACGGAGCTCGGGGTCGCGGGTGAGGTTGCCCATCAGGATGACCCGATTGAAGGACGCCATAGTGCAGAACGTTGGATTGGAGTGAGGGGGCTCGACGGGCGCGACGGGCGCCCGGAGGGCATGAGTGTAGCGTGGCGCTCGACGCGCGGCCCGTGAGCCGGATAGCATCCTGGGTATGGACATGAGCCAGAGCCCTGAACCCGACCGCGGGCCCGAGCGCCACAAGCCGACGGGTCCGCCCCATGCTGGTGGGCCCGAGGCCAGCCCCGAGGTCGGCCGTAAGGCCACGGGCGCGGAGCGGCGCCGGCACCAGCGTGCCCGCGCCGACTGGCCGATTACGATCGTGCTCGACGACGGCGTGCACCAGGCGAAGATCCGCGACGTGAGCCGCGGCGGCGTGTCCTTCTTCCTCGACCGCCCGATCCCCGAGATGACCGCGCTGCGCGTGCAGTTCGACATCCCCGTCGAGGACGGTGTCCGCAAGATCCAGGGCGTCGGCGCGGTGGTCCGCTGCGAGCGCATCGCGCGCAACCTGGAGCACTACGAGATCGCGGTCTTCGTGCAAGACATGGCGCTGCCCGACCGCGAGACGGTCGACGGCTACGTGCGTCGCACTTCGGACTTCTGAGCTGCGGTGACCTCGAGCACGCGGGGCACGCCGGCGAGGTCGTCGTGGATGCGCGCGTCGAGGCCCAGCGCCGTCGCGAGCGCCAAGACCCGCGGCGCTTGCCTGTGCCCGAGCTCGACGAGCAGCGCGCCGCCCGGCGTCAGCGCCTCTGGCACGCGCCGCATCAATTCCCGGGCCCAGTGATCCGGATCCCCAGCCGGCGCAAAGAGCGCCCCGAGCGGCTCGTGCTCGCGCACCTCCGGGGCCAAGGCGGCCGACTCTTCAGGCTCGATGTACGGCGGGTTGGACACTACGAGGTCGAATGGCCCGCGCGTCTCGAGCGCCAAGAGGCCTTCGCCGTGCACGAGCTCGATCGCGGCGCCGAGCGCCTCGGCGTTGCGGCGCGCCCAAGCGAGCGCGTCCTCGGAGACATCGACGGCCAGGACCTCGGCGCCTGCGAGCTCCAGCGCTAACGTGACGCCGATGCAGCCGCTGCCGGTCCCGACGTCGAGGATGCGTCGCGGCTGCGGCGCGAGCTCGCGCGCCCGATCCACGAGCAGCTCCGTCTCCGGGCGCGGCACGAGGCAGCCCGCGCCGACCTCGAAGCGTCGACCGTAGAACTCCTTCGCGCCCGTGATGTAAGCCACTGGCTCGCGCCGACCGCGTCGGACGAGCGCGTCGCGCGCGCGGTCGACCTCGGCGCCGACGACCGGTTGATCGAGCCGCAGGAAGAGCCCGAGGCGTTCGAGGCGGAGCGCATGCGCGACGAGCAGCTCTGCCTCCAGCCGCGGATTCTCGACGGCCTTGCGCGTCAAGAACGCCCGTGCCATGTCGACCATCTCACGCGCGTTGCGCGGCGTCGCAGGTCGATTGGGGTCGCCCGAGGCGACCCCATGCGGTTCCGTCGAGCGACCGGGCGTCACGCGTCAGGAGCGCGATTTGCGCGCGGATCCAGCGCCGGTGCCGCGCTCGGTCTTGCGCGCTTCGCGCTGTGCGGCGCGCTTCAGGTCGCCCTCGACCTTGGCTTGTTTCATCGACGCGTACATCGTGTAGATCGCCATGAAGCCGCCCGCGGCCACGGTGACCGAGCCGACGATGGAGATCAACGCAGCCGTCGAGCTCACCGAGAACGCGCCGAACGCGCCGAGCAGGTTGAACGACCCCGCGAGCGCCGGCCCGAGGAACATCAGCGGGAAGATCGGGTTGAACTTGCCGCCGTACTCGTAGTCGAGGATGTGCGCGTACGTCGCGAGGCCCAACAGCAGCGTCGCGAGCTCGAGGATCGCGCGCACGCTGTAGCGGTTCTCCGAGGACTCCGTCACCACGCCCGTGAAGCGCAGCGGCTCGCCGTCGAAGATCGACTGCCCCATGAACGCCACGACACACGCGCCGACGAAGACCGCGAGCGCGAGCCCGGTGCCAGCGAGCGGGTGGCCCTTTGCGATCCCTGCCACGGCGCCGTTGGCGGGCAAGCCGCGGCGCGCCTTGACGCTCTCGATCATGATCCAGCCGGCGACAAAGGTCAGCGCGACCGAGCCCGCCCAGTTCCCCCACGGCATGTGCCCCTGGGTCGCGATCGCGGTGATCCAGGGGAGGAGCGCGCCGGCGATCAGCACTTTGCTCGCGTTGCGCAGCAAGAGCGGCGCCTGTTCGAGTTCGCGCCGCGGCGGGGTCGCGTCGTTAGCGATAGCGTCGGTCATGGGGAGTCTTCGGAGGCTGGGGGGATAGGCGCCGCGCGGCCTCACGCCTGCGCGCCGCGGAACACGATGGTCGAGCCGGGAACGTGAAGGATGGGGAAAGGTTCAGAGGGCCGCTAGTCGCTGCTTCCGATCCTTGTCGTCGAGGGCGTCCAAAACTGGGCCAAGGCGGCCCTCGATGACCTGCTCGAGGCTGAAGCTCTTGCGGTCGGTATCCTCCAGGCGGTGGTCGGTCACCCGGTTCTGGGGGAAGTTGTAGGTCCGGACGCGCTGGCTGCGATCGCCGCTACCGACCTGGGTCTTGCGCACCTCAGAGCGCTCGGCGGCGAGGCGCGCCTGCTCCGCCTCGAAGAGCCGAGCGCGCAGGATGCGCATGGCCCGGGCCTTGTTCTTGTGCTGCGAGCGCTCGTCCTGGCACACGACGACGATGCCCGAGGGCAAGTGCGTGATGCGCACCGCCGACTCGGTCTTGTTGACGTGCTGGCCGCCGGCGCCGCCTGCGCGCATGACGTCGATCCGCAGGTCATCGTCGCGGATGTCGATCTCAGCCTCCTCGGCCTCCGCGAGCACCGCGACCGTCGCGGCGGACGTGTGGATGCGCCCCTGGGACTCGGTCGCCGGCACACGCTGCACGCGGTGACCGCCCGATTCAAAGCGCAAGCGCCGCCAGGCGCCCTCGCCCGTCACGCCGAACACGAGCTCCTTGTAGCCGCCGACCTCCGTGCGCTGCTCGTCCATCAGCTCGACGTGGAAGCCGCTGTCCTCGCAATAGCGCAGGTACATGCGGAAGAGGTCCGCCGCAAAGAGCGACGCCTCGTCGCCGCCGGTGCCCGCGCGGATCTCGACGATGCACTTCTGACGCTCGTCTTCGGGGTCGGCGATCAGCGCGAGCTTGATCGCTTCGTCGAGCGTGTCCTCGGCTTCGCTCAGGCCCGCGAGGTCTTCGCGCGCGAGCTCGGCGAGCTCACCGCGCGGATCGGTCGCGAGGATCTCCTCGGCCTCGCGCCGTCGCGCGACGAGGCCCTGGAGCTCCGCGAACATCTGCGCGGACGCCTCGAGCGTGCCGCGTTCGCGGAGGAGCGCGGGCATGCGTCGACCGTCCGCGAGCGCGTCTGGATCGGAGATCAGGGCCGTGAGCTCCTCGAAGCGCGTCGCGCGTTCGCGCAGCTTCGCGACGAGGGCTTGGTCGAACTCCATGGGTGCGGAGCAGCGAGGCTGGAGGGGCACCGCAGCGGGGCTGCGAGGGCCTGCTGGGGCGCAACGGCACGCGCCGCCACGGACGGGGAGTGGCGCGCTGCGCCGCTCCGCCCGTGGCGGCGCGGACCCCTGCGATCAACCCTCGGACTTACGCGCGTACTTGCGCTTGAAGCGATCGACTCGACCCGCCGCGTCGACGAACTTGTGCTTGCCCGTGTAGAACGGGTGGCACACGTTGCAGATCTCGATGCGCAGCTCGGGCACCGTGTTGCGGGTCTTGAACGAGTTGCCGCAACCGCAGGTCACGGAGCACTCGATGTAACGGGGGTGAGTATCAGGCTTCATGGTGGTCTCCTGTCGGTCCGCCATCGGGGCGGCGGTACCCAAGGAAGGGGCGCGCGGCGCGCGATCGGGTTGAAAATACTAGCCGCAGCATAGGACGAACGCCAACGCCATTCAGCAGGCTGCGTTCAGGGTTCGTCGCCAGGGTCTGGAGTTGAGGGGAGGGGCTCGACGGCCCCCCCAGCGAGACTCGCGCGCGCCTGGCCAAGGAGGCGGAGCGTCAGGGCGACCGGCAGGCCGACGACGTTGTCGAAGCCGCCCTCCTCCAGGCCCGTCACAAAAGCGTCCGCCGTCTCCTGGATCGCGTACCCGCCGGCCTTGCCCTCCCACTCGCCCGAGGCGACATAGGCGTCGACCTCTGCCGCGGTGATCGGGCGCATCTGAACCCATGTCCGCTCGTGGGACACCCAGTCGCGCACGGCGCCATGGGCGTCGACCGCGAGCACGGCGACGCCAGTGATCACGCGGTGCCGGGAGCCGGACAGGCGCTGCAACATGCGCCGCGCATCGGCGGCGTCGAGGGGCTTCTCGAGGTACTCGAGGTCCGGCCCGTTCTCGCCGAGCGCCACGATGGTGTCCGCGCCGATCCACAGGTCCCCGGCCTCCGGCCCGTGCTGCGCCCAGCGCGCGACCGCCGCCTGCGCCTTGCGCAGGGCGAGCGCTTCAGCGGCCTCCTCGGGGCGCTCGGCCGGCGGCAGCGTTTCATCGACGTGGGTCGGCGCCACGGCAAACGCGACCCCCGCGTCGGCGAGCAGCGCCTGGCGCCGCGGTGACGCCGACGCGAGCACGACGCACAAGGGACGCGCCGCGGGCCCAATGCCGCGGTCACCGGTGCTTGGCGCCGCGCCCCGGGGCCTGTCACCCAAGGTGTCTCCTGAACCGCCGCCCGTATGCCCCATCGCCGCGCCGTCAAGCCTTCGCGTGCGACGGCTTCTTCTTGTTCTTTGTCACCGGCTTCTTCGCCGCGGGCTTCTTCGCCGCAGGCTTCTTCGCGGCAGCCTTCGGCGCGGACGCCTTTGCGCCGCCCTTCTTCGCGGCCTCGGCCTTCTTCTTCGCGGCCAACTTCTCGGCTTCCGCCTTCTTCTTGGCAGCGAGCTTCTCGGCCTCGGCCTTCTTCTTCGCCGCGAGCTTGTCGGCCTCTGCCTTCTTCTTGGCAGCGAGCTTGTCGGCCTCCGCCTTCTTCTTCGCCGCGGCCTTGGCGGCGGCCTTCTCGGCGATGAGGGCCTTCGCAGCGGCCTCCTTGGCCTTCTGCGCCGCGACCTTCTCCTTCGCGAGCGCGGCCTGCTTCGCCTCGGCAGCCTTCTTGGCGTCGCGCGCCTTCTGCTCGGCTTCCGCCTTGCGCGCGGCCTCGATCGCGTCCTTGGCGCGGCGCTTCTCGTCCTCCTTGGCGCGCTTTGCGGCCTCGACCTCGAGGCGCCGCTGCTCACGCTCGGCTTCACGGCGCGCCTTCTCGTCCTCCTTGCGCTGGCGCTCCTCGTCACGCTTGCGCTGCGCCTCGGCCTTCGCCGCTGCGACCTGTCGATCCTTCAACGACTTCTTGCCGAGCGGCGTCGCTTGCAACACCGGGACGACCTCGTAGATGGGCGCGACCTCGTCGTCCCAACGATCGATGACCTCGTGGATCGCGATCGTGAACGCGAGCTCCTGCCCCTTCGGTACGAGCGGCTCGATCGCCTCACGCGCCTTCTTGAGGGAGGCAGAGCGCGCGACGATGCCCAAGCGATCGAGCATGCGGACGAGCGGGATGTGCACCGGGAACCGGAGGCCCTGCGCCACGTACATCAGGTAGCCCGCGCCGGTCATGCCGAGGACCTTGAGCGACGTGACGACCTTGCTGGCGACGGCCTCGTCCTCCCGCAGCTCCTCGAGGTCGAGGTGGTGCGTCTCCTGGAACACGTCCTGGAGGTAATCGCGCAGCAGCTCGGCGACGGGCTTCAGCTCGTTCAGGAGCTCGGCGCCCTTCTTGCGCGACGAAGACTTCAGGTAGGGCGAGATCTCCTGTGCCTGGGACACCCGGATCTCGTTCCAGTCCCCGAACGCCTCGCGCAGGGCCCGCACCGAAGCCTCGGACTGGGCCTCGGTCAGGTGCCGCAGGAGCACGATGTACGCGCCCTGCTCGAGCAAGGAGGCGTCGGCGAGCGGTGCCTTGGGCAGCGGGTAACGCGGGGTGACCTCTGCGATCAGCCGCTCGGCGAATTCAGTCTTCTTCTTGCTCACGTGGGCGACTCGGGTGCGAGGTCGATGCGATGCCGGCGAGCGGCCGGCGCGGCGCGATCCAGACGATTCACGCGACCGAGCCGCACCACGCGCGTGTGCGCTCGGCGCGGCTCGATGGGGAGCGGAGGGGAGCCCCCGCTGCGAGGGCAGCGCCCTCGTCGGGCAGCGACGCCCGGCCAGAGGGGACCCAACCTGGAGAGACCCTCTGCGCTCAGGCGGTCGCGGCTGCGGAGCGCTTGGCGGCGACGCGGCCCGCGCGACGCACGGCCTTCGCCTTGAGGCGCTCGGCCTTGGCGGTGTCGCGACGCTCGCGCGTCTTCGTCACCTTGCGGCGCGCCTTGCGGACCTTGCCACCGGCGCGGCCGAGCTCGTACTCGCCCTGGTAGACGCCGTGGCGCTTGAACAGCGAGTAGACCGTCTGAGACGGCAGCGCGCCGTGGTCGAGCCAGCGCCGCGCGCTCTCGACGTTGAGCGTCGACTGCGCCTCGTCGCGGGGAGAGACCGGGTCGTAGAGCCCCAACGTCTCGAGGGTCCGACCTTCCTTCTTCCAACGCGAGTCGGCGACGGAGATGCGGTAGCAGGGGCGGTTACGGCGCCCAGTGCGCTTCAAGCGAATGACGACTGCCATGAACGGTCTTCGAACGGTCTTCTTTGGGGATAGCTCCAGCGCCATCCGGGGAAGCGAGGGCGAGGATCAAAACAGGGTGCCGCGTCGGTGTCCAGCGCGGAGCGCCCAAAATCGTGTCCGGGACCCCAGATTCGGCCGCAACAGGCCGCCCGGGCGGGCCCCAGCGCGGTCAGTTTCGGCGGCGGTTTTGCTTGCGCGCCTTGGCCTTGTCCTTGCGCTTCTTGCGGTCGACGGAGCCGCCGCCCGCGCGGGTCGCCGACGAGCCCATGGGGCGCGGCCCGGCCAGAGGGTTGCCCCCGAGCGCGCCGCCGAACGGGTCGTCGCCGCCCAGGCCGGCGCCGAGGCCGCCAGGGAGCCCGCCGCCGCCACCAAACATGCCCCCGAGGCCGCCGAGGAGGCCGCCACCACGGCCCGCGGACGGGTCGAGCAGCTCCCCGGTCGGGGACATCCCAGCGAGCGCCTCGCGCTTGCCTTTGGCCCCCATCATGGAGCCGAGCCCGAGCTTGTTGAGCTGCTTCATCATCTGCCCCATCTGCTTGTGCATCTTGAGCAGCTGGTTCACCGCGCCGACGTCCTGGCCCGCGCCGCGCGCGACGCGCCGGCGGCGGCTCATGTCGAGCAGCTCGGGGTGCAGGCGCTCGCGCGGCGTCATCGATGTGAACAGCGCCTCGAGCCGGTTGAACTGCTTGTCGTCAACGTCGAGGTTCTTCGCCGCGTCGCCCATGCCCGGCAGCATCCCGAGCACCTTCTTCATCGGCCCGAGCTTCCGCACCATGCGGAACATCCCGAGGACGTCCTCCAAGGTGAAGGAGCCCATGACCATCTTCTCGTACGCGGCCTGGGCCTCGTCCTCGTTGATGTTCGCCTGGGCGGTCTCGACGAGGCCGACGACGTCGCCCATGCCGAGGATCCGGCCGGCCATGCGCTCGGCGACAAACGGGTCGAGGTCGTCGATCTTCTCGCCCGCGCCGAGGAAGAGGATCGGGGCGCCCGTGACCGCCTTGAGGCTGACCGCCGCGCCGCCGCGCGCGTCGCCGTCCATCTTGGTCAGGATCACGCCGGTCAGCTTCAGGCGCTCGTGGAAGGCCTTGGCGGACTGAATGGCGTCCTGCCCGGTCATCGCGTCCACCACCAGGATCTGGTTGTGGGGCTGCGTGACGGCGGCGATCTCGGCGACCTCGGCCATCAGGGCCTCGTCGACGTGGAGGCGGCCTGCGGTGTCGAGGATGACGACGTCGCAGCCCTTCGCCTTGGCCTCGGCGATGCCGGCCGCGCACACCTTGGGGGGCGTCGCGCCTTCGAGGTGGAACACCGGCACGCCGAGCTGGCGGCCGAGCACGCGCAGCTGCTCGACGGCCGCCGGGCGCTTCACGTCGGCTGCGACGAGCAGCGGGCGCTTCTGGTGCTTGTCGCGCAGGTGCTTCGCGAGCTTGGCGCAGGTCGTCGTCTTGCCCGCGCCCTGCAGGCCCGCCATCAGGATGATGGTCGGCCCCGCCTTGGCGTAGTCGAGGGTCGCGTCCTCCGGGCCCATGAGCTCGACGAGCTCCGTGTGCACCGCGTGGACGAACTGGTCGCTCGCCTCGACGCCTTTCAGGCGGCCGTCGCCGAGCGCGCGCTCCTTGACCCGGTCTGTGAAGTCACGGGCGAGCTTGAAGTGGACGTCCGCCTCGAGGAGCGCCTGCCGCACGGCGGCGAGCCCCTCTTGGATGTTGTCCTCCGTGAGCTCCCGTTTGCCCTTGAAGAGGCCAAACGAGCGGGACAGGCGCTGGGTGAGCGAGTCGAACATCGGGGCGAGGTTTTAGCACATTCGCCGGCGCGGGGGGCCCCTCCGGGGCCCAGGCGATCATCTGCCGCCGGACCGACGCTTGGACTTGCCGCGCGCGGGGGCGGGCGGGTCGCCCGCCGCCGGGGCCACGGCCCGAGGCGCGGCCTGCGCCTCCGCTTGCGGCGCGGCCGGCCCCGACCCAGCGAGCGCAGGCGCGCCGCGGGGGGGATCGATGTGCGAGTCCTCGTCCGCAAACTGCCGCAAGGCCGGCAGCAGGAGCTCGCGGGCGAGGATCACGAGGGCGGCCGTCAACGGGATCGCGATCAAGAAGCCGAACATCCCGAGCGCCGCGCCGCCCGCGAAGACCGAAACGAGCACGACCACGGGGTGCAAGCCGAGGGTCTCGCCGAGGATCTTCGGGATGAAGACGTAGCCCTCGAGGATCTCGCCGGCGAGGAACGTCCCGCCGATCCAGAGGACGGCGCTGACGAGGGTCAGCTCTTGCAACCCGAACAGCAGCGCGACGACGAAGGTCAACACCGGGCCGACAAACGGCACGAGCGACATGAGCCCCGCGAGGACGCCGAAGAACAGCGGATAGGGCGCGCCCGCGAGCAGGAGCCCGATGGTGATGACGCCGCCCTTCAGGATGCAGATCAGCAGGCGGCCGCGAAAGAAGTTCGCGATGACCTCGCCGATCTGGGTGCCGATGCGCGTGATGCGCTCTCGCTCGTCCTTCGGCACGTGGCGGCGCACGAAGCGATGGATGCGCTCGAGCTCGAAGAGCAGGAAATAGCCGTAGATCGGCAGGAGCAGCAGCAGCGTCGCGATCGAGACGATCGAGCCGAAGAAGTTGATCAGGACGACGAGGACCGCAGGCGCGTTCTTGAGCGCGACCGCCCCCGCGCCCCCTTCGTTGCGCGCGACGTACCCCGTCCACCAAGCGCTGACGAGGTCGCGCAGGGTCAGGTCCGGCTGGACCTCTGCGTCCGCTCCCCCTGGGCCGTCACCTGCTGGGCCGTCACCTGCTGGGACCTCCTCCTGGGCCGGCTCACCGGCGCCCGCCGCCCCGGCAGCCGCCCCGGCCGCCTCCCCGACCGCCGCCCCGGTAGTCGGCTCGGTCGCCTGCCCGGCCGTCTCCCCGGCAGCAGGCGCCGTCGGCGCGCCGGGGACGGGCTGGCCCGGCGGCTCTGGAGCGTCGCTCGGGGGGCCCGCGGCGCCGTCCGAGCGCTCAGCGTCTGCGCCGGCCCCGGAGGCCGGGGCGCTCCCCGCTTCACTTGGAGCTCCGGGCTCTGGCGCCGCGTCCGCCGACGGAGCGCCCTCGTCGACCTTGCCGCGCCCGAGCTTGCTCACCACGAGCCGGTCCGACAGCGTCCGCGCCTTGGCGAGGAACGCGTCCACGCGCTCTTCCGCGCGCCGCAGGACGTCGTCCTCCCTGTTCGCGGTCGCGACGGCCTGCGCGAGCTGCTTGCCCTGCAGGTAGATCCCCGCGATCGTGCCCGTCACGAAGAGCGCCGCGACGAGGAAGATCACATTGACCGCGCGCCGCCGGCTCCACCCGCGCTTGCGCTCGAGGTGCAGCACCGCGGGGTGCAGCACGAACGCCAAGAGGTAGCCGAGGATGAGCGGGTTCAGGACGCTGAGGATCGTCCAAAAGAACCAGCCGATGAGCGCCAACACGACGACGAGGCCGATGTTGCGCTTCTTCTTCGAGAGGCGGTCGAGCACGGTTTGAGCGGAGGTTCGCGCCGCAGCGCGTCAAGCGCCGTCGCGGGCAGGGCGCACGCCGAGCTCGCGCGGGAGCTCCGGGCGGTAGTGTTTCACGAAGGCGTCCTCGAAGTCGTACCCGTCGGCGAAGTCGGAGATCGTGTCGGTCTCCTGGCGATTCAAGAGCTTCGCCTCGACGAGCGCAAACACGATGTGACCCCAATCGAGCGTCGAACGGATCCCCCACGTGCGCCAGACCTGCGCCGCGAGCGGCCCGAACAGGTCCGAGGCGTGCGCGCGCATGCCAGCGAGGAGCTCCTGCCCCGATACGTGCCGGTCCGCCCCTTGCGCGTCCTCCTTCCCGGCGAGGCGCACCGACTTGTCGAGCGCATCGAAGAGGAATTGGTAGGCCTCGAGGCGATAGCGGCCGTCTTCTTTCCAGACCTTGCGAACGGGATCCATCGTGGGGCGCCCCTCAGAGCGCTGCGAGGGCCCGGTCGACGAGCGCCTCAGGGCCGAGGTTCTTCTGCACATCCTGACGCGCGGCGACCCAGGCGTCCATGCGCCGCCGGCGTGAGTGCTCGCCGACGCGCTGCGGCTCGGGCGCGTCGCCGTGGACGAGCTCGCCCGGGGCGAGGCCCGCGGCCCGGCGCTCGATGTCGCGCAGCACCTCGAGCCCGAGGTCCAGGAACGTCTCCGCCCGCCGGCGCCGGCTGCCCGCCTCGGTGCGCGCCGCGAAGTCGCCGTCGAGCTCCCAGAGCGCGCGCGCGGCCGCCGTCGGGTCCCTGCGCCCCGCGAGCGCGTCGTCGAGGATGGCCCGCATCGCCGGGACGCTGCGGCGCGCCAAGCGCAGCGCGCGGCCCGGCGACCCAGCGGCCATCCGCAGCAGCCGCGCTTGCTCCGCCGGCGTGAGGCCCTCCAAGACGGCGCGCGCCTCGTCCGTATCGAGCGCCGCTTGCAGCGCGTCCGCGTCGAGGCGGCCGAGGTCCACCTGCACGAGCCGGCTGCGAACCGTCGCCAAGAGGGACGCGGGCGCCGAGCACTCGAGCACGAGCACGACGCCCGGCCGCGGCTCCTCGAGGGTCTTCAAGAACGCGTTCTGCGCGGCCTCGACCATGCGCTCCGCGGCGCGCACGATGACCACCTTGCCGCGCCCTTCCGCCGAGCGCAGGTCGAGGAAGTCCTCGATCGCTGGCCCGTGGTAGCTCTCGCCGGTGCGCGCCTCGCGGTGCGCGATGAAGTGCACGGTCAGGGAGTCGAAGCCGGCCGCAGCGGAATCCACGCTGAAGAGGTCCGGGTGCGAGGCCCCGCGGACGCGCCGGCACGCGCCGCACGTGAGGCACGGCTCGCCGGGCCCGGCTTCGCACAAGAGGCCCGCCGCGAGCCAGCGCGCGCACAGGAACTTGCCGACGCCTTCCGGGCCCGCGAAGAGCAGCGCGTGCGCGAGGCGGCGGTCACGCGCCCCGTCGAACAAGGCCGCGAGGGCCGCGTCGTGCCCGAGCGGACGCTTGAGCTCCTCGACGACGTCAACGCCCATGTCGCACCTCGTCCGCTTCGAACAGGCCCGCGAGCGCGGCTTGGATCCGCGCCTCGACGGTGTCGATGTCCGCTGCGCCGTCGATCAGCACGGCCCGCGGCGTGCGCGCGACGTAGCGCCGATAGCCCTCGGCGACGCGCTCCTGGAACGCGAGCCCCTTGGCCTCGATGCGGTCCCGCGCGCGGCCGCGGCGACCGGCGGCGGCGCACGGATCGACGTCCAGCACGACCTCGACGTCGGGCGCCGGCGCGCCGGCCCATTCGGCCAAGAGCGCGAGCACACGCTCTTCCCCCACGTCTCCCGCCACGCCTTGATACGCAAACGTCGAGGGATGGAAGCGGTCGCACACGACGTCGCGCCCCGCAGCCAGCGCTGGCGCGATGACGCGCGTCAGCGACTCACGCCGCGCCGCCGCGAAGAGCAGCACCTCGGCGTGCGCGCCGATCTCGAGGTCCGGGTCGAGCAGCAGGGCGCGAACGCGCTCGCCCACCGGCGTCGTGCCAGGCTCGCGCAGGTGCACCGGAGCAGGGCGGCCAGCCTCCGCGGCCCGCCGCGCGAGCGCCGCGACGAGGCGCTCGGCCTGCGTGCTCTTGCCCGAGCCATCGACGCCATCGAGCACCACGAACACGCTCATCGTTGGGCCCCCGCCTCGACCTGATCGGCGAGCGCCCGCGCCGCCTGCGCCTCGTCCACGCGCCCGAGCGCGTCGAACGAGGTCGCGCGCTCGCGGTGCAGCTCCGCCTCCTCGCGCGGCGTCAAGCGCTGGTACTCGATCTGCTCGGGCGGGAGCGTCGCGAGCAGCGACTGAGGCAAGCGCGCGGGGTTCGCGCCGGGCGGCAGGGCTTCGAGCGGCCCCGTGTAGACCCGGTGGTCCAAGTCCAGCTCGACGGGCACGACGAGCGCGACGCGCAGCTCGCGCAGCGCCTCCTCGTGGCGGCCGAGGCGCTGCAGCGCGCGCCCCCAAGCCACGTGCAGGTCGCGCCGGAACGGGTCCACCTCGTTCGCGTCCGCGTAGAGGCGCACCGCATCGACGTCGCGGCCCTGCGCGACGTGCCACGCCGCGACCTCGAGCCGCTCCGCGTACTCCCCGGGCTGCCACGCGAGCCACGCCTCGCGGGCGCGCATCGCGGCGTCTTCGTCCTTGCGGCGCGTGTAGAGCTCGATGAGGAGGCGCTCCGCCGAGAGCTCAGAGTCGGGGTACCCGGGGAACACCTCGGCCGCGCGCTTCAGCACCGCCTCGGCCGCGTCGAGGTCCAGGCGCACGCGCAAGAGGATCGTGCCGAGCCCGACGAGCGCGCGGTAGTCCGTGCCGCCCGCGTCGATGGCGCCCTGCCAGAGCTCGCGCGCGCGCTCGACGTCCCGGTCGGAGAGGGCGATCTCGCCCTCCAGGAAGCGCGCGCGCGGCGGCACCGCGTTTGCGCGCTCCAGCCGCCGCAGCGCATTGTCGGCGTCGACGCGCCGGCCCGCCTGCCACGCGCCCCACGCGACGGTCGCCCAGTCATTCGCCCACGCTTCGAGCGCAGCGTCATCGCGCGGCGGCTCCGACGCGAGGCGCAGCTGGAGGCGCCGCAGCTTCGAGTCGGACCAGCGCGGCTCGACAGCGAGGCCCGCGATGCGCTCCGCCACAAACGCGCGGAAGGCCGCGTCGACCTCCTCGGGCGTCGTATCGAAGACCGAACGGAACGCTTGGTCGAGGTCTGCGCCGAGGTCGAAGGCCTGCAACAAGCGCACCATCGGCGTGAAGCCGTGGCGGTCGATCAGCATCTCGCAGAGCAGGCCGCCCTGGTAATAACCGAACAGGATGCGCGGCCCGCGGAAGGCGCGGTTGAGGTCGCGGACGAGGATCAAGTCGTCGTTCGCGTACGCGTCGACGAGGTCGCGGCGCATGTTGCGCGTCCACGTCGGGTTGCGGCGGACCTCCTCCCATGTCGCGAGGCCCTCGGTGATCCAGCGCGGGCAGCGGTTGTTCGAGAGGCCGAGGTGGACGACGTGCGAGAACTCGTGGAAGCCGGTGCGCGCCCACGAGAACGAGCCGCGCATCTCGGAGAGCGGCGAGACCGCGGTCACGACCGGGCCGAAGCACACGCCGAGGGCGGGGAAGCCCTCGAAGCCGACGGACCGGACCGAGAAGTCCTGGTGGCGCCGGAAGACCTCGATGCGCGTCGGCCCCGGGGTGAACCCGTAGCGCGCCGCGAGCTCTTCGCGGGCGGCCTGGTAGTACGGCAGGAGGTACGTGCGCAGCACCTCTGCGGCGTCCGGCTGCCACGAGAACGTGAGCTCGCCGAACGGCTCGACGACGTGCTCGCGCTGCATGCGCTCGAGCACGAGCGTCAAATTGTTGCGGAACGCGTCCTGGCGGCCGCGCGCGCGCTCCTTCGCGAGCGCCAGCGCCTCGCGCGCTTCGTCCTCGCGGCCGGTGTTCGCGAGCGCCTCGCCGAGCTGCGTCCAAGCCTCATAGTCGCCCGGATCACGCTCGACGGCGCGTTGCAGGAACGGGACGCCTTCGGAGAAGCGATAGAGCTCGATCAAGGCCTTCCCGACAGAGCGCTCGGGCGCGGAGTCGAGGGGCGAGGTCTCGGCGAGCGCCGCCAAGATCGCTTCGCAGTCGTCGCGGCGGTGCTCGACCCACGCGAGCGCCGCCTCGAGGGTGCGCACCGCCCGCCGCTCGGGCGCGAGCTGGCCGAGGCGCTGGAGCTGCTCGCGCACGGAGACGAGGCGCCCGTCCTCGAGGTCCGCCGTCGCCGCGGCGATGCGCCCCGCGATGGAGTCCGGCGCGACGGCCAAGAGCTCCGCGAGGATCTCCTCGGGCGACTTGCTGACACGACGCCGGTTGTAGCGAAAGAGCTCGAACTGCCCGAGCAGCCCGGCCTCGTACGTCGGGTGCGCCGCGAGCGCCTCGCGGTAGAGCGCGCCTGCCGAGCGCTTGCCGGGCGCCTCCACCTCCCGCTCGCTCTCGAAGTAGAGGTCCGCGAGCGCGACGAGGACCTCGGGCTCGGACGCCGCGGACCCGAGGGCTTGGCGCGACGCCTTGTCGGCGCTGACGAGCGAGCGCGACGCGGCCTCGAGGAGCCCCACCCAACGCTGACACTGACCGCGCGCCAAGAGCGCGCGCCAGTCGCTGGCCGGAGGCTCGCTCGCGGCCGCCGCGCGCGCGATCCTACGCGCGGCCTCGAGGTCGCCCGCCTCGGCGTATGCGCGCGCGAAGAGCCACGCCGCGACGGGGTCCTCGCCAGGCTGGAACTGCTCGGCCTCGCCCTCGAGCGCGCTCAGCGCCTCGCGCGCGCGGCCGACGACGACCAGGGTCTCCGCGAGCTCGACGACCCCGGCGCGGCGCGCCTCGGCGTCGTGCGCCTCACGCCCGAGCTCCAGCGCGCGCCGCGCGTTGCGCTCCGCCCGGTCGTACTCCGCGAGGTCGCGGCGCACGCGCGCGATCGCGGCCCACGAGAGCGCGTCCGCTTCGTCGTCGGCCACGAGCTCTTCGAGCAGCCGCAGCGCGTCGCGATAGCGGCCCCTGCGGCGCTGCAGGTCCGCCTCGGCGCGCTCGGCGGCGAGGAGCGCGCGCTCATCCTGGGCGGCGCCCTCGCCGCGAGCCGCGGCAGAGGGCCGTCCGCCCGGCGCTCCGCGGCCGGCCTGGAGCGGCGCTGGCGACGCCGCGAGCGCCGCGCGGGGCGCCAACATGCCGGCGCTGACGAGGCAGCAGAGGACGGCGAAGCGAACGCCGCGGCGCCGCTCGGGGCGCCGCGCAGGGTGACCGTGGATCATGGCCTTAGAAGGTGGCACGCGCGGAGCCCTGGGCCAACCCGCTGCTTGTGAAGGAAGCGTCCGAATCGGTGCGGCGCGACCGGCGCGGGCCCGCCGCGTGCTCGTTTTGGCGCTCGGTCGTTGAATCGGCCCCCACCGATTAGGTACCCCAGCACGCAATGCGCCCCATCGTTGTCGGCTCCCGTTGGCTGCACCATGTCACCCTCTTCGCGCGCGAAGTGCGCCGCCGTGCCGCGCCTGAGCCCGCTCGGGCGGGGCGCGGCGCGTGCCGCGGATGGGCCATCGCGTGTGTGTTGGGCCTCGTGGCGGCGTGCGGCGTGGCGCCCAACCGGGCGCAGGGCGGCCTCGGGCCGTCCGGCGGCGGCGAGCCTGGCGGCGCGGCGCCGGCCTGGGCGACCGAGCCGATCAGCGCGGGGTCCCTCGACCGGGTGGAGCTGTGGCTCGACCAAAACCCCCGTGCCTCCGCCCAGTGGCGCAACGAGGCGCTCCTGAAGCTGGCCGAGGGGCGGCTCGCCCTGAGCGGCGAGAGCCTCAACGCCGGCCCGACGTCCGCCACCCAAGCCAGCGCGCGGCTCGCGCGCGCGACCACCGAGTTCCAGCGGGTGCTCGCCGACCCCGAGGCGTCGTCGACCCAACGCCGGCGCGCCGAGCGCGGCCTCGCCAGCGCGCGCAGCGGCGCGCCGAGCGCCCGGCCCGCTTCGATGGGCACAGGGGGCTTGGTGTCCCGCGCCCAGTGGGGCGCCTTGCCGCCGCGCACGACCGAGCTGACGCGCCACCGCGGGGCCTATGCATGGATCACGGTGCACCACTCGGCGCTGGACGGCGGCGACGGCTCGCTCGCGGCGAGCATCCAAGCGGTGAAGCAGATCCAGCGCGACCACGTCACCAATCGCGGCTACGGCGACATCGGCTATCACTACCTGATCGACCCTGCGGGCCGCGTCTTCGAAGGGCGCAGCCTCGACTGGCAGGGCGCGCACTCGGGCTCGTCGACGTCAGGGCGCAACAACAACCCGAAGAACGTCGGCATCTGCCTGCTCGGCGACTTCGAGGTCACGACGCCGACGCCGGCCGCGCTTGCGACGCTCGACCGAATGGTGTCCGAGATCCGCGCCCACTACAAGTTGCCTGCCAGCGCGGTCAAGCCGCACTCCTACTGGAAGGGCACGCTGTGCCCGGGGCGCAACATGGGCCCATGGCTGCGGAGACAGGCGTGACCGGCGCAGGCCGTTGGGTGAAGGCCGCAGGCGGGCTGACCCTCTGCGCGCTCTCGGGCCTCGGCGCATGGGCAGGCTCCTGCGCGCCTTCGATCCCCGACGGCACGACGCGCGAGGTGCGCCTGCAATGGCCGAACGAGGTCGTGCGCACCACGGGGCACGAGGTCCGGCGCAGCGGCAAATGGGTGAAGACGGGCGAGTTTGTCTTCTTCGACGAGAACGGCGACGAGACGCACCGCGGGTCCTACACCGACGGCCTCGAGGACGGCGCTTGGGTCGAGCGCACCGAGGACGGGCAGACCGCGCGCGGCGCGTACGTGGCGGGGCGCCGCGACGGGCAGTGGAAGTACTACTACCCCAACGGAAAGCTCGCGGAGCAGGGCGCGTACCTCGCCGGGGCGCGGATCGGCACATGGCGCCAATGGTCCGCCGCCGGGGAGCCGCGGCCCGACAAGGTCTACGACAAGCCGCAGGGCGGCGCGCCCTCCAAGTGACTCACGGCGTCGGCATCAGCTGACCGTGCGCCTCGCGGCGCGCCAGGTCGAGGTCGTGGTCCACCATGCCCGCGACGAGCGCCTCAAACTGCACCGCGGGGGACCAGCCGAGCTCGTCGCGCGCGCGCGACGCGTCCCCGATCAGGTGATCGACCTCGGCCGGACGCAGGAGGTCCTCGTCGACCCGCACGTGCTCGCGCCAATCGAGCCCGGCGCGCGCGAAGGCGAGCTGCACGAGCTCGCGGACGCTGTGGGTCACGCCCGTCGCGATGACGTAGTCGCGCGGCTCGTCCTGCTGCAGCATCAGCCACATCGCGCGCACGAAGTCGCGCGCGTCGCCCCAGTCGCGGCGCGCCTCGAGGTTGCCGAGCCGCAGCTCGCGCTGCAGCCCCACGGCGATGCGGCCGACGGCGCGCGTGACCTTGCGCGTGACAAACTCCTCGCCGCGGCGCGGCGACTCGTGGTTGAAGAGGATCCCCGAGACCGCGAACGTGCCGTACGACTCGCGGTGGTTGACCGTCGCGAAGTGCGCGTAGACCTTGGCGACGCCGTACGGCGAGCGCGGGTGGAAGGGGGTGTCCTCGCGCTGCGGCGGCGGCGCTTTGCCGAACATCTCCGACGTCGACGCCTGGTAGAAGCGCGCCGCCGGGCACACGACGCGCAGCGCCTCCAAGAGCCGCATCGGGCCGAGCGCCGTGACCTCCGCGGTCAGGACCGGCTCGCTCCAGCTCGTCGGCACGAAGCTCTGCGCGGCGAGGTTGTAGACCTCCTGCGGGCGCGCGATGTCGAGGGCGCGCATGAGGCTGCCCTGGTCCGTCAGGTCGCCGGCGACGACCTTGATGCGCCCTTCGAGGTGCTCGATGCGCTCCATGCGCGGGCGACTCGTGCGCCGGACGAGGCCGAACACTTCGTACCCCTTGTCGAGCAAGAGCTCGGCCAGGTACGAGCCATCCTGGCCCGTGACCCCTGTGATGAGGGCCCGGCGCGGGGTCGGCAGGGAGCCCGGCGGCGTCACCGGCGGGGGCTCCTCCGACGATTCGGTCGAGGACGGGACGTGCGAGGCCATAGCGGTCTTGGACGACGATACCCGATCGATCTTCCTCGCACTCGGCCCCGGCACCCGGTCGCGCCCCATGGAGGCCGCGGGAGCCCGAGGGGGCCCCTCAGAAGCGCCAGGTGTAGGACAGCTTGAGGGTCGCCTGCTGCTCCTCGCTCCGGAACGCGGCGTCATGGCTCGCCTTCGTGAAGCCGGCGTTGACGACGAAGTACAGGTCTTGGCCGGGCTGCACGATCCAATGCAAGCGCGACTGGACCCCGAGGTCCTTGCTCTCGGTGTCGTACTGCACGAGGGTCTTCCACGCGAGGTCCGGAGAGAACGTGACGCCGACGCGCCAGCCATAGAGCTGCGTGCGGTAGTCACCAGAGTCGAGGTCGATGGCGACGTCCTGGAAGGCCAGCCCCAGCGAGAAGTACCGGTGCGGGATCAGCAGCGGCTCGAGGCGCAGGCGCGAGATCCGCCCGCCGAAGTAGTCCCCCCACTCGTACGCCGCGAGCCCGGCGACCCGCCGGCGGTCGTTGGTCTCGAACTCGAAGAACCAGCGCCGCATGTCGTAGTCGCCCGCAGGCGCGGTCGCGGCCCCGCCGACGGTGAACGGACCATCGAGGGACTCGGAGATGTGGTGCACCTCGAGCTCGACGCGGTCGTCGGTCACGAGCGTCGCGTCGAAGAGCTGCACGGGCAAGGCGAACCCGTCCTCGCCGCCCACCTGGTCCCACGTCCACGTCGGCGCGATGCGCGCGTTGTACTGGCGCAGCCAGCTCGAGGCGTCGTCCGAGCGCCACGTGTAGCGCGCCTCCCAGCGCCCCTGCTCGATCCCGGCGCGGCGCACGAACCCGAGCGCGGGGTCAAAGCCCGCGTCGACGCGCTGTAGCTGCAAGTCGTGGCGGAACGAGCGCGACTGTGTCTGCGCCTGCACGCCAAAGGCGCGCCCTTCGTCGTCCGCGCCATCGCCCGTCGTGCCCAGGAGGTACGTCCAGAGGTACGCTGAGTGCCCCGGGCCGAAAAAGCGCGGCGAGCCGAAGCGCGCGTCGATGCCGAACGTCGCAGCGTTGCCGTCCGATGGGTCGCCCGCGGTGAAGAGACCGCCGACCGCGCGCCCCTCCCCGAGGCTGCGCGACACGCGGGCCACGGCGACCCCTTGTGCGTCGACGCCGTCCGCTGCATCGAGGGACGCGCCGAGGCCGCCGAGCGTCCAGTCGCCGATGCGTCCGGTGAACTTGGCGCCCGCGAGGATCGGGACCGCCTCGCCGTCGTCCGCGCGCCCGACGCGGCGCGAGAAGAACGGCACGACGGTGCTGCGCAGCATCGGCGCGCCGAACTCAAAGATGCCGGCGTCCTCCAGGAAGAACGCGCGCTTCTCGGGGAAGAACAGGGGGAAGCGCTCGAGGTTGACCTGACGATCATCGACCTCGGTCTCAGCGAAGTCCGTGTTGAAGGTCAAGCGCAGCGCAGACGCAGGCGTCGGTCGCCAGCGCACGTCGAGGCCTCCATCCAGCTCCGTCTCGCTCGACGCGTCCGCCGAAGCGCGCGCGGCGCTGCCTTTCGCGTAGCCGACGACGTCGACCCCGCGGCCCTGGGCCACGCCCTCGAGCCCCGTGAGGCGGCCGCCCTCGGTCAGCGCGAAGAAGCCGTACGCGACGCCTGACGCAGCCCAACGGGTCTCCTCGCCGCTCGCGACGCGGCGCCGCCGCAGGTTGAAGCCCCAGCCCTCGACGTTCGGATCGAACGACAGCGTCTGGAACGGGAACGCGAGCTCGGCCTGCCAGCCGTCCGCCGTCACGGTCGCGCGGCCGTACCAGATGCCGTCCCACTGCTTGTTGAACGAAGTGCCGCCGTCGGCGATCAGCGCGTCGCCGCGCGAGCCGGCGGGCGTGATCTGGAACCAGAAGGCTGAGCGCTCGTCCGCGAACGTGTCAAACCAGAGCTCCACCACGTCGTCGTAGCGCACAAACGCGTCGCGGTCCATCTGGCGCGCGCGCACGTCTGCCTCGCGGTCGTGGCACACGAGCGCGACGTACAAGAGGTCCGCGTCGTGCGCGACGAGGACCTCCGTGTCGAACGTCGGCGGCGCGCCGTCGACGGGCGCGACCTGGACGAAGCCGGTCGCGCGCCCGGCACGCTGCCAGACCTCGTCGTCGAGGACCCCGTCGATGCGCGGCGCCTCAGCGAACTCGATGCGCTGCGAGCGCAAGGTCGGCCGCTGCGGCGAGCCGAGGTCCTCTGTGCGCTGGCGCGACGCGCCTGCGGCCGCGCCCGCGGCCAGCAACACACACCACGCGAGCGCCGCCGCTGCGCGGGTCACCAGCACGGAAATGCGCGCCGCTAAGGCCAAGGGCGCGCCACACGTGTGCGCGCTCGCGCCGCGGCGCGCGCTCGAGCGAGCCCTCGCGCTCATCGCGCGGATACGCCCGCATCGGCGCCGAACGCACTGGCTGCGGACGCGGTCAAGCGCCCGTCGCGGGTGTCCTCCGCCGCGACGCGCAGCACGCGCAAAACGCCCGCTGGGTCGAGCTCGCGCAGCAAACGCGAGCCAGGGTCGACGTTGGTAAAGACCGAGCGCACCAGGGGCGAGCGCGCGCGCGCCCCATCGCCGCCGCCGCTGTGCTGCTGATGGAGCGAGGGATGTGGCGGCGCGACGCCGCCGTGGATCAGCGTCGCGCCTTCGTCAAGGCCGAGCCGTCGAACGTAGTCGTGGGCTGTGCGCAACGGCGCGGCGAGGCCGCACCTGAGCGTTGCGAACGCGGACGGCCCCTCGAGCGCGTCGAGCAGCGCCGCGTGGAACTCTGCAAAGCGGCGCGCGGGGACCCAGACGGCGCCGAGCGCCGTCGACAAGTGCCCTCCCGCTGCGGGCACTCCAAACGCGAGCCGCGTGACCCGCGCTGCGGCCTGGGCGGAGTCGTGCTCTTCCGTGAGGACGAGGGTCGCCGCGCGCAGCGGGTGCAGCTCGGGGCCGGCCCCGTCGCGTTCGTCCGCGGCGCCCACGAAGTCAGCGACCATGCCCGATCCACGGGTGGCGACGACGACCCGTCCGCTGTGCGAGGCCCACGCGCTCAGCTCAAACGCCCCGGTCCAGGGATGCACGATGAGCGGGCGCTCGCCGCCGCGGTCCCGGGCGGCGAGGTCGAGCGCCACCGCGAGCGCGCTCAACCCGCCAACAAGGGCAGCGGGCGCAAACGCGCGCACGGCGCGGCCCGCGGCGAGCTCGCGCACGATGAGCGCCGCCGCGAGCCCGGGTCCGGCGCAGATGTCGATGACAACCGTCGCTGTGTCTCCCGTCCGCGGGCCCTCCTCCGCGCGGGCGAGCCCCGCGCTGAGGGCGCGCTCGAGGCGCCGCGCATACGCCTCGAAGCCCGGCCCCCGGCGTCGGGTGCCGATCGAAATCGGGCCGGCGGGCAGGCCGAGCGCCCGCGCCCACGCCCCATCCGGGTCAGGGTCCGCTGCGACCACGCGGAACGCCGCGTGCAGCGCGCGGCGCTGGCCGACCGCGCCGAGGCGCGACCAACCGGCGCCGTCCGGCCCCTCCATGTCGGTTGCCCGGTCGGGTGCGGGCGATACGTCCGGTGCGTCCAGGATCTCCGGCACATCCGGCAGCTGCGACCGTTTCGAAGAGGGTTCCAAGGGTGAATTCTGGGGCGGCCGACGGACGCCGCGTCGCGGGCAGCCGAGCACCCGACCCCGCGCCGGTCTTCAGGCGGCTATGGTACGCCCACGAAGTGCTGGGCACCCGGGTCGAACCCGACCCAATTGATCCAGTGAGATGCCGCGATGAAGCGCCCCCTCGGCTTTCCCCGCAAGTTTCGAGTCGTCAGGAAGGCCGACTTCGCTCGCGCCTATTCGCACGGCCGCCGGGCGCGGGGCGGACTCTTGCTCGTCGTCGGCGCGCCCAACGGGCTCGATCACGCCCGCCTCGGGCTCTCGGTCGGCAAGCGCATCTGGCGCGGAGCGGTCCAGCGCAACCGCGTTCGGAGGGTCTTCCGCGAGGCGTTCCGGCTCGCGGTGCCGGACCTACCCCCGGGCCTGGACCTCGTGCTCATCCCCGCTGCGCCCAAGCTGGCGCCGACCCTCGCGGAGACACGCGACGAGCTCGTACGGCTCGCGCGCAAGGTCGCACGTCGGCTGGTCGAGGATGGCCCGCGCACGGAGCAACCGAAGTGAGCGGCTTGTGGCAGACCGCGGTGCGGGCCGCCCGCGCGTTGTGGGTCGCGCCGATCGCTTTCTACCGGCGCTTTCTGTCGCCCCTCAAGCCCCCGACCTGCCGCTTCTCGCCGACGTGCAGCGCCTACGCGCACGAGGCGATCCTGCGCCACGGTGTCCTACGCGGCGGGGCGCTGTCGACTTGGCGTATCCTGCGCTGTCAGCCCTTTGCACGGGGCGGCTACGATCCCGTGCCGGGCACGGCGCCTCCCCCCCCGGAAGCCCAGCACCACCCGCTGCGTGACGAGCAGCCCGTCGAGCCCCCTGGCGAGACCCTACGCGATGCACCTTGACCCCTTGAACGACCCCTCCATCACTGGCCCGCGCGCGGGCCGCGCCTTCGTCCTCTGCGCGGCGGCGCTCGCCGCGGTCGGCTGTCAGCACCTCCCGAAGGCGGCGCCCGCGCCCCCGGTCGCGGGCGCGGTCCTGTCCGATGAGCTCATCGCCCCGGGCGAAGAGGCGCACTTCGAGCACCTCTGGCAGGTCACGTTCGGCGGACAGAACGCCGAGGCGTACTGGAGCTTCGCCGGCGACCGCCTGTCGCTCCAGATCACCGACCCGAACAAGGGCTTCGAGTGCGATCGCATCTTCGTGACCGGCGGCGGCCAGGATGCGCTGCAACAGGTCTCGAACGGGACCGGCGTCACGACCTGCTCGTACTTCCTACCCGGCGACGAGCGCGTGCTCTACGCATCGACGCACGCCGGGCACAGCGGCTGCCCGCAGAAGCCGCGCGAAGAGGGCTACATCTGGATGGTGTGGCCGGACTACGACATCTACTCCGCGTCGCTGACGGACCTCGATGAGCGGCCGCTGGTCACGGGCTATGGCTATGACGCCGAGGCCACGGTGTCGCCGTTGGGCGACCGCATTGTCTTCACGTCGACGCGCTCCGGCGACCTCGAGCTGTGGACCTGTGACCTCGAAGGGGGCGACCTCTTCCAGGTGACGAACACGCTCGGCTACGACGGCGGCGCGTTCTTCAGCCACGACGGCAAGCGGCTGGTCTTCCGCGCGACGCAATGGACCCCGGGCGCGGAAGCGGCCGAACAGGAGAAGTACCGCGACCTCCTGAGCCGTTGGATGGTGCGCCCGCAGTCGATGGAGATCTACACGATCGGGGCCGACGGCAAGGACCGCCAGCAGGTGACGACGCTCGGGGGCGCGAACTTCGCGCCGTACTTCTACCCCGACGACCAGCGCATCATCTTCGCCACGAACCACCACGCGGGCGGGGCGGGCATGAACTTCGACCTGTTCTCGATCAAGACGGACGGGACGGGGCTGGAGCGGATCACGACGTTCGACGGGCCGATCGGCAAGCAGTTCGACGGCTTCCCGATGTTCAGCCCCGACGGCGAGTGGCTCGCGTTCTCGAGCAACCGCGGCGACGGGATCCCCGGCGACACGAACGTATTCGTCGCCAAATGGAAGAAGCGCTGAGCCAGGCTGGAGACCGAGACGCAGCGGGGCGGGTGATCGGCGGGCCAGAGTCCCGCCAGCTCGATCTGCTGCACCGCAAGCTGCGCGAGAGCGAAGAGCGGTACCGGATGTTCGTCGAGCACGCCCTCGACGCCATCTGGTGCCTCGAGACGCCGCTGCCGATCGATCTGCCGCTGCCGCCCGAAGAGCAAGCGCGGCGCTGGCTGCGCTTCGGGCGCGTCACTGAATGCAATGACGCGTTCGCGCAGCGCGTCGGAGCAAAGTCGGCGGATCAGGTGCGCGGCTTGGCGGTCTCCAAGCTGACCCAACACTGGATCGCGCGTCCGGGCGACACCTTCTTGCGCCTCGCCGAGTCGCGCTACACGCCGCAAGACCGCATCGCGGTCGAGGTCGACGGCGAGGGCGAAGAGCGGCACCTCCGCATCGGCCTCTTCGGCGTCATCGGCCCTGACATCATCCAGCGGATCTGGATCGTCGAGCAGGACATCACGCGGCAGGTCATCGAGGACAAAGAGCTGCGCGAGAGCCGTGACCTGTACGAGGCGGTCATCCGCACCGCGCTGGATGGGATCTGCATCCTCGACGACGACCTCCATATCGTCGACTGCAACGCTGCGCTCGAGCAGCTCCTAGGTGGGACCCGCGGTGAGCTGCTCGGCCTCGATGCCCGCGAGCTCGTCGTTGTGACGCGCCGCGATGGCCTCGAGCCGTACCTCGGCGCGTTGCGCAGCGCGGGCGGGTGGCGCGGGCGGGTCGGCGTGCGCTGCCTCGACGGGTCGCTGCGCGACGTGGAGCTCTCCGTGCGGCACACGCCGACGAGCGGCGGCCGCTACTACTGCTTCGCCCAAGATGTCACGCACGAGGTCATGGCGCGGGAGGCGGAGCGGCGGCGGGAGGCGCAGATGGCGCACATCGCGCGCCTGTCGACGCTCGGCGAGATGGCGTCCGGGATCGCCCACGAGCTGAACCAACCGCTGGCAGCGATCGTCAACTATGCGACAGGTGCGGCCCGACGTCTGCGCGCTCGGGGCGAAGCAGACGACGAGCTGCTTCGCGCGATCGACCAAGTCGGGAATCAGGCGCGGCGCGCAGGCGGGATCATCCAGCGCATGCGCTCGTTCGCCCACAAGGGCGACGGCGGGGTGATTCGTTGCTCCTTGAATCAGATCGTCGAGGAGACCGTCGGGTTCCTCGGGCTCACCTCAGCGGGCCGCCGGATCCGTGTGGAGCTGGACCTCCTCGCAGAGCCGGACGAAGTGCTCGCCGATCCCATCCGGATCGAGCAGGTCCTCGTCAACCTGATTCGGAATGCGGAGGACGCGCTTGAGGGTATGTCCTCAGAGCGAGCCCCGCGGCGGCCGAGGATCATGATCCGCACGGCGATGGGACCCGAGCCGGGCTTGCTCGAGGTGCAGGTCGAGGACGAGGGGCCGGGCCTGTCGCCCGAAGCCATGGCGCACCTCTACACCCCTTTCTTCACGACAAAGCCGTCAGGGCTCGGCCTAGGCTTGTCGATCAGCGCCTCGATCGTGCACTCTCATGGCGGGCGGCTCTGGGTCACCCCTGCGCCTCGAACGGGCGCGTGTTTTCACTTCACACTCGCCGTGCCGTACTCCACCATCGCCCCATGAGCTCCCGCCCCACCGTGTTCGTTGTCGACGACGACCCGGCCATGCGCGATTCGCTGGCGTTCCTGATCAGGACGGTCGACGTCCCCGTGGAGTGCCACCCGTCGGCGGAGGACTTCCTGAAGGCCTACGACTCGCGGGTCCCTGGGTGCATCGTGCTCGACGTGCGTATGCCTGGCCTCTCCGGCCTCGAGCTCATGGAGCACTTGCAGAAGGACCGCTTCGCGCCGCCCGTCCTCTTGATCACCGGGCATGGCGACATCCCGATGGCCGTGCGCGCGCTCAAGGCGGGCGCGTTCGACTTTATCGAGAAGCCGTTCAGTGACCAGGTCTTGTTGGAGCGCATCCAGCAAGCGCTGCAGCTCGACGAGGTGGAGCGCGCGGCTCTGCTCTCGCGCGCTGACATCGAGCGGCGGCACGAGCGGCTGACGCCCCGCGAGCGCCAGGTCTTCGAGGCTGTGGTCTCCGGCAAGGCGAACAAGGTGATCGCGGGCGAGCTCGGCCTCTCGCAGAAGACGATCGAGGTCCACCGCGCGCACGTGATGGAGAAGATGCGCGCGGAGAGCTTCGCGGACCTCGTGAAGATGGCGATCTCCCTGGAGGTCACCGGCCCACCGCAGACGATCGAATGACCCCCCGATCGAACCCAACCGATGCGAGTGCAGGTCCTCTCGAGCGGCTCACGTGGCAACGCCACGCTCCTGCGCGCCGGTGACCAGACCGTGCTCGTCGACGCCGGCCTCGGCCCGCGCGTGATGCGCGCGCGCCTCGAGGCCGCGGGCGTCGGGCTCTTCGGCATCGACCATATCCTCGTCAGCCACGCGCACCTCGACCACTCGCGCAGCACCGGCAAAATCGCGCGCAGCTACCGCGCGACGTTGCACGCCACCGAGCGCAACCTCGGGCACCGCGCGTGCGCCATGGCGCAGTCCATGGCGACGATGCCGGCCAACGGCACCTTCAAGCTCAACACAAAGTCCGGCGCGCCCATCGACGTGCGCACCGTGACCGTCCCCCACGACTGTGACCCGACGATCGGCTTCCGCTTCGAGCACGAGGGCCGCGTCCTCGCGCACGTGACGGACCTCGGCGAGGCGCGCGACGACCTCGTGCGCGCCCTCGTCGACCCGCACGTCCTCGTCGTGGAGTCGAATCACGACCTCGAGCTGCTCGCGACCGGCCCCTATCCCGCCGAGCTCAAGCGCCGCGTCGCGGGCCCGCGCGGGCACCTCTCCAACGCTCAGGCGGCCGACCTGATCGCCGCGCTCGCGGGGCCGCGCCTGCACACCGTCGTCCTCGCGCACCTCTCGGAGAAGAACAACACGCCGGAGCTGGCCGTCGCCGCCGCGCGCGCGGGCCTCGCGCGGCGCGGGCGCGAGGACGTCACGGTCCTGGTCGCCGCGCAAGACGAGGTCAGCGCGCTCGTCAAAGTCTGAGCGCGCCTATGATGCGCCGAGGGCGCGCGCCGTTGCGCCGCGCCCGCGCCCCATGGACGACCCCACCCCGACTCTCGCGAGCGCGTCCGACGTGCTCGCGCTGATGGCCGCGCACCGCTCGGTGCGTCGCTTCACGGCCGCGCCCGTGCCCGACTCCGACGTGCACGCCGCGGTCGCGGCGGCCCAATGCGCGGCGACCTCGTCTTGGATCCAGGCGTACGCGCTCTTGCGCGTCGAGGACCCCGTGCAGCGCGCGGCGCTCGTGCCGCTCGTCGGTGGCCAGGCGCAGGTCGCCGAGGCCGGCGCGTTCTTCGTCGTGCTCGCGGACACGCGCCGGCACAGGCTCCTGGCGGAGCGCGCGGGCGCGCCCTACGCAAACAACCTCGAGGTGTTCTTGTTGGCGACGGTCGATGCGTCGCTCTTTGCGCAGAACCTGGCGCTGGCGTTCGAGGCACAGGGGTACGGCATCTGCTACATCGGCGGCCTACGGAACCAGCTGGAGGACGTCGACCGGCTCCTGGCGCTGCCGCACGGCGTGTACCCCCTGTTCGGGCTCTGCGTGGGCGTCCCGGCCGAGGACCCGGGCACGCGCCCGCGGCTCCCGGTCGAGGCCGTTTGCTTCACGGACCGCTATCCGAGCGACGCGGAGGTCCTGGCCCAGGTCGACGCGTTCGACGCGACGGCCCGCGCTTATTACGCGGCCCGCGGCGCGACGGACGCGCGCGGCGTGCCGCGCGACTGGTCCGGGGGGACGTGGCGCAAGTTCAAGGCGCCGATGCGGCCGGACCTCGCGCGGTACTTCCGCGCGAAGGGTGCGAGCTTCGATTGACACGGGCTGTGCCGCTGGAATCCGGCATCGGCTGCGTACCTTAGACTGGGTCGCATGGACCCTCGTGCGCGACTGACCCGCGACATCGTTCGCCTCATCCTGGCGGCGGCGCTCCTCTCGGCGCCGGTGTTCTTGTTCGCGGAGGAGTTCGACCGCGAGCACATCCTGCGCGTCGCGGCCTCGAACGGCGTCACGGCGGTCCTGTGCGCCGGCCTCCTGGCGCTGCTGCGCCGCGGCAGCGTCGAGCCCGTAGCCCGCGGGCTCGTGCTGGGCCTCTTCACGCTGGTCGGCGTCCTCGCCTGGACGAACGGCGAGGATGTCCATGTGAACGTGATCAACTTCGTGCTCGTGACGCTGCTCGCGAGCGTGCTGCTGGGCCGCGCGTCCCTCTTGGCGGTCGGCGCGCTCTCAGCCGCCGAGATGTGCGCGATCGCATGGCGCACCGCCCGCGCCGCGCCGGGCGAAGAGCTCACGGAGGCCCGCTTCGAATCGATCGCGCAGTTCTTGCCGACGTTTGCGGTCGTGGTGCTCGTCCTGTGGCTCCATTCCGCGAACCGATCCAAGCGAGAGCTGGCCCCCAGCGACGACCGCCATTGAGCCGAATTCACCAAGGCCGTCGATGACGCGCTGGCTCTCGGGTCAGCGAGCCACCGGAGCGATCGCCGTCAATACCGATCGAGGTGCAGCAGGACGGCGTTCGAGGCGTTCCATGTCGAACCGCAGGGACCTGGAGTCGAGGTCTGGTACAGCGCTTGGAATGGCAGTTCAAGGTAAGACAAATTGGCCAGTTGGAATGCCGTAGGGGTCGCGACGTGCTCGAAGCTCGCGATGCCGCTCCCATCGGAGACGCCGACGATCCAATGGATCGGCGCCGCAATGCAGACGACCCCGTCCCCGTAAACGTGGCCCGCAGGCAACGCGAGGCCGGGGCGACCCAACGTCAAGATCGTCGTAGTGCCCGGCGGCAAACCGTCGATCACCGCGCGTTGGAACTCGACCTGATTGAAGCCGCGCTCAAATGCGAGGCGTGCGCCGGGCCCCGCCGCATTTGGACACCCTCGACCCGGTACCGCAGCGCCACATGGGCAATCACGGGTCTCGCTCGTCGCGGGTTGACACGTCGGGCGACCGATCTCCAGGCAAGCGTTCGAAGCGGAAGGTGTGTAGTCGATCGCCGCGACGATCCCCGCATTGAACGTGTATTGATTGGGATGGTACTGTCCGAAGTAGCCCGAGTAGTACGGCCCGCCGGTGACCAGGGTCCTGCCGTCGTATGCGATCCCGCCGGATCCGAGGTATGCGTAGTAGATATCCTGTGGCGCCGTCATCGCAACGTGTTGACTCCATCCACCGTCGCAACGCTCAAAGGCAAAGATCGTCCCAGACCCGCCGGTTGGGGAACCGGGACCCGCGCCGGGGATCACCCAGCCGGGCACTCCGACGAACAACGTCGGTGGCACGTAGATGAACTCGGACCCAAAGCCAGGCCCAAGAGCGGTCACGCCCTGTCCGATGGTGGGATCGATCCGTTCCTGCAACTCCCAGACACCAGCCGCGCTGCGGCGATAGGCGAAAATCGCGCCAACCAGGCCTTGTGTTCCGGATTCCCAACCCTCGGCCAGGCCACCAACAAAAAGCTCGTCACCGTGGAGCGCAAGCTCCGTGCCAAAATTTAAGTCACGCCGTGTCGGGTAGGGATGATCAATGCGTTGCTCAAGCACCCAGGTATTCGCCGCGCGACGCATAATAAAAACACTTCCAACACCCTGAAATCCGTTTACAAGCGCCGTCCTAAAACTAATCGCAGCCACATCTCCATCAACTCCCATCAGCCGTCCAAAGGACGATCCACTAGAATTGGGGTCGACGCCCAACTGAAAGGCCGTGACGACCTGAGTCACATCCCAAGCACCATTCGCATTGCGCTCCCTAAAGAGAACCTGGCCTCGTTGTGGCGCTTGGGGATGAGAAATCATGAGAGTCTCCCCATCGTAAGCCATGCCATAGGCTGGGTTGAGATTGGGAATAGACGGCCGAAGCAAGACATTAGCCGGGAACCACAGACCATTGATTCGTCGAAATTCATAGGCATCGTGCACGCCCTCACTTCGCACCATCAACGAATCATCAAAAATAGCGACCTCGTCCGCAAAGGAGGCTGTACTTCCGAACGACGGAAAACTACTACTCATGCGGAGCAGCTGAGTCTGAACCCATTCCCCGCCTGCTCCACGCTCAAATATAGTGACCGCCCCCACCTCAACCGGATTCAAGTACACGGAATCAGACGCTACGGCCACGACACCGTCCCCAATAGCGACGGAGCGACCGAAGAACCCATCCAGTGTCGGGTTGCTGGTTCGCAGGAACTCGGGAACCCTAACTTGCGCAGGGGCCGTCGCCCCAAACAGGGCGGCCCACAATAGGCCCGCACGACTAAGAAAATAGGACATCTTCAGATCAACCTCACGATCAAGACTAGGTCGCTACCGGGCACAACGCTGGCCGGAAGGACCGAATGAAACGTTACGGAATTGTCAAAGTTGAAGGACTGTCCTATCTGATGCCCATCAACGGGATCAAAGTAGGCCCCTGATAAGGTCCGATTTCCGGCTCTCCTGCTGCTTTAGGGACGGGCTGGCCGGCGGCTTCGGCCTCGAATCCTGGATTTGAGCCAACACAACCTACCGCTCGCCCCACTCCGGCGCACGCACCCTCTATGTCCCTCTGCGCGCGTACCGGAAACTCGGGGGCGCAGATCTGACACATAGGCAAAACGGGGTCCAAGCCCAGCGGTCGAACTCCGCAATGATCGCGCCCTCAGGCCTCAATAGGGCAGCTTCGCGAAGCGCCAGCGCACGATCGCCCAGACCGCGATGAAGGCGTCTTTGAGGCCGATCTTCTTGCCCTCGTGGTAGCCCCGGCCCGCATAGCTGATCGGCACCTCGTATACCACGACGCGCATGCGCGCGATCTTGGCCGTCATCTCAGGCTCCACCGCGAATGTGCGCGACTGGATGTCGAGCTTCTCCGCGACCTCGCGCTTCATCGCCTTGTAGCAGGTCTCCATGTCGGAGAGGTACAGGTCGGTGAACATGTTGCTCACGAGGGTCAACATGCGGTTCCCGAGCGTGTGCCAGAAGGCGTGCACCTTGCGCACCGGCGTCTTCAAGAAGCGGCTGCCGTAGACGACGTCCGCCTTCCCGTCGAGCAACGGCGCGAGCAGCGTCGGGTAATCGTTCGGGTCGTACTCGAGGTCCGCGTCCTGGACGAGGACGATGTCGCCTCGGACCTCCCGAAAGCCCGTCGACAAGGCGCCGCCCTTGCCCTTGTTCACCTCATGGTGGATGCAACGGATCTCCGGGTGCCGCCGCGCGAGGTCGTCCATGATCTCGCGCGAACGGTCGCGCGAGCCGTCATTGACGAGGAGGACCTCCTTGTCGAAGGGCTGGGCGAGGACCCGTTGCACGATCTCTTCGAGCGTGCGCTCCTCGTTGTAAACGGGCATCACGACGGACAACTTCATGGCAGGCGCGCTCACCGCGGCGGGTCTTGGGTCAGGGTCGTGAGGCCATCGAACAACTCGTCCAGGCCCATGAATTGAGTGATTCCAGCTTGCAGCTCTCGGTAGCCGCCCTCGTCCTCGATGCACCAGTGCGGGCGCAAGAACAAGGGCAGGATGTCATCGTCCGACCGCCTTCGTCCAGCCTGGACTTGCCGCCGTCGCTCCATCCAATGGTCCCAACGACCGAGGAGGTCGTTGATCCCGATCAAGTCGGCGATCGCCACCTTGTTGATCACGTCTTTGTCAGGGAGCTTGCGCTTGAACCGCCCCCAGAAACTCGCTACCGGGCCAGCGCCGCCCAAGGTCTCAAGCTCCTCGATGCGATACGCGCGCTGGTCCGAGAGCCCCGAGCACACGAGCGCGCGTCGCGTCGCGAGGGCGAGCATCGCCGGGAGCACCCGCTTGAAGTTCGCGTCGTCGTAGTTCTTGACGCACGCCAACAGCGGGTTGCGAATCTGAATCAGCCGCAAGCGCTCGACCGGCAGCCGGCGGCTCGTGCTGGAGTGGTGGTGATAGCAGATGGCGCGCGGCTCGTAGTGCACCTCATACCCGTGCACCCACGTGCGCCACCCGAGGTCGACGTCCTCGTAATAGGCGAAGAACTCCTCGTCGAAGCCCCCCACCGCGAAGAACGCGTCGAGGTCCATCGACATCGCGCCGCCGCAGGCGAAGAGCGACTTGCGGTGCGTGTCGAACTCGGGCGCAGGTTCAGCGAGGTAGCCGCGCTGCAGCCCGATGCCGTGGAAGTTCATCCCGCCGGCCGCAGAGTTCAACACCTTGCCGTCCCACGAGAACATCTTCGCCGTCGCCGCGATCGCGACGCCGCGCGTCACCGGGGCGACGAGCGCGCGCAGGAAGCCCTTGTCGACGTGGATGTCGTTGTTCAAGAACACGAGCTGCGTCGGCTTCAGCGGGCCACTCTGGGCCTCGCGCGCGCCCTGGTTGCAGCCCGCGGCAAAGCCGATGTTGCGCGCGTTCTCGACGAGGCGCACCCAGCCGTACTTCGCGCGGATCTCGGCCTGGCTGCCGTCGTCCGAGCCGTTGTCGACCAGGATCACCTCGAAGCGATCCGCGGGATAGTCGAGGGCGCGCAGCGTCTCGAAGCACGGCCCCAGGTGGTGCCGACCGTTCCAATTGAGGATGACGATCGACACCCGCGGGAGCTCCGCGTCGGTCAACGGCTCGACCGGCGCGACGGCGAGCCAACGCTCGACTTCGGCGGGATCGCGGCGCGGCGTGCGCGGAGCGGGTCGGGCGCTCACGGGCGCGCCCCTTCGGACAGAGTCGGCTCTTGCACAGCTTTGGCGCTCGACGGACACGGGGACGGAGAGGTCACAGGGGGCGTCGACGCCAGGCGGCGCAGACGCACTCGCAGCACGCGCAGATGCGCGGAGGCACAGTCGGGATGGACCGCGGTCAGGGTCAAGGTCTGCGCGCCGTCGTCGAGCGCGAGCGCGATGCGGCCGCGGAGCGTCTGATCGGCGCCACGCGAGGTGACGACCGCGAGGACGCCCACCGGGCGCCCGTCGATCGCGAGCGAACCCGCGAGCGCCAGGTCGCGCTCGACCCCGAGCGCGACCTGCTCGACCTCGACCTCGTACGCCCCGGCCGTCGGCCGCCCGAGGTCGTAATCGGCGCTGGCGCCAGGGCGCAGCAGCAACGTCGCGGCCCCTTGGCGGTCCGCGGCGCCGCGCACCGCTGTCGCGTCCGCGCCCGCGACGTCGAGCAGCTCGCCGACGAGGCCCGGCGCGTCCGTGCGCTCGATGCACACGAGCGCGCGGTAGCGATACTCCATGTCGCGCGCGTCGTCCGCGATCGACTTGACGTCGGGGAAGCGCTGCGAGAGCGCGTGCACGAGCCCCGGCTCGTCGAGGAACCGCGCGAGCTTCCGCGCGAGGTCCGCGTGGTCCCCGACCGCGAAGTGCAGGCCGTCGACGCCGTCCTGCACGGACTCGGCCATCCCGCCGATGCCGCTCGTCACGACCGGGGTGCCCGTCATGAACGCCTCTCGGATCGTCACGGGCGCGTTCTCGTACCAGAGGCTCGGCACGACGAGCACGTCGATCTCCGCGTACACCTCGGCCAGCTTCGAGTTGTCGAAGCGGCCGCGGAATTCGACGTTTCCGGCGTTGGCCAGGTCTCGCAGCGCGCGGTGGTGCGGGTCCTTCTCGGGCTCAAACGCGCCCCAGACGTGCAGCGTCGCGTTGCGGCCCGCGAGGCGGTTCATCGCGCGGACGAGCGTCTCGCCGCCCTTGTACCAGACGAGCGAGCCGACGAACCCGAACCGCACGCGGCCGCCGGGCGCGGGGCGCTTCTCGAGCGCGCGCACGTGGTCCGTGCGCATGCCATTCTCGGAATAGAGGAAGCGGTGGGCCTCGAACAGGCCGCTCGCCAGCAGCATGTCGCGCAGGAAGCGGCTCGGGCTGATGCACAGGTCCGCCGCGGCGTAGGCCGCCGGGACGGCGACCTCGCGCGCGCGCACATCCGCGTATTCGCGCGCGCGGCGCTGCCCCTTCTGGCCAGCCAGCCCGACGAGCCGCGCGATGGCCCGCGGCGCGCCCAACACCCCGTCCAAGCGATGCGCGCGCTCGACGTGCTCGAGCGCGGTCTCTTTCACGCACAGGTAACAGCCGCTGCCCATGTTGGACCCGCAGAGCTTCCCATCGGGCCGGATCATCTGCACGCGCGAGCACAGCGCCCAGAAGTCATGGCAGTGCACGACGGTGGCGATGCCGGCGGCGCGCGCGATCTCGACCAAGCCGATCGAGGTGTGGATCAGGTGCTGGAAGTGCACGACGTCCGGGCGCTCGGCGGCGAGCACGCGCCGGAAGGCGGCCTCGGCCTTCGGCTGCGCGTAGCTCTCGCGCATGTCCGCGTGCGCGAGCCGGTGCGTCATCCGCAGGACGCGGAGGCCCTGCAGCTCGTCCTCGATCAGCGTGAAGTCCGGCTCGTCGCCCTGGCCCGGCGAGCGCGCCAGGATCGTGACCGTGTGGCCGCGCGCTTGCATCTCGCGCGCGAGGTTCAACGTGTAGACCTCGGTGCCCGCCCACGTCTCCGGCGGGAAGCCGTGCACGACGTAGAGGATGCGCAGGCGAGTCTCCGCGCGGACGCGCGTGGCGGGGTAGCGGCGCTCGGAGCGCCCGCCCTCGTACAGCCCCTGGAACGCCGCGCGCCGCAGCGCCCGCGACTCCTCGACGAGCGCGGCACGCGCCCCCGGCGTGAGCCCCTGAGCGTCGCCAGACGCCGCGAGCGCCGCCTCGTCCTGGGCCGTGAGCCGCTCGGTCAAGACCTCGGCGTCCTGCGCGGAGCCGACGCAGATCCGCCCGAGCCACTCGGCGCTGAAGCGCGCGTCGATCGCCGCGCGCTTCCGCGTCTCGGCGGCGTCGTAGTCGTGGCTGTGCTCGACGACGGCGTCGGCCTCGTAGACGATCGCCCAACCGGCTTCCAGCAGCGCGCGCGCCATCAGCACGTCCTCGCCGAACCACGTGCGCGGGAACGGGTGCCGCTCCCACACCTCGCGCCGGACCGCGGACGCGACGTCGTTGAAGTTGTACAGCAGCCGGCGCTCGTGCGGGCCGAGGGCGGCGTAGACCTCGGCCGCGGGCAAGCGCACGACGCGCCGCTCGCTCGCGTACCCCGGGTCGCCGGCCGAGTGCAGCTTCGTCAGCGGGCGCGCGTCGGGGCGCGGCACGTTGCGGCAATAGGCGGCGCCGACGCTCGGGTCCTCGAAGTTCGCTGCCAGGCGCGCGAGCCAATCGGCGCCGCTCGGGATCGCGTCCTGTGTCAAGAACACCAGCAGGTCGCCCGTCGAGCGCGCAGCGAGGGAGTTCCGCGTGTCGCCATGGTCGAACTCGACCTGGTGGATGCGGCGCAGGTGCAGCGGGACGGGGAAGGCCGCCGCGCGCTGCTGCAGGTACTCGTAGGTGCCGTCGGTCGAGCCCGAGTCGACCACGTGCACGTCGAACGGCAGCGCGCAGCGCTGCGCCGCGAGCGCGTCGAAGACACGCGCGAGGAACTCCATCCCCTGCCAGGTCGGCATGAGGATCGAGATCGAGCGCACGGGGGCCGGCGACGCGCTCATCGCTGCGCCTCGCCGGGCTCGGGCTTGGGCCCCGGTTGGGGCTCGGGCTTGGATGCCTGCTCGGGCTGGGGCAAAGGGCCGCCCTCGTGCGCCGCGCGCTGCGGGTCGCTGACCGGCCCGCGGCTCCCGACGAACTGGCCCAGGACCTGCGCCGCGCGCAGCCCCGGCGCGCGCAAGAGGTGCCGCAGCGGCGCGCCGTTCGCGCGCACGTAGCGCACGTCCTCGCGCAGCTCGAAGAGCAGCCCGCGCGCGACCGACCGAACGGAGGGGCGCACGATGTGGCCGCGCTCCTCGCGATGGAAGCGCGCGTCCGTGCGGTAGCGCTCGAAGGCCTGGCTCGGCCCGTAGCGGTGCGCGTGGCGGACGACGGCCTCGGCGACGAACGCGACGCGCCAGCCGCGGGCGAGCACACGCGTCGCCCAGGCGAAGTCCTCGCCAAACGCGACGTCAGGGAAGGGCACCTCGCGGAAGTGGCTCGCGCGCACCATCCCTGCCACGTTGTTGAACCGCGGGCCCTCGGACGCCGCGGCGGCCGGGCCGCCGAGGACCAGGGTGTGATCGCCCGCCTCGGGCGCCCCGAGGACGGTCCGGGCCGTCAGAGGGTCGTCGTCCTCGTGGGGCAACACTCGGGCAGTCGCGCCCGCGAGCAGCGGGTCGCGCTCGAAGGCCGCGACCAGCGTCGCGATGAAGTCGTCACCGCACGGGACGGTGTCCTGGCTCAGGAACAGGAAGAACTCGCCGCGCGCGCCCTCGGCCAGGGCGTTCCGGGTGGTCCCATGGCGGAACTCCGAGCGCGGGATCACGTCGACGTGGGCGCCATAGGCGCGCAGCTGCGCGACCGTCCCGTCGTCGCTCGACGAGTCGATCGCGCGCAGCTCAACGCCCCCCTCCACCTGTTGCCGCCGCAATGCGGGGAGCAACCGGTCGAGGTCCGGGGCGCCATCGAGCGTCGGAATTAGGATCGAGACTCGCGGCGTGATCATCCAATGGGTGGCGAGGCCACAGAGTCTATCGACCACGGGGGTGGCCCGGGGCGCGTGAAAGCGTCCATGGCGCGTCCCAGCACGAGCCGCAGGCCCGCCGCGCGGGCCTGCCCCGCTCGCGGCCGGGCCGGCGTCGAGGTGGGCGGATCCGCGCGCCTTGTCCCGGAGCGCGCCGCCCAAGCGGCGCGGCGGGCAGCGACGCGCTCCTACGAGACCTCGGCGCGGTCGCACAGCTCGCGGTAGTTGCAGGAGCGGCACTCCCGCGCCTCGGGTGAGTCAAGCGCCAGGGCAGGGAAGCGGCTGGGGTCGCCCACGCCGCGGTCTGCGTCGAAGTGCGCCGCCTTCATCTCGGACAGGGACCGCTCGATGCGCGCCTCGGCGGCGGCGAGCGTGGCGTCCGTGAACTCGACCGCGTGGCGCTCGCCGGACTCGAGGTACACGTCCTCCGCGACGATCTCCTCGGGCGCCGCGCCCCACGTCTCGCGCGCGTAGAACGCGTAGACCTCGAGCTGGAACCGGTCCTCGGGCCGCGGACTGCCGGTCTTCCAATCGAGGATATGCACGCGCCCATCGGGCGCGCGGTAGGCGAAGTCGGGCACGGCGAAGACCTTCGTGCCGAACAGCTCGAAGGTCGACATCTCCTCGCACGCGAGCCAGCTGGCCGGCTCGGAGGCGCGCACGTCCGCGAGCTCGGGCGCCTCGAAGAACGCCGTCAGGCAGGCCTCCATGCGCGCGACGTAGCGCTTGCCGTACTCGCCCGCGGCGCCGGTCGCCTCGTCGATGCGCGGCTCCTCGTAGTGGTGCTCCGCGAGGCGGCACAGCTTCGAGGGGCGCGCCTTCCAAGCGCCGTCGCGCGACTCCTTGTACTTCGCGCGCAGCGCCGTGACCGCGTCGCGCTTGGCCTCCTCCAGCGTATAGGCGAGGCCTTGGTCGCGGCGCCGGAAGTACTCTGCGATGCCCTGGTGCACGAGGTCCCCGGCCAGCATCGGGAAGCGCGACATCTTCTTCAGGAGGTACGCCTTGCGGCGCTCCGGCGCCGCGTTGCGCTCCCAGCCGAGCCACGAGAGGTAATAGTCGAAGTAGTAGCGGCGCGGACACGCCGCGAAGGTCCTCGCGCGCGAGGTCGACCAGGAGAGCTCGTGGACGATGGCCATGGGGAGAGCTTCCCCCGCGCGGCCCGTCCTTTCAAGCCGCAGGCCCGAACCTCTCTCCGACGTCGTCGCGCGAGGCCTCGCCCTCCAGGAAGGCGAGCGCCTTCGAGGAGTCCAGGACACGCGGCTCGCCGCCGTCGACGACGAGCACCCGGCCCTGGCCCTCCTGCAGCGTGTAGAGCCGCACGGAGCGCCGCCAGAGCGCCGCGATCGTCTTCAAGAGCTCGCCTGCCTCATCGAGCTTCAGGTCGCGGCCGTCGTGGCGGTGGACGAGCAGCAGGCCGCCCCCGCCCTCGAAGTCGGCGTCGACGAGCTCGATGCGCGGCTGCCCGCCCCAGGCGAGGCCCTGCAGGAGCTCCTGCTTGACCTGGCGCCAGCCGCGCTCGCCGACCTCCTGGCGGCCCGTGCGCGCATTGCGCTGGCGCACGAACAGCTGGTTGCGCGCGGCGAACTCCGCGTCCACGAGCGCGTCGACGAAGCTCACGTCGTTGTGCACGCGGCGCAGCCGGAAGAGGTCCTCGCCGAGCGCCTCGGCGTGCCGGAAGAGCTCGATCCCGAGCTTGTAAGGGTTCAGCTGGCCCGGGGCCGCGGCGGTCGCGCCCGCGTGGCAGTCCGCGAAGTCGACGATCTCGGACGCGTCCAGGAGCCCCCCGGTCAGCAGGCGTGAGTGCCAGAACGACGCCCAGCCCTCGTTGATGACCTTCGTCATCCGCTGCGGCAGGAAGTACTCGGCCTCGGCGTGGATGATGCGCAGGAGCTCGCGCTCGAACGACTCGAGCGGCGCGTGCTCGACCAGGAACGGCAGGATGTCGAACGTCGGCAGCGCAAAGCGCCCCTGGCGGGAGGCGCTGACCGCTGGGGCCGCGCGCGCGCCACCGTCGGCGTCCATGAGCGCCTCCAAGCTCAGCCGCGCGCGCTCCGCGATGCTGCGGCCCGCCGCCGCCGCGCGCTCGCTCTGCTGCATCCGCCGCAAGGGGCCGAACGGGTCCAAGAGCGACTCGAGCGCCAGCGCGCGGTCGAGGAAGCGTTCGATCGCGTCCTGGCCGTGGCGCGCGATAAGCTCGCGCACGCGCTCGGCGTGCGACGTCATCTGCTCGACCATGTGCCGCTCCGTCGGCGCGAACCAGACGTTGTGCTTGAAGAAGTCCGCGTGGCCCATGACGTGCGCCATCACGAGCTTCTGCTCCATGAGCGAGTTCGAGCGCACGAGGTAGGCGATCGTCGGGTCGTTGTTGATGACCAGCTCGTAGATCTTCGAGAGGCCGTAGCCGTAGCCCTTCTGCAAGCGCTCGAAGTCCATGCCGAAGCGCCACGAGGGGTAGCGCGTCGGGAAGCCGCCGTAGGCGGCGATCGCGTTCACATCGCGCGCGTCCAAGAGCTCGAAGACGACCTCGAAGAAGTCCAAGCCGACCGCGCGGGCTGCCGCCTCAGCTCGTTCGGCCTCGCGCGCGAGGCGCGGCGGGAGCGCGCCACCGACCATGTCAGCGCCCCTTTCCGAGGAAGGCCTTGATCGCGTCGGCGATCTCCGCGCGCCCAGCGACCCCATAGGTCACGACGCGCTCGTCCCCGACGAACGCTGCGTCGAGGTCCTTCTTGAACTGGCCCGAGCCGTAAGCGCTCTTGACCTGGCCGTAGCAGAACTGATTCACGCGCGGGAGCAGCTCGTCGCGCATGAGGTGCACGCAGCGCTCGGTGTCGCGCGCGCTCCAGTTGTCCCCGTCCGAATAGTGGAACGGGTACACGTTCCAATCCTCCGGGCGGTACTTCTCGCGCAGCAGCTTGAGGCACAGCTCATAGGCCGAGGAGATCTTCGTGCCGCCCGACTCGCGCAGGCGGAAGAAGGTGTCGTGGTCGACGACCTTCGCGGCCGCGTCGTGCACGATGTAGACGACCTCGAGGTTCTTGTACTGGCTGCGCAGCCACGTATCGATCCAGAAGGCCTTGATGCGCACGACCTCCTTCTGGTCGCGCCCCATCGAGCCCGAGACGTCCATCATGTGGATGATGACCGCCGACGAGTCCGGCTGAGGGCGCGTGCGCCGCGCCCGGAAGCGCTCGTCGACGTCGATCGGCACGACGCGCGGCTGGAGCGGGTCGTACCCGCCCTCGGCGATCGTGCGCACGAGCGCGCGCTTGTACGTGCGCCGGAAGTGCCGCAGCGAGCGCGGGCCGCGGCTGCGGATGCCCGTGTAGCGCCCGCCGTCGGTCGTGAGCTGCCGGTCGCCGCGCGGCTCGATGTTCGGCAGCTCGAGCTCCTCGCCCAGCATCCGCGCGAGCTCTTCGAGCTCGACCTCGACCTCCAAGGGGTGCTGCCCCGGGCGCTCGCCGGCTTGGCCCGAGCCCTCGCCCTCTTGGCCGTCGCCCGGCGCGGGGTCGCCCGGCTCGCCGGGGCCTTGCCCCACGCCGTTGCCCTGGTTGGAGCCGTAGCGGAAGCGCGGCAGCTCGATCGTCGGCACAGGGATCGAGATGACGTCCTTGCCCTGCCGCCCGAGCAGCTCGGACGAGGACAGGTACTTGCGCAGGTCCTCGCGCAGGCGCCCCCGCACGATGTCGCGGAAGCGCGCGCGATCGCGCTCCATGCGCCAGACCCGCTGGCCCATGCTAGGCCGCCTCCTCGCTCGACCCTCTGCCTTGCCCCTCGTCGTCCGGCCGCGCGAAGAGCGCCGCGACGTCACGCAGGACGACGTCGGCGCTCCGCTCGTCGTAGCCGAACTGGCGGCACAGCCGGTCGCGGATGACCGCGATCTTCTCGCGCGTGTCCGGGTCGACCACGGACGACACGAGGGTCGTCAGCTGGATCGAGTCGCGCTGGTCCTCGAACATCTTCAGCTCCAGCGCGCGCGTCAGCCGCTTGTTCTGGCGGTAGTCGAACGTGCGCCCCTCGAGGTGCACGGCCGCGATGTAGTTCATCAGCTCGTGCCGGAAGTCGTCCTTGCGCGCGTCCGGGATGTCCGTCTTCGCCTCGACCGCGCGCATCAGGCGCTCGTCCGGGTCGCGCGGCACGCCGTCGGTGCCGAGGACCTTCTCGCGCGTCGTGTACGCGCGCACGTTGTCGAGGTACTTCGCGCAGAGGCGGTCGATGCCCTCGGCGTCGGCGGCGATCGCGACCTGCACCTCGTGCTTCACGATCTCCTCGTAGCGCTCGCGCACCTTCGCGATCAACTCGCGGTAGTGCTTGCGCAGCTCCTCGCCCGCGACCATCGAGTGGTGATCGAGCCCCGCCTCCAGCGCGCGCAGGATGTCCTTTGGCCCCACGGTCGCTTGGTCCGCGACGAGGCACGTCGCGATGCGGTCCTGCACGTAGCGCGGGCTGACGCCGTCCATGCCCTCGCGCGGGGCCTCGCCGCGCAGCTCGTCCACCTGCTCGTGGCTGAAGCCCGGCACCTCTTGCCCGTCGTACAGCTCGGCCTTCTGGACGATCGACAGGTTCGGGAGCGTCGGCTCCTCGAGCCGCGTCAGCACCGACCACAGCGCCGCGACGTACAGGCTGTGCGGCGCCAGGGCCCGGCCGGGCGTGCCCTTCTCGCCGTAGCGGCGCCGGTGGATGCGCACCTCGTCGGAGACGCGCAGGTTGTACGGCACGTCGATCTTGATGGTGCGGTCGCGGAACGCCTCCATCAGCTCGTTGTTCTGCAGCTTCTTGAACTCGGGCTCGTTCGTGTGCCCCAGGATCACCTGGTCGATGTGCGTCTGCTGGAACTTCTTGGGCTTGATCGCGTGCTCCTGCGTCGCGCCCAAGAGGTCGTACAGGAACGCCACGTCGAGCTTCAAGACCTCGACGAACTCCAAGAGGCCGCGGTTCGCGACGTGGAACTCGCCGTCGAAGTTGAACGCGCGCGGATCCGAGTCCGAGCCGTACTCCGCGATCAAGCGGTAGTTCAGGTCGCCCGTGAGCTCCGTCGAGTCCTGGTTCTTCTCGTCCTTCGGCTGGAACGTGCCGATGCCGACGCGGTCGACCTCGGAGAACACGAAGCGGCGCACGCGCACGTGCTCGACGACCTTCGCCCACTCGCCGTCATAGCGCTGCATCAATTCGCGCAGCCAGAAGCGCCCGACTGGGTCGAGCTCGCCTTGGATCCGCAGCCGGTCGGGCCGGCGCACGCGCGAGTCGAGGCGCGCCTCGACGACCGGGCGCTGCTCGTGCGGGATGAGCAGCAGCGGGTCCTGGTTCATCGGCGAGGGTGTGACCTCGCCGTCGACGATCCAGTCGAACGTGAAGATCGCGCCGTCGTCCGTGCGCGAATAGTGCTCGAGCCCGTGCTTCAAGAGCCGCGCGATCGTGCTCTTCGCCGAGCCGACGGGGCCGTGCAAGAGCACGATGCGCCGCTCCGGGCCGAGGCCCCGCGCGCCCGCTTGGAACGTCCGCACGAGCTCATCGAGGGCGCTGTCGAGGCCGAACACCGCGTCCTCGCCGTTGTGGAACGGGTCATCGAACAAGCGCCAGCGGCGCGGCGCGCCCGGGCGGCGCGGCTCGCAGCCATGGCTCGCGATCATGTCCACCATGCGCTGCCAAGCGTTGCGCGCGAGGGTGGGCCGCTCGTCGACGAGCGCCAAATAGTCCGCGTAAGACCCTTCCCAAGAGAGGCTCGGGTCCTCGTGCTTCGCCCTGTGGTCACGGACGAGGTCGAACAGCGGGGTGTCGCTGGGGTCTTGCATGACGTGGGTGAGCTCCCTGGCTCGGGCGCGTCGAGGTCGCGGGGTTGGGCGCCGATTCGGACCCGGGGAGGGATCGACCGATCGCGCGCCCCGGGACAAGGCTCAGCCGGGAAACGAGACCGACCGGTGCTGCAGGCCGCATTCCGGCCCGCGCGGGCCCACCTCGGCCGCTCTAGATCGTCTATGGGCTCAAACTGGGCCTGACTCAACGCTCGTACGCGAGCGCCACGCGCAGCGCGGCGCCCCCGACACGCGGCGCCGCGACGTCGACCTCGACCATGCTCCCGAGCGCCCCGCCGGCGACACCGCGGACAAAGAGCCGGAGGTCGCGCTGGGCGCCCGCGGCCAGGTCGCCCACGCGCAGCCGCAGCACAGGTTGAGCGGCCTCCCCGCGCTCGACGCGCTGCGGCTCGACGACCTCGAACGAGCCGTCGTCGCTGCCTACGGCTCCGACCACGAGCTCCGCATCGCGCACGGTCAGGAGGACACCACGCGCGCGCCGCTCGCGCACGTGCACTGGGTTCGCGGTGCCGAGCCCGCCGACATTTTGCACTACGAGGTCGATCTGCCAGAGGTCAGGCCCGACCGGCCGCGCGCGCCCCACGGCGGCGAGCTCGAGGCGCGGCTCGGCGTCGAGCGTGACGTACAGCGCCGCGCCCGCGCGTTCGACGTCGCGCGCATCACCGAGCAGCGGCGCTGCCGCGACGGCGAGCCCGAGGCGCAGCCGCGCAAAGCGGCTGACGCTCCCATACCCAGGCACGTACGCGGGCGGCCCTGGATCCTCCGTCGCCGTGGAGTTCGCCTCGCCGATCGGGGAGAGCGCAAACGCCTGCGCGCGCGCCGCGCACGCGCTGAGCAGGCGCGCCTCCTCGGCGTCCGCTGCCGTGTCACCGATCGACAGCACTTCCCCAGCGCACGCCGGCGCGCCGACGATCAGCGCCGCAAAGAGCGAGCGCTCGCCGTCGAGCCACTGCGCCAGCGCGCGCGCGCCCGGCGCAGCGAGCGGGTACGGCCCGCCGCCGGATTGCAGGGCGAGGTCCCCGTCGACGGGGAAATTGCGCGTGACGTCGAAGGGCAGCGGCGCGAGCGCTGGCCCGCACAGGTCCGGGCGCGCGCCGACGAGGAGCACGACGCGCTGTTGCTCGAGGCGCGCGCGCAGCGCCGCGTCGTGCTCCAGGCCGCGCAAGAGCGCGAGGGCGAGATCGAGGGTGGCGTCGACGGACGCGTGCGGCCCACCAGCGCCGAGCGCGGCGAGTTCACCGGGGGAGCACTGCACGTTGCCAGGCACGACGACGACGCCGGGGGCGCCGCGACGCCCGATCTCCAGGCCCAGGAGCCTGCGGCCCTCGCGCCCGGGGCCAATATCGATGAGCCGCGCGGCGTCCGGCGCGCGCGCCGCGCACTCACGCAAGACGAGCTCCAGCGCGCCGAGCGTGCGCTCGGTGTGCCACACCGTCAGCCCGCTGGCGCTGCCCGCGTTGAGGGGCGCGGGCGCCCTCGGCGCAGGCGCGGCAAACCCGGCGTCGCTCTGCTGGACCGCTGGTGGACCTGGTCGCTGCGCCGCGCCCGGGCCCGCAGGCGTCGCGCTCGACGCGAGCACCAAGGCGCTGAGCCCCGCGATCGCGGCAGCGCTCGTCCGCTGAAGTGGGCTCATCATGGTCGCAGGTCCCTCCGCGCGCGCCCCGTCTCTCCGGCGACGGCGTGCAGCGTGAGCACCGAGCCCGGCGGCGCGCTGATGAGCCACTCGAAGTCCTGGCTCGCGCCGCCGCCGCCCAGGACGCCGACGGCATTGACCGCGTGCCCTGCGAGCAGCGCGTCGTCACAGGGCGCTTCGAGCGTGAACACGACCTCGCCGGGGACCCGGGCTCGCTCGCCGTCGAGCGCTCCGAGCGCGCCCGAGCTGTGCAGCGCGCCCGAGCCTTTTGGGGCATTGAGGGCGCCCGCGCCGCCGAGCGCCGTCGCAAACGCGCCGCGGTTCACGACGCGCGCGCGCAGCCGCACGAGCTCCCCCGTGCGCTCGAGCCGCAGCACCTCGATGTCAAGGCGCGGCAACGCGTCGACGACCTCGCGCACAAAGGGCGCGACGCCGTTCAACGCGTGCGGCAGCAGCTCGACCGGCGGGTCGAGGTCGACGCGGTTGCGCCAGCCGCCGACCCACGCGCGCCGCCCGATGCCGAGCTCGACGGGGCGCCATTCCGCGAAATCGAGGCCGCCGCACACATCGTCGACCCAGCGCGCCCAGCGCCGCTGCGTGTCCGTCGGCGCCGGCCCGCTGCGCGTCTCGGGCAACGGCGTGAGCCGCCGCTGGTTCGCGCGCCCGTCGCGCCCGACGGCGTCTGGCCCCCACACCGCGACCTCGGCGGCGAGCGCGCCCACGGCGCCATGCAGCCAATCGATCGCCGCGCCGGGGCACTCACGTTCGCGCGCGGCGCGCAGGGCCGGGACCTCGCTCGAGGCGCGCCCCGTCGCGCGCGCGTAGGCGCTGCCGAGGAACGCGTAGGCCGCGCGGTCGCGGCCTGACGCGAGCTCCGCGACCAGCGTCCCGCCCGGCCGCGCGACGCCGCCGTGGTTCCCTTGGAACACGAGCGCGATCATGGTCCGTCGCTCGAGCGCGAGGTCCGCGAGCGCGCGCGCGAGCTGGTCATCGAGGGGAAAGCGCCCCGCGCTGCCGTCGCCGCCCGGCCCCTTCCAGCCCGACGGGAAGTGCGCGTCGAGCTGGACGCCGCCGAAGCCGTCCTCGTTCCAACGCCCGTCGCCGTCGTCATCGCGCCCCTCTCGCGCGCGCTCGAAGCGCGGCGAGTCGCCGTCCGACGCGCGTACGACAAAGCGCCGGTCGCGGCTGAAGGTCCAGGCGCCGCGCGAGTCCTCGAGCAGGAGCTCCAGCACCTGGCCGTCGCCGTCGAGGTCGTCGGGCGGGTCCTCGCCGCTCGCGCCGTCCTCGTCGTCGTCACAGGCCGTGCCGTCGCGGCCATCGTGGCGCTCGCCCGCGACCGCGCGCGCGAGGCCGTCCGGCGACGCCCAGGGCACGACCAAAAACGCCAAGTCCGTGCGCAGCGTGTCGAGCCCGACCAACAGCCCATACGCCGCGCGCAGGGCCGCCTCGGAGCCGGCGAGCGAGCGGCCGTCGAGCCCGCCGAGCAAGAGCACCGTCGAGCGCGACTCCAGCGGCGCGGCGTCCACGCCGCCTGCGCCGAAGAGGACGGCGGGCGGCGTCAGCCCAGAGGCCGATTGTGGCAGCTCCACGTGGGTCACGCGGCTCGGATCGGTCTGGCACCAACTGTCCAGGAGCAGGGTGACCTCGCCGAGGCTGTGGTAGCCGTCCGTAGGCGCGGCGAACGGCGACTCCAGCGAGTCCGTGTCCGAAGCCGGCGCGGCGAGCGCGCGCTCGTCCCCGCGCCGCAGCGCGACCAACGCGGCCACGACGAGCAACGTCACAGAGAGCGTGGAGAGGCGAGGCCCGTGGAGCATCGAGGGTCGTTCGTCCGGGGGCGCCCGGACGCACCGTGCGCGGACCCCTCCCCGCACCCTGTCGACCCCCTGAGCGAACGACCTTGAGGGCCGCAGCGCGCCGGCCTCAATCCGGTCCGGTCGCGAGCTCAGGCTCGCTCGCACGCTCGCCCTCGAGCGCGTGCTCCGGTTCTGGGACACTCGCGCGGGCCGGGACGATCTCCTTCACAGGCTCACCGCTCTCCCTGTCCCTGGCAGGTCGGCGGTCAAGGGCGAAAGGGCCCCTAGGCTCGCCGTCCTCCTCTTCATCGCCGGAGTCGCCCGCGCTCGAAGGCGCGAGCTCGCGCGCCTTGCCCGTCGTGCCGGGCGCGAGCTCGTCGACCTCGCCGAGCTCGACCGCGACGAAGCGCGACACGCCCTTGATCTGCATCGTGACGCCGTACAACGCTTGGCACGCGCTCATCGTGCCCTTGTTGTGCGTGACGACGATGAACTGCGTCGTCGAGCGGAACCCGTCGAGCATGCCGAGGAACCGGTCGATGTTGGCGTCGTCGAGCGCCGCGTCGACCTCGTCGAGCACACAGAACGGGCTCGGGCGCGCCTCGAACACCGCGAAGAGCAGCGCGAGCGCCGTCATCGTGCGCTGCCCGCCCGACAGCAGGCCGATCGGCAGCAGCTCGCGGCCGGGCGGGCGCGCGAGGATGTCGACGCCGGCTTCGAGCACGTCCTCGCCCTCGGCGAGCACGATGTCCGCTTTGCCGCCGCCGAAGAGCTGGCGGAAGATGCGCTGGAAGTTCGTGCGCACCTCCTCGAACGTCTCCATGAACATGCGCCGGCTCTCTTCGTCGATCGTGCGGATCGTCTCCAAGAGGCCCTTGCGCGCGTCCGAGAGGTCCTTGGCTTGCACCTCGAGGTGCTCGAGGCGCGCGCCGACCTCCTCGAGCTCCTGCATCGCCTCGACGTTGACCGGCCCGAGCTTGTCGAGCTGCGACTTCAGCTCGTGCACGTGCTTCTCGAGGGCGCGCAGCGCGCCGTCCTCTTCGAGCTCCGCCTCGAGCACGAAGTCCGTCAGGAGCGCCGCCGCGTCGAGCGCGAGCTCTTCGCCCGCGCGCCCGAGCAGCTCCGTGCGCGCGAGGTCCGTGCGCTGCAGCTCGAGGCGCTGCTTGCCGAGCACCTCGGCGCGCTCGTCGAGCTCGCCTTGGACGTCGTCCGCCGCCCGGCGCAGCTCCTGCACCTTGGCCGCGCCGCCGCGCTCGCGCTCGCGCAGCTCCTCGAGCTCTTCTTCGAGCTCGGCGCGCTGCTCGGCGAGGGCCTCGGCCTCGTCGACGAGGCCCTCGACCTCGGCCTCGCCCTCGCCGGCGCTCGTCTCGTAGGCCGCGGAGCGCTCGTGGGCGCGCGTGATCTCAGCCTCGGTCTCGACGAGCAACCGCGCGTGCCCGTGCAGCCGCTGCTCGAGCGACCCGAGCTCCGACTTCGCCGATGCGTGCTCGACCTGCGCGCGGTTCTCCTCGCGGCTCAGGTCCTCGCGCTCGGCCTCGAGCCGGCGGCGGCCCTCCTCCATCGTCTCGAGCCGCTCGTTGAGCTCCGCGAGCTCCTCCTCCGCGTACGCCGCAGCGGCGCGCGCCTCTTCGAGCTCTTCGGCGAGGCGGTGCGCCTCGGCCTCTGCGCCCTTGCGCTCCGCGGCTTGCGCGTCGCGCGCGCTGCCGAGGTCGCTCGCGCGCGCGACACACGTGCGCACGCCGGAGTCGGCCTCCGCGCGCTCGCGCTGGGCGGCGTCAAGTGCCGCGCGGCGCGCGAGGCGCTCCGCGACGAGGCGCTGCTGCTCGTCCGCGAGCTCGGCGAGCCGCGTGTTGTGCGCCTCGACCTGCTCCGCGAGCGCTTCGGCGCGCTCCTCGAGGTCGTTGGCGCTCGCGCGCCGCCCGATGAACCCCTGCGCCACCTCGCGGTGCCCGCCGACGAAGCCCGCAGCATCGACGACCTCGCCGCGCGGCGTCGCGAAGCGCCAGCCCGGCTCGAGCCCGATCAGCTCGAGCGCCAGGTCGAGGTTCGACACGATGACGACGTCGCACAGGAGCGCGCGCGCGAGCGGCCGCAGGTCCGGCGCGACACGCGTGAGCTCGCCGAGGCGCCCCTCGACGCCCGCGCCGTACTGCGCGAAGAGCGAATAGTCGGAGGGCGGCGGGCAGTCCGGCGCGCCGATCCCGGGCGGGATGACGACCGCGACCTGGCCCAGCTTCTGCGTAGCGCACCAATCGACGATGCGGCGCGCGACGTGCGCGTCGCGCGCGACGAGGGCGTGCGCGCGCTCGCCGAGCACCGCGTCGAGCGCCCGCGCAAGCCGCGTGTCGATCGTCAGGTGGTCCGCGACGATGCCGAGCAGGTCATCGGGCTTGCACGGCCCCGTCCCGGCCTGCACCGCCTCGACGACCTTGCGCGCTCCGGCCGAGAGGTCCTCGAGCTCGCGGTCCCGGTCGCGCAACGCCTCGACGCGGCTCAAAGCCGCCGCGCGCTCGACCTCGCGCGCGGTGCGCTCGGCCTCCGTGGCGCGGATCTCATCGCCCACGCGCACGAGGTCGGCCTCGGCGGCGGCGAGGCGCCCCTCGGCGTCCGCGCGGTTGCCATCGGCCTGCGCCAGGCGCGCGCGCGCGGCCTCGGTCTCGGCGCCGATCGCCGCGTACGACGCGTCGAGGGCCGCGGCGCGCTCAGCCGTGCGCGCCACGCGGTCTTGGGCCGCGGGCAGCGCCTCGGCGAGGTGCCCCGCGCGGTTCTGCTGGCCGGTCTTCTCGTGGAGCTTCGCCAGGACGACGTCGTTCTGGCGCTGCACCGCCGCGCGGACCTCCTTGTAGCTCGCGCTCAGCTCGCGCGCCTGGCCGGCGAGGCCGCGCGCGCGCTCCTCGGCGTGGGTCGCGCGCTCGCGCAGCGACTCGAGCGCCTCCGCGAACGCGGCGTGCTCTTCGCGCCGCTCGGCGAGCTGGGCTTCGAGCGCCTCGCCGCGCTGCGCCTCCTCGCGCGCGCTCGCGCGCCACGACGCGACGCGCATGGCGAGCTGGCTCTGCCGCTCTGCGATCGCGCGCAGGTCGCCGGCCACGGCGCCGAGGCGCCCGGACGTGCGGTCCAGCGCCGACACGACCTCGGAGCGCGAGCGCTCCGACGCCTCGATGTCCCGCTCGCACGCCGCCCGGCGCTGGCGCAGCTCCGAGAGCGCGCCCTCGGCCTCGTGGATCAGCGGCGAGAGGCGCGCGATGCCGGCGTCGAAGGCGGTCAAGCGGTGCGCCAGGTAGCGCCTCCGCTCGCGGGTCCACTCGTCCTTCGCCGCGACGTAGCGCTCTGCCTTGCCCGCCTGGATCTTCAGCGAGCGGACGCGGCTGCGCAGCTCACCGAGCACGTCGTCGACCCGCGCGACGTCCTGGTCCACGCGCTTCAAGCGCAGCTCCGCCTCGTGGCGGCGCTGGCGGTAGCGCGAGATGCCCGCGGCCTCCTCGAAGATCGCGCGGCGCTGCAGCGGGTTCGCGGACAAGACCGCGTCGATGCGGCCCTGCTCGAGCACCGAGTACCCGCGGCTCCCCAGGCCGGTGTCGTACAGGAGGTCCTTGACGTCCTTCAGGCGGACCTTGGCGCTGTCGATCTGGTACTCGCTCGAGCCGTCCTTGAACAGCCTGCGCGTGATCGCGATCTCAGGGCCGTAGCCAGAGAGCTCATCGTTCTCGTTCGCGAGGACGATCGTGACCTCGGCGATGCCGAGCGCCGGCCGGCTGGCCGAGCCCTTGAAGATGACGTCGACCATCCCCGACCCGCGCATCGACGTCGGGCGCGTCTCGCCGAGGACCCAACGCACCGCGTCGACGACGTTGCTCTTGCCGCACCCGTTGGGGCCGACGATGCCGGTCAACGAGTTCGACCCGAAGTCGATGACGGTGCGGTCGGCGAACGACTTGAAGCCGAAGAGCTCGAGGCGTTGGAGACGCATGGAGGGCAGGGGGGCCAGCGCGGACGGCGGACCTAGAACAGAGTGACGGGTCGGACCCCCTCAGGTCCAGTGGCGAACGCCCTTCGTCGCGCTTCGAACGCGCGCCAAGCCGTGAGGCGCCCGAACGAGCCGCGGCGGCGGGGCAAAAAGGGGTGCAGCGCGCCCGACGGGACGGTCGCGAGGAGGTCGGCGAGGCTGGTGCCGAACTGGGCCGCGCGCTCGTCGTCCCCGCGGGCATCGGCGTGCAGGGGGCCGCCGTCGTGGGCGCCCTCGTGTCCGCGCGCATCGAGGGCCATCGACGGCACGTCGTAGCCCATCGAGTAGCGCACGTTGCGCTCCTCCTCGGGCCGCGGCATGTCGGAGAAGAGCCGCGGCTGCTCAGAGCGCGCGGCGCTGGCGTCGAGCTCGGCGAAGCGCGCCGCGGCGGCGTCGGCGGCGAGCGGCGTGATGCGCACGGAGAGGCCGCGCGCCTCCGAGAAGCGCGTCGCGGCGTCAGCGAGCAGGCCCAGGACCCGCGCGCCCTGCGCGGGGCGCACGCCGCCGTCGCCGAGGATGCGCAGCGCTTCGTCGAGGCCGACGGGCACGATGCCGTAGGACACGCGCTCGCGCAGGGGCTCGCCCTGCAAGCGGCGGGCCTCGCGCTGGTGGACCTCGAGCTCGGCGAGGCCCTCGATCGCGATGCGCGCAGCGTCGGCGACGAAGCCCAAGAGGGTCTCCTCGCGCCACGGCCCGGCGCGCCGCGCGAGGCGCGGCAGGTTCAGCGCGACGGCCGCGCCGAGCGCGAGGGACGCGCGGTCCCCGGCGCGGCGCACGCAGCCCGGCGCCGTCCAGGCGGAATCGGCGCCGTGCCAGACAGGGATCAGCTGGCCAGCGGCGAGGAGGCGCTCGACGGCCCGCGCCAGCTCGCCGTCGTGGCGCAGCGCGTCAGCTCCAGCGGCCTCGAGCTCTTCCAGCGTCAGGAACAGGCGCGGCGCGGGGTACCCCTCGACGGTGAGCCCGTCGAGCGCGAGCACGAGCTTGGCGACAAACGCGCCGCCGCGCGAGCCTGCGGCGCTGCGGCCCGTCGGGCGCGCCAGGTCGAGGTGGCGCCGCGCGCCTTCGGCGCCGGTCGCGAGCGCGAGCAACGCGTCGCGCAGCACCGCGTCGCCGCGGACCGTGCGCATGGCGGGCGCGAGCACCTTCGCGATCTCCTCGAGCACGAGGCCTTGGCCGCACTCCGCCGCGAGGGTGGCCGCGTCGAGCGCCACCTCGAACGGCGACGTCAGCGACGGCTCGCGCCGCAAGAGGAGCTCCGCGGGCAGGCTGCGCCAGAGCGCCCGGTGCGGGCGCTCGAGGTCGACCAAGTGGTGGTCGCCGACCCGGTGGCGCTCGGCCGAGACCTCGCCCAGGACGTCCTCGAGCGCGTGCCGGCGCAGCACCTCGCCCGCGACCCGCTCTTCGAAGGTCGCGGCGCCCCCGCTGCCGTCGAGGTGCGCGCTGTTTGGGGCGCCGGGGCGGCGAACGCGGCTGTCGGTGAAGAGGCGGCGCAGGTCGTAGCGCGGCACGCCGAGCGCCTCGTGCGCCCGCAGCGCGCGGTCGAGGCCGAGCGCGAAGAGCTCGTTGCTGACGAGCTCGCGCACGAGGCCCGTCGAGAGGCGCCGCAGGCCCGCGCCGGCCACGCGGGCTTCGACGCGCTCCGCGATCTCATGCGCGCGGTCGCGCGGCACGCCCGCCTCTTCGACCAGCGCCGCGACGATGCGCGCGGGGTTCCAAGGCTCCGTACCAGCCGCGCCGCGGACGTCGGGCAGCCGCGCGCCGGCAGCGCGCGAGGGCGCGTCGACGCGCAGCGCCTCGCGCGCCGCGTTGCGCCGGGCGCGCGACACGATGAAGGCGCGGGCGACGGGGGCGCGCCCGAGCTCGATGAGCGCGCGCTCGACGAGCTCGCCGATCGTCTCGAGCGCGACCTCCTGCGCGAGCTCCGGTTCACCCATGGGCGGCCGCCCCTCGCGCCGCGCGAGCCCCGGGACAGCGCCACGCGCGAGCGCGAGCGAGACGATCGCGGCGACCTCGTCGGCGAAGCCCGAGTCGTCGTCCCCGGCCTCGGCCTGGGCGCGCCGCACGGAGGTCGCGATGCGCGCGCGATCAAAGGCGAGCACGCGCCCTTCCTCGTCGCGCACGCGCCCCGGCGTGGCCGGCAGCGCCGTGGAGCTTGAATCGTCGACATCGGGCGCGGCCCCGACCTCCTGCGGCGCGCCGCGCCCAGCCGATCGCCGACGGGGCGGGCGTGAGCCGCCCGACGCCGAGCGATCTGTGGGAGCATTCACCCGGCGCCTCCGGATCGGCGCCGTGCGTCGCGCCGTCCAAGAGGACCCCATCCGTCGCCCCGTCCGCTCGCCCAGTGAGCGCGCCGTCCGCCGCAGCCTGCCCCGCGAGGATCGACTGCAGCTCGTGCATGAACTGCTGGACGTCCTTGAACTCTCTGTAGACGCTGGCGAAGCGGACGTACGCGACGTGGTGCAAGCGCCGCAGCTCTTCCATCACCGCCGAGCCGATGACGGAGCTCGGGACCTCGCGGTCGAACTCGGCCTGGCAGCTCGTCTCGACGCGCGCCGCGGCGTCCTCGATGTGGTCCACGGGGACCGGCAGCTTTTCGCAGGCGCGGAGCATGCCCGCGCGGATCTTGTCGCGGTCGAACGGGACCCGGTCGCCGTTCTTCTTGACGACGCGCAGCGGGCTCTCCTCGACGCGCTCGTAGGTCGTGAAGCGCATGGCGCACGCGAGGCACTCCCGGCGACGCCGGATCACGGTGCCTTCGGCGGACGCACGCGAGTCGACGACCTTGTCGTCGTCCTTGCCGCAGCGGGGACACTTCACGGGCGCAGGGGGGCGACGGGCGCGATGGAGGAACCGGCGCGGATCGCGGCGCGAACGCGCCAGGGAGCGAGCCAGAGGGGGGAGGCGAGCCCAGGGCAGCGGTCCCGCCCTAGTATGCGGAGGAGAACACCCCGCCCGTAGCGTGTCAAGGCGCGAGAAGGGCCTCTGAACCCAACCGCTCGGGGGTCGCGCCCCTGGGGCCGATCCCGCCGGCCGGGCCCTCATTTGCCCAGGCAGAAACGAGCGAAGATCCGGTCCAGGAGGTCCTCGGGGGTCGTCCGGCCGGTGATCTCGTCGAGCTCGTCGGTGCCGTCGCGCAGGTGCTGGGCGATGAGGTCGAGGGGCAACCCGTCGGCCAGCGCGCGGTCCGCCGCGGCGAGGTGGGCCCAGGCGCCCGTGAGCCGCGCTTGGGCGCGCGCCGCCAGACCCGCCGCAAGGCCCCCAGAAGGGCCACCACGAGGGCCACCACGAGGGCCACCAGGAGGGCCCCCAGCGGGGCCCGCGCAGGGGCCCGCCGCGGCGGTCGGTTCGACCGCGCCTGGTGAGCCCGACGCAGACAGCGCCGCTGCGAGCGCCTCGGCGAGCGCGCGCACGCCGGCGCCCGTCGCGGCGGAGGTCGCCACGACCGCGTTGGCACGGGCGAGGCGATCGTCGCCGGGGCCATCGGGCGCCAGCCCCAGAGCCAATCCAGGCGGCGGCGGCACCGCGCCCGCGCGATCGACCTGGTTCCATGCGACGAGGACCGGCGGCGCGCCTGGCCCGAGGGCCGCCGGACCGAGGCTGCGCTCGGCGTGCGCGCGCGACGCCGCCTCGGGGCGCCGGGCGTCGATCACCCAGACGAGGACGTCCGCGCTGTCGCGCGCGGCCAGCGCGCTCGCCTCCATCCCGCGCGCGATGTCCTGCGGGCGAGCCATGGGCGAGGGCGCGGGCCCCGAGGCGAGCGGGCTCGGCTCTGACGCGTGACCTGCGCTGCTCGTCGGGAGCTCGAGCCCCGCGGTGTCGACGAGCTCAAAGGCCTGACCCGCGACCTTCAGCGCGCCGCGCTTCGTGTCCCGGGTCGTGCCGCGGACGTCAGCGACGAGCGCGAGGTCCTCGTCCGCCGCCTGCGCGCCGTAGGCCGCCAACAAGCGGTTGAAGAGCGAGCTCTTGCCGGCGTTCGGCTCCCCCACGAGCGCGACCCGGGCGCCGCCCCGCAGCGCCTCGCGGCGCGCTTCGAAGGCCCGCGCTTCCTGGAGGCCGCCCGTCGCGCGGGCCAGCGCTGCCGCGACCTCGTCCCACGGGACGTGCCCCGTGTCCGCCTCGTCGAAGTCGAGGCTCGCCTCGACGAGCGCGCGCGCCTCGTCGAGCGTGTCCCGCACGCCTTGCACGCGCCGCTCGAGCCCGCCGAACAGCAGCGCCGTCGCCGCGCGGCGCTCACCGCGTGTGCGGGCCTCGACGAGGGCCAGGACTCCCTCTGCCCGGGACAGGTCGATGCGCCCGTGCGCGAACGCGCGGCGCGTGAACTCGCCCGGCTCCGCGAGCACGGCGCCGAGCGCCAGGCAGCGAGCGAGGGCGCGCGCGACGAGCGGCGCTGCGCCCGGGACGTGCAGCTCGGCGACGTCCTCGCGAGTGAAGGAATGGGGCGCTGGGAACCAGAGCACGAGCGCCGGCAGCGGCGCGACCCCGTCGTCGAAGGAGACGAACGTGGCGGAGCGCGCGGAGACCTCGAACGGAGCGCCGGCGCAGGAGCACGTCTCCCGCACGACGCGACCGGCAGCGGGCCCCGAGAGGCGCAGCACACCGCGGATCGCGCCGCCCGTCGGCGACGCGACGGCCACGATCGTGGTCCCGCGCGCCCGAGGCGCGCGCGCTGCGCCCTCGGTCGCGGTCACTTCTTCGAGCCGCCGCCAGAGCTCTTACCGGGGCCCTTGCCGGGCCCCCTGCCTGGGCCCTTCTGCTGCTGTTGCTGTTGCTGCATCTTCTGCGCCTGCTCTTGCAGCTCAGCGAGCTTCGCGAGGAAGCCGCCCTTCTTCTTCGGCAGCTCGCGGTCATCGAGCGGCCAGAAGCGCCGGATGATCGTGAACTCCGCGATGCCAAACAGCGACGACGTGATCATGTACAGCGACAGCCCCGCGGCGTAGTCGTACAGGAAGAGGCCGAACACGATCGGCATCCACATCATCATCTTGTGCATCTGCAGGGCCTGCGGATCCGTCGGCTTCGGCATGACGCGCTGCTGCGCGATCCACAGCACGACCATCAAGATCGGCAGCAGGTTGAAGTACTGCAGGTGGAAGAAGCCGAGGTCGAGGCCGAGGACCGCGAGCTGGTCCGGCTGCGCGAGGTCATGGATCCAGCCGACAAACGGCTGCTGGCGCAGGTCGAAGGCGACCTTCAACGTGCTGAAGAGGCCGAAGAAGACGGGGATCTGGATGAACAGCGGCAAGCAGCCGCCGAGCGGCGGGATCGCGCCCTCTTGCTGGATGATCTTCGCCTGCTCCTCGCGCAAGCGCTTCGGGTCCTCCTTGTAGCGCTCCTTGATCGCGTCGATCTTGGGCTGAATGCGCTTCATCTTCGTCGCATGGCGCGCCATCGACGTCTGCATGCGGCGGTTCAGCGGGAACAGCGCGCCCCGCACGATCAGCGTCAGGACGATGATCGCGACGCCCCAGTTCCCGAAGACGCCGTGCAAGAAGCGCAGGAGCTTCAAGATCATCGCAGCGACGCCGTCGAAGAAGCCGAGGTCGTCCTGCAGGATCTGCTGGAACGGCTCGTCGCCCGCCGAGAAGTGGTCCGCGCTCTTCGGGCCGGCGTACAGGACGTAGTCCCAGGACGCCGTGCCGCCGACCTGCGGCACGGTCAGCTCAAGGAGCGCGTCCGTCGCCAGGAACCGGAAGCCCTTGTCCGCGGAGCCAGGGTGCTCGGCGACCCAATCGCCGTCGAACACGGCGCGCGAGCTCGCCTCTTGGATCGTGCGCGCCGCGAGCGCATCGAGCGGCCGCAGGATCACCGCGAAGTACTTGTTGTGGCCGCCGAGGAACGCGATGTCCCCCGGGCGGTTCGACGTCAAGAAGGTCCCGGTGCCCTTGCGCCCCGACGGGTCGTGCGAGATCTCGACCGGGTCGTCGCCGACGCGGGCGCCGACGGCCTTGGGCTCGACGTAGAAGCGGTCCGCGCTCTCGGCGGGGACCGCTTCGGCCGCGGTGAACACGAAGCGCGCGCTGCGCCCCGCGGGCTGCGTCGCAGAGAGGTTCTCGATGCCGAGCGTGACCTTCAGGTGGTGCGCGCCGACCTCGGCCCGGAACTCCTTGAAGAAGCGCAGGCCGCTCGCCGTCTCGTGCGTGAAGCGGACGCCGTCGGGGAGGACCTCGTGCTCCCAGTTCAGCTCGGCGAGGTCATCCGGGACGAGGCCGCGCGCGGAGGACCCAGGGCTGAGCGTCAATGAGCCCTTGGTGCGCACGACGTCGCCGTCGAGGTGGCGCACAGGGACGACGAGGGGGGTGCGCAGCGCGCGCTGCTGCTGCTCTTCGTCCGTGAGCCCACGGCGCACCCAGAATTCACCGCTGCGCAGCTCGAGGAGGCTGCCGCCTGCGGCGTCGAAGTGCGCGAAGTAGTGGCCGCGATCACCGGGCTGGCCGAGCTCGATCCAATCCCGCCAAGGCGCTGCGTCGCGACGCGCGGAGAGCGAGGGCTGCGTGGGCGTCGAAGTGACCTCGTTCGCGGCGGCCGCGCCGGCCGCTTGCAGCGCAGCGTCGCCGTCCTCGGCCATGTTCGCGGGCACGCTCTCCGGCGCGGCGCC
>JAWKUK010000018.1:0-176667 GCA_041398605.1 Planctomycetota bacterium
GGGACTAGCGCGCGGCAGGTACGCATACCATGAACATGGCGCTACCCGCTGCGGTCACGAGCTCGAATTCTAGTAGCTGGCTACGGGTGCTGAGCGGAATGCCACTAATCGTAACTATGCTCCTATTTTCTGATGTGCTCGCTACGGTCACCTTCTCTCCGATTGCGTGCACCGATCTGCAACTGCTCACAGCCACAGGTAGGGTCAGCGATGCAGTAGCAGTACCGAGGCTGCCAACTCCTTTTTCACTAGTCGCCGCGAGGATAATGCACGAGGGCCACTCGTCGTTCATATCCGGTGCGACCGTCCCAAATACCACTGCCAAGCTTCCCGGGGCGTCGGGGCATAGAGGGCCAGTCACTCGAATGATGTCGGCATAGGCGCCCAACCGCACATCTCCGCGAGCGATCCGAGACAGCTGCCCGGTGGCAACGCCATCTTCAAAGCTCCATGTGACAGTGTATTCAGTACTATCGTCCAAACACTCGAGTCGCGGCGGTTGCTCCGCCGTCGCGCAGCCCGCGGTCAAGTAGTAAACCTGCGCCGTAGTCGGCTCGCCAACGATGTGGGTGCCGGCGTCGTAGGAGGGCTCCGCGGAGAAAACGGCGGGAACTCCGGTGATGGCAATAGGCAACGCGAGCGTGCGCAGCGACCCGCCCTCCGCAAATCGCAACGAGACGTGTCTCACCGCTGTTCCGACCTGTCGCACCTCGTACACTCCACGAAGTGCGGCCACGCTGTGGGGGGGAATAGAGTAACTGGATAGTTCAAAGCTGATACAGCCACAATCCACATCGATACCATCCACTTTCAGCTCCTCGGTGCCCTCATTGTGTATCTCGAATACAAATGGGGCGTCGCGCCCTATCTCAAGTGGCACCGCCCTCCATGTCGCTGGTGCGACGCCTACTCGCAGGGCGCCGCTTCTCCAGGCCAGCCAGTCGTCTGCTTCTGAGGTGCGCAACGAATCTTCGATTCGCGCGAGACTCTCGTGGCCTTCCCGAATGACAGTCTTGCCGATGATCTCGCGCATCGCCTGCCCGTCCGCTCGCTGCGCAATCATTGCGTCGTCTAACGCTCCGAGTTGCTCGGCCGAATAAGTGACAAGGGCACCAAAGCGACGGTCCCTGATCGATCCACGCTCCAATGGAATCGTAAGTCTTTCATCTTCAGGCAGCGCACTATGGCCACGCCTGGCGATGGTGTAGACCGACCGCGACATGATTCCAGCGAGTGTAGGCAGCTCATCTTCAATCACAATCCGGGAGGGCGGCCCGACAGCACGCTCTTGGCCAATGGGCCAACTAATCGCGTAGCTGCCGAGTCCGTTGCCCCGACTATCCAGCCAGCGAATGTAGAGTCGTAATCCCTGTGAGTCATTGGACCATTCCAACTTCGCCGACGCACCGGCATAAGTCACTGAACCCACATGCCCATCAGCGCCAAGTTGCTGCAGTACTTCCGGAGTTAGCTTTAACTCGACCTCGTCGCCCGGATCGGGATGGCCCTCGACAAGACTCAGCAAGTAGTGCGCGTCAGCGAACACTTTGAGTGTCTGCGCTACCGTCGTGGGTAGGTCGTGGAACCCGTTGCCCGTCGAGCGCCAGCGCTCCAATGGCGACTTGATGGTCTGGTCGGAACGAAAGAGAGACGTGGTCGACGCCGCCTCGTTGCCGTTGCGCCAGAAGAGCCCTTGATACGGCGTACCCTTGTTCGTCGCCTCACTCGTCACGCAAGCGAGGCGATCGCCTCTCATTAGCAATCGAGACGCCCGAGTGTGACGCACGCCCTTGAGATCCATGAACGGGATCATCCCCCATTCCAGCCGCGCTGCATTCTCGTCCTTGGAGCCCAATTCAACTGCATACTCAATCGCGGCCTGATAATCTGCGGTTGTAATTGGCATCCGCCAGTGATAGGCAATGATGCTGAAGTCACCTTCCCCGTACCCGAACGCAAATGGAGTAGTCGGCACGGATAGCATGCTGCTGGGTGAATCAACCAGCGAGGACTTGACTGTCTCTTGCGGGCGCGCCAGTGTAGACCCCAATACACACAGCGCGCTTAATCCAGTCAGGCACAACCGACGCCACCTTACCGGCGATGGCGACATCGGACGTTCAATGGGTCGAGTGCGGTGGTATCCTTGAGTGCAAAGCATGAATCGATGAAGTTGCATTTAATTTGCCCAGTGCGAATTCGGGCAGCTGGCGGGTAGAGCAGTTGCGCAGACCGTGGGCTGAGTGCCGTCGTGAACTTGGACGCACGCGGGCGACGCATCCGAGTATCCCATGGCGCTAGTACCCGCTCTTGCTGATAGCGAGAGACAGTTGTCTGTTGACCGGTAGCGCCCACCAGTTCCGCCGCGCAGCCACTCTATGTTGCGTTGTATGTCTAGTTCCATACTCCGAACGGGACGCACTACTCATAACAGTCTCTCACTCCCTCCTCCTCTTGCGGCGGGATGTTCACGTCCTTGGTGTACCGGCAGCACGCCCGGCGCCATTGAACGGCGGGGGCGCCCAGAGTCTCGGGCGGCGGTTGCTTGGGACATCCCTCGGGGCACGGTGTGTTGCCCGAATAACGGTATGTGTAGCGAATCTGCACCAGATCGTAGCGGTAGTGGCATTCCGAAAGGCCCCAGAGGCATGACCCCCGTGTCGCCAGTTGAACCGGGGGTAGTGGTACAGTGTACGACCCACGACAAGATGAGTACGTGTCCCAGTGGACACAAGCTCCTTTCTTCTCGCGATACTCGCCATCGGCATCGGGAATCGGATTGGATGCGGGGACACAGCGCCGCAGTCCCCAACTTGCGGACATTACACCTGCGGTCGTACTTTCAGCAGCGGGTTGAGTGGGGTCACCCTCAGGCTCACCGTCGACCCACCAGATGGGCTCCTCGACAACGCTCATAAGCGCACTTACTGCGCGCTCCCCACTTGAGTCGTCTTCTACAACAATCCGAACCTCACCGACGGCAGACACACTGATCGGCACAGAGAGGATTTCACCGGGTGCGATAGAGACGCTGCTAGCGCCAAGTTCCACGATTCCCGGCGGAATTGCGGTGAGCGCAAGCGTTCTTGATTCGCTAGCATTCGCAGAGCAAGAGATCAGCACATCTTCTTGCCACTGAGCGGCATAGGCTAGCTCAGCCGATCCGGATGACGTCGTGACGACAATATCGGCATGAATAACACTCAGAATCGCAGATCCCTGACTGATAACGCCCGTTGGCGTCCCTGTCGTCGGATCGAGCGACAATGTGTCCGCCCACCCCACTGCAACTTCGAACAGCTCTGCACCTGCGTGCAACGCTGGCGCTAGGCCCTGATTGAAGCCCCCGAGAGTCTCACCAATCGGAACACGGGCAGCGACCTTTAGTGCTCCGGTGGTCTTGTCGAATTCGAGAACCTGTAGCGATGTGATCATGGAATCTAATGCCATCCACGCATCGAGCGCTGCTCCGTCGGTCATCGAGTGGGCCGTTGTGCCTGTTTGCACCGTCAGACGCCACGCAAACGCTAGTTCGTCGAGAAGGTATTCATCTCCGTCGGTGCGGTCAGAGCCGAATGTGCAGGTGAATACTAGCGCGCCACGCTCACCTTCAACGAGCGGAGTCTCCCCAGTGATTCGCCGGGGCCCGCTGTCCGCATTATCGAAACCTGTCGGGGTAAGGGCAAACTGCTGCCCAAGCGCTGTGCCGCCGAGGCAGAACACTAGCCCCCATGTACACCAGGTAGACGCCACGCTACGCCACGCGCCTTGGAACAGACGATGTACTGGATTGACTGGCGCACTGGAGTCGTTCGCTGTGGAATAGATCATTTGTGTTGCCCTTGCTTGAAAGTCAATCGTTGTTGTGGTCAGTGCAGTTGATGCCGTCGAACTCCTGAATCGGCGCGGTGCGATCGCATACGTATGTGCAGCATGCGGTAAGCCAATCTGCGTCAGAGGATGTGGGCGTATAGCTTATGGTGATGCTCGCGGGCCCCTTCTTGACCGAGTACGCTGCACCCCCACTGATCGGAGAACCACTGCTGAAGCACTTGCGGTGGTTGTCGTAGCCCAGTAACCGCCAAGGAAGGGACGCGAATGGCGAGTTGTCTTCTAGCTGACAATACTCGGATGGCTTACCGGCAATACAGATGCCTGGGAAGTAGATTGGTCTAGCGTCCGTTTCGTTAAGAATGCATGTCCGCGACGGCGGGCTACTCTGGTCGGCGCGGACACATGGCGTGGAGCATTCTTCGTATATCCCGTCCAGGTTATACGAAACCAGGCCACCGGCGACGCAATGTAGCCCATTAGGCTCCCCTCCACCCGAGCCGGGCTCGGATGCCCCTGGGGCCTGGAGGTTGAGGGGGTAGTTCTCCAGAATGGCGGAGTTGCGAACAGTATATGATCGAGTGCGCAAGACTGCTCCGTCGCCCCCTGTTGCCTGGAGATGAAAGCTGCCGGGCTCTAGGGTGTCCAGCGAGAAGTTGCCGAAACCGTTGGCATCGATAACGACAGAAGTTGCACTCAACAGAGCCGCACCGGCCGGAACACTTGCGATCGTATATGCGGTGCCTGGCGCAGATGGCCGACGGTCTACTAGGAAGCAGTCAACGCCCGTGGCTCCCGGTTCGAGGAGGAACCCGGATGTCACTCCAAGCCACCGATCAGGATAGGCGGTGTAGATTGCGAAAGCACTTGAGCCATAGGCCTGCTCGGGATCTCCGGATTGACTTAAGATCAAGGGCGAGTCCGCGTCGATCAATGCCACTCCCACGGTGACGGTCTCCTCGCCGTGCAGCAGGTAACGCGCGTCGGCGGTGTGCTTATAGTTGCCTCCGATGAGCAGTGCGAACGCAGCTGTTCCGACACCCGTGTCTTCGGAGTACTGTACGATGCGCGCTGGTAGCATCTCTAGTTCTCCTCGCCACCCAGATGGCGCATGCGTGCTAAGGATCCGGGCTCCCGCCGCGTCGGTTTCGTTCCAGACGACGCGCATTACCGGCGGCTTGTAGCCTCCGGTGCCATTGGGAATTGTGGATGTGAAGGCCACCTGGCCGGCAAGGTAACCGCTTGCGGCTAAATCGATGGGCGTGAGCAGCGACACCTCGTGCGTTGCGTGGTCGTAGTCCCGTACGAATGTTAGCGACTGTGCAACACTTCGGCTGGGTGGAAGCGCTATAGCCGTGAACACTACGATTAACGAAGCGGACCAGTGGCGCGCACACTGCAGAGGTGCATGGGGGTCGGTAATCATGCTTGTGGTTATCTCAGAGGGAGGAGGATCTCGGTTGCCGGCGATTGGTTTGTTGGCCTCAGCGGAGGTGCGGGGATCTGGTGTGTCTTCACCGAGTTGGTGGTGGGTTCGGCCGGGTCGCAGATTTGGCCAACGTTAAGACGAGTAATGGGGCAATGCAATCAATGGGTTTGGGCACCATGCGCGCGGCGCTGGGTTTTCTCGAGTGCGCCATCGGTCTGGTCACGGTGTCGCCCCACGATGCATCCTTGCGTGGCCGTGCTCAGGCCCCGCCTCACAGCCATCGAACGCACCGAGGGAGCCGTGCACGCTGTGCTGGAATTGGAGTGAAGCGAGCGGGGGAGGGAAGCATGGCAGGCGTTCCGAAGAAGGAGGTTTCCTCGTCTAGGATAGAGGGCTAGCTGCGAGCACCGCGATGGCAACCCATATTTGCCGAGACGTTAGTGAGCGATTCTCGCAGATGGGACGCCTCGGATGGCGGGGGTGTCAAGGGACACGAACTTTCGCGCACTTAGGGGACACCAACTTTCGCGCACCCCGGGGTCTTCATGGCTGGAATGCGACTTCCTGGGAAGTCATGTGCTCGCCCCTCACGACAAGGAGCGAGTGGGTCTCGAGGGGGCTGCGCCGGGGCCGAGGGTCCGAGTAGGACCTGCCGAGTGCCGCCGGAAGGCGCTCTCGGGGAGCCGGCTCTGGTTCGACCTCGCTCGTGTCCGGGCTCGACGATGTGGCGTACGGTTGCCTGCCGCGTCGGGTGTCCCGAGTCGGCCGACGCTCGCTTCGCACCAGCATCGAGCTCCGTGCCCGCCCGCTCGCGTTCTCGCGGGCGGGCACGGAGCGGCCTGCATGTCGCCGAGGGCGAGGAGCGGAGCGGCGAGCGGAGCGCCCTGCGACCGGCGTGCCCGTAGGTCTGCCGGAGGGCGCGACGGTTGCTGGCGCGCAGCCGCCGCGCAGCGACGGTCGAGTCCCTGACGCCCTGCCCTCCTCTCCATCGGCGACGTCGTCAAGGCAGCTGCGCCTCCAGCGCGCGCAAGCGGAAGCTCCGCCCTTGCAGGTTGAAGACGTGGCAGTGATGCAGCAGGCGATCAAGCAGCGCCGTTGCCATGACCTCGTCACCTGCGAGGATCTCGGGCCAGTCCTGCACGGACTTGTCTGTCGTGATGATCATGCTGCCGCGGCGGTACCGGCAGCTGACCAAGCTGAACAGCAGCGCTGCGTCGGCGCGGGAGAGAGGCTGGAAGCCGACCTCGTCCATGATCAGCAGCGACGAGCTCATGTACTTCTTCCCCTTCAGCTTGCGAGGCGGGACGTCGGCGTCACGCCGGAGCGCATGCAGTAGGTCGTCGAGCCGGTAGAAGCTCACCGAGAACCCCTGCGCCACGGCCTTCACTCCCAGCGCGATCGCCAAGTGCGTCTTCCCGACGCCCGGCGGGCCCTGAAACAGCACTACCTCGTGGCGGCGAACGAACTCGCATGTCGCGAGCTGCTCCACTCGCCGCTTGTCGATGCTCGGCTGGAAGCCCCAGTCGAACTCCTCCAGCGTGTGCCCCGGCGGCAAGCCGGAGAGCTTCAACGACGTTCGCACGCGACGTTCGTCCCGGTGCTCGATCTCCGCGGTGAGGAGCTCGTCGAGGAAGCGGTGAAGCGGCAGATCGTCCTTCACGGCACGCGCGACATGGTCCGCGAGGAGCTCTGCGCCGTGCTCGAGCCCGAGGTGGACCAGCGCTTCACGGGTTCGGTCCAGTTCCACGCGCGGCTGAGCGGACTTCGCGTTCGAGCTCATCGAGCGACTCCTGCCAGCGCGGCGTACAGGTCGATCGGGCGCTTCTCCACGGGCATTGCGGCGATCCGCTGCAGTTCCTGCCCAAGGCGCCCGAGCGGCGGCGGTGCAAGGACGCGGTCCGTCGACTCGCTTTCGTAGCACGCAGGGTCGATCAGCAACCGCTCGCTCGTTCCTCGTGGCCATTCCTTCACCAACGAGCCATCGGCGAACACCTGGATCACGCGCTCGCAGCCGTGGACTTCGACCTCCCGGTCGGCGAGGTGGAACGGGACGTTGTACTGACGTCCCTCGAAGTGGATGACGCCGTCGTGGTGCACTCGACGCTTCACGACGAGATCGAACGGCTTCGGGAGCACCTGTGGCAAGGGGCCCAAGAGCGCTCGCTCCTGTTCCCACGCGTCGTACACGTACGTGCCCGTCGCCGGCACCGCGTGCGCTTGGACAACGCGTCGAGGCGCTGCGCCGTCTCGGTCTCCAGCTCCTCCCACGAGTCGTACTCCGCTCGGCTCGGCGCCACCGTCCGAGTGAGCTTCACCTTCGACTCGACCTTGCCCTTCGCCTGTGGTTGCCGCGGCCCGCACGCGTCGACGTGGAACCGCATCTGCCGCGAGTACGCCTGGTAGACCGGGTGGATCCGGCCCCAGGCTCCTGCGCCCTCGATCATCGCCGTCTTCTCGTTGTCGATCCGGTTCGTCGCCGCGACTCCACCGAGCTGCGCGTACGCCCGGTTGTGGCAACCGATCCAGGCCATCAGCGCTCGACTGGGACTCCACGCCACCGCCGTGCGCCGGCTGAACGACAGCGTCATCACGAACGCCATCGGCGTCACCTGCTCCTTCGCCACGATCAGCGGCGAGAAGTGGCCCCAGTCCGACTGGCTCTGCGCCCCAGGGGGCGTCTCCACGCGACGGTACGTACGCACGCGCGGCTGGCCCCAGTGTCGGCGCGACCACCGGACGACCGACTTGTAGGACCCTGTGTAGCCGCGCTCGGTGACGAGCCACTCGTACAGGTCGCGCACGTTCGTCGGGCGCTCTCCTCGGGCGTGGGTCGCGACCCACGCCTGGATCGCCGACGCGTGCTCGTCGCACTTCGCCACCTTGTTCTGTCGGCCGTCTTGCCGGTCTCCTCCTTCCCGGTGGGCGTGATGCCGCACCGTACTCTCGGGCTTGCCGAGCTTCCTTGTGATGTCCCGAACTGGGACACCCTTCGACACGAGTACTTGGATCGACACGATTTCTTCGGGGGTCAGGCGAGCGCGCATCCACGGCCTCCAGCAGCTCCCAGGAGCTGTTGGACACCAGGATCTCGCTCGGCCTGCACGGGCGGGGGGGTGCGCGAAACTTCGTGTCCCCTAAGCGCGGTGATACCACGTCCCCTGACAGCAGGCGGCAATGAGGTCTTCGAAGTCGCACAACGCGTCAAAGCGACGAACCACGGCGGCATCGGCCTCATCCACCGCATGGTGCGCCAGCTGGGGCTGGTCGAACTGATCGACTCGTCGTTGACCGTGTTCAGCGGCCACAGCCCCTACAAGGTCTCTGATCACGTCCTGAACATTGCCTACAACGTCGTCGCCGGAGGACGGACGCTCGACGATCTCGAGCTGCGTCGGCAAGACGAAGCGTACATCACCGAGAACTTCGACCACTGGACAGAGCGCGACGTCGAGTTCGTGTTCGGCCTCGCAGCGCACAAGAGTCTCGTCAAGCAGGCGGAAGGGCTCGATTCGAGCGAATGGAGCCCGATGGTGCGCGAGAGCCGTGGGGGCGCGAGCGGAGGGAGGAAGTCGAATGTGAAGCGTGCGATCATCGAGGCGCGTGGCTATCGGCACCTCGAGCTCGTGAAGGAGGAGTACACAGAGTTCCCGTACGAGCCAACGAAGTGCACACGCTCGTACCGCGTGATCGCTCTCAAGAAGACGATCGAGGTTCACGAGGGCCAGCGGCTGCTCGTGCCCGAGGTTCGCTTCCACTTCTACATCACCAACGTGCGCGCGTCCGTGTTGAGCGCACGACAGGTCATTCGCGAATCGAATGACCGGTGCAACCAAGAGAACCTGATCGAGCAGACGAAGAATGGCGTGCACGCCATGCGGATGCCCTGCGACACGCTCCTCGCCAACGACGCGTACATGGTGATGGCGTGCCTCGCTTGGAACCTCAAGGCATGGGCAGCGCAGCTCTGGCCAGACAAGAAGACCGGCGACGAGTTGAGGCGAATGGAGTTCCGCCGCTTCGTGGCGTGCGTCATCGACATCCCCTGCCAGGTCGTTGCGACGGGACGGAATCTCGTGTATCGGCTCCTCTCATGCCCTTCCTGGATTACCCAGGTCATACAGACGCATGAGGCGTGGAAGCGACTGCAGTTCGCCTGACGAGTTCGAGGCCATGGCCGGAGCAATGTGATGCGCGCGGCGCCGCGCAACCGGTCTGTCCGCACAGAGGAATCGCGGCGCAAAATGTGGAGAACGCCGGGTTATCCACGCCAAAGCGCACAGCGCTGAGGTCCGTCGCCATCACCAAAGTGCGCCTCGCGGGATTGTGACCCGCGTGGCCATCGGTCGACGCGCCGAGACCGGACAACCACCCTATCGGGCGCTGGATTATGGCCTAGGGCAAGAAGCGGATCGCTTCGATGATCACCGGCAATTCGGACGCGTCGCGCACGAGGCGCAGCGGCCCCTTCAGCGCTTCGGCAGAGAGCGGCCCGCCGAGCGGGAAAGCGACCTCTCTCCAACGGCGGCGCGTGTCGCCGCTCGCGACCGGCGTGGTGTCGTTTGCGCCGAGCGCCAGGTGCAACGTGAACGGGCCATCGCTCATCACGCGCAGCACGATCCGGCCCGCCCCAGCCGCCTCGGCGGGCGCAGGGAACGTCACCGCGAGCGCCTCTTGACCCGGCTTGAAGAGCAGCCCAGTGCGCGTGCCGTTCGACATCGGAGTGACGCCCGCCTCCGGCAGCACCCACCCCTGCGCGGCACCCTCTTCAGCGGTCGCCGGCATCATCAGCGTCGCGAGCGGCTGTGCGCGCTGGGTGACCGCCGGTTGGCTCGAGGCCTTGCCCGCCCCCGGGGTCGATTCGGCCGCAGCTCCGCTGCCATTCGAGTTCGAGCATCCGACCCAGAGGAAGGACACGAGGACTCCCACGCCCAGCTTGCACGCGACACGGCTCTGATTCATATCCATCACTCCAGTCCACTACATCCCGTACTGAAAGCCCTCGCTCGGGTCGTTGTCTGCGAGCCCGTGGATCACCGCGATCGCGATCGCCACGATCAGCATCGGAATGAGGATGAACGGCCAGTTCTTGGCGAAGAAGGTCTTCATGGGGCGGGCGGAGCGAGGCGACGTCAGTCGCGGGATGGTACCAGGTCAGGGAGCGCTCGGGCCTGCTCACCGATGAAGCGCGCGAGCGCCTGCGAACCCGGCGACGTCACGTGACACGCGTCGTAGTAGAGGTCATCGGCCCAGTCCTTGAAGAGACCTGAGCCGTCGACAAAATGAACGCCGCGCCGCGTGAGCTCGGCGCCCTGCTCGCGGAGCAGCGGATAGCCGGCGAGGACGCCCTCTTTCCACGCATCCGAGATGCGACCGACGCGTGCCTCATTGGGGGTCATCGGCTTCGCGCCGACATCGTGCAACGTCGGCTGGAGCACGTGCAGGAATGGGATCCCCCGCGCCCTGCACGCTGCTGCAAGGCTGACGGCGGACTCGACCCAAATCCTCAGACAGGACTGCATGCCGCTCGCGAGGCTCTTCGGCGGCACCGGCCCGCGAATCGCCAGCGGAATGTCGACGCCGCTGTGCCGCTGCTCGATCGCGCGCAGCGCCCGCGCGTGGCGCTTGGTCGGCCGCGAGAGGAGCGCATCGAGCAACTGTGAGCCGAGGGCGCTGTGATAGAGCCGCCACTCGAGGCCGGCCTCCAAGAGGCGCCGCGCGCTGCGCTGTGCAAGGTTCATCTCGACGAGGTGGTCGATGTCCGAGTTGCTCGGGTCGACCTCCGGCGCGAGGTGGGCCCAATTGACGAGCGCCGGGTACAGCGGGTGCGCGCCCAGCGTGCGGTTCTCGTTCGCGAGCGCGACCTCGTTGAACCCGTCGAGCAGCACGACGAGGTCGGGGCGCCAGCCGAGCTGGAACAAGAGCTCGCACAAGATCGAGGTCTGCGGCGCCTTGTAGCCCGCGCGTGCTTGGCCGTGCAGTCGGATCGTACGCCCCGCGAGGCGCGGCTCGGCCGCCAGCTCGGCCTCGAGCGCCTTGCGCGCCGGCGCGTCCGCCGCCATGATCGCCGCGACCGAGCCGCCGAGCACCAAGACATCGAAGTTGGACTCGGCCTCGGGCTGCGCGAAGTACTCAGCGTGCGCGACGTAGTCGGCGAGCAGCGGGCCCAGCTCGAACCCGAGATAGGGGGACAGCACGGTGCTCTCGGCGTGCTTGCCGAGGTCCTCCTCGTCCGCGACGTCGTAGTCGATCATCCCCATCGCGATCGGACCATGGGGCCGCAGGATCCAGTCGAGCTGCCCTTCCCAAGCGCTGCGCCGCGCCGCCGAGGAATGTGACGCCCCCTCGAAGCTCAACGCGACCCGCGTCACGAGCTCAGCGAGCGCGAGCCCCGCGAGCAACGAGAGCGAGGAGATGAGGGCTTTGCGCGCGAAGCGTTGCACGTGGCGTCTGGGTCGGATGCGAGGGGGGCGAAGTCATCGATGGTACGCGATCCCTGGCCCCGCTGGTCTGGCGCGCCACCGGCCGCGCCGACACACGGAGGTCCAGGGCCGCGCCAGAGATCGCCCTCGCCGACAGGGCGGCGCGCGCGCCCCTCGTGTATACCGGAGGGCGGCCCATGCGAGACTGGCTCACTACGAAACGCCTGACGCGGCGCGCGGTCACGCCAGCGCCCCTGGGCGTGATTGCGGTCCATGCCTCACTCTGCTGCGCCCTCGGCGGCTCGGCGCCTGCTGCGCCAAACGCGCAGGGCCTCGACGAGTGGCGACAGCTCGTGACTTTGACGTGCGTCGACTGCCACGGCGGCGCGCGCGCGGAAGGGGGCGTCGACCTCGCGCGCGCGCTCGCCGCCCCAGAGGCGCACGTCGAGCTCTGGACGCAGGCGCTCGCGAACGTCGAGGGCGGCGTGATGCCGCCCGAAGGCGCGCTCGAGCCGGCCGATCGTCGCGAGTTTCGCACAGGGCTCCTGGCAGCCCTCGCCGTAGACACGAACGACCCTGGGCGGCCGACGCTGCGCCGGCTTTCGCGCGGGCAGCTGGCGAACACGCTACGTGACCTCTTCGGCGTGAGCGTGCCCGTCGAGCACTACCTGCCGGAGGACGCCGCGGGCTACGGGTTCGACACGACGGGGGACACGCTGTTCGTCACGCCGTTGACCTTCGAGCAGTGGTTCGAGGTCGTCGACGCCACGCTCGAGGCCGTGCGCGCGGACCCCGTCGCGTACGCACGGCTCGTGCCGGACGTCGTCGACCGCGAGTCGACGCGGGCGCGGCTCTCGGCGCTGCTGGAGCGTACGTTCCGCCGCCCGCCGTCCGACGCCGAGGTCGACCTCCGAGTCGCGCTCGTGCGCAGCGAGCTGACCCAGGGCGCGCGCGAGCCCGAGGCGTTCCTCGCCGCAGTGCGCGCGAGCCTGTTGGCGCCGAGCTTCTTGTATCGGGTCGAACGCGATCACCCCGAGGCCACCGCGCCGTGGCCGCTCGAAGACCACGAGCTGGCGGTGCGCCTCGCGTACTTCCTGTGGGGCGCGCCGCCGGACGACACGCTCCGCGCTGCGGCAGGCGCCGGCGAGCTGCACGCCACGCTGGAACAGCACGTCGAGCGCATGCTCGCCGACCCGCGCTCGCGCTGGCTCGCGACGGACTTTGCAGCGCAGTGGCTCGGCTTCTCGGAGCTCGCGCACGTCACGCCCGATGTCCGCCGCTTCTCAGAGTTCAACGAAGGCCTCCGCCGCTCGATGCGCGCCGAAGCAGAGGCCTTCTTCGACGACCTCGTGCACGCCGACCGCAGCGTGCTCGAGTGCCTGGATAGCGACTACGCCTTCCTCGACGCGCGCCTCGCGCGGCACTATGGGATCGCCGGCGTCGACCACGACGACGTGCGACGGGTAGCGCTGACGGACCGGCGCCGCGGCGGCGTGCTCGGGATGGCCGCGGTGCTGACGGTCACGTCACAGCCGCTGCGCACCAGCCCGGTGACGCGGGGCAGGTGGCTGCTCGAGCGGCTCTTTGCGGCGCCGCCACCGCCGCCGCCGCCGAACGTGACGCAGCTCCCCGAGGACGACCGCGGCGGTGACGGCCTCACGTTGCGCGCGCGCCTGGAGCGGCACCGCGCGGACCCGTCCTGCGCGGCGTGCCACGCGCGCATGGACCCGTATGGGCTCGCGCTGGAGCCGTACGACGGGATCGGGCGCTGGCGCAACGAGGTCGAAGGGGCGCCGATCGACGCGGCCGTGACGCTGCCCGGCGCGCAGGCCGTGGACGGACCTGTCGCGCTCAAGGCGCACCTGCGGGCGCGCCCCGAGCGCTTCGTACGCGGCCTCACCGAGCACCTCTTCGTCTACGCCATCGGTCGACCGCCCGACCTCGCAGATCGTCCAGGCCTCGACGCGCTGATCGAGGCAGCCGCGCGAGAGGACTATCGCTTTTCCGCGCTCATCCGCGGGATCACGCGGCTGCGCGCGTTCACGCACCGCCGCAACCCGCGCCCGACCGAGGCGCAGGCAGGCGAGGTCTCCCGCGGTCCAGGCGACGGGCCGCTCCCGCGCTGAAACGAACCACGCCGGCGGCGCAGCGACTCCGTCCGCGAGGCCGCCGCGCGCCCCGTGTGCAGCTCAGCTGCCTTCGCCCGCGCGCCACGCCGACATGACCTCCGCTGCAGCGGCCGAGAACGATGTAAAGCGGACGAGGAAGTGGTCCGCTGGGGCGCCGGCAGCGATCGGCTGGACCTTGCCGTACACGCGCGCCTCCGCGGCGTCGAGGATGAGCTCGACGTCGGCCAGGAACGGCGGGACGAAGTTCGCCTCGAGGACGGCCTCACGTTCACCCAGGGCAACGAGCGACGCGCACAGCGCGGGCTCGCCCGCCTGTTTGCCGGTCAAGACGCCGAATTGGATCGGGATCGGCCTCGATAGCGCACGCGACGCCCCTTTCAGCGGGCCGACCTGCATGGGGACGTCTCCGCCCACGCCCAAGAGCTCGTGCACCGTCACACCTTCGCGGACGCCCTTCGGGAAGACCTCGAACGAGGCGCCGAGCTGCAGCTCAATCCCGGCGCGCTCACGCGTCCGCTCCGAGATCAGGATCTGGCCGCCGACCGTATACGACTCGACCCGGCCACAGAGGTTCACTGCGCGACCGACGACGCCGTACTTCGACCGTTGCTCGGAGCCAATGTTGCCGACGACCACTTCGCCAGTGTGTACGCCGATGCCCATCTCGACCGGGGGCAGCCCGCGCTCGGCGGCCCGCCGGTTGACCTCTTCGACCGCGCGCTGCATCTCAACGGAGCAGGCGAGCGCCCGATCGACATCGTCCTCGCCGAGCAGCGGCGCGCCAAAGAGCAACAGGAGCCCATCACCCATGATCTCGTCGATGGTCCCGCGATGCCGCATGATGACCTCGGTCATGACTTCGAGGTGGTTGTTGATCAGCGCGACGACCTGCTGCGCAGGCAAGCCCTCTGCCAAGCCCGTGAAGCCGCGCAAGTCGGCCATCACCACAGTGATCTCGCGGTTCTCTCCGCCGAGGTCCAGGCCCTCTTCGTCCGCGAACAGGCTGTCAACGACAGCGTCCGAGAGGTAACGGCCGAAGGTGGCACGGATGAAGCGCGACTGCTTCTCGAGCTGGGCCGTGCGCTCCGTGACCTTGTCCTCGAGGCTCCGGTAGAGGCGCGCCTGCGCCAACGAAGACGCGACCTGCCCCGACAGCAAGCGCATGAGGTCGACCCGCGCCGCGCTGAAGGCGCCCGTCACGAGGTCATTCTCCAGGTACAGGATCCCTGCGAGCTCGCCTTGATCGAGGATCGGCTGGCAGAGCACGGAGGCGCGCCCGCGAGCGCGGACGTAGGGGTCCGTCGCAAAGCGCGCGTCGCTGGAGAGGTCGTCGATCACGAGCACCTCACGCTCGGCCTGCACGTGCTGCGCGAGCGAGACAGGCACGGGCGCCAGCTCGGCGCTTGCCTGCTCGGCCGCGACCGCCATCAAGCCGACGAGCGATAGGCTCTGGCCAACGACTGTCGGCGCGCCCTCCTGGGCCACGCCCTCGACGCACAGGCTGCCGTCCTCGGCGACGAGCATGATGACGCAGCGGCGCGCGCCGGCGTTCTCGAGGACGATGCCCAGGAGCCGCGTCAAGAGCCGGTCCAAGCCGACCTCACTCGCGACCGCCTGGCTCGCCCGCAGCACGGTCGACAGGTCGAGCTGGCCGGCGCTCGTGGTGCTCGCGGTCGCCGTTGCGGTGCCCAGCGCGGTCATCGTTTGGCTGTACTGCCGGCTCTCTGCAGATTGCGCGAGCTCCGGATACGTCGCCTCGATGAGCCGCACCTTCGAGCGCGCGCCCCAAACCGAATAGGCCTGTCGCGCATTCCGCAAGAAGACGCGGCCGGCGTCGCGCTCTCCGACCTCATACCACGCCTCACCGTAGCGCTGGTTGATCAGCGCCTCTTCGCCGATATTGCGCGCCCTACGCACGGCGTCGAGCGCGCGTCGATAGTGCGTCGACGCACGCTCGAGCTTGCCCAGCAGGCGCTGTATCTCCGCGCGGATCAGCTCGACCCGATGCGTGTGCTGCACCGGCGCGTGCCGGGCGACCCGACGCAGGCGCGCCAGGTCCCGCTTGACCTGCATGATGGCTCGCCTGCGGCCGACGCGCCCGTGAGCCTGCGCGACCCCCAAGCGCGCGAGGCAGCGATAGAGCCAGAACACCGGCAGCTTGTGGGACGCGAAGAGCTGATCCACGTGGCGTTGCGTGAGCCGGAACGCCTCGAGCGCGCGCTCCGGATCGTCCATGTGAACGGCGAAGAAGCCCGCCGAGAGCGAGACGTAGGCCACCGAGATCCAATCGCCGCTCGCCCGAAGCCCCGGCCGAATCGAATCCCAATCGAGCACCGCGCCGGTGAGCTTGGACGTGAGCGGCATGGAGCCGTCATCGCTCCCACGCAGTGACCATGCGGCTTGCCAAAACCCATTGAAGAGGACGTGCGACTGCACCTGACGCGAATTGCGCAGCCAGCGCGCCAAGTCCGCATAGCGCTGCAAGAGCTCGGGCAGGTCCTCGCCTGCGAACAACGCCATCGAGAAGCTCTGCAGGACGATGTAGGCCCCGTACTCGAGGTCGCCCCCGTCCACGGCCGGCCGCCAGCCTGCGAGCAGCTCGCGCGCGCAATGTTGGTGGGGCTCGGACCAGTGCGCCACAAAGGAACCCCAGACCATGGAGAGCTTGCCGTCGAGCGCTGCATCCGGGTAGCGCTGGTGCAGACCGAAGCCCATGCGGCCGAACTCGTAGCCCTGCTTGTAGCTGCCGAACAGGCCGCACAGGAACATGCCGTAGAGCATGTAGCCGTAGGCGGACGCCGACGAATTGCCGTGCCGGGCGGAGATCTGCACGAGCCTCAGGATCAGGATCGGGAACAGCTCTGGCCGCACGAAGTAGGTGGAGGACGCGTTCAGCAGCATCACCTCCACGGCAGCGCTGAGGCGCGGGTCCGAGAGCTCCGTGCCGCCCGCGAGCTCTTCCGGATCACGCCCACGAATCGCGCGTCGTGTGCGGACGAGCTCGACGAGCGTCTGACGCAGCCCAGGGTGCCGAGGCAGCCGGACCTCGAGGCCGTCCAGCAGATCGAGCGCCATCTCGAGCGCGCCGTTCGGGTCCCTCTGGCTGATCCGCGCCTGGATCCGATCGTTCTGCACCGAGACGCGGTCGAGGTTGCTGCGCGCGTGCTCGGTCACCTCCGCGGCGATCACCTCCATCTCGTCGTAGCGCTCGCCGAGGCGCAGCGCCTCCACCTGAGCTGCAGCGAGCTCGAGCGCCAGCTCGTAGTGGCTCGACCACGGCGCCTCGGGCAGCAACGAACGCCCGGCCTCGAGCAGAGCGACCGCCGGTCCGTGCGCGAGCGAAGACTTCGCGCGGACGCCGGCCGCGAGCAACAGCTCCGCCACCTTGAGCCGCTCGGCTGGGTCCTCGAGCCGAGCCCGCGCCTCGATGAAGTGGCCGGCGATGACCATGAGCTCCTCATCGAGCTCTGCTGGCTCCCTGCCTGCGAGCAACATGCGCCCGATGGAGAGGTGAGCGTCCACCCGGCTCGCCTCATTGAGCAGCTCGTGCGCGACGAGGTGCACTCGGTCATGGACAAAGCGATAGCCGCAGCTGTCCTCGCTCGGCGCGGGCGGCGGCCCGTCTTCGTCGTCCAACGACTCCAGGTCCTTGTAGCGCTCGTCAGTCGGGACGACGAGGCCGGACTCGAGCGCTGGACGCAGCGCGCGCGCGACGTCCCCACGCGAGCGTTCGAGGATGCGCGCGAGCGTGACGATATCGAAGGCGCCGCCGACACACGCCGCGAACTCCAAGACTGCGCGAGTGGCGGCAGGGAGCTGCGCCAGCCGCGCGTTGAGGATCTCGACGAGGTCTCCGCCACGCTCGAGCGAGCGCAGCGCCTCTGGCGTCCACGCCCAGCTCGCAGCGTCAGCGTCGAAGACGAGCGCGCCGTCGCGGTGCAGCCCCTCGAGCAGCTCGCGCACATGGAACGGGTTGCCTTCAGAGCGACCAAACACCAGCGCCGCGAGCGCGCGCACGTCGTCTGTCGTGCGGCGCAGCGAATCGGCGACCATCTCGCCGACAGCCTCCAACGACAGCGGCCCGAGCGCGACGCGCCTCACGACCTGGCCGCGCTGCTCGATGGCCTTGAGCGCGGTCGACAAGGCGTGCGTGGGATCGACCTCGTTGTCACGGTACGCGCCGACAAGCAGCAGGTGCCCGCCGCCCTCGCCCTCGGCCTCCTGATCGGTCGCGAGCTCCGTCAGCAGCGCCAACGAGGGCGTATCGGCCCACTGCAGGTCGTCGAGGAAGAGCACGAGCGGCGACTCCGCGCGCGCAAACGCGCGCACGAGCGCCGAGAAGAAGCGGTTCAGCCGGTTCTGGGACTCAGCGGGCCCGAGCGGCTGCGGCGCAGGCTGCGGGCCGATCAACCTCTCGAGCTCCGGCACGAGCTCGGCGACGACGCCGCCGCCGTCGCGCAGCGCCGCGCGCACGCGATCCGCGACCACGCGCACGTGCGCGGGGTCGCTCTGCAGCACCTGCCTCAACAGGTCCGAGAACGCGTCCGCGAGGCCTTGGTACGGCCGATCGCGTCGAAACTGGTCGAACTTGCCCGAGCAGTAGTCGCCGTGCCGCTCCAAGAGCGCCTGATGGACCTCGTGCACGAGCGCCGACTTCCCGATGCCGGAATAACCCGCGATCATCAGCAGCTCGCGGGAGCCAAACGCCGCGCGATCAAAGGCCTTGAGCAGCGTATCGCGCTCGGCGCTCCGGCCGTACAGCCGGTCCGGCATACGGAACGCCGCCGAGGCGTCATTGGCGCCTAGGTCGAAGGTCCGAACTCGCCCCTTAGTGCGCAGCTCGTCGAGCACGATCGAGAGGTCGTGGGCCGCCCCGTGCGCGCTCTGATAGCGCTCGGCCGGGTCCTTCGTCATCAAACGAGCGACGAGGCGCGAAAGGACCCGAGGGGTCGATGGCGCGACCTCGATGAGCGGCGTCGCCTCGCGTGCCAGGTGGCAATACACGAGCTCCATTGGGTCTTCGCAATCGAACGGGCGTACGCCTGCGATCAGCTCATAGAGCGTCACGCCGAAGGCGTAGAGGTCGCTGCGCGAGTCCACGGCCCGATTGGTCCGCCCCGTCTGCTCCGGCGCGAGGTAGGCCAACGTACCCTCGAGCCCCTCGGGCGGCACCAAGCTCGCCGCCTCGCGCGGGAGCTGGCTCGCGATGCCAAAGTCGATCAATTTGAGCGTGCCCGTGCGACGGTCCCAGACCACATTGCCGGGCTTGACGTCCTTGTGCACGAGCTGCCGCGCGTGAATGTCCGCGAGCGCCCGCGCCAAATCGATGCCGATCTGGAGGCGCACCTCGAGCCCCTCCGTCGCGAGCGGTTGACGGTCGAGCGAAAGGCCGCCGAAGTCTTCCGTCACAATCGCGTAGCCGTTCCCAGCTCGCTCGCACGAGAGATGCTCGACGACACGCGGGCCAGCAGCGACGCATCCGATCGTGAAGCCGAACCGGAACTTCGCCAGCTCATGCTCTCCGGGGAACTCGGTACGCAGCGCCTTGACGACGACCCCGCGGCTGTCGCTCTCGCGCACCGCCCGCCATACACGCGTCGCGGGGCTCTCGTGCAGGAGCTCTCCAAGGCGGTATCCGGCGAGGTGGATCATCAAGCGTGTCGGCGCGCTTCCATGGCGCCGACCGATGCGCGCCAGGATACCCGCAGACGTTCGGCCCGCGCCCCGGAGCCCGAACAACCATGGCGCCGCGCCCCGCCAGGCGCACCGAATCGCTGACCGTCCACGATCCGTGGGGGCCGAGCCAGCGAGCGCGAGCTACCATGCCTTCGGCATCGGCCGAGGCCGAAGCGCCGTCGAGTGGCCCGAACCTCGAATGGATCCCATGAGAACGCACAATCTGACGATCACCGTCCGCACGGGCAGCGACCTCAATGCCGGGACCGACGGGACGATCAGCGTCCAGTTCACGGGGACCCACGGCGAATCGGGTCCGCACGACCTCACGGCGCCCGAGGGTGAGGCGACGCGGGACACGTTTGAAGCTGGAGGCATCGACACGTTCCAGCTAAGGGTTCCAGACTTGGGCGAGCTGCTTTACCTGACCGTTGCCAACCGCGGCCGTGCAAAGTTCGACGACTGGTATCTGAACGACGTCACGGTGACGGTGGATGGGAGGACGTGGGAGTTCCCGCACTACAACTGGGTCCTGCGGGGCGCGACCCACACGGTCTTCGAGAGCACGGCCGTCTTGCCCCAGAAGGTCGCGACGGAGACCCAGCGCTCAGCGCGCCTCGCCGAGCTCGAACGTCGGCGGCAGCGCTACCAATGGGTCCGACAGCCCGGAGTTCCTGGGTCGGCGAAGCTCATCGATAACAAGCTCCCGTTCCAGGAGGTCAATAGCTGCGTACGCGAGCAAGACCTGAACCGCGCCAACCGAATCGCAGCGCGTGACCTGCGAGTCGCGGGACTGCTCGGGCAAGGCCAGACCTTGAACAGCCTCGATGCGCTCGAGGAGCTGTTTACGACCATCGATGCGCCCTCCGTGTCCAAACGCTGGCGAGACGATGCGGAGTATGGCCGTCAGCTCCTGGCGGGGGTCGCGCCCAACAACCTCTTCGGCGTAGACACCTTGCCCGCGAAGTTCCCTGTCACCGAAGACTCGGTGGCTGGGCTACTGGAAGGGCGCACGCTCCAGTCGGCCCTCGCGGAGGGGCGCATGTTCATGGTCGACTACGAGGTCATCGATGGGCTCCCCGCCTACGAGACAGACGACGAGAGGCGCTACTGCACCGCTGGAATGGGGCTGTTCTACAGGAGCGACGCCAAGGAGCTCCTGCCGGTGGCGATTCAGCTCGGTCAAGACCCAAAGCAGTGCCCCCTCTTTACGCCACACGACACTGCGCTGGACTGGCTGGCGGCCAAGATCTATCTGAAGAACGCAGAGGCCAACCTCCATCAGATGGTCACTCACGCGCTGAATACCCACCTGAGCATCGAGCCGTTCGTGATCGCCACGATGAGGCAGCTGAGCTCTCAGCATCCCATCTGGAAGCTCATGCGGCGCCACCTCCGCAGCACCGTCTCGATCAATTCGAGCGCTCGCACCGTCTTGATCAACCCTGGCGGCGTCTTCGACCAGTTCGTCTCCTTGGGCGGCCCCGCGCAAGGCCACTTGCAGCTCGCGGCGCGCTGCTACGCGCGCTGGAAGCTGTCGGACAACGCGCTCCCGAACGACCTCGCTGCGCGCAGGGTCCACGATGTCGAGCGCCTGCCGGATTATCCGTATCGTGATGACTGCCTGCCGCTCTGGAACGCGATCAGCAACTACATACACGGCGTCTTGTCTGTCTACTACAAGGAGCCCGGCGACATCCTGGAGGACTTCGAGCTTCAGGCCTGGGCCAAGGACCTGTGCACCAACGGCCATGACCCGGCGAAGATCCCCGGCGGGGGGCGCATCGAGACGCGAGCGCAGCTGCACGAGATCTTGACGACTGTTATGTATTCCGCGAGCGTCCTGCACGCCGCTGTGAACTTTCAGCAGTTCGACCACTACGGTTGGATGCCGAACGCACCACTGGCGGTACGACGTGCCCCCCCAGCGGAGAAGGGGCTGCTAAGAGAGGAGGACTTCGTCGAGCTGCTGCCGTCCATCGAGCAGACCGCGCAACAAATGGCGATCGGCGTATCGCTGACGGCGTTTACAGATGACGAGGAGTACCTGTTGCCGGACCCCACGACCGGCTACCGCGAGCGCTATTTCCGTGACGCGGAGACCGAGGCGCACACCGCAGCCTTCCATCGGGAGCTGCTCGAAGCGGCGGTCGGGATCGAAGCGCGCAATCGGCGCCGGGCGATCCCATACCGCTACGTGCTCCCGTATCGCGTCCCTGCCAGCACCGCAATCTAGCCCGGTGATTCATGAGTCAAATTGAACTCCCTCAGCGTGTGTCGAAGGATGAGCAGAGGTCACGCTTGCATGAGCTGCGGCGTGCTCGGTCCATCTACCGCTACGACGCAGAGACCCTCCCTGGGTTCGTGATCGCGGCAGAGGTCCCGGTCTCGGAGCGCTACTCCGTCGAGTACCACTCCGCCATCGTCGACAGCGTCGCCTCGGTCGGCGGCAGCCTCGCGGGAGGCCCGTCGATGCCGGCGAACCAGCGCTTCGCGACCTCCAGCGACTTCGCCGCCCTCTTTGGGACCCTCCCGCGTCCGAGCCAACTGATCGACAACTATTGGCGCGACTGGGTCTTCGCCGAACAGCGGCTCGCTGGGCCGAACCCACTGGTGATCGAGCGCCTCACCGACCTGCGCGCCCTGCGCAAGAGGATGCCACTGACGGACGAGCACCTGCAGGCCGCGCTGCCCATGGCCTCGACGGATGTGTGTGGGGGCGTCGAACGCGCGGTCGACGAGGGGCGGCTCTTCATCGCCGACTATGCCGTGCTCGAAGGCATCCCAGCCGGCACTTGGAGAGAGGGGCGCAAGTATCTCTGCGCGCCGATCGCGATCTTCACGTGGCGTTCGACCGGCATCGGGGACAGGGGTGAGCTCGTCCCGATCGCGATCCAGTTGCACCAGGGCAGCGGCGAGGGTCCCATCTACACACCGTCCCACGATCGCTGGCGCGCGGCGAAGACCTTCCTGCAAGTCGCTGACGCCAACCACCACGAGATGATCGGGCACCTCGCCCATACGCACCTCGCGATGGAGCCGTTCGCGATCGCCACAGCCCGCCAGCTCAGCATCGACCACCCGATCCGGCGCCTCTTGGCGCCGCACCTCCAGTTCCTCCTGGCTCGCAACGCCGAGGCGCGGATGCGGCTCCTGCGCCCTGACGGCCCGGTGGACAATCTGCTCGCGGGCACCCTCGCTGGATCGCTCGAGATCGCCCGGAGAGGCCGCATGGGGTGGGGCATCCCGAGCGCGACAGCGACGGATGGCAGCCTCCCAGCGTGGGGCCTCGTGAGCTCGGCGTTCGAGCGAGACCTGGTCCGCCGCGGGGTGGCGGACGCAGAGCTGCTGCCGCACTACCCGTATCGCGACGACGGGCGGTTGGTGATGGGCGCCGTGACCGACTTCGTCGGCGCCTACGTCGCGCTGACGTACAGCTCCGAGCGAGACCTCGCCGAGGACCAGGAGCTGCAGGACTGGGCGCGCGAGCTCGCGCGGCCGGGGCCTGCGGGCGGCGGAGGCGTGCGGCAGATGCCGCCGGAGATCGCCTCTCGAGACGAGCTGACGCGCGTGTTGTCCGAGGTCATCTTTACAAGCGGGCCGAAGCACGCAGCGACGAACTTCCCGCAGCTCGAGTACATGGGCTTCGTGCCCAATATGCCGCTCGCAGCGTATCACCCGCCGCCTGGGAGCGAGCCGAGCGCGCTTGGAGAGGCCGAGGAGCTGCGGTTGACCCTGCCGCCTGCGGGCCAAGCCACCATGCAGCTACAGATCATGTTCCAGCTCGCGAGCTATCGCCACGATCGGCTCGGCGACTACGCAGGGTTCGAATTCGCACCTGCCGCGCAGCCCCTGATCCGCGCCTTCCAAGTGGCCCTCCGCGACGTCGACGAGCGCATCCGCGCTCGAAACGCGCGACGCCGAGTCCCCTATTCACACTTGATGCCTGCGCTCATTCCGAACAGCACGAGCGTCTGAGCCCCGCCCGCGGACCCAACAAGCGGCGCCGGCTCCGGGAGCGGGAGGGGTGATCCCCCTCCTCCATGGGGGGCCCAGGGGTATCCTGTCGATACGATGCCCCCCCCCGACGACTCCGCATCCCTCCGACGCTCCCTCGGAGAGATCCCGCCGTTCACCCTGCTGACGCGCGAGGTGATCGACGATCTCTTCGCGCGCATGACGCTCCAGGAGCATCCTGAGGGGGCCTACCTGATCCGGCAGGGCGCGCCCGCAGATGGCTTGATCGTGATCGCGCGCGGGAGCGCAGAGGTCCGGGTCACGGACCACCGGGGCGTGCAGGTCACCATCGACACGATGGAGCGCGCCGGGGTCGCGGGGGAGATGGCGCTCCTGACCCACGAGCCGCGCACGGCGGACGTCGTGGCAACGACGCCGGTGCAAGTGCTCCACCTGTCAGCGGCGGACTTCGATGAGATCGCGGCGCGACACGCGGAGCTCGCCGTGGTCTTGACGGAGATCATGGCGGATCGCTTGGGCGGCAAGCGGCAGGACATGCTCGGTGGCAAGCGCGTGGAAGGCTATCGGGTACTGCGCTGCCTCGGCCGGGGCGGGATGGCTGTCGTCTACAAAGCCATTGCAGAGACCCAGGCAGAGACCCGTGAAGAGGCCGCCGAAGTCGCCAATGGCGAAGCGGCGGGCGCGGCACGAGTGCGCGCCGCGGACGAGGGCGTCGTCGCCCTCAAGATGATGAACCATCGGCTCCTGTTCCACCCAGGCGCCAAGGCGCGGTTCCAGCGCGAGGCCGACATTCTCATGAGCCTCAGCCACGAGAACATCACGCGTGTCGCGCGCTGCTTCTCGGCTTACCGCACGAGCTTCTTGGTGATGGAGTATTGCGACGGCGCCGCGCTCTCGGAGTACATCCCCGAGCGCGGACCGATCCCCGAAGCAGAGGTCCGCGCCCTGATTGGGCAGCTCTCTCGCGCGCTCCGCTACCTGCACGGGCAAGGCATCGTTCACCGCGATTTGAAGCCGAGCAATATCCTGCTGACGCTCCACGGCGACATCAAGCTGACGGACTTCGGACTCGCACGCCAGTGGGCCGCAGGCGCGGTCAACGCAGGCCTCACCACCACGGGCGCCGTCATCGGGACGCCGTTCTATATGCCCCCCGAGCAGATGCTCGGCGAAGAGATCGGGTACAGCTCTGACCTGTACGCGCTGGGCTGCGTCGCCCTGGAGATGTTGCTCGGGCGGGTGCCCTTTCGGTCCAGGGACCTCGGGAGCCTCATCGACGAGAAGCAGCACTTCGAGGTGCCGCACGAGAACGACGCAGGGGTCGCATTCTCGCCCGAGCTGCGCGCCGTGCTCGAACGATGCATGGACCAGGACCCAAGCGCGCCCAGCCTTCAGCTCGAAGCGCTCAGCGATTGGGCGCGACCGTTCGGCGTCTCGAGTTGACCCGCTTCCACGAAGCCTATCTTGTCCCACACCTCGCGGCACGACGCGTCCTGCAGGACCGCAGCGCCGACTTGTTCACCGAGCGCGCGATACGCCTCGAACTGGACCTCCCGAAAGAACTGGTCCGCCGTGGTTTGGTGCGGGAACGCGGGGCAGTCCTGTCGGTAGCGCCGGACACAGGGGTTCTCGGCGCCCGTCAACGACGCCTTGACGTAGATCAAGCGGCCCTCTTGGACCACTCCGTCGTGTTCACCATAGAGGATCGACCCGATCGCCAAGTGCGCCTGGCTCAGCCCCAGCTCGTTCGGGAACAGCGGCTTCAGGTCGATGTCGATCACGACCCCGAGGTCGATGCGCGCCAAACGCATGAGGGTGGTCAGGCCCTCGAAGCCCATCGTCGGGTCGCTCTCGCCGTCGATCACGACCACCACGGCACAGCGGCGCCGCAGGAGCTCGTACGCGCCCAGGTTCTCGAGGTGCGCGCCGTCGGTGAGGTTGACCAACATGCGCTCGGCCGTCAGCGCGCCGAGCGCCTCGTCCAAGAGGTAGCTCGTCCGGGGGCGACGCCGGAGGGAACGCGGCGGCCGCTTGAGCTGCGCGACCCGGCGCGGGTTCGGCAGCCAATATCCGAGCCGCAGGTTGAGGACCGTCATGAAGAAGACCAAGGCAGGCACAGTCGTCTGCCCCATGTTCGGTGACGCTGCCGCCGCGGAGATCGCCATCGCTGTCCCGAGGTTCAAGTGGGGGTCCCACGCCTCCAGCTTCTGCGTCTCGCAATAGCCCGTGTGCGGGCTGCCGCAGTACAGCTTGCTGAAGAAGAACGAATCGGCAGTGCGCCCGCGCGCCGACCCGCCCGTGACACCCTGCAGGTTGAGCGTCGCATTGAGGAGGTGATAGGGCGCCGCGCTGCCCTGCGGCGACAACGCTGACAGCTTCAGCTCATCGGTGTGCTGAATGCGGCCCTCCGGGCCTAGCTCCACGAGAAAGAGCCGACTCAACCGATCCCGGTAGAAGCCGTGCATCGAGCTGCGGTTGACGTCGACGACGAGAACGTTGAGCAGGAGCAACAGGAGCGCGACGCCCAGGAAGATCCCGTCTGACATGAGGGTCTGCCCGCCAGCCGCGCCCCCGAAGTGCAGCCTCGCGCCGTAGAGGTCCCAGTTGCGTACCCTGGCCAGGTCCATGAACCCGTCTGGGCCCTCTTCGAACCGCGGCTCCCCGCCGGGGACCGCGGACCTCGTCCTACCGCCGATCGGCACGAGGCGATAGAAGGCGCTCTGCTCGAGCGCAGCGGGCTCGGAGATCTCCGCGGCCCACTGGAATTGCCCGAGGTCCAAGGCTTGGCTGCCGCCCGTGAGCGCCGCGCGCTCTGCGGCGGGACGCGCGAGCAGCCAGCGCCCCGCCGTGGTGAGCATCGCCAGGGCGGACGTCTGGTCCCCGTAGTCGACGCCTTTGCCCTCGAGCTCCTGACGCAATGGCGCGGAGAGCTGCAGCTCGCAGACCACGCCGGGCTTCCCGCGCTCCAGCTCCGGATAGCGGCGGAGGAACGGTGAGTCCGCCTGCGCCACCAGCATGAACAGATAGAGGCCGAAGATCGCGGCCGGCCCCGCGAGTCCGACCGCGAGCAGCGCGAGGTTGGCGACGATGCGGCCCACGAACTGCGATGACTTCACGAGCATCGCGAGGGACACCAAGGCCGTGACGATGATCAGCCAAACACCGAGGCCCAGGTGCCGGTCGATGATCCCTGCGAACCCGTGGACGCCGAACAGCGGGAGCTCGATCGCCGCCACGATGGCGCGCTTGAGCGGAGCCACGAACGCGATGAGCACCAGGGCTCCGATGACGCCCGCCAACGTTCGTTCGACGCGGTTCCTCGCCCTCCATGTCCCTTTGGAGATCGCACCCGTCAACAGGTACATGCCGATCACGACGCCACAGACGACGAGCGGGCCCTGGTAGCCGCTGCGCAGACTCTCGGTCCAAGTCTTGAGGTCCTCATGGTCGACCTCCCACGCAAAGGTCTGCTCGTAGAGGACCTCGGTGATCGCAGCGCCGAGCATGATCCAAGGCAGCAAGAGGAGGAGATTGAGCAGCAGCCCGCGGAGCCCGACGGCGGGCAGTCGAAGCTTGTCGAGGAGGCCCCCTGGAGAGAGGTAGTTGCTGCCATTGCGCAGGTGCTGCAACAGCGCGGTCTCCTGCTCGCCGTCTGGTTTCGCGAGCGGGAACCGGCCCTTGTCGGTCGGCGGCTTGCGCAGGAGCGAGCTCAAGAGCGCGCCCGTATAGCCGCCGCCAGAGACCGTCGAGATGTAGTCGAGGTGGCGGAACAGCCCTGCGCGCGCAAAGCTCTGCAGCACGCCGATGCTGAAGGTCGAAGAGCGAATGCCGCCGCCGGAGATCCCGAGGCCGACGAGCCCCAGGTTGACGTTGGGCGCGCCCTCAGAGGCGGCCTCAATGCGCGTGGCGTCCAGGCCCACGACCTTCCGGCGATCCGCGATACAGGCAAGCTCTGCCGTGAGGACCTCGGCGGGCAGGTGAGTTTCGAGTCTCGTTTCGTTCGCCATGGCAGAACCCCGACCACGACGTCGATCTCACGCCAGCGAGGGCGCGGACCGGGCAGGACGCCGCGAGCCTCAGACTAGCACACGTGTGCCTGAGTCAGAGACCCGCGGCCCTGGCGTCAGCCTTGCCGAGTGACGCCGGCGAGAGACACAGCGCAGAGATTCGCGGCGCTCCGCGGTTCCGTTCAGGATTGCGGCTGGCTCCACCCGATGACCACGTCAGAGGGCGTGTGCATGTTGAATTGGGTTCTCTGTCTTTGGGCGGGTCGTGGGGCGACGTCGATCGAGCTGGTGTTCGCGCTCGCTGGTCCATACAAGCAGCCAGCGCCGCGAGCGCCGCGCGCGTTCGGCGCTGCGTTCGAGCGCAGAGCTGCTTGAACGGCGCGGCTCACTGAGTCGCAGCCACGCGACGCAGGGGCCCGCGGGGCCGAACCCGCGCCAAGAGCCCGTTTGGCATCCGGACTCCGAAGAAGAGCTCCTCGCCGGCGTCGTACGGCTGCCCGAGACCGACCTCGACGTCCCAATCGCGCAAGAGCGAGAAGAGCGTCATCTTGATCGTCGCGAGGGCCAACTCCCAGCCGAGGCACATCCTCGGCCCGCCGCCCATGGGGAAAAAGTGCCCGCTCCCGAGCGGGTTCGCCGCGATGCAGGCTGCGTCCCAGCGCTCGGGATCGAAGGCCTCGGGGCTCGACCGGCCAGGACCATGCCAGTGAGCGGGGTCCTTGTGCAGGAACCAGCTCGTCAAGAACACCATGGTGTTGCCGGGGAGAGTGACGCCGCCTAGCTCCGTCGCGCCGTCCTCCTGCACGCGCCGCGTGAAGAGCGGCACCGCGGGATGGACGCGGAACGACTCACGCACGAAGCGATCGAGCGCGACGCAGCCGTCGACGCGCGCGAAGTCCTTGGCGCAGTCGACGTCCCCGAGGTCATCGAGCGCTGCTGTGAGGCGCCGCGCCGCCTCGGGGTTGTGGGTGAATTGCCAGAGCGCGTGCACGATCGTGCTCGAGACGCTGAAGCCGCCGCCGAAGAAGAGGTTGCCCAGCTCCGCGGCCTCGTCGTCCATCGACAAGGACGTCCCGTGGGCGCGCGTGAAGCCGACCAGATCAGAGCGCTCGGGGGCCCGCGATCCGTCCCGCTGGGCGCGCTCGATCGCCGCGCGAAAGAGCCCTTGCCAGCGCCCGCGCGCAGAGACGCCGGCCTCATCGAGCTCTGGACCGAATGGCTTGTTCGACAGCATCCGCACGCTCCCCCGAGTCGCGAGCTCGAGGAAGTCCCGATAGCGCTCGTCTTCGAGCGGGCGGCCGATGGCCATGATCGAGAAGAGGTCGCAGATCCAGCGCTGCATGAGCGGGAGCATCGGCTCAGGCCGCGTCGCAGACCGCGCCGCGAGCGCTGCAGCTTCCCGGCCGAGGTGGGCCGTCACCGGGCCGAGCTGGGCCGCGATCCACGCGCCTGCCCAAGGCTGGGTCAGCGCGCTCGCAGCGCGCTTGCGGCGCCACTCCTCCCCGTTGTTGATATTGGGGCTGGACATCGTGAGCACGGGCCTCAAGGCCGGGCAGGGCCCGTCCTTGTAGTAGTCGCTGCGGCGCGACTCGAGGATCCGCTCCACTGCCTCCGCGTCGTTCACGACGACGACCGGCGTCCCCATCAACCAAACGAGGCAGACGCCGCCGTATTCGCTCTGGAGCTCGGCACAGACCTCCCACGGCCGGCGCCCCTTGAAACGCAGCGCGTTGCCAAACGGGAAGCTCGGGGGCGGGCCGGGGAGCCCCGCGAGCGCCCGGTACCGCGCGCGATACACGAATCGAAACAGGCCGGTCAGAAACGCCATGGTGCAGCTCGCGCGGTCGATCCCGCGCAGGCCAGGGAGTCGGGACAGGACAGGCGCCCGTCGAGGGAGCGGGGGCGCGCTGCAGAGCTTACGGGATGCGGGGCCTCGCCCCATCGCTGGCACGGGACCTCGTGGTCCCAGTGGCCCAGGCGCATGAACAGCAAGGATTCGCTGGATCTCGCGTGACGGCGAGAGCGCGAGGAGCATGGACGGTCCTGTGGCCTCGATGGCGGCGCTTCGCCGGTCACGCGAGGTCCAGGAACAGACCACCATGCAACCGAACCTCAGCCTGTCGTCCTTGATCGCCCGGGGTCTCTCCTTGAGCCTCCCCCTCGCCCTGACAGTGGGTGTCGCCCCGTACGCCGCAGCGCAGCAAGTGACCAACATCGCGCCCCTCGGCGTCGCGAGCCAACACACCACCTACGACACCATCTCGGAGGCCTGGCGGGCCGTCGACGGCTTCACGAGCCCGACCTGGACCTACAACGACGCGAACCGCCTCTCCTCGACGAACGGTACGCCTGGCGCGTGGTGGCAGCTCGACCTGCCGCGCCCGTTCGAGGTCACCGAGGTCGTCCTCTTCAACCGGGACCCGTACGGTGAGCGCCTCAGCAACTTCCGCGTCTCGCTGCAGGACGCGAACGGCGAGGTCTTCGGGCAGGACTACTTCGTCGGCGCCGGCAACGTCCCGAACGGCGGGACCGCGCAGCTCCTCCCCCCGGCGGGCACGTTCGCGACCCGCGTTCGGGTCGAGTTCATCAACGGCGTCAACAACCAAGGCAACGGGTTCCTGACCCTCGCCGAGGTCCAGGTCTTCTCGCCGTCGATCGGCGCGACCTATTGCGGGCCCGCGGCGACCAACGTCTCCGGCGGACCGGCGAGCATCACCGCCGTCGGAGCAGACGTCCTCGCGAGCCCGGCGGTCACCGCGATCGTCGCGCACGGGCTCCCAGAGCAGACCTTCGGCTACTTCCTGGTCGGCGCCGGCACAGGCAGCGTGACGCCGCCCGGCTCGAACGGCGTCCTGTGCCTCGGCGGCGCCATCGGCCGCTACAGCCTCCTGATCCACAACACGACGCGGACCGAGAACATGGGCATCATCGTCGACCGCAACGCGCTGCCCGTGAACCCGGTCCGCGCGATCCTGCCGGGCGAGACCTGGCGCTTCCAGGCGTGGTTCCGCGACGGCGCGAGCTCGAACTTCAGCGACGCCGTCGCCGTGCAGTTCCATTGATCCCGCGGGCGGTCGGCCAGGGGGCCCTACTTTTTTGTCGATCAGGGGTATCGTGGGGCGCCGGCGCGGCGCGCCACGTGCGGCCCCTGACCATGGACCCGAACCCCCTCCGCTCGAACAGCGCGCCCACACGGCGCACACCGCGGCGCGGCGCCCTCTCGCGCCGCGCGGTCTTGCGCGGCGCCGGCGCAGCGCTGGCGCTGCCCTGGCTCGAAGCGATGGCGCCCGCGCGCGGGCCGCTGGCGCTGCCGAAGCGGTTCGCGGCGCTCTTCGTGCCCAACGGGATGCTGCCCGAGGCGTGGCGGCCGGTCCAGGACGAGGGCGGCCTGACGCTCTCACCGACCCTCGCGCCGCTGGCCCCCGTGCAGCGCTCGGTCACCGTGCTCGGCAACCTCTTCAACAAGGAGAGCCGCGCGGGCGAGGGGCACTACGTCAAGACGACGTCGTGGTTGTCCGGCGCGCCGGTCAAGCGCACCGGCGGCCGCGACCTGCACGTCGGGACGACCATCGATCAGTTGATCGCGGCGCGCGCCGGCCGCGAGACGCCGCTCGACGCGCTGGTCCTGGGTGTGGACCCCGCGCAGAACCGCGTCGACATGGGCTACAGCACCGTCTACGGCGCCAACATCTCGTGGCGGACGCCGACCGAGCCAGCCGCGCGCGAGCTGTCGCCCCGGCGCGCGTTCGAGCGCCTGGTCCGTTGGACCAGCGTCCGTGGCGAGGGCCGACGGCGCGCCGTCCTGGACCTCGTCCGCGCTGAAGCGCGCAGCCTGCGCGGGGACCTCGGCGGGGCCGACGGGCGCAAGCTCGACGAGTACCTCGACTCCGTGCACGCGCTCGACCAGCGCATCGTCGCGTTCGAGGCCAACGCGCGCAGCGTGAGCGCCATCGATGCGTCGGCAGCGCCAGAGGAGATCGCGCCGAAGTCCGCCGAGGCGTTCCAGCAGCACGTGCAGCTCATGGAGGACTTGATCGTCCTCGCGTTCCGCACGGACGCGACACGCGTCGCGACGTTCATGTTCGGGAACTCCGTATCTGGCCGCGACTTCTCGTTCCTCGACGGCGTCGAAGGTGGCCACCACCACCTGTCGCACCACGAAGACAAGGACGACATGAAGGCGCAGTACGCGCGGATCAATCGCTGGCACGTCGAGCGGTTCGCCTCGCTCGTCCAGCGCCTGCGCGACACCCGCGAGGGCGACAGCAACGTGCTGGAGCGCTCGTTCATTCTGTTCGGCTCGGGCATCGCGGACGGCAACCGACACGACCCGAACGACCTGCCGGTCCTCGTCGGCGGCGGCCTGTTCCGCGGCGGGCGCTACCTGCGCCAGCCGCAGCTCACGCCGCTGTGCAACCTGTACGTCAGCGCCCTGCGCGCGCTCGGCTACGACGACGAGCGCTTCGGCGACAGCACGGGCGAGCTCGCGGGGCTCGTATGACCGCCATGGAACGCCGCACACTCCTGCGCTCGCTCGGGCTCGCGCCGCTGGGCGCGCTCGCCTGCGCGGGCCCGGCCCTGGGTGACAGCCAGCGACGCCAACAGGGCGACGCCGCGCGGCGCGTCCTGGAGGCCGCATTGAGCTTCAAGTCAGGCGGCGGATACGACACCAAGTGGTCTGGCACGGGCGTGCCGGACGAGATCACCCACGCAGGCGAGCGCGTGCTGTCGAAGGGCACGGGCGGGACGTATTGCTGCGGGTTCACCTTCGCGGTCGCCATGCAAGCGCTCGCAGCGGGCAACGCGCTGAAGGGCAAGTCGATCGCCGATGTGCGCGCGTTCCAGAAGGCGTGGTACGGCGCGACCAAGGAGACCGCCGAGCGCCAGTGCGCGCAAGCGGTCGAGCGCCTGGGCGTCGGGCGCGAGGTCCCCATCGAAGACGCGCGGGCGGGCGACTTCATGCAGCTTTGGCGCGCCTCGGACAAGCCCAGCGGACACAGCGTCCTGTTCCTGTCTTGGATCGAGCTTGATGGCCAGCGCGTTGGGTTCAACTACCTGAGCTCGCAGGGCTCGACGAACGGCATCGGCTACAACGCGGAGTACTTCTCGGACGCCGCCCTCGGGCGCGGCCGCGTCGACCGCAAGCGGCTGTACTGCGCGCGAATCGGGACCTGACGCCCGGCGGCGCCCGCGCAGCGCGTCGCGTATCCTGGCGCCATGGTGTTTGGGCTCATGTACGCGCTCGCGCTCGCACAGGCGCCAGCCGGGGATCCGATCGACTTCGATCGCGACGTCTTACCGATCCTGTCCGACCACTGCGTGCAGTGCCACGGCCCGGACGCAGCGGCGCGCAAGGCGGACCTGCGGCTCGACGTGCGCGACGACGTGTTGTTCGTCGCGGAGCCCGGCGCCGCGGCCGACAGCGCGCTGTACCAGCGGATCTCGCACGCGGACCCGGCCCGGCGCATGCCGCCCGCCGACTTCCCGCGCCAGCTCACGCCGGCGAAGATCGAGGCGCTCCGTCGCTGGATCGACGAGGGCGTCGCTTGGGAGTCGCACTGGGCCTTCACGGCGCCAACGCGCGCCGCTGCGCCCGTGCGCGAGGACGATACCTGGAGCCGCGACGCGCTCGATGTGCTGGTCCTCGGGCGCCTCGCGGAGGAGGGCCTCGCGCCGTCGCCGCCGGCCGACCGCGCGACGTGGCTGCGCCGCGTCACGTTCGACCTGACCGGCCTGCCGCCCGACGTCGCTGCGCTCGACGCGTACCTCGCCGACGACTCCGCTGAGGCCGACGCGCGGGTGGTGGACCGGCTCCTGGCGAGCCCTCGCCGCGCCGAGCACCGCACGCGCGAGTGGCTCGACCTCGCGCGCTACGCCGACACAAACGGCTTCCAGAACGACTTTGGGCGCGACCAGTGGCCTTGGCGCGACTGGGTCCTGCGCGCGTTCGCGTCGAACTTGCCGTACGACGAGTTCATCGTGCAGCAGGTCGCGGGCGACCTGCTGCCCGGCGCCGCGCGCGACGCGCTCATCGCGACGGGCTTCAATCGGAATCACCGATCGGTGACCGAGGGCGGGTCGATCGACGAGGAGTGGCGCGTCGAGAAGGTCGCGGACCGCGCCGAGACGACGGCGACGGCGTTCCTGGGCCTGACGTTGGGCTGCGCGCGCTGCCACGACCACAAGTTCGACCCCTTGACCCAGCGCGACTACTACGCCTTCTACGCGTTCTTCGACCAGGTCGACGAGCAAGGCTTCTACAACGAGGCGCGCGGGAACGTGCCGCCCTTGATCGAGGTGCCGACGCCCGCGCAGGAGGCGCGCCTCGCTGCGCTGGACGCCTCGATCGCCGCGCGCGAGGACGAGCTCGTGGCGCTCGCGGCGACCGCGCCGCAACGCTTCGGTGATTGGTGCGGCGAGAGCCAGCACCCCCAGCGCCTCGCCGGTGAGTGGGGTCGCCTGCTCTTGGAGTACGCCGGCGAGCGGCGCGAGGGCGCGCCGCGCATCGAGCTGGACGGCGACGCCGCGCACCACGTCAACCTCGGCCAGGGCGTCTCATTCGAGCAAGACGTGCCGTTCACCGTGTCGATGTGGCTGCGCCCCGACTCCAACGGGGCGGTCTACAGCAGGATGGACGACACCGACCGGTACCGCGGCACCGATCTGATCCTGCTCGGCGACATGCGACCCGCGGTGCACTTGATCCACGAGTGGACGGCCAACGCGATCAAGGTCGTGGGCGTCGACCCCTTGGACAAGGGCCGCTGGCAGCACGTCGCGGTGACGTACGACGGGTCGCGGAAGGCGAGCGGAGTGAAGCTCTACGTCGACTGTGTCGAGCGCGCCGTCAAGGTCGAGGTCGACACGCTCGATGGCACGCTCGCCACCGAGGAGCCGCTGCGCATCGGGCTCCGCCGGTACGCGGGCGCGCTCGCCGGCGCGCTGCACGACTTTCGGGTCGACGCGCTCGCGCTCGACGTCGACGAGCTCTTGAACCTCGCCCGGCGGCGGCCGCGCGCTGAGGCCGCAGCGCTGTGCCTCACCCGGTACTTCGCCGGCTCCGAGAACCCAGAGCCCGCTGAGCTCGAGCGCCTCGCGGCTGGCGCGTTGCCCTTCTTCACGCCGTTCGACCAAGCGACGCTCGACGCGCGCAGCGCGTTGGCGGACCTGCGACGCGAGCGGGAACGGCTCGCCCGCGAGGGCATCGCGACGGTGATGGTCATGCGCGATCGCGCGGAGCCCCGCGAGACGCGGCTCCTCGACCGCGGCCAGTACGACAGGCCCAAGGGCGAGCCGCTGCAGCCGGACGTGCCCGCCGCGCTCGGCGGGCTGACCGCGGACGCGCCGCGGAACCGCTTGGGCCTCGCGCGGTGGCTCGTCGACCCGGCGAACCCGCTCGTCGCCCGCGTCGCGGCCAACCGCGTTTGGGCGAGCTTCTTCGGCGCAGGCCTCGTCACGACGCCGGAGGACTTCGGCGTGCGCGGCGCGCGCCCGACGCACCGCGCAGTGCTGGATCACCTGGCCGTGTCGCTCGTGGATTCGGGTTGGGACCTCCAGGCGCTCGAACGGCGCATCGCCTTGTCCGCGACCTATCGACAGTCGTCGCACGCGGCGCCCGCGCTGCGCGAACGCGACCCCGAGAACCACCTGTTGGCGCGCGGGCCGCGGCACCGACTCGACGCAGAGACCGTGCGCGACCAGGCCCTCTTCGCGGCGGGGCTGCTCGTCGAACGGATCGGCGGGCCTTCGGTCAAGCCGTACCAGCCCGCGGGCCTGTGGGAAGAGCTCGCAGGCGGCGCAGGGCAAGGGCCTTACGTCCAGAGCGCGGGCGACGACCTGTATCGGCGCAGCCTCTACACCTATCGCAAGCGGACGGTGCCGCACCCGACGTTGACGACGTTCGACGCGCCGGGCTTCGAGCTGTGCGTCGCGCGGCGCGCGCGCACGAACACGCCGCTGCAGGCGCTCGCGCTGTGGAACGACCCGACGTACGCGGAGGCCGCGCGGCACCTCGCGGCGCGGATGTGGGCGGCGCCCCGGAGCGCGGGCGCCGGAGAGGGCGTCGACGCGGACGATACGCGCCTCGCGTTCGGCGCGCGGGTCGTGCTGTCGCGCGAGCTCCGCGCGGAGGAGCTGCGGGTGCTGCGCGCGTCGCTCGACGCGTACCGCGCCAGCTTCGGCGCGGACCCGGCGGCCGCGGCCGCGCACCTCGGCATCGGCGCCAGCGCGGGCCAGGCGGCGCCGGACGGCGCGACACCGACCGAATGGGCCGCGTACAGCGCGGTCGCTGCGACCCTCTTGAACCTCGACGAAGCGCTGACGGAACGATGAGCGGCACACACGACCAGAGCACACTCAACGGCGGGGCCTGGGACCCGCTCGCAGCCGCGCAGCGCTTCAACCGCCGCGCGGTGCTGCGAGGCGGCGGCGTCGGCCTCGGGGCGCTGGCGCTCGGGGCGTTGCAGCGCGACGCGCGCGCGGGCGCCCCGCAGGCGCCGGGCGCACAGCAGCTGGCCGACGCAGCGCTCGGCCCGCACTTTGCGCCCAAGGCCAAGCGCGTCGTCTACCTGTTCCAGTCGGGCGCGCCCTCGCAGTTCGAGACGTGGGACCCGAAGCCTGGCCTCGTCGACCACTTCGGCGTCGAGCTGCCCGCGTCCGTCCGGATGGGCCAACGTTTGACGACGATGACCTCGGGGCAGACGAGCTTCCCGGTCGCGCCCTCGAAGTTCGGCGCGACAGCGCGCGGCGCGAACGGGACCCTGGTGGGCGACCTGCTGCCGTACACGGGCGCGCTCGTTGACCGCATGTGCGTGGTGCGCTCGATGGTGACCGACGCGATCAACCACGACCCGGCGATCACCTTCGCGCAGACGGGCTCGCAGCTCGCGGGGCGGCCCAGCATGGGCGCGTGGCTGAGCTACGGCCTCGGTTCGATGAACCGCGACCTGCCGACGTTTGTCGTGATGGTCTCCAGCAGCAGCTCGAAGCAGCCCTTGTACGACCGGCTGTGGGGCAGCGGCTTCTTGCCGACGCAGCACCAGGGCGTGAAGCTGCGCAGCGCGGCCGACCCCGTGCTGTACCTCGCCGACGCGCCCGGCATCGACCGCGGGCGTCGGCGGCAGATGCTGGACGACCTCGCGCGCTTGAACGCGCTGCAGCCCGACGCGGACCCGGAGACGACGACGCGCATCGAGCAGTACGAGCTCGCGTTCCGCATGCAAGCTGCGGTGCCCGAGCTGACGGACGTGTCGGGCGAGCCGGCGCACGTGCTGGAGCGCTACGGCGCGGACGTGCAGCGGCCGGGGTCGTTCGCGCGCAACTGCCTCCTCGCGCGGCGCCTGCTCGAGCGCGACGTGCGCTTCGTGCAGCTCTACCACATGGGCTGGGACCACCACGGGAACCTGCCGAACGACCTCACGAAGTGCGCGCTCGACACGGACCAAGCTGCGGCGGCGCTCGTGCAGGACCTGGAGGAGCGCGGGCTCCTCGAGGACACGATCGTGGTGTGGGGCGGCGAGTTCGGGCGCACGGTCTATTCCCAGGGCCAGCTCACGCAGGAGACCTACGGCCGCGATCACCATCCGCGGTGTTATTCGATCTGGCTCGCGGGCGGCGGGCTCAAGGCCGGCCTCGTGCACGGCGAGACCGACGACTTCTCGTACAACGTCGTGCGCGACCCGGTGTCGACGCACGACCTGCACGCGACGCTGTTGCACTTGAGCGGGTTCGGTCACCAGCGCTTGACCAACCGCTTCCAGGGCCGCGACTTCCGCCTGACGGACGTGCATGGCGAGGTCGTTCGCGCGCTCTTGAGCTGAGCCTGGCGCGGCGCAGGGCCAAGACGCAGAGCCGTGCGATCCGGGGGAGCGCGCCGCTGCGCGGGACAGCGTTATGGTATGCGCATGACGCTGCTCGCCCTCGCATCGGTCCTCGCTTACCTCGCCGCCGCGTCCATCGAGCTGCCCCCGGCTCCGACCGCGGCCCAGGAGCCGACGCCCGTGGAGGACGCGGCCTGCACGCTGCACGGCGTGCTCGTCGACGAGCTCGGCGACCCGGTGTCCGGCGCGACCATCGCGGTGCAAGGGTGGCAGTCGAACTCCGATCGCGCGCGGCAGTTCGGTGTGCCAAAGAGCTGGCAGAACCCCACACCTGTGACCAGCGGCGAGGACGGGCGCTTCAGCGTCTCATTCGTTCCGCCGCGCGCATACCAGTTCACGCTCGACACCACGAAGGCGGGCTACGGCGGCATCTCTTGGCGCTGGAGCCAAGTCGCGCCCGGCGCGGACCTCGACCTCGGGACCACGGTGATCGAGCGTGAAGGGGTCCTCGTTGGCTACATCGTCGACGGGCAAGGCGCGCTGCTCGTGGAAGGTTGGCGGGTGTCCGCATTCAGCAACTGGGGCGCGGGGGCCGGCGACCGCTCGACGCTCGGCGCGCACTCGACCGTCGATCCGGACACGGGCGCGTTCCGCATCGAGGGCCTGCCGCCCGGGAAGCTGCGTGTCAGCGCGTCCTCGGGCTCGGTCCGCATACCGGACACGAGCGTCACGACGAAGCCTGGCGAGGAGACCTCCGTCGAACTGCGCTACACCGGGCCGGACCCGCGCCGGAAGCTGGTGGTGTCGATCTCGACGCGGCCGTTCTACCCCTTCCGGCCCGACGCAGGGACCGTCCACGCGATCGCCGCGGACGGGACCCGCACGGCCCTCGTGCAAGAGCCGGGGCGCGCCAACGATTGGTATGTGCCTGACATCGCCCCCGGCACGTACCGCGTGGAGATCCGTGACCCGCGCTTCGTCGACTGGACCCAGGAGGTCCGCCCGGGCCAGGCCGCGCAGGCGCGGCTCGAAGGCAACGCAGCGCTGCGCGTGAGCGTGGTCGACGACGCGACCGGCGCGGTGGTGCCAAGCTTCGCGCTCGACGTTGCCTATCGCGACGTCAACTTCAGCCCCAGCGTCTTCCGCGTGCGCGAGGCGGACGCGAGCGCGCCGCCAGGGGACCTGTACCGAGGCATCGTGCCCGGGGATTTGACGATCGAGGTGCTCGCAGATGGTTGGCCGAAGGCGACCGTGGCCGTCGACGCCCTCGCGCCACACGAGACGCGCGACGTCGAGGTGCGCCTCATGGGCGCGACGTCGCTGCGGGGGCGCGTCGTCGACGCGTCAGGCGCGCCGCTCGCCGGGGTCGAGGTCGAGGTGACACGCGGCGACGTACCGGGCCACAGCTCGGAGTCCGGCGGCGTCCGCAGCATGAGCGGGTCCTTCGCGGGCAAGGCAGGCCCGATCAAGATCCCGCCGCGGGACGCCGTGGCGGTCACCGCCGCAGACGGGACGTTCACCTTCGAGGGCCTCGGCGCCGGTCCGCATACCCTGTTCGCGCCGCTCGGGCTGTTCGCCGCGGCCAGCGCGCACGCCGACCTGCCGACCGTCGCGCCGGTCGAGCTGATTGCACCTCCCTGGGTCGCAGTGTCCGTGCACATGTTGGTGCCCGACGACCAGGATGTGAACGAGCTCTCGCTGAGCCCGAGCTTTCGGGTCCCCGGCGAGTTCGCGCCGCTGCGGGTCGCGCTGCGCGACTTCGGCTGGCAGCTCTGGCGCCCGAACAGCGAGGGGGTCTTCCCAGCGGAACGTCTGCCGGCCGGCAAGCACCCTTTCTTCGTCAATCGAGCAACGACCGACCGCTTTGGCTCGGGCTACAACGGGGTGATGCGCGTCGAGCTGGACTTCAGCACCCCTGGGAGGATCACGCTCGACCTGCGCGAGCGCTTCCCCGTCCGCACGGTCGTCTATGCGCACCTACCGACGGAGGGGCGCCCCATGCTGCTGTTCCACCTGGTGGCCGCGGACGGAGCTGCGCAGCAATTTGACACGGACTACGCCGCCAGCGAGCGGGGCGTGCGCAACATGACGGACATCGCCCCAGGGACGTACACGTTGCGCTTGACGGGCCCGGCGCTGGAATGGAGCTCACCGACGCCCTTCGTCGTCGCGCGCGGCGCGCGCAACGAGCACCAGCTCGAGGTGCCGGTCATCGGCCGAACCGTCCGCGTGCTCGACGCCGAAGGCGCGCCGCGCGCAAACGCGCTCGTCGCGTACTGGAGCGACCCTGGGCGCCGCGCTTGCGCTGAAACGGACGCGTCGGGCGAGCTCAAGCTCGTCCTGCTCGAGGGGCCCCTGTCCATGGCGCTGCTGCCCCCCGTCGACCCCGCCGACGAACGAGTGCAGGCCGCGCGCCGGCTCGGCAACCCGCCGCCGGTCGACCCCGAGGTCTTGGAGGCCGCCGTCGCCGGCGCGACGACAGCGTTCCAGGCCGGCGAAGGGACGCTCGAGCTGCGGCTGCGATGACCGACGCGGATAGCTGGCGCTTCAGGCCTTCGGCGCGTCCATGACGGCCAGCGCGTCACGCAGCACTGCGGGGGGAACGGTCGCGGCCGGGACCCACGGCCGAAAGCGGTCCATCAGGACGGCCCCGATGAAGCCCATCAGAAGGCAAGGGAGCAGGGCGCTGAGCAACTTGGACGACGCGACGCCCGTCGCCATGGCCACGACGGGCACACCGACCGCGAAGAGCAACGCGGCCGCGCCCATCGAGAACATCGCGATGCGCGTCCCCTTGCCGGTCCCGAGCTCGACCTGCACCTCGGGGGAGCGCGCCGCCACGCCCGAGAGGATCGCGCGGATGGCCGCGCGATACTGGGCGAGGTCGCGCTGCCCCGCCTCGTTCAACGCGCTCGAGTTGCACTGAATCCGGAAGCGGCCCGTGCCGTGCTCGACGTCGAACCAGCGCGTGACCATGTCGCGCCCGCTGAGCTCAGCGAAGCGCACGTGCCGCGCTGCAGAGAACTCGACGCGGGCGCGCAAGGCGCCCTTGCCGTCGTGGAACGCCGCGCCGATGCCATCGACCTCGACGCGGACAGTGCGAGCGATCGGACCAGGTTTGAACTCGAAGGTCTGCATCATGGTGGGGCTCCAACGGGCTGTCGCCTCACCATGCGTCGGACCTCAAAGCGGCTGCCATGAATCCGTCCAACTTGTCAGCGGCTTACTGGAACAGGACCCTGACGGCGTCGGTGAAGTTCGAGGTCGCGGCTCCCATCGACGTGTCGCGGAACCAAGACTGGAAGTTCCAGGTTTGGCCCTGGGTGATCGCGACCAACCCGTTCGGGGTCGGCGTCTGCGTCAGGTTCAAGGCGAGCTGGAACGCCCCGGCAGCGCCGGAGTTCTGGATCTGACCCGCACCGACGTATCGGCCGATCGAGCCGCCCAGGCAGAGGTTGCCTTGGCTGCCGCCGGGGTTCGCCACAAAGCCCTGGGTCTGGCTCGTCAGGAAGAAGCCGAACGAGTTGTTGGGCAGCTCCGTGGCGACGAGGCTGAAGCTATTGGTCGCGGCGACGTCCGAGCCCGCAGCGGCGATCGACGCGGGCTGCCCCGAAGAGTTCGTCACCGCCGGCGAGCAGTAGCGCGCGCCGATCGTCGTCAACGCCGGGCCGATGCGGATGTTGTCGAAGGCGAGCACGTTGCCCGCGACCCCGCCGCCGCCGAAGAACCGGAAGCCGGTCGGCGGGCCGGAGCCTGCGGCGCCGCCCTCCAGGTAGCGGGCGACCGGCTGGTTGGTGGCGGTCGTGCCCGTCGTCAGGTCCTTGAGGCGCACCTCGACGATCAAGTTCGTCGTGAGATCAAAGTCCGTCTCCCAGCGGTACCAATGCCCGACGGACAGGTTCTGAAAGGCCGGGTCAGCGACGCTCTCGGTCAGCTGCGCGCCGCCGATGTCGAACCAGATGTAGTTCGCGTTCCAGTTCGTCGCGGTGTTGATATCGACCCACTGCGCGAGCGCGATGAAGGACTGGCTGCCCGGGAACGGTTGGATGGAGACGCTCCCGATGTTGTCTGCCGTCGGCAGGGTCCCGACGAACGACGCGTGCACGTCGTACGCGATGGTCCAGACTCCGGTCCCGTAGGTCAGGTCTCGCTGCGCGCGCGCGAACGCGCCGCCCGCGGGCCCGTTCCCCGCGATGAACTGCGCGCCGCCGGTCGGGTTGGCGGCGACGGCGTAGGCGTTCCCGGCATAGCTGTGCGCCGTGAAGTCGACGCTCGTCGTGCCGGCCGGGATGTAGTAGCCGTCTTGGCCGGTCAGGAGCGTCCCCGCACCGGACGCGGTCAGTGCTTCGAAGTCGCTTGAGTATTGCGCGTCTGCGACAGCAGCGGCCGAGACGAGCAGGGTGGCGTGGAGAAGGAAAGAGCGCATGTTGGCGACGCGCCCGAGGGCGCGGTCCGCGGAGGGGTCATGGCAGTGACACCGCGCCCCGCGGCGGACCGGTGCCTCTCAGGGGCACGGCAGATGCCCCCTCGCGAGCGTACACCCGCGCGCGCGATCTGGGCAGATTCGAAAGTTGCGCCGCCGCGGGGGGCCCGCGGCGGCGCATCAGGTGGCCACTTGTCTCGGCGCGCGCTGCGTCAGTCGCAGAACGTCACGCGCAAGGCGTTCGAGAGGTTGTAGCCGGCCCCCCCGGGGAGCGCGTCGCGGTACCAGGTCTGGAAGTTCCACGTCTCACCCGGGTCGACGAGGCTGGAGACCGGCGCCGCATTGAAGTTCAACGCGAGGGCTGAGGTGTTCCCGGCGATCGGGGCGATCCCAAGGCGCGTGATCGTGCCGCTCAGGCACAAGAAGCCGTCTCCGAGGACGGACTGGCCCTGCTGCTGCGACATGATCGTCAGGGCGAAGCCCGTGTTCGGCAACCCCGTCGTGCGCAGTTGGAAGTTGTTCGACCCGATCGAGAAGCTCCCGAGCCGCCCGATCGTCGCGCCGAGGCCGACCGAGTTCAGCGCGCCGATGCAGTAGTTCGTCGCAGCGCCCGCCGAGATGGTGAACGGGCCGTAGCGGCGGAAGGGGCCCCAGTTGCCCGAGCGATCGACCGCGCGCAAGTGAATGTAATACGCCGACGTGCTCGGCGTCAGCGTCGTGCTGTAGCTCGTCACTGCGCCGAGGTTCGCGGTCGCGAAGAGCAGCGGCGTCGGGTCGTGGTTCACCGCGATCTGGTAGCCGTCGATGCCCGCGAGGTTGTCGATGGCGCTCGACCAGTTGACCTGCAGGGCGGTGTTGCACGTGACGCTGTTGACCGGATGGTTCGTGCTCATTGCGCCCGGCATTCCAGGCGCCGTCCCGTCCACGTAGACCGTCTTCGTCGAGATGGGCGCGCCGGCGTTGTCCGAGTCCATGGAGACCTGCCACAGCTTCGCGCCTTCGCTCGCCCAGCGCGCGGTCCAACGCACGTTGCGCGAGTGTCCGCCGCGGATGTTGCCGAGCGTCACCTGGTCGCCGCTGTTCGGGTTGTCCATCAAGTCCGCGACACGACCATCGAGCAGCGTCGTCTCCGCCGAGAGCAGCGTCCCCGTCATCGCGCTGTCGAGGTGCACGGCAGACGCGACCGAGGTCGGGCACGCGACAGTCGCCGTCAACTGGACCACATCGTTGGGCTTCACGTAGGCATCATCCAGCGCCGTCGTCAGCGTCGCTGCCGGCGTATCATCGCCGTAGGTCACGACGACCGCGACGCCGACGCGCACGGTGTTCAAGAGGGTCGCCGGGATGTTCTCCGGGTAGACCTTGATGCGCCACGAGTCTTCCGCGGGGTTCGACAGGATGCGGATCTCGGTGTTGTCCCGCGAGGACTGGTGCGCGCTGTAGTCGCCGGTGTTGCCGCCCGCCGCGAACGGCGCGCGATCGATGTACATGTCGAGGTCGTTGACGAGCGCCACCGAGCCGCCCGCGGACCCCGCGCGCTCGTTGTAGAACATCACGCACGAGACCTTCGACGCGCCCGCGCCGATCGCGAAGTCGAGCTCAGCATGCGCGCTGGAGCTCGTCATGTCGAACTGCCAGAAGTAAAGGGCTTGCGAGGTCAGGTTGTGGGCCCGCGCCGCCTCGATGCGGCCCGCGCCGTAGGTGTTGAAGTGGCTCGTCGACGAGGTGCTGGGCGTCGCCAGCAGCACGCCGCCCTTCGTCAACGCAGAGGCCATCATCACCGCGCCGAGGACCGACGGGCGATAGCGGAGGAAGGAGTAGTGATCGACGAGCTGCGCCGCGAGGCCCGTGACGTGGGGCGCGGCCATGCTCGTGCCTGACTTGTTGACGTAGCCCGTGCTCGAGTTGGCGTCGACCGACTCGATGAGCCGTCCGGGCGCGACGACGTTGGGCTTCCAGCGATTGTCGGCGGTCGGGCCGCGGCTCGAGCTCGTCCAGATGGTGCCCGGGTAGCCGACCGCGTCGTGATAGTCGAGGACGTTCCCGACGGAGAACACGTTCTTGGAGGCGGCCTGCATGCGGAGCGAGCTCCCCGCGCTGCCTTCGTTGCCGGCGGCGAAGACGTGCATCTGGCCGTAGGTCCAGACGTCGTTGTCGAGCTCACGGCAATCGCTCTCGGTGCCGTACCAGGTGGAGCCGAGGGTGCCCCACGAGTGGTTGATCACGTGCGGGCGTGGCGTGATGTTGCCAGCGCCGTCGTCGACCTGTTGGCTGAAGCGGTCGAGGATGTCGGTCATCGACGCCCCGCCCCAGTTGCCGAGGTCATTGAAGATCTTGACGTTGAACACCCGCAGGCTGCGCGTGCTGCCGAGGCCTGGCGCGACCCCGTCCTTGCTGCGGTCGACGTCGGCGCGGCCGAAGATGGTGCCCGCGACGTGGCTGCCGTGCTCGTCGAGGTCGGTCCAGGCGCCGCCTGAGCTCGCCAGGTCCCAGCCCCAACCCCAGATATGGTTGAGGCCGCTGTGCCCCGTGTCGATGCCGCTGTCCGCCTCACCGACGACCGCGACCGCGCTGGCGCCGCCGTTCCAGCTCGCGCGCGTCAGGTCCGCGTGGATGAGCGGCATGGACTCGTCGTGCGCCCCCGTCGGGGTGCCTTGCGCCTCGACAAACTGCACGAAGTCCAAGGCGATCAGCGCCTCGAGCTGCTGCGGCGTCATGCGCGCGCGGAACGAGTTGGAGCGCGGGCTGAAGAGCTCGATCTCCAAGCCGAGCGCCGCGAGCGCGCGCTCCTGCCAGCCGTTCGTGCGCCAGCGGCCGTGCGGGTCATGCCAGTCTGCCGGCAGCGACTCGGGCCCCTCGGGCGAGGTGAGCTGCACCGAGCCGAACGGCGTCTGGATCGAGGCTTCGTTCAGGTCCGACTCGAAGACGCTAACGATCACCTGGATGCTCTCGAGCGACTCGTCCGCGAGCCGAGCGGTGAGCTCCGGGTGGACCTTCTGCCACGGCTGCGCGAGGCCGACCCAGCGGACGAAGTCGAGCGCCGACAGGCCGGCGAGCGAGCCCTCCTGCAGCGCGACGCGCACGCAGTTGAGCGGGTGGTGACCCAGCACCCGCGCGCCGACGGCCTCGAGCGCGGCGACGCGGTCCGCGGTGATCTTGCGCTCGAACATCACGAACGCGTAGGTCTCGGCCTGAGGACGGCCGTCGTCGCCGAGCGCCGCGAAGCGGGCCACGAGCGCCGGATCGATCCGTTCGCCAGCCGGGGGCGCGTAGCTCCCCGCGGCGAAGCCGAGCACAAACGGGTCGCCGCCGCCGGGGGCCACCAACGTGTCGCCGTCCGCGCCCTCTTGGATGCGCGGCCCGATCGGCAGGGGCGCCTCATCCGACGGCGTCGGGATCGGGACCCAACGGACCTCGCCGCCCGTGAGCTCCTGGCCCGAGTTCACCAAGGGGAACTGCGCGGCGGACGCGGACTCGACGACGGGCAGGGGCGCCAAGGCGGTCCGCGTCGCGCCGGCTGCCGCCGCGCCGGCCGGGTCGCTGGATTGACCGTGGGCCGAAGCGGACGTCGCGGCGAGGGCGAGGGGGACGGTGAGGCGCAGCAGGAGGCGCGCGTTCGCGGTGACCCGGGCGCGCGGTCGCTTGGATTCAGATTGAGGCATGGGACAGGGTGATGGATGGGCGTTGGGCGACTTCGGCGCCCGCTCGGAACTCCCGGCGCGGTGCCTGCCGCTGGGGGCAAGCGCGAAGACCTGGCCCGTCCATCCGCCGCCTGTCCGCGACGTCACGCAAAACTCGACGATCCCGCGCGAGGCCGCGCCGGAGCCGTCACGGGGTGTCGGCGACCCAGCGCAAGAGGTCGCTGGCCGGCGGCCGGTCGGCCACGTTCTGCTCGTCCTCGGCGATGTACGCGTGCCGGACCACGCCCTCGGCGTCGAGCACGAACGCCGCTGGCCGCGCGAGGTTGCCCTCCAGGCCCAGCGCGCGCGCCAGGTCGAGCTCGGGGTCATAGACCATGCGATAGGGCGCGGCCGCCTCCCCGAACTCCTCGCGGCACGCCTCGACAAAGGCCTCCATTCGGCTGCGAGCGCCCGGGAAGAGCACGACGACCTCACAGTCGAGCGCGCGGAAGCGCGGCACGAGCGGCGCGAGCTCCGTCGTCTGCGCGAAGCAGTACACACACACCTGCGAGGTGAAGCCGCGCAGCACGACGAGCAGCACGCGCTTGCCGCGCAGGTCCTGCAGGTCGAGCGTCCCGCCCGTCGCCGTCGGGAACGACGTCGTCGGCAGGCGCTGACCGATGAGCCCGTCTGCCAGCGCGTCGTCGCCCGCGCCGAGGCGCGGCGCGCCCGCCGCCACGCCGTAGCGCGCGCCCGTCGTGTGGCGGCGCGGCAGCCAGCCGTCGCGGTAGTAGCGGCGCAACAGCTCGAGCTCGCGCGCCTCCCGCACGGTCCAGTGGCCGGGGTCCGTTGGGGCTTCGAGGCGCGGGGTCGGCGCTGGCTCAGTCACGGACTCCGGCGCGGCGACCGAGACGGGCGCAGCGGGCGTCGGCTGGACCTCGAGCGGCGCTTCGAGCTCCGCGAGCCAGCGGACCGCGACCGCGAGGGGCGGCGCCGTGTCGACGATCGTCGCGTCGCTCCAGCGGCGATCCCACGGCGCGCGCGGCTCGGCGCGCACGGCGCGCGGCGCGAGCCCCGCCTCGCCGCGCACGAGCCAGTCACCCGCGACGAGCATCGGGCCGTCCGCCGCCGCCTGCGCGAGCGGGCCGCGGGCCAAGGGCTCGCCGTCCGCGCGCCAGAGCGCGAGCTCGCCGCTCGGGCGGCCCGCCGCGAACGTCACGCGCGCGCGCGGCGCGCCGTTCGCGTGACGCGTCAGCCAGAGCCCCGACGGGCGCCCGTCGCGCGTGCAGCCCTCGCGCCGAACGGCGCCGCCCGGCCACACCTCGCGCACGTATTGGAGGCCCGGCGGGAGCGGATAGCTGCGCTCCTCCAAGGTCCCGTCGGGCGCGGCGCACGTCCAGGCCCCGATGGGCCGGTCGTCGACGTAGCTGCCGCGGGCGACCAGCGCGCCCTCGGCGTCGTACTCGACCCACTCGAGCGCGCGCCGGCCGCGCTCGAAGCAGCCGCGCTGCTGCAGCGCGCCGCTCGGGAACCAGAAGGTCCATTCCCCCTCTTCGCGGCCGTCGACGTACTCGCCGCGGCAACTGAGGCGGCCGTTCGGGTGCCAGAACTCCCACAGCCCGACCTGGCGCTCGCCTTGGTATTCGCCGCGCATCCGGAGCGCGCCGTCTTCGTACCAATGGGTCCAGAGGCCCGCGCGCTCGTCGCGCAGGTAGCCGCCCTGCGCCTCGCGCTGACCGTTGGGGTAGGAATAGGTCCAAAGGCCCGTTTGCAGGCCGTCCTGGAGGCCGCCCGCGCCCTGCGCCTCGACGGCGCCCGCGGGCCCCGACGGCCCGGCGCACGCCGCCGCCAAACCCGCCAACGTCGCCGCGATGACGCGCCCGCGCAGGTCGACTTCCGCCAGGCGTGCGCCTAGCATGCCGCGCCACGCCATGCCACGCACGCCCCCCTCGAGCTCGACCCTGTGCGTCTCCATGGGGGCGATCTTATGCGTCGCGCCCAGCTGTGTCTTCGACAGCGCGCGGCGACCGCTCGTCGACGTCGACCTGACCGCGGCCAGCGCGTACGTGTTCCGCGGCCAGACGTTCACGGAGCGCCCCGTCGGCCAACTGGAGACGCTGGTGCAGCTCGGCACGCGCGACGGCGGCGCCGTGAGCGTCGGCGGGTTCGGCAACATGGACCTCGCCGGCTCGATCGGTGACGCATGGGCCGTCGCAGGTCACAGCGGCGAGTTCACGCAGCTCGACGTCTGGGCGGGGTACGCGCGGCGCGTCGGCGACCTCGACGTCGCGCTGGGCCTGCGCCACTACAGCTGGCCCGCGGGCGAGGGCTTCCGCTTCGCGCCCTTCCCGGCGACCTCGGAGGTGTTCGCGCGCGTCGGCGGCGCAGCGCTGGGCTGCGACGCGTCGCTCACCGCGCACTACGACGTCGACGCGACGCGCTCGCTGTACGTGCGCGGGGCGCTCGAGCGCGCGTTCACGCTGCGCCGTGACCTGACGCTCGAGGCGGGGCTGTGGTTGGGATGGGGCGACGCGGACCACGGCGAGTGGCTCTACCGGACGCGCGCGACTGGGCTGACGGACGCGGGCGCGGCCGTCAACCTGCGGCTGGACCTCGACGACGTGACGAGCGCACGCCTGGGTGTGGCGGCCAGCACGATCGTGGACTCCGACCTGCGCGACTGGTTCGCGCCGCGCATCGACCCGGACGTGACCTGGGCGACCGCGGGCGTGAGCTGGGCGTTCTAAGCGGCAAACGCCCGGGCGTACCTTGCGCTGGAGCTCGACGCCGCGTTCGACGGCGCTCACTGCGCGCCTGTCGCGAGCGACCAGCGGCGCAACACTGCGGCGCCGCCCTCCGCATGGACTTCGAGGGCCAAGCGCGACGGCTCGACCTGCCAGTCGTCGCGGGGCGCGCACGACGCGCTCGCCGCGTCCGGCGCGTCCGGCGGCCCCGCCGTCGCCTCCAGACGAACGCCCGTCCAGCGCAGGTCGAACACGAGCGGCGCGTCGGTCAGGAACGCCCCGCTGCAGCTCTCGAGCTCCTGCGCCGTCGACCACTCCGCTCCGGCGCGTCGCTCATGGCGCCACGCCGCGCGGAACCCGCCGTTCGCGTTCGGAGTGACGACCAATGCGAGCGCGTCATCGGCCGTGACCTCGACGCGCAAGCCGACCGAGTCGATCGGCGACGCGCCCGTCGCCGCGGAAAAGCGCCCGCGGGGCTCGATCTCCCCGCGCAGTACAAACGGCCCCGAGGGCAGCCCCCGCCGCGCGGTCGTCCGCCCCTGGCGGATGTTCACAAGCGCGCCCAGACGCGACTCATCGACGTGCCAGCGCTGCGGCGCGTCGCTGACCCAACCGCGCAGCACATCGTCGCCGCTGCCTTCGACGTCGAATAACGGCGCCGGCGCGCCGAAGGCGCTCGCGCTGCGCGGCTCGCCCGCTTGCGCGGCGCCCTCCGCTGGGGGCGCCGCGGCGCGCTCCACGGGCCGCAGGCGCAGCCAAGCCAGCGCGCCGACCAGGCCCAGCCCCATCACCAGCCCCATCACCAACCCCATGACGAGCCACCGAGGCCGCGCGGGCCAGCGCGAACGCGCCGCGCCGGCGCCCCCGGCCGCCGCGCTGCCCGCGAGCGCGGCGAGGACCTCCGCGTACGTCGCGGGGCGCTGCTCGGGGTCCCACGCCAGCATGCGGCTGATGAGCTGCAACACGTCGTCCGGGACGCCCTCGATCTGGACCGCGCCGCCCGCGGCGCGCAGCGCGAGCTTCTGCAGGAGCACCTCTGTCAGCGCAACACCGGCGAAGGCGGGGCGCCCGGCGAGCGCGTGGTACAGCACACAGCCGAGGCCGTAGATGTCCGCGCGATGATCGACGCGCTCCGGCGCATCGAACTGCTCGGGCGCCATCGTGGCGGGCGTGCCGACGACCGCGCCCGCCGGCGTCAGCATCGTGAACCCGCCGCCGTCGCCGTGGAAGGGGCTCCCGACGGGGCCCCCTGGCGCCCCGTCCGGGGCCCCTTCCAGGGTGACGGCGGCGCGCGGCGCAGCGCGCGCGAGCCCCAGGTCCGCCAGCTTCACCACGAACGGGAACCTCCCGCCCGCTCCCGTCGGCTGCAGCAGGACGTTCTCCGGCTTCACGTCGCGGTGCACGAGCCCGTCGCGCTGCGCGTGCGCGAGCGCGCGCGCGAGGTCGCCCACGATCCCCGCCGCGACGGGCACCTCGAGGCGGCCGTTTTGCTCGATCCAGCGCCAGAGGTTCGGCCCCTCGACGAGCTCCATCACGATGTAGCAGCGCCCGTCGGCCGTCACGCCTGCGTCGTAACACCCGACGATGTGCGGGTGCTGCAAGGCCGCGAGCATGCGCGCCTCGCGGCGGAAGCGCTCCAGGAACGCCGGGGTCTGCAGCTCCGGCGCGAGGACCTTCACCGCGACCGCGCGCTGCAAATAGCGCTGCTCGCCGCGAAACACGAGGCCTTGACCGCCGCGCCCGATCAGCTGCGAGAGCGCCACGCCCGGGACCTCCGGCCAGCTCGCGGGGTCGTCCGCGCGCGGCTCCGGCGCGCCGACCAAGTCCGCCGCATCGAGCTGCTCGAGGCGCGCGACCTGCGCCAAGAGGCGCTCCGCGACGCGCAGGACGTCGGGCCGGTCGCCCGCGCGCCGCGCCAGCTCAGCGCGCGGGTCAGCGGCCTCGAGGCACGCGTTGACGAGCGCCTCGAGGTCGTCGTCCGCGGCGGGCCGGCCTGGGTCGGGCGCGCTCACAGGACGATGCCGCGTTGGTCGAGCTCGATGGAGAGCTTCACGAGCGCGCGCCGCAGGAGCTGCCGGCAGCTCTCTTCCGTCTTGCCGAGCTGGGCCGCGATCTCTGCGTGGGAGAGGCCGACGACGCGGGCGAGCGTGATGACCTCGCGGTGCTCGTCGGTGAGCGCGTCGAACGCCTCTTCGAGCTTCGCCGCGCCCTCGCGGCCCATCGCGACGAGGCTCGGCGTGGTCAACGTCGCGTAGCCCTGCAGCACCGCCGCGTCCACCCCGCCCTCTGCGTCGAGGTCCTGCTCGCGACCGACGTCGCGCTTGCCCGCGTGCATGCGCCGGTCGTGCTCGACGAGCTTGCGCAGCGCCGCCGTGTAGAGCCAGCTACGAAACGCCGCGTCGCCTTGGAACTCGATCTTGTCCCGCGACTGCAGCACCTCCCGGCACACCGACTGCACGAGGTCGGAGTGCCCGAGGCGCGCGCGGATCCCCGCCCCCGCGCGCAGGCGCAGGAACGCGCGCAGGCTGCCGAGGTGTTCCTCGAGCAGCCTCTCGATCGTCGGCTCGTCACCGTCGCTCGGGCGCGTATCGGACATGGGGCGAGAGGCTACTGCACCGCTCGCCCCTCAGCCAGCCTCAGCGCGCGCCGGCCGGCTTCAGCCCTTGGGCGCGGCCCGGCGCGGTGCGCGGCCGGAGCCCCGTCGACGGCTGCAGCTTCGCGCGGCCGGCGCCGCCGAGGCGCGCCCACTCCTTCTGGGCCGCGGCGACCGAGTCGCCGAGCTCGGGCTGGCGCAGGGCCCGGCCACGGACGTGCAGCTTGACGACCCCATTGACCACCTCGGCTTCGGTGACCGCGCTGATGCTCGTAAGCCCGTGGCTGCCGGCGTCGCGCTTGACGCTCGCGGCGAGCGCGCTGACCGAGCCTCGCCCGAAGCCGTCGAAGAGGCCGGCGAAGGGGACGGTGTCGCGGAGGAACTTGCGCAGCTCGCGCTCGACGTCCGCCAAGAGGCCATTGAGCAGGTCCTTCACGATCGGGAGCTCGCGGATCTCGCGCGGGACACCGAACGAGAGCTCGAGGCCGCCGAGCTCAGCCTTCTTGAACTCCAGCGCCAGCCCGCGCAGGCTGAAGAACAGCGTCCCCTTCAGCGTGCGGTCGAGGGCCGGGCGCAGGTCGACGACCTTCGTCTCGTCGCCGCCGGCCTTGAAGGTCACCCGGGCCGCGCCGAGGCGCGCGCCGCGGGCGATCGAGTACTCGACCGCGACCAAGTCCTTGTTGCTGCCGGACTTCACGACGCTCACCGTGCCCCAGTTGATGTCGAACGGCCCTGCGTCGAGCTTGAAGCGCATGAAGGGGTCGAACGCGCCGCCGTTCCCGCCGACCCTCACGTTCAGGTCCGGCACGTTGGCCGACAGGCGCGCGGGCAGGCCGAAGGCGCGCAGCGGCTGCGGGACGTCGAGCGTCAGCTTGTCATGCTTCAGCTCGAGCCCGGTCGCGCCGAGGCCGAGCGCCGTGAGCCACGCGCGCTCCATCGCGCCTTGGTCGCCGCTCAGGATGCGGCCGACGTCCATGAACATGTCGTTGGCGACCGGCGCGTTCGCGGACACGCGCTGGTTGCGCTTGATCCAGGCGAGGCGCTGCAGGTGGGGCCGCGCGAACGCGATGCTCGCGAGCCAGGCCCGCTCATTTGCGCCGAGGCCCGGCGTGCGGTCCCAGCGCTCGATGAGGGTCACGAACTGGTCCGGCAGCGACGAGACCAAGTTCACGTAGTAGGACTCGAAGAGGCCCGCGCCGGCGAGCGTCAACGTGTTGCCGGTCGCGATGAACTGCGCGCCGCCCGCGGCGGCCTCGGCCGGGTACTTCGCCTCGATCTCGTCGACCATCGGGAGGGTCGCGATGAGGGACGCGACAAACGCGCCGCCTCCGACGACGATGCCGCTGCCGAGGCCGATGCTGCCGCCCACGATGGAGCCGGTGCCGAGGTCCGCGCCGGCGGTGCTGAGGTCGACGATCAGGCCGATCCCGCCGCCGATCGCGAGGCCCGCGGCCGGCAGGACCAGCGCGCTCCCGGCGCCCGCGAGCTGCAGCGCCGCGAGCTTCCCGTAGGCGTTCTCACGGGCGCTCTTGTCGCTGCTCGGGAGCTTCTCGAACTGGGCGCGAGCAAACTCCTCCATCAGGTCCATGAAGGCTGCGAAGCCGTCCGCGGCGATAGGCTCGAGCCGCTCGCTGGGGTTGCGGGGGGCGGCGGGCGCATCGGGGGCGTCGGCCTGGGCGAAGGCGGCGCGCGGCGCGAGCCCGACCGCGGTGGCGGCGAGGGCCGCGGCGAAGGTGAGGCGGGAGACGACGGTCGTGGCGGGGGAGGTCATGGTGTGCATGGCGGAATCGATGGGAAGGGGTCTGTGGTTCGGGTTCGCCATGCCGATGGGAGGGCCGTGCCGGGCGTGACGCGGGATCTCGAGAAATCACGGGGCGCCCCGCGCCGGGGCCGTAGCCCTGGAGATTCCCGCCCGGCCGCGCGTCACGGCGCTGGGCCGGGTCCCATCTACAGGGCGAACCCGGCGGACCCCCTGCCGGCCAACCCGAGGCTCGACCATGACGGACACTCGCACGCTCCCTGCGCTCCCGCGCTTCCTTGCCACGCTCTCGCTCGCCGCGCTCTTGGTCGGATGCGCGCGGGCCCAGCGCCATCACCCGCGCCATCACCCGCTCCGGCACCCGCTCCGGCACCCTCGCCGGCACCCTCGCCGGCACCCTCGCCGGCGCCTACCCCCGCGCCCGCTCCGCCGGCGCCCCCCGCGAAGCCACGGGCGCAGCTCGGGCGCGCGACGTTCGAGCTGCCGGCCGGCTGGACGATCGCGGGGCGCGAGGGCGGCGTGGCGCTGCTGAACCCGGGGCTGCGCTCGACGGACACGTTCGACGCGCTCATCGTCGTGCGCACGGGGCCCGTCGACGAGAAGGACCTGAAGCGCAGCGCGAGGTCGCTGCTGCAAGCGGCGGTCCCGGGCATCACTGCGGACCTCCGGGAGCAAGCGCTCCAGGTCACCCGCGGCCGCGCGCGCGCGCGAGACCTCTCCTTGGGCGACGTCGAGGCCGCTGAGATCACGTTGACGGGCGCCGCCGGCGACGGGCGCGCGGTGCACGCGTGGATCGCCATGACGCGGGACGCGCGCGACTCGGCGCTGGTCCTCGTCGTCGCGCTGCAAGGGCGTGAGGACACGTACCTCGCCAGCGCGCGGCAGATGCTCGCGAGCCTGCGCTTCGAGGCCGCCCCCCAGGAGGCGTCGACCAAGCCACAAGCGTCTGCCGCTGCCCTCTTGGGCCTCGAGTTCGGTCACACGACGTTCGGCAGCGACTCCTCGTTGACGACCGTCTATCGCTTCACCGCCGAGGGCGTCGTCACGCGGCGCACGATGTTCTCGTCGCCGTTCGGCGGCAGCGACAGCGAGGTCCGCGGGTCGTTCACCGTGCTCGGCGAGGACGTCACGCTGCGCCTCGACGGCGAAGTCGTGCGCGCCAAGCTCGAACGCCGCGAGAACCAGGTGACCGGACTGAAGCTGGGGAACGCGACCTATCGCCCGCTCTAGCACCCGCTGCGTCGAGTCGAGCGAATGTCAGCCACGGCGGTGTTGTATCCTCGTGGGATGGACCGACGCGCGCTGCTGCAAGGGACAGGGCTCTCGAGCTTCTTGTTGGCGGTCGACGCGCGGCGCTTCTTCAGCGGGGACGGGACGACGGCGCGCGCCGCGCCGGGTGCCGACCACTCCGCAGAGACGCATGGGGCGCCAGAGGCGCCCGGCGCCACAAGCGCGACGACGCGGCGCTACGTCGATGAACCACACATGCGGCGCGTCGAGCACGTGGTCGACGTGCTCGTCGTCGGCGGCGGCATGAGCGGGGTGTGCGCCGCGCTCGCCGCGGCTCGGAATGGCGCTCGCACGATGCTCGTGCAAGACCGCTCGCGCCTCGGCGGGAACGCCTCCAGCGAGGTCCGCATGCACATCGTCGGCGCCGACAGCCACGGCGCGCGCGCCGGCTGGCGTGAGGGCGGCCTGATCGAGGAGATTCGGCTCGAAGACGCCGTGCGCAACCCGCACCGCGCCTGGGAGCTGTTCGACCTGACCCTGTACGACCTCTGCCTGCGCGAGCCGTCGCTGACGCTGCTCCTCGACAGCGCGCTGTTCGGGGCCGACACCGAGGACGGGCGCATCGTGCGCGCCCATGTGCGGTGCGACAAGACGGAGACCCTGCACCACATCACCGCCAAGTCGTTCATCGACGCGACCGGCGACGGGCGGCTCGCGCTCGAGTCCGGCGCGGCCTTCCGCGAAGGACGCGAAGCCCGCGCGACGTACGGGGAGCCGCTCGCCATGGTCGAAGGCGACGACCGCTCACAGGGCTGCAGCATCCTGTTCACGGCCCGCAAGCACGCGCGCGCAATGCCGTTCAGCGCGCCGCCCTGGGCGCGCAAGCTGACGGAGAACGACCTCCTGTTTCGCAAGCCAGGCCAAGGCTCATACGAATACGGCTACTGGTGGATCGAGCTCGGCGGCGAACACGACGTCATCCGTGACAACGAGCTGCTGCGCTTCGAGCTCCTGCGCGTCGTCATGGGGGTCTGGGACTGGATCAAGAACTCCGGCGAGCGCCCCGACAGCGCAAACTGGGCCCTCGAGACGGTCGGCATGATCCCCGGCAAGCGCGAGAGCCGGCGCTTGACCGGCGCCCACGTGTTGACGCAGCAAGACCTCGAAGGGGGCTGGAAAGAGCGCGACGACGGCGTCTCCATCGGCGGCTGGAACTTCGACGAGCACCCCCCCGGCGGCTTCGACGCGTGGAACGAGCCGCCGTACTATTCGCGGCCCGTCCCTGAGCCCTACAACATCGCGTTCGAGGCGCTCTACAGCGGCAACGTCGCGAACCTGTTGATGGCCGGCCGCAACATCTCGTGCTCACACGTCGCGTTCACGTCGACCCGCGTGATGGCGACGTGCGCGTGCACGGGGCAGGCCGTGGGCACGGCGGCCGCGCTGTGCGTCGCGCACGACGTGACGCCGGCAACGCTGCGCGCCAAGCACATGCGCGAGCTGCAGCAACGCCTGCTGCGGGACGACCAGACGATCCGGGGCGTCGCGAACGCCGACCCGCTGGACCTGGCGCGCCGCGCCCGAGCGAGCGCCTCGCACCACCTCGAGGACGCTCCGCCGTCCCACGTCTTGAATGGCCACGTGCGGGACGCGCCCGGTCAGTGGGGCGCGAGGTGGGGCGCCACGGTGCTCGACGCGGACGGAAACGCAGCGGCGTGGCTGGACCTCGAATGGAGCGACCCGGTGCCGCTGTCACGCGTCCAACTGACGTTCGATTCCGGCTTCCACCGCGAGCTGACCCTGTCCGCCTCCGACTCGATCACCAAGAAGATGGTCCGCGGACCCCAACCCGAGACCGTCCGCGACTACCGCCTCATTGCGATAACGCCGAGCGGCGAGGTCGTCGTCGCCGAGGTCTTTGGCAATTACCAACGGCTGCGGCGACACACGTTCCCCCGGCTGGAGGTCACGCGCCTGCGGCTCCACGTCACTGCTACAAACGGCGCCGACACCGTGCGAGTCTTCGAGGTCCGGTGTTACGAAGCGTGACCGCTCCGATGGCCGCCAAATGACAATCTCGATAGCCGACAACGATGCGCAATAGCGAGACGCTTTGGCGCAACCAATCTATTGCGGCGCCGATGTCCAAAGGCTCGTAAGATTGCAGCGTGACGGTTAGGGACCGTCACAAATCAAGCTCGCCAACTCACCAAGGAGCAGCGCCGCGCCGCCAAGCGCGGGCTCGCGCATACGAATGTTCCTGGCCTATTTCGCGCGGGGGGTCGACCACGAATCGGTCGCGTTCCACCGCGCCGTCAACGACTTTCAACTCGATGGTCTGCGCAGCCTCACGACCCTTCGCCGGGGCCGATTGAGCGTCGCCATTGCCGCCGATCGGCCGCTCCCCGCGAGCGCCACCGAGCCCCACGGGCGCCGCTTTGTCGTCGCGAGCGGCGACGCATATGACGCCGAGGGCGGCAACGCCGAGGGTGCAGACCTCGCGTCGACCCTGCTGGCTCGCTTCATCGCGCATGGCGAGGGCTTGACGCCCCCGCGCAACGGCACGTTCGCGTTCCTCGCCCACGACAGCGGCCGGGACGAAGTCGTGGTCGGCAACGACGCGTTCGGCTTTCACCCGCTCTTCGTGCTGGAGACCGCCGAGTTCGTCGCCGTGTCGAGCGAGGTCGAACCGCTCATGCTGCTCGCCCCGGACGGCGCCGCGCTCGATCGGGACGGCGCCGCGGAGTTCTTCACCTTCGGATCGACCCTCGGTGGGCGCACGCTGATCGCGGGCGTCCGCAACCTCGACCCGGGCACCATCGAGACCTTCACGCTCTCCGATGCTCGGCGTCGTACCCACGATGACCTCGCGATCGAGGTGGACCATGGGCTGGGCTTCGACGGGCACGTCGACCGCGTCGCGGCGGCCATTCAGCGCGCGGTCCGCGCGCGGCTCGAGCGCTACCCCGAGGCCACCGTCACGCTGACCGGGGGCGCCGATACGCGCCTGATCCTCAGCTGCATGACGCCCGAGCAGCGACAGCGCGCGCGCTTTGCCACCCATTACCTCGTCGAAGGCCAGGCGGAGGACGACCGCGACGTGGCCATAGCGCGCATGCTCGCCGCGCGCGCCGGGCTTCGACACGAGGCCATCCACCGCGTCGGGGCGCGCGCGCACTTCTCGCCGACGGCGTTCCGCAGGCTGCGAGAGCGCCCCGTTCAGCCCGGCGACATCCATGGCGTGTGGGGCGGCGAGTTCCTCGGCGGCGCCGCGGTCGACGTCGCGCTCTTCCCCGTCGACCGCATCACGCGCGCGACTGTCGCGGAGCGAGTGCAGCGGCTGCTGACACCGCAGTTGCAGGGCGCGATCGGGGACCCTTACGACGCGCTGCGCCGCGAACGCGCACGCTGCAAGGCGGAGAACGGCGAGTTCCAGTTCTGGATCGGGATGTTCGCGCGCCCGTTCTTGACGCACCTCTACTTTGGATCGGCGGGCCTCTCCGCCGGCGCTTGGATGTGGCCCTGGGCGCAGAACCTGCGCCTGACGAGCCCGTTCCAAGACGCAGACTTCCTGCGGACGCTCCTCGCGGTCCCGTTTGAGTTGGTCAGCGGCTACCGCCTCTACAACGCGCTCTACCGCAGGCACTTCACCGAGTTCAACGACATACCGACGAACTCGGGGCTCGCGGTTCGGTCAGACAGCGCGTTGACGATGCTCGTGAATGGCACCGAGCCCAAGCGCCGCCACAAGGACCTCTCGCGTGAGTCACGGCGGGCTGGATTTGCTGCGCTCGACGTCGACGGCGAGTTCTGGCAGCGCGACGTCTTGGCCCGCGACGCGGTCCGCGCGCAGTGCCTCGACGAGGTCGCAGATCACCCCCCGACGATCGCGCAGCGGCTCAAACACACCTACACGTCATCGTTCCTCTTCCGGAGCCGCAGGCACCTCCCGGTGCACGACCTGTTGATGCGCTGGAAGTCAAAGCACGAGACGGCCAAGGCCGCGTCGCTCGAGTCGGTGCTGGTCGGCGCGGTCGTCGACTTCGACTGCTGGCTCCGCTACGTCGGGCTCGAGACACCGCAGCGGGCCGGACGCTGAGCGGCCGGGCGCTGAGCGGCCGGGCGCTGACAGGCCGGGCGCGAGCGCTTGCGAACGCCCAGCGACCCCGCAGTGCCCGCGCAGGCCCCCGGCGGCGTGGGTGGCCGGATACGCTGTGCGCCGCGATGCCCAGCGAATCCTCGCCCCTCCCTCTGGACCATACGGCGCCCCCTCGCCAGGAGCCCCCGCCGCCGCCGGAGATCCTGGCCCCAGCGGGGTCGCTGCCGGCGCTGAACGCGGCGCTGCGCCATGGCGCGAACGCGGTGTATTTCGGCCTTCAGGACGGGTTCAATGCGCGCGCACGGGCGGCGAACTTCTCGCTCGCGGAGCTGCCTGGGACCGTAGCGCGGATCCACCGCGCGGGCGCGCGCGCCTATGTGACGCTGAACACTCTGATCTTCGAGCCCGAGCTCGAGGCGCTGGAGCGGGTCGTGCGCGGCATCGCCAGCGCTGGCGTCGACGCGCTCATCGTGCAGGACCCCGCCGTGTGCCTGATCGCGCGCGCCGTGGCGCCGACGCTGGAGCTGCACGCCAGCACGCAGATGACGATCGCCGAGCCCTCGGCAGCGCCGTTCGCTGGCGGCCTCGGCGTGACGCGCATCGTCGTCCCGCGCGAGCTCTCGGTCGACGAGATCCGCGCGTTTCGGCGCGGCACGGAGCTCGAGCTCGAGGTCTTCGTCCACGGCGCGCTCTGCGTGTCATGGAGCGGCCAGTGCTTGACGAGCGAAGCGTGGGGCGGGCGCTCCGCGAACCGCGGGCAGTGCGCGCAGAGCTGCCGGATGCCGTACGAGCTCGTGCTCGACGGGGTCCTAAAGCCGCTCGGGGATGTCAGCTACCTCTTGAGCCCGAAGGACCTCACGGGCGCCCGCGCGGTGCCGGAGCTGATGCAGATCGGCGTGCACGGGCTGAAGATCGAAGGCCGCCAGAAGGGCCCGCAGTACGTCGCGACCGCGACCGGCGGCTATCGCCGCTGGGTCGACGCGCTGAGGCGCGGCGACGACGCGACCGCGGCCAACGCGCAGCTCGCGCGCGACCTCTTGGCGATGTCGCTGTCGTACACGCGCGGGTTCTCCGACGGGTTCCTCGGCGGCAGCGACCACCAGACGCTGGTCGAGGGGCGCTTCCCCAAGCACCGCGGGGTCTACCTCGGCAGCGTCATCGCGCTCGCTGGGGACCACGTCACCGTCCAGGCGGACGCCGCGGGTCGCCCCTGGACGGGGGGCCTCGCGCTCGCGGAGCGCCCCGCCGGCCCGACCGGCGCGCCGAGCGCGGCGCTGCCGGACGTCGCCGCTGCCGCGCCCCTGGAGCTGCGAGCCGGCATGGGCGTCGTGTTCGACCAAGGCGACCCCGAAGACCCGCGCGAGCCCGGCGGTCCGGTCTTCGGCGTCACCACGCGCGGCGACCGCGTCACGCTGGAGTTCGGTACGCCAGGGCCGGACCTCACGCGCGTCCGGATCGGCGACCGTGTCTTCGTGACGAGCGACCCGGCGCTCGCCGGCCTCGCGCGTGACGAGGACGAGCCGACGGGGCGCCACGTGGTCGACCTCGTCGTCGCGGGCGCGGTGGGGGAGCCGCTCCGAGTCCGCGCGCGCAGCGGCGCCCACGAAGCCAGCAGCGCGAGCGCAGCGCGGCTCGAACCCGCCCGCGGCGCCGGCCTCGACGCGCAGCTCCTCACCGAGAAGCTCTGCGGCTTTGGCGGCACGCCATTCCGCCTGGGGACGCTCGACATCGCGGGCCTCGCGCCGGGGCTGCACCTCGCGCCCAGCGCGCTGAAGGGGCTGCGCCGCGCGCTCGTCGAGGCCCTGCAGCCCTTGATCGAGCGGCATCCGGCGCACGCGATCGACCCGCGCCCGGCGCTGCCGCGCGCCGCTCCGGCGGTGGAGGGCGCGCGCTCGCGCGCCCCGGACGCCGCGGCGCAGGCGGTCACCCTCGTCCCGCTCGTGCGCAGCGATGCGCAGCTCGAGGCCGTGATCGCCGCCGGGGCGCGCGAGGTGGAGCTCGATTGGATGGAGTTCGTCGGGCTAGGACACGCGGTCGAGCGCGCGCGGGCTGCAGGGCTCGCCGTTCACATCGCGACCACGCGCATCGGGAAGCCCGGCGAGGAGGCGCTCTTGGACCGGATCCGCAAGCTGCAGCCCGACGGCGTGCTCGTGCGGCACTTCGGCGCGCTGATGCGCTGCCTCGACTTCCGCGCCGCAGGGGACACGTTCGCGCTGCATGGCGACTTCTCGCTCAACGTCACGAACTCGCTGACCGCGCGCCACCTCCTGGGGCTCGGCCTGGACACAGTCACCGCTTCGTTCGACCTCGATGAGGCGCAGCTCTTCGCGATGCTCGCCGCGCTGCCCGCCGAGCGGCTGGCGATCGTCGCGCACCACCGCATCCCCACGTTTCACACCGAACACTGCGTCTACTCGCACCTCCTCAGCAACGGGCGCGACTTCCACACATGCGGGCGCCCCTGCGAACAGCACCAGGTGGCCCTGCGCGACCACCTCGGGCGCGAGCACCCGGTCATCGTCGACGTCGGGTGCCGCAACACGGTCTTTCACCACGCGCCCCAGCAGAGCGCGGCCTGGGCGTCGCGGCTGACGGGCCTCGGGGTGCGCCGGTTCCGCATCGAGTTCGTACGCGAGGGCGCGCGCGACGTCGAGCGCGTCCTGGGCGCCTGGCGCGAGCTGCTGGCCGGCCGCGTCGATGCCGCTGCGCTGGCAGGCCGGACGGGCGCCGAGAGCCAGCTCGGGGTGGCGGTCGGCGGTGTGAAGCTCTTGACCGAGTGACGGACGGGTTGGCCTTGCCCGCGAGCCAGGCACAATCTGAAAATCCTGTCAGATCCGCATGGGATACTGCGTCCTGGCGGACATGCGACTGTCCGCCGAGCCCCCCCCGCAAGACCGCGAGCGAACGATGCCTCCCGCGCCCGGCCCAGAGCTCGAGCTCTTCCAGAAGGTGTACGACGAGCTGTACGGGCTCGCGCGTCGCCAGATGCGCGGGCAAGCGGTCGGACACACCCTGCAGCCGACCGCCCTGGTGAACGAGGCGTTCCTGCGCCTGTCGTGCGACTCAAACTCCTGGCAGGGGCGCGATCACTTCCTGCGCATCGCTGCGCGGGCGATGCGGCAGATCCTCGTCGACCACGGGCGCCGCAGGTCGGCCGAGAAGCGCCCGCCGCGGAGCCGCCGGGTCGAGCTCGAGGGTGTCCTCGAAGGCATGTCCCGCCAGTACGAAGAGCGGGCGGTCGACATCGTGGCGCTGGACAAGGCGCTCTGCCTGCTCGAAGCGCGCGACCCGAAGCTGGCAGAGCTCGTCGAGCTGCACTTCTTCGGCGGCCGCTCGATGGTCGAGTGCGCGGCGTACCTGGGCGTGTCCGAGCGCCAAGCGTTCCGCTGGTGGAAGACCGCGCGGGCGTTCCTGCACCGCGAGGTCGAGCAGTGAGCGAGTCCCTCTGGCAACGCGCGCGCGCGCTCTTCGAGGCGTCGCTGGAGCTGCCGGAGGCGGAGCGCGAGGCTTACCTGCGGCGGGAGAGCGGGGACGACGCCGCGCTGCTCGAAGAAGCGCTGATGCTCGCCAAGCACGACTCGTCCGCCCCGGACGACTTCGTGGTCCCGCCGACGATGCACGCGAGCGAGGACTCACCCGCAGGGCTGAAGCTGGGCGAGTTCGTGCTGGACAGAGAGCTCGGCCGGGGCGCGATGGGCGTCGTCTACCTGGCGACCCAAACGACGCTGGAGCGTGAGGTCGCGCTCAAGGTGCTCTCGCTGGGCCTGACGTCGACCGAGGCGTCGGTCGAGCGCTTCCACCGCGAGGCGCGCGCCGCGGCCCGGCTCGACCACCCGCACATCGTGCGCGTGCTGACCGACGGTCACTCCGAGAACACTCACTGGTTCGCGATGGAGTACGTGCGGGGCCACAGCCTCGACGACGAGATCCGCTGGCTGGTCGACGAAGGCGCGCGGCCGCCCGGCGCGCCGCGGCTCCCGGGGCCGCGCGACCCAGACCACATCCCGGTCATCGCGCGCCTCGTCGCAGAGGCCGCGAGCGCGCTCTCGCACGCCCATAGCCGCGGCGTCGTCCACCGCGACGTCAAGCCGTCGAACCTGCTGCTCACCGCAGACCTGAAGCTCAAGCTGGTCGACTTCGGGATCGCGCGCGACGACTCGCTCGGCTCGCTGACACGCTCGGACCAGCTCATCGGCTCGGCGCCCTACATGAGCCCCGAGCAGGCGCGGATCGTCCACCTCACGGTCGATCACCGCACGGACGTCTATTCCCTGGGCGTCGTCCTCTACGAGCTGTTGACGCTGCGGCGGCCCTATACGGGCGCGACGTCGCACGAAGTGCTGCTGCGGCTCCAGTCGCAGGAGCCGACGCCGCTCGCGCGGCTCAACGACCGCGTGCCGCGCGACCTGGCGGTGATCTGTCAGCACGCGATGTCCAAGCGCCCTGAGGAGCGTTATCCGACGGCGGCGGCCTTCGAGGAGGACCTGCGCCGCTTCCTGCGGCACGAAGCGATCCGGGCGCGCCCGCCCGGGCCCCTGCGCCGGGCGGCGCGGCTCTGCGGGCGCCACAGAGCAGCGCTGGCCGTCGCGGCGACGGCGCTGGTCGCCCTCACCGTCGGCGCGCTGTTGACCCGGCACATGGGCGAGGTCCAGGCGGCCGAGGCGGAGCTCGCGCCGGCGCGCGCGCTGCTCGCAGAGACGGATTGGTCGGCGGTCGAGGACGGCGAGCTCATCGCGGCGCGCGCCGCGCTCGATGTCGCGCGCGCGCGCGGCCTCCGAGGCGCCGAACGAGCCGTCGCCGAGGCCTTCGACGCGCGCCTCAGCGAGCTGAAGCGCGCTTGGTCGGGCTCGGCCGTCGCGCTGGCGCGGTCAGGCACCCAGGCGGTCGCGAGCGGCCTCGACGACGGGCGCGGGCACGACGAGGTGGTCCAGAGCTCGCGCCTCTTCCAGCGCCTCGCGACGCTGTTCCCGGGCGACTCCCCCGCGCTCAGCGGCGACGCGTTCGCGCCGCGCCTCACGTTGCACGCGACCACTGACGCCGGCGCCCCGTGCACGGGACGCGTCTCGTATCGACGGCTGGACCCGCTGACAGCCGTCGCAGGTGACCGCGTGGAGGTTGGGCCGTTGCCGATCGATGGGGCGGCGCTGCCGCTGGGCCACCTGCGCGTCATCGTGGAGCTCGACGGCTTTGGGCTGCGGGAGCTGTCTCGTTTTGTGACAGCGGGGGCGACGCTCGACCTGTCGCTGGTCGCCCGAGCCGACCAGGACGACACGGCAGGGATGGTGCTGCTGCCGGCCGCGACGTGCACCCATCCGGCCCACGCGCTCTCGCCGCTCGCCGGTCGCACGATCGAGGTCCCGGCGCTGTGGCTGGACGAGTGCGAAGTCAGCGTGCGTGACTGGCGCGAGTACCTCGCCGCGCATCGGCGCCTGACCCCAGCGACGTGGCTCGCCGAGATCCCGCCAGGCTCGGACCAAGAGCTCCTGCCGATGGTGCTGGTGAGCTTTGAAGAGGCGCGCGCCTACGCCGAGTGGCGCGGCAAGCGCCTGCCCAGCCACGCCGAATGGATGCGGGCCGCGCGCGGGCCGGGCGCTGGCCGCACGTGGCCCTGGGGCGACGGCCCCGCCGCGAGCAACGTCGGTCGGGGCGCGGTGCCCATGGGGTACGACGCCGAACGCCTGGCGGCGTACTTGGCGCACGCTGCTCCAGTGCGCAGCTTCGAGGGCGCGCGCACACCTGAGGGTGTCTACCACCTCTTTGGGAACGTCATGGAATGGACCGAGAGTCACCTCGCCGAGGTCGAGGACCTCGGCGGTGGCGCGACGCGGATCCGGCCGCGTTATGACGCGCGCATCCTCGCCGGGTGCGCGTGGAACGCTGGCCCCGAGTACGACCTGCGCAACATCGCGCAACGCGGGATAGGGCCGGCCGATCGGCTCATCACCGGGGGCTTCCGCTGCGCGCGCAGCGCGGCGCCATGAGGCGCTCTTCGTCGAGAAGAGGCGCCGCTGAACCGCGCGACAGGAGTCCGCAACGACGAACTCGCGCGCTCTGTGGCTAACATGGCGCAGCGCTTTGGAGGCTCGCCTGGGCGCCTCTCTCCGCTCGCTTCCCCCACCAAGAGGTCCACCCATTGAGCTTCTCCATCCAATCCGTGCACTTCCCGATGGGCGGTGGGCCCTTGCCGCCGGCGCAGGAGGCCGAGCTCACGAAGCTCGTGGAAGCGCTCAGCGCCTTCCTCGCGACGCACCCGATCGACGTGGCAGGCATCCCGTGGAGCGAGCGGCCGGCGGTCTACAGCGAGTGGCTTCGCGCAGCCCTCGCCGAGATCGCCGGGTCCGACCCTGGTGCCTTGGGGGGCTGGGACGTCGACACGACGCCGATCCCATCCATCGCGAACCCAGACCGCAAACCGGACGATCCGAAGTGGCTGCCCATCGACGGCGCGAGCTTCCGCGCGACCCGCAGGAAAGAGCCGGGCAAGGACGTCGGCGAGACGTATGTGAGCATCGTCCGTGACCTCGGCTACGAGGCTGTCGCCCCCGAGCTCCTGCGCGAGGCTACGGCCAACGACGACTTCGATCGCCGCGCGGAGCTCCTGGCGCAGCGCTCGGGCGAGGAGCGCGCCTTCGGCGAGTTCTTCCTGGACCTCGACCGCACGACGACCCCCGATGGCACCCGCGGTCCGAAGGTCCAACTGCTCGCGAGCTACCTCGGCCAGCGGGTGCTCGTACGCGCAGAAGAGGCCGGGTTCGGCGGGACACCGTGCTTCGCCCTGAGCGAGACGGAGCAATGGCGGCAGGACGCCTGCGGCCTCGCGGGCGTCTTGCAACGGCTCTTGCTGTGCCACTTCCCGGAGCTCGCGTGGGGCGAGCGCGACCGGGTCGAGGCGGCCTTCGAGCGCTTTGCAACGGGCGCGCTGCGGGTCTTCGGCACCCACGGCGTGCCGGACGGGATCAGCTACCTCTCGTTCTGCGAGCTGGCGCTCGTGCTCGTCGACCTCGGGGTCCAAACTGAGTTCTGGGGCCCCTTCGTGCCGCTGTTCGCGCGCACGGCGGAGCTCTACGTCAACGCGTACCACGCCTGCGGCGGGCCGCGGACGTTCGCCGCCTACTGCATCGCGAACAACCCCTCGGGCGCCCGCACCCAAGGCGCCAAGGCGCTCGCCGCCAACCGCGCCGCGTGGTGTTCGGTCGAGGACGTGCGCTATGCGTTCGGCCGAATCGTCCATGCGGCGCTCTACGACGAGGTCCTGCGCGGCCCGGTCACCCCGTTCGCGCTCGCGGACCACGGCTGTCCGGCGTCGCACGCGAAGGACCTTGGCCCGTGCGCGAGGTCCATCGAGGAGGGCTCAAACGATCGGGAATGGCGCGGCCAGCTGGCCGTCTGAGGCACGCCTCCGCCCTCGGGAATCGCCGGGGAACCGCCAACGACATGCGCAAATTCATCCTCACCCTCGCGGCGCTCAGCCTCGTGTACTTCACGTTCAACTGGGCCCGGCGCGCCCTCCGGTCGGACGAGGAGCAGATCCGTCGCCGCTTGGACCACATGGTCGACGGGGTGAACCGAGGGGAGCCTGGGGCGGTCTTGTCCGGCTTCGATCGCGAGCGCTATCGCGACGAGCCTTCGGGGTTGGACACCGAAGACCTCCGCACCGCGCTGCTCTACCTGTTCCTCCAGGAGCGGACGGACCTCGAGGCCGCGTTCGACCCGACGGACGGCCTCGCGCTCGAGCTCGACCTCGAGGCCGACCCGCCGCGCGCGATCGTGCGCTTCCACTGCAACATCGAGGAGGCGCGGGCCGACGGCACACGCAGGCCGTGGTGGGACCTACGCGGCGTCGGCGTGATGGAGCGCCACGACGGAGAGTGGCGCTTCGTGAGCTCCTCGGACGTCGACCAGTCGACCCGCCGACGCTTCTAGTGGTGTGATTCACACCACTAGCGACGGGTCATGGCTTCCGGGTGAAGCGGAAGACCAGGCCCTCGTCGCCGTTCGGGCCCAGCTCGAACTCGATCGGCTCGGCCGCCAGCGACGGCCCGTAGAGCTGCGCCTTGTACTGGCCCACGCCGAGGGTGCTGAACGAGAACGCGTAGTCGTCCTCCTTCGTGAGCTGATCGCCCTGGGCTTCCCCGTTCGAGCCTGTGATCTGCAGGTAGAGCCAAGCGCGCTCAGCGGTCGACTCGCCGAGCAGCGCGCTCGGATCGACCCTCCCTGCGCAGGGAACGGAACGTCGCAGCTCGATACGCAGCGGCCCATCGAGGCCATGCTCGGGCGAGAACGACGCCGATTGCGGCGCGTACCCAACGAGCGAGGCGAGGACTGCGTCGTGCGCGGCATGATTGACGAGCACCCGTGCGCGGCCATCGGACCCCGTTTGCGCGTCCATGGTGCCAGTGTTGCCGAACCCGCCGGAGCTCACCGTCGCGCCCGCGAGCGCGGCGCCGGTGCTGGCATCGACGACGAGGACCTCGACGGTCGAGTACTTCAGATCGACGTCGACCCGGGCGACCTCGCCTGGCTGGATCTGGACCCAGTCGTTGTAGACCTCATGCCTGTCACGGGTGCCGTCGGGCAAGACGACCTCGCCTTGGATCGTCACCATGCGCCCGTTCAAGGCAGAGAGCCCCGTCGCCTCGAACTCGCCGTTGGCGTCCGTCTCAACGGTCAGGTCACCCAGCTTCACCTCGGCGCCGACGATCGGCGCTCCGTCCTGGGTGACACGACCCGCGATGGCCCCGGTCGGGCCGAGGCCGTTCGGTGAGAGGTCGATATCGAGGTCCACCGGCGCGCCCGAGGTCAACGTGACGTCCGTCCGATAGCGCAGCTCGGGCTCCTTCTGGTCGACGATGAGCTGCAGCGGGTTCGCCTGCAGGAAGCGGTCCATGACCCTGACGTCGTGCGGGCCGAGCGGCAGCCCGGACAAGCGGAACGTGCCGTCCAACGCGCTCAGGGCGAGGCGGGGGACGGCAAACGCGCCGGCCATCCCGCTCGCCCCTTCGGGTGTAACGAAGACCATGTAGGCACGGTCGGGGACGCCGCCGCCCCAATGGATGCGACCCGTGAGGACGCAGCCCGCGGACAGCGGCACCAGCAAGGACTCGACGCCGGGCGTGAACGGGACGCACACCTCGCCGTAGCCCGGGTGCTCGACGCGCACGATGACCCGCTCGCCGCTGTCGCCGTCGAAGTCGCGCGCGCCCTCGAAGATCTCTGCGGCGGGCGCGAGCGGGCCGAGGTCGGCGCGGCCAGCGGCGTCCGTCCAGCCCGACGCGAGCGCGGTCAAGAGCATCGACGAGGGCGCGAGGACCGTCGCGTGCGCCGCCGCGACGGGCTCGCGCGTCACTGCGTCGACGACCTGCAGCGCGAGGCGCTGGCCGAGGCCGCACATCACTGGCACCAAGGTGTCCGCCGATTGGTGCGCGACCTGCTTGCGCGCTCGCAGCAGCCCCGGCGCCTGGACCTCGACCAGCCAAGTCCCGAGCGTCACCGCGGGCGCGACGTAGACGCCTGGCTCGACCTCGCTCAGGGCCTTGAATGACTGCGCGCCGCCGCGGTCCGCGACCAAGAGGTTCGAGACCATGCCCCTGAGCATGTCATCGGATTCGATCGAGGTGAGCTTGAAGCGCGCGTCTCGCACGGGCGCGCCAGCCCCATCGGTCACGCGGAACGTCATCCGCGCGGCTGCTGGGAGGACGAGCTCCAGCGCGTCTGAACCCGGGGCCGCAGAGGCGCCGACCCACGCGTCGCGCGGATTGCGGCGGGCAAAGCCGGCGACGCTGCCGACCTCGGCCACGCCGCGCACGCTGAAGCGACCGTCGGCGTCCGTGGTAGAAGCCGGCTGCATGATCCCGGCAGGCGCGAGCGCGAGCATCGCACCCGCGACGACCTCCGCGCCCTCAATGGGCTGCCCGGCGCTATCGACGACGCGGCCGGTGAGGGTGCGGCCATAGACCAGCTCGAGCTCGCCGAGGTCGTGCTCCCCGCCCTTCATCTCGAACCCAGGGATGAGGGCCGCGACATGCCCGGGGTGGTCTGCGCCGCCGACGACGCGCTTCAGCGGCACGCCTTCGAGTCGGAACGAGCCGTCCGTGCCGGAGTACGTGGTGGGGATCGGCAGCTTCGAGATCTGAGCGCCGATGAGGGTCGGGATCGAGAAGGCCTTGGGCTGCCCCCGCTCGCCGCCCGCGATCACCGAGTCCTCGCGCAGGTCGAGCACGCCGACCTCGGTGACGATGTCGGGCACCGCCGCGAGCCGTACGCGCGCCCCCGCAACGGGCTCGCCGTCCTCGTCGACGACGGTGCCAAACGCGACGCCAAACCCCTCGAGCACGACGTCGCCGATGTCGACGCGCCGGTCGAACTCGAGGCTCTGCTCGACGACGCGCAGCGTCGAGCGCGCGCCGCCGCGGTCGATGCCGAGCAGGTGGAACCCGCCGGGCGCTGCGCCCTCCAGGACAAACCGGCCGTCCGCGTCCGTGCGGGCCTCGTCGAGCTCGAGCGAGGTGTTCCCGAGGGCCGTGGCCTCGGGCTCGAGCATGAGCGTCGCGTCAACCTGCATGAGCTCGACCTGGATGTCCGCCACAGGTGCGCCGTCCTCCTCGACGATGCGCCCGGTGAGGCCGCCGAGGCGGCCCTGCCACGGGTGGACTTCAGGGGCAGCTTCGGCCGGCGCCACCGAGGCGGCGCGTCGCTCCGGTCCGGCGTCGGGCGTGGGGGCGAGGCCCACCTCCATCAAGGTCTCGCTGGGGGCGCTCGGGGCGCCTACGGGCCGCTGGGGGCCCTCGACGAGGGGCGGCGCCACGGGCTGGCTCTCCCGCCCGCCGAAGAGGGTCCAAGCGAGCGCTGCGACACAGACGATGGCGGCGACGGCGAACGACGAACGATGATTCATGTCGGGGCACGCGGCTGGCGGTCCAGCCGTTTGGGGGGGGGCGAACGGGACCCGGGGCGGGCGCGTCCACGGTTGCATTCCCGCTGGGGCGCCGCGCCTCCGTGCCGATCCAGACTCTCTACGGCGCCAGGATAGGGCCATTGCGCCCGAGACACGGACTTCGGGGCGCGCGAGGCCCCCTACGCCCCCTCGCGCCGATATCCTGACTGCCGCTTGTTTGCGCCGAGCGGCGGAGCGGCGAGCGTCCCAGATCCAAGGGGCGACGCTCCATCCCGCGCGCGGCGAACCCAGGGCACCCGCGATGACTCCAACGAACGCACAACAGGGCGCCGAGCTGCCGCTCCAGCTGCTCGACCATGTCGTGATCCGCTTCGCCGGCGACTCCGGCGATGGCATGCAGCTCACCGGTGACCAGTTCACCCGGACGAGCGCCCTCATGGGCAACGACCTGGCGACGCTGCCGGACTTCCCCGCCGAGATCCGCGCGCCCGCGGGCACACGGCCGGGGGTGTCCGGCTTCCAGCTCCAGTTCGCCTCCGAGGAGATCCACACGCCGGGCGACGCGCCGGACGTGCTCGTCGCGATGAACCCAGCGGCGCTGATGGTCAACATCGGCGCGCTGCTCCCGGGCGGGATCGTGGTGGTCAACTCGGACTCCTTCAAGGAGGCCGACCTCAAGAAGGCGAAGTGCGACACGAACCCGCTGACGGACGGGACGCTCGACGGCTTCCGCGTCATCGAGGTCGCGATGAACACGCGCGTCGCCGAGGCGCTCGCCCACTCGCCCCTCTCGCCGCGTGACAAGCAGCGCTGCAAGAACCTCTACACGCTCGGGCTGATGTACTGGGTGTACAGCCGCCCGCTCGACGCGACGCTGGCGTGGCTCGAGAAGAAGTTCGCGGGCAAGCCGGACCTGATCGAAGCGAACCAGGCCGCGCTCAAGGCGGGCTACAACGCCGGGGACATCCAAGAGCTGTTCCAGGGCCGCTACGAGGTGCCCAAGGCGAACCTCGCGCCGGGCACGTACCGCAACGTGATGGGCAACCAGGCGCTCGCGATCGGCCTCGTCGCTGGCTGCGAAATGGCGCAGTCGAAGCCGGTCTTCTGCTCCTATCCGATCACCCCCGCGTCCTCCGTCCTCGAGGCGATGGCGACCTACAAGCACTTCGGCGTCGTCACGATCCAATCCGAGGACGAGATCGCTGCGATCTGCTCGGCGATCGGCGCGTCGTTTGCTGGCAAGCTCGGGATCACCTGCACGTCCGGCCCGGGGATGGCGCTCAAGACCGAGGCGATGGGCCTCGCCGTGATGACCGAGCTCCCGCTGGTCATCCTGGACATCCAGCGCGCCGGGCCCTCGACAGGCATGCCGACCAAGGTCGAACAATCGGACCTCCTGCAGTGCGTGTTCGGCCGCAACGGCGACACGCCCATGCCGGTGCTCGCGATCTCGCGCCCCAGCGACGCGTTCGAGATGGCGATCGAGGCGTGCCGCATCGCGCTGCGCTACATGACGCCGGTGATCCTGCTGTCCGACAACTTCATCGCCAACGGCGCCGAGCCGTGGAAGTTGCCGGACCTGAGCGCGCTCGAGCCGTTCCCGGTCAACTTCAAGATGGACGGCGAGATCAACTTCGACGTCTACACGCGCAACGCCGAGGGCGTCCGCCCGTGGGTCAAGCCCGGGACGCCGGGCATGATGTTCCGCCTCGGCGGCCTCGAGAAGTCGCCCCACGGCAACATCAGCTACGACCCGCAGAACCACCAAACGATGACCAACGCCCGCCACGCCAAGGTGGCGGGCATCGCGGACTCGATCCCCACGCCGGAGATCGACGGCGAAGAGTCTGGCGAGCTCCTGATCGTCGGCTGGGGCTCGAGCGTCGGGATCCTGACCCAAGGCGTCATCCAAGCGCGCCGCAAGGGCCTCAAGGTGTCGCGCCTGCACCTGCGGCACATCTGGCCGCTGCCCCACGGCCTCGACGAGATCTTCTCGCGCTTCAAGCGCATCGTCGTCGCCGAGATGAACGTCATGCAGATGTGCCGCCTGCTCCGGAGCGAGCTTCCGAAGCACGACTATGTGCCCTACAACAAGGTGACGGGCCAACCGTTCCTCGTGTCCGAGATCGAATCCGTCATCACGCGCCTCCTCACGGCGCAGAAGCAGGGTGGAACGCAATGACCGACGTCATCGATCCGAAGCCGCTCACGAAGAAGGACTTTGCGACGGACCAAGAGGTCCGTTGGTGCCCCGGCTGCGGGGACTACGCGATCCTCAACGCGGTCCAGAAGTTCTTTGCCGACACGGGCCGGGACCGCGCGAACACGGTATTCGTCAGCGGCATCGGCTGCTCCAGCCGATTCCCGTACTACATGGAGACCTACGGGTTCCACACGATCCACGGGCGCGCCGCTGCGGTCGCCACGGGCGTGAAGGTCGCCAACCCGGAGCTCGAGGTATGGATGGTGACCGGTGACGGCGACGCGCTGTCCATCGGCGGCAACCACACGGCGCACTTGCTGCGCCGGAACCTGGACATCAACGTCCTGCTCTTCAACAACGAGATCTACGGTCTGACGAAGGGACAGTACTCGCCAACGTCGCCCATCGGGACGGTCAAGAAGTCGACGCCCATGGGCTCGGTCGACCGTCCGTTCGAGCCGGTGCAGTTCGCGCTCGGCGCGCAGGCCACGTTCGTGGCGCGCACGATCGACAACGACCAGGCGCACATGGCGCGGACCCTCGAGGCCGCGGCGGCGCACAAGGGCACGTCGTTGATCGAGATCCTCCAGAACTGCGTGATCTTCAACAAGGACTTCTACGCGGCGGACGTGGACAAGAAGGTGCGCGCGGATCGCACCATCGACCTGCAGCCGGGCGCGAAGATGGTCTACGGCAAGGACAGCCACCTCGGGCTGCGGTTCAAAGGGTTCGCCGTCGAACGTTGCAGCGCCGATGACGCCGATGTGTGGGACCCGTGCCAGCCTTCGGCCGCGGCGGCGTTCCTGCTGGCTGGCATGCACACGGACCCAGAGCTCCCGTTGCCGATCGGGGTGTTTCGATCGGTCGCCGCGCCCTGCTACGAAGAGGGCGTCAACGCGCAGGTGACCGACGCGGTCGCGCGACGCAAGCCAGGCGTGCTGAAGGACCTCGTGTACGCGGGCGAGACCTGGACCGTCGACTGACGTAAGGCGCTGGGCGTAGGCGGCGGCGGGACGAAGGGGCAGGCCCTGCGTCCCGCCGCCGCCGTTTACGGCGCGACACTTGCGCCTATGTGACCTCGAGGTCGGGTTACTGGTCGTTCCACATCAAGACCCGTCCCTCCCAATGCCGAGAACCCCTCCATGCACGTGGGGCTCCCGCCCCCCTTCAGCGGAGGAGGGGCCCTGGCACGGGCCTCCACGCGCGACGACACCAATGCGCACGCTCTTCGCCCACAGTGACAGCCCTAGCTCCAGCAAGGCGCTCCAAGAGCTCCTGGAGCATTGCCGCGCGCAGCTGGGCGCCGGCACCCCGAAGGCTGGGCTGCTCTTCTGCGGCGTCGAGTACGACCAGCCGCTCATCCTCGCTGGGATCCAAGCCGCGTGGCCCGGGCTCCCGATCATCGGCGCGAGCTCGGATGGAGAGCTGTCGTCGGTCCTCGGCTGCGTCGACGATTCGGTGCTGCTGACGCTGTTCGAGGGTGAAGAGCTCACCGTACACGCCGGCGTCGGACGCGACCTGTCGGCGGACATCCCAGGCGCCGTCGCGGCCGCCCTCGCCAACAACACCGTCACGCGGCCGACCCTGTGTGTCACGACGTTCGCGCCCACGACCAACGCGTCCGAGGTGATCCGGGAGCTGACCCGACAGCTAGGTGACGTCGGTTGCCCCGTCGTCGGCGGCCTGAGCGGTGACCACCGTGAGTTCAACAAGACCATGGAGTACTTCGGCGGGGAAGCGCTGCGCGACGCTCTCCCCTTGCTGCTGATCCAAGGTGACTTCTCCGTGAGTTGGGGCATCGGCTCGGGGTGGTCTCCCTTTGGAGAACGCCACGCCGTCACGCGCTCGAGCGGCCACGAGGTGCAGGAGATTGACGGCCGCCCCGCGCTCGACTTCTATCGCGAGCAGTACGGTGAGGTGCCAACGGAGAGCCTCGGTGAGTATCCCTTGGCGGTCTTCGCTGAGTCGGGTGACTCCAGCCTGCGCGCGATCCTCAGCCGCGACGATGCCACCGGTGCGCTGCGCTTCGCTGGTGAGGTGCCCGAAGGCGCCGAGGTGCAGGTGACCCAAGTGCTGGACGAGGGCATCCTGAGCGGCTCGCGCGACGCGCTCGCCGAGGCCCTCGATCGCTTTCAAGGCAGCGCCCCAGAGATCGCGTTGATCTTCACGTGTGCCGCTCGCAAATGGGTCCTCGGGCCCGACGCAGACGAAGAGCTCGGCGTCCTGCGACAGCTCGCACAGGACCGCGGCCTGCAGGAGCTCGCCATCGTGGGCCTCTACTGCTTCGGCGAGATCGCGCCCGCGGGCGCCACCCTCGAGAACGCCTTTCACAACGAGACGTGTGTCTCGGTCGTGCTTGGACCAAAATGACCGATCAGCGCCAGTCCCTTGAAGCTGAGAACGCGGCGCTCCGCGAGGCCATGCTGCGCCTCGAGCGCCGCGTGCGTCAGCTCGAGCGAATGGCGCGAACGACGCACGAGCTCGGCCGCCAAAGCAAGGTCTCGATGTTGCGCGCGAACGAGCAGCTCGTCGCGAGCCATGCGCAGCTCGAAGTTGCGATGCGCGAGGCCGAGGCGGCGGTGCTCGCCAAGGACCGCTTCCTCGCGGCCATGAGCCACGAGATCCGGACCCCGATGAACGGCGTCATCGGCTTCATCGAGCTCCTGCGCGGCTCCGCCCTCGACGCGGAGCAGAGCCGCCTGATCGGGACCCTGGGAGCATGCGCGGACTCCCTCATGGCGCTGCTGAACGACGTCCTCGACTTCGCCAAGCTGCAAGCGGATCGCATCGAGCTCGAACGTCGACCGTTCGGGCTCCACGAGCTCGCGAACGCCATACTCGAGCTGGAGCTCGTGCGAGCCCGGTCCAAGGGCGTCTCTCTGCGACTCGAGCTGGGCCCAGGGTTGCCGCTGCACGTCATCGGCGACGGGCATCGCCTGCGGCAGGTGCTGACCAACCTCGTCAACAACGCGATCAAGTTCACGTTGGAGGGCGGCGTCACGCTCCGGATTGGCTCGACCGACCTGCCCGATGCCGTTCGATTCGAGGTCCAGGACACGGGCATCGGCATCCCACATGAGCGCTTAGGCGACATCTTCGAGGCCTTTACGCAGGCCGACGAGGCTGTCTCGCGCCGCTTCGGCGGTACGGGCCTCGGGCTCTCGATCTGCCGGCAGCTCGTGCAAGCGATGGGCGGCGAGATCCAGGTCGAGAGCACGGAAGGGGTCGGTTCCATGTTCTCGTTCGAGCTGACGCTCCCCGGGACCTCGGTCGTTGCCTCGGCTCCGCACGAGCACGCGGCAAAGACGCACCACCGCTCGCGCGTGCTCGTCGTCGATGACCACGGCGTCAACCGCCTGCTCGCCCAGAAGCTCGTCGAGCGCCTCGGCTGCTCGGTCGTGGCCGTAGACAGCGGCGCCATGGCGATCGAGAAGGCGTCGACCGGCGAGTTCGACATCGTGCTCATGGACTGCTCCATGCCCGAGATGGACGGCTTCGAGGCCACACGGCGGATCCGCGCCCTCGGGTCACCCGCGGGCGCGGTCGCGGTCGTGGCGCTCACGGGCCACGCGATGGCCGGTGATCGCGAGCGCTGCATCGACGCGGGCATGGACGACTATCTGTCGAAGCCGATCCGCGTCGACGAGTTGCGCCGAGTGCTCGATCGCCTTGCCGGCGGGCGCCCGCGGGAGGCCGCCTGACGCCCGCTCGTGCGCGCCGGCGCCAGCGTCACATGTCGATTTCACCCATGCGACGCGGCTGCTTGCCTTCGAAGCGCCATTGATCGAGGTCGTAGCTCGTCACACGCGGCCCAAACGCGATCAACAGCACCGCGAACGAGACGAAGGTCCCGACGATGGCGGGCGGGGACCACCACGGCAGGATCCCGTCGCCGCCCAACTTGACCTTCAACTCCAGCCACGTGCGCACCGGCTCGGGTACGAACAGCACTTTGACCGCCCAAGCCGTGAGCGTGACGAGGTAGATCGCCCAATAGTTGCGCACCAAGCGGCCGCGTATCGCTGCGATCGCGCTCATCTTGAAGCGCGGGCGGAACAAGTCTTCGGCGATCAACTTGCCCCAGTCATTGCCGACGCCGCCGAAGTCGCGCCGCAGGATCGGGCCGTAGAAGTGCTCCTCGATCATCCGCACTCGGGCCCGCCAGACGTCCGCGAAGCGGAAGCGTCGGGCCTCGACGACGAGGAAGAACGTGCTGAGGGCGAGCGCGCCGATCAGGACCCAATGCTTGTGCTCGCTCTCGCCGAAGGAATACGCGACGAGGCCCGCAGTCGTGAGGACGGCGAGGTTGGTCGTGTGATCGAGGCGCAGGCGCCACGCGTTCGCCCGGTGGAGCTCGCCGCGATAGAGGTGCACCATCGCCGCGATGTACTCTTGGCGGGTCAGCGGCGTGGACGCGAAGTCGGGGGCGCGGCCCGAATCGACCCGGCGGGCGCTCTCGGGCTGGGGCGTGTCGAGCAAGGACTCAGACGGCGAAGGCATCGAGAGAGGGTCGCGTTTCGGGCGCTGCGCCGCAACCTCCGCGGTCCCACGGTCTGAGGGCGATCCCTGGATCGTACAGAGTCCTCAACCGAACCGCGCCTCGGGGCCGATACCAGGGGAGAGGATCCGAGTCGATGTCCACGAAAGAGCCCACAGCGTCCGAGCGCCACGTCATGATCCGCCTCGGCGAGCGGTCGTTCGGCATCCCGGTCGACATCGTCGCGGAGATGGTCCAGATCGGAAGGCTGACGACCATGCCACAGACGAGCCCGCACCTCCGAGGTGTCATGCTCGTGCGCGGCGAGAGCGTGGCCGTCCACGATCTCCGGGCGTTGCTTGGGATGCAGCCGCTGCCCCTAGAGGTCGCGGACCTCAAGGCGTCGATGCGGGCACGTGAACAAGACCACCGGAACTGGATCGAAGAGCTCGAGCGATCCGCGATCGAAGGGCGCCCCTTCACGCTCGCGATCGACCCCCACAAGTGCGCCTTCGGTCGCTGGTACGACACGTTCCAGTCGCGCAATACGCTGCTGCAGGGCCACCTGCGGCGCTTCAACGAGCCGCACCAACGGGTGCACGCGGTCGCCGCGGAGGTGGACCAGCTGGTCCGCGCGGGCAACCTGGACCACGCGCTCGCGAGGATCGAAGCCACGCGCGCACGGGAGCTCGGCGAGATGATCCTGCTCTTCGAACAGCTCCAGGTGCTGCTCGACGCGGCCTCGACCGAGATCGCCGTGATCTTGTTGTCCCCGTCGGGCGAGCGAATTGCCTATACCGTCGACCTTGTGGAGTCCGTACAGGACCTGCACGCCGCGTCGGAGTCCGAGGTCGCGTCGATCGGAGGGGCGCCGCTCGGCCAACGCTGCGCGTTCTACGGCCCGCAGCGAGAGATCGCGCTCTTGCTCGACGCGCACGACCTCCTCGAGCCGGACCGCCTGCGCGCGGCCTGAGCGAAGCGCGACCCTCGGGGTGCACGACGAGGGGCGCGGGGCCCGCAGCGCGCGCGACGGAGCGCCCGGTTGCTCGAACAATGGCCGAGCGCACCCGAGGCGGACCTCGTACGATCGAAGCGCGCCCCCGCCACCCGCTCCGCGCTTCACGCGCGCCGACCCGCAATGCTCTCCCTGCTCTTCGCGACCCTCGTATCTTGCGCCCCGGCGCAGACCAGCCCAGGCGCGCACGTCGACGAGCAACGCGCGCCGGCAGGGACCTGGTCCGGGCGGGTCGAACGAGTGAAGGTCGAGTTCGACATCACGCTGCGCTGGGACGGGGATGTGCTGACCGGGACGATCGACATCCCGGCGCAGGGCTACGAGGACGGCCCGCTGACCGCCTTCGTCTTCGAGGGGCGGGACCTGACCTTCAAGATGAAGGATGTCCCTGGAGAACCGACCTTCGTCGGCGCGCTCGACGTGGACGCGGGGCAGATCACGGGCCAATACACGCAGAGCGGCGCCACGTTCCCCTTTCAGATGGCGCGCAGCGAACCGACCGCCGCGCGCGCGAGCGCGCTGCTCGGCGACTTTGACGACTGGCTCGCGCGTGAGCGCAGTCGGTTGCACGTGCCTGGCCTCGCAGCCGCCGTCGTGTGGCGGGGCGAGGTCGTCCTCGCCCGTGGCTTTGGCGTCGCGGACGCGAGCACAGGCGCGCTCGTCACCTCCGACACCGTGTTCGGCATCGGGTCGACGACCAAGGCCTTCACGACGTTTGCGCTCGCGCAGGCCGTCGAAGCGGGCCTGCTCGACTGGGACGAGCCCGTCCGCAAATGGCTTACGGGCTTCGACCTCGAGGACAAGTTCGCTGCGGCACACCTGACGCTGCGCGACATGTGCTCGCACCGCTCAGGGCTGCCGCGCCACGACCTCGTGTGGTACGCCAACCCCGCCGTGCCGCGCAGCGAGCTCGTCGAGCGCTTGGCGCACCTCGAGCCGAACGCCGGCTTCCGCGAGCAGTGGCAATACAACAACCTGATGTTCGTCGCCGCCGGCGTAGCGCTCGAGCGAGCGACTGGTCAGCCGTGGGAGCAGCGCGTGCGCGAGGGCATCCTCGCGCCGCTCGGGATGACCCACACGACGCTCGGGCTCGCCGAGACGCTCGCCTCCAGCGACTTCGCGCGGCCCCACGACCGGAAGCGCGGCAAGGACGTCGTGATCCCGTTCCGTGACCTCACGCAGGCAGGGCCCGCGGGCTCAATCCACTCCAGCGCGAACGACATGGCGCGCTGGATGCGCGCGCTCTTGGCGCGCGGGAAAGGCCCGGACGGGCCGCTCTTGAGCACGACGCACCTCACCGAGCTGGTCACGCCTGTCTCCGTCATCGGCGCGCCGGGCAACCCAACGGCCTACGGGCTCGGCTGGATGCTGGACACTCGCGAGGGGCACACCCGCGTCCACCACGGCGGCGCCATCGATGGGTTCACCGCCGAGGTCGAGCTCTACCCCGATGATCGCCTCGGCGTCTTCGTCGTGACGAATCGCGCAAGCCCGCTGTCGGCCCTGGCCGCGGCGCAGCTCGCCGAGCGCTTTCTCGGCCTCGAACAGAGCGACACGGGGGCCCTCGCGGCCTCACAGCTAGACCTCCTGGACGAGGGGCTCGCGAACATGAAGAAGGCGCGTGAGTCGGAGCGCATCAAGGACGCGCCGCCCGCGCGTCCCTACGCTTCGTACGCCGCCCGATATGAGAACCCAGGCTACGGCGCGCTCGAGATCGAGCTCGTCGAAGGCACGCTCCACGTCCGCTACGGCACCTTCGATGCGCCGCTGGAGCCCTGGCACTTCGAGGTCTTCCGCTGCGGCGAATCGGACCCTGCGAGCGCCATTGAGGGGCTCCTGGTGCACTTTCGCGACGACATCGGCGGCTTCATTGACGCGGTCGAGGTGTCGTTGGAGCCCAGCGTGAAGCCGATCCGCTTCGAGCGCCTCGCCGATGCAGCGCTGGCGTCGCCCGAGCTCACTGCGCGCTGCACTGGCGAATACACGCTGCTCGGACAAGTGATTCGGGTCGAGCAAGCGGGGCCCTCCCTGACGGCGCACATCGCCGGTCAACCGACGCTCACGCTCGTGCCGGCGACACACGGGCGCTACAAGCTCGACATCGCCGACGGCTATTGGATGCGCTTCGAGCTCCCAGAATCGGGGCCTGCGACGGCGCTGATCGTGACGCAGCCAAACGGCACGTTCCGGGCCGAGCGGCGCACCGAGTGACCTTTGGCCCCCGAGTGCCCACGGCCATGGACCCCAAGCCGAGCGCGCGCCCGGGCCAAGCCCAGCAAGCCCAGCAAGCCCAGCAAGCCCAGCAAGCCCAGCAAACCCAGCAAACCCAGCAAGCCCAGCAAGCCCCGCAAACCCAGCAAACCCAGCAAGCCCCGCAAGCCCCGCAAACCCAGCAAGCCCCGCAAACCCAGCAAACGCAGCGAGCCCAGCAAGCGCCGCGGTCACGCGCGCGGATCGTCGCCGCGCTCGCCGTAACGATCGCCCTGGGGCTCGCTTCGCGTTCGGGCTCGCCGCTCGTACCCGCGTGGGTCGCGCGCAACTCTGGGGACGCCCTCTGGACCGTCGCCGTCTACTGCGGCCTCGCGTTCCTGCGCCCCGCCGCGGGGCGCACGGCCCTCGCGGCGACGGCCCTCGCCGTGAGCTTCGCCGTTGAAGCGAGCCAAACGCTCGACTGGGCGTGGCTCGTCAACGTGCGCCGCACCTTGCCCGGGCGGCTCCTGCTCGGGCAGGGGTGGCAGACACTGGACCTCGCGCGGTACGCCGCGGGCGCAGTGCTCGCCTGGGGGCTGGACCGCCGCCGTTCGTGATCGATCAGCGCGCAAGGCCCAGCGGCTGAGCCCCTGAAGACCGCTCGGGCGATCACTCGAACGTGACGCGAATGGCCTCGGTCAAGCGACCGCCGAGCGGGTCGCGGTACATGCCCTGGAACACCCAAGTCACCCCCGACATCACCGGGACGGTGCCCGTGGACGGCGAGGTCGGGAAGCCAAAGAGATTGACCCCGATCCGGGCAACGCCCGCAGGATTCGAGGGTTGGGGCGTCCAGCGCGCGGTCGAGCCCGAGCCGTTGAGCGCGAGCGAACCGATGGGGCCGAGCGGAGTGCATGCCTCATGGTCGGTCGCGCCGAGGACGATCCATGCGCTCGGCGACAGGTCCCACGCCTCGAGGGTCATGTTGTTGCGACTGATCACGCTCGACCCGAGGCCGCGCAATTTGGCCCAGGTCCCGCGTGAGTTGACCGCGTTCGGCGCGCACACCGTGACGCCAGCCGTGCTGCGCAGCTCGAGCCGCGCCGGGAGCGGCGTCGGCAGGAGCGCCGACAGGGCTTGCACACGCCCATCGATCTTTGCGGCGAGCGCGACCCTAGGCGCGATGGCGCTGAGGTCCAGCGCAACGTCGAGGCCGAGCTGATCGCCGGCGTGGGCGGTCGTGTGCACGATCTCACACTGGCGCGACCAGACGTTCGAGAGCGGCGCGAGGGTCCACACGTCGACGGAGCCATCGGCGCCGCCGACATGCGAGCGGCCCGCGGACGCGATGAGCGCCACGCCGCTACGCAGAGCGATCGCAGCGCCGAACTGGTCCCACGCCCCCGACTCGGGCGGGAGCAGGCGCTGGACCTCCGTCCAAACGCCCCCGACGCGGCGGAACGCGACGACGACGCCGCGCGATGCGAGCCCAAACGACTCCGAACCGCCGACCAGGAGGTGCTCACCCGCCAGGGCGACCTCTGTGCCGAACGTCGCGAGCCCAGGGGCCTGCAGCTCCGCCGCGAGCTGCCAGACACCCGTGGTCGGGCTCGCGACGTAGACGAGCGCGGCGCCGCGCCCCCCGGCCCGCCACGGCGCGCCGAGGACGACACGATTGCCGTCGAGGGCCACGCGCTCGCCGAACACGGCGGGGTCGCCCGGCTCTTCGGGGACCGCGATGCGATCGGCGAGGCTCCAACCCGCGCCACCACCGTCCGGTGCGTAGAGGAAGCAGCGCACTGCGTCCGCTCCCTGCGCGCGGGACAGCACCGCGAGGCGTGCCCCGTCGCAGTCGATGCGCGCCCCAAACGCCGCGCAACCGGGCTCAGGAGGTGTCAGCGTCGCGCGCTCGTTCACGCCGAGGGCTCCGAGCGACCAGCTATCGACGCGCCCCTGCAATGCTCCGACCGGCGCACCTGGGTCGGACACCATGAGCCGGCCCGCGCCGAGCGCGACGTCGGAGCCGAACGCGCGCGCGTTGCCGTCTCCGACGGCGTCAAACGTCGCCACTGGGTAGAGCTGCTGCGCGCCAGTGAGCTCGCCGAAGAGCTGCGCGTGGTCCCCTCCGGCCGGCACGCTGGTCACGGTGGACGACAGCACGAACCCGCCATATGCCGCGACGGCGCCGCTCTGCTCGGGCAGGCCATAGGCGCGCCCATCGAGGGTCTGCCCCTCGCCGACGAGCCGCCCTTGGGCCGACGCCGCGCCCGAGGTCACGGCGCCCAAGAGGGTCAAACAGGAGAGGGTGATGCGTGCAGGGCGGCAGAGCGGCAGCGAGCAGGAGCGTTGTTGGACTTGCATAGTGGTATCCAGTGGCGCCAGGTAACCAAGGACCCAGCAACGTCCGTGCCGCGCACCGCGGTCCGCACGCGAGGCTGCTCGCCTGGACGCGCCGGCTGCGGCCCGCGCAGTGAGCGCTCCCGCTCACCCCTGCGCGCACGCTCGCTGATGGGCCTACCCGAGGGGGGAACGCGGCGCGCCTGGCGTCACCGCCCCGCGGTGGGTCGAGCGTCGAGGCGCGCGACGAAGTGTGCCAACGTCGCGTCGAGCGCCTCTTCGAGGTCCGGATGCAACGGCGCGCGCAGCGGATGGGTGGCGCCAAACGCGTGGTTCGCACCCTCGATACACAAGAGCTCGGCCTCAGGCAACGCCGCGCGAATGCGCTCCGAGGCGGCGAACGGGACCGCGCCGTCGTCGGTGCCGTGCACGAGCAACGTCGGGCAAGCGACCTGCCGCGCCGCCGCCAGGATGTCGAGGCGCCCATGGTCTCGCTCGACCTCGTCCAGGATGTCGAGCCCGAGGAGGTGCACCTGGCCCGTCCGCTGGTTCGGGACTGCGAGGTGCCCGACCGAGCGCCAGCGCGCTTTGGTCGCCGCATCCACGCGATCGACGTCGTCGATGGGCGCCCAGAGCGCGAGCGCGCGCGGCGCATGCGCCGCCGCGGAGAGCAGGGCGATCCCGCCGCCACGGCTGTGGCCGAAGAGCCCCTCGCGCGCTGGATCGGCCCCCGACACCGCGCCGCTCGCGACCCACGCCCGTACGAGCGCGAGGTCCTCGAGCTCGTACGTGTGTGTGTTCGCGGCGAACGCGGCGTCGTCGTCAATGATGTCCCACGCGGCATCGGGACCGCCGGCGCGGGCCGACACGCCGTTGTGGGACGCGTTGTACGACACCGCGATGATGCCCGCGCGCGCGAGGCGGGCCGCGAGCTCCGGGAAGAACGCCCAGTGCATGAACCCCTTGAAGCCGTGCACGAGGGTCACGACGGGGGCGGTGGCGCCGGGCGGGAGCTCCGGCGCAACGACCCGCACGGAGACCTCGTTCCATTGCCGGCCTCGGCGGCGATGCTCGGGGCCGTGCTCGAGCGTCAACTCGCGCGTATTCAGTGCGATGGGTCGTTGCTCATGCATCGGTGGGGCCGTCAAGAGAGCCAGTGGGGATGGATCGTTACAGCGGCGGCGGCGCCGACTCGAGCGCCGCGAGGTCCGGGAACGTCGCGCGGAGCTTGGGCCAGGGGGTCAGCGGCCCGCGCGCTTCACAGAGCCAGCGTAGCTCGAAGGCCGTCGCGAGCGCTTGCCCGCGCGTGACGTTCGCCGCGACGACAAAACACTCGTCGACCTCGCGCGCGATGGCCCGCGCGCGCTGCGCGAAGCGCCCGACGAGCGGCGGCGGGTAGCGGAAGTCGCTGACCTCCGGCCCGAGCCCGCTGTGCGCTGCCGATGCGTCTTGGGCGCTCGCGCCGCGCCCTACCAGCCGCAACACGCCGATGGGACCCGTCGGCGCATGCCGCTCGGGGATCCGGCGCCAATCCGACGCAACGTCGACATGGGCGAGCGAGACCCCGACACCACGCAGCGCGTCGAGCGCGCGCGGGTCCCACCACGACGGATGGCGCGCCTCCAAGACGAGCGGCAGCGGCGCCAACGCCGAGGCGAGCCGCCCGAGGCGCCGCAGCTCGGCCGGACCGTACAAGAACTGCACGTCGAAGCGCGCGACCAGCGCACCCAGGCGTCGCGCGCGCACGAGCGGGCGCAGCGCGAGCACAAGGCGCGCGACGGGCTCCTCGAGCGGCGCGTTTGCGTCTAGCAACGTCGCGGGCACCTCGACGAGCGCGCGGCAGGCGCGCGACGGAGACTGGTCTGTCGCCGGAGCCGCAGCGACCCCGACGGCGTCTGCCGCGGCCAACGCCGTATTCCAGCGCTGCACCGTCCTGAGCGCCGGCGTGGCGAAGCGCGTCGTATCGATCTCCAAGCAGCCGAACGTACGTGCGAGGAGCGCGAGCCTGCGCTCGTCCCCGGCCTCGGGCCAGAGCGGCTCCCAATCCGGCCGCGTCCAGCCTGAGACCCCGATGCGCAAGCGCTGCGAGCCGTCGATGTGCATGGCTGCCTGTGACTTGACGCTGCCTCGCACCCCTCACCAATCGATCGGCCGACCGAGCGAGGCAAAGGCCTCGCGCTCGGCGCCCTGGAGCGCCGCGCGGATCCGTTCGCCGACCAGCGCGAGCTCTTCGTCGCTCGCGTCAGGCGCGATACGCAGCGGCTCGCCGTAGGCGACGCAGACACGCGCGAACGGCTTCGGGATCGTGAAGCGGTCCCACGACTTCGCGTACCACGCGCGGTCGACGGCGATGCCCACGGGCAAGATCGGCAGCCCGGTCTCGCGCGCAAGGAATGCCGGCCCACGGCTGACTGCGTGGCGCGGACCGCGCGGCCCGTCGGGCGTAATGGCGACGGTGACGACGTCGTCGCGCAGGGAGCCCAGCATCTCACGCAGCGCCCGCGAGCCGGACTTGTTCGTCGAGCCGCGCAGCGTGCCATAACCAAAGCGCTGCAGGAGGTCGACCGCGAGCTGCCCGTCGCCGGACATGGACACGAGCACGCGCACGTCGACGTCACGGAACTGGGGCACGGCAGCGAGCATGCGGCCGTGCCAGAGGACTCCGATGCAGCTCTGGCCGCCGGTCAGGAACTCACCGCGGCGCTCGGGGTGCAGCGCTCGTTTGCGCCACGTCCACGACAAGACCCGCACGAGCGCGGGCACGATGAACAGGACGAGCGGCCGCGACGCGCGGCGACGCCAGTGTCGAAAGCGGCGGCGCCAGGGTTGGTTGCGCTGGGCGCGGTCCGCGCGCTCGTATTCCCAGCGCGGGGTCGCCGCGCCCTCAGGCGAGGCCCGTTCCTCCTCGGTCGGCCCAAGGTTCGGGTTCGGCGGCGGGCTCGAATTCAACGGCGATACGTGGGGGGTGTGTGGCCAGGCGAGACGGGTGTGGCCGATTAAAACACCGGAGGGGGCGAGGCGCGCCGCCTCGCCCCCTCCGACGTGTCGCCCGCCGCCATGCGGCGGGCTGCGGCCGTCAATCGAGGGGCAGGATATCGTCCCCTGCGCCGCCGTCATCCACACCGTTCGGACCAACGGAGTAGAGCGAATAGTTGGCCTGCGTCAGCTTGTACACCACCGCGTGGCCCCAGCCATCGACCGCGCCCGCGTGGCCGAACTCGCCCAGGGACGCGGGGTAGGCGCCCTTGTCGAAGCGGTGCACGGTGAGGTCCACCTTGATGGTCAACAGCAAGTCTTGCGTCAGGAGGAGCGCGGCGTCAGGGCCGGTATAGGGCTCCTCTTCGACGACCATGACCTCTTCGGTCGCCTCGGTCGCCTCGGTCGGAGCGACGCCCTCGTCGAAGTCATCGAAGGACCCTTCGTACGCTTGCACTGCTACAGCCTGCCGCATCGAGGCCGCGGCGCCCAGCGACGCGACCAGGCTCAGCTCGGGCCCGAAGGAGGAGCGCCCGTGGACGCGCACGACGTTGCCGTCGATGCGCTTCGAGCGGAAGCTCGGCTGGAAGTGCTGCGTGATGAGCTCGCCCTCGGGCAGCATCGAGAGATCGAAGGGCAGCTGACCGACCACCGCGCCGAGCATCGGCGCGAGGCCCTTCACGCCCGAATAGATGCGGCCAAAGAAGTCCGCCCAATCCGCGTAGCCGACCTCGGTCGCGCCTTTGGGCAGGGCGGCGCCGCTCAAGGCGGGGTGCAGCTCGAGCGCGCCCTTGAGCTTGTCGACGCGCCGAATCTCCTTCTTCGCGAGGTTCGGTGTCGTGATCAGGAACGCGCGCCCCTGGCCGATCGCCATCGTCGGCCGGAAGATCGCGGCAGGGTTGATCGGCAACCCAGCGATGCCGCCACCGGCGTCGTTCGCGCCGGCGAAGCTCAGGGTATAGAGGCGCGAGCCCTTGTACTCCTCGCGCTTGAGCTGGACGGCGTCCGTGCCTTGCGCCTCGAGCAGGGTGAACACGCCGTCCATGCCTTTGGTGAAGGCGTCGAGGTCAGCGATGTCGAACGACACAGTGAACGGCGGCGCGCTCAGCAGCGTCGTCAGCGGCGGCAAGCTGTAGGCGATCGCGTCGCCGAGCGGCGCGATCAGGTCGCGGTCGGGGCGGAAGCCAAAGCTGTTGTCGAGCTCGACGAGCATGTCCTCGCCGCCCTGTTGCGCGATGACACCCGCAAAGAGGCGCTGCAGCACGTCCTTGTCCATGCTGACCGCCCCCGCGACGATGGCGTCCGGCATGACGAGCGCGAGGTCCTCGGGGTCGAGCGCCTTCGCGCCGAAGAGCCCCGCGAGCGGCGAGGCCGCAGGCTTCGGGTAGTTGCCCTCGGTCACGAACTGGCCGCCCTCCAAGCGCACGCGCCAATCGCCGCCGCGGATCGCCATCGAGCCGAGCGGGCCGAGCAAGCCCTCGACGACATCGAGGACAGCGAGCGCCATCGGCTCCTCCGCCATCACGATGCGCTCGACGAACGGGTTGATGTGCGCCTCGAAGACGACGGCGCCCGTCGGTGCGTCAAAGCCCTGGCGGGCGGCACGGAACACCGTCGCGGCGCTCGGGCCACCGGCCGGGGCGACCATACGGCCGAGCGCGACCTCGTCGCTCTCCGCGCCCGCGAGCAGCGCGATACGCGTCCCGCCGGCGATGAGGCGCGCGGTGTCACCGAAGGCGCTCGGCCCCGCGGGCATGTTGAGCCGCGTCATGGTCGCGGCCCCAAACGCGCCGCCGACCGAGGGGAGCTCTTCGACTTGCAGCTCCGGCCCCCCTTGCTGGATGGCCTGCCGCACGGCGTCGAGCGCCATCGCGGCGCCCTCGGCGTCCTTGAAGTCGAGGATCGCCCGCAGGGTGACCTGCGACGCGGCCAGGGCCTCTTGGTCCTGGCTCGCCTCCATCGACGTGAGGAACCCGGCCAGGTCGCCGCCAGGCACGCTCAACGAGAACGAGAACGCGCTGAGGGCGTCGACGAAGCGATCCACCGGGGGGGCACCCTGGGCCACCTGCTGCGACCATTGCTGGGCCAGGAGCTCGCGGGGGTCGACCGGCCCGCCGGCCCCCAGGATCCTGCCGATCGCCTCGTGGAGGGCCTGGTCCGCGAGGATCCGGCCATAGACCGAGGACTCATAGGCCTCGAGCAGCGCGCCGATGGACGGGATCTGGAAGGAGATCGCGGCGTCGGCGGGGTGGGCCGCGAACGGCTCATCGGGGACCAGCGCGCTCGCGCTGCTGAGGAGAAGGAACGTCGAGAGGATCATGGGGATTGCGCCTGAACGGGTGGATCGACGCGTCGCTTGAAGGTCAGAGCTTCGCGAAGACGCGGATGTCGTCCTCGCACTTCAACAGGGTCTTACGCAGGTCGTTGACAGAGCTTTCGACGTCGCCGCCGGAGCGCATGGCCTCGAAGACGGCGTTCCACTTCTTGGTCACCTCGACGTTCTTGCCATCGACGCAGAACGCGACGAGCAAGCCGACCTCGTTCACGATCTTGCTGGTGTTGTCGTCGCCGGCATCGAGCTGGCAATCCATGATCTCGCCTAGGGGGTCGAGGCCGCCGCGGCCGCGGATGTTGTCCGCCGACCACTGGCCGGCCCAGTTGGGGTTCCCACCCTGGCCAACCGAGGTGTCCACGAACCAGCGGCTGGTGTACGACGCGACGCCCCAGTGGATCCACTCAGGCAGCCGGCGGCCGTTCAGGCGCGCGAGGGCGAACTGCTGGTCGACCTTCTTCTTCGCGAGGGCCTCGTCGATCGCCGCGGAGGCCGGATCGACGAACTCCATGAACGACAGGCCGTAGGCCATCCGCACGTCGTGGATGGCGTAGTTGTCGGCGTGCTCGGCGGCCGGGTCCCAGAACGTGGCACCCATCCCGAGGTAGCGCTCGGCCTTGAAGTCGAACCAGAGGTCCGCGAAGACCGCGCGCATCTGCGACGAAAGGGCGCGCGGCTCGAGCAAGGGGTGGTCAAAAGCGTCGTCGCCGTCGCAGAACTTCAGGAAGCCTTCCTGGTCCCGGGTCAGCGCGAACGGGATCGGGACATCGGGCGCTACGCCGGTCGCTTTGGTGACGTCGTAGTACGCCTTGTTGGCGAGCTCGAGCGCGCGCAGCGCCACCGCGCGGTCCGCGTACGAGTGGACCTGCGCCTTGCCCTGCGGGATGACCCACGGGTCGCCGAGGATGGCGTGGTACTCGTTGGCCGCGTCGAGCGACAGCCACTTCGCGCCACACTTCCAGAGCCCCTTCGCGACGTTGTCTTTCTCCTCGGGGGAGACCCAGGTGGTGTCCTGCAGGACCCAGCCCTCGGCCTCCTTGCGCTTGATCTCGGGGTCGATCCAGCGGCCGTACTTGTCCTTCTCGAGCCCCTTGCGCAGGTAGGGCAGGTCGGCGGGATCGACGTAATTCCCCTTCCATTCGACCAATCCGAGCTCTTTCGCGCGCTTCTTCTTGTACGCGGACAGCTCACGCTCGCTCTCGAACCACTTGTCCTCGAACTTCGTGTGCCCCAGCGCGGCGCGCGCCTCGGCGTGCTCCGGATCGACCTTGATCAGCTTCAGCAGCGCGCGCTTGGCGAACTTCTCGCGCTTCTTATCCTCCTGGGTCCATTGGTAGAGGGCCCAGAGCTTCTGCGGGTCATCGCCCGCCTCCTTCATCTTCTCGTTGAAGTCGTCTTGGGGCGCGACGGTGGTCGTGGCGGAGGCCTCGGGCGCCGCGGCGGGGAGCGCGGCGACCTCCGAGGGCGCGGGGGCGTTCGCCACGAGGGGCGAGATGCACAGCAGGAGGGCGATGGGGTCCATGAATCGAGTCAGGTTCAGGTCGTCGGGACGTAGGGAATTGTCCGCGCTCGGGACTTGCATCTATACTGCCGGGCCGTTCTCTGCGGACCGGGCGCCATTCCGTCGGCGCCGAAGGAAGCTAGAACCCCCCATGGCGAAGCACAAGGCAGCCACCGAAATCACGATCGTCACCGAGGAGCGCTCTGCGCTCGCTCAGCTCGTCGATCGCTACAAGTTCCACTTCCTCGCTGCGGTGATCGCCGTCTCGGGGGCCATCCTCTTCGTGCAGTCCCGCGGGCACGCAGCCCAGGTGGAGGACCAAGCCCAATGGGAGAGCGTGTACGACGCGCTCGGGGGCAAGGCCTTCGGGGTGCAGCCCTCGGTCCAGGACCTGGACGCAGAGGCCCTGCAGCGCGTTGCCACCAAGCTGGGGGACCAACCCGCGGCGAGCTGGTCGCGGATGATGGCGGCGTACGCGTACGCGGAGGACGCGAACTTCAGCAGCGCCCGCGAGGTCGCGACGCAGCTGAAGAACAGCCAGAACCCGCTGCTGACGAAGTTCACGCTGCCGCTCGGGAAGGACGGCGCCGAGGTCTCCCTTGCGGACCACCTGGATGCGTCCATTCAGGCAACAGAGGCCTTCCGCAAGCAGTATGAGCACCTCTACGTGAACCCGGATCCGCCGGTGGACGCGCCCGTCGTCGTCCTCGAGACGACCAAGGGGAACATCGAGGTCGCGCTCTATTCGGACCTCGCGCCGAAGCACGTCGAGAACTTCCTGAAGCTCGCGCGGGAGAACTTCTATGACGGGACCCGATTCCACCGCGTCATGAAGGACTTCATGATTCAGGGCGGCGACCCCAACAGCAAGGACCTCGAGGCGCCGGAGACCTGGGGCCAAGGCGGGCCGGGCTACAAGATCGATCGCGAGGAGAACAAGCTCATCCACCTCCCGATGTACCTCGCCGCGGCGAAGATGGGCCAGGATGTCCAGAGCTCGGGGAGCCAGTTCTACATCACGACGGGCGCGCCCCACCACCTTGACGGCGTGCACGTCGTGTATGGCAAGGTGATCGGCGGCGAGTCCGTCGTGCGCGCCATCGAAGAGGGCGCCCCCGACCCGACCAACCCGCAGCGGCCCCTCGACCCTGTCGTGCTGAACCACGTCAGCGTGCGGGGCGACTAGGACACAGGGCGACAATGCGCCGCACCGCTAGGCGGTGAAAGCGAGCGCCGTCCCCCCTCACTGGGGTGACGGCGCGCTTCTTTTCCACAGTCCTGTGGCCGGCCCCAGGTTAACAGCGTTCACCTACTTGGGCGCTGCCTGATACGCCTACGGAGCGCCCAAAGCGCACATGGGCTCCCACGCCCCCCTAGGCTCGCGGGTTGCCGCTCGAGTCTTCTCCACAGTTCGTCCAGAGTCACCTGTTGCCAGGGAGCGGGTTGGAGCGCGAGCGAGCTGCTGCCCGTTGTTCCACGTGGAACACCCCCTGCAAGCCTTCCCTGAACGGGGCGAACCACCCTGTTCCACGTGGAACAACCGCCTCAAACGACATCCATCCGCATCGGTCGGCCCTGTTCCACGTGGAACAGCCGCCCCAAGCGACATCCACCCGCAGCGGTCAGCCCTGTTCCACGTGGAACAACCGCCTCAAACGACATCCATCCGCATCGGTCGGCCCTGTTCCACGTGGAACAACCGCCTCAAGCGACATCCATCCGCAGCGGCGGCCCTGTTCCGTGGAACAGCCGCCTCAAGCGACATCCATCCGCAGCGGCGGCCTGTTCCACGTGGAACAGCCGCCTCAAGCGACATCCATCCGCAGCGGTCAGCCCTGTTCCACGTGGAACAAGCAGAAAACGAGGACCCCCAGCACTGCAGCGTTGTTCCACGTGGAACAACGCTGCATCGGAGCCCTTCAGCGCGGGAGGGCGCCTAGAGGAGGTCCTTTGGACCGAGCAGCTCGGTGATCCGCTCCAGGTCCTCCCGGCCGTTGAAATGGACCACGATGCGTCCTCGATAGCCTTTGCCCTTCAGGAGCTCGACCTTGGCGCCCAAGTGCTCGCGCATCCGCGATTCGAGGGTGCCCTGCCAAGGCTCCCGCGGCTTCTCGGGCCCATCCTTAGCCTTGCCCGCTGACGCGGCGCCATCCGCCGCCAGCGTGGCCCCTGCGGCCCCCGCGGACCCCGCCGCCTGGACATGCTGCACGAGCCGCTCCGTATCCCGTACGGACAACTCCTGGCGCACCACCTGCTCGAACGCCGATCGCTGCTGGGCGGCCTCCTTGACCCCGAGCAACGCCCGGGCATGCCCCATAGCGATGAGGCCAGCCGAGACGCCGTCCTGGATCTCCTTTGGCAGCTCCAGCAAGCGCACGAGGTTGGCGACCGTGGACCGCTGGAGACCCACGCGCTCTGCGATCTGATCGTGGGAGAGCCCAAAGGTCTCCGCGAGCACGTGGAACCCCTTCGCCTTCTCGATCGGATCGAGGTCCTGGCGCTGCACGTTCTCGACGATCGCGAGCTCAAGGCTCACCTTGTCGTCTGCGGTGCGGATCATGACCGGGATCGACTCCAAGCCCGCTAGACGTGCAGCCCGCCAACGGCGCTCGCCCGAGATGATCTCGTAGAGCCCGTTCCCGAGCGGACGCACGACGATCGGCTGGAGCAGGCCGTGGGCCTCGATGCTCTGCTTCAGCTCCTCGAGGTGTTCGCTGTCGAACACCTTGCGTGGCTGCGCGGGATTGGGGCGAATCGCCTTGAGGGGCAGCTCGCGCATCCCCTTGGCATCGTCGCTCGACGCTTGCGCGCGGTCCGCATCGTTCTGGCCCAGCAGTGATCCGAGCCCACGCCCAAGTCGTCGTTCCATGTTCAGGTGCCTTGCCTACCGCGCCGTGCCACGTGGAACTCGCCGCTGTTCCACGTGGAACAAGCCGGGCCACATGGGTCGGGACGGAGGGTAGAGAGCGCCCGGACGGTGTCAAGCGCTGGGAGGCAACAGGCGGGAACATCCTGTTTGTCTCGCTTGCCCGCGCCGAGACCGTCCGTCGAACCGGCCCCCCCCCGCACTTCAGCGCTCCTCGCCGCGCAACGCGACCCTTGCACCGGCGCGGGATTCTTGTTCCGCTCTGCACATGGTGCCGCTCGCCCTCGCCCGCTGGACGATCACGGAGCACGCGCGGCGACCGGCGACGTGGGCCCTCCTCGCGCTCTTCGGAGCGGCCTGGCCAGCCATCCTGGTGTTCGGCGAGCTCGGTCTGACCACCCGTGATGGTCCGCTCTCGACGCACTCCTACGAGGTCACGTTCCTTGCCCTCCTCGTCGGCGTCACGAGGGGGGTCGAGACCCTGGCGCGCGGGAGTTGGTTCCTGGGCCGCGCCGCCCCGATGCGACAAATTGCCGCAGAAGCCGGCGCGCTCGCAGGCGCCGCGACCCTCCCGCTCGCCGCCGCGCTCCTGCCCGCGCTGTGGCTCGCCCCGGCGGCCAGCGGCGCCCGCGATGGCGCCCAACTCGCCGCCATCGCGCTGACCGGCATGCACCTCCTAGCGATCGGCCTCGTGGCCTTGCGGCTCCCGCTCGGACCTCAACGCCGGGCCCTCGCGGTCCCGTTGGCAGCCTGGGTCCTGCCTGCGCTCGTCGGGACCTCCGGTCCGACGACTGGGGGGCCGGACCTCACCATCCTGACCCGAGCCCTCACCGGGGCCTTCGATGTGAGTCGCCACGGGAGACTTGGACTGGAACTCGAAGCCGGGTTGGCTCACCGATGCATGGCCATTCTGCCGATGATCGCTCTGACAGGCGCAGCCTGGCTGCTCCTCGTCCGCGCCCCGACCGTCCATGCGCTACGCAATCCTCGGTGACATCCACGCCAATCTAGCGGCGTTGGAGGCCGTGCTCGCGGATCTCGCTGACCGCTCCATCGACACGATGCTGCAGGTCGGCGACGTCGTCGGCTACGGCGCCGCGCCAAGGGAGTGTGTCGCGCTCGTGCGTCAACACTGCGCGCTCGTCGTCAAGGGCAACCACGACGCCGCGTGCACCGAAGAGCTCGACACGCGCCTCTTCAATCCCAATGCGCGCGCAGCGGTCGACTACACCAAGACCATCCTGACGCCCGTCGAGCTCGATTGGCTCCGGGCGCTCCCGTACGTCGCCCAGGCCGAGCACTGCACGTTGGCGCACGGGACCCTCGCCAAGCCGGAGCGGTTCGACTACATCCAGAGCACCGAGGACGCCGACCCCTCGCTCGACGAGCTCGAGCAGGGGGTGTGCTTCCTGGGCCACACCCACGTGCCGGTCTCGATCATGCGCCTTGCCGACGCGCCGCACGAGACGTGCTATTCGATCGACCGCGAGGTCAACCTCACGCTCGCGCACCGGGCGCTCGTCAACGTCGGGAGCGTGGGCCAGCCGCGCGACGAAGACCCTCGCGCCTGCTATGCCGTCTGGGACACCGAGACCGGGCGCATGGGCCTGCACCGCGTCGAGTACGACATCGAGCGCGAGGCGGACCGCATCCGCCGCGCTGGGCTCCCCGCGATCCTGGCGGACCGGCTCTTCCTCGGAATCTGACCGGCGCCGAGCGCCGACGAGGCGCGCGTCAGCCCCTGCGGCGCAGGTAGTCGAGCTCGGCGGGGAACGACTCGGAGCCCCGCTCGCCGCAACCTGCGTCAAGTAGCCGCACCAGGTCCTCGAGGGGCCGCTCGTCCCCACGGAGGAGGACGTGCCGGGCCTCCGGGCTCGAGCCGATCGCGACCATCAGCTCGAGGATCGACCCTGCGTTGCAGGTCCGATCGCCGATCGTCAGCTCTACCGGCGTCCCGTGGTGGCCGACCACGCGCGCGATCAGCGACGCAGGCCGCGCGTGCAAGTACACGTCGTCGGCGAGCTGGACCTCGATCGAGCGGACCCGCGAGTAGCTCGGCACGAGCCCCTCAGCCAGGTCCTTGCCCGAGGCCATGAAGACCCGCGCCCAGACCAGCAGGCGCTCGAGCGTGACCTCGCGGATCTCCACTCGAGACACGATCGACTGCACCCGCGCGTTCGCCTGGTCGGACAGCAGTCCGCGCTCGTGGCGCTCGACGAAGTGGGTCAGCTGCGTGACGGCCTCGAGCAGATGCAGCGTCGCCGAGGCGTGCCCGCGCAGCCTAGGGAGGCGCTCGTCCGTCGACTCGCTGACCGTGTTCTTCACGTACGTGTCGTACGCGGACTGCAGGTTGTGCACGGTCGCCTCGAAGACCCGCGCGTGCTCCTCGCGGCAGTGCTCGGCCATGAAACGCTCCCGCGCCGAGGGGTCCGCGAAGCTCCGCAGGCCGAGCTCATCCAACATCGTCGCGGCCGCGAGGTAGCGCGACGCGATCTCAGCGATGCGCTGCTCGTCGCTCTCGAGCCGGTCGTGCCCGACGTTCTGGGGCAGCCGAAAGCGCCGCACCTCTTCGTCCGCCGGCGCGGAGCCTTCACCGACCTGGAGCGTCGAGACACCGAGGGCGTGGGCCTCATCGAGCAGCGCCGACAGGAACGCCTCGAGGCGCGTGCGCACAAACGAATGGGCGACGTCGATATCAGCCATCGCCGCGCGACGCTCCAGGCCAGGGAGGCGATCCACGACGCCGTAGCCAGGCAGCCTGCGTGACAGGTGCTCGAGGCTGAGACCCGCGAGGGCGAAGCCGCGCGCCGACGCCACGAGCTCGGTGAAGAGCGAGAACGTGCGGTTGCGCCGGCCGCCGTAGTCGTCGAGGAAACACTCCACGAGGTCCGCCTCGTAGCTCAGCTCGAAGAAGCGCCGTTTGGTCCAGGGCGCGTCTGTGGGCGCGCACGCGAGGCGCAGCAAAGAGCGCGCCTTCAATCCCAGGAGCCGGGCGAAGTCCTGCTCCGGAACGAGCTTATCCAGCGAGGCTTCAGGCATCACCGCGAGGGTACCAGACGTCTACCTCAAGAACGCGCGTGAACGGCGTCGATCCACAGCCCAGGACCGAACGCCCGCCACCTCTCTTCTCGACCTGGAGCACTCCCATTTCCGCCGAACGCTGCCTCGAGACGTACCTCACCGAGATCAACGAGGTGGCCCTCCTCTCCGCCGAGGAGGAGCGCCAGCTCGGTGTGAGGATCCAAGCCGGAGACCTAGAGGCGCGCGAACACTTGATCCGCGCCAACCTGCGCCTCGTGGTCTCCATCGCCAAGATGTACAACGAGCGGGGGATGCCGCTCCAAGACCTCATCGCCGAGGGCAACATCGGCTTGATGAAGGCCGCTGAGAAGTTCGACCCTGACGCGGGCTGCCGGTTCTCGACCTACGGCACCTGGTGGATCAAGCAGTCGATTCGCCGCGCATTGACGAACACGGTGAAGTCCGTGCGCGTCCCCGGCTACATGTCGGAGATGGTCTCCAAGTGGCGCAACGTCGCCAACGAGCTGCAGTACCGGCTCGGTCGGCTGCCGTCCGTTGAGGAGGTCGCGCTCGAGCTGGAGATCCCGCGTGAGTCCTGGCCGCTGCTGAAGCGGACGATCGAGGCGAACGCGGCGGGCGAGGTCTCGCTCGACGTCCTGACCCAGGCCCAGGACACCGTCGAGGACGAGCGCTTCGAGCTGCCCGACGAGGCCCTCGAGCAGCGCGACCTGCTCGGCAAGCTGAGCGAGCTGCTGGGCGCCATCGACGAGCGCGAGGCGACGATCCTGAAGCTGCGTTACGGCCTCGGCGAGCGAGGCGGCGAGCAGATGACGCTGAAGGAGATCGGCAAGGTCGTCGGCCTGACGCGCGAGCGCGTGCGTCAGATCGAGCGCGAAGCGCTCCAGAAGCTGTACGAGGTCATGGACGGGGAGTGAGGCCACGCGGCGCCCCGTTCCCGGGCACAATGGGGGCGTGCGCTCGTTTGCAACCTTCGCTGTCGCCGCCCTGGCCCTGTCGGTGACAGGGCTCGCCTGGTGGCTGCTCCGCGGGGCCGGCGCCGAACGCAGCGCCCCGGCGCCGCCGCTCAGCGGCCCTGAGCTGCAGACCGAGCGCCAGGGGCCGGCCGTGCCCACCCAGGACGAGCCAGACGCCGCGACGGCGGAGGAGCCGCCGCGCTACGAGGCGCCGCGCCAACCGCCGCTGCTGCCGCCCGCGGCCGGCGCGCCGGTCACGCTCGCTGGCGACGTCTTCGTCGAGGCGCCCGACGGCACCCTGCGCACGCACCCCAGCGGCTCGTTCCGCCTCGACGTCTTTGCCGGCGGCGAGACCACGACACGGGAGGTCCAAGTCGAGCTCGGCCAGTTCACGACGCTCGTGCCGTCGCGGTCGACGCTGTGGATCGTCGACGGGGTGCTGGAGGGTCAACCCACGCATTTTGCCAAGCCCGCGGGGCCGTTCGAGCCGCGCCCCGATCGGCTCGCGCTCGTCGGCCGCGCGGTGCCGACCAACCGGCTGCGCGTGCTCGCCGCCGGTACGGGCGCGGACCTCGTCGGGGTCACGGTGCGCGAAGCCGAAGGGCCTGGCGGCGGCGCGGAGGCGACCGACGGTGGGCCGGGCGCCGCGCCGGACGCGGGTCGCGTGTTCGTCACCGACGCCGCGTCGCCAGTGCTGTTGCCGTGGATCCCGTCCGTCCGGCCGTTGTGGATCGAGGTCGCGGTGCCTGGCTACGCGCCGGCGCGCGTGCTGCTCGATCCACGTCGGGCGAACGAGCGCACCCTCGAGCTCTCCCCGTGCGCGGGCCGGTTGACCGTCCACGTCACGGGCCCCGGCCGCGGCCGCGTCGAGGGGCTCGTCGTGCAGCGCGTCGAGTCCGCGGAGCGCCAGCCCATCGCCGCGCACCTGCGCCGCGCGCCCGCGAACCCGCCGCCCGACCCGGTCGTGTTCGAGGTCGACGGCCTCGCGGCGGCGCAGCACATCGTGCGCGCGACGCTGCTCGATCGCGCGACCCTCGGCGGCGTCGTGCGCGACCTCGCCCGCGGCGAGATCACGCTGCAAGTGGCCGCAGACGCGCGCCTCGACCTCTACGTGCCCGCACCGTGAGCCACGTCCCCCAGAGCCAAGCACCCCTGAGCCAAGCACCCCTGGGCCAGGCCCCCCAGAGCGAGCTCACCTCGAGCGAGGCCGCAGAGCTCGTGCAGACGGCGCCCATTCGGCTCGGCGCGGACGCCGCGCCGGGCACGCCGCTCTACGTGCACCTGCCGTTCTGCGCGGCGAAGTGCCACTATTGCGACTTCTTCAGCGTGCCGGTGGAGCGCGGCGGGAGCGCGCCGAGCCGCTGGGACGTCGACGCGATGGTGGAGGCCATCCTCGTCGAGGCCCGCGGCCGCGCCGCGCCGGCGCCGCGCACGGTGTTCCTCGGCGGCGGCACCCCGTCGCTCTTGAGCGAGGCGCAGCTACGGCGGCTCCTGGACGGCCTCGACGAGCTGCTCGGCTGGCGGGCGAGCGCGACCGAGGTCACCGCCGAGTGCAACCCCGAGAGCCTCGACCGCGCCAAGGCGCGCGCGCTGCTCGACCTCGGCGTGCGGCGCCTCTCGATCGGCTTCCAGAGCCTCGACGACGCGACGCTGGCGCTCTTCGGGCGGGTGCACTCCGTCGCGGACTCGTTCGCGGCCTACGACGCGGCCCGTGCCGCAGGCATCGAGCACCTGAACATCGACCTGATCTACGCGATCCCAGGGCAGACGGCAGCGACCTGGGCCCGCGACCTCGCGCGGGTGCTGGACCTCGGACCCGAGCACCTCTCGGCGTACAACCTGACGTTCGAGGAGGACACGCGCTTCAAGCGCTGGCTCGATCAAGGCCGCCTGCAGAGCGCGCCCGAGGAGGTCGAGCTCGAGATGCTCGCGACGACGCGCGCGCTGACCGCGCGCGCCGGGCTCGCCGCATACGAGGTCTCGAATCATGCCCGTCCCGGTGAGGCGTGCGCCCACAACGTGAACTACTGGCTGAACGGTCCCTATGTGGGCCTCGGGCCAGGCGCGGTGAGCCAAGTGGGGGGCATCCGCGCCGGGAACTCGCGCGCCATCGTCCCTTACCTGCGACGTGTCGCCGCGAGCGGACAGGCGCTCGATTGGCGCGAAGAGCTCGCGCCGCTCGCGCGGCTGGGTGAGACTTGGTGGCTCGGCCTGCGGCTCGCGGCGGGCGTCGAGCCCAGCGAAGCCCGCGCGACCGCGCGCCTGGAGCTGACCCCTGGAGCGCCGGATCCCGCGCTCGCGATCGCAGAGGAGCACCGCGCGCTCGGCTTGCTGGAGCGCGTCGACGGACGTTACCGATTGACATCCGCAGGGCTCCCCGTCGCGGACGGCGTCGCGCGGCAGTTCCTCACGCGCCTCGGGCGAGGCGACTGAACGGCGGGCGGGAGCGCTGCGGCTTGAACACTGGGCTGCACGGACCCAGTTTTCCGACCGGAGCGCCGCTACCATGCTCGACCTCGCGCCATGACGGAGACACCCGAGCCCGGGCCCACGCCCGAGACAAAGAGCGAACGCCGCTTCGATCGCAAAGAGCGCAAGGCGCCGAAGCCGAAGAAGAAGATGAACTTCTTCGTTCGGGGCCTCGTCGTCCTGCTGCCGACGGTCCTGACGGTCTTCGTCTTCGTGACGGTCGTCAACTTCGTGAACACGTACCTCACGACGCCGATCAACGGCACGCTCCTGACGCTGCTCGACAGCAACGGGTTTGGCTGGAAGGTGCTCGGGGCGATGGACGTAGACCCGTTCGCGCGCCCTTATTTGGCCGTCGAGGACCTGCCAATCGCGCTCCAAGAGCGCCTCGGCCCGAACGGCGAGCTCGGGGACCTCGGCTCGTCCGCGGCGCAAGCGGCGATCCAATCGCACCGCGACGCGAAGCTGACGTTTATCCGCAACTTCGAGAAGCTCGCGATCAACCGGGAGAAGCTGCGCAACGACATACCGTTGCCCCGCTGGATCGGGATCGTGATCGCGGCCTCGCTCGTGCTGTTCCTCGGCTACCTCGCGAGCGGGTTCCTCGGGCGCACGGCGATCAACTCGTTCGACCGAATGCTGCACCGCATTCCGGTCGTGAAGTCGGTCTATCCATACACCAAGCAGCTCGTCGACTTCTTCTTGTCGGAGAGCGAGCTCGAGTTCGACACCGTCGTCGCTGCGCCGTATCCGAGCGAAGGGGTCTGGGCCATCGGCTTCGTGACCGGCGGCGGCCTGCGCTCCGTCCATCAGGCCCTCGGCGCCGAGTACGTGTCCGTCTTCATCCCGACGTCGCCGATGCCGATGACGGGCTTCACCGTGTTCATCGAGGCGAACCGACTGATCCCCCTGGACATCACCGTCGACGAAGCCATCCGAACGGTCGTCTCCGTCGGCGTGCTCGTCCCGGCGAGCGAGCAGGTCTTGTCCCTGGACGAGCCCCACGAGCGCCGCGCTGCGTTTGGGCTCGACCCAAAGCCGGGCTCGCCGAAGCAATCCGACGGACAGGGGAACGCATGAGCGCAGAGACACGCGTCGACTCCAAAGCGAGCGGGCCCTTCGCTGATCGGCTCGAGGACGCCGTCCGTGCCAAAGGGAGCGCGTGCCTTGTCGGCCTCGACCCGCACCTCGCGAGCATCCCACCCGAATACGCCGCCGTTCACGATGCCACAGCGTCACGGGCGGAGCGCGCCGCAGCGATGGGGGACTTCCTCGTCGATGTCATCGCTGCCGTCGCGGATTTGACGCCGGCCGTGAAGCCACAGTCCGCGTTCTTCGAGGCCCTCGGCGCCGATGGCGTCGCGCAGTGGGAGCGCGTCGTCGCAGCCGCGCGCGACGCAGGCCTGCTCGTCATCGGCGACGTGAAGCGCGGTGACATCGGCAGCACCGCCGCCGCGTACGCGGAAGCGTTCCTGACCGGCGTTCCAGGGACGGACCCGCGGACGCTGTGTGATGCCGTCACGCTCAACCCGTACCTCGGCACGGATTCGGTGCAGCCGTTCCTCGACGCGTGCAAGGCGCACGGGACGGGGGTGTACGTGCTCGTGCGGACGTCGAACCCCTCGAGCAGCGAGCTGCAGGCCGCGGGCGCGCCCTCCCTCGCCGAACAAGTCGCGTCGCTGGTCGATCGCTGGGGCGCTGCCCTCGTCGGAGGCTCGGGCCTCTCGAGCGTCGGCGCCGTCGTCGGCGCGACGCACCCCGACGAGCTCGCCCGGTTCCGGGCGCTGCTGCCGCGCACACCGTTCCTGATCCCGGGGTACGGCGCGCAGGGCGGCGCAGCGCACGACGTCGTGGGGGGCTTCATGCGCGGCCACCGCGACGCGCTGCGCGGCGCGATCATCAACTCCTCGCGCGGCATCCTGTACGCGTACCGCGAGCGCCCGGGCCTCGCCTGGCAAGACGCTGCGCGCGCTGCGCTCCGTGACATGGGGGCCGCCATCGGCGCCGCGGTGCGCGCCGGCGGGTCCGCGTCGCTCGCCAGCACCGACAGGAGCGCGCGCCCGTGAGGCGCAACGCGTGAACGTCCGCCTCGCCCATCTGCCCGTTGACATCCTGGGGCTCGCGCCGCTGGCGCGGGCTGCGCTCGCGCAAGGTCCGACGTTCGCGCCGATCCCCGTCGCGCGCAAGCTCGCTGACATTCCGCGCCCTGTGGAGCGGCACGCAGCGGGCGAACGCGCGGTGCTCGCGGGTCACCTGCGCAGCGCGCTCGACGCCGTGTTCGGGGCCGCGCTGCCGCCGCGCGCGGCGACCTCGCTCAATCTGCTGCAACAAGAGGGCACGTTCGCCGTGGTCACCGGGCAACAGCCGGGTTTCCTCGCTAGCCCCCTCTACAGCCTCTACAAAGCGCTGCAGGCGTGCCGCCTCGCGACGGAGCTGTCGCGCGCGTGGGGGGCCCCCGTCGTACCGGTCTTCTGGAACCACGCGGACGACCACGACGTCGCGGAGGTGCATCACGCGTGGCAGCTCAACCGCAACAACGACCTGCAGAAGATCGCGCTGCCCGGGATGGGCTCGGGCAAGACCCCGATCGGTGAGCTGCCGCTCAGCGCCGAAGCGCACCGGCTCCCGGCGCTGCACGCGCAGCTGCGCCAGGTGTTCGAAGAGCACGCGCACGTCGACTGGGCGCTCGAGCTCTGCTTGCCCCGCGACGGCGAGACGCTCGCGCGGGCGCTGACGCGGTCATTCACGGAGCTCCTCGGCGCCCATGGCTTGGTCGTCGTCGAGCCGGCGTGGATCCGCCCGCTCCTGTCGAGCGAGCTCGGGCACATCGTTGCGCGCGGCGTCGCTGCGCCGCTGGCGCTGGGCGAGGCCGCGCTCACGTCCGCAGGGCTCCCGGTCGCGATCCCATCCGCCACCGCGGCGCTCGTGTTCCGGCACGACGCGGCCCGCGGGCGCCTCGCGCTGCGCGTCGGCGGCGAGGGCTTCCGCTACGACGGCGAGTCGGGGTCGCGCACCGACGCGGAGCTCGCCGCAGAGGTCGTGCAAGCGCCCGAAGACTGGAGCGCCGGCGCGCTGCTGCGCCCGGTCGTGCAAGACGCCGTGTTCCCGACCTGCGCGTACATCGGCGGCATGGGCGAGCTCGCCTACCACGCGCAGCTCGGGCCATTGCGCGACGCGTCCCTCATCCCCCGCGTCCCCTTCGTCCCGCGGGTCTCGTGCACGCTCGTCGACGACGAGACGCGCTTTGCCCTCGAACGCTGCGAGCTCGACGTCGCGGCAGCGCTGCGCGCCAAAGGCGCGTTTGCGCCCGAGGGCGAGGCGAGCAGCGGGCCGTCCGTGATCGAGGAGCTGCGCGCCTCCGCGGCCGAGGCCGCGAAGCTCGTCCTGCGCCATCGCGCTGGCCTCGCGGAGCTGGAGCCCGCGCTCGCGATCGGCCTCAAGAAGGCCGCCGAGCAGATCCAGAACAGCGTCGAGAAGGTCGCCGAGAAGGCCGAGCGCGTGCACAAGAACCGCGCTGGCAAAGGCGAACGCCACGTGCGTCGTGTGAACAGCGCGCTCGGCCCGCGCGGCGAGCCGCAAGAGCGCGTCCTCGGCCCGTTCCAGTTCCTCGCGCGCTTCGGCGACGCCTTCGTCGAAGCGCTCTGGGAAGAGCTGCCGCCGTTCGCGACGGAGCACCTCGTCGTGCACCTCGACGACGAGCCCGACGCCGCCCAACCAGACGGCGCACCCACCCCATGACAAAGCTCGATGTCCTGATCGTCGCCGCGCACCCCGATGACGCCGAGATCTCCGTCGGCGGCACCATATCGCGCCTCATTCGCGCCGGACACGCGGTCGGCGTGCTCGATGTCACCCGCGGCGAGCTCGGCTCGCGCGGGACGCGCGCGGACCGCGACGCCGAGACCTCGGTCGCGAGCCAGGCGCTGGGCCTCACTTGGCGCGGCAACCTGGAGCAACCCGACGGCCGCGTCGAGGCTACGGTCGAAGCGCGCGAAGAGCTGGCACGAGTGATCCGCCACCTGCAGCCCGACGTGCTGCTCGCGCACCACGAGCTCGACCCGCACCCCGACCACGTCGCCTCCGGGCGGATGGCGCGCGAGGCGTGGTACCTCTCCGGCCTGCGCCGCCTCGCGGAGCGCGTCGGGGGCGCGCCCGCGCGACGCCCTGCCCGGCTCGCGCGCTTCATGAGCCATCGCGGCTTCGCGCCGACCTTTGTCGTCGACATCACCGAGGTCTGGGAGGCGAAGCTCGCCGCCGTAAAGGCCTACGCGAGCCAGCTGCGCCCCGAAGACGACCAGGACGACGGCAAGCACTTTCTGTATCGCTCGGACATCCTGGAGCGCGTCGAAACGAAGGCCCGCGCGTGGGGCGAGGCGATCGGCGTCGACTACGGCGAGCCGCTGCTCTGCGAAGAGCCGCTGGGCTTTGCCGATCCGCTGCTGAGGCTGCTCGCGCCGACGCCGCCGCGCACTTGAGCCGCGCTCGAGCCCATCCGCCACGCTGACAACTCACCTCGCCGCCGCTTCACGAAGCCCCTGCCAAGGAAAGGCCCGCCTGATGCTCGCCCTGCTCTGCCTGATCGCGCCAAGTGTCACCCCGACGACGAGCGACGTCTTCGCGCCGCCGTCGGAGCCTCGCGCGTCACACGTCGCAGCGCGAGAGAAGGACGACGTCTGGGGGCGCCCGCTCACGGAGTGGGCCGGGCTCCTCGGCGGAGAGGTCCGCTGGGGCAATGAGTTCCTCGACCGCTTGACCGCGGTGCGCGCGCTGCGCGCCGCAGGCCGCAAGAGCGAGCGCCACATCGACGCGTTGATCGCCGCGTTCGATCCCGCGCTCGCCGCGGACGACACGGAGCACCACGAGTATCTCCTCTACGCGCTCCGCATCGAGGTGGCGGAGGCGCTCGTCGCGATCGGGCCAAAGGCGCTGCCGAAGCTCGCGCAAGCGCTGGTGAGCGAGCGCTCGCGCCTGCGCCTCGGGGCCGCGTTCGTCGCGACGCGCCTCCACCACAACGCGGAGGACTTGCGGACAGAGCTCGAGGCCGCGCTCGGCGCCGAGCAGGACCCGCTCGTCAAGGTCTGGCTCCTGGCGGCCCTTGCAGGCGCCTCGGCCGACCCGACCGTGCAAGTCGATGCGCTGCTCGAGAGCCTCGACGCGGCGCGCGCGCGCAGCGCGGACGAACCCAAGACAGACCAAGCCCAGCTCGGCAGCGTTCACTTCGAGCTGCAGGCTCACCTCATGGCGCTTGGACACCTCGGCGCGGCCGCGCACTCGGCCATCCCGAAGCTCGAGGCCTACCTCGGCCAGCTCGGGAGCCTCGACTGCTTGCTCCGCGCGACGCTGGTCGCGTGCGCCCCAGCGGGGACGCCGATGCGCGCGGGGCAGATGGACGAGCTCGTGGAAGTGCTGCTGGCAGAGGCGCTTTACATGCCGTCCCAGCACGCGGTGCGCGTGCTCGGGACGCGCGTCCTAGCGCCGCTCCTCGACGCCATCGAGGCGCCGGAGCGAGCGCGCGAGGAGCGCGTCGCGGGGGCTTGGATGCTGAACTGGCTCGGCTCGGACGGGATCGACACGCTGACGCACCTCGCCGCGGACCCCGACCTCGAGCGCGCCAAGGTCGGGCTCGAGGTCCTGCAGAGCGTCGCAGGTCCTGAGCACGCCGCTGCGCTCGCGCCCTCCCTCGCCTTGCGACACGACCTCGACTCCCGCAAGTCGCTGAGCCTCGCGTTTGGTTACCGCGGCGGCGCGGCGGCGCTCGAGGTGCTCGTCGAGGGCCTCGGGTCGCGCGACACCTTGGTGCAACTGAACGCGCTGCGCTGCCTGCCCGTCCTCGCCGTCTACGCCCCAAAGCTCGACGGCTGGAAACAGGCCGAGCAAAAGGTGAAGGGCCTCGGTCGGAGCCGCGACGCGCAGGTGAAGCTGGAGTCCGACGTAACGGCCCGTGCGATCGCGGCGCGCCCGCGCTGACGGCGGGCCGCGCTACGGCGTAGAATCCGCGGGCCCATGCGCCGCATCGCGATCATCAACCAGAAGGGCGGGGTTGGAAAGACCACCACCGCCGTCAACCTCGGGGCGGCGCTCGCGCGCCTCGGGCGCCGGGTGCTCGTGATCGACATGGACCCGCAGGCGAACGCGTCGACCAACCTCGGGGTCGACCTGGCGCCCGGAGCGCCGTCGACGTATTCGGTCCTGACCGGCGCGACGCTGCTCGGCGATGCCCTGCGGGCGACGCAGACCCCAAACCTGTGGCTGTTGCCGGCGCACCTCGACCTGTCGGGCGCTGAGCTCGAGCTCGCCGGCGCGATCGGCCGCGAGACGATCCTCCGTGACGCGCTCGACGAGTGGACCAACACACAGACGGCGCGCGACGGTACGCCGCCGGTCGACTACGTGCTGCTCGACAATCCGCCGAGCCTCGGGCTGCTCTCCGTGAACGGGCTCGCGGCTGCGGACGAGGTCCTCATCGCCGTACAGACCGAGTTCTTCGCGCTCCAAGGGCTGTCGAAGCTCGTCGAGGTCGTGCAGCTCCTGCGTCGCAAGCTGAACCCGAAGCTCGAGATCACCGGCGTCCTCGCGTGCCTCTACGACAGCCGACTGCGCCTCGCGCGCGAGGTGCTCGCGGAGCTGCGCGCGCACTTCCCGGTGCAGTGCTTCCGGCAGACGATCGGCAAGAACGTGAAGCTCGCGGAGTGCCCGAGCTTCGCGCAAACGATCTTCGAGTACGCGCCTGAGTGCAACGGCGCCAAGGACCACCTGCGCGTCGCGGCAGAGGTCCTCGAGCGCGAGGCGCGCGACCCTGAGCTCCATGCGCGCGCGCTGCCCGCGCTCGACCCCGACGAGGTGCAGCGCGCGCTCGTCTCCGATGCACGTAGTGCAGCGTCCGCGTCCACCGCTACAAGAGGCACTGACGCTACAGAAGGTGCCGACGCGGACCCCACGGAAGTGGGCACCGAGCTCCCGACCGACATAGGGCTCCCGACCGACACAGGGCTCTCGACCGACACAGGGCTCTCGACCGACACAGAGGTGCTGGCCGACGTGCTGCTCTTGCCTGTCGCGCCGCCGACCAGCGCCGTCGATGCTGTCGATGCTGTCGATGCCGTCGATGTCGACGACGCGGCCGAGACCGAGACCGCGCCGAGCGGCTCGCGCGTTGATGCGCGCGCCCCGACCGAGCCTGCGGCCAGCTCAGCGCCGACGGAGACCGCGGCGTCCGAGACCTCGCTCGGGCTCGAGCACGGAGGCGAGACCTCACTCGCGCTCCTCGAAGATGAGGCTGCAGAGGCCTCACCTGCGGCGCTGCCGTCGAACGAGCGTGACGTCGAAGCCCAGACCTGGAGCGCGCCCGAGGCCCTGGACGCCGTCGAGCGACAGGGTGTGACCGCGCCGGAGGGCACGCCAGAAGGCGCAATCGAACCTGAGGTCACGTCCCATGTCGACCTCGCGCTCGAGCCTGCACAGCTCGGGCCCGTGATCGAGCCCGAGGCATCCGACGCGACGGACGTCGCGCTCGAGCCGGACCTCGTCCTGCTGCCCGCGGCGCCGCAGGCCCGCGCGCTGCCGGTGTCCGCGCGCCGCGACTACTTGGGCGAGGAGCGCGCGGTGCTCCCCACGCGGCGCGGTCCCCGCCACGCTTGAGCCGCGGGTCTGCGCGATCCAAACGAGCGACTGGACATGGCAGCCCATCTGCGCATCGGCATCATCTGCCACCCGACGTACGGCGGCTCCGGCGTCGTCGCGAGCGAGCTCGCCCTGACGCTGGCTGAGGCGGGGCATCGTGTCCACCTCTTCTCACACGCCACTCCGCCGCGCCTCGCCCGCGCGACACAGCCGGTCGAAGTGCACGTCGCACAGGGGATCCCTTACCCGCTGTTCGAGTCCCCTCCGCACGACCTCGCGATCACGTCGCGCGTGCTCGACGTGCACCGCGTCGAAGGCCTCGACGTGGTCCACGCGCACTACGCGATCCCGCACGCGATCAGCGCCCTCGTCGCGCGGGAAGCGGCGCGCTCCGCGCGCGACGAGCCCGTGCCCCGGGTCATCACGACGCTGCACGGAACGGACATCACGCTGGTCGGGAATGACCCCTCGTACGCGCCGCTGACGCAGTACGCGCTGACCGGCAGCGACGCGGTGACGTCCGTTTCGCTCGACCTTGCGCGGCGCACGGCGGCCAACTTCGTCGAGACTCCGGTGTGCGGCATCGAGGTCATCCCGAACTTCGTCGACCTCGCTGAGTTCCACCCAATGCCGCGCCATCCTGGGCCGCCGACGGCGGTGCACGTCTCGAACTTCCGGCGCGTCAAGCGTGTGCCGTTCCTCGTCGAGGCGTTCGCAGACGCGCTGCAAGAGGTCGAGGCGCGCCTCGTGCTCGTCGGCGATGGTCCAGACCAGGACGAAGCCCGTCGTGTCGCGCGCGCGCGCGGCGTGACCGATCACGTGACCTTCCTCGGGCTGCGCGACGCGCTGCCAGAGCTGCTCGCGCCCGCCGACCTGTTCTGCCTGTCCAGCGCAGAGGAGTCGTTCGGTCTGTCAGCGCTCGAGGCGATGGCCTGCGGCACCGCGGTCCTTGGCACGCGCGTCGGCGGCGTCGCCGAGGTCGTCGTCGATGGCGTCACGGGCACGCTCGTCGGCGCAGACGACCGCGCGGCCTACGCCCGCGCGCTCATCACGCACTTCACCGATCTCGAGCGCACGCATGCGATGGGTCGCGCCGCGCGTGAGCGCGCCGCGAGCAAGTTCGAGCGGCGCGCGGTCGTCGGCCAGTACGTCGACCTCTATGAGCGCGTGCTCCAGCGCGCGAAGTCGCCGGGCGATTGCTGATGGCGCGGATCCACCTGGACCACAACGCGACGACCCCGCTGCGGGCGGAGGCGCGCGAGGCCCTGCTCGGCGCGCTCGACGCCCTCGCGGGCAACCCATCGTCGGTCCACGCGGGCGGCCGGGCCGCGCGCGCGATGCTGGATGACGCGCGGGAGCGGATCGCTGGCGCGCTCGGCGTCCTCGAGGACGACCTGATCTTCACGTCGGGCGGCACCGAAGCGGACAATCTCGCGCTCTTCGGCACGCTGCGGGCCGCCGATGCGGGCTCCGCGCCCCGTGCCAATGCCCCCGCCGGCGCCGTGGCCCGGGCCGGCCTCGTAACGACCCTGGTCGAGCACTCCGCGGTGCTCGAGGCGGCACACCAGCTCGCGCGCGAGGGGCACCCCGTGCGCTTTGTCGGCGTGGGCCCGAGCGGGCGCCCCGACCTCGACGAGGTCGTCAGAGCGGCCGAAGGCGCCGCGCTCGTGTCGGTGATGGCCGCGAACAACGAGGTCGGCTGCACGACGGACATCGGCGCGCTGGTCGCGGCGCTGCGGGAGCGCTACGGCGCTCGCGCGCCGCGGGTCCACACCGACGCGGTACAAGCGCTTGGCAAAGTGCCGCTCGACCTGGCTGGGGCGGGGGTCCACCTGGCGAGCTTCTCTGCCCACAAGGTCGGCGCGCCGGTCGGGGTAGGGCTCCTGGTCCGTCGGGATCGCGCTCCGCTGCAACCGATGTTGTTCGGCGGCGGCCAAGAGGCTGCGCTGCGGCCAGGGACCGAGAACGTCGCAGCGGTGCACGCGTTTGCTGTCGCCCTCGAGCTGGCCGTCGCAGAGCAAGCGGAGTTCGCCACGCGCGCCCGGCGACATGTGGAGAACCTGTGGATGGGCGTGCAGAACGCGGTCCCCGGGGCGCGCATCCTCGGCCCCACTCTCGACGATCCAGAACGGCTCCCGAACACGCTGAGCGTGCTGTTGCCCGAGACGGACGGACGAACCCTGATCACGCGCCTAGACCTCGCTGGGCTCGAAGGATCGGCTGGATCCGCCTGTGCGAGTGGTTCGCTGGAGCCTTCACATGTTGTGCTCGCGCTCGGACAAGGCCGCGCAGAGGCGCGTGCGGCGCTGCGCCTCTCCACCGGACATGCGACACACGACGCGGAAATCACACACGCTGTGGAGATCTTGTCGAGAACGTTGGGCAAAGCGCCGTAAGTCGTTGCACCGCATGGGCAGAGGTGGAACGTTCGCGGGTCGACGTTGACGGCGCACCTGGGCGGGTTTGTAATCCCTTCACGACCCGTGCGCGTCAGCCCATGATGTGCGCACCATCGGGCTCGGCTCCGTCCCCCCAAGCCACGTCGGCCCCGCACGGCTGACGTGGAGTTCACTGCCCCCGCGAGGAGCATGCACCCCGACGACCTCAACGCTCGTTCCGTCCGCTTTGACGGCGGAACCTCGCATCACATGGGTGGCAGGCCTGTGGAGGGGCGGCCTGTGGAGGGGCAGCCTGTCGAGCGCCGGTGGTCCGCAGAGGGCGTCGGCCCGGCTGGCGCACGACCCGAAATGCACCTGCGGGCCTTCGAAGAGGCGCCCCCCAGGGACCTCCCCGAGCCGAGCGCGCCCCGCGCCGTCGACGCCCCGAGGCCGTCGCTCTTCCCGACCGAGGACGAAGATCGCGGCGACGCCCGCGCCCAAGAGCGCCCGCCAGGGCTGTCACAGACCCCGGTGCACGATCCGGGCGTCATCGAGCGGGAGCGCTCGATTGAGGGTCACGATGCCGGCGCTCCGATCGCCGAGGGCGCGATCCTCGGCGAGCTCTCAGCGGCCATCGCGATCGGCCTGTCCCGGCGCCTGTCGCCTGAGCAATACGCGACCTGGTTCCGGCGGGTGCGCCTCGTGAAGCTCGATGAGCGCGCGGCCATCTTTGCAGTGCCGAACGAGTTCGCGCGCGAGTGGATCGCGAGCTATTACCTCGAGCCGATGGCCGCCGCCGTTCAGGCGAGCCTCGGCGTCAAGCGTCGCGTCGAGCTGCGCGTCGATCCCGAGGCCGCGGTCGAGCACACCGCGCTCGAGTCCGGCACCCCGGAGGTCGCGGCCGAGCGCGGGCCTGTCGATGACGCTGGCCCCTTCGGCGCTGGTCACTCGACGGGTCAGTCCGCTGACCACCCGGCGTCGGCTGCCTGGACGGACGGACGCCGCTCCGAGCACGAGGAGCGCCACCAGGAGCGCCGCGGCTCCTACTCGCAAGGATCGTCGTTGGGGCACCAGCAAGGGGCGTCCGAGCCGCACGGTGCCCAGGCGCGGTCCGAGCGCGATGCGCTCCCGCGCGACGCACAGCAGCGCGCCGGCTTCCTGCACGAGACACAGCGGCGCGACCCCCTCCCGCGTGAGGCGCCGGCGCGGGAGCGCAAGAACATCGCCCCGAGCGGCCGGGACGCGTTGCTGCACTCGAACCGCGACATCGTCCTGAACCCGCGCTACACCTTCGAGCACTACGTCGTGGGTCCTTGCAACCGGTTCGCCCATGCCGCTGCGATGGGCGCCGCCGAGCACCCCGGGCGCGCATACAACCCGCTGTTCTTGCACGGGCGCGTCGGGGTCGGCAAGACCCACCTGTTGCAGGCGCTCTGCTTCATGATCCTGGATCGACAGCCCTCGGCGCGGATCCTCTACCTCTCGTGCGAGACGTTCGTGAACCACTTCATCAACGCGCTGGAGAACGGCGACCTGATGGAGTTCCGCGACAAGTATCGCAACGTCGACGTCCTCGTCGTGGACGACATCCAGCTGCTCGCCAACAAGGAGCGCACGCAGGAGGAGTTCTTCCACACGTTCAACACGCTCTACAACGCGGGCAAGCAGATCGTCCTGTCGTCGGATTCGCCGCCAAAGGACATCCCCACGCTCCAAGACCGGCTCGTCTCACGCTTCAAGTGGGGCATGGTGACCGAGGTCTCCCCGCCGTGCTTCGAGACGCGGGTCGCCATCGTGAAGCGCAAGGGTCGCGAGCGCGGCCGAGAAGTGCCCGACGAGGTCGCCCAGTTCATCGCCGAGCACATCGAGGAGAACGTGCGCGAGCTCGAGGGCGCCGTCACGCGCCTGCTCGGTTATGCCGGTATCACGGCGCAGACGATCGACGTCACGCTCGCCCGCAACGCGTTGGCGGACTTGATCGAGGTCCAGCGCGGGGCCCCCACGATGGATGACATCGTCGCGACGGTCACCGGCCACTTCTCGGTGAAGCTGTCGGACCTGCAGTCCAAGCGCCGCACCGCCGCGATCGCCTATCCGCGGCAGGTCGGAATGTTCCTCGCGCGACGCATCACACGCCATTCGCTCGAGGAGATCGGCGGCTTCTTCGGGGGGCGCGACCACACGACGGTGCTCTACGCCGTCGACAAGATCGCGAAGCTGTGCGACAAGGACCCAGACACAGCCAAGCTGGTCGGCGGCCTGCTCGAGAAGCTCACCGGCAAGCGGTGACCCGCCGAGCGCGAGGTCCGCTCCACGCGCCGGTGACGCGTTTGAGCACCGCCGACGAGGCGCGCCGTGTGCACGGCGCGCCTCGTCGGCGTTCAGCGAGCGCCCAGAGCGAGCGCACGAGTCGAGCATGGGGAGGGCGCCCTCCAGCGCGCGCTCGCTCCACACCTTCTCCCCGTGCAATTCACCTTGGACGCGCACGGAATCCACGTGGAGAACCGCGGTTATCCACGTTGAATCCCCGTGTTGTGGACAGCGTCAAATCGGGGAGAGGCGGTGATGGGCTGTGGAGCGGGCTGTGGGCGGATCGAGGGCGAACCTGTGCACAAACAGGGGAGTCTCCGGGCCCAGCGCTCCGCCCGTTCCACCCCGGTTGAGGAGCGTGGAAGACCACCCCGGTTCTCCCCGGTTCCCCCACAGCCCGTGGGCCGTCCTCCACAGCGAACCCACGCGCATAAGTCCTTTCCAGGAAGAGGTTTACGTCATGCGATCGAGCACCATTCCAGGTTGCCGCGGACCATGACTGCTGAGAAGATGATCTCTGATGGAGGCGCAGTGGGGAACCACGCGCCAGGGTCAGATCGAGAGCGCCGATCCGACCTGCACGCTCGACGAGGATCACGCTCCGCACACGCGCGACAGGCACCTCGACGGGGACCCCGTTTCCATTCCCCCACCGGACCCCGAGATCAAGCACCTATGAAGGTCACCTGCGACCGAGAGAAGCTCCGCGAGGGGCTCGCCATCGTGAACGGCGTCGTGCCGACGAAGAGCACCAAGCCAATCCTCGAGAACGTCTATCTCGTCGCGACCGATCACACGCTCGAGCTCGTCGGCTCGGACCAAGAGGTCTCGGTCCGATATCGCATCGATGACGTCGAAGTGGCGGACCCGGGGCCGGCGTTGGTCCCGGCGCGCGTCGCGTTCGACTTCGTCCGTGACTTGTCGGGTGAGACCATCACGCTGGACAGCACCTCGGGCACCAAGTGCATCCTCACCAGTGGCGCTGACCGCTGCGAGCTCGTCGTGGCGGATCACGATGAGTACTCGCCGATCGCGCGCTTCGAGGACCACGCGTCGATCTCCGTCCAAGGCGGCAATTTCACGCGCCTCGTCGGACGCACAGCGTTTGCCGCGGCCCGCGAGCCAGGACGCTATGCGATGCACGGCGTGTTGGTCTTGCTCGCCGACGACAAGCTGACGTTCATCGGCACGGACGGGCGCAGGCTCTCGAAGGCCTCGATCCCTGTCGATATGGGCGGCGCGCCGCCGTGCCAAGCGATCGTGCCGACAAAGGGCATGCAGCTCTTTTGCCGCGTCATCCAGGACCCGCTCGACCAGATCCACTTCGTCATCCGCGAGAACCAGGTCGGCCTGCGCTCGCGCAACGCCGAGACGTTCGCGCGCCTCATCGACGGTGAATATCCGCGCTACGAATCGGTCATCCCGGCCCACTGCAGTCACTCCTTCGAGGCCGACCCAGAGCTCCTAGGCCGCAAGTTGCGGCTCGTGGCCAACGTCTCGGGCGACGAGCAGCGCGCTGTGCGCCTCAGGCTGCGCCAAGGCGAGCTCGAGCTCTTCGGCCGCGCCTCCGGGCGCGGGAATGCGACGGCGAACCTCGAGGTGGATTACAAAGGCGAGGAGACCGAGATCGCCTTCAACCCCGAGTTCGTGCTCGACGGCCTCAAGAACGGCGACAGTGATCGCATTCGAGTCGAGTTCGAGAACCGCACCTCTCCCGGCAAGTTCCTGCTCGGGGAGGAGCACATCTACATCGTGATGCCGATCACCTTCGACGCGTGAGTCACGACGGTGAACCCAGCGGCACGAGATCGGGTGGCCCCGCCGCGGGCGACCCGAGCCTCGGAGGCCCTGCGGCACGCGCCCCTTACACACGCGTGCGCGAGCCGCAGGCGCCGAGCTCGATCGAGCGCGGCGGTCGGCCTGCTCCCCTCGGGGAAGCGGTCCGGCGCTACCTCGCGGCCGCGGGGCTCACCCAGCGCCGCAAGGACGCCTCCATCTACGCCGCTTGGGACGAAGCCGTCGGCCCAACCCTAGCGCTCACGGCGCGCGCGACGAGCTTCCAAAAGGGTCAGCTCGTTGTCGAAGTCGCCTCGTCTGCCCTCCTTCAAGAGCTCGTCGGCTTCTCCGGCGAGGGGTATCGCGCCCGCGCGAACCAACTCCTTGCCAGCCCTCTGATCCGCCGCGTCACCTTCCGACTGCGCCGCCGCACATGACCGAGAACCAAGAAACGCCCACCGCACCTCGCGAGTACGGCGCCGATTCGATCACCGTCCTCGAGGGGCTCGAGGCCGTCCGCGTTCGTCCCGCGATGTACATCGGAGACACCGATTCGCGCGGGATGCACCACCTGATCTGGGAGGTCGTCGACAACGCGGTCGACGAGGCTCTGGCGGGTTATGCAACGAAGTGCCGCGTCGTGCTGCAGAAGGACGGCTCGATCCGCGTCGAGGACGACGGCCGCGGTATCCCGGTCTCGATCCATGCCAAGGAGAAGATCCCGGCGGTCGAGGTCGTGTTGACGAAGCTGCACGCTGGCGGCAAGTTCGACGATCAGTCGTACAAGGTGTCCGGCGGCTTGCACGGCGTCGGTGTGTCCTGCGTGAACGCGCTCTCGTCCGAGCTGCGGGTCCAGGTGCATCGCGAAGGCAAGGTCTATGAGATGGCCTTCCAGCGCGGCAAGAAGAGCGAAGACCTGCGGGTCGTCGGGGATACGGATCGGCGCGGCACGACGGTGATCTGGTACCCCGATGCAGAGATCTTTTCGACCGTCGAGGTCGAGTACGAGATCGTCGAGAAGCGCCTGCGCGAGACGGCCTACCTGATGGGTACGCGCGGCCTGCGCGTCGAGCTCGAGGACGAGCGGACCGGAACGAAAGAGGTCTTCGAGTACCCCGAGGGTCTGCGGACGTTCGTGCAGAACATCAACAAGAACCGCACGGCGCTGCACGAGGACATCATCCACTTCACGAAGTCGGTGCCTTCGCCGGACAACCCGAAGCAGGAGTACGAGGTCGAGCTGGCTGTCCAGTACACCGACGCGTACCAGGAGACCGTCTACACCTTCGTCAACAACATCAACACGCACGGCGGCGGAACGCACCTGGCCGGCCTGCGTGGCGCGTTGACCCGCACCTTCGGCAACTACACCCGCAAGGCGAAGCTCATCAAGGAGAACGAGGAGCTGCCGACGGGCGATGACTTCCGCGAGGGTCTGACGGCGATCCTGTCGCTCAAAGTGCCGGACCCGCAGTTCGAAGGCCAGACGAAGGACAAGCTCGGCAACCGTGAGGCACAGGGCATCGTCGAGTCCGTCGTCAACGAGCTGCTCGCGACGTACCTCGAGGAGAACCCCGCGCCGGCGAAGTCGATCATCAACAAGGCGATGCGGGCCCGCGAGGCGCGTGAGGCTGCGCGCAAGGCCCGTGACCTCGTCCGTCGTAAGTCAGCGCTCGCGAGCGGCAACCTGCCGGGCAAGCTGGCGGACTGTCAGAACAAGAACCGCGACGAGACGGAGCTCTACATCGTCGAGGGTGATTCGGCAGGTGGACCCGCGAAGCAAGGTCGGGACCGCGCCTATCAGGCGATCCTGCCCATCAAGGGCAAGATCCTGAACGTCGAGAAGGCGCGCCTCGACAAGATGCTCGGTCACCAGGAGATCCTGTTGATCATCCAAGCCCTCGGCTGCGGCATCGGCGACGAGTTCGATATCGAGAAGCTGCGCTACGGCAAGGTCATCATCATGACCGACGCAGACGTCGACGGCTCGCACATCCGGACGCTGCTGCTGACCTTCTTCTTCCGGCAGATGCCGCAGCTCATCGAGCACCAGAACCTCTACATCGCGCAGCCGCCGCTGTACAAGGTGACGATCGGCAAGACCAGCGCCTACGTGCCGGACGACGCAGCGCTGCGGCGCTACCTCGTTGAACGGGGGGCGTCCTCGCTGAACCTGCGCGACCTGACGGCCCAGCGCGAATGGTCGGGCGCAGAGCTCAAGGTCGTCCTCGATCAGCTCCAGCGGCTGCAGGGCCTCGCAGAGCAGGCCCTGCCGACGTGGGTCACGGTCCGCTTCGAGGACTTCCTCGAGCGCTGGGACGGCCAGCATCTCCCGAGCCACTATGCGCGCGTCGGCGCGGCCTCGGCCTACTTCTCGACCCGCGACGAGCTCGACCAGTGGCTCGAGCTCCAAGGCGTGGGCCGCGAGCAGCCGCTCGCGATCTACCGCGGGCCGGAGAGCGATGTGAAGCTCCAAGACTCGGACGGCATCGCGGCCTTCTTGCGCCAGCGCGAGCAGCTCGAGGAGCAGCTCACGGCCATCACCGAGCTCGGGGTGATGTTCCGCGGGGGCGGGAAGTTTGTCGTGGTCAGCCCCAAGGGCGAGGTCGAGTGCGCCAACCTGATGGACCTGGCTCGGGCCGCGCAGAAGGGCGCCCAGAGCAACGTCGACATCCAGCGGTACAAAGGTCTCGGTGAGATGAACGCGGACCAGCTCTGGGAGTCGACGATGGATCCGACCCGCCGGACCCTCTATCGCGTGGAGCTGCAGGACGCGATCGCCGCCGACGAGATCTTCACGATCTTGATGGGCGAGGGCGTCGAAGCGCGGCGGGACTACATCGAGGCGCACGCGCTCGAGGTCACGAACCTGGACGTCTGAGCCCGGGTGGCCGGTCCGAGGCCAGGCAGCGCCCGGTTGGGCCTGTCAGGACCTCGGTCGGCCAGATAGCGCCCGTCCGCAATCGGCGCTGCTCTGGACGGGGTGTGTCGCGGAAGGGGGCAGTGCCTCAAGTCTGGCGTGGTCGGGGCCGATAGGACCCCCGGACGGCAGCCCCCGCCGACCGCGATCCACGTGAAGCACCACCAACGCCTTGACTACAGCCGCTTGGCTGAGGTCCTCCACGAGCGAGGAATCGCCAACGTTGACGCGATCCGCGAGCTCTTGCAGCAGAGCCGAGAGGGGGGCATGCCCTTCTGCGAGGCGCTCGTGACGACGAACCTCGTGCCCGACTGGGACCTGTCGCGGATCGTCTGCGAGACGTTCAGCCTGCCGTTCCTGCCGGTGGACATGCTCGAGCCCAACGAGAAGGTCCGCGGCGAGCTCGACATCAAGCTCTTCCGCTCGTACCAGGTCGTGCCGCTCGATCGGTTCGGTCAGGTCCTGACAGTGGTCATGCCGGCGCTCGTGCCCGCCGATGTCCTCGCGATGCTGTCCGCGGCATCGGACTTGGTCATCCTGCCCGTCGTCGGGACCGTCGAGACCAACCGACGTTGGATCCTCGAGAACCTGGGCGCGGCGAGCAAGGCGGCCGACGTCGAAGGTGGTTGGATCAACTTGTTCGACCAGGCCGACGCAGAGGTCAACGCTTCCCTCGGAGGCTTCGAGGACGAGTCCGAGGCCTCTGACGGCGGGCTGGCAGCATCGGAGTCGGCGTCCTTCGCGCTCCCTGAGTTGGACTCGCAGGGCGCCGACGCCGTCGACCTCGCGTCCGTCGACGACCTCCCCGTCGACGACGGGTCCTTCGATCTCGCGGCGACGGTGGCGCCCGTGCCGGACGAGGAGTCGCTCGATCTCGGCATCCTGGACGATCTCGGTGACCTCCCTGGGATCGAGCCGGGCGACGAGCACGACCTCGACATGGACGAGCCAGCGCCCAAGCGGTCACAGACGTCAACTGGCGCCGTTGGCGGGCTGGATCTGCCGCCGATGCCCGAGTTCGGCGCCGATCGACAAGCGGGTTGACGGCGGAGCGCAGCGGCGCCCCGTTAGCGGCGCTGCGGCGTGCGCCAACCGCCGCCGAGGCGGCGAACGAGCATTCGATCCGCGAGCCGTGGCGCGATCACGGACAGGACACCCAGGAGGTGCCACTTCCAGCGCAGCGAGCGCTCGGGGACAGGCCGTCGATCGAGCGCCAGGACCGCGAGCGCCACGTCGCGGGCTTCCGCTGCGCCGCCGAGGTCCGGGTCCGGCAGGCCAGCGGGGTTGGCTTGATTCGCGAAGAAGCCTGTCGCGGTCAACGCTGGGTTCAGCGTCGATACAGCGATGTCGTCGGTCGCCCACTCGATCCGCAGCGCTTCGCCGATCGAGCACACAGCGGCCTTGCTGGCCGCGTAGCCCACCTGCCCGGGGATCCCGCGGCGTCCGACAACCGAGGCGATGTTGACGACGACCGGGCGGACCCCTTCGCGCAACATCGGCAGCGCGGCGCGACAGGTCAGCAACAGCGCAAAGACGTTCGTATCGAAGACGGTGCGCAGGGTCGCTGGATCGAGCTCTTCGACGCGCGCGCGATAGCCGACGCCAGCGTTGTTCACGAGCAGGTCGAGGCCCGAGAACTCGGCGCGCAGCCGCGCCATCGCGGCGTCGATCGCAGCGGGGTCCGTCAGGTCACACGGCAGCGCGAGGTGCGCGCCACCCTCGACGTTCGGGAGCTCGGCGAGCACTCGCTTGAGCTCGGTCGGCCGACGCGCGAGCAGCGCGACGCGGTAGCCCTCTTCGGCGAGGACGCGCGCAATGGCCTCGCCGATGCCCGAAGAGGCGCCGGTGACCAGTGCACGCCGCACTGTGCGCTGCGCGAGAGAGTCTTCCACGTTTCTGAGGGACTTGTGGAGAACGAGCGGATCGAGGCCGCCACCGTGCGCTTGCCCGTCGACGTTGAAGCCACCCGCTCGGCCGAATCAGTGCACCTTGCGCACCTTCGTCAAGAGCTTGCGCCAGACGTCGATCTCACGGCTGATCTGTATCAGCTGCGCTTCGTTGCTCCCCCATTGCTCGATGAGTCCGATCTCCCAGTCCGCGGTCATCTCGAGCACGTGGTCGAGCTTGTCCCGCCCAGCGATCGCCTTGGTGCGCCACGTCTCGACGTCGCCCGCCTTCTCTGCGGCGAGCGCTGCGTTGACGAGCTCCGTCGCCTCTTTGGCGATCGTGCGCGCTTCAGCGAAGATCGGTGAGTCCGCGAGCCCTGGCGGCGCGTTATTCGTGGTCGGAGGGCGCTTGCTCCCGCCGCCGCTCGACTTGCGCATCAACGCCTCGGGGTCCGTGTTGATGTCCGCGAAGGGGTTTGAGCCCGGCGTCGGGCCAGGCGCCGTCACGGTCGCAGCGTCGTTTGTGCCGGACTTGGCCTTCTGGGTCATCACTGCGACGCCGAGCGCAGCGACCACGACGACGCCGATCGTAGCGATCACGGGGAGCATGCTCGGGGTGGCGCTCGGAGGGCGCTCGCCTGAGCGCGGACGACGGGAACTCGTGGCCATGGATGGAGAAGTCTCGCTGGATGGGAGGGGTGGCTCGCCTGCCGATGCAGACGCGGCGCGCCATGCTAGAGGCATGTCACGGGGGGAGTTCTCCCCGAGTTGTCCCAAAATTGTGGACGAGTCGGATTCTGCGACAGCGTGTGTGTCGGGTTTGGCGACGCGCACACGGGCTGGCTGATGAAGCGGCCTTAACGGCCGAGGAGCTCACCCAGGGTCTGGACCTGGAGCGCTCGCGAGCGCGCCGCAGCCAACAGATCCCGCGTGACGGACAGCACGTACTCGTTGCGAGGCGCGCTGCGATCGAGGTCGTGCAGCAGCAGCACACCCCCGGTCGCCAGGAGCTCGTCGCGGTTCGGCAGGGACGCAGGCAGCGTCGCGAACGAGTCCCCTGAGTCGTGGGTCCACCACGCGAGCGGCGCGCGCGCCCGGGCCGCGGCGAAGGTCGAAGCGAGGGTCGCCTTGCCGTACGGCGGGCGGAACGGCGCCGCCGGACGCCCGGTGAGCCGCCGCACTTCGGCGGCGCCGCGCGCGACGTCGCGCGCGACACGCCACGGGGCAGCGCGCCACGCGTGCAGGTGGTCGAAGCCGTGTGAGCCGACCTCGTGGCCTGCCGTGACCAGGCGCTCGACCGCGGCGCCATGCTGCGCCGCGCGGCTGCCCGAGACGAAGAACGTCGCGCGAGCCTCAAACTCGGCGAGGACGTCCAAGAGTCGCGCGGTGGTCGTCGGCCCGGGCCCGTCGTCGTAGGTCAGCACCAACGCGCGCTGCGCCTGCGCGCGCGCGAGGAGCGCGCGGATCGCAAACGGCTTGACGAGCGCGGGCGCGAGATAGGCCGCGCTCGCCGCGACTGCGCCGGCGCCGGCCCCAATCCAGACAGCGGGCAGCATGTGCGCCAGAGGATAGCCCAACGGGGGGCGCTCTCCGTCACTCGCGGACCCGTACGAGGCGGGCCGCGTAGCCGCCGTCGAGGGGGCCGCCGGTCGTCGCAGAGTTGGGCAGCGACGCGAGCTCCGTCTCGAGCTCGAAGCGCGGGTCCGCGCCCAAGACGCGACGCACGAGCTGCGGGCCTTCTTCGGGCTCCAAGCTGCACGTCGAGTGCACGACGACTCCGCCGGGCCGCACGCGCTCTAGCGCCGCGAGCAGGAGCCGCTCTTGCTCCTCGACGAGCGACTTCAAGTTGGCCGGGCCAAAGCGCCAGCGGGCCTCGGGGCGGCCCGCCAGGACGCCGGTGTTGCTGCACGGGACGTCGACGAGGACCGCGTCGAAGCGCGGGGCCCCGGGCGCGAGGCCGAGGTCCCCGTCGCTCGCAAGGAGCCGCACACGTGCGTCGGGGACCACTCTGCGGAGGCCCCGCGGGACGTCGGCGAGGCGCCGCGGCGAGCGGTCCAGGGCGACGATCTCCGCGCCGGCCTCGGCGAGCACCGCGGTCTTGCCGCCGGGCGCTGCGCAGAGCTCCAGCACACGCATCCCAGGCGCCGCGCCGACGAGCTCCGCAGCTCGGAGCGCGGTCTCGCCCTGGATCGTGATGCGGCCCTCTTGGAACGCCGCGGAGGCGATGAGCTCGGACGTGACCTCGGACTCGATCACGAGCAGGGCCGGATGGGAGCCCTCGCGCGACGGCACGCCGCTCGCCTCGAGCTCCGCAGCGAGCGCTTCGCGCGCGCCGCCGCGCGTGACGCGGACGGACACCGCGGACTCATCCAACGCGAGCCGCGCCAGTCGATTCGCCTCGTCGAGGCCGTAGCGCTTCATCCACCGCTTGTGCAACGCGGCAGGCAGGGAGAGCGCGTCCTCGGCCCACAGCGACGGATGCTCTTCGGGGTCGCGGAAGACCGGGTCGGTCAAGTGCCACGGGCGATCGACGAGGTCCCGCGTCGGATCGCCGGAGCGACCTTCGAGCCTCGCGCGCTGCGCCTCGCGCAAGACGGCGTTCACGAACCGGCCCTTGGCCAGGCCGAGGATCCGATTGGCTGCATCGACCGTCTCGGAGACCACCGCGTGCGGCGGGATGCGGTCCATGAAGAAGAGCTGCGCGAGGCCGATGCGCAGGAGCAGCGCGAGCTCGCTCTTGGGCTTCGGCCGCGCGAACGCGTCGACGAGCGCTCGCAGGGTGCCGCGCCGTCGAATCTCGGTCCCGACGATGCGCCGCACGAGCCCTCGATCACGGGCGTCCAAGCCGCGACCATAGCAGATCGCATCGACCGCGCGGAGGGGCGCAGGGCTGTCGGAGGTGAGGACGAGGTAGGCGGCGATTCGCGGCACGGGGTCGAGAGCATAGCGTCGCGCAGGCGGCCGCGCGGTCGCTGCTCAGGCCTTCTCGTTCGTGGACGGTCCCCAATGGCGCTGGCGTGTGCCGCCTCGGGCGCGCGCATCGATCAACGTCGCGACCAGCGCCGTCCAGCCGGTCTGGTGCCCGGCGCCGAGCCCGCGGCCGTTGTCGCCGTGGAAGTACTCGTGGAACAGCAGTTGGTCCCGCCAGTGCGGATGTTCGGCGAGGGGCTCGCCGCCCGCGACTCGACCGTCGCCATGGAACGGGCGCCGCCCTTCGGGCCCCTTCGACCAGGGTTGAACCAGGCGCCGAGCGAGCTCGCGCGAGACCTCGCCTAGGTTCATCAAGACGCCGGAGCCGGTCGGGCACTCGACGCGGAGCGTGTCGCCGTAGAAGTGGTGATAACGCTCGAGGGCCTCGACGAGCAGGAAGTTGATCGGCATCCAGATCGGCCCGCGCCAATTGGAGTTGCCGCCGAACATCCGGCTGTCGCTCTCGCCTGGCGCGTACCGCGCTGAGAACCGCTGGCCAGCGAGCGTCAGCTCGAACGGGCGGGACGCGTGGGCCTTGCTGAGCGAGCGGACGCCGAAGGAGGACAGGAGCTCCTTCTCGTCGAGGACGTAGCGCAGCACCTGGATCAAGCGCTCGCGGCTCGGGATGGCGAGCAAGCGATGCTCGTGGCCTTCGTCGTCCTCCATGTACCCCATGCGGTAGCACACGTCGGTGCGGTTCTCGAGGAACCAGCGCATGCGGCGCTCGAAGCCGGGCAGCGCGTCGATCGCGCTCTGCTCGAGCACCTCGACTGCGAGCAGCGGAATCACGCCGACCGCGCTGCGCAGCTTCAGCGGGACGCTGCGCCCTTGCACGAGGATGTGGTCGTAATAGAAGCCGTCCTCCTCGTCCCAGAGCCCCGTGCCGTCGAGGTGGTTCATCGCGTCGGCGATCGCGATGAAGTGCTCCAAGAACTTGCTCGCGAGGTCCTCGTACGAGCTGTCGAAGCGCGCGAGCTCGAGCGCGATGGACAGCATCGTCCCGCAGTAGAACGCCATCCAGGCGGTGCCGTCCGCTTGTTCGAGCGAGCCCCCGCCAGGCAGCGGCGCGCCGCGATCGAAGACACCGATGTTGTCCAGGCCCAGGAAGCCGCCGCTGAAGAGGTGCCGCCCGTGCGCGTCCTTGCGGTTGACCCACCAAGTGAAGTTGAGCAGCAGCTTCTGGAAGCAGCTCTTCAGGAACAGTTGATCGCGTTGACCTGGCGGCCCGGTGATCTTGTAAACGCGCCACACGGCCCACGCATGCACGGGTGGATTGACATCACCGAAGTTCCATTCGTAGGCCGGGATCTGCCCGTTCGGGTGCATGTACCACTCGCGCAGCAAGAGCGCGAGCTGCTGCTTCGCGAACGTCGCATCGATGCGCGCGAATGGGATCATGTGGAACGCGAGGTCCCACGCCGCGTACCACGGGTACTCCCACTTGTCCGGCATCGACAAGACGTCGCGGTTGTACAGATGGTCCCACTCGATGTTCCGGCCGTGCAGGCGCTCGCGCGGCGGCGGAGGCTGCAGCGGATCCCCGTCGAGCCAGTGCGGCACGACGTAGTGATAGAACTGCTTGGTCCAGAGGAGGCCAGCGTAAGCGCGGCGCGCGACCACGCGCTCGTCGGGGGTGAGCTTCGGGTGCGCGAGCTGGGCGTGGAACTCGTGGGCTTCCAGCTGTCGCGCCGCGCAGACGGCCTCGAAATCGGCCCCGAGGCGCGGCGCCCGTTGCCCGGCAGAGAGGCGCGCGCGGACCTCGCGTGCGCCGCCAGCGGGCACGTGCAGCACGTAGTGGGCTGCGACCTTTGTCCCTCTTCCATCGGGCGCGACGGCGCTCGTGTCCCCAGCGACGATGTACGCGTGGAACGCGTCCTTCACGTGCGCGGCGACGTTCTCCGCGCCATAGAGCCGCTTCAGGTTCGACTCGTTCTCTGTGAAGAGCAAGGTCGGAGCGGTGCCGTCGGAGGCATCGTCGAACGCGGCGCAATAGTCGCCGAGCGTGTCGTGCGAAGCCGCGACGGTCCTCGCGTCGCGTCGCACGATGGTCGGCTTCGGGCCGTGCTCTTCGCCGCTGCGGCCCCAGCTCCAGGTGTTGCGGAACCACAGCGTTGGCAGCACGTGGATCGTCGCAGCCTCCGGTCCATGGTTCTCGATGCGCCAACGCACGAGCACGTCGTCGGGGGACGCCTTCGCGTACTCGACGGTCACATCGAAGAAGCGGTCCTCGGCGAAGACGCCCGTGTCTGTCAGCTCGTATTCGAGGTCTTGCAGGCCCCGCCGCGCGTTCTCGCGCACGAGCTCTTCATAGGGGAACGCGCGCTGCGGATAGCGATACAGCGCCGACATCCACGAGTGCGTGGGGGTGCCGTCGAGGTGCCAATAACACTCCTTGACGTCCTCGCCGTGGTTGCCTTCGGGGCCCGTGAGCCCGAACAAGCGCTCCTTCAGGATCGGATCGACGCCGTTCCAGAGCGCGACGGAGAGGCACATGCGCCCTTGGCGATCGGAGAACCCGAGCAGCCCGTCCTCGCCCCAGCGGTAGACGCGGCTCCGGGCGTGCTCATGGGGGAAGCTGCCCCATGCGTCGCCGTCGGCGGAATAGTCCTCGCGCACGGTGCCCCATTGCCGATCCGCGAGGTACGGGCCCCAACGCTTCCAGTTCGCACGGCGCCGCGTGTCGTCGTCGAGGCGCGCGCGCTCAGCGTTGGCGGGTGTCGTGCTGTTGGCTGGCATGGAGGTGGGGCGCGAGGAGAGCGCTACGGAGCCTCAGCGCAGCGCACGACGCCGAGGTCGATGTCGCCGTCGGCGGGGATCTCCGCTAAGTCAACGGAGGCCTCCCACGCTCCAGCGGCCGTCTCTGCGCGGAGATGGAAGCGCGCGCGCTGGCCAGGTGTCAGCGCCGCGCAGCCGATCGTCCACCGGGTGGGGTCGTCGGTGAAGAGGTACGCGTTGGGGGTCGCGCGGCCGTCGTCGCCTGAGAGCTGGACTGCGACGCTCGCGGCGACCAATGGAGCGCCCGCGGCGTCGCTGAGGCGCACGATGACGTTGCGCGGCGAGGGCCGGACGGCGTCGGGTGTGTCGGCCATGAAAGGGGCGTGGAGGCGCGGTTCATGGCGCGCCGTCTCTACCTCCGCCTGCGTCGCTCCGGTGACCTCGGGCGCAGCCCCGGAGGTCTCTTCCGTGAGCGCGAGGGCTTCGAGCGTCGCGCGATTGAGCGTGGTCGCCTCCAGCGTCGCCGACCCGGCGGCCCCGCCAGGCGCCACGCCGAGCAGCGACCTGACTTGGTCGGCCCGCGAACGCGCGAGCTGCCCGACACCGGCCAGGGCCAGCGCGACCGCGCCGTAGGCGAAGATAGGTCCCTTCATCGGCAAGCGTGCGAACATGTGCGTCTCCTGTGGGTCCTGCGCTTCATCGACTGAATCCGGCAGAAGGTGAAGGGGACTCCGGGACGGCGCGGTCCGTGCGGTTCAGGCCAGGTAGCCGTAGATCGCCACGAAGTGGCACGCGCTGCCGGCCAGGACAAAGAGGTGCCAAGCGGCGTGGTGGTAGCGTTGGCCGCGCCAGACGTAGAACAGCGTGCCGAGCGAATACGCGAGCCCGCCCGCGAGGAGCCAGGCGAGGGCCGGCGGCGGGACGTGCTGGAGCAGCGGCTTGATGGCGATGAGGCCGACCCAGCCCATCCCCAGGTACAGGATGGTCGAAGCGCGCCGGAACCTGTGGGAGTAGCGGGCCTTGAACAGGATTCCGATGAGGGCCATGCCCCACATGGCGCCGAAGACGGACCAACCCCACGGGCCGCGCAGGGGTCCCAGCATGAACGGGGTGTACGTGCCGGCGATGAGCACGTAGATGAGCGAGTGGTCGAGCGCCTTGAAGAGCGCGCGCGCTCGCGTGTGCGCGAGCGAGTGGTACAGCGTCGAGCCGAGGTAGAGGAGCACCAGCGCCGCGCCGAAGATGGTGAAGCTGACGACGCGCCAAGGATCGTCCGTTGCGGCGGCGCGCACGATCAGCAAGACGAGCCCGGCGATGCTGAGCAGCGCGCCTGCGCCGTGCGTGATGGCGTTCGCGAGCTCCTCGCCAACGGACTGAGTGCGTGTGTTCATCGGTGTTGCCTGGCGCGGGTCGGGCGCGCTGCGAAGTCGACCTACGGTACCTCAGGTCGCGCAACGCGCATCAAGAGTGACGCTCTCCGTCGCCGGGGTCCGAGAGGGCGCGATCGTAGCGCTGCGTCGCTTCACGCGCGATCGCTGCGAAGCGCGCGTCGACATCGCGCCCGTACGCGCGCAGGTGCGCGAGCGCCTCCGCGCCGCGCGACATCATCAACGCCGCGACCGCGGCTCGCGCATCACCCTCCTCTCGCGCGTCCGCCAGGTATCCGATCAGGGCTTCGAGCGCGCCCTCCGCCCGCGAATCGCCGAGCGCAAACGCCGCGCTCTCGCGGTCGCTGCGCCGCTCGCTCGCCAAGTGCGCCCGCGCGCGCTCCAGGCCCGCCAGGGGCGAGAGCCGCAAGTACGCCAGGAGCACGCTCGAGACGACATCTGGCTCGGGGTCGCCGCCGTGCAGCTTCAAGCGCAAGAGCGCCGTCCCGCGCTCGTCGCCGTGGTAGGCGACCCCCTCCGCGCCAGCAGCGCGCACGACGGGCTCCTCATCGCACAGCATGTCGGCGAGCACATCGAGCGCATCCCCGACCCGCAGCCGCACCAAGGCCAGGCCGCACCGCGCGCGCAAGCCTTGCGCCGAGTCCGACTGTGGCATCGAGCCCTCCATTTGCACGTGCGTCAGCCCGCGCCGGAAGGGGCCCTCCAGCGGGTGCTCCAGTCGATCGAGCGCTTCTGCGAGGGCGGTCTTCCCGTGGCATCCGGGGTCGAGCTTGCTGGCCTCCCCGGCCCGCGCGCGCCCCGCGGCGCCGACCCCGAAGAGGTGCGTGTACGCCGCGAGCATCAGCGGCTCGAGCGCGGCGCGGTCTTCCGTTTCCACGAGCGGCGCGGCGCGGGCGACGAGGTGCGAGCTCTTGCTCGCGAGCGCGCGCCGCAGCGTCTCGCTTCGATCCGCAGCGTACGGGTCGCGCCCGAGCGCGCCGAGCGCGGAATAGAGCTCGTCGAAGGCCTTCCGGGAGAGTTGCGCCATGGTGGGGGGGAGTGCCGCTCCGTGCGCTGAAGTCTGTCACACCGCGCCGACAATTCCGTACCCTCGCTCAGCGCATCCTCCCCGAGCGCGCGTCGAATTCCCCTCCGCCGGCCCGCGCGTGTCGCGGGGGCGGCCTTACAGGAGCTTCAAGATGCCGAACCCCCGTTCCAATGACGCAGACCTCCGGGGCGCACACCAAGGAGGCACGCTCGCCAGGTTCATGCTCGCTGGGGCCGTCGTTGCCTTCATCTCGGCGTGCAGCACCGATGCGACGGGCGCGCGCACCACGACGAGCGAGGCCGCTGCGCCGACGGCGTCACAAGCGCGCACAGAGCCACCGCCCACCCACGAGCCCGCTGCGCCGCCGGAGCAGGCTCCCCCGACGCCGACCCCGTCCGACACCCCGAAGATCGTCATGTCAGATCGCTACAACGCCCTCACGCCGGGCGAAGCGCGTGTCCTCCTGCACAAGGGCACCGAGCGCGCGTTTGTCGGCGAGTACACCGACAACGAAGCCGCCGGCACATACCTGTGTCGCCAGTGCAACCAGCCCCTCTATCGCTCGACGGACAAGTTCCACTCACGCTGCGGTTGGCCCTCGTTCGACGACGAGCTGCCCGGCGCGGTGCGCCGCGAGACAGACGCCGATGGTTATCGCACGGAGATCCTGTGCTCGAACTGCGACGGCCACCTCGGCCACGTCTTCCTCGGCGAGCGCATGACGGACAAGAACACGCGCCACTGCGTGAACTCGATCTCGATGACGTTTGTCCCCGAGGGCGAGCCTTTGCCGCCGACGATCAAGTTGCAGCAATGACCGCGGCGGCGGCGCGCCTGCGGCGGTGACCCCGCCAGCCAAGGCCTGTCATCCAAGGCCTGTCATCCAAGGCCTGTCATCAGGGCGCTGCGGCGCCCGGCGCCACGCCAAAGCGCGCCCCCGGCGCAAGGCGCGCGCCGCGCAGGAACGACGCCGCGTCCATGGCGCCCTTGCCCGCGGGCTTGACCTCGATGAGCTCAAGCGCGCCCGCGCCGGCGGCGACCGCCGTCGAGGCGCGCCCCGCGGCGTCGGCGAGCAGCGCGCCAGCCTGTGGCTGCGGCGCTCCCTCGGGCTGGGCCGGGAGCGCGACCGCGCGCGCCCGCAGCAGCTCCAGCTCGCGCCCGTCCGGGAGGGTCGTCCGCGCGCCGGGCCAGGGCTGCATCGCGCGCACGAGCCGCGCGAGCTCCTCCGCCGGGCGCGCCCAGTCCAGCGCCCCATCGGCCTTGACGAGCTTTGGCGCCAGCGTGACGTGCGCGGGGTCTTGCGGCGTGAACGTCGCCGTTCCGGCCGCGAGCTGATCGAGCGCAGCGACGAGCGCCTCGCCCCCGATCGGCGCGAGGCGCTCGAACAGGGCGCCGGAGGTCTCGTCCGGGCCGATCGGCGTGCGCCGCTCCAGGAGCACATCGCCTGCGTCGAGGGCCATGACCATGCGCTGGATGCTGACGCCGGTCTCGGCGTCGCCGTGCTGGACCGCGCGCTGGATGGGGGACGCGCCGCGCCAGCGCGGCAGCAGCGAGCCGTGCACGTTGAGCGCCCCGTGCGGGCACAGACCGAGGAGGTCACGGCGCAGGAGCTCTCCGTAGCTCGCGACGACCAGGACGTCCGCGCCAAACGCCGCCAGGGTCGCGACGAACTCGGGGTCCTTCGTCGTCTCGGGTTGCAACACCGGCAGCCCCGCCGCCTTCGCGAGCGTCACGAGCGGGCTCTCGACGACGACACGCCCCCGACCGCGCGGGCGGTCCGGGGGCGTGACGAGCGCGAGCACGCGGTGGGGGCTCGCGAGGAGCGCGTCGAGCACGGGCGCCGCAAACGGCGGCGAGCCCATGAAGATGACGGAGAGTGCCGATGGTTCGCTCATGTCGCCCGGCGCGCAGCGAGGGTCGCCCGGCGCGCAGCGGGGGTCGCCCGCGATCGGATCAACCGACGTGCGGGTCGACGGCCTGCTTGAGCGCGTCGTAGCGCTGCGCGCCGATGATCTGCTTCTGGACCTCGCCGCCCTTGATGACCATGAACGTCGGGATCGACGTGATGCCGTACTTCGACGGCACGTCCATGTTGTCCTGAGTGTTGAGCTTCACGACCTTCAACTTGCCCTGGTACTCCTCCGCCAGCTTGTCGACGTAGGGCGTCATGCTGCGGCACGGGCCGCACCAAGGGGCCCAGAAGTCGACGAAGACGGGGACAGTGCTCTTGAGGACTTCGGTGTCCCAGTTGGCGTCGGTGACGTCGGCGGCGGAACTCATGGCTTCGGTTTCGGAGCAGGATGCTTGACGCGGCCCGAGGACCGTGTCGGTCGGATACCCCGCGCGGGACGCCCGGGGAAGGAGAGATCTAGGACACGGCGCACGCCCATGCCAGTACCAGGCGACGCGCGCGCCGGGATTTTGACCGCGGCGGCGCGCCGACCCTCGATTCTGGGGCCTGCCGGGGGTCGAGACAAGCGCGACCGTAGGCAAGTTGGGCCTCAGCGGCCGCCGAGGAGCTCGCGGGAACGGCCGGCCCGCGCATGCGACGGATAGGCTGCGACCGCGCGCAGCAGCTCAGGGCGGGCCGTCGTGAGACCCTCGACGGCCGCTCGGGCTTGGGCGAGCCCGTGGGCGAACTCGCCGCCACGGACGGGCCAAGCGCCGTTGAGTCGCGCCTCTGCGTCGACCTCGAGGAAGAGGGCCAGGGCCCCTGCCGCGTCTCCATCCTCGAGCTGCGTAAGCGCCTGCCTCGTCTTCGAGGGCTTGGCCGCCTCCGACCCCCGCAGCTCGAGCGCTTTCGAGGCCCAGTGCGCAGCCGAGCCCGCGTCCGCGCGCCGGCGCGCGAGCGATGTGAGCTGCTCAGCGATCCAAGCGAGATCGGCCCGGCGGCCGAGCGCCTCCATCGAACCCCACTCCTCGAGCAAGAGCCGCTCGGCTTCGGCGTCGAGCAGGGGCAGCTCGAAGGCCGCATAGGTCGTGGCCAGGCGCGCGCGGGGCACGCGCGCATCCGCGCCGTCACCGGCCCGAAGCCGCGCGATGCGCTCGGCCTCAAACGCGCGCGCCTCGTCGTTCCGTCCGCAGAGGTAGGCCAGCTCTGCACGGAGATCGCGCAGCGGCGCAATGGCGACGCGCTGCGCTTCTGGCTCCTCGTCCTCGACGGAGATGTACCCGATCGTTCCCAAACCGCCGGACGTCGTCCTCAGCGACGCCGCAGCGTCAAGGCCGCGCGGGGCCACCCCATACTCGAACCGCACGGGGCCGCCCTCGGACCAGGTCACGCTGCCCTCGTCGTTCGTCGCCGCGCGCGCCTGGAACAGCGTCCGCGCGCGCACCTCAACGGCTTCGAGGGCCAACGTGTAGGCAGCCCCATAGTCGCCGGCAGTGAGGCGCGGCGGCCAGCGCTTCGCGGGCCCCGGGGTCCTCGGGGCGGTCGGCCACGGCCGCCCGTGCGAGCGCGATGAGCGCCCTCGGTCCCCGCGCTGCAGCGCAATCTCCCGCTGCAGCGCGCCGTAGAGCTCCGGCGACAGACGCGCAGCGCCGGCTCCCTGCGCCGCATCGTCGCGCGTCGCGGCGGCGGTCGCCCGCGCCTCGAGGTCGTCCAGGCGCTCGACCTCCGCAAAGAGGCGCGCGCAGAGCTCAGGCGCCTGGCGGACGCCTTGTTGCACCGCGGTGAAGGCTGCCTCGAGCGCGTACTCGACGTCGCCGCTGCGCAGCTCCGCCGTCAGCGCGGTTTGCCAGTGGAAGTCGTTCCGCGCGGCGCTGGGCCGACCAAGGCGCGAGAACTGCTCCCGCGCCTCGTCGACGAGGCCGTGCGTCCACAGGGTCCACCCGGCCATGTCGAAGAGGTTGCTGAACTGCTTGAGGTTGTACAGGTTGTATAGGGCCCCATTCGGGGAGCCGAAGCGCCGCTCTGGCGTGTGCGAAAGCTGGTCTACGAGCTGTCCCTTGCTGCCGAGCTGCAGCGTGAGTTTGCGGAGCAGCGCACCGAGCTGGCTCGCCGCGCGCCCATCAGCGCTCCGGCCACAGGCGGCCAGGCGTTGCTCCGTGTCGAGCGCTCGGCCGACCAACGCGCGGGCCTCCTGACGCCGATCCGCGTTGCACAACAGCGAAGGCAGCCAGGCAACGACGTACGGGTGGTGTGGCCGCGCCTGCGCGAGCGCCTCGAGCCCGGTCAGCCGCCGTACATCGTCCTCGTCGAACTCGAGCCGCTCCAGGAGCACCAGCCGTTCGAGCGCACGCACCCGTGCATCGCCCTCGCCCGGCGCGGCGAACTGCGTGCGAGCGGACTCCAACGCCGCGTCGAACGCCGCTGAACCGCTGAGGCCTGCGCGAGCGCTCCCGTCGAGCGCCGCATCGAGCTGCCACGGGTTGACCCCGCCCTCCGCCAAGATCACGGCCAGCGCCTCGTCGAACCGCTCCAATGAGAGCAGCAGCTCCAGCTCGTTGGCCGCGAGGGTCGAGCGACTGCCCGCGTCCGAGAGCAGCTCGAGGGCGAACTCCTCCTGTCCGTTCGCGCTCAGGTAGCGCACGACATTCGCGCGCACCCAAGCGTCGTTCTCCTTGGGAATCGTCTTCACGAGCGCGCGCGCGGCCTCGACCTCCTCTGCCTCGAGCATCAAGCGCAAGAGCCGCCACATCGAGTTCGAATAGGCAAATGAGTTGGGGCGCGCAGCGCGCGCGCGCTCGAGCAGCTTGCGCTCGAGCGCGTGCTCTACGTGCCCCCCTAAGGCGCCTGCGCCGCTCTCGAGCGCCTGGGCTGCCTCGGCCAGCTCGCTCCACATCCCTCTCCATTCATTGCCCTGTGCCGGCCATTCGAGCGCGAGCTCCAAGGCCGCGCGCACTCCGTCCACTTCGGCGACGAGCTCGAGCGCGCGGCGCGCAACATCGACATCGTCCTGCTGCGCCGCGCGCTGCCGCAGCGCCGCGTCGCGCAGCGCCTCGCCGCGCCCGAGCTCGCGCCCGAGCCGAGTCAGCGCGCGCTGCCGCGGGCTCCCTTCCAGCGCGGGGCGGAGCTGCTCCGCCGCGAGTAAGCGGTCGAACGCGACCTCGGCCCCCCCGCTCGCTTCGTCGAGCGCGATCGCTGCGAGCAGGGCAGGTTCGGAGCTGATGTACGCCGGGCTCTCGCCGCCTTCTCCGGCCGCATCGATCTCCGCCAGGACCTCCCGTGCTGCGTCCTCGAAGCCCGCGGCGTAGGTCAGCGTCAACAGCGCCTCGGGCGCTTGTTTCAGCGCCGCGCGCCAGCGCAGGACGGCGGCCTCGCGGGCCGCGACGACGGTCACGGGATCGTCGCCGGCGCTGGCCGAGGCGAGCTCGAGCGCGCTTAGCTCCACCTCGAGCGCGGCCTGCTCGTCGAGCACGCCGATCGGGGTCTCGACCAGCCGGCGGGCGCTCGGTGTGACGGCGGCAGTGATGCGCGTCAGGAGGTCACGCGCGCGCCCGTAGGCGCCCCGTTCACGCGCGTAGGTGACCGCCGCCAGAGCGACCTCGCGCGCCCCGCGCGCGGCGGTGCCCAGCTCGACGAGCGCGTCCTCGAAGCCCTCGTGCGAGCCTCGCAGGCGCTGCGCGTAGGCGCGCAAGAGCTGCGCACGCGCCCCTTCCAGCGCAGCGGCGCGCTCCTCCAAGGTCGCAGCCGCTCCCTGGGCGCGGGCGTCGCCTCCTCCCGTGTTCGGCCCGCCCAAAGGCCGTATGCACCGCTCGATGCAATCGAGCGTCGCTCGGTCGACGAGCGCGCGGGACCCCGCCTCCTCCCAATGTGCGTCGAGCGCTGCCAAGGAGAACTCGGCCGTGAGGTCGGGTGTGTCAGAGAGCGCTTCGAGGGCCTCCGTCAGGTGCTCACGCAGCCAAGGCGACAACGTGGTCGACGTGTCGCGCAGGCGCGCGAGCTCTTGCTGCGCTCGCTCGACCTCGCCCCGTTGGAGCCAGAAGCCGGCGGCGGTGCGCTCGCCGGCCGCGATCGAGCCAAAGGCTTGCGCCAGGACGTCGCTCGCGCCAGCTTCGTCACCCGCGTTCATGAGCAGGTGAGCGAGCCGCGCGCCCAGCGCGATGCGCTGGTCGTCGTCTTTGGTCCGGGCGAGCCGTGGCCGCATGAGCGCGATGAACTCGGCCTCGGCGCCGGCCAGGAAGTAGGCCTCGCCGCAGGCCGCGACGACCTCGTCGAGGTGGGGCGCGAGCGGGACGAGCACATCGGCGTGCTGCAAGGCCTCCTCAAAGCGTCGGTCCTCGAGCAAGCGCGCCAAGAGCGTTCGCCTGAGCGCGACGTTCTTGGGGTCGGCGGCGACCGTCGTGGCGAGCTCCTCCAGCGAGGGCGCCGCTTGCACGGACGCCGGGTCGAGCCGCGTGATGCGCGCTGTGAGCTCGCGGCTCAAGCTCGACGCGCTCGAGCCTGAAGCGCTCAGGCCCGAAGCGCTCAGGCCCGAAGCGCTTGGGCCGACCGTCGCCTTGCGGTAGAGGCGCAGCGCTTCGTCGGCCTGGCCCGCGGCCTCGAGCGCCTCGCCGTAGCCCAGCAGCGAGTCTGCCACTGACGGATCGAGCTCGTACACGACCTTCCACAGCGGGAGGGATGTGGCGTCCGCAGCGACCGTCTGCGCGGCGGCGCGCAGCTCCCATTGGATCCAGTACTTCGCGTTCGAGCTCGCAGCGAGCATGCGCTCGAGCCGTTCGCCGAAGGCTCGCCAGTCGCGTGTCTCCCAGGCGACCGCAGCGAGCGCGGTCTCTACGTCCCACGGGAACCACGTGTCGACGTATTTGGTGGACGCGAATCCATTGGCGTCCGCGAGCTCACCGAAGAACGTCCCGGTTGAGCCTGCGGGTGCGGGGATGCGCGGCGGCTTCAACCCATAGACGGGCGACAGTGGCTCCGAATCGTCGCTTGGGCTCAAGAGGTTGTAGGTCGTAGGCGGCGGGGTCACGCCGGTTCGGCGTGCCTCTTCGATCTGCAAGAGCTTGACCTGCTCAAGGGTCTCGCGAGCCTCGTCGAAGGCGCCGCGGTCCATGGCGAGCTGCGCCGCAGCGATGGCCAATGGACTGCTCTGCGGCGCGAGGCGCATGAGCTCGTCGAGGACCTCCTTGGCGGTTGTCAGGTCATTCTCCAGGACCAGGTATTGAAGGTAGACCAGCCCTTGATCCGACACGAAGTCGGCGTCGACAGGGTTCACCTGCTCCGCGGCGTGGGCCCCTTCTGCGGGCCCTAACGCAGAGCGCGACGTCCGCCAACGGTCAGCGAGCGCGGCGCGCAGCGCGGCGCGATCGTCGATCCGCGCGGCTGCCTGCGCTGCAGCGGACGCGCCACCCCAGCGCGTCGCTAGCTCGTACCCCAGCGCGAGCTCGCCGCCCGCGAGCAGCTCTTCGCCGTAGGCCACCATGAGGGCCCGCGCGGGAGGGTCGAAGTCGAGCACGTGGCGCAGGACTGGATCGTTGGCGGTCGCAAGAAGCGCCGCGCGAGTCGACGCGGTGAGGCGCGCGACGTCCTCCTCGAGCTCCAGCCTCTGGTAGGCGCGGAGCACCAACGCCGCGCGGCTCACGTGCTCTTGGTGGTCTGGTTCGAGCGCAGCCAGCAGCGCCCGGGCCTCGTCGAGCGCCCCCGCCTCGCCCAGCGCCGCCGACAATGCAAACTGGACATCCTCGCGCCGCGGGCGCTGCCCGGCCGTCCAGGCCCCATCAAAGCCAGCGTTCGCGCTGAGGCGCCGATACCGCAGGACCGTCTCGTCGGTCACGCGCGGCACGAGCTCAGCGGGGAGGCGTCGCTCCAAGCGCTCGCGGTCTTTGCGGTTGGGTCGCAGCGGGTCGATCGCCGACGTCAGGCCGTCGCCCGCCAAGAGCGCTCGCAGGTCGACGATCGCGCCTTCGAAGTCGCCCAGCTCGAGCCTCAGGGTGGCCACTGCGCTGGCGTTGCGCAGGTCGTTCGGGAAGCGCTCGGCTGCGCTCTCGTACAGCGTCAGGAGCGACTCCAAGTCGCCGCGCTCCCGGTGGATCGCCGCGAGCTCCTTGATTCGGTTCGGGGTGAGCTCTTCTGCACCACCCTCGAGCGCAGCCTCCAGCTCCGCCATACGCGCCGCGACGCGGACCGGATCGCGGCGCATCAAGAGGCGGTCGCGGCTCGCAAGGATGCGCTTCCAGCGCTCGACGGAGTAGCCCACTGCGCAGCGTCCTGCCTCTAGCTCGGACCGTGACGCGGCCAGCAGCGTTGCAGCCTCTGCATAGCGCCCGTTCGTCATCAAGCTACTGAAGGCGGCCGCTACGACGGGCTCTCGCGTCGGAGCTTGTTTTGCGGCGCGCGCCAAGACCTCCGCTTCGAAGTCCCAGCCCAAGGTCTGGTACACGTGGCCGCGGACGTCCGCGACCCCCCGTTGCTCGCGGGCGAGCTCGGCGGACACGGCGCGCTTTGCGGTCTTGCTGAGGGACCGCGCAGCGTCGCCCGCGGGCCCGACCGCGGCCTCTACGGCGAGGAGCGCTTGCACGAGCGCATCGATCGCCCCCTCTTGATCTCCCGCGGCGCGCCGCAGCGCCGCCCGTCGCTGGAGCATCTCTGGGGTCTCGCCGCGCAGCTCGATAAGCCGCGAGAGCGCCTCGTCCGCCGCGGCGTGGTCGCCTAGATCGCTCTTGAGCCCGATGGAACGCTCAAGGAGTCCTTGGTCGTCGGGCGCGCGCGCCAGCTCTTCATCGAGCAGCGCAGTGGCCCGCTCGAAGAGCCCCTCGCGCCGGTATACGGCCAGCACTTGCAGGCGATCCGTGACCTGCAGCAGCGACTCTTCAGCAGCGGGCAGGTCGCCGGCGCGTAGCTGGCACTCGGCCGAGCGCAGCAGCAAGCGATCGCGGTCTCCATCGGGCAGCCGCAAGAGCGCCGCGTAGTCGGCCAGCGCCGCGTCATAGCGCATCAGCTCGGTGTACAGCTCCGCGCGCTCGGTGAGCAACACGACGTCGGCCGGACGATAGTTCAAGAGCTCGTCGATGAGGTCGATCGCGAGCTGGTGCTCACGCTCGCGGACGAAGAGGTCGATCAGCGCCAAGGATCGCTGTGAATCGAACGGGTTCGCGCGCACCGCCCCGCGTAGCCGCTCGATCTCTTCGCGGACCTCGCCGCGCTCGTCGAGCTGCTCATAGAGCCAAGCGCGCGCGCGCTCGGCGAGCCCCTCATCGTCGCTCGCGGCCGCCGCGACGGCGAGCTCGTGCGCGAGCTCCCTGCCCCGTGGCTCTTCATCGACGCTCGCGACCACCAGGAGGTCGGCGAGCGCGAGCCGCGCCTCGGCGTCGTCCGGGCGCAGGCGCAGGACCTGCCGCAGGCACTCGCGCGCGCGCGGGAGGTCGCCGAGGGCTTGGAAGGCGCGCGCGACCTCGCGGAAGGTCGCGGGGTTGTCCGGCGAGAGCGCGAGTGATTCGTCCAAGCACTGCGCCGCCGCGTCGTGGTCGCCGAGGCGTGTATACAAGCGAGCGAGCTCGCCGAGCCAGCGCCCGCGCTGCCGCGGCTGATGCACCATCAGCGCTCGAAAGCGCGCGACGGCCGAGTCGTCGTTGCCGCTGCGCTCGTCGAGCTGCGCCGCCATGAGCCACGCGGCCTCGTGGCTCGGGTTTATGGCGAGCAGCGCGTCGAGGTGCGCGAGCGCCTCGTCGTAACGGCGCCGCTCGTTCGCCGCGAGGGCGGCGAGGTAGCGCGCTGCGCGGTCATTGGGGTTCGCGTTGAGCCGCTCTTCTTCTTCGAGCTGGAACGCGGCGATGCGGTCGCGGTTCATGCGCACGAGGCGCTGGGCGGCGTCGCGCGCGGTCGTCGCGTCGGCGGAGGTCTCGACGACCTGCCGCAGCAGCGTTGCGGCGCGCTCGGGGTCGCCAGCGCGCCGCGCGTGCTCCGCGACGGCGTTGATCAGGCGCGGGTCGCCTGGGCGCAGCGCGAGCGCGCGCTCGTACGCTTGGCTCGCGCGCGCGTGGTCGCGGAACGCGGCCGCGATCGCAGCCAACGTCTCCAGGCGCGCCGGGTCGTCCGCCGCCGCGGCCTCTGCGCGGTCGAGCACGGCGGGGACGTCGTCGCGGCGCCCGTTGCGCGTCAGCAGCCGCGCGAGCTCGTCGTAGTGACCGAGCTCTCGCGGCTCGAGCTGGATCGCGCGCTCGATCAGCTCGATCGCGCCGTCGAGCAGCCCGTGGTGCGCGTGCAAGGCCGCGAGCCGCAGGCAGAGGCCCGGGTCTGCGAGGCGCTCATCGAGGCTCTTCTGCCATTGGAGCCTTGCCTGCTCCAAGCGCCCGCTGGCCGCGAACACTTGGCCGAGCTCGATGTACAGCTCGAGCTCGCTCGGGTGCTGCTCGATCAAACGCTGGAGCTCGCTGACGCGCGCGTCGTCGTCCTTTTGCACCGCGAACACGGCGAGCAGCTGCCGCCCGAGGTCCAGGTCGGCTGCGAAGTCGCGTGTCGCGTCCTGCAGCGTCGCGCGCGCGCCCGCGACGTCGCGCATGGCGATCTGGGTGCGCGCGAGCAGCGCGCGGCGGTCGACGTCGTCGCGGCGCGATTCGAGCGCGAGGGTGAGCTCGCTCGCGAAGGCTGTCAGCGTGCCCTCGCGCGTATGCACGGACAAGAGGCGCTCTTGTAGCTGTTGCTTCAGCCAGTGCCCGCGGCCGAGGAGGTCGTACGCAGCGCCGTAGGCCTCGAGCGCCGCCTTCGGGTCGGAGCGCCGCTCGTTCAATTGGCCGATCGCAGCGAGCGCGCGACAGCGCCGTGGCGTGTCGTCGCCCGCGATCGTGAGCGCGTCCGAGTACCTCTCTTGGGCCTCATCCAGCAGGCCGGCGCGCGCGAGGCGCTCGGCGACATCGAGCGCGAGGTCGAAGCTCCTGGGGTCCACCGCGGCGAGGTCGTCGAACGCGCGCGCGGCCCGCGCGCGGTCGCCGCTGCGTAGGGCGGCCTCGGCGCGCAACGTATGCAGGCGCTCCATCGCACGCGCGTCGATCGTCGCCGCAGAGGCCGCCGCAGCAGCGACCGCATCGAGCGCCTCCAGCCCGGCCTCGACCTGGCCGGTCTCCAGCAAGAGCTCGCCGCGCAGTTGGCGCAGGGCGCGCGCGAAGTCGGCCGCACCAGCGCCAGCGGGCTCGCTGTCCCGGAGCGCGTCGAGGGTCGCGAGGGCCTTCGCAGCGCGGTCCGTTCGCGCATAGAGCCGCGCCAGGATCACGCGCTGCGCAGGCGTGGCGCCGCCCTCGGCGATCCGAGCCTCCAGCTCGTCGACGAGCCCGCCGAGCGCGTTCCGCTCGACCGCGGCCGCCACGAGCCGCTCGAAGCCTTGTTCGTGGAACGGCTTCTGCTCCAAGTACGCGCGAAACCGCTCCAGGGCGCGCTCCGCGGCATCCTGAGACGACTGCGTGGGCGCGACGCTCGGCGTTGCCCTGCTCGGACGTGTGAGGCCGAGCGGTGAAAGGAGCAGGAGGAGCGAGACGTAGGTGGCAGCGCGGAGACAGGACATGCAGTGCGTCGCGAGGCTGGGGCGGCTACGGGGGCTGCGGTCGCCGCCAGAGTGGCTAGATCTAGGATACGGGCGGGTCAGCCCGGCATGCGGGCGCAGCGAGAGGACCTCGCGCGGCCCTCGCGCGGCCCTCGCGCGGCCCGCGACGGGGCCCGCGACGGGGCCCGCGACGGGGCCCGCGAAGGGGCCCGCGAAGGGGCCCGCGAAGGGGCCCGCGAAGGGGCCCGCGACGGGGCGAGGGCGCGAGGCCGCGGGTGGTTCCAAGGAATCCGAGGGGGGCGCGCACGTGTTTGGTGCACCCTGTTGCTGCCCTCCTTGCATCGAACTATGGACTACGTTTCTCGCGTCACGCGCCTCCACTCTGTTTCTTTGGCACTGATCGCAGCGCTCCTGTCGTTTGCCACCGCGGCGCGCGGTTTGGCCCAGGAGGACGACCAGACGTTGCGCGTGTTCCTCTTTGCAGGGCAGTCGAACATGGTCGGCTCCGACTCGAAGGTGGGCGACATCGAGCGCTTTCCGCCCTTCGTAGGGCTCGCTGAGCCGCAGCGTGGCGTGCGCTTCTCCTATTGCCTCGGGCGCGAGGAGAAGCGCCGCTCCGAGGGCTGGGTGGACCTGCAGCCGGTGGACGGTGTCGTCGGCCCGGAGCTGAGCTTTGCGCGGGAGGTCACGCGCGCGATCAAGGCGCCGATCGCGATCATCAAGGTCGCAGCCGGCGGCACGCACCTCGATGGCGATTGGAACCCTGACGCGCCGCGCGGCTTTGCCATGTACCCGTTGGCGCTCGAGCACGTGCGCGCCGCGCTCGCGGAGCTTGACCGCCGGAAGGTCCGCTATCGCCTCGAGGGGTTCATGTGGCACCAGGGGGAGAACGACATGTTCGAGCCGGGCGCGATGCCGAAGTACGGCGCCAACCTGAAGAGCTTCCTCGCCAGTTGGCGGCGAGACCTCGACGCGCCGGGCCTGCGCTTCTACATCGGCGAGCTGTGCACGAAGACGATCTGGGGGATGGACCTGCGCTCGAGCATGTACGCGATCAGCGTGGGCCAGCGCGAGGTCACCGACGCGGACCCGCTGGCGGACTATGTGCCGACGTCGCACGTCGGCGTCGAGATCGGCGGCGGCGTGGGCCTGCACTATCACTACGGGACGCTCGGGCAGCTGGAGCATGGCGTGAACTACGCCGACGCCTACCTGCGCAATATCGGCGTCGCGCGGGGCGCGGCGCGCCCCCTTGCGGCGTGGCCTTATCCGAAGGCCAGCCCGGTGAAGCTCTTCGTCCTGGCGGGGCACCGCAACATGGAGGGCGAGCGCGCGTTTGTGCAGGACCTGCGCGCGCTCGGGCAGGCAGCCCTCGCGAAGGACAATCCGAAGATCGCCTACAAGTACGACGTCGGCGGCGGGTATCGAGTCTCCGATGGCTGGGAGCCATTGGGTCCGGCGGGCAGCTACGACACGTTCGGCCCTGAGCTCAGCTTCGGCAAGCGGCTGGCGGGCAAGGAGCGCGGGAACATTGCGATCGCGAAGTTCACACACAGCGGCTCGCAGATCATCGATTGGACGCCGGCCGGCAGCGAGGCGGTCTCGCGCAACCTCTACCCGAGCTTCCTCGCGTTCGTGCGGGGCGCGGTCGACGACCTGAAGGCCCACGGCCACGACGTGGAGCTCGCGGGCGTCTTCTACCACTTGGGCGAGAACGACATGTCCTACGGACCCTTCCGCGCGGGCGCTGTGAAGAACCTCGCGGCGTGGATCGCCGCGACGCGCACGGACCTCGACATGCCTGAGCTGCGCTGGTTCGTCAGCCAACAGCGACCGACGGACGACGAGAGCGTCAACCGCATCGATGTCACCTCTGAGCTGCAGCGGCTCATCTCTGCCGATCCGCACGCGTTCCGCATAGACGCCTTCGAGCTCCCTGGGCAAGAGCAGCAGCTCGTGCTGACGACGGCGGGCGTGATCGCCTTGGGCGACGCGCTGGCCGACGGCTACCTGAAGGCGCGTTGACCGTGACCGTCGGTGGATACGAGGCTGACAAGGCGAGCGCGAGCGTCCGCTCTCGCGCTCGTCCAGCGCGCGGGCTATTGGAACGTCACGGAGAGGGCGCGAGTGAAGTTCGAGGTCGTGGGCCCCGCGGGATCATTGTCGCGGTGCCATAGCTGGAAGTTCCAGGTCTGCCCAGCCTGCACGGCGACGGCGCCGACGGGGGTCGGCAGATGGCCGAGATCGATCGGCAGCGCGATCTCGCCGCCGAAGTCAGTGGCCTTGATCTGCCCTGGCGCGGAGAAGCGCCCGACCTCGCCGGAGAGGCACAGGTTGCCCATGCTGCCGCCTGGGTTGGCGACGAACCCCTGGGTCGCGCTGACGAGGAAGTAGCCGACGCTTTGGTTCGGCAGCTGCGACGCGACGAGCGTCAGGTCATTGTCCGCGGGTGTGTCGGAGCCGAACGCGGACAGGAGGCCTGTGCTGCCCGAGGAGTTCGGCGCCGCGGTGCAATAGAGCGCGCCAAGCGCGCCACCCGGCGCCGCGGCGAAGGTCACGGTATCGAGGTCGATGTTCACCGCGCCCTGGGGGCTCCAGATCCGAAAGGTCGACACGAAGCCCGTCGCCTGCACGCTCGTCCCGATCAGCGCCGCCCAGTCCCGTGTGTTCCAGGTCTGCCCCGAGGCGTCCGAGAGGAAGACCTGGAACTGCGTCGTTGTGTCCGTCGCCAGCGTCGACGCCAGGGACACGTAGTCGCCGTACCAGACCGCGTCGTTGCCTAGGTGAACGGTCTGGCCCGAGGTGAACGCGAGTCCATCGGTGTTGGCGCCGACGGCCAAGGAGGACGAAGGCCAGTTGAGCGCGCCCAAGACCAGGTTGAAGGGCAATTGGTTCGCGAGCTCGACGTCAACGACCAGTGTTACCGCGTCGCCGACCGCGGCGCCTGCGAACGGAGCCGTCGCGACGCCGCCGTTCTCGAACGACGAGACGGTCCCCGTACAGGTGACGCGCACGTCCTCGGCGAGCGCGAGAGCGGAGCTAGCGAGCGATGCGGCGGCCAGGGCGGCGAGGTGTCTCTGCAGGTTCATGTGAGCCTCGTAGTGGAATGGTCGCTGCGAGCGGTGTTGCTGCAGGCGTTCCCCGTCGTGCAAGTCGCATGCCGCTCTCCTGGGCTCGTGAGGGGGGGTCTGCACGGATTGGAGTGCGCAAGCGCTCGTTTGCGGGGCCTGACTCCGTAATGGGTTCGTTCGATCGCTTGGCGGGAGCCATACATGTCTGGGTCGCACGTCCAGTCACCCGGGTGGCTCAATGGGGGGTGTGTATTGGAGCACCGCCTCCGGCGGGAGCCCGAACACGTGCGCGATTTGGAAGGCGAGCTCGAGCGAGGCCGCGTACTTCGCGCCCTCGATCGCGACGATACTCCTTCAGGGCTTGCCCGGATCGCTGGCCTGCCCTGCTGGGGCCTCTTTCCGGACAGGTGGCCCCGTGGCCCCATGGCGGCGTGGCCCGCGGCAGGAAATCGGCGCCGGAGCCGCATTCGCCGGTTCCACCCGGCGTGCACCGACCGAGCGCGCGCGCTACCTCGGGGGTAGCACGACCGGCTCGCGCACCGCCGCGTCCAGGTCGCGCGTGACGACCAGGCGTTCGGCCAGGGTGCCGCTCCGATCACCGATCGTCAGCAGCCACTCGCCCCCTTGTACGCCGTCGAAGACCCACTGGTGCTCACCGTCCGCGGCGGCCTTCCAAAGGATGTACTTGCTGGCGGGCTCGCGCAGCGAGACCCAGGTCGGCGGTGGATCCACAGCGCCGCTCAGTTCGACCACCAAGCGGGTCCCCGGCCAGACCACCTCGCTCTCGACGTCCGCCTCTGCAATCTCGAGGTCCAACACTTGCTGCCTTTGTCCTGGATGAAGCTGATCGTCGACCCGCACGGACCACGTGCCACGGCCGAGCCGGTGTTCGAAGGCGCCTGTTCCGGCCGTGACCTTGACCGCGACGTAGCGTCCGTCGTCCTTGTGCTGAAGGTGGAGCGTCGCCGCAACGACCGGCGGTGTGCCCGCGCGTGTCACGACCCGACCGCGCCACGTCCGGAGCCCGCCGAGCGCGCCAAAGTCGTGGCGCAGGTCGCCGGACCGCGGCACGTCCAGCTTCTGCATCGGCCCGACGCTGCGGTTGGGCAAGAGTGCTTCGCCGGGGATGAGCTGGATCCAGGTCTCGCCCGGGCGCACGAACTCCATGCGGTAGGCGCCGTCGACGCCAGTGCGCGTGAATTGCCACTGGGACGTCCCGGCTGTCGGGGTCAGCGCGACCCAAGCGTCCACGATCGGTGCGCCCTCGTCGTCGTAAGCGTCGCCGTACACCGCGCCACTCGTGAGCTTCACCTCCACCCTGTGACCTTCGCCCTCGGGCATCGTGCAGCGCGACTGCTGCGCGTGCCCGGCCGTCGCCGACACGGCGAGCCACCACTCGCCCGCGCTCACGTCCTGGAACACTGCGCGCCCTCGCTCGTCGAGCCGTCGTTCGCGACCCCCGTGGGCGCCGCCTGGCTTCAGCTCTATGCTGGGCCAGCCGCCGGCGCCTGGCCGTGAGTCGTCGAGGATCACCACGCCTTCGGTGCGAGGTACGCCGTTGACCGTGACCACCACTTCGAGCGTGCCTGGGGGCAGAGCCTCCGTGGGCAATGCGGGGGTGACGGTCGGCGCCTCCAACTCCGCGGACTCGCTCGCGGGCGGCTCGAGGTCGGCCGCTGCAACGCGGGCGTCCGTTGCGGCCGGCGGCGTCAGTGGGGTCGGCGGGCCTGTCGCGTCGGGCGCCTCGCGATCTGCGGGATCGAGGACGGTGGGTGACACCGAGACCAACGGAGCGCGCGGCCCGCCGCCACGCAGCGCGAAGAGGACTACCCCTGCGACCCCAACGAGCGCGAGCAAGCCACAAGGGATTCTGCACCTTTTCGCGCCCATCAGGTGTCAGGCCTTCCGTGTGTAGATTTGGACTACGTTGCCCTCGGGGTCCGCGCACTCGCAGTAGTCCGCTCCCTCCCAGGACCATGGCTCCTGCGCTTGGCCGCCGTGGCCCAAGATCAGCTGGCGCTGTGCCCCGAGGTCGTCGACCTCGAAGCACAATTTCAGCGCCGATTCGTCGCGCCACTTCGCGGGCGACTCCATCGCGATCTCCTGCGCGACGTGTGGCGGCACCTGATGCAGGGCCACGTCGGCGCCGGAGTTGGCCCGCATCAGCACAAAGCCGGCGTCGGCCGTGCCCTGCGCTGCGAGGCCAAAGGCATCCGTGTAGAAGCGAATCATTGCCGCTAGATCGACCGTGAAGATCAAGGCATGGGAGAGTCGGCGCTGCATGGATTTGACATCGTCCTGTCTGCGAGCGGAGGCGTTGACCGGAGAGAGCTCTCAGTGGCACTTGCCGCACAAACGCGCTTCGATGGCCTTCGAAGTGGGCGTGATCGAGAGGCCGCCCAGCGCGGTGCAGCGCAGCTCGCGCGCCATGTTCGCGCTGATCTCGCGGTGCGCGTCGAGGACCTCGTCCAGCGGGATCAGGTGGTCGAAGCCGCACAGCGCGATGTTCGCGCACGCGAACGCGTTGGCAGCGCCGGCGATGTTGCGGCCGAGGCACGGCGCCTCGACCCGGTTCGCCACGGGGTCACACACGAGGCCGAGGACGTTCTGCAGCGCGTGGCTCGCCGCCGAGAGGGCCTGCGCCGCGTTCCCGCCCGCGAGCTCGACCAGCGCCGCCGCCGCCATCGCTGCGCCGGCGCCCGTCTCTGCCTGGCAGCCCCCGACCTCAGCGGCGAAGCTCGAGCGCGTCGCGACGAAGACGCCGATCAGGCCCGCGGCCAGCATCGCGCGCAGGGTCAGCTCTTCGGAGGCGCCCTGCGCGTCTGCGGCGGCGAGGCACGTACCGGGGAACGTCGCGCACGAGCCCGCGGTCGGCGCCGCGACGATGACGCCCATCGAGCTCTTCACCTCCATCAGCGCCGTGACGTAGAGGATCGCGCGGTTCAGGATCCCGCCGTCGAGCAGCTCGCCGCGCTCCAGCTTCGCCGCGAAATGGTGGCTCTGGCGCGGCAGGATCCGGTCGTGGTACTCCGTGCCGGCGAGGCCTTGCCGGACGCCCTCGCGCACGATCCCGAGGATCCTGCGCATCTGCGCAAAGACGGCGTCGGCGCCGATCCCGCCGCGCGCGCACTCGTACTGCAGCGCGAAGTCGGACAGGCGCTGCGTCGCGGGGTCCGCCTGCGCGGCGAGCTCGCCCGCGTGCAAGAACGGCACAGCGAGGCCCTTGCGGGAGCGCACCGGGAGCACGGGCGCCATACGCCGGACGCGCACGATCCCGGGCACGCCGGTGAGCGCCGTGTCCGAGAGGCACTCTTGCGCGGACACGATGACCCGCGTCGGCGCCGCGCCCGTCACACGCACGTCGTCGACGTCACCCCGCGCAGCCAGCGCCGACGCGGCTGCGCGCCCATCGCCTTCGACGTCGAGCACCGTCACCGCGTAGTCGCCGTAGAGCGTCACGGGCGCGCCGTCGATCTCGATCACCTCGAGCATCCCGCCGCCGGTGGACAGCGCGACGAGCCGGTGCTCTGCGCCGCCGCGCCTGATCGTCAAGCGATAGGTGTTCGGGTGCGGGTCGTGCAGCGTGGCGATGCGCAACTCCAACGCGATGCCCGCCGCCCTCAGCGCGGCCATCGACCCGGGCAAGCGGGCGTCGTCCGCCTCCCAACCCAAGAGCCCGCCGCAGAGCCCCATGTCCGAGCCCTGGCTGTCGTGGGTCGTCGCGAGCGAACCCTCCGTGTCGAACTCGACGAGCACGGCCTCGGGGTCGCCGCCGCACAGGTCCCGCGCCATGCGCCCGATCCGGACCGAAGCGGCGGAGTGCGAGCTCGAAGGCCCGCGCATGACCGGGCCGACGACGTCGTTGAAGATGCTGGGCGGGAGCGTGGAGGGCATGGCCCGCGATCTTCGCAGATCGGCGCCGTTTTGCCTGCGCGGGTTAGCGCGCGCCGTCCGGCGCGTCCGGGTGTCCTGGCGCGTCGCGGTCGTCGTCCCGACCCTCGCCGTCCTCGTCGAAGGGCTCGTACTCGGGTTCGAGGGCCGCGCCCATGAGGGCTGGCGCCTCTACTTCGCTCGGCGCGAGGCCTGGGTTTTCGCTCGGCGCGAGGCCTGGGTTTTCGCTCGGCGCGAGGCCCGGGATCGCCTCGCCCTCTTCTTCTTCCTCGTCCATGAAGCGCGAGACTCGGATCAGCTCCTCGAGGTCCGCGTCGCTGTCGCTCGCCCAGACGAGCTCGATGTCGCCGCTCTGGACGGGCTGCTCCACGGAGACGACGCCGATCTTGACCAGCTCCAGGAGCGCGCAGAACGAGCCCACGATGCCCTCGCGCGTCATGGTCCCGTCATCGAGATCGCTCACGAGCTCGCGGAGCGTCGAGCGCCCCCGGCGGCACACGAGCGTGCCCAGGTGCTGCACGAACCAGCGCAGGGGGCGCGAGTCCTCGGCGATCCGGTGCGGGCGGTCCTGCAGCGTCTCACGCATCAGGCGCGAGAACGTCGCGAGCAGGTCCCAGGCGGTGAGCTCGCCCATGTCGAGCTCGCGCTCGGGCTCGTGGTCCTTCGCCTCGCCGCGGTAGCCGCGCATGTGCTCGAGCTGGCGGCGGCGCCAGCGCTCCTCGAGGTCGTCCGACGCGCCCTTGAAGCGCCGGTACTCGATCAGGCGCTGGATCAGCTCGTCCTCGGGGTCCAAGAGGTCGTCGTCGAACGAGACCTCCTCCCGCGGCAGGAGCGAGCGCGACTTGATCGCGAGCAGGCTCGCCGCGACCACGAGGTAGTCCCCCGCGACCTCGATGTCGAGGCGGTCGAGGTGCTTGATGTGGGCCATGTAGGTGTCCACCACCTCGGCGAGGCGCACGTCCTGGATCTCGACCTCTTGCTCCTTCACGAGGTGCAGTAGGAGGTCGAGCGGGCCCTCGAACAGGTCCGTCAGATGGAACGTGTATTCCTCTTGGCCCGTCATCGACTCAGCGCCTCCAGTCCCCGCCGGTCAGGTCATAGAGCTTGATCGAGAGCCACTCCATCGCGCCGTGCAACAGCGGCTGGACCCCCGGTACGAAGAAGATGATGCCGATGACGAGGAGCAGCCCGAAGCGCTCCAGGTTGACGTACGGCTCACGCAACGGCTGCGGCAGGAGGTACGCCATGACCCGCGACCCGTCCAGGGGCGGGATCGGCAACATGTTGAAGACGGCGAGCAGCAGGTTGAAGGACAACGCGCCGAGCAGGACGCTCGGCAGGAGGTCGCCCTTGCCGTAGCCCCCGAAGGTCATCGAGACCTTCCACATGAGCATGAAGAACCCCGCCAAGAGCAGGTTCGTGAGCGGCCCCGCGATCGCCACGAACATCATGTCCCGCAGGGGGTGCCGCAGACGGCGCATGACGACCGGCACGGGCTTGGCGCCTCCGAACATGAACCCGGTGGTGAAGTACAGCACCGCCGGCACGATGATCGTCATCATCGGGTCGATGTGCGCGATCGGGTTGGGCGTCATGCGCCCGAGCTGTTTGGCGGTGTCGTCGCCGCGCAGGTAGGCGACGAGGGCGTGCGCGTACTCGTGCAGGCTGAGCGACAACACGAGGATGACGATCAGGCAGCTGATCTCGATGATCTTGGCGGTCTCCACAGGTTCTCCGTTGGGCCCTCCATGGTAGGTCGAGCGCGGCCACGTTTCCCGTGCTCCGGCGGCGACTCGTTCCTAGAATCCTCGCTCGCCCATGCGGCGACCCCGAAAGCTGTGCCGGATACGACCCCCCACGAGGCCCGAAGCCCGATCGACGCGCGCTCCACGCGGCTCCTGGCCCATGCGGCCGAGGTCGTCCGCACCGAAGCCGCGGCCCTCGAGCGGGTCGCCGAGCGCGTCGATATGTCGTTCGTGCGGGCCGTAGACCTCATCCTGGCCTGCCGCGGCCAGGTGGTGGTCACCGGGATGGGCAAGGCCGGGATCATCGGCCAGAAGCTCTCGGCGACCCTCGCGAGCACCGGGACACCGTCGTTCTACCTGCACCCGGCCGAGGCGCTCCACGGCGACCTCGGGCGGCTGAGGAGCGAGGACCTCGTCCTCGCCCTCTCAAACTCCGGTGAGACCCAGGAGGTCAACATCGTCATCGCCGCGGTCCGCAAGCTCGGCGCCTTCGTCATCGGCGTGACCGGTCGGCCGGACTCGACCATGGCGCGTGCGTCGGACGCTTTGCTCGACATCGGCCGGGTCGAAGAGGCCTGCCCGATGCGGCTCGCCCCGACCGCCAGTACGACGGCGATGCTCGCGCTCGGGGACGCGCTCGCGATGGTGGTGCTGGCCGAGCGCGGCTTCGGGCCCCGCGACTACGCGCGGTTCCACCCCGCGGGCAGCTTGGGACGCAGGCTGATGACCGTCGCGGAGGTGATGCGCACCGGGGAGGCCCTCCCGCTCGTCAACGCAGGAACGAGCGTGCTCGACGCGCTCCTCGAGACCCGCAAGACCCCTGGACGGCCCGGCGCCGCGTTGATCGTCGACGCGGACGGGGCGCTGGCGGGCATCTTCACGGACGGGGACCTGCGCCGCCTCCTCGAGCGCGGGGACACCGACGCGTTGCACGAGCCCGTCGACGCGCATATGGCGCGCACGCCGAAGGTGCTCGCCCCCGACCAGCTCGCGGCCGACGCACACAGGCTCCTGCGCGAGCACCGCATCGACCAAGCACCCGTCCTCGACGCCGACCGCCGCCCTGTGGGCTTGATCGACGTGCAGGACCTCCTCGACGTCGAGCTCTGAGCGCATGCGTCGCCTCTTGCTGTTCCTCCTGGTGTTCGGCGCCGGCTCTGCGGTGCTTTGGCACTTCGAGTCGAAGCGTCGCACGGACGAGGCCGCGCGCGCCGTCGAGAAGGCGAGCCGGGATCCGCGACTTGAGCGCGAACCCGCCGCGGCGAATCCGACCCCGCCGCAAGGCGCGGCCCCGGGGACCGTGCTCGCGAGCGAGCCCGGGACGGATCCTGGCGCGGGTGACCCCGCCCCGGGGCCCGGCTCCGGACACACACCCGACCCCGACTCCGGCGCCCCTTCGGCCGGCGACCTGTCGGGAGAGGACGCTGAACCCCAGAGCTCCGGCCACGTCCTGCTGCGGGGCGAGTTCCACGTGGATTGGCCAGGGTCCGATGCGCGACCGAACCTCGGGCTCGACATCGCCGACTTGCAGCCGCAGGACAGTCGCGGCCAGCGCTATCTCGCGCGGGACATCAAGATCAAGTCGCGTGAAGCCGACGCCAGCGGCGCGCTCGTGCTGCGCGAGACCATCGACGCGGAGTCGGGCGCGTTCCGGTTCCAGCTGGACTCAGGGCGCCCGACCGGGCTCGCGGACAGCGAGCCGCTCGCGCTCAAAGCGGTCGTCGTCGTGCGCCATCTCGACGCGCCTGTGGTGCCGTTGGAGGTCCGCGCGCCGCGCTTGAACGCATACCCGAACAGCGCGCGCTACGAGTCTGTCGAGGACGACGTCGTCGAGATCGAAGGGCCTGGCCTCAGCGGCAGCGGTCGAGCGGTCGTCTTCGACGGCGAAGCCCGGCGGCTGCGCCTCGGCCGCGGCGCGCACGTCAAGTTCGCGCTGGAGGACGGCCGCATCGTCGACTTCTGGACGACGGGCGACGGCCCGCTCGAGCTCACGCGCAAAGCGGACGACACGCTCGAAGCCGTCGCTGAAGGCGGCGCGCGCCTCGAGCTCCTGGGGGACCCGCCCGCGACCGTCGACGCCGAGCGGATCGAGGTGTCGCTGCGCTCCGCGCCCAACGGCGGGCTCTGGCTCGATTCGGCGCGCGCGCGCGGCACCGTCGTCGTGAAGCAAGGCGATGATCGCTACACGGGGGACAGCGCGCGAGTGCTCTCTCCGGGCGGCGAGCTCTCGAGCGTCGTCCTGAACGACTCGCCCGAGGCGCGCGTGACCTTGCGCGACACCGACGGCCGAGACATGGACGTCTTCGTGCGCGGCGCGGGCCCCCTCAAGGTCGACATCGTGCGGGTCGAGGACGGCCAGCGGCGCGCATCGTTCGTCTTCCAAGGGCCAGGCCTCGTGCAGGTCCCCGACCGCAGCCTCGACATCAACTTCGAGGACCGCGTCGAGGGGAAGGCGCGCGAGGACGAGGGGCGCGCCGTGTTCATCGCTGCAGGCGGCGTCGTCGCGCGCCGCGCCGACGTGCGCATCGAGACCGCTTCATTGACCGCGACGGTGCTCGGCGACAGCCGCGAGGAAGCGCTGGACGAGCTGATCGTCGTCACGGAGGGGCCGACGATCCTCACGGGCAAGAGCGAGGCTGGCGACGATGTGCGGGTCGATGCCGGGCTCGGCCTCGCCGCGCGCTTGATCGGCGAGGCCGAACGTGATGGCCGCTGGTTGCTCGACCGCGCCGAGGACGTGACGGTCGTGGCGGGCGGGCCCGATCCGTACCGTGTCGAGGCCGGGGTCCTGCGCGACGGAGACCTCCAAGCGCGCACGTTCACGGCCGATGGCGACGTCGCGTACGCCTCGCTCCTCGGCGAAGCCTCCGGTACGGCGGGTATGGTGCGCGGCCAGGAGCTCGTCGTCCTGTCGGGCGACGCGACGCGCCCCGCGCGGATCGTCCTGGCGCCAGATCCGAAGCTGCTCGAAGGGCCGGACAGCGCCGCAAAGCTCGCGCCCCTCGGCGAAGCCCGCGCTGGCGAGCCTCAGCGCATGGACGCTCGAGCTGACGCAGACGACGCTCGACGCGCGCGGCGCCGCGCAAGGGTACCTCGCGACCGATGAGGGGCGCCTGGAGCTCGACGCGGATCACCTCCGAACGACGCGCCTCGCGCCGAGCGAAGGGCCGAGGCAGCCGGAGCCGGTGACCCTCGTCGCCGACGGCGTGCGACGGGCCGAGCTCGTCGGGGATCAGAGCCTCTTCCGCATCGCGGGCAACCGCCTCGAGGCCGACGCCTTCGTCGCGCCGGACTCGAGCGCAGGCGAGCGCCTCCATGTGAGCACCGTCGGCGCCAACGGCGCAGTGTCGCTCGTCCTGCAGACAGACGACGGCCAGCTCGAAGTGGACGCCGATGAGCTGCGCCTCGAGCGCGGCGCGGAGGGCGACGCCGCCCGAGCGCCGGGCGCCTCGGCCCCGGCGGCCCCGGCGGCCCCTGTGGCCGAAGGCGGCGCGTTCCACGTCGTTTCGCACCGCGTCGCGCGGGTCTCCCTCATCGAGCCCGGCCGCGAGTTGCACGCGTCGTGCCAGGACCTGGACGTCCGCGGGCGCAATGTCGGCGGGCAGTTCGTCGTGCTCGGCTCGGTCGTCGTGGCGGAGGGCCAGGTGCTCGTCGAGGCCGCAGGTGATCACGAGCTCGATGGCCGCTGCGAGCGCCTCGTCCTGCTCGACGGGACCCATGCGACGTTGACCCCGTCCGCTGGCGGGCGGGTCAAGGCCAGCGGCAAGCTGCCGAGCCGCGGTCAGGGTGCGGCCGCCGTGCCGTACAGCCTGGAGGCGGACCGTGTCGTGCACACGCCTGAGCTGATCGAGGCGACCGCGCCGGAGCTGCGGCTCGACGTCTCGGCCGCAGCGTTGCAGCTCGCGACGGGCGTCGTGCTGACCCAAGCGCGAGCCGGCCGGATGATGGCGGACGCCGACCGCGTGTTGTTCGACGGCGGCTTCGAGGCGACCGGGCGCGACGCAGCCGGGCTGTCGATGAGCGTCAAAGCCGGCAGCATCGAGGCGATCCCCACGGAGCCCGTGCTGGCGCGCAAGACCGCGTACCAGGAGCCGGCGTCGGCCCAGGAGCCGGCGTCGGCCCAGCAGCCGGCGTCGGCCCAGCAGCCGGCGTCGGCCCAGCAGTTGGGTGGCGAGGGGCGCGAGCTCCTGCCGCTGCGCGAGTTCAACGCCACGGGCGGCTTCGAGCTGACCTACGGCCAGATGACGATTCGTGCCGAGAGCGCCAGCTCGACGGGGACGTCGCTGCGGCTCACGGGCTGGCCTGACGAGCTCGCGGTGTTGCAGTACGCGGGCATGACGATCGAGGCCACCTGGATCGTGTTCGACACCGAGGAGTACCTGGTGTCGGCCGGCCGCGGGATCATTCGCAGCGCGCCAGGGCCCAACGAGTTCACGCTCCGCTTTGCGTCGATCGAGCCGCGCGTCCAAGGCGACGAGAGCCTCGTGATCATCGCGGCGCCGCTCCTGACGCGCGGGCGCGATGAGATGCGCTCGGACTGGCTGTCGCTCTGGCTCCTGCGCGATGCCTGGCGTGCGAAGGGGGCGTCGGCGCTGTACGGCCTCGGCGAGCCGCCGCCGCCGCCGCCGCCCGCGTTCTCGGAGCGCGAGATCCCCGGGCCCGACCTCTTGGCGGACGCGCTGATGAACCTCCAGCAGAAGGAGTTCGCCGCCTACGTGCGCGCGCTCGACGCGGAGGGCGCGATCGAGGTCACCCAGCGTGGCGCGCGCGCATCGCGCGCCGACGCGCTCTATCTCGACGTCGGCGAGGCGACGGGCTGGCTCTCGGAGGCAGAGCTCGTGCAGCAAGTCGAAGTCGGCAGCCGCACCGAGCTCGTCAGGATCCGCGCTGGCCGCCTCGAGACCGACGGCTCAGGCCGCCTCGTCGCCAACGTGGCCACCTTGACGACGTGCGACCACGACAAGCCGCACTACGTCGTGTTGACGAAGCAGCTCGCGCTCGAGCCGCGCGCGGACGGCCGTTGGCGCTTCGGCGCCCGCGGCAACCGCCTGCGGTTCGGGAACGGCCTGCAAGTCCCGCTGCCCTCGATCGGCAACGCCGTGCTCGACGAGACCGGCGACTTCGAGGGCTTCGAGAACGAGAAAGGCGAGGTCACGCCGCTCAACAGCCTGACGATCGCCCAGACCGCGCGTTTCGGCGCGTCGATCGGCGCCTCGTTCGGCTTCGAGACGGGCCGCATCGGGCGTTGGCTCGCGGGCTTGTTCGGGATGGACACGAACATCCTGCGCGGGCGCTGGGACACCGAGGCCAAGTGGCTCGGCGACCGCGGACCGCTCGTCTCGGCGAAGCTCGAGCTGCGCGAGCGCAAGCCGCGCGACGACGTCGGCGAGGACTTCCGCCTTGAGTTCTACCTCGCCGGGATCCCGGACCGCGGGAACGACCGCGGCGTGCAGCGCGTGGATGAATCGGAGCGCTCGGAGGAGCGCATCTTCGGCTGGATCCGCGGGCGCTACCCCATCGTTCGCGGCGAGTGGATCGACCTCGCGTTCAGCGGCCAGACCGACCCCGGCGTCCAGGCGGAGTTCTTCGAGCGCGACTTCCTGCGCTGGGACGAGCGGGACACGTACCTGCGCTGGAGGAAGTCACGCGACGGCAGCTACTACTCGTTCGGCGTCGCGAAGAGGATCGACTCCTACCGCACGCAGGTCGAGGAGCTGCCGTCCTTCGGCGGCTATCTCGGCCAGCGCGAGGTCGCCTCGCTCGGGGCTGCGTCGCTGCTGTACGGCGGGTCGCTGGACGTCGCGCAGCTTCGGCGCCGCGAAGGCGACCTCGACCGTGACCCGTTCTCGACGGTCCCGGGCGCGCTCGGCCAAGGGCTCGACGGGCGTGAGGTGACGCGCGCGAACCTGAACCAGCGCGTCGACCTGGCGGTTCCGACGCGTTGGATGGGCGTGCGCTCGGTGCCGTTCATCGAGCTCGATGCGACGGGCTGGTCGGAGAACCAAGCCGAGAACGACCAGGTCACGCGCTTCGCGATGCTCGGGGGTATGGAGCTCGCGACGGCGTTGCGTTCGACGAGCGACGGCTTCACCAGCGTCCTAGCGCCGCGCCTCGCCGCGCGTACCGACCTCGCCTACGAAGAGTCCGGCGGCGCGCCGACGCCGTTCGACACGCTCGAGCGGCCGCTCGATGGCACGGTCTACGAGGCTGGCTTGCGCGGCCTCTGGACGCGCAACGAGACGTTCGAGAACCTCGACCTTGACCTGCGCCTCATGCGCCTCGAGGACCGCGCGAACCAGGAGGACACGACGGAGCTCGGCGTGCTCGGCGAGTGGATCACCCGTGTCGGCGGCAACGCCGAGGGCCGCATGGGCATGCGGCATGACGGCCGCTACGACATCGAGGATGGCCAGACGACCTTCTCGCGCAGCACGCTCGCGTGGAGCCCGCGCGAGGACTTCCTGATCGAGGGGCGCTACGCGCGCGCTCGCGCCGCGGCTGGCCCCGGCCTCTATGAGGCGGCTGGCGTAGACGCCCGCTGGACGTTGGACCCCAAGTGGGAGCTTCAGGTGCGCCACACATGGAGCCTGACGGGCGAGGGCACCCTCGACACGAGCGTCTCGGTGCGCCGCTTCGGCCACGACTTCCTGCTCGAGCTCGAGGTGTCGCGCCGAGCCGGCGAGGGCGGGACGTCGTTCGGCATCTCGTTCAACCCGCTGCTCGCCTGGGCGCGCCCGCGGATCGGCCTGCTCGATCGCCGCTGAGGTGCCGTTGAGGCGCCGCTCGGGGGCCCACGGGCGCCGCTCGAGCGCCCAGGCACTCATCCAGAGTTCCCCGTGAATGGTCGATGGGAGACCCCGAGGAGCGCCCGTGTAGGCTCCTCGAGCGCCCGCCTTGACCCCCCAAGCCGCCTTCTGCCTCGCCGTTCTCGCGATCGTCTTTGTGGCGCTCGTGCGAAGCCGTATCGCCCCCGATGTGATCCTCCTGGGCGGCTTGACCCTCTTGTTGGCGACGCCGATGCCGGACGGCGCGGGCGGTTGGCGGGTCGGGGTGCTCGACGCCGCCGAGGCCTTGGCCGGGCTCTCGAACCCGGGCCTCGTGACCGTCGGCGCCCTCTTCATCGTGGCGGCGGGCGTGCGCGAGACCGGCGTCATCGACGCGATCGCGCGGGGCGCGCTCGGCTCGCCGCCCACGCTGCGCCGGGCGTTGTTGCGGATCATGCTGCCCGTGGTCGGGTTCAGCGCGTTCCTGAACAACACCCCGGTCGTCGCGATGATGATCCCGGCGGTGCGGGATTGGTCGCGCAAGCTCGGCATTGCTCCTTCGAAGCTGATGATGCCGCTCTCCTACGCGGCGATCCTGGGCGGGACGTGCACGCTGATCGGGACGAGCACGAACCTCGTCGTCAGCGGCCTCGTTGAGCAGGAGACGACGCTCGGGCGGCTCGGGATCTTCGACATCGCGTGGATCGGGCTGCCGTGCGCGCTCGTCGGCGGGCTCTTCATCGTCGCCTTTGGTCCGCGCCTGCTCCCTGACCGGGGATCGGCCACGAGCCGCCTGCGTGATTCGCGCGAGTACACCGCGGAGATGCTGGTGCCGGTTGGCTCGCCGCTCGCTGGCCGCACGGTGGAGGGCGCGGGCCTGCGCTCGCTCCCGGGCGCGTACCTCGTCGAGGTCGAGCGCGAGGGCGAGCTGATCTCGGCCGGGCCCAACGCAGCTCTTGCGCGCAGGCGACCGCCTGGTCTTCACGGGCGTGGTCGAATCGATCAAGGACCTCCAGACCGTGCGCGGGCTCTTGCCGGCGACGAACCAGATCTTCAAGCTCGACCAGCCGCGGCAGAACCGCAGCCTCGTGGAGGCGGGTGGTCTCGACCACGAGCCCGCTCGTCGGCAAGACCGTCAAGCTGGCGCGCTTCCGTACGCTCTACAACGCGGTGATCATCGCAGTCGCGCGCAACGGCGAGCGGGTCCGCGGCAAGGTCGGCGAGATCACCCTCCAGCCTGGCGACACGCTCCTGTTGGAGGCCCACGGGCAGTTCGCCGAGCAGCACCGCAACGACCGAGACTTCTTCCTTGTCAGTCAGCTCGAGGACTGAGCCCGCGTCGGCACCAGCATGCGACGTCCGCGATCGGATCCTGGCGGCGATGGTGCTCGCGTCGGCCACTGGGGCCTTGTCGATGCTGCACGCGTCGCTCCTGGCGGCCGGCCTCATGTTGATCGCGCGCTGCACCTCCGTGCAAGCGGCGCGCGACAGCGTCGATTGGAGCGTCCTCTTGGTCATCGCGGCCGCGTTCGGGATCGGGACGGCGATCGACAAGAGCGGCCTCGCGGGCGTTGGCGGTCGAGGGCGTCTTGCAGCTCGCGGGAGGCCATCCGCTCGCAGTCCTCGCCGCGATGTACCTCGTGACGACGGTGCTGACAGAGGTCATCTCGAACAACGCCGCCGTCGCGCTTGTCTTCCCGGTCGCGGTCGGCGCGGCGCAGCGCCTGGGCGTCAACTTGGAGCCCTTTGTTTACTCCCTGATGATGGCCGGCTCGGCGAGCTTCTCCACCCCGATCGGCTATCAGACGAACCTGATGGTGATGGGCCCAGGCGGCTATCGCTTCGCCGATTACCTCCGCATCGGCGTGCCCCTGAACCTCGGCCTCGGGGTCGTTACGGTCGGCCTCGCGCCCGTGATCTGGCCCTTCTGACCTAGCAGCCCGTGGTGAAGCAGCGCTGCGCACAGCGCTGTTCACCACGGGCTGTCAGGGCGCACTGGGCGCCCCGTCGCTTAGTTGAACAGCACGCTCGACGCGTCGGTGAAGTTCGACGTTGAGCCGCCGCTGCCGTTGGTGTCGCGGTGCCACGCTTGGAAGCGCCAAGTTTGGCCGGCCGTGACGGAGACGAGCCCGTTCGGCGTCGGGTGTTGGCTCAGGTCCAGGACGAGCGAGGCTTGGCCGGCGCCGCCCGTGTTCTGGATCTGACCCGGGCCGACGTAGCGCCCGATGTTCCCGCCGAGGCACAGGTTGCCCGCCGCGCCGCCAGGGTTTTGCACGAACCCGGACGTGAGGCTCGTCAGGAAGAAGAGCGTCGCGTTCGTAGGAAGCTGCCAGGCGCTGAGCACGAGCTCGTTCCGCGCGCGGATGCTCGAGCCCGTCACTGAGAGCGCGCCGTGTACGCCCGTCGAGTTGTTGTTCGACGAGCAATACGGCACGTTGACTTGCCCGAAGTTGTCGGGCAGCTCGTAGAGCGCGCCTTCGATGTCGCCCGTCGGGGTCGCGTCGTACCACACGACGCCGCAGAAGTCGCTGATGGTGCCCGCCGAGTAGCGCGACGCCATCTCGGGGTAGCCCTCGAACGAGCCCGAGAACGCCAGGTTCAGCGGCCCCTCCGAGATCCGGAAGGCGCCCCCGGCGAGGTACACGCCAGAGACATAGATGTCATAGTCGCCGGAGCCAGCGACAAAGCGGCGCTGGTAGGCGACCGCGAAGTGGTGGCCGTTGCAGTCCACGACCGGGTACTCCTCGTCGTTCGCCGAGCCCGTGACCCAGAGGTGCGAGAGGTTGTCCGCCGCGATCCGCACGTCGGCGCGCAGCGCTGACGCGTAGATGTCCCAGTCCGCGCCGTCGAGGCGCTGGTAGACCACGGCATAGGTGCGCGGGCCGGTCAGCAGGTCGAGCGACGTCGAGGCCTTGGGCAGCAGGTCGTGGGCGCCCGAGAAGTCGATCGAGAAGGACGGGGTCGTGAGCGCGCCGTCCCAGTGGATCTGCGCGCCGCGGACGTCCCAGTCCGTCGTCGAGAACTGGCGGTTCCAGCAGAGGTTCCACTCCTGGTTCGTCGTCGGCGCGAGGCCGTTGGACTTCGAGACGCTCGTACTTGTCGGGTCGCGCTGGAGTTGTCGACATTGATCAGCGCGGTTTGCAGCGTGCCGCCCGTAGTCACGAGCTGCGCGTGGATGTCGTGGTCGACGTTGACGTTGATCTGCTCGCAGACGACGCAGAGGTCGAAGCTGGCAGCATCTACGCCGACGTCAAGGCGTTTATTCGAGAGCCCAGCTGATCAAGAACTGCACCTGGTCATCCCAGCCGCGGTTCGCGCTCAGATGTCGGAAATCGCCCAGGTCTGTGCCCTGCCAACGAGGAACTGCGCCGCGCATGTTGCAACCTGGCGGGTCGAGGCGCCGGTATCGATGCCGGCCTGACGGCGCTGCTGGTGCTGGGTCGAACATCTCGCCCCAGACGTCGTGGTCGGTCGCGCTGAACTCGCGCTCCCAGCAGATCAGGAAGCGGCCGTTGTCGTTGTCGTAGGCGATGTCCGGGTTGAGCTCGACCGCGGTCGTCGCAGCGACGGTGTAGGTCGCCAGGACTGGGTCGATCGTCAACGGGAGGCGCGCGCTCGCCACAAACGCGGCCGGCACGCGCAGCTCGACGACACCGTCCTGCAGGGTCGTCGGCGCGGCGACCGCGCGCCCCGCGGCGTCGATGGCGACCGCGCTGGAGTAGGTCACACCGCCGAGGTCGTTCGACCAGGCGAGGCCGTCTGTGGTCGCAGCGCCAGCGAGCTCGCTCGTGACGCGCAAGCGCACGACGAGGTCACCGTTGCCGGGCAACCGGTCGAACACGAAGAGCTGCTCCAGCGAGCCGACGCGCGTCGCATAACGCTCCTGCAGCGCGCCGCGCTCGTACACCGCGGTCGCCCCGTCGAAGGAGGCCAGCGCCGTGTGGTCGAGCGCCAGGGGGGCGCGGCCGAGCGTCGCCTCCAGGACCTGGAACGTCAGCGGGTAGCTCTGCGGCGCGCCGGACCCGAGGAACGGGATGTAAGTCGCGCCGTCGACGCCGAAGCTCGCCTTGTAGTCGCCGCCAAAGGCCCACAGCGTGCCGTCGCTCGCGCGGTCGAGCTGGTGGAAGCGGCGCGCATCGACGCCGCTCTTCATCGCGTTGACGTCGAGGGTCGCGCCCGCCTTCGCTTCGAGGGCCGAGGCGCCCGGCGCGCGCTGCTCCAGCAGCGCGTTCCACCGGTCGTTGTAGGCGCTCCGCTCTGCGAGCGTGAGGTGGGAGAGGTCGGTCGGCGTGACGCCGTCCTTCAGCACCTGGACCGGAGCGTCTGTCTTGAGGTCCGGGTTGAAGTACGGGATCGCGCCCGGGACCTTGAGGTCGCCCTGGGCGCGGTCCTGGCCGGCGGAGAGCCCAGCGATGAGGAGCCCGAGGGACGGGGTGAGCAGGGAGGCGAGCGCGCGCCGGGCGGCGCGCGCAGGGCCTTGTGATTGGGGATCTGTGAACTGCATGGTGCAGGGCGAACGAGAGCCCGCGCCATGCAGCGTCAAGATTCCCACATTCCATCTGCGCCTACGGTCGGACCCGGCGCCCCCGCGCTTCGGCGACCCACCCTCCTTGCGCGCCCGAGAGCGACGCGGAGGGCGGTCGCACCCGCGCGCCTCACTCGTTCGGCCCGGGGTGGGCCATCAGCCACCTGCGCGCGGCGCGGCCGCCGTCGGACGTCGGCGACTGGCGGTACGCGAGCTCCATGCTGACGCGCGCAGCATCGAGGTCGCCCGCTGCCGCGGCGACCTCACCCGCGCGGCGACGCAGCCGCGCGTTCACAGAACCCACCGCGACGGCGCGCTGCAGCTCGGCCTGCGCCGCTTCGACGTCACCCGTGCGATAGCGCGCCCAGCCGAGCAGCTCGAGCGTTCCTACATCCTGTCGGACCGCGCCGCGCGCCTCCAACTGCGCCAGCGCGCGCGCCCACTTCTCTGCGTCCTGCGTGTGATCGAGCCAGTATTCCGCGAGCTGCAAGTTCGCGTTGTCCTGGTTCTCGGACTCCTCCAACGCAGCGGCTTCGAAGGCCGTGTACATCGAAGTCGCGCGGTCGGCGTCGCCCGCTGCTTCGACCGCGACCGCGAGGTCGTACAGGTTCTCCGGGTGCGGCGCGACTTCATAGCGCCGCTGGTACGCAGCGACCGCTTCCTGCCACTCGCCTCGCAGCGAGTGCGCAGCGCCGAGCGACGCGAGCGCGTAGTGATAGTCGGGGAAGAGCGCCAGCGCAGCGCGCGCTTGTGCGAGGCCCGCCTCCGTCTTGCCGCGCTCCAGCTCGAGGTGCGCGAGGTGCGTCAACATCCAGGCGCGGTCCTCGAACTCCGTCGGTCGCGTCGAATGGAACGCCATCGTCATCGCCTGACAAGCGCCCTCGATGTCGCCGAACAGCTCGCGCAGGTAGCTGACCCGCGTCATCGCCGCAGGCGTGCCCGGGCGCAGGTTCAGCATCCACTGCGCCGCCTGCTCTGCGTCCGCATAGTTCCCGAGCTCGACATTGGCGTCGACGAGCATCCCGTAGACGAGCAGGTCGTCCTTGGCGCGCTCGTTCAACGCCTTCGCAGCGACGAGCGCCGCAGCGAACTCGTGTCGGCCGAGCTGGTTCCACACCCCCAAGAGGCGCGCGGGGAAGTTGTCCGCCTCGAGCTCCAGCGAACGTTGCAGCGCCGCGTCCGAGCGGTCGTAGAACGCCGGGTCCGCGGTCTCGCGCGCGCGCCGCGCCAAAGCCATCCCGAGCGCGTTGTGCGCCTCGAAGCTCTTTGGCGCTTTCGAGATCGCCTCACGCGCGACCGCTATGGCCCGTTCCGCGGGCGACGCTGTGGGCATGTCGTCGACGCGGCTCGCTTCGAGCTCGTCGGCTGCGGTCGTTCTGTCGGGCGCGTTGGAGCCGCTGGTCGCCGCGCCCCCGGTCTCCGTTTGTGCGCGCTGCTCGGGCTCGCTCTGTCGCTGCGCGAACACAGCGATCGCGGTCATGGCCGTCAAAGTCGCGACGAGCGTCATGCTCGCGGCGCCCCGTCCGATCGATTGGCTTTGCATAGAGTTCTCCTGGTCGGTGTTGGAAGTGGGAGGCGCGGCCTCGGATCAGCGCACGCCGCCGCCCGGCTCGCCCGGATCGATGTGGCGACGGTCGCGCCCGCTCGGGCACGGGCCGAGGTACGGGAACACGGGGCGCTCGCCGCCGACGCTCCACATCACGCCGTCACCGAGGCGGCCGTTGACGGCTGCGTTGTAGCCAGGGAACGGCGCCGCGAGGACGCCGCCTACCGCGACGCGCAGCGTGATGTCCACGACGTCATCGACGAGGCGCCGCCCGTTCGGGAAGCCCGCTGCGTCACCCGCGAGCAGACCGAGGCGCTTCTGCATCGCCGGCGGGGTCGCAGGCACGCCGGTGTTCAAGCGCAACAGGTCGGCGACGGGCCCGGCCGGCGTGCCCGGCGCCGCGATCGGTGCGGCGTAGGTGACGAGGGGCAACAGGTCGTTGCGCGGCGCGGCTGGCACCGCGAGCGCGCCGCCGTACAGCGCCTCGACGACGCCGACGATCGGCGGGTTCAAGAAGAAGTTGGCGAACTGCGCGTCGTTGACGGGTTCGTCCATGCTGAACCGGTCCTTGTGCCCGATGCCGATCAACAGCTCGTTGATGAGCGGGTTACCGACGCGCTGGATCTGGCTCCACGGGCCGCTGCTCACTGCCGGGTTCGGCGCGCTGCGCACGGTCATGCGCTGGCGCGAGGTCGTGCCCCACACACCGATCGTCGCCGCCGGGGAGGTCGCGGGCTCGACCTGGCCGGTCGAGGTCAACATTCCGATGGGCAGCTCGATCGCGATCGAGTTCACTGCGAAGCCGGAGAGCGTGTCGGAGGCGAGGTTGTTCTGGACGGTCGCGTCCTCGAACGCGGTCAGGACACCCGGCACGCCGCTGCGCAGCGTGCGGAAGTTGGCGGTGTCGAACGCCGCGCCGAGGTCGATGTAGAACGGGTCGTCGACGGTGCCGGCGAACACCGAGATGCCGCTCGGGAGGCGGTAGGTCGCCTCGTTATAGAGCGCGTCGTAGTCCATCGTGCGCGGCCCCGGGTTCGCAGGGCACGCGTAGAAGGGCGCGCCGCTTGTCATCACGATCGGCGTGACCGTGTTGGTCGCGACGTCGCGCATATCGACGGTGTAGCTCTGCCGCAGGTTCAGGCCGAGGCTCTGGAAGTCCGTGATGCGCGGCGGCACCACCAATGCGCCCGTGGACGGGTTGGTCGCGCCGGCTGGGCCGATCCCGGCGACGGCGGTGTAGAGGTCCGGCAGCCGGTACTCCGTCGAGAAGCGGAACTCCAAGACCTTGTCCGCGAGCGCGTCGTGGTCGTTGTCGATGCGCAGCTCGTACAGGATGCTCGGGTCGAACGGGAACAGCGTCGGGCCGTTGGCCGGCTCGAGGAACGGATCGACGTTGAGGATCAACGTGACCTTCTCCGGCGTCTCCCCCGGCTGTTGCATGGGGTCGTAGCTCACGAACGCGTACAGGTCCGTGATGTCGGCCTTGTGGTCGAGCGCCGTGATCGGCGCTTCCCGGTGGTTCGAGGCGAAGGCGCTGAACGCGCCGATGGCGGCGAGGCCACCGGCGGCGGCGACCGCGACTCTTGTGCGATTCTTGGTATTCATGGGATCATAGGGGGAGCGGATGATGTCCCCGGACCCCAGCGGTACGACGCCACCCCGGGTGGCGGATGTCGGCGGCTCGCGGAAGTTCTGCCGGGCGGACGCCTCGAGCCAGCGCCAGTGCGGGCGCGCCGCTGCGGATGAAGATTCGTCATGAATGTTTCATCCAAGTCGCGGGATGAGCCCGTATCCCTGCTGCGCATGAGCCCGAACGACACCTCTAGAACGCGCGCGGCCCTTGGCGCGAACGATGAGCCGTGGCTCGTCCAGACCCTGCGGCTCGTGGCGGCGGGTCAGGACTCCGCGCTGCGCGAGCTCTACGACGCGACCCTCGCCCGCGCCTTCGGTGTCGCCCGGAGCCTCCTGGGTGACGCCTCCCTGGCGGAGGAGGCGCTGGCCAGCGCCTACGCCCAAATCTGGCGCGACGCAGCCCAGTACAACCCGGCGCGCTCCAGCGTTCGGAACTGGATCGCGATGATCGTTCGGGCGCGGGCGATCGACCTGCGCCGCCGGGTCGTCAACTACGCCCAACAAGCGGGGCCGCTCGACGCGGCGCAGGCGTGTGAGTCCCCCGTGCCCAACCCCGCGACCCACGCGGACGCCTGCGAGCGCGAGCGCCTGGTCCGGCGAGCGCTCGAGACGTTGCCCGTCGACCAGCGCGTGGCGCTGGAGGCGGCGTTCTTCGGGGGCCTCACGCACACCGAGGTCGCCCTCAAGCTGGGGGCCCCGCTCGGGACGATCAAGTCACGAATTCGCTCCGGTCTCTCCGGACTTCGGCACAATCTCGCCAGCCTAGAAGTGGACCTCCATTGAGCAGCAGAGACCGAATGACCTCCCACGCCTGTGAGCGCGTCGCGCCGTTGTTGCAGGAGTTTGCGCTCGGGCTGCTCGACCCCGACGAGGCTGGCCCTGTCGTCGCGCACCTCGAGCGCTGCGAGGTGTGCACCGAGACCACGCGCCACCATCGCGATCAGATGTCCGTTCTCGCCGAGGCCTACGCAGAGCAAACCCCGTCGCCCGCCTTGGGTGACCGCGTCTGGGCACAGGTCGAGCAACGTGTCGTTGCCGACCGCGCGCGGCTGGAGGCCGAGACCGCAGCGGCCGCTGCGCGCTGGCTCCCCGAGGGCTCCCTCCTCGTGCCCGCTGCGAGCGGCGGCTGGCGTGACACGAGCGTACCGGGCGTGCGCTGTCGCGTCCTGCACGAGGACCCGGCGCAGGACCGCCGCACAGCGCTCTATCAGATGGAGCCCGGCTCCGAGTATCCCGCGCACATTCACGGCGGCGTCGAGGAGTGTTACGTGTTGTCGGGCGACCTGTGGCAGGGTGACCTGCGCATGGGGCCGGGCGACTATCAGCGCGTCGAGGGTGAGTCGAAGCACTTGGTCCAATCCACGCGCGAGGGCTGCATGCTCCTGATCACGTGCTCGATGTCGGACCGCTTCGACGTCGACTGAGGCGGGGGGACCTCTGCGTGCGCGTGGTACGCTCGTGGCGGACCAGAGGGACCGATTGATCCGCCGCAAGCTCATCCTCGCAGCCGCGACCTTCGCCGCGGTCTTCGTGATCGTCGAGGTCGCCGCAACCGTCGCGCTGGGCTCCAAGTTCCGGCGCGGCGTCATTCCGCGCCTGACTTGGAGCGACGCCGGGCAGCGCGAGCCGGAGCGTGGGTGGGCGATGCGGCCTGGCCTCCGCGCCGAGATCATCGGCCCGCACCCACCCTACGACGTCGCGCTCGATTCCCGCGGCTATCGTCAGCCCGAGCGCTCGAGCGAGCGCGCCAACGGCGCGGCGCGTGTCCTCGCGCTCGGCGACTCGTTGCTCTTCGGCTGGGGCGTGCAGGCGGACGAGCGCTGCATGGACCTCGTTGGCGCCGCGCTCGAGCGCCAGCTCGGTCGACCGGTGGAGGTCTGGAACCTCGCGACCCCCGGCTATTCCACCGACCAGGAGCTCTGGACCTATGAGATGCACGGGCGCGCGCTGCGCCCCGACGTTGTCGTCCTGTGCGTCGCGATGAACGATGTCCCGATCGCCGAGACCGCTACGTTCCGCACGCTCGGCAAGCCCCGATTGGTCCAAGAGGGCGAGCGATGGGTCCGGCGCGAGGCGCCGCCCGACGTCGTCGTGCCGCGCCAACTCCCGCTCCTCGTTCGGGCCTCGAGGTGGTCGGCGCTGGCGGCCTGGCTACGGCTGCGCCGCGAGCCGCCGCCCGACGCGCCGTTTGAGTTTCCGGCGCGGGTGCCTTGGAACGAGCGCGGCGCCCGCGCGATCGCCGACGCGACCGCCGCGCAAGCGGCCAAGTTCCTCGACCCGAGCGCGCCGGTGCACGAAGCGCTCCGGCGGCTCGCGGAGGAGCTGCGCGCGGACGGGGTGCCGCTCGTGCTGATGTCGATGCCGTTCAATCACGACCCGTACCTCATGGACCCGCGCTTTGACGGCCCGCCGGAGGGGCGCCTCGAAGGCGCGCTGTCGCGGACGATCCGAGCGCTCGCGGCGCAGATCGGGGCTGAGTGTGTCACGGTCGACGAGGCGCTTGGCCGCGAGGCGGCGGCGGGTGTCCTGTTGCATGTCGGCGACGGCCACCCGAACCCTCGGGCGAACGAGCTCATGGCCGAGGCCCTCGAGCCGGTCCTCGCGCGGCTCTTGAAGCGAAGCTGAGGGCCGCCCGCTGTCCCCGGTTCGAGCTGAGCGCCGGCGGCGATCGCCGAGAGGGTCGACGCCCGTCGGCGAGCCTCAGCGACCCGACCGCGTCCTTGGTCGATGGTCGCGTCCCCAGCGCGCACCGTCGTCGTTCAGGCGCGCGCGCGCTCACCTTCTGGCGCGGGGTCATTCCGCGGAGCGGCAACGGCCGGGTTGGCGCTCAGTACGAGGCGCGACCGAGGCGCTCCACCCGCTCCTTCAAGCGCTCCAGCGTCGGGAAGTGAGAGGCGACGGCCGCGAGGCCGAGGCCGACTAGGAACAGCGCCAGGCCGCGGCCCTCGAGGAGGTACGCCACGACGCCGAGCAACCCGATGCCCTCACCGACCGCTGCGCCCATGATCGTCGACGAAGCGAGCTCGGGCGGCACGCGCCCCGCGCGCACCTCTTCGAGCGCCTCGGCGCGACGAGGCGCGAGGCTCGCCTCCGACCTGCGGCGCATGAAGAGGACCGCCGGGACCGCCGAGGTGACCACCGCGCCGCCCACGATCAGGATGTAGAGCGTGATCCCCTCTTGGCCTTCGGCCGGCGGTGAGACCGGCCCGATGCCGAGAGCGACGGCGAGGAAGGCGACGACGCCCAATCCGAAGGCCGCGATAATGATTTGGAGGGACTGAATCGGGATCTCTTGTCGTTGCATGACGTCACACTTTACGGCCCACGCCAGTCGAAATTCACCCCCGCGCCGCCACCTCAGCGACGCGGCATCTGCCGCTCCGTTGCGCCGGTGTACACCTGGCGCGGCCGTCCGATGCGAGTGTCCGGATCGTGGCGCATCTCCATCCAGTGGGCGATCCAGCCGGGGAGCCGCCCGAGGGCGAACATCACGGTGAACATGTTCACCGGGACGCCCATCGCCTTGTAGATGACGCCTGAATAGAAGTCGACGTTGGGGTACAGCTTGCGCTCAACGAAGTAGGGGTCGCCGAGCGTCACCTCCTCGAGCTGCATCGCGATCTCCAGGAGCTCGCTCTGGCCGCCCATCTTGGCGATGACGTCCTTGCACGCCTCTTTGAGGATCGCGGCGCGCGGGTCATAGCTCTTGTAGACGCGGTGCCCAAACCCCATCAGGCGCGTCGTGTCGTTGCGGTCCTTGGCCTTCTCCAGGAAGCGCCGCCCGTCGCCCTCTTCGCGCGCGATGCGCTCGAGCATCTCGATCACCTTCTGGTTCGCGCCGCCGTGCAGCGGCCCCCAGAGCGCGCTGATGCCCGCCGAGATGCCGGCGAAGAGGTGCGCTTGCGAGCTGCCGACGAGGCGCACCGTGCTGGTCGAACAGTTCTGTTCATGGTCGGCGTGCAGGATGAGCAGCAGGTCGAGGGCGCGCGCGATCGTCGGGTCGACCTCGTAGTCCTCGCACGGCGTCGCGAACATCATGTGCAAGAAGTTCTCGCAATAGCTGAGATCATTCTTCGGGTAGATGTAGGGCTGTCCTAGCGAGTGCTTGTAAGCGTAGGCCGCGAGCGTCGGCAGCTTCGCGATCAGGCGCACGATCGAGGCGCGGATGTCACCGTCGTCGCGCGGCTCTTCGTAGAACGTCGCGAGCGCGCCGACCGCAGCGGCGAGCGTCGGCATCGGGTGCGCGTCGCGCGGCAGCGCGCCCAAGAAGCGCTTGAAGTCCTCGTGCGGCATCGTGTGCTGCGTGACCTCGGTCTGGAACGACGTCAGCTCCTCTGGCGTCGGCAGCTCGCCGTGCATCAGGAGGTGCGCGACCTCGAGGAACGTGCTGCGCTCTGCGAGCTGCTCGATCGGGTAGCCGCGGTAGCGCAGGATGCCGCGCTCCCCGTCGATGAACGTGATCGCGCTCTGGCACGAGCCCGTGTTCCCGAAGCCGGGGTCGAGGGTGATCCAGCCCGTCTCGGCGCGCAGCTTGCCGATGTCGAGGGCGAGCTCGCCCTCGCTGCCGCGCATGAGCGGCACTTTGATGCTGCGGTCGCCGCAGCGGATCTCGACGGTGTCGACGGCCTCTGCCGTCCGTGAGGGCTGTGTCATGTGAGTGCGTCGGTCAGGAGCCGATTCGAGCTCGGGGCGCGGAGTCGCCCCAGCGTGCATCCTGCCTTGCGGCGGCCTCGCTGGCGCGGCGCGCAGCCCGAAAACCAGCTCTGTTCGGCCGAGACCTAGCCGCTGACGGGTCTCCTCGACGATGAGGCGCCCGGCGACGGGGGCGCTGGCTGCGTCGCGCGCCAAGGGGTCCGGCGTGGCGTCGCCCGCGCACCCGACTGCGCTCCCGACTGCGCTCCCGACTGCGCCCCCGACTGGGCCCCCGACTGGGCCCCTGATTGGGCCCCCGAGCGGCGCCGCTGGCCGGCGCCTCTAGCCTGATCGCGCCGCTCAGCCTTCGAGCTCGCGGTGGAGCCAAGCCTTGGCGTGGGTCCAGTCCGCGCGCACGGCGCGCGCGCTGACCTGCAGCAACTCAGCGATCGCGTCGACCGAGAGCTCGCCGAAGAAGCGCAGCTCGACGATCCGCGCTTGCCGCGCGTCGAAGAGGGCGAGCCGCTCGAGCGCGTCGTTGAGTTCCAAGAGGTCCACGTCGTCCTTCGTCGTGAGCTCGATGCCGCTCATCGTGACCCGCTGGAAGTCACCGCCGCGCTTCAGCGCGTTGCGCTCGCGGACCTGATCCACGAGGCAATTGCGCAGCACCGTCGACGCCAACGCGAGGAACTCGGTCCGGCGCTCTGGGAACTCGAGCTCGGCACCCCGGAGCCGCAGGTAGCCCTCATGCACGAGGTCCGTGGCCGGGAGCGGAGGCGCGCCGCGGAGCCGTGAGACCGCGCGGTAGGCGAGGGCTCGCAGCGCGTCGTAATGGGCATTCACGTTCCCATCGAGCCCATCGAGCCCATCGAGCCCATCAGGCCCATCAGGCCCACTCGGCGGCGCGGCGCCCAGCTCTTGCTCGCCCAGGATCGGATCCGAGTCAAACGCGGGGTGCTTGGGCTTGGGGTCTTTGTCCATCTCGCCTTGGCTCTCCCAATACCCTAACCGCCCGGGGTGGGTGGCGGTCCGTCCGAGAGTGGGGCAGCATGGGCGGGGAGCGCGCTCAGATTGTCCCAGACCACGGATCTCGCCCGATACGCTCGGATCAAGGCGCTGTTCGGCCTCGCTCAACCGCTCGGGGGCAGCGAGCGTGAGCGCGTGCTCGCCGAGCGCTGCCAGGGCGACGCTGCGCTGCAAGCGGAGGTCGAAGATCTGTTGCGCCACTCCGACCTCGCCGACGAGTCGTTCCTCGCCGGCGACCCCCGCGCTGGGCTCGAGGCGCCGCTGCCGACGCGGGTCGAAATCCCCGGCTACCGCATCCACGCGCTCGTCGACGGCGGCGGCTCAGGCGTCGTCTTCCGTGCTTCACAGCTAGAGCCGCGTCGCGAGGTCGCGATCAAGGTCTTGCGGCTCGACACGCTCGGCTCGGGGCAGGTGGCGCGCTTTCGCCGCGAGGCGCAGCTCTTGGCGCAATTCTCGCACCCCGGGATCGCCCAAGTGCTCGCCGCGGGGATGCAGGACACCGACGCCGGCCCCTTGCCGTGGATCGCGATGGAGTTCGTCCGGGGCCGGCATTTGAACGAGCACGTCGCGAGTACAGGCGCCGATCCACGCGGCATTGTCGAGCTCTTCATCGCGCTGTGCGACGCGGTGGAGCACGCTCATGCGCGCGGCGTCGTGCACCGGGACTTGAAGCCGTCGAACGTGCTGGTTGAGCCCAGCGGCCGCCCAAAGGTGCTCGACTTCGGCATCGCGCGCACGACGGTCGATGAGCATGAGCCAGGGCTCCGCACGCGCACCGGGCTCCTGCTCGGGACCTTGGCGTACATGGCCCCAGAGCAGGCGCGCGGGGACCGCGCCGCGGTCGGGCCCAGCGGAGACGTATACGCCCTTGGCGTCATGCTCTACGAAGCGCTGACTGGCGCATTGCCGCTCGACCTCGAGGCGATGGACTTATTGGAGGCGGTGCGCCACGTGTGCGAGGCGCGGCCCGCGCGGCCTCGCACGTTGAAGCCGGGGCTCTCGGCGGACCTGGAGACGATCGTGCTGAAGGCCCTCGACAAGGACCCGCAGCGCCGCTACGCGAGCGCCGGAGCGCTCGGCGCGGACCTCGCGAACTGGCGCTCGGGCCGCCCGATCGTCGCCCGTCGAGCGGGGGTCTGGTACCGCATGGCGCGCTTTGTGCAGCGCAATCGTCTCCTGACTGTGGGCGTGCTGGTCGTCGTGTCGGCGCTCTCGTTCGGGCTCGCGCTGGCGACCAGGGGACTTCGCATCGAGCGTGAGGCGCGAGTGCGCACGAGCGCGGCGTTGAACGAGCTCGCCGCGAAGATCTTTGACCTCGCGCCGCAGCTCGGCTTTGGGGAGGAGCAGCGCGCCGGCCTCGCGGATGTCGAGCGGCGCATCGAGCAACAGCTGGCGGTTGACCCCGAGAACCGCGACCTGCGGGCGGTCCGCGCGCGGGCGCTCACGGAGCTGATGACGCTCGATGTCGTGCGAGGCGAGTATGCGCAGGCCGAGGTGTTCGGGCAGGCTGCGCGTTCGCTGCTGGAGTCGCTCCTCGCGGCGCAGCCGGGCGATGTCGCGCTGAGCACGGCGCTGTCGCGGATCTACGCCAAGCTCGGAGAGGCGCGCAGCGGGCTCGGTGACCGCGAGGGGAGCGAGGGCTGGTACAAACGCGCGCTCGACTTCGACGAGCAGCTCGTGCGCGAACACCCCGAAGACCGGGAGTTGATCGAGGACCTGGGGTGGAGCCTGAATCGCGTGGCGCAGTGTGCGAGCGAGGCCAGGGACCTCGAAGAGTTTCGCCGCCTGGCTCAGCGTCGCATCGTCGACGCACGACGTATCTACGCCGAGGAGCCCGACAACTGGAAGTACATCTTCAACCTCTCACACGCGGTCGCGCAGGCCTCGAAGGCACATCGTTGGTTCGGTGACCTGGCGGCCGCGCAGCGCGACGCGGAAGAGTCCGTCATGCTCGCGGCGCGGCTAGTGGAGCTGCAGCGTAACCGCCGCGACTTTCTGCAATGGCACGTCGAGACCTGTGCCAACACGGGGCAGGTGATCCTTGCGCAGGGGGATCGCCCGGCTGCGCTCCGCTACGCGCTGCTGCGTGTCGGTTCGGCGTTCGACCTCTTCTATGGGGACCCGCTGCGCGAACTGCACGCGAGCCTCCTCTGCAGCGCAGCCCGTGAAGTGCACCTGCTCGCGACGGAGCTGGGAGACTCCGACAGCTTGCTGCGGCTGCAGAATCAAGTCCAGCACGCCCTGGCGCTGGCGCAGCTCGCGCATGCGAGCCCTGCGTCGCTCGACTACCTCGAGGCCGCGGCACGGCTGTTCACGCCCCGCTGACCCCTCGCAAGGGCGTCAGCGAGGCGTGGGCGGGTTGCATGTCAGCGGGGCGCTGCCGCGTCCGTGAGCGGAACGGCCCACGGGCGCTCCAGGACCACCCAGACCTTGTCGTCCCGTTGAACGGTCCCCGCGATGACGCCGACGACGAAGGCCTCGTTTCCCTTGCCGCGCACGATCTGCGCCTTGGGATGCACCAGCAGGAGATTGAGCGTCTCGTGCGAGACTTCGACGACCTCGTGCTCCCAATTGCCGATGGCGCCCTGCGGCCAAGCGCTGTCGTCGACCAGGAAGCCGACTGCGCGGCCAGGGACGACCTTGTGCGGCGCGAGCTCTTCCAGCGCCTTCTCTTGCAGGCGCGCGCGAAACTGCGCGGGGTTCAGAGCCGCGGCTTCGCGGACGCCGGCCTCGAGCGCCTGGAGCACTCCTTGGCGAGCCACCGTGTCGGGATCGACGGAGGTCACATGGTGCGCGATGAGGCGCACACCCTTCCAGACCTGTTCGCGTGACCCGACGCGCCCCTCTTGGCACCGCGGACAGGGGATCTGGATGGTCTCCTGCTGCGATTTGCGCTTGCCAGGCACGGTCTTGGTGACGTTCTTGACCTCGTACCCGACACCGCTGCAAGCGGGGCACCGGGTGTTCGTCACGATCTCACGCGCGCGCTTGATCGCATTGTCGACGCCTGCCTCCGCCTTTTGTGTCGCCCACAGCAGGCGCGGGAACGAATAGGGTGGGCTGCGCGTCCCGACGGCGTCCGTGAGCGGCGTGGGCTTGGCGAGGGCCGCCGTGACCGCCGCGAGCACGCGCTCCGCCGCCACCGGAGTGTCTTTTGCGCCGTCTTCAGGCCAGCGCCACAGCCCGAGCAGCGCGCCGCTCTCGTCGACGATCGGCAGGTTTGCGAAGTCACGTCGGAACTCGCCTGGATCGAGCGTGTTGAAGGGCGCCTCAAAGTGCTGAGACCAAGGAATGCTGCGCGCTTCCTGTGGGCGAGACGGGCTCAAGAAGAGGGTATAGGTGCCGTCGTCGCCGAGCTCCGTCTCTGACCCTGCCGCGAGGGGAAGCCAGAGCGCGCGCGCCGTCGCGGCGGCGTCACCCTTCTTCGAAGGTGCGAGCACGGCGAGGTTGTCCGGCGCGGAGAAGCCGATGACCTCGAGCGTCACTGGCGGCTTCGCGCCGCGCCAGGTCAGCTTTGCGTTCTGCAAGCCCGCGAGGCTGGTCACGAGGACCTCGGGGCCGACCACCACGGCATTGCGCACCGGCACGACGACCTTCTCGAGCTTGCCGACGACATCGCGGTTCGGATTGCAATCCACCTCGATCGTGAGGACCGAGCGCGCGATCCTCGCCGGATCCGCACCGGCCACCCAGGCCGCGGGATCGTCCGGCTTGGGACCCACGTCGGCGCGGTCGCCTTGTGGCGAGAACGTCACGCTCGACGCCAAAGTCGAGAAGAGCGGGAGCGCGAGCAGCGCGAGTTTCATGGGGGTCCTCCGATGGGGGCCAGCGAGTGCGGCGCCCTATTGTAGTGCCCTCATGCGCGCGCGAACTTGCGCGGCGTCGACCCCGTAACGACGGCCGACATCAGGAGTGCGCATGCGCGCTGTGCGTGCTCGTCGCGCTCTCGTGCGCGGCGCTTGAGCGCCGCGCGCCGCACCTCACGGGCAGAACGTGATCGACAGTGACTCGCTGAAGTTGAAGCCGCTGCCGCCTGGGACGCCTGCGTCGCGGTACCAGAGCTGGAAGCGCGCCGCCTGGCCAGGCGCGAGGGCGTCCGGGCCCGCGCCGAGCGGCGCTTGGGTCCACGTCGGCGTCCAACCCGCGAGCCCGAGCGGGTCGGCTTGGACGACGGCCAACCGATACGGCCCCGGGGCGCCGATGCAGAGCGTCCCGTCCCCTGCCGGTACGACCGCAGCGACGCGTCCGTAGAGGACCAACGCGAGCGTCGACGAAGGCAAGCCGCTGCTCGCGAGCGCGAGGCTCGCGCGCGCGAGCGACAGGCTGCCCACGGCTCGCAGCGTCGCCCCTGGCCCACCTGAATTAGGGCCACCGGAGCCCGGCCCGGCCGAATTCGGCGCGGGCGGGCACTCGATGATGGCGCCGCCGGCCGCGCAGTCGTCGCCGCTCGTGACCCACTCGAGGCTCGTCCGCGCGAGCGTGATGCGCGCGTAACCGTCGCGCTCGAAGAGGACACCGAGGCGCGCATCGGGGAGCCGCACGGCGACGCTATACGCGAACCCGCCGGCGTAGATCAGCCGCGCGACCGGCCACGTCGCGCCCTCGTCGTAGGACACCCGCAGCGTCCCACGCACACGCGCGGTCGTCGAGTCCGGGCCCGCATACACGATGCGGCTCGGCGCGCCGTCGAGCGGATCGGAGTAACGCACGATGCTCGCCATGCACTGCGGCTCGACCAAAGCGGAGTCGAGCAGCGGCGTCCAAGTCGCGCCCCCGTCGAGGCTGCGCGCGACCTTGCGGCGCTGCACACCGCCTTGGCCGCGCGCGTTCAAGAGCAGCGCGCCGTCCGCGAGCTCGACCATCTGCACCTCGTTGCCGAAGCCCGGTGACTGGGTGTCGTCGGCGTCCTGGCCGTGGCTCCAAGTGTCGCCGCCGTCGTCGCTCCACACCGCGTAGACGCGCCAGACGCTGCCCGCCTCGCCGTGGTTGTAGGGCACGATGATGCGTCCAGCATGGGGCGCGCGGCGCTTCTGCAGCCCGACGCCAGGCCCGCCCGCGATCGAGGTCATCACAGTCGGGGCTTTGACCTCCGACGTGATCTCGCGCGGCGCGGTCCACGTCGCGCCGTCGTCGTCCGAGTGCATCACGTAGCCGCGGCAGATGTTCGGGCCGGTCCATCCGGGGACGACGCAGGACTCGTGGCAGCCGGCGGGATAGCGCTGGTAGTGCAGCAGGATACGGCCGCGGTGCGGGCCCTCGCGGACCTCGACGGCGCACGGGTTGTTGAGCGCGTCGGCGCCCTCGTCGGCCATGACTTGCAGCGGGAGCCACGTCGCGCCCCCGTCGACGCTGCGTCGCAGCACGATGTCATTCTGCGCGTGGTCGTTGAGCGATTGCCGCCCCTCGGCGAAGGCCAGCAGCGCGCCACGCTCGGTCGCCAGCAAGGCAGGGATGCGGAAAGACGGGTAGCCCTGACCGGGCACGAAGACGTCGACGAAGTCCAAGTCCACCGGCGGTCCGAGCTGGAACGCGACGCTCCGGAAGTGCGCGGTCACCGTGCCGCCGCTCGAGCCTGCGCCGAAGTGCACGCCGCCAGCAGGCGCGCTCGCGGTCGAGGGCGCACGTCGCACGACGCCGAGCGGCGCGCCGTCGAACGACAGGGTCGCCTCCTGCGCGCCGGGGTCGGGCGCCTTCACGAGCGTGAGGTCGTGGTGCTGGCCGTCGACCGCGCCGGGGACCGTGTAGGCGACGCCTGCGTTCCAGTCGTGCACGACGAGGTCCTGGCCCGCGACCGACAGGAACACGAGGTAGCGGTCGTCGGCGGCGCCGCGGCCGCTTGCGAACTCGAAGAACGCGTCGACGCCGCTGCCGGAGAGCACGCGCAGCCGCACCTGCAGCTGCCAGCCGCGCGCCGCGGCCCCAGCGGCCAGGCCGGGCGCAAGGAGCGCGGCGTAGTGTGCGCGGGTGTTCGCGCCCGCGCTCGCGTCGACGATCCGCCACGCGTTGTCGAGGGTGCCGGGGTCCGGCGCCAGCGGGCCGACTTGGACCTGGCCGGAGGACGGGTCGTCGAGCGTCCAGCCCTGGGCCGTCGGCGGGGACACGGGGGCCCCGGCGGCGCCGGCGTCGAAGACGAGCGCCTGCCCTCGCGCGGCCGTCGACAGCGCCCACAGCGAGAGGAGGCAGGTGAGCCGGGTGAGGGGCGTTCGAGGCGCCGCGTGGGACGCTGGGCGGGGCTGGTGCTGGGGGATCGTGCGCATGGGTGCGGCGGGGGCCTTGCGGCCTCTATAGAGTGCTATAACATGCCCTGGCAATGAGCGACAGCCTCGCCGACCAGGCCTATGGTCACATCCGTGGGCGCCTCACCCGGGGCGCTTGGGCCCCGGGAACACGCCTCGCGAACCGCGCCCTCGCCGACGAGATCGGCGTGAGCTTCACGCCCGTGCGCGAGGCCCTGCAGCGGCTCGCGAGCGAAGGCCTCGTCGACTATCACCCTGGCGCCGGCGCGTTTGTGCGCGCCCCCGATCGGCGCGAGCTCGCGGAGCTCTACGAGCTGCGTCTCGTCGTCGAGCCCTACGCGGCGCGCCTCGCAGCGCTGCACGCGACGCCGCACGACCTCAGCGACCTCGCTGCGTGCTGCGAGGGGTTCGCCGCGAGCGCCGCCGAGCTCGCACTGCGCGCCGCCTGCGAGGGCGAGGGCGCCGCCTTGGATGGCGCCGCCCTCGAGCACTGGTTCGACCTCGAGGAGCGCTTTCACCGCTGCGTCTTCGAGGCCGGGCGCAACCGCTGGCTCTCGAAGATGGGGCTCGACCTGTCCTTCGTCGCGCGCGCCTTCCAGCCACAGCGCGGCGCGTCCGGCCTCGTCACAGCGGCGGTCGCGAGCGAGACATGGCGCTCCCACGTCGAGCTCGTCGAGCGCCTGCGGGCCCGCGACGAGGACGGCGCCGCCGCCTGGATGGCGCGCCAGATCGAGCGCGGACGCGAGACGGTCCTCGCGTACTTCGACCGGCATTGAGCCCTCCCAACTCCACGACCCCCAAGAGATCCTCCGATGCAGCTGCACGCCCTCTCGCTCCTCGCCCTCACCTCGGCCGCGGCCTTTGGCCAGTCGGCGCTCTACGACGCGGGCACCGCCGGGAACCCCGCGGTCGCGCCGGACCCGACGACCCAGGGCTGGACCCTCGTCGATCCCTCCGCTGGCGCCGTGACGTTCACGCCGATCTCACCCGACCCTGGCACCGGCTTGAACGCCTGGCAGGTCGACGATCAGGCGACCTTCAACGGCGGCCGCGCGCACTACGCGCAGTACTTCACGGCAGGTGAGCTCGCGACCGCCGCGGACCTGGGCTGGGAGCTCACGCTCGAGGCGCGGTTCCTCGCGTCCGCGGGCGTCGACCTCTTCAACGAGTTCGCGACAGGCACGGCGGCGTCGGACGATCGTTACCTCCTCTTCTATGAAGTGGCGGGCTCGGACGTGACGGTCAACGTCTTCCTGGCGGGCGCCGTCTACGTCTGTACGGGCGGCAACGACGGCAGCTACCACACGTACACGATCCGCAAGCCCGCGGGCGCCGGCGTCCTCGACGCAGAGTTCCTCTTCGACGGTGTCGTGCTGGGGCCGCTCCCGCGCGCCGCATCAAACGCCAACGCGGCGCCGGGCGGCATCCATTGGGGCAGCGGCTCGAGCGGCGCGACGGGCACCGCGAACTTCCATCGCGTGGAGTTCGAGCTCCTCGGGCCGGTGCCGCTCGGCACGGCGTACTGCACTGCAGCGCCGAACTCGACCGGCTCAGCGGCGTCGCTCGGCGCGACTGGGAGCGCGATCGCCACGCAGAACAACGTGACGCTGACGTGCACACAGATGCCGCCGAACGCGTTCTCGTTCTTCTTGACGAGCGCGACGCAGGGCTTCGTCGCGAGCCCCGGCGGGAGCCAGGGCAACCTGTGCCTCGGCGGCTCGATCGGGCGCTACGTCGCCCCGGGCCAGATCCAGAACTCGGGCGCGGCGGGCGCCGTCGCGCTCGCGCTCGACCTGACCCAGCACCCGACGCCCAATGGCCTCATCAGCGTCGTGGCCGGCCAGTCATGGAACTTCCAATGTTGGTATCGCGACGCGAACCCGACCGTGACGAGCAACTTCTCGAGCGGCCTGCAGATCGATTTCCTGTAAGGCCCGACGGGCGCTCGCGAAGCTTGCGCCCGTCGCCGTGACGCGGCCAGGGCGCTCGCCTGAGCGCCCCGCCCTCGCCCCCCGAGCCCACGCTGGCTGGATCCTGCCCACGATGCTCTGTGCCGGGCTGGCGCGCGGGGTCCTGGGCGACGCGACGGACAGAACGAAGCTGTGCCATCCCACGGAGGCTCACTGCAGCGCGACGACCAAGTCTCCGCCAGGCGCGAGCTCGACCTCGACCTGCGATTCGTACACGACGGGGCGCGAGTAGCGCATGCTCCCGTCCGGTTGGGGCTGCTCCATCATCGGCAGGGACAGGTCCACGATCCGAAGCGAGAGCGTCCATGTCCCAGCCGGGCAGCTGGTCACCTGAATGGCGCGGTCCGCCACCGCCGCGCCGAGGTGGCTCCATGTCGCCGGCGTGCCGTTCGGCGTCACGGCCTCGACCGTGAACTGTGGACGCTCGGGCAGCGCGAGGTCGGGGGGCAACGTCAGGGTCAATGCGCCCAGGGTCAAGGCGAGCTCGACCTCGACCTCCGCGGCGGCTTCGAGGTCGACGACCTGGTCAGGGAACTCAAACGCTGTGCCGCTCGGGCTCCTCATGTTCAAGGTCACGTGACCCTTTGCTCGCAGTGTGCCCTCGGTCTTGCCGTCGCTGTCCAGCTGGCCCAGGCTCGAGCCATGACTCGGCTGGAGCTCACTGTCTTGCCACTTCGGCCACACGCTCGCGCCCTCGAACCCGTCCGTCCCGGGACCCGTGACGCGCACCCGCACACGACAGACGCCACACTCAGTCGCGTCGAGCGTCGCCGTCGCGGTCGCGCCGGACTCGACCTCGACGGCGACGCTCGGCGGAGCGACGAGCTCACCCGGTCGACCCTCGAGGGTCAGCAAGTGTGATCCCGGGGCCACGTCCACCAGCTTGAAGTGACCAGCTCCGTCGACCGTCACCCTGATGTCGTCCTTCCAGTTGTCGAGGTAGACGCTGAGGCCGGCGGGCGAAATGTTCGGGGGGGTGCGCACGACGCCCGCGATCGCGCCCGAGGCCTCTGCCTCGAGGTCGCCGAGGTCGACGGTCGCGCCGGGCGCGACATGGAGCGGGAGGCGCTGGAGCGTCGCGCCGCGGCCGACGTCGACGGTCAGGCGCAACGGTCCGGAGTCGATGGGCGAGAGCGCGAAGCGGCCCTCGGCGTCGGTTCGACCCGCTGTCGTGCCGTTCTCGCGGGTGCGGTACCAGATGGGCGCGGCGCTCCTGGCCTCGAGGAGCTCTGCGAGGGACATCGACCTTCGTATCGCGTCGCGATGCTCTGGGGTGACGATGGCGAGCTGCACGGGAGCGTACGCCACGGGCGCTCCGTCAAGCAGGGCGCGGCCCATCACGACTGCCGCGCGGCGCAGGCGGATCGTCTGCTCTGCTTCGCCGTTGGGGCCGTGCTCGACGTCGCCCGTCGCCATGAGATATCCATCCGCCGTCGCTACAAAGAGGTCGATTCCAGGGCGCGCGGTGCGCGCGAGGACACCCTCGGGGCGGTCCTCGATCTTCGGTCGACGACGTTCGGTGTAGCTAGACCTCGGTGACTTCGAACCGTTGTCCGCGAGGATGTCGACCCCGAAGCGCGTGAGCGGCGCGCCTGTCGCGTCGTCGACGGCGCGAAAGCGTGTGCGCTCGAGCGGCTCCAAGACGATCTCGAGGTCACGGGTCCCTGGCGCGAAGTGGCGCTCGCGGCCCCCGCCCCAGGGCGCGTACCCGTCGAGCGTCGCCTCAAGCGTGTAGGGCTCGTCCTGCGGCAGGCTCACGGCGAAGCGCCCGTCCTCCATCGACCGCGCGCCTGCACCAGAGCCGCTCGAGCGCGGCCAACCCCAGAGCTTGACGTTAGCGATCGGCGCGCCCGTCGGATCGGTCACTCGCCCCTCGATCGTCTTAGCGGGCGACAGAACGAGCTCGATCCCCGGAGTCTCACGGCCGGGCTCGACCGTGACGCCGTCGTGGAAGGCGCTGACCCAGCCCTCCTTCTTCGCTTTCACGCCGTAGGTCCCGACCTGCGCATGCGGGACCTCGAAGCGGCCATCAGGGTCGCTCCACCCGCCGCGGGAATAGGTCGAGCTGCGGTTCGGTCCAGTGCCCACCTCTGCGCCCTCGATGGGGCGCCCGTAGTCGTCCACCACGCGCCCCGTGATCGCGCCCGTGCGCGCGAGGCGCAGCTCGCCGAGGTCGCGCTCGCCAGCGGCGAAGCCCGGCTCGTTGCCGCGCGCGCCGTCGCCGTACCAGCGTTCGAAGGAGTCGAGGAACCGGCTGGGCCGCACCTGCAGCCGTTGCCGAGGCACGGTGGGCGGCGGGACGGCGAAGCGAAAGCGCCCATCGAGGTCTGTGCTCGCGCGGAACCCGCGGAGGTCTGTCCGCTCGTCCACGCGCGGGGTCTCGACGCCCTCCGCCCACGCCTTGTAGCCCGCGAGGATGACGTCCGCGCTGGCGATCGGAGCGCCCGCTTCATCGACGACGCGGCCGAACACGATACATGAGGCGTCCACGCCCTCGGCTTGCTCCTGCGGCGTCGCTGGGGGCTCGGCTTCAGCCACCTGCCGCGCGACTGGCGTGGCGCTCGCGACTGGAGCGATGAGCGGAGCCACATCGGCCAGTTCGGACTCGGGCGCAGCCTCGAGGCCCTGCGCTGCAGGCGCCGTCGCTGGGCCGGTGGCGACGCGCGCTTCGCCACCGACCACCCAAAGGAGCAGGGCGAGCAAGGCGAGCACAGCGGGCACGAGGAACGCAGTTCGATTCATGACAGCAATGAAGCACGCGAGCCGCGAGGGCCTGCGCATCAACACACAGTGTAGTTGGTGTTCACGTTTGCGTCCGCGCACGACGCGCTGCGATCTGCGGGGCGTCCGCGGCGCGTGGTCGTGAGCACGCAAGGCTCTCATTGCCTTGAAGGAGCCGAGGGCGAACGTCTCCAAGTCGAGGCCCTCTCGCGCGCGCTCGGTGAGCCGGCGGGCGAGGTCGAGCTTTCGGCGCGCCGCGGAGGTTCAGTCCGTCCGAAACATGAGCGAGCTCGTGGCGCCGTCAACCTCGAGCGTGAGCTCCCGTTCGCCGACCCGGTACGTGCCAGTCGAAACGTGTCGCGCCGCGCCGCGGACCAACGTTTGGCGCAGCCCGCCCGCGTCGTCGAGCGCGCACTCGAGGGTCACTGCGCGTGCCCCGTCGCGGACCGTGACCGACCAGGTCCCGGCGGGACCCTCGCCGCGCCGCAACGTCGCGCTCAAGGGGAGCTCGTGCTCAGGCGAGGTCATCTCGGCCATGTGTCCGCCGAGGAAGAACGCGGCGGCGCTCTCCCGTGGATCGGCCGAGTCGAGGTGATACTCCGTGCCCACGATGGTCACGACAAACGGGTCGTCGGACGGCAGCCCGAGGTGCGTGGGGTCGCCTCCGAAGCGGACCCCGGCGGCCTCGAGGTGGGCCTGGATTTCGGCGGTCGACGCGTCCCAGAGATCGCCTGGGTCCAACGTCTCCATGTGGCCATCTCGGAAGTGAAGGTCCCAGTACGTCTCGCGGACGCTGGTCCTCGAGCGGCGCTCAAGGACGTCGCGGAGTGTGACCCGGGCCACCTCGTCCAGGCGGAAGCCGCGTTTCTCGCGCGCCCAAGGGAACCCGCGGTGGTCATAGACCTCGTCCGGGGTCAGATAGAGCCGGTCCGCGACGACGACGTAGGCGACGAGGCTCGCGAAGCACGAGGCGACGGCGAGCCCCAGGGTCGTGAGCCCTGCCGGCCCGCGCCAGCCAGCGGCTCTGTGGGCGCGACGTGCCGCGACGAGGGTCCCGACGACGCACGCCGCGCAGACGATCAGCACCGAGGCGCGGACCCAACTAGACCAAGCGATGGTCGTGACGTCGCCGGTCGTCGCGACCTCGCGGCAGCCGCTCGCGAGCGCGAGCGCGAACAGGAAGCATGTGGTCGAAGGGGTGCGGTCGAGTGCTTTCATGACGGGGAAGGCGTCTCCTTGCCTGAGTCATGCGGGAGAGCGCGCGCCGGGCTGCCAAAACAATGGGCTCGCTCGCGCCCTGTGGCTCCAATCGCGCCCTTCGTCTTCAATCTCCTATCGCGCGCGTTGTGAGGCGACCCATGGAGAGACGATCGAGATGAACACGACCAGCGTCGAGGCTTATCTGGCAGAGGGCTGCGGGCGGTGTGAGCTGTACCAAACCCCGCGGTGCAAGGTGCATCGGTGGACCGCTGAGTTGGCGGCGCTGCGCGAGGT
>JAWKUK010000019.1:0-172995 GCA_041398605.1 Planctomycetota bacterium
TGGCAAGGTCGTCGTCGAGAGCTCCGGGTCGGAGGTGCGCGTCACTCACATTAGCGGCGGAGAGGGTGCGCTCGTGGCAGAGCTCGCGTCGGAGCCAGGCTTCGATGTCGGCGGGCGCTACCTCGATTGGGAGCCGCAGCGCCCGGCGACGCCGGAGGAGGCGGTCCCGACCCGCGCGACGATCGTCCTCGATCCGTCGGACGGCGCGGAGGGCGACCCCGAGCACGTGTATTGGGGCCGCTTCGTCGAGCGCCGCGAGAACCGCCCTGCGATCCCGCCGCGCGGCACGCAGCCTGCGCAGTTGGAGCTCGGCGGGCTGGCGCTGGCGCTGGCGCCGGGGGACCCGCGGAGTGGGATCGCAACGACGCTCGCGCGTGAGCTCTCGGAGCTGCTCGGCGTCACGGTCCGAGTGATCGAGCATCATCCGACGACGCCGTCGACGGATGGGACCGCCCGTGTGTCCGATCCGATCGTGGTGCACATCCAACCAGGCGACGAGGGCGCCCGCACCCTCGCCGCGCTGCTGAGCGCTGTCGAGGCGCACACCGTGCGCCCCTGAGGGCTCGCTAACCACGGCTGTGTGCGCTGCGAGGACGGGCAGGTGGAAAACGTTTCCCATTCGCGCTCCGTGCTGGAGCGGCTATGGGATGGGCTACGGAAGACGCTCCCTCCACGCGTCGCATTCCGCCCCCCCACCTGAATTGTCACGCAATCGATTCGAGCTCGCGCGCGAGCACCCTCACGCCAGGCTCCGGCCGAGCGCTCAACTGACGCTCCTCGCGGCGGTCGCCGCGCTCACGGCGGCCGCGACCGCGGCCTTCGGCTGGGACGCAGGGTTCCACCTGTACCTGCCCGGGCTCCTGCCGCTCGTCTTCCTCTCACCCAACGAGTCGCGCCCGCTGCGCAGCGCCTCCGCGGCCTGGATCGCGGGCGCCTACTTGGCGCTGCACGCCTGGCTGCACGCGCAGCCGCCGCGCCTCGCGCTCGATGACGACACGGTCCAGGTCGTCGCGACGGCCAACATCGTGTGCTGCTTCCTCGTCTGGGGCGGCCTGGCCTACGGGCACGCGCGCGCCGTCGGCGCGACGCGCGCCGCGCTCGAGCGCATGGCCTCCGAGGATGCCTTGACGGGGATGCCGAACCGTCGCTGGATGGACGCCACCCTCGCAGCGGTGGAAGGCCGCCGGAGGTCCGACAACGTGCCGGATTCAGCGCTGATTCTGTGCGACATCGACCACTTCAAGGCGATCAACGATCGCTTCGGGCACGCGGCAGGTGACGCGGCGCTGCGCGCCGTCGCCGCCACCATCCGCAAGAGCCTGCGCGCTGGCGATCAAGTCGCGCGCTGGGGCGGCGAGGAGTTCCTCGTCCTCCTCGAGCGCACCGACGAAGCCGAAGCGCGGCGGGTCGCAGAGCGCATCCGCAAGGCCGTCGCGGAGCAACCCGTCACGCTCGGGGGCTCAAAACAAGCGCTGTCGCTGACGCTCGGGCTCGCGCTGGCCCGCCCCGACGAGCCCGTCGCGGTCTCGCTGACGCGGGCCGACGACGCGCTCTATCGGGGCAAGGCGAACGGCCGGAACCAGGTCGCGTTCGCGGCCTGACCCCGGCGGTCCATCACAGGAACGTCACGGCGAGGCCGTTCGTGAAGTTCGACGTGGCCGCGCCACCGGACGCGTCACGGTGCCAAGCCTGGAAGCTGCGCGTCTGACCCACCATCGCGCTCGTGAACCCGTTCGGCGTCGGGACCTGGTTGAGGTTCAAGAGCAGAGAGAACTCGCCGTTCACGCCCGAGTTCTTGATCTGACCCGGCCCGACATAACGGCCGATCAAGCCGCCGAGGCAGAGGATGCCCTGGCTGCCGCCCGGGTTCGGCGTCACGGCCTGCGAGAGGCTGGTCAAGAAGAAGCCGAACGAGTTGACCGGCAGGTGCTGGGCTTCGAGCGTGAGGTCGTTGTTGGCCACGACCGCGGACCCCGCGCCGCGCAATTCACCCATGACGCCCGTCGAGTTGACGTTCGACGCGCAGTAGTTCAACCCGACGCTGCCGCCGGTCGGCGGGCCCGCGCCGAAGACGTTGAGCACGCCGGCGCCCTGGTCGCCGTTGAATCCGCCGACACGCAGGAAGTACGACTGGCCGGGGATCGTGCTGAGCGAGAGCATGCTCTGCAGGCCGCCGCCCGAGTCGTCGTTGCAAGCGAGCGAAACGAGGTTCGCGCAGCTGCCATCAAAGGCTTCGAGCGCCGTGTCATAGCTGCTACCGAACGTATCGATGTCCACGAGCGTCCCCGCGGCAGTGAACGTGTACCAGATGTCCGAGCCGCCCGCGGCGCACGGCCAGCCCGGAGCGCTGGTCGTCGCGTTGAAGTTGCTGTACGACGTGGAGCCGCTGCCCAGCGGCAACGCGCCGGAGCACTCGTCCTCGGGGCCGAGCGGCGCGATGAGGCTGAAGTTGAGCATTCCCGACCCGGAGTTCCCGTTGTAGCCTCCGACGCGGAAGAAGTACGTCGTGCCCGGCGCGCCGACGAAGGCCAACGAGCTCGCGGGGAAGCCGCACCCATCGTCGTCGCACACGATGGAGACCAAGCTCCCGCAGGTCCCCGAGAACGCTTCGAGGACCGTGTCGAACGACGTGCCGCAGGTCGAGACTACGACCTGATCGTTGTTCGTCGCGGTGTAGCTGTATCAGAGATCATTGGCGACATTGAAGCCGCAGGGCCAAAGCTCAGGGCTGGTCGTCGCGAGGGTGTTGTCAAAGCTCACCGAGCCGACCGAGATCGGCATCGCGGTGGTGCACTCGTCGTTCTGAGCGACGGCGCCCACCATCAGCAGGCAGGCGGAGAGTGCGGAACAAGGGAGGTGCGAGTTCAGACGCATGGGAGGTGAGGCAGTGGGAGAGGGAGCGGAAGGGGCCCCGTGCCAGATGGGGCCCGGGGAGGAGCGACACGTAAGGGTGCGCGCGCCGCCCGGGCGGACACAGATGCCGCCCGTTGCGTGCGCGCTCGAGGGTGTAGCCGCGCGGCCCCCGGCGCCCGCGCCGCGTACCACAACGCGACTCAAGCGCGCCTCATTCAGCCTCGATGGAGTCGATGAGCCGCTGCAACCGCCGTAGGGCCTGCGCGACCCTCCCGTCCGACGCGGCGGCCTCCAAGACGGCGCAGCCCGGCTCAAGGCCGTGGGTGCAGTCCTGAAATCGACACCGACCGAGGTAGGGGGCGAGGTCGGGCAGGCCCGCGGCCAACGCGGCGACCTCGACGCCGTCGGGCACGAGCTGCCGGACGCCAGGTGTATCCACGAGCCCACCGCCGGCGACAAACGGGATCAGCCGCGCCGACGTCGTCGTATGACGACCGCGGCCGTCAGCCTGGCGCACCGCGCCGACAAACTGGCCCGCCGCGGGGTCCAACGCGTTGACAAGCGTCGACTTGCCGACGCCGCTGTGCCCGAGGAGCACGCTCACGCGGCCCGCGAGCGCCGCCCGCAGGTCCGCGATTCCCTCGCCGGTCACGGCGCTGACGCGCGCGACCACGTGGCCTTGACGCGTCCACGGCGCGAGCGCGTCGTCGAGCTGCGCCCGGCGCACCGCGTCCTGCAGGTCGACCTTGGTGACGACGATCCGTGGCTCGATCCCGCCCGCTGTGAGCGCCGCGACGGCGCGCTCCAGGAACCCGAGCGAGAGGCCCTCCCTGCGCGGCGCGAGCACGACGAGGCCCAGGTCGACGTTCACGGCCAGCACCTTCGTCGCTGCGCCGTGCCCCGGCCGCCGACGCACGAGCGCCGTCCGCCGCGGCCCACGTTCCGTCACGCGCAGCGTCGCCGTCGGGTCGTCGAAGTCACCCGTGAGCGCGACCTCGTCCCCCACAGCGAGCCCGCCGGCGCCGCGCGCGCTCGGCGCGACGAGCGCAGCCCGCTCCACGTCGCCGTCGCGGACGCGGACCTCCGTGCGCAGGACCTCGACGACGCGTACGACGCGGCCGCGTGCGGAGTCGGGCCAATCGAGCTCGCTCCCTCGCTCGCGCGACGCTGCGCGGCGCTTCTTCTGCGCGAGGTGCTCGCGCTTCTGTTCGAACTTCTTTGCGCCGCGTAGGTAGCGCTCGCGCTGGTTCTCTTTCCTGTCGTTCATGGCTCACGCGATGCCCAAAGAGGCACCTAGCACTGGAACGACGCCGCTCCGCCTCCATCGTCGAACCTAGGTCGTTGCCGAACGGCGGACTTCGCCGAACGAAGGTTCGCGCCGCGCCGCGAAGTGCGACGCCGCTGGGGTCGATGGACTATGGGGTCCTCCGACCGACGCGACCGGAGCGGAGCGCTCGGACCCGGACCGAGAAGGGTCCAGCGAGTCCGAGGGAGCCGATCAGCGACGGACGGAGGCGCGCGCAGTGCTGTGCAACAACATGGAGCCTCCTGTAGGGACGTGAGCCGAAGCCCCGGCGCGGACGTCGCGCCGAGGTCGTGCATTGAACGGGCCGCGCGCGAACGCGTCAAGGCACGTCAAGGCAGACGGCGTCCCTGTCGCGGACGAGACCCGCCCAAGGACAACGTCGAGAATCGTGTCGGTGTCGGCAGTGGATCGACGGGGAGGGGGCACGCGCGCCCAAGGCGGCGCCCACCGCGCCCCTCACGCCGCTCCGAAGCCACGCACCCATGAGCCTCGCACCCATGAGCCCCGCCCCTCTAGCGCCTCTCGTCAGCGCCCCTCGTCGGCGCCCCACGCACCGCCCCGCCCAGAGCCTCCTCGCGCGCGTGGCGCGCGCCGGAGGCCTGACCGCGCTGCTCGCCGCGCCCGCCTTGGCCGGCGACACCTTCGTCGCCTTCTTGCCGGGCTCGTTCATCGACATCTCGACGACGGGGAGCCAGATCACCCCGAGCACCAACGGAGAGTTCAGCTTCCAGTCGACGATCGGCAATAGCCACTGCCCCGCCGGAACGGTGCGCATCGGGGTCAACGGCGCAGTGCGCTTCGGCCCCCCGAGCGTCGGGCTCCCCGAGCTCGAGCCAGTGAACAAGCAGCTCCCGGACAGCGGCGCGTTCGGCGGCGCGCTCGCGCTGCTCCCCTACTGGGACGCCTTCAACGCGGGCAACGTTGTCACGACCTTCGGCAGCATCCAGCGCCAGGAGCTCAACGGGCAGCTGATCATCCAATGGACCGACATGCGCCTCGCCTCAGCGGGCTCGCAGGACCGTGTCACGTTCCAGGTGCAGATCCCGGCCAACGGCGACGTGTTCGCGCGCTTCGTCTACTCCGATATCAGCGCAGGTTCGGCCAACGGAGGCGCCGGCGCGACGATCGGCTACCAAGGGGCGACCCAAGCCGACACCGCGCAGTTCTCGTGCAACGCCCCCATGGCCGTCCACGATGGCATGGTGCTCTCGCTCATCGATGACCGCACCCAAGCCGTCATCGTCGGCGCCGAAGGCACCTTCATCGACATCGCCGGCGTCGGGGTCGCGCTGCCCCTCGGCAACGACGACTCGACGCAGTTCTCGACGTCGATCCGCAACGCGTTTGTCACCGAAGCGCAGCTCGCGATCGGGAGCAACGGCGGGATCCGCTTGAACGGGGCGAACAGCACGCTCGCGCCCAACAACACGACGATCCCGAGCAGCACCGTGTTCGGCGGCGGGCGCACGCTCCTGCCCTTCTGGGACGACCTGAACCCGAGCGGCGGCGTCTTCGGCGCCGTCTACGTCGCGGAGTTCGCCGACCGCCTCATCGTGCAATGGGACAACGTGACGTTCACGGGCGCGTCGCTGCTGAACCGGGCCACGTTCCAGGTCGTGCTCTTCGACCAGAGCGAGCTCTTGGCCCAGTTCTTGTACCGGGACATCGAGGGCGCCCGCGCGGCCTCGGGGTCGAGCGCGACGATCGGCTTCCAGGACAGCGGGGCCGGGCACCTGCCCTTCTCGTTCCACTCCGCGTCCGTCTCCAACGGCGCGGTCATTTCATTCATTCGACGCGGCGCACAGGGCGCGAGCTTCTGCGCAGCGACCCCGAACTCGACGACCCGGCCCGCGCGCGTGAGCGCGCATGGGAACGACCGCATCAGCCAGGACAACTGCTTCCTTGCGGTCGAGAGCCTGCCGCTGAACGCGACGGCCTTCTTCCTCGTCAGCCCGTCGACGGCGTTCGTGCCCCACGCCGGCGGCAGCCTGGGCACGCTCTGCCTCGGCGGCGCCATCGGTCGCGGCGTCGGCGGGGTCGGGAACTCGGGCTCGACCGGGACGCTGTCACGCGCCGTGCCGCTGCTGGCGATCCCGTCGCCGACAGGGCCGTTCGCAGTGCAGCCTGGGGACACGCTGAGCTTCCAATGCTGGTACCGCGACGCGGTCGGCGGCGCCGCGGTCTCGAACTACAGCGACGCGGTCCAGCTCCAGTTCGAGCCGTGAGGTGACCCGCGCGCGTCGGCGCGGCGCCCCCGCCCAGATGGAGTCGGCGCGCCCCCAGAACAGCGAGTGAGGCCGCCGACGGCTCCGACGGCGCGGGTATCCTCGCGCCCCATGAGCGCGACCCCCGTCCCCCCGCCGGCCCACCACCGTCAACAGCGTGAGCGCTTCCTCGCGAAGCTCGCGGAGACGCGGACGGCGGCGATCATCCCGACCCACACCTCGAAGGTCCGCAGCAACGACTCGGACTTCCGCTTCCGACCCGGCAGCGACTTCTGGTGGCTCACCGGCTTCGGCGAGCCCGACGCGTGGCTCGTGCTGCTGCCGGAGGGGCCGGGTGGCAAGGGCGAGGGCCCGCGCACGGTGCTGTTCCTGCGCCCGCGTGACCGCGAGCGCGAGACGTGGGACGGCCGGCGCCTCGGCGTCGAGCGCGCCGCCGAGACGCTCGGCGTCGACGAAGCGCGCGACGTCGCGCGGCTCTGGCTCGACCTGCCGGAGCTCCTCGTCGGCTACTCGCGCATCGTCTGGCGCATGGGCGAAGAGCCCGAGCGCGACCGCAAGGTCGGCGAGCTGGCCGTCGCGCTGCGCCGCCGCGCGCGCGGCTCGGTGCACACGCTGCGCGAGCTCGTCGATCCGCTCGCGACGCTGCACGAGCTGCGGCTCTTCAAGTCGGAGGACGAGCTGCGGCTCATGCGCAAGGCTGCCGCAGTCGCGTCGGACGCGCACCGGCGCGCGATGGCGTTCAGCGCGCCCGGGCGCTTCGAGCACGAGGTCGAGGCGCTGCTGGACGCGCACTATCGCAGCCACGGCTGCAACGGGCCGGCGTACGGCAACATCGTCGCCGGCGGCGCGAACGCCTGCATCTTGCACTACGTCGAGAACGACATGGCGCTGAACCAGGGCGAGCTCCTGCTCGTCGACTCCGGCTGCGAGTGGCGGTACTACGCGTCGGACATCACGCGCACTTGGCCGATCGACGGCGAGTTCACCGCGGACCAGCGCGCGCTGTACGACGTCGCGCACAGCGCGCTCGTCGCGGCGACGAAGGCGGCGCAGCCCGGCGCGCGCTTCGACGACGTGCACGAGGCGGCGGTCAGCGTCCTCGTCGACGGGCTGATCGCGCTCGGGATCGTCAAAGCGACGCGCGCGGAGGCGCTGGAGAAGGGCCTCTACAAGCCCTTCTACATGCACAAGACGAGCCACTGGCTGGGCCTCGACGTGCACGACGTCGGCCTGTACCAGGACGCGGACGGGAAGCCGCGCACGTTCGAGCCGGGCATGGTCCTGACGGTCGAGCCGGGCCTCTACATCCCCGAGGACGCCGAGGTCGATGCGCGCTGGCGCGGGATCGGCATCCGCGTCGAGGACGACGTCGCGATCACCGCGACGGGCAACGAGGTCCTGACCGCCGCCTGCCCGTGCAGCGCCGCGGAGGTCGAGGCCGCCTGCGCCGCGGGCGAGTGACCGGCGGCGCCGACCGCGCTACGGAACTCGAGAAAACTCCGGCCCCGGGGCCGGGTCGGTGACGTGCAGGAGGTGACATGCGACACGAGCCCACCACCAACGTCGACGCCCTCCTTGGGCGCTTGGAGCAAGTCCGCGCGCTGGCCCGCCGCCTCGTCCGCGACGCGTCCGCGGCGGACGACCTCGTCCACGATGCGCTCACCGCGGCCCTGGCGCGGCCTTCGCTCGTGCAAGGCGCGGTGTCCCCGTGGCTCGGCGTCACGCTGCGGAACCTCGCGCGCGACCGGGCGCGGGCGTCGGCGCGGCGCGCCACACGCGAGGCGCGCGCCGCGCGCGGCGAGCGGACGGCTGATACGACGGGCGCGGTCGAGCGCGCGGAGCTCCAGCGCCTGGTCGTCACCGAGGTGCTCGCGCTCGAGGCGACCTATCGCACCGTGGTGTTGCTGCACGACTTCGACGGCCTCTCCCTGCGCGAGGTCGCGCGCAGCGTCGGCGCGACCGTCGATGTCGTCAAGAAGCGCCGGCAGCGCGCGCTCGAAGCGCTGCGAGCCCGCTTGCAGACGCGCTACATGGGCGGTACGACGTGGGCCGTCGCGCTCTTGCCGCTCGCGGCGCCACGCGGGACGTTGCGACCAGGCTTCGGCGCGCCGCACGTGCTGGGCGGCGCGCTGGTCGCCGCGGGCGTAGGAGCGGCCTTGGCGCTCACGCTGGACGTCGGGGGTCCGCGCAGCGCCGACGGCGCGCAGGCGACCGCCGTCAGCGCAGCGACTGCGACGGAAGGGGCCTTCGAGCGCGGCACGCGCAGCGCGCAGCCAGCGGCCGAGGCGCTCGAAGACGTAGATGTGGCGTCCCGCGCGCCGTCGTCGCCCGAGACAGAGACCGAATCCGAGACCGAGACCGAGACCGGGCCCGAAGCACAGAGCGCGCCCGCCGCCGAAGGAGCCGCCGCGGCTCGCCCGCCGCAGGCCGAGGAGCTCCCAGAGCTCGTGTACATCAGCGGTGGGCGCACGCGGGTCGGGTCGACCAGGAGGGAGATCGAGGCGCTGCTCGAGACCCAGCCCAGCCTTCTGCGGGTCCTCGACGCGCAGACGCCGCAGCGCTTCGTCGAAGTGCCCGCGTTCTGGATCGGCAAGTACGAAGTGACCAACGCCGAGTACCTGCTGTTTGTCCAGGCGACCGGGCGCCGAGCGCCCCTGCACTGGGCCAACGAGGAGGCCATGGCCAGCGCCGCGAAAGCGTTCGCCAGTGCGGAGCAGGGCCGCTTCGCTGCTGCAAAGGCGGAGGGGCGCGCCTACGAGAAGCGCCCCTGGAGCCTCGACGGCGGCGAGTCCCCCCGTGACGCCTGGTGGGCCGAACATTGGCGCGATGCCGGCTACGCGGTCCCGGCAGGGATGGAGCGCTGCCCAGTCGTCATGGTCACGTACGCCGACGCCGAGGCCTACTGCGCTTGGGTCGGGATGCGCCTGCCGACCGAGTTCGAGGTCCAATGCGCGGCGCGTGGCGCCTCCGAGCGCGCGTATCCGTGGGGTGACCAGTGGCAAGACGGCGAGTACTGCGCATCGGCGGAGCAGCGCTCCAAGCGGCCGTCCCCCGTCGGCTCGTTCCGCAAGGGCGTCAGCCCGTTCGGCGTGTACGACCTCGCAGGCAATGTCTGGGAGTGGACCTCCAGCCCGTACACGGCGTACGAGGGCTTCACGCCTGGTCAATACCGCGTTCGGATCAACGGCGCGCTCGAGGAGCGGTCTGTGCTGCCCGCCTTTGACGCGGACCAGCGCGTCGCCATGGGCGGCGCCTTCGAGAACGACAAGCTGGCGGCGCGCTGTGCCACGCGGCGCGGCATCGAGCGCACACGCAGCGCGAGCGGCCTGGGCTTCCGCGTCGCGACCTCAGTGGCCCCGGTGGTCCCGGTGGTCCCGGGGCCCCCAATGGCCCCAGCCAACCCATTGGCGCCTGGGGGCGCCGAGGCGCCCGGGAAGTGACGCCCCAGCAGGCACGCGGGCGCGGGCGCGGTCAGGAGCGGCGCACTTCGATGTCGTCGCGGACACGGTTCGGGCCGTCGGCCGTGCGCGGGAGCTTCTGTTCCAGGACGTCGGCGATGGCGTCGATGCCGCGCTCGAGGGCCACGCGCAGGGCGCCCTCGCGCGCGGCGCCGCCGCGCAGCGCTGCGAGCACCGCGTCATCGACCGCGACCCACGCCGCCGTGCCGGCCGCCGCGTGCGCGTCGGAGTCCGCGAGGACGACGACCCGCTGCTCGAAGAGGCTCACGAACAAGAGCACCGCGTTGCGCGCGCCGTGCGCCGTGAGGTCGAGGCGCTGCAGCTCCTGCAGCGCCTGCTCTTCGGCGACCTCGGTCGCGCGGCGCTCCGTGACGAAGCCGCGCCGGAAGTCCGCGAGCCCGCGCGCGAGGCCGAAGCCCAGCGCGCCGAGCGCGACCTGCACGAGCGCGTACCCCGCGGGCCGCGCCCACGCGAACGAGCCCCACGACGACGCGCTGACCTCCCACGCGCCGGCGAACAGCAGTGACCCGAGCGCCAGCGTCGCGACGGCCGCCTTCCAGGACGCGTCCGGGTGACTGTCCGAGGCCTCGACGACGACGACGACGAGCTCGGCGTCGGTGCGCGCTTCGGCTGCCGCGACACGGCCGCGCAGCGCCGCGCGATCGGCGTCCGACAGCACGTCCACCGCGCGATAGCGCCGGGCGCGCCACAGCGCTCGCGCGACGATGAGGCCAAACAGCGCGCCGAAGACCCAAGGGCCGAAGCGCGCGTCGAGGTCGACCCAGCGGGCGCTGAGCGCGTGCCCGGCCGCCTCCCAGTCAGGCTCGAGTACGAGCGCCAACGGCTGCATTGTGATCCTGCCTGTCACCATCCGCCCGAGGCCCCCCCGCCGGAGAATCCGCCGCCGCCGCCAAAGCCGCCGAAGCCGCCACCTCCCCCGCCACCTCCCCCGGCGCCGAAGCCGCCGCCGAAGCCGCCGCCAGCGCGGCCCGGCCCGCCGATGATCACGGGGCCGAAGCCGCCGCGGCCGCCGCCCCAGGCGCTCGGGCCCCGGCGCCGCTTGTGCATGACAACGAGCGTGAACAGCACGAAGCCCGCGAGCACCACGACGTCCGCCACGCCGCTGGACCCCTGGTCCTCGGCGCGCTCGAGCGGGCCGTAGTCGCCGCCGGCGGCCGCGTGCAGCGCGCGCACGGTGGCCTCGACGCCCTCGTCGTAGCGGCCCGCGCGCAGCGCCGGCGCCAGCACGTCGCGCAGGAGGCGCCCCGCGATCGCGTCGGGCACGGCGCCCTCGAGGCCGCGCCCGACCTCGATGCGCGTCTTGCGCTCCTGCGCGGCGATCACGAGGAGCGCGCCGTCGCTCTGCCCCTCACGCCCAATGCGCCACTCGCGCGCGACACGCAGCGAGAACTCCTCCAGCGCGCCCCCGCCGAGCGAGGGCACCGTCAACACCGCGACCTCGTGGCCGCTGCCGTTGCGGTACGACTCCATCAGCGCCTCGAGCTCGGCCTCCTTGCCGGCCGAGATGAGGCCCGCGAGGTCCGTCACCCAGCCTTCGTTCGCCGGCACGTCCTGCGCCGCGGCGGCGACAGTCGGGGACGGAGGCGCCGCGCCGCGCGCGCTCGGAGCGCAAAGCGCCGCGAGCGCGAGCACGACCCAGCGCGCGCAGGGGCTCAGCGGTCACCGCCGAAGTCGATCTTCGGCGCCTCTTGCACGGCCGCGTCGAACGTGAGCTGCGGCTTCTTCTCGAAGCCGAACCAGCCGGCGAGGAGGTTCTTCGGGAAGCTCCGCACGCCGGTGTTGAACTTCTGCAGCGCATCGACGTAGTCGCGGCGCGCCACGCCGATGCGGTTCTCCGTGCCTTCGAGCTGCACTTGGAGGTCGCGGAACGCCTCGGTGGCCTTGAGCTCGGGGTAGCGCTCCGCGACGACGAGCAAGCGGCCGAGGCCCTGCCCGAGCGCGTCCTGCTTCTGCACAAACTCATCGAGCTGCGCCTGGTTCTCCGGGCCGCTCGCCGGCAGCTGCAGCTTGCCCACGGACGCGCGGAGCTCGGTCACCTCGGTGATCGTCGACTTCTCGAAGTCCGCTGCGCCCTTGACCGTTTCGACGAGCTGCGGCACGAGGTCGAAGCGGCGCTTGTACTGGTTCTCGACCTCGGCCCAGCGGGCGCCGACACCTTCGTCGGCGGACACGAGCCCGTTGTAGCCCGCGACCCCGCAGCCGCCGCCGAGGAGGAGAAGGACAAAAAGAACGGCGAGAAACTTGCCCATGCTGCGAAACAAGACCGAGGTCCGGAGGTGGTGATGCGCGCCGGGACGCCCCAGCGCAGGAGCCCGCCCAGGTGCGCCGCCCAAGAGGGTAGCCCAGAGAAGTCAACCAGAGAGGTGGTCCAGAGGAGTACGCCAGAAGCGTAGCCCAAGCCGCCGTCGCCCCCGAGTGACCATCCTGCTAACCTCCGCGCTGCCGCGGTCTAGGCCCACCTGGAGCCTCAGCCCCAGGCCCCGCCCGTGGAATCGCCCCCCCACAGCCTGTCGCCCGTGCCCGACGCGCAGCGCGCCCCGATCGCCAGCGCGTCGCCCGTCGCCGACCTCGGTTGGCGCGCAACGACGCGCCGGCTCGTGGCGTCGGTCCGGGTCGCGCTCGAGAACCCCGCCCGCCTGCCGGCCGGCTTCTGTTACCAGTTCCTGGCGCTCGGCTGGGCGTTTGGGATCGCCGCTGCAGTGCCCGTCATCGTGCGCCTCGTGTCCCCCACGGTCGCGTTCGACCTAGGGTTCACGTCGCTGCACTCCAGCACGGCGTTCGACGCGCTCGTGCGCGACGGCCACTGGACCGTGTACGGGGTCGGGCTGCTGGCGCTCTCTCTGCGCTTCGCGCCGGGGCTCGCGCGCTCCTTCTTTCTGGGCGAGGGTCAGCGACCGATCGCGCAGACGTCCAAGGTCGGCCGCGGCTTCGGGGTCAGCTGCGCGGCGATCTGGGTACAGATCGTCGTCACGATGTTGGCCGCGAGCACGCTGACCGTGCTGCTCGTGTTCCTGTGCATGCTGTTCCTGGGCGCCGATCCGGATGGCCCGCTGCCGAAGCTCGGGGCGAGCCTCGCGGTCGGCTTCCTGTTCGTCTACGGGGCGACGCTCGGCGCGCTGTACCACCTCGCGCTCGCGAGCCTCGTACGCCATCAACGCGGCGCTGGGAGCGCGCTCTTGCACGCGTGGCGGCTCGTTCGCTCACAGCCCGCGGGCGCAGCCCGCGCGGTGGCCCTCGAGGGCGCGCTCTACGCGGCGGTCGCCTACCTCGAGTGGGTCGTCCCGACGATGTTCCGCATGGGCGGGATCGCGACGCTGCTCGTCCTGGCGCTGTCCGGCGTCACGCGCGCAGGCTTCTGGTCGCGGACCTACCACGCCTTCGGTGGGGTCGAGCCCGTCCCGCCGACCGGCGCGGCGAGCGCGGCCTGAGCCGCTCACCGCATTGCCAGGTCGCGCCCGAGCACGTGCCGCGAAACAACCAGGGCGCAGGATCGAAGGACCCCGCGCCCTGGCGTTGAAGTGGTGAGTGCGCTTGGGGTCGAACCAAGGACCTACTGGTTAAAAGCCAGTTGCTCTACCGACTGAGCTACGCACCCAGATTGTCCTCGACGCGTGTCGAGGGCGGAGAGGATACCGAACCAGGATCGCGACGCAACCCCGACGCGAATTTTTGCCGAGGGAAGTGCCCCCGGCCCAAACACCGCGCGTAGGGGGCCCGCGGCCCCGCCTGTCACTCCTCCATGATCTCCTTGGACTTGCGCTCCTGGAGCTCGTTCATCTTCCCCTCGTACTCCTTGAGGGTCTTCTGCACGTCTTCCTGCAGGCGCTTGTGCTCGTCCTCGGTGCAGCCGCCCGCCTTGAGGAGCGCGTCCGCCTCCTTGTTGATGTCGCGGCGGATATTGCGCAGCGCGACCCGCCCCTCCTCGACCAGGTCCTTGGCCTTCGCCGCGTACTTCTTGCGCTGCTCTCCCGAGAGCGGCGGCATGTTAAGGCGGATGACCTTGCCGTCGTTCTCCGGGGAGATTCCGATGTCCGACTTCTGCAGCGCCTTGTCGATCTCCTTGATCGAGGCCTGGTCGAACGGCTTGATCAAGAGCTGGCGCGGCTCCGGCACGGAGATCTGCGCCATCTGGGTCAGCGGCGTCGGCGACCCGTAGTAGTCGACGCGGATGTGCTCGACGAGCGCTGACGAGGCGCGCGACGTCCGGATGTTCTTCAGGAGGTCACGGGTGTGCCCGTGCGCCTTGTCCATCCGCGTTCTTGTATCGGTGATGAGTGCGTGGTCCGCCATGTCCCGGTCCTTCTGTCTCGCGTGTGAGCGCGGCGCGCCTGGGACCTCGGTCCCACGCGTGAGCCCCGCGCGCAGGGTGTACTGAGCGCCGTCGGTCGCGACGATCAGGTGTCGGAAACGACCGTGCCGAGGCCCTCGCCGCGCACGACGCGCTCGAGGTTGCCGTCGGTGAACAGGTCGAAGACCACGATCGGCAGGTGATTCTCGCGGCACAACGTGAACGCGGTGCCGTCCATCACAGCCAGCTTCTTCTCGATCGCCTCGTCGAACGAGATGCGGTCGTAGCGCGTGGCCTGCGGGTCCTTGCGCGGGTCCGCGCTGTAGATGCCGTCGACCTTGGTCGCCTTCAGGAAGACCTCGCAGCCGAGCTCGCTCGCGCGCAAGGCGGCGGCCGTGTCGGTCGTGAAGAAGGGGTTCCCGGTGCCGGCGGCCAACAAGACGACGCGCCCCTTCGACAGGTGGCGCTCGGCGCGCCGGCGCACAAACGGCTCAGCGACCGAGCGGATCTCGAGCGCGCTCATGACCCGGGTCGCGACGCCTTGCTGCTCGATCGCGTCCGAGAGCGCGAGGGCATTGATCACGGTGCCGAGCATGCCCATGTAGTCGGCGTTGGCGCGGTGCCCGCCGAGCTGACTGAACTGCGCGCCACGCAGGATGTTGCCGCCGCCGCAGACGAGCGCGAGCTCGACGCCGAGGCCGACGACACGTGCGATCTGACGCGCGATGCCTTGGACTTGGTCAGGGTCGATGCCGTGGCCACGCTCAGCGTCACCGAGGGCTTCGCCCGACATCTTCAAGAGGACTCGACGGTAGGACATGCGCCGGCCGAGTCTACTGACCGGTGGCGCCCGGTCCAGCCCGAGCTGCAGAGAAGAGCGCCCTACCCCTCGAACGCCTTAAGCCCCTCGAGCGCCGCAAGCTTCGAGGGAACGGCGCCGGGGGGCGAGGACGCGCGTCGCGCCCTCGCCCCCCGGCAGCCTTCACCTACAGCGAGGCCCCTGATGCAAGGACCCCAAGACGAGGTCCCCGAATGGGCCTCCGACCTTACGCGCCGAGCTGGAAGCGGCGGAACGCCACGACCTCGGAGCCTGCGCCCAACGCCGCGACCATCGCCTTCGCGACAGTCGTCTTGTCGTCGCGGATCCAGGGCTGGCCCACGAGGGTGTTGTCCGCGAAGAACTTCTCCATCCGGCCCGCGAGGATCTTCTCCTGGATCTCGGCCGGCTTGCCTTCGAGCCCTTGACGACCGATCTCGCGCTCGCGCTCGATCAGGTCGGCGCTGACGCCTTTGGCGTCGAGGGCCAGCGGGCTGAAGACGACGATCTGCATGCAGAGCGACTTCAGCGCCTCTTCGGCCTTCGCCTTGTCCGCGCCCGTCTTCACGTGGACGAGGGCGCCCTTCATGTTGTCATGGTGGACGTAAGCGCCGACCTGACCGTCGCCGCCCGAATACACGGCGACATCCGCGATCTGCATGTTCTCGCCGAGCTTACCGATCAAGGTCTGGAGGGCGTCGGAGACGGTCCCACCATCGACCCAATTCTGGCCGAGCATCGTCGCGACGTCGGCCGGGGCATGCTCGAACGCGTGCGCGGCGAGCTTCGATAGGAAGCTGTTGAAGTCGTCCGTGTTCGCCACGAAGTCGGTCTCACAGGCGAGCGCGACCATCGCGCCCTTGCGGCCGTCCTCGGACAGGTGCGCCGCGAGGCGTCCTTGTCCGGTCGCACGACCCTCCTTCTTCGCGGCAGCCTTGAGGCCCCGCTTGCGCAGCTCGTCGAAGGCCCCCTCGATGTCACCCTGGGTGGCTTCGAGCGCCTTCTTGCAGTCCATCATCGCGGCGCCGCTCTTGTCGCGGAGCTCGCGCACCATCGCGGCTGTGATGTCGGCCATGTCGTCGGTACGTGTCTTGGGGATTCGGGGAGAGGAAAGCGATCAGGCGTCGCCCTGCGGGCGCGGAGCGAGCGGCGTCTCCGGCGGCAGCTCACCGACCGGCGTCATCTGACGCTCGGGCAGACGGTTGCTCGTCGTCGGGCGCACGTCGTCGCCCGGCACCGTGTCCTCCGAGCGACGCTCAGCGGCGCCCATCGAACGCAGGTGGTCCGTGTGCTGGTGCCAGCCCTCTTCGACCGAGTCCGCGAGCTGCTCGATCAAGAGGCGCACCGACTTCAGCGCGTCGTCGTTGCCCGGGATCACGATGTCGACCGTGGACGGGTCGCAGTCCGTGTCGAGGAGGCCGATGACCACCACGCCCATCTTGCGCGCTTCGCGCACGGCATTGAGCTCGCGGCTCGGGTCGATGACGACCATCGCGCCGGGCATGCGATCCATCTCGCGGATGCCGCCGAGGTTGCGCGTGATCTTGCGCCGCTCCCGGTTGATCGTCGACATCTCCTTCTTCGTGAGCTTCTGCTCTGCAGCGGCCTTCTCGTCGATGGTCTCGAGGTGCTCGAGGCGCTTGAGTCGGCTGCGGATGACGCTGAAGTTGGTCAGCGTGCCGCCGATCCAACGCTCGGTCACGACCGGCATACCCGTGCGCGCGCCGGCGTCGGCCACGACACCCTTGACTTGGCGCTTGGTGCCGACCCAAAGGACCGACTGGCCCTCGGACGCGATACGGAGGAGGAGGTTCTTGGCGCGCAGCAGGCCCCGCAGGGTCTGGCGCAGGTCGATGACGTGGATCAGGCCCCGACGGCCGTGGATGAACGGGGCCATCTTCGGATTCCACCGCGACACGCGGCATCCGAAGTGCACGCCAGCGTCAATGAGCTGCTGGACGTCGATGTTGGACATGTGATGGAGGACCGAGGTCGGACTAGGACCGCGGCCGTGGTGCTGCTCGCGGGCGAGCGTTGAATGAGGGTGTGTCCCAGGACGTACGCCCTGGAATCGAGGCGAGAATTCTACGGACGGGGCCCGAGATGTCAAAGGTGGCTCCTTGGGCCGACCCGCTGCGGCGCTGCGCCCCACCCCCACTTCACCCCGCTCCTCAGGCCATACCCGGGCCGACCGGCCCATCGCGACCGGCCCATCGCGACCGGCCCTGCGCGACCGGCCCTGCGCGACCGGCCCTGCGCGACCGACCCTGCGCGACCGGCCCTGCGCGACCCCGCGCCGATTCGGCGGTCGTGTCGCCCGCGCCGCGGCGCTGCGTCAGCCGCGAAAGCCCACTTCGGGGCGCGCTGCTCCCGGGACGAGCTTGCGGCTCCCCGCCGGTCCCGACCGCGGTAGACTCGCGTCGTAGGGCGCTCGCAAACTGCCCACGCCGTCCGTGCACTTCCCTCCGTTGACCTCCTCGCCTGCCCCGCTCGCGCCGCGCAGCGTGTTGATCGCCGATCACCGCGGCGCCGGGCTCGCGCAGCTCGCTGCGCCGCTCGGCCGCGGGGGCTTCGTGCTCACGGCCTGCGATTCCGTCAGCGCCACCCGCGCCGCGCTCTCGCAGGACGCGTTCCAGCTCGTGATCCTCGACCCGCTGGCGCCCGGCGGTTCGACCGAGGTCGAGCTCGTGGCGCGCACCGGCCCCCAGGCCCCGCGCCCGCTGCTGCTCGTCGTCGAAGCGGGCCCGCCGCCTCCGGCGGCCCTCTCACGTTCGCTGCGCGGGGTGCCGTGCGACCTGATCCGGCGCGACGCCTCGGTCGAGGAATACATGCTGCGCATCGAGCGGCTGTTCGACCAGGCCGCGCTCTTCGGCGAGCTGCGGCGCGTGCGCTACGAGGCCCACCACGACGACCGGACGGGGCTCCTGCGGCCGAACCCGTTTCAGCAGCGCATCCGCGAGCACTTCTCAGCGGCCCAACGCCACGGCCTCCCGCTCGCCCTCGTCCTGATCGATCTCGACCGCTTCGGGCAAGTCAACAAGCAGTTCGACCACACGGTCGGGGACGAGCTCATCGCGCGCTCGGGGTCGGTGATCCAACGCTGCCTGCGCGCCGAAGACGTCGGCGCCCGGCTCGGCGGCGACGAGTTTGCGGTCGCGCTCCCCTACACCCAGCCCGTCGACGCGGCGCGCGTCGTGCAGCGCCTGCTCGGCGAGCTCCACGGGCTCTCGGGGCCGGTGCGCGCGGGCGAGGCCGGGATGCGCCCGCTCGCAGTCTCGGCCAGCATCGGCTTCGATACGTTCGACGGGCGTGACCTCGAATCGCCCGAAGTGCTGCGGCGCCGCGCCGAGACGGCGCTGCGCGAGGCCAAGGTCCGCGGCGGGAACAACGCCGTGTACTACCGCTCGCTCGCGCCGCCGGCCGGCCCCACGGGGTTATCCGCGGACGAGCAACGGGCGTAGCCAGTTCGCGCGGTCCAGCACGAAGTCACCGCTCGGGTCCACCTCGAGCGTGAGCTCGCTGATCCCGCGCAGGTCGATCGTAGGCGCCAGGGTCGGCGCCTGATTCGCGCGCACGAGGCCGCTCTTCCAGAGCTCGCGGCCATCCCCGAGGACCCGGAAGACCACGCTGCCGCCCCGATCGGTGCCGAGGCCCGAATCGTCCACCGCAGCCGCCAGGCGGAGCCGCGCGTACGGCCCCGTGAGGCGCCACGTCAGGCGGCTCGGCGCGTGCACGCCGATGCCACGCGACTCGATCTGCCCCATGACACTCAGCGGCCCGCCATCGACCGCGCGGTCGATGCGGTGCGGCCAAGTGAACCCGAGGTCATCGCCAAAGAGCGACACGGGCCCAGCGTCTGAGACCTCCAGCTCGGACAGGAACTCGAACGAACCGTCCGCGAGCACGACCTCCGTGACGAGCGCCGCGGGCAGCACGAGCACGGCACCCGACGGACGCACGAGCTCGACCTGCGTCGCGTCCATGCGGCGCAGGCGGCCCGAGAGCCGGCCGCCTTGCGCGAGGCCAACCAACACCGGCTCGAGCGCCTCCGCGCCCTCGCTGGTCGGCGCGGGGCGCGCGGCCTCGCCGTCGACCGCAGCGATGAACAATGCCGCGACCCGCGACCAGGGGTAGGTCCGACGGCCGACACGCGAGTCTTCGAAGTCCACGCCGTCAGCAGTAAACGCCTCGACGAGCCCTTCGGCGCGGTCCAGCCCCTGGGTGCGCTCCGCGCTCGTTCCCGCGCTGATGTAGAGCACATCCGTGCCGGCGAGCGGCGCCGGCGCTTGGGTCGATTGGCGCGGGATGCGCGCCTCGAAGAGGACGGACTGAATGGTGTCGATCGACAGCGCAAGCTCGACGCCTCCGAGGTCGACCCAGAGCGCGTCCCCTTCGCCGCCGCGGACGCGCCCACGCAAACGGTCGCCCCCGACGAGCGAGACGAGCGCGACGAGCGCGGCCTCCGCAGGGGCCGCCGCGCCCCCGTCGACCTCCGCGCCCCCGCCCGGGACAAACGGGCGGGCAGCGCCGTCGCTCGTCGAGGCCGCCGCCGTGCGCCGCGGATAGCGCGCAAAGGCGGCGCCTTCCCGCGCGAGGCTCGTCAAGTCACCGAGCGCGGCATCGCGCATGCGCGTCGCGCCAGCGAGCGTTTCCAGCTCGATGCGCGCGGCCGTGTCCGCCGCCACGCCGCGCTCATTCGCCTTCGCGACGCCAGAGCCGTCCTGACCCATTGCGCACGGCGCGTAGACCATGAGGGCGACGGTCGAGGTGAGATGGAGCGCGATGAGCGCCAAGGAGGGGCTGTGCATGTCGAAGTGTGCCGCGGAGCCTGCGCCACGGAGCCAGCATACGAGCGCAGGCGTCCGTCAGCCTCCTGAGACCGGCGCGGGTGGCTCCAAGCGCCGCGCGAGAGACAGTAAGCGCTCGTGCTCGGCGCGCCCAGCAGCGACGAGCCCGGCCCAGACCCGCCCCTGGTCCGCCTCCGTCTCGACGCCCGTGCCGCCCGAGTCGGGCAGCGGCGGCACCTCTGCCAAGTAGGCGCGCACCGCCTGCTGGGCGACGGGATCGCCGCTCAACAGGACCGCATCGACGAGCGCGCCGAGGTCCGTGAGCCGGACGTCCGCGCTCCGCGAGCGCCAGACGGAGCGCTGCACGAGCGCCATCAAGGCCCCCGCGGCGCGCCCCGGTCGTCCGCCTTCGCGCGCTAAGGTCGCGAGGCGCCGCAGGTCGCGCGCCGCCAAGAGCTCGGGCGCGGCCTCGAGCGCGAGCTGGAAGTCACGCTCGGCCTCGCCTCGACGATCCGCCGCGTCCGCGATGCGGCCGCGCTCGACTTCGAGGCGCGCCAGCTCGCCAGCAGGGCCCGTCGAGGTGCCCGTCGAGGCGCCCGTCGATGTGCCGGTCGAGGTGCCGGTCGAGGTGCCGGTCGAGGCGCCTGTCGTCGGGGTCGAGGAGGGCCCCGCAGCCGCGCCCGCGGCACGCAGCACGCCGAGGGCGGCATCGAGGGCCCCCAAGGCGGCGTTGCGCTCGAGCGCGAGCGACTCTGGGGTCCGCTGCGGTTCGGCGCCCGCGGGGACGTCAGCCAAGCGATCGACGGCGAGCAACGCGCGCGCCATGAGCGCGCGGGCATCGCTCGGATCCGCGGCCAAGGCCGCGGCGACGTGCACAGCGGAGAGCCGCTGCCGCATCGCCGGCTCGAGCGAGGTGGCGCTCTCTCCGGGGTCCGCGCCTGGGGCACGCAGCTCGAGGTACCAGCCCAAGATCGTCGCGTGGCGCGGGAGCTCGAGGGCCGCCGCGCGCGCTTCGTCGAGGCCGAACACGAGCCGCAACGAGGCCGCCACGCGGCGGGGCCGTGAGGGGCGGTCCTGCGCCTCGGTGCCAGGGAGCTCGAGCGTCAGGAGATCCGCGCCGGTCCAGAGCAGCTGTGGCTCGGTGCGGGCCATGCGCTGGATCGTGCGCACGAGCGCCTCGAGCATCTGCGGCGCCCCCGTCGCGAGCGGGCGCAGCGTGTCCGCGCGCAGGAGCTCCGCGTGCAAGTCGGCGCGCGACGTGCCGGCGAGCACGTCGAGCACAGCGATGCGCTCGGAATCGCTGCCCGGCCCACGCAAGAGCTTCAGCACGCGCGCATCGAACGTCCCATCCGCCGCGCGCGCGGCGAGGACGGCCTCGGCCAAGCGCGCGTCGGCGAGGAGCTCGACCGCGCGCGCGCGCACCGCTGCGTCGGCGCCTTCCGCGGCCTCCAAGAGCGCGCCCGCGATGCGCGCGCGTGGGCCGCTGTCGGCGACGAGCGGCGCGGCGTCCGCGAGCACGCTCAACAAGCGGTAGCGCACCGTCGGCTCTTCGCTGACATGCAGCGTCTCCAGCAACACGTCAACATCGGCGGGGGTCAGGACCGCGGCCAGCGCGTCCGCGGCGGCGACGCGCGCACGGGCGGTCGCGCCGAAACGCCCCTCGACGATCGAACGCAGGCGCTCGGGCGCCTCCCCCGCGGCCTGCCGACGCGCGGCGGTGTCGGGCACGCGGCGCGCGACGCTGGCGTAGGCTCCGAGGCCCTGCACCACGAGGTCCGGGTCGAGCGGGCGGGTCCCATCGACCATGCGCGCGACGAGCGTGGACGCGAGCGCCAAGTCCTGGATCGCGGCCCCTTCGACGTCGAGCAGCGGCAAGCGCGGGAGCGCCCGCAGGACGAGGTCGTCGAGCGCAGGCATCCCGCGCGCGATGATGTCGCGCAACGTCGCGCGCAGGTCTGCGACGCGCGCGTCGGCGCCTGACGCGCCCTGCAAGAGCTCGATCAGCGTCGCGAGCTGCGCCTGGGCCGCGGGCGCGGAGGGCTCCGACGTCAGCTGCGTCCGCAGCGCGGCCCAGGCCTTGTCGGGCGGCAACGTGCGGGCCGCGACCGCGCGGCCGATCGCGTCGACGACCCGCGCGCGGAGCGCTGGGCTGGGCTCGGCGAACGCCGCCTCGAGGTGTGCGAGCGGCTGCGCTTCGAGAAGCGCGAGGAGGCGCGCCTCGCCGGTGGCCTCGCGTTCAGCGAGCCTCGTCGAGGAAGAGCCTCGCTGGCGCCCTTGCCCTCGAGGCGCGGCCACAGCGCGAGTGAAACGCCGCGCGGCCGGGGTACCAGCGCCCGTGCAGCGCGTGCAGCGCGCTGCGCGCGGCGACGACCGTGCCAGGCTCAGCGCTGAGGTCCAGGAGGCCCGCGACCTTCGGCGCGAGCTCGAAGAGGCCCAGGGCGCCGACGACGTTGGCGGCCGCAGCGCGCAGCCCCGCGACAATCGGTGGCGCATGGACCGGTTGCGGTTGCGTCGGTAGCGGCTCGGCGGGCGGGGCCTCCGCCCCCGCCGGGGTCGCAGGAGCGACCTCCGAGGGCGCGTCGGACGAGGCGCCGGGCGCGCCGCGCGGACTGGGGCGCTTCAAGAGCTCCGCGAGCAAGGCCTCCGTCCGCGCCAAGTCGGCGAGCAAGTATGCGCGCGCCGCCTCGCGGTGCGCCCGACGCTCGGTCTCACGCGCGGTCGAGAGCCCCGCCGGGACCTCGCGCCCTGCGACGAGCACCACTGCGGACAGCGCGGCCGGGCCGCTGCGCGCCACGAGCTCCTGGGCCGCGTCCAGAAAGGCGTCCGCCGACACACGATCGAGGTCCGCCACCAAGCGCGCAAAGCGCCCGCGCGCGAGCGCCTCTTGCGCAAACGGCTGGTCGAGCTCGGGCGGCGCCAATCCCTGCGCTCGCGCGGGCGCAAACACGGACATCAGCGCCGACCCGACCACGAGCGCAGCGACCGGCGCGCGGCGCACCTTGCGCGCCCCAGCCGCCAGCCGGCTCGTCGTTGTTCGTGCTGCTCGTGTCGTCAATGAAGGCTCTCGATCCTGGAATGGCGCGCCCTGGACCGCGCCCCTTACTGCGCCCCTTATCGCGGGCACGAACCTCGGCGGCGGACACCCGGTGTGGGGCACGCAGCCGACGCCATGCCGGCGAGGATAACGCCCGAGACGCAGGTCCTCCCGCCCATTCCGGAGCGCCCCCAAGGAGGGCACCCGAGGCGGGCACTCGAGGAGGGCACTCCCCCAGGGCGCGCTCCCGCCTCGCCCATTATCGGCTCGACCCCGCGCGCGATTCGAGGGGCGAGCCGCGAGAACCTCACTCCACGTCCGGGCCAGCAGTGTCGCGCGCGTCCGTGCGTGCGAACGAGGCGCTCGCGGTCAACCGCTGTACGAGCTCGGCGGGCGAGCGGGTCGCGTCCAGCTCGATGTCCGCGAGGGCCCGATACCAGCCGCTGCGACGCTGCTCGAGCCGGCGGAGGTCCTCGAGGGGCGCGGCGCCGGTGAGCGAAGGGCGCGGCGTGGCGCTCCGTTCAAGCCGCTGCGCGAGGACCTCGGGCGCGGCGTGGAGCCAAACGACGGTCGCTCGTCCCGCGAGCCCGGCCAGGCGCGCGCGGCATTCGGGCGTCTCGACGACGCCCCCGCCCGTGGCCAGCACGACCCCGCGCCCCGGCGGCCGCCCCCCAGGTCGCATCTCGGTGGAGTCGGAGTCAGCCCATTGCAGCTCGCTGAACAGCGCGCACAGCGTCGCGCGCTCGAGCTCACGGAAGCGCGCTTCCCCGAGCGCTCGCAGCAGCGCCCCGGCTGGCTGACCGGCGAGCGGCGCCTCGGCCAACGGCCCGGGCACGAAGCGCGCGGCGAGCTCAGCGTCGAGATCGAGGAACGGCACCCCGAGCCGCTGCGCGAGCGCCGCGCCGACGGTCGACTTGCCGCTGCAGCGCAGCCCGATGAAGACGAAGGCGGGCTGCGGCAGCGGGCCCTGCGCGGCGCGCTGGCCAGCGAACCCTTCGGAGAGCGCCGCGCGCACCTCGCTCGGGAGCGGCTCCGAGAGCCCGTGAAAGCGGGCGAATTGCGCCTCCGCCTGGGCCAGGAACCAGCTCGCGCCGAGGACGGGGGTCGCGCCCTCGGCCGCTGCGAGGCGCGCGAGGGCCGTGCGCCGCGGCCGGTAGACCGCGTCGAGGACCCGCACGCCGGGGCGCAGGAGCGCAGGCGGTACCGGGGCGCGCCCCACGCCGTCGGTGCCTAGCGGCGTCGTGTGCACGATGACCTCGAACGGCTGCCCCGCGACCTGCGCGCGCGCGGGCCCTGCTGCGCGCGCGGGCCCCTGCGGCGCGAGCGCTGCCAGGTCGCGCGCCTCGCCCTGCACTGCGTCAGCGAGCGCCGCGGCCGCGCCCGCGTCGCGCGCGGCGATCGTCACCCGCGCCCCCGCGCCACGCAGCGCAAACGCAGCGGCGCGCGCTGCTCCACCCGCGCCGACGACGAGCGCCCGCTGCCCGGCGACCGCCTCGCGCCCGCCGAGCGCTGCGAGCACCGCAGGCGCGTCCGTATTCGACGCGTGCCAGCCGCCGTCCGGGCGCCGCACCAGCGTGTTCGCAGCGCCGATGGCGCGCGCCTCTTCGTCCGCAGACACAGCGAGGCGCAGCGCATCGCGCTTGAACGGCGCGGTGACCGACAGCCCACGCCAGCGGGGATCATCGAGCAGCGCGAGCAAGTCCTCGAAGCGCTCGGCCTCGAGCGGCACGAAGAGCGCGTCCGCGCCCAGCGCGCGCTGCGCCGCGCCGTGCACCCGCGGCGACGCGCTGTGAGCGAGCGGGCGCCCAACGATCCCGAAGAGGCGCGTGACGCGGCCGCCCCCCTGCGGGGCCGTGGGCGCGCCCCCTGGGCCCCACCCCGTCGACGGCCGCGGCGGCCCCGCTGCAGGCCATGCCGCAAGCAGCGCGCCGGCGCGCGCCTGCCCTGGCGCCGCGAGGCGGGCCGCAGGATCGTCGGGGGCTGCGAAGACCAACGCGCCGCCAAACGCCGGCGCGAGCAGGCGCGACGCGAGGCTGACGGACGGCGCGCCCGTGCAGAACGCGGCCACGCGCACCCCTGCGGCGCGCGGCCCGCTGGCTCCCTTTGCACGCTGACCTTCCGGCGCACGCTGACCTTCCGGCGCACGCTGACTCTCCGGCGCACGAACGGTGGACGGTGACGGGAGCCCAGGACGCCCTGCGAGCGCGCTGCGAGGTCCCTCGGGCTCACCTGGCCCATGGACGCCCCGCGACGCACGGGCGAGCCAGTGCAGCACCGCGAGCGCGTCTTCGGCGTGTGTGGCCTGCGGGACGACCTTGAGGATGTCCCCCGGGCGCCAGGCGGCCAGCAGAGGCGCCACGAGCTCGTCCAAGCGCCGCTCGATGAGCGCGGCGCGCGCGACAGACGAGGACACGAGCCCGACGACCTCGCCGAGCGGGACGTCGGCGGCTCCAGCGGACGACCCAGCGCGCGCTTGACGCCCTCGCGCCGGTCGCTCGCGGTGCATCGCCGGAGCAAACAGGTCCCCCGGGTGGACGGAGAGCACACGGCGGGTCGCGCGCGGCAGGTGCGCGATCCAATCCGAGCGCTGGAGCAGCGCGAGGTCGACGTCGACGTAGGCGGCGCCGGCGCGCGCCGCAGCGACGAGCACACGCGCCCGCGCGAGGTCGCTGAGGGGCGTCGCGCGGCTCGGGTCCCCCACGCCGCCCGGAAAACCCGCCGCGCCATGCACCGTGGCGATCACCGGCCGCCCGAGCTGCGCGATCAACTGCCCGAGCTCGACCCCGAGGGTGCGGCCCGCGCCAGGCTCCGTCCCGAGCTCGAACGGGCCGCCGTGGGCCCCGCTCGCAGGCACGGCGGCCAGCTCGGCGAGCGCCTCGAGCCGCAGCTCCACCACGTCTGCGTCCGGCGCCGCCGCGAGCGCGAGGCGCGTCAGCTCCGCGAGGTCGTGCCCCAGGACCGAGACGACGAGCGGCCCATGGTCGACGGTCACGCCTGCGCCTCCGGGCCCCGGCGCGCCTCCGCCAGAGCGCGCATGCACGGCAGGAGCGCGCTGTAGGCCGCGCTCGCGCGGGGTCCGAGCGCGCCGAGGTGACGGCGCACGAGGAGCTCGTCGCCGCGCGCCGCCGCGCCGGTCAGGGCGGCGCTCGGACCGGCGGCCCCCGTGTTCGCGACGGCGCTCGCTGCGAGCGCCGCCAGGGCCGCGCGGGCGTCCTCGAGCGGCGCGCCCGCGCGGACGAGCTCCGCCTCCGCGAGCGCGAGCAGCGCCACGACGCCCCCCGAAACGAGCGACGCTGCCGCGTGGTAGCGGAGCTTTGCGTCCCGCGCTGCGCCGAGGACCAGCTCGCCGCCGCCCAGCTCGCCGCTAGATCGGGTTACGGCCGGCGCAGCCGCGCCATCGGTGACCGTGTGCGGCAGGGCGCGCGCCGCGGGCCCGCGCAGCGCCGCGACCAAGGCCCGCGCAGCGTGCAACGCGACGGGCGGCCCGTCGAGCGCGAACCACGCCGCCTCGAAGGCGGCGCCGGTGCTGCCAGGCGCGAGCGCGACCAACGGGTGCACGCTGCCGGTGGCGAGCCCGAGGTCCTCGAGGGCGCCCAACACCTCGCGACCATGGGCGCCGCTCGTGTGCAGGACCACCCGCGGCGCGCCGGCGCCATGGGGCGCCGCCAGCCCGCGCGCGTCGAGCCCCCGCGCGAGCTCACGCGCGACGTCCTCCAGCGCCGCGTCGCTGACCGCGAGGACCATCGCGCGCGCCCCCGCGAGCTGGAGCGGATCCGTCACGGCGGCCGCGCGGCTCCCCGCACGCGCGGCGACCCTGCGCGCAGCCGCCGCGTCGCGGCCATGGATCAACACGATGTGGCCCTGGGCCGCGAGGCGCGTGGCGAGCGCCCCAGCCACGGCCCCCGTACCCAGGATGCCCCAGGTCGCCACCTTGTTGCCGGCCGGCCTAAGCTGCGCGCACCGATCGAGCTCGGCACCGTTGCCGGCTCCGTTGTCGGCTCCGTTGTCGGCACGGTTGTCGGCACGGTTGTCGGCACCGTTGCCGGCAATGTTCTCGGCACCGTTACCGGCACCGTGGTCGGCACTGTCGTCGCTCGTGCTGGCGCTCATCGTGTGCTCGCAGGTCGCGCGAGACGTCCTCCATGGTGCTTGCCGACTCGAGCGCGGTGCGTCGCCCTCGGACGAGTTCAGCGTCAGCCGAGTCGCTGGCGCAGGTAGGCCGCGCGGAGCTTGTCGCGCTCGCTCGTCTCGAGCAACGCCACGTCGCCCGACTTGGCGGTCAAGACCTGCAGGTGGCCCTTTTGGACCTGTACGCCGAGCACGTTGAGCAAGCCGATCGGCGCAGCGGTCGTCAGCCCGAGCTGCACGCCGAGGCGCACGTTCGAGAGGTGCGCCAACGCGTCGTCGGTCGGCATCGACCGCGCCGTGCGCAGCGCCGCGACGGAGCTGGTGACGCGATCGGTCAGCGCCGCGCGCATCTCCTCCACGAGCGTCGCGCGGAGCTTGCGCTCGAAGTCGACGATGAGCGGCACGAGCGCGCGCAGGTCTTCGATCAGCTGCGCTTCGCTGCGCCCGAGCGTGATCTGGTTGCTGATCTGGTAGAGGTCGCCGGCGGCGCGGCTCCCCTCACCGTGCATGCCGCGCACCGCGAGGCCGGTGCGCTGGGCAGCCGCGAAGACCTTCTCGAGCTCGCGCCGCACGAGGCCCAATGCGGGCAAGTGGAGCATCGCCGAAGCCCGCAGGCCCGTCCCGACGTTGGTGGGGCAGCCCGTCAAGTATCCGAGCCGCGGAGTGACGGCAAACGGCACGCGGTCCTCGATGTATCGGTCGAGGTTGCGCGCGCGGTCCCAGGCGAGGTCGAGGTCGAAGCCGGCGGCCAACGCCTGGACCCGCAGGTGGTCCTCTTCGTTGATCATCACCGAGACGGTCTCGGAGGCGCCAAACGCGACCGCGCGCCCCGGGAGGAGCGGGTCGAGCACCTCAGGCCGCACGAGATCACGGCTCGCGAGGTTGCGCTCCAGCAGCAGGAGGCGCAGCAGTGGCGAGGCGCTCGCGACATCGACCCAACGCGTTTCGCCGTCGAGGCGCGCCTCGGCGAGGACGGGCCGGAGCCGCTCCGCTAGCTTCAGCGCCTCCTCGGCGCTGAGCTTGGGCACGAACCGCACGCCATCCACGTTGCGCGCGAGGCGCACCCGACACGAGACGACGACGTCGGACTCCGGCCCTTCGGACGAGAGCCATGCGCCCAAGTGGGCGGCCAAGGAGTGACAGTCGATCGGGGAGTACGGCACGGCGGTTCGCTGAGCGCGTTATAGCCCACTCTGGCCATCGATCGGAGCCCCTGCCTGCATGTCGCGGCCTTTCCTGCGCCGCGAGGCCCGACCGGGGACCGCGGCCGCGGCGTCAGGTCGGGTCGCCGAACTTCCGGGGAGCGAAGGCGCGGCCGAGGTTCCCGAGGCGGCTCCGGAGGAGCCGTACGAGCCGTTCGGACTCCTCGCGCAGGGCGTCCAGCTCCACCTCGGCGGCGCGGGCGCGCTCGAAGGCGGCGGTGAGCTCCGCGTGCAGGTCATCCACCCGCGCTTCGCGGTCCAGGAGGGCGTTGCCGTGCCGGGTCGCGAGGTCACGATGCTCCTCCAAGGTCGATTCAAGCAAGGAGCGCAGCCCGTGGTGCTGCTCGAGCTCGCTGCGTAGCGCCTTCGCTTCGGCGCGGGCGCCGGCGAGGTCCGCGGACGCCGCGGCGCGCTCGCGCGCGAGGTCCGCGCGCGCCGCAACCAGCTCACTCTCGAGGTCGCGCAGGCGGGCCCGGTGCTCGTCGAGCGCGGCTCCTCGCACCTCGATCTCGCGCGCGAGGTCGCTCTGCAGCGCCTCGTGCTGCGCCAGCCCAGCCCTGAGCCCTTCGATGTCGGCGCGCAAGGCCGCGACCGTGGCGCGATTGCCCGCGAGGTCCGCCTCGAGGTCGCGCTGGACGCACGCGTTGGCCGCGCGTTCGCGATCGAGCTCGGCGCGCAACGCAACGACGGTCGCGCGGTGCGCCGTCAGGTCCGCTTCGACCGTGCGCTGGGCCTCGTCGTGCTGACGCAAGTCCTCTTCGAGCGAGCGCACCACCTGGTGCAGGCGCTCGAGCTCGGGCCGCAACGCGTCGCGCTGGTGGTCGAAGGCGAGCAGCTCCTGGGCCAGCGGCAAGAACGCAGGGAGCGCCTCGCGCGGCGCACCGGGGGGCGCGAGCACCTTGCTCGCTTCGGGCATCGGCGCCCCCGCGACCGCGCCGATGACGACGTGACGGTACACCGGCTCGATGTGGTCCGAAGCGTAGAGCGTCGCGTTGTAGAACTTGAAGATCCGTTGGCCGAGCTCACGCAACGTCGGGTCGTAGTCGACGTAGAACTCGAGGCACATCAAGAGGATCCAGCGGTCGAGGTTCGCGTGGCCGAAGCTCTTGACGGTGAGCCCCGCCGCCGCGAGCACGCCCTCGGTCTCCGCTCGATCCGGCAGCCCGTAAGCGCGATGCTCGCGCAGGTACCGGTGCTCGATGCCGAGCTTCTGCTCGAGGAAGACGAGGACGGCCTCTTCGGCTTCTTCCACGCGCGCGGTCTGATACGGCCCGGCGATCATCACGTAGCCACGCGAGACACGCGCGCACTCCGCCACGAACGCGGCGCGCGCCTGCGGCGGGACGTGCTCCAGGGTATCGAACGCGGCGACGACGTCGAACGCGCCGTCCATGAACGGCAAGCGGCTGCCGTCACCGAGCACGAGGCCCGGGCTGGGCGCGGGCTCCATGTCGACGAGGTCGACGCGGTCCGCCGGCAAGAAGTCACGTAGCAGCGCCGTGCGACCGCCGACGTCGAGGATGCGCAGGCGCTTGCCTGGCGGCCGGACCTCGCCGACGAGGTCGGAGACGAGCCGGTAGCGCTGGTATTGATCGAATGGCAGGCGTTCGACGTCCACGGGGCGGGCTCTCAGATGACCGTCTTGCCGAGGGCGGACAGAGCGAACTCGACCGCTGCGAGGGCGGTGCGATTGCGCTCGTCGAGGATGGGATTGATCTCGGTGAACTCGAGGCTGACGAGCCTCCCCGACTCGGCCACCATCTCGCACACCGTGTGCGCTTCACGATACGACATGCCCCCGGGGACAGGAGTTCCCACACCGGGACACACGCCCGGATCCGTGCCGTCGACGTCAAAGGAGAGGTGGAACCCAGCCGTGCCGTCACACGCGTGCCGGAGCGCGTCCTCCATCACCGCCCGGACCCCGCGCTGGTCGATCTCCTTCATGGTGAAGCACCGGACGCCGCTGGCGAGGACCGTCTCGCGCTCGAGCGCGTCGACGGAGCGGATGCCGACGAGGGCGACGTTGCGCGGCTGCACCATCGGGGTCGTCCCGGCGAGGCCGGTGAGCCCCGCAGGACCGTCGCCGATGATGGCCGCGAGCGGCATCCCGTGGACGTTGCCAGACTCCGACGTTCGCGGCGTGTTCATGTCCGCGTGGGCGTCGAACCAGATCAGGCCGATGCTCTGCCCGCGCGCCGCGTGGTGAGCGGCGACCCCGGCGACGGTGCCAGCGGCGATCGAGTGGTCGCCCCCCATGACCAGCGGGAATCGGCCGGACCCGAGCATCTCTCGGACACGCTCTGCGAGCGCGCCGCACGTCTCGACGATCGCGTCGAGGTAGCGCGCCGAAGGGTCCGAAGCCGCGGTATCGCCGCGGTCCACGACGTTGATGTTGCCGCAGTCTTCGACGGTCAGGCCGAGCGCACGGATGCGCTCTGCGAGGCCCGCGATGCGCAAGGCGCTCGGCCCCATGTCGACGCCGCGGCGATTTCCCCCGAGGTCCATGGGGACGCCAAGGAGCGCGATCGGTTGGGAAGGACTGTGATCCATGGGAACTCGGGTCGCAGGGTTCGAGCGCGCCCTCGCGCTCAACGGGTTCGTCCGCCGAGCATCCCAATGTAGGCGCCCTGGAGCGCCGGCTCTTCCGCGCCGCTCGCTGTGCCGAGCTCTGCGCGCAGCGCCTCGTACTCTCGAGGACCGCCCCAATCACCGAGGGCGAAGCCCAGCCGGCGCACGTCCTCTTCACGCGCCTCCGCCGGCGGACGCACGATCCACTGGCGCAGGACCTGCGCACCGCGCGTCTCGTAGACGATGCCGGCAGCGAGGATAGAGAGGTTCCCGTCGAGGCCCCAGACCGCTGCAGAGAGCAGCGGATCGACCGCCCGGTGCCGGTTCCGCACGAGGGCCGAGGCGCAGAGCAGGTTCGCGATCGTGGAGCCGTCGAAGGGGAACGCGGTCGCGAGGGCCTCGAGGTCGTCGGCGTCCGGCTGCTTGCCGAGCGCGCGGATGATGCGGAACGCCTCGGGGGTGTTTGGGTCCAACGAAGGGAGCGCTTCGCGGAGGTGGGGCGCGCTCGAGCGCCGCCCGCTGAGGACGAGGATCGCCTCGGCCTCCAGGCGATCCGACTCGTCGAGCGTGGGCGCGATGCGGTCGAGCAGGTCGATCACATTGATGTCCGGCGAGGCGCGCTCGAACATCTCGAAGAGGTAGCCGCTCAGGCGCGGTGTCCGGCGCTCTGCTGGGGTGTTGAAGACCGCCTCCACCTCGCGCTGAGCTGCGGCCTCGCCGAGGCGCACCCTGGAGATGAAAGCGCTCGCCTGGACCCATGGTTCGGGGTCCCGCGCGAGGTCGCGCAGCACCGTCGCATAGTCGCTGAGGCCCGCGGCGCCCACGGCGTAGGCGGCGTTGGCCCGGTCGCGCGGGTCGTCGCTCTCGAAGGCATCATTCAACGCCTCCTCGTACGGCCCTCCCGCGCGGTGCAGGAACGCGGCCACGATCGGGCGGACCTCAGGGGTCACGGCCGCGATCCCAAGGGAGCCCGGAAACCGGCGCCAGTCCTCGCGCACGACGATCGTATCGACGAGCCGGACCCACTCCGCGCGGTTCGACGGGCGCCAAACGCCGGACTCGATCAGCCGCTCGAGCTCTAGCGGTATGAGCTGCACCGCAGCCTCGATGCGCGCCACCGAGCGCCCCGGCTGCATCAGGACCTCGAGCATCTGGTCGCGGGCTGTGCCGTGCCGCAGGTCAGGCGCGCAGTTGTAGACGAGGGCCTCGAGGAACTCCTTGTTGCCTGCGAGCTCGTCGGTCCGGACACGCTTCCACGGGCGACCGTCGACGGTGCCGAACCGGCGGGCGGCCTCCCAGCGGAGCTCGTACAGCTGGCGCCATAAGGCTGGCGGCGTCGTGGAGAGCGGGTCGATCGCGTGCGCCATCGCCTCGCGGGCCTGGACTGCGACGACGCCGTCGGCGCTGGCGAAGCGCGCGAGGCTGCTACGCGCCTGGGGCTCGTTGCAGCGCGCCAGCGCCACCAGGCACGCGGATTGGATCTGGCCCACCTCAGCGGTGGCGAGGCGCTCGAGCAGGGGCAGGCCCTCCCCGATCCCCTGGCCGAGCTCGCCTAGGGCGAGGAGCGCCGCGACGCGGTCCTCGATCGGGCCCTCCGAGGCCGCAGCGATCAGCGTCGCGCGCTCCGAGATGGCGCCCGAGGCGCCGAGCGTGACGAGCGCGATCGCCCGGCGCGGCTCACCGAGGGCCGTGGCCTGGAGCTCGATGCGCGCCGCCTGGGCGCTGGCTGCGTCGAAGCCCGTGCGCCGATCCCGCGCGGCCGGGTCAAAGGCGCGGCTGCCCTCGCGCTGGGCACCGCCGGCGACAGGCGCGCCGCCGCGCTGGGGCGCTGCGGCCCGCTCTTGGGCGGGGGCCCGTCCCGGTGCGGGGGCCGCGGCGACCGGCTGGGAAGCCGCAGGGCTGTCGCCCGCGCCCTGAATCACAGGGCTCGCGGTCGCGAGCAACAGGCAGATGAGGGCGGTCGAGGGCATGGTGGGTCCCAGGGGGGCGATTCGGCTCCAGTCTGGCGCTGGTCGGTCGCCCGGGTGACGAGCAAGTGACGAGGGGGTGCGCCGAGTGACGCTGGTACACGCACGCGGCGGGGCTCCCCCCCTGGGCATATCGGTCGAAATCCCTCGTTTCAGGAGCGACGATCCGTCGAGATCCGCGCGCCGCTCACTCGGGCGTCCCGAGGAGCGCGATCAGCTCGTCGCGGCGCCGGTCGCGGGTCGCGGCGTGGCGCGCCTCCAGGTTGAGGCGCAGCACCGGCTCGGTGTTCGACATGCGCACGTTGAACCACCACCAGTCCTCGTCGGAGAGGTCGCCGAACTCGACGGTGATGCCGTCCAGCTCGTCCTGCCGCCCCCCCGCGTAACGCGCCTTGAGCGCCGCGATGGCGGCGGCCTTGTCCTCGACGTGGAAATTGATCTCGCCGGTCGAGTGATAGCGGCGCAAGTCCTCGACGAGCGTCGAGAGCGCACGCGGCTGCCCGTCGGGCCCGGTCAGCGCGCGCCTCGCGAGCACGTTCAACGCGGTCACCATTGCGATCGCGCCGGAGTCGCACACAAAATTGTCACGGAAGTAGAAGTGGCCGGAGAGCTCACCGCCGAACACCGCGCCGTGCTCGCGCATGGTCGCCTTGATGAAGCTGTGGCCGACGCGGTCGCGGTGACCGACGCCCCCGCACTCACGCACGACCTCTTTCACGACCCACGACGAGCGCAGGTCATAGACGATGTGCGCGCCCGGCTCTTGCTTCAAGAACTCACGCGCGAGCAACGCCGTCATCAGGTCGGCGGTGATCGTGCGGCCGGTCTCGTCGACGAAGCAGCAACGATCCGCGTCGCCGTCGAAGCTCATCCCGACATTCGCGCCGGTCGCGCGGACCAGCTCGCGCACGGGGTCGAGGTTCTCTTCCTTGAGCGGGTTCGCCTCGTGGTTCGGGAACGTGCCGTCCGGCTCCATGAACAACGTCTCGGCGGTGACGTTCGCGAGGAGCGGCAGGATGTGGGGCAGGGTGTAACCCGCCATGCCGTTGGCCGCATCGATCGCGACCTTCATGGGGCGCTCGACGTCCGCAAAGCGCGCAACGTGCGCCGCATAGTCCGCGAGCACGTCGAGCTCTTGCAGCGCGCCGCGCTGCGCGACGGGGCCGGGGTACGGCTCGGCGCACATGCGCTCGATGTCGGCGATCCCGTTGGCCTTCGAGATCGGCTTGGCGCCGCGCGAGCAGAGCTTCATCCCGTTGTACTCGCCTGGGTTGTGGCTCGCGGTCACGGCGAGGCCGCCGTCGACGTCGTGCGAGCCGATCGCGAAGTACACCATCGGCGTCGACGCGAGGCCGATCGAGACGACGTCGCAGCCAGCGTCGCGCATGCCCTCGATGACGGCGCCGGCGAGCGCTGGCGAGTGCGTGCGGGCATCGCGCCCGACCAGAAGACGCCGCGCGCCGAGGAGGCGCACGAAGGCGTGCCCGATCTTGCGGGCGAGCTCGGCGTCGAGCTCGGTCGGGACGAGGCCCCGGATGTCGTAGGCTTTGAAGATACCCATGGCGCAAGCAGGTGCAGCAGCGGTCGCAAGGGCGACGCGAGAGATCGAACGTTAGGGAGCAGAGGGGCAGCGGGATCGGTGGCGCCGCGGCGGGGGGCGCCTCGACGAAGGTGCCGAGACCTGGCGCGCTGCGCCCCCCTCCACCGGCACCCGCCGAAGGCGCGTCCGCGTCACTTCATCGCGACCTGGAGGCCGCGGTCGAGCTCTGCCAAGAACGCCTCGGTGGTCAGCCAGGGCGTGTCCTTCGAGATCAAGAGCGCGAGGTCCTTCGTCATCTTGCCCGCCTCCACCGTCTCGACGCACACGCGCTCGAGCGCCTCCGCGAAGCGCACAACGTCCGGCGTGCCGTCCATGCGGCCGCGGTGGGCGAGCCCCTGCGTCCAGGCGAAGATCGACGCGATCGGGTTCGTCGACGTCTGCTTGCCCTTCTGGTGCTCGCGGTAGTGACGCGTCACGGTGCCGTGCGCAGCCTCGGCCTCGACGGTCTTTCCGTCGGGCGTCATGAGCACGCTGGTCATCAGCCCGAGCGAGCCGAAGCCTTGCGCGACGGTGTCCGACTGCACGTCGCCGTCGTAGTTCTTGCAGGCCCACACGAAGCCGCCGCTCCACTTCATCGCCGCGGCGACCATGTCGTCGATCAAGCGGTGCTCGTAGATGATGCCGGCGCCCTCGAAGCTGGCCTTGAACTCAGCGTCGAAGACCTCCTGGAACAGGTCCTTGAAGCGCCCGTCGTAGGCCTTGAGGATCGTGTTCTTCGTCGAGAGATAGACGGGCCACTTGCGCGCGAGGCCGTACGCCAGGCAGGCGCGGGCGAAGCCGCGGATCGACTCGTCGAGGTTGTACATCCCCATCGCGACGCCGCCGCCGGGGAACTGGAACACCTCGTACTCGGTCGGCGCGCTGCCGTCCGCCGGCTCGAAGCGCATCGTCAGCTTGCCCGGGCGGTCGACGACAAAGTCCGTGGCGCGGTACTGATCGCCGAACGCGTGGCGGCCGATGACGATCGGCTGCGTCCAACCGGGCACGAGGCGCGGGACGTTCTTGCAGACGATCGGCTCACGGAACACGGTGCCGCCGAGGATGTTGCGGATGGTGCCGTTCGGCGACTTCCACATCTTCTTGAGGCCGAACTCCTCGACGCGGGCCTCGTCCGGCGTGATCGTCGCGCACTTGACCCCGACGCCGTGCTGCTTGATGGCGTTGGCGGCATCGATCGTGACCTGGTCGTCAGTCGCGTCCCGGTGCTCCATTCCGAGGTCGAAATAGAGGAGGTCGACGTCGAGGTACGGGAGGATCAGGCGCTCCTTGATGAACGCCCAGATGATCCGCGTCATCTCATCGCCATCGAGTTCGACGAGGGGGGTCTTGACCTTGATCTTCTGCATAGGTGGAGGGGCCTTCGGCTGCGAGAGGGACGAAGAGTCTAACGCCCGCCCGCGCCTCGCGCGCGCCCCCGTCGCCCCTTGCCGGCGCGAACCGACCGGGGCCCCCCTCCCCTCACCGACACCGCTCCGCCCGCGGCGCCGTCAGCCCGTCGTCAGCCGCTCGCGGTTCTTCCCCCACCAGTCGCGCCACTCGCGCACACGCTTGGTGCGCTCGGACTCGCTCGCGTTGGCGTCGAAGCGCAGCGTCTCGTGCGTGAGGGCCTGCAGCGCGAACAGGGCGTGCTCGCGGACGGCGGTGCGCTCGTCCTCGAGCGCGTCGATGAGCGCAGGCACCGAGGAGACGTCCCCGACCTTGCCGAGGACCTCAGCCGCCACCATCCGCACCCAGAGGTTCGGGTCCTTCAGCATCGGCACGACGTGCACCGCGACGGCCGGGTCCCGGGTGTCACCGAGCGCGATTACGGCCTCGATGCGCAGGCCTTCGTCCTGGCTCGCGAGGTCCGCCAAGTGACGCTGCCAGGCGGGCGCGGCCGGCTGGGCAGGCGCCCCCGCAGCGCCCCCGCCAGCCACATCGCCGCTCGGCTCGCCCGCGCCGGCGGCGGGGTTGACCGGCCCGACCGGAGTGCGGGCCCCGACGACCCGCAGGTTCTCTTCGACGGCGATCAACCGGTCGCGCGCGGCCCGCAGATCGACCTGCAAGTCCGCGAGGGCGCGGGCGTCAGCCTCACGCTCGCGGCGCGCGACGATGAGCACCTCCTCAGCGCGCGCGCGCGCCGCGGCCAGCTCCTCGCGCAGGGCCGCCTCCCGGGCCTGGGCAGCGATGAACTCTGTGCGCAGCTCCTCGTTCCCGCGCGCCACATCGCCTTCGACCCCGGCGAGCGCGGCAGCGGACGAGGCTCGCACCTCCTCCATCCGCGCTTGGAGCTCGGCCGCCCCCGTCGCGCGGGCGCGCCGCGTCGCGTCGAGCTCGCTCTCCAAGTCCACGATCGCGGCGGCGTGGCGCCGCTCGAGCCCATCGACGCGCTCGACGGCGAGCCAGGTCCCGGCCGCGGCGACGCCGATGGCCAGGAGCCCGAAGAACACGCCGACCCCGCCCCCGACCTGGCCGCTGCCCATGGCCCCGTCGCCTGAGGCGCGCGTCGCCCCTCGGGCGCCCCCGTGGCCCCGGGACTCGCCGGCCCCTAGCGTCCCTGCCCCTAGCGCCCCTGTCCCTAGCGCTCCTGTCCCTAGCGCTCCGGTCCCGTAGGCGCCGGCGTCTCCGAACCTGCCGGCCTGCAGCGCTCCGCCGCCCGCGAGAGCGAACGCGCCGCCAGGCCCCCCTCCGTGCCCCATCGCGGCCTCGCACTGCGCACAGACGACGCGTGTGCCACGCAGGATGGCCCGGCCATTCGAGATGTCGGCCTGGGGCACGGACTCATTGCAGATGTCACAGAAGAGGATGTCCATAGGGGCGCGCGCCCGAGGGGGGCGTGGTTGGGGCCGCGCGGGGAGGCAGCCGAAGGAGGCGGTGCCGGCGCGCTCTCCGTGCGTCGGAGGGGGGGCTCCGTCGAGCGCGCACTGCGCGAGAGCCGCCGGGCGGCGTGGACCGTACGAAAAACCGCTCAAATCCGGAATCGATCGCGCTCAACGCTGCGCGAGGACCACGAGCGCGACACCGGCGAACCCGAGGAGCGTCCCGACGAGCCCCCGGGGCCCGAAGCGCTCGCCGCTCAGGCGACCGAGCAAGAGAGTGAACAACGGGGTCGTCGCGAAGAGGATCGCGCCAACCCCGCCAGGGAGCTCGCGCAGGGCGAAGTGGTACGGCACGAGCCCTGCGACGGCGAGCCCCGACGCGATCCAGAGCGCGCGCGAGCGTGCCGCCGGCGCCCCGATCGGGCGGAACGTGCGCGCCAGCTCGGCGCGTATGCGCTCGAGGGCTGGCGCCCCATCCGCTGGCGCCCCATCCGCTGGCGCCCGCACCGCTGGCGCCCCCACCGCTAGGGCCCCTGACGTCGGGGCACCTGGCGCGCCACGCAGGCCAGGCACTGCCGGGCGCGGCCGCGTTGCCGGGGAGCGCCCCCCGGCGACCCCAAGGAGGCAGGCGATCGGACCCGCCGCGAGCACCGCGCCTGCCATACGCAGCACCGCCATGGGGATCACGCCAGCGCTGCCGGACTCCCCGTGGCCGAGCACGACGGCGCACGCGATCACGACGACGACGCCGAGCGACAGCAGCACCCCAGCGCGTTTGGCGCCAGGCGCCGAGGCCGACCCGGCGGGGTCCTCGCCGCGGGTGCGCGGGTCCGTGACGACGAGCAACACGCCGCCCAGGGTCAAGACCATCCCGAGGACCTGCCACGCGGCGAGCGTCGCCCCATAAGCGAGGCGATCGAGCAGGGCCGCGAGCGGCACGTACAGGAGCGCGACCGTCGCCGCGGTCTGGATCCCGCAGCGCGTCAGGGCTGCAAAGTAGAGGGAGTCCCCCAGCGCGAAGCCGAGCACGCCCGACAACACGAGCAGCGCCGCGGACCGGGGCTCGGGCCAAGCCCCCCCGACCAGCGGCAGCAGCAACAAGAACGCCGCGAGGGCGAGGCTGTTCTTGAACGTATTGGCCGCGAGCGCGGTCGGTGCGCCGCGCGCGCGGAGGGCGCGCGAGACATAGACCGACCCGAGCGCCCAGGTCCCCGCGGCCCAAAGGGCCGACAGCACGCCAAATACGAACACGGTTCGCTGGGGCGTCGAGCCCGCTGGGAGACCACGGACATTGAGCCGCGGTCAGAGGGACCACGGAGCGGTGACAACACTGCCGCGCGGCCCAGTGCTAGGCCGCGCGCCGGCGCAAAGGGAGGCGTCCTGGAAGAGGAGCCCCGAGGACGGTCAGTCGGGCTTGGGACCGACGCCCTTACGCTCGGCCTTGCGCTGGGCGAGGTACTTGCCCGAGCCCATGCCGATCTTGCGCGGCTTACGACGGCCGCGGGTCGGGCCGCCGGCCTTGATTCTGCACTTTGCCATGTCGCTTGCTCCTGCTGCTCCCGAGCGGAGCCCGGACAGTTCTAGGTTCGCCGCTCCCCCGTGACAGGGGGCGGAGGATCGAGCCGAGGATGGTAGCGGCGCCCCCTGGACCCGACAAGGGGCGGCCCCGAATCCTCCGCGAGAGGCCGCCGCCCCCGGCGCAGCGCCTGGGACAAGCTGGGGGCCGGCGACCGGGGCGTGGCGCCGGCGGGGATCAAGACCCAGCGTAGATCGGGCGTACGGCCGCGGCCGCTTCGAGGTAGTGCTCCAACGTCAGCGGCGAGACCTCTTCGCCCCCGCTGCCGCCGGCACGCCGCGACGGGACCGTCGTGTAGAGCGCGGTCGGCAGGTAGGCGGTGAAGAACTCACGGATGGTCGCCTCGATCCGCTCGACGTCGAACCGGCGCCGCTCACGCATGCCCCCGATGTGCGAGACCGGCGGCACCGGGAGGCCGCCGTGCGTGGCCTCGGGCGCGCGCTGGAAGTGCGTGCGGAAGACCCGCGGTCCAAACTCGAGGAAGTGCAAGAACGTGTGGTGGGTCGAGTTCGCCCCCGCCCAGGGGTACGGGTGCAGGTCCCAAGGCGCTGCGACACGGTCGAGCTCCGTTTCGACCTCGAGCTCGGCGTGCGCCGCCCGCTTCCCGGTGCGGTGCGCGAACTGCGCATAGAGCCGCAGGTCGTCGCCCTCGGCATAGAAGACGCTCTTGATCCCGTAGCGCAGCGGGTCCTGCGCGATGTGCGAGCCAGCCTCGAGGCCGAAGTGCCCGACGATGAAGAGGTCGACACACTCGGCTTCCTCCTCGATCCAACGGACCGTAGCGAGCGCTTCCGCCAGCGACTCGTCCGGGTGGTCGGTGAAGGTCATCCATTCCGTCGCGATGCCGGCGGCATGGAATGCGCGGTTGACCTCGGTGAGGACCTCGCGCGTCACGCCCTTGCGCATGAGCTCGAGGATGCGGTTCGAGCCGCTCTCGATGCCAAACGCAGCCGAGCGCAGGCCCGAGCGAAAGAGCAGCTCGCAGCGCTCGGGCGTGAAGTACTTCTCGATCTTGAGGTCGCTCGACCAGCGGATCTTGACGTTCTTCTCGATCAGCGCCTCTGCGAGCTTCACTGCGTACTTCGGCGACAACACGTCGCACGACAGATAGACGTTCTTGACGCCGTACCGGCGCGAGAGCGTCGCGAGATCGCTCGCGGCGCGGTCCGCAGGGATCTCCCGATACGACGCCGTCGCGGTGTCCGTCAGGCCGTAATAACAGAAGCTGCACTGGCCCCAATAACAGCCGCGCGTCGGCGCGTACAGGAGGGTGCGGCTCGGCGCGAGGTACGCGTCGAGGTCGAGGTCCGAGTAGTCCGGCAGCTCGGCCTCGCGCATGTCGAGCGTGAAGCGCGGGCCGAGGTGCGGCTGGCGCGTGCCGGGGTCGACGACCAGCAAGTTCGGCACGTCGGCGAGGAGCGCGAAGCGCGCCTCGGGGGTCGCAGCGGCGCGCCACTCCTCGAGGCGCGGGAAGAGCGCTTCGAGCGTGGCCTCGCCCTCGTACATGCCGATCCCGTCGACCCAATCCAGGAGGCGCAGCTGCCGCTCGGCCTCGGCGTGGATCGTGACCTGATGGATCGCGGGGCCGCCGAGCGCCAGGAAGACGTCGGGCATGCGCTCGCGCAGGAAGCGGCAGAGATAGAGCGCCTCCGGGATCTGAGACGGGAACACCACCGAGATCCCGACGAAGTCGATGCCGTCGGGATCGAAGCGCGGCGGCGGCGTGTCGCTCTCCCAGTCCCAGTTGTCGTACGAGGCGAACGCGCGCTCGTAGAAGTCGTGCAGCGGGCTGCTGCGATCGCCCCAATAGCGCTGCAAGAGGTCGAAGCTCCACGGCACGACCGAGTGCGACGCATGGTTGAAGCCGAAGCGATAGGGCCAGTGGGCCGCAGAGAGCGCCTCGAAGTACCCGTCGACCGTGCGCCGCGTCAGCGCGTACTTGGCCGCGTCGTAGAAGTGCTCGCGCGAGCGGAAGACCTCGAGGGGCGCAGGATCGAGGCTGAGCGCGCGCTCGAGCTGGAGCCGCGCGCGATCGAGCGCGACGTACTCGCGCTGCTCGTCGAAGTCGAGCCCGTGCGTCCGATTGAGGTGACTGAAGCGCTGGCCGATGCGCCGCCCTACAGCGCGCATGGTGCCCGGCTCGAACAGCCAATGCGTGGCCTCGACGTTCAGGTCGACGACCGTCGCGTCGAGCCCCCGCGACCGCAGCCACCCCTTCAACGTGGGCAGGCTGAGGTAGGGCTGGGTCGGGTCCGCAAACGGCGGATGGATGAGGATACGTTCCATACAGCTCACCGCGTGCGCCTGCGCGCCAGAGAGAACACCGCGGGAATGAGGACCAGCGTGATGAGCGAAGAGCCGGTGAGGCCGCCGACGACGGTGCGCGCCAGCGGCGCCTGCGCCTCGGCCCCCTCGCCGACGCCAAACGCGAGCGGCAAGAGGGCGAGCACGGTCGTCATGGAGGTCATCAGGATCGGCCGCAGGCGGCGGCGACCGGACTCGGCGACAGCGTCCACGACGGAGCGCCCTTCCTCGACGAGGCGCGCCGCTTGATCGACGAGCAGGATCGCGTTGTTCACGACGATCCCCCCCAGCATGATGCAGCCGATGTAGGTCTGCACGTTGAAGGTCGTCCCCGTGAAGTACAACGTCAGCAGCACGCCGACGCCGGCGAATGGCACCGACAGCATCACGACGAGCGGGTCGCGCAACGACTCGTATTGGCACGCGAGCACCATGTACACGAGGGCAAGCGCGAGCAAGAACGACACGGCGAGCTCGCGCGTCGAGCGCTCCTGCTCCTCGAAAGTGCCCGCCACGGTCAGATCGAACCCTGCCGGGCGCGCGATCCCCGTCAAGCGTTGATTGATCTCGCGCGCCACTGACCCGAGGTCACGCCCGGCGACGTTGGCTTGCACCTTGACAAGGCGCTGCTGGTTGCGCCGCTCGATGATCAGCGGCCCGCGGCTCGGCACCGCCTCGACGACGTTGCGTAGCGCGACGCGGTCCCCTGACGGGGTGCTGAGCGTCAGGTCGAGCACTTCGTCGATGGAGCGGCGCTCCGCATCGGCGAGCTGCACGAGGATGCGGTACGAGTGCCCCTGCGCGCGGTACTCGCCAGCGCGCGAGCCCGCGACCGCGGTCTCGAGCACGCGTGTCACGTCGCGCACGCTGAGGCCGACGTCCGCGACCTTGGCGCGGTTGATGCGCACGTCTTGCTGCGGTACGCCGTCCTCGCGCGAGAGGATCACGTCGGTCACGCCGGGCACATCACGCACTTGCTCGGCGGCGCGCTCGGCGAGCAGCCCTAGCGTCGCGAGATCGTGGCCGCGGACCTCGACCGTCACGCCCTCCTCCGTGCCGAGCACCCGCTGCAGCAGGAACTGGCCTTGGGGGGCGCGTGTGCGGATCTCCATCCCGGCGACAGCGCCGACGAGGCGCTTGCGCAGGTCGGCCGCGATCTCGGTGTTCGAGCGCTGGCGCTCGGAGCGGGGCACGAGGGACAGCTGCACCTCTCCGCGGGCGGCGGCGTCGGCGCTGCGCCCCGACGCGCCGACGGTGACGATCGTCGCGAGCGCCTCCGGCACCGCCGGGCGGACGATCGCCTCGATCCGCCGCGTCTGCGCGTCGACCAGGTCGAGGCGCGTGCCGACCTCCATGTCGCCGGTGACGCGCACCTCGCCCTCGTCGCTCGGCGGCATGAACTCGGAGCCGATGCGCGACGCGAGCGGCAGCGTCGCAGCCAGGATCGCCGTCGAGATCAATACGGTGAGCCCAGGGCGACGCAGGACCCGGCGCAGCAACCCGGCATAGCCGTCGTCGAGGCGAGCGAAGGCCCGCCCTGCGCTGGCGGCGAGCCGCGCGATCGGCCCCCGCGCCGCCGCTTCGTCCAAGCCACCCACCCCGCTGAGGAGCCTCGACGCGAGGACCGGCACGAGGCTCAGCGAGACCAAGAGCGAGCACACCAAGCTGAACGCGATAACGAGCGCGAGCTCCTTGAACAGGATCCCCGACACGCCCCGGACGAACACGACCGGCAAGAAGATGACCAGGGTCGTGATGGTGCTGGCGACGATCGCCATCGAGACCTCGCGGGCGCCCTCGATCGCGGCCGTGCGCGCGTCCTCGCGGAGCTCGGTGCGGCGCCGGAAGATGTTCTCGAGGACGACGACGCTGCTGTCGACCATCATCCCGACGCCGAGCGCGAGCCCGCCGAGCGTCATGAGGTTCAACGTAAAGCCGCCGAAGTAGATCAGCGCGAAGGTCGCGATCACCGAGATCGGGATCGCCAGCGAGATCACGAGCGTGCTGCGCACGTTGCGCAGGAAGAAGAGCAACACCAGGACCGCGAAGCCGCCGCCGTAGAGCACGCTGTTCGCGACGTTGGTGATCGAGCGCTCGATGAAGTTGCCCTGGTTGGAGATCGGGACGATGCGCACCTGCGGGAACGACTGGTTGGCGCGCTCGATCTCTTCGAGCACGCGCTTGGCCACCTCGACAGTGTTCGCGTCCGCTTGCTTGCGAATCGCGACGCGCAGCCCGAGCTCTCCGTCGACCCGCACGCGCTGACGCAGCTTCTCATAGGTGTCGGTGACCGTAGCGAGCTGGCCCAGCGTCACCGCGCCGTCGCCGCGCTCCTGGATGACCGTCGCGCGGATCTCGTCGAGGTCGACGAACTCCGCCGGCGCGCGGAGGGTGACCTCGTAGCGACCGTCCTCGAGCTTGCCCGCCGGCCGGTCGAGGTTCGCGTCGCGCAAGGCGCCAAGGACGCGGTCGAGGGGCACGTCGAGCGCATTGAGGCGCGCCGGGTCGACCTCGACGCGCACCTCGCGCGTATAGCCCCCCCACACGTCGACTTGCGCGACGCCAGGCACGCGCGCGAACCGAAAGCGAATCTGGTCCTCGACGAGCTGCGTCAGGTCGACGGGATCGAGGCGGCTCGACACCCCGAGGATGACGATCGGGAAGCTCGCGATGTCGAACTTGCGCACCTGGGGCCGCGTGATGTCCTCGGGCAGCTCGTCGATCTCCTGCTCGATCCGGGCCGAGAGGTCGATCGCCGCAGCGTCAAGGTCGACGCCGAAGCCAAAGCGCACGCGGACGTTGCTGCGGCCCTCCGAGGACTCGGACGTGATCTCCTCGATGCCCGGGACGGTCGCCACGACCTCTTCGATCACTTGCGTCACGAGCCGCTCGACGACCTCGGGGCTTGCGCCGTCGAACTCCGTTCGGATCGAGACCGTCGGCAGCTCGACGCTGGGCAGGAGATCGATGCGCAATCGGCTCAGCGACACGATGCCGAGGACGACGACCATCGCCGTCACCATCGAGGCGAAGATCGGCCGCCGGACACTGGCGTTCGGCAGGTTCATCGCGGCGCCCCGGCAGAGCTCGTGTCCTCAGAGACGATGCGCACGGAGGCGCCGTCGTCGCAGAGCTCTTGACCCAACGTCACGACGAACCGGCCGGCGGCCGCGAGCTCGCGCAGGCCCTCGCCGCGCACCTCCACGGTGTCCTCGTCGCGCACACCGACGGTCACGGGAGTCCAGGCCACGCGCTCACGGGCGGCGTCGAGCACAAAGAGCCCCGGACGCTCGCCGCGCTCGGCGAGCGCGACGAACGGAACGATGACGGCGTCCGTCACGCGCTCGAGCTCGAGGGTGGCACGCACGAACATCCCGGGCTTCAAGCGATGTCCGGCGTTCTCAGCGACCAGCTCGACGCGGACTTGCCGGGTCGAGCGATTGAAGACCGGAGCGAGGCGCGCGACGCGCCCCTGAAAGCGCTCACCTGGATAGGCGTCCGTCGTGAGCGTGGCATCGAGGCCAATGGACAGCCGCGCGTAGTCGCGCTCGGGCACGGTGATGACCGCGACGATCGGATCGAGCGCAACGATCGAGAGGAGCGGCGTCCCGGGGGACACGAACCCGCCAGCGTCCACGAAGCGGCGCCCGACGATCCGAGCCGCGCCATCGGAGACCAGCCGCTCCCGGCCAGCGCTGTCACCGACGACCGAGGGCCCGTCGCCGTCGGACCATTCGGCGCTGACTTGGGCATAGGAGAGCTGGATCTCAGCCGCCTCAAGCGCCGCTTCGGCGCGCGCGACCTGCGCCTCGGTGACGTCGACGCGCGAGCGCCGCGCGAGCTCCGTGACACGCGCATTGTCGAGCTCGGACTCGGATGTAATGCCTTGCTGAGACAAGGACTCGACGCGGCGGAGCGCGCGCTCCGCGAGGAGGTGCGCGCTCTCGGCCTCGGCCTTGTTTGCGCGCGCGACGGCGACCTCCGCGGCCTGCTGCGCGGCCACTTGTACGAGCTCGGAGTCGTCGATCCGCGCGACGATGGCGCCGGGCTCGACCTCGTCGCCGATATCGACCACGAGCGCCTCGAGCCGACCGCCGACCTTGGGCGCGACCGTGAACTCCCTGGCGGCTTCGATGGTGCCACTGAACGTCCGACGTTGGACGAGCTCGCCGAGCCGGATCGGCGCCGCGTCGATGGGCGCAGGCGGGCGCGCCGCGGTCGTCGCTTGCGACTGGCCTGCGCCGGGGACGCAGCCCGCTGCCAGGGCCAGTAGCAGGGCAAGGTGGGCTCGCAACATCGGGATGACGATAACGCGGGGGGACGTCGCGAGCGCTGGCATCACGGCGCCAAGTTCGGATTGAGCCTCAGGAACTCGTCGGCCCAACGATACGCCGCGAGCAGGTCCGGCCGCCTCCGGCCCATGAGCGCCAACGCCGCGTAGATGGCCTCAATGGACGCGAGGCCTTCACTCGGGTCTTCGAACGTCGTCGACTTGCGCGGGTAAGCAGTGCGCAAAGTGGGGAGCCGGCGGCGCACAGGTGTGCCGTCCACGACCCGCTCGAGGCTCGCCACTCGGCGCCAAGAGCAGTCGATCAGGAAGAGGCCGCGCCCAGCGTCCTCGGGGCCGAGCAGCTCGCCCTCGGTGTGGAGGAGCACACGCCCCCCGGCGTCGATGCGGCGCTCAGGCGAGTAGTCCACGAAGGTGATCCCTGGCAGCCCGCGGAGGGGCGTCAAGGAGCACTTCTTGATCGACTCGCGGGGGTCCCGCAGGATCAACACCTCGGGCGCCGCGGAGAGGTCCGGACCAGCCAGAATCGGGATCGTGCTATCGGCCGACATCGGGGCGACGCTCGTGAACGGAGGGGGTGAAACGGGGCGCGCCTGGCACCGCGCTCGAGAGCGCAGCGCCAGGCGCGACGGCGCCCCGTGGGCGCAAAAGGAGCCGGTGCTCAGCAGGCCCAACTCAGCAAGCCCAGCTCAGCGCGCATAGTGCGCGTAAGCCTTGTTGGCCTCGGCCATCTTGTGGACGTTCTCTTTCCACGTGACCGTCGCGCCCGTGCCGTTGTAGGCGTCGCAGATCTCATCCGCGAGCTTCTTCGCCATCGGCTTGCCCTTCTTCTTGCGGGCGTTGTCGATCAGCCAGCGAATCGCGAGGCTGCGTTGGCGCTGGCGCTTGACCTCCCGCGGGACCTGATAGTTCGCACCGCCGACACGCTTGGAGCGCACCTCGACCTGCGGCTTCGCGTTCTCCACGGCGCGCGTGAAGATATTGATCTGCTTCTCGATGTCCGTCTCGCCTTCAACCTCTGCGATCCGCTTGAGGCTGAGGTCCATCGCCTCGTAGAAGATGTCCTGGGCGGTGCTCTTCTTGCCGTCGGACATGATCTTGTTGATCAGCTTCGTGGCGAGAATGGAGTCGAACTTCGGGTCCGGCTTCTGAAGCGGCTCGGTCGATTTGAAGTTACGCGGCATGTCGGCGTGGTTCGGCGGTCTCTTGCGGTCTCGGGCGGGACTCAAACGTTTTGGGGCCCAAGGCCGTCACGCACGAGGCGACGGGGACCCCCGGCTTCCGGCGGGGCGCTGCGCGCTCCGAAGGTCCACGCGCCAGGCGCGGAACTCGGGCGAACAACTCAGGCGCGACCTACTTCTTCGGTCGCTTCGTGCCGTACTTGGACCGGCTACGGTTACGGCCATCGACGCCGGACGCGTCGAGCGTGCCGCGCAGGATGTGATAGCGAACACCGGGAAGGTCGCGCACGCGGCCACCGCGGATGAGCACGACGGAGTGCTCCTGGAGGTTGTGCCCCTCACCCGGGATGTAGGCGGTGATCTCCTTGCCGTTGGACAAGCGCACACGCGCGATCTTACGCAAAGCCGAGTTCGGCTTCTTCGGCGTCTGGGTCTTGACCTGCAAGCACACGCCACGCTTCTGCGGGCATGAATCGAGCACGGGGGACTTCGATCGCTTGACGGGCTTGTTGCGACCCTTGCGGATGAGCTGGTTGATCGTGGGCATCGGGCGAAATCTGCGCGGAAGGCGGAGGAGTGTACAGGATCGGAGTTGCGGGTCAAGGGGTCCCGCAGCCTTGAGGGCCTGGACTCCCCCACGCCGGTCGTCGCAAGGGGTTCTGGGGCCGAAAGCGGCCCCGAACTCGTCGGGGATTTTGGGGGGGGTGCCTCTCGACGAGGCCATTGGAGGGGAGCCGCGCGCCGCGGATGCGCCGTTGAACGGGGCCTCCGCGGCGGGGCATGAGAGGCTCGAGGTCAGCCTTCGGCCACTTCGGTCGCCGGGCCGGTCGTGCCGGTCGGCTTGGCCGGGGGGGTCGCCTCACGGAGCGGGTTGTAGGACGGGTCGAGCGGCGCCGAGAGCATCGACTCCATATCGCCGTCGTGGCCCGCGCCACGCAAGGACCCACCGAGGCCGGTCCCGAGCTCGCCGAAGTCGATGTTCTTCTTCACGCGAGTGCGGTAGTGGTCACGGAAGCCCGTGCCCGTCGGGACCATGTGCCCGAGGATGACGTTCTCCTTCAAGCCGACGAGCGTGTCGCGCTTGCCGGCGATCGCAGCTTCGGTGAGCACCTTGGTCGTCTCCTGGAAGGAGGCGGCCGAGATGAACGAGTCCGAGGACAACGACGCCTTGGTGATCCCGAGGAGGAGCGTCTGACCCGTCGCAGGCTTGCGGCGTTCCTTCTTCAAGCGCTCGTTCTCGCGACGGAAGCGGTACTTGTCGATGACCGCACCCGGGAGGAACTCGGAGTCACCGGGCTCGTTCACCTGCACCTTGCGCATCATCTGCGCGAGGATCGTCTCGATGTGCTTGTCGTCGATCGTCACCGACTGCGAGCGGTAGACGTTCTGGATCTCGTCGAGGAGGTAATTCTGGATCGACTCCTCGCCGATGATGCGCAGCATGTCGTCCGGGTAGAGCGGACCATCGACCAGCGGCTCGCCGGCGCGCACTTCGTCCCCCTTGTGGACGCGCAAGTGCTTGCCCTGCGGCACGGCGTGCTCGACCTCTTCGAGCACTTCACCCGATGAGCCGAGCGCCTTGATGATCACCGTGCGCTTGCCGCGCTTGCGGTCACCGAACTCGACGATGCCGTCGATTTCGGCCATGACCGCCGGGTCCTTCGGACGCCGCGCTTCGAAGAGCTCGGTGACGCGCGGGAGACCGCCGGTGATGTCTTGCGTACCCGTCGCTTCACGCGACGACTTCGCAAGCAGCTCGCCTTCGCTGATCTTCTGGCCGTCGTCGACCTCGATGTACGCCTTCTCCGGGATCGGATACAGCGCGAGGGTGTTGCCGTCCTTGTCCTCGAGCACCAGCTGCGGGTGGAGCTCACCCTTGTGCTCGATGACCTGGCGCCGGGACGCCTTGCGGCGCGCGTCACGCTCGATCTTGAGCGTGCGCCCCTCGACGAGGTCCTCGTACCGGATGATGCCCGAGAACTCCGAGATGATCGGCACGTGGTGCGGGTCCCAAGTACAGATCGTGGCGCCGGCCTCGACCATGTCCCCTTGTTTGACCAGCAACGTCGCCCCCGTCGGGATGGCGTAGCGGTCGATCTCGCGCCCTTGGTCGTCGTGCAGCAGGATCTCGCCGTTCCGGTTGAGGACGACGATCTCGCCCTCCTTGTTGGTCACCGGACGGAGGCTCTGGAACACGACCTTGCCGGCACGCTTGACCTTGCGCTCGTTCTCTTCGATCGAACGCGAGGCTGTACCACCGATGTGGAACGTCCGCATCGTCAGCTGCGTGCCCGGCTCACCGATCGACTGCGCGGCGATGATCCCGACCGCGAGGCCCTTCTCGACGAGCTGGTCGCGCGCCAAGTCCATGCCGTAGCAGCGCGCACACACGCCGAGCGCGGCCTCGCAGGTGAGGGGCGAGCGCACGCGGATCCGCTCGTGCCCGATGGCCTCGATGCGCGCCGCGATCTCCTCGGTGATGATCTCGTTCTCGCGCACGACGATGTCGTCGGCGTTGGAATCGACGATCGTATCGCGGGCGACGCGGCCACGGATGCCCTGCGCCAGGCTGACCGCGACGCGATCGCCCTTGAAGACGACGCCCTTGGTGACCGAGCCCATCGTGCCGCAGTCGTCGACTGTGATCACGACGTTCTGCGCGACGTCCGTCAGCTTACGCGTCAGGTAGCCGGCGTCCGCCGTCTTGAGGGCCGTGTCCGCGAGCCCCTTCCGCGCGCCGTGCGTGGACGAGAAGTACTCGAGCACGCGCAGACCTTCGCGGAAGTTCGCCTTGATGGGCGTCTCGATGATCTTGCCCGACGGCTTGGCCATGAGGCCGCGCATCCCGCCCAGCTGACGCACCTGGTCGACCGAACCACGGGCGCCCGACGTGACCATGCAGTAGATCGGGTTGACGTAGCCGGTCTTCTCGTCGAAGTCCTTCGACAAGACCGCCATCAGCTCGATGCCGACGACTTCACGGGCCTGCGTCCAGAGGTCGATGATCTTGAGGTAGCGCTCGCCGTCGGTGATGACCCCCTTCTGGAACGCGGCCTCGATCTTGTCGATCTCGCGCTGCGTCTCGTCGAGGATGCGCTGCTTGGCGTCCGGGATACGGACGTCGTCCTTGCCGAACGAGAGCCCAGCGCGGGTTGACGATTTGAAGCCGATGTCCTTCAGGTCATCGAGCAAGCGCAGCGTCGCCTCACGGCCCAGCAAGTGGAAGCAGTCACTGATGAGCGACTGGATCCCCTTCTTGTTGAGGTCGTAGTTGTAGTAGGGCATCCCCACCGGGAGGATGTCGTTGAAGATCGCGCGCCCGATCGTGGTCGTGACGTACTCCGGCTTGCCGTCGGAGACGATGATGCGCCCACGGTCATCGGCCGGGATGGGATCGTCGTCCCGCCCCATCTTGACCAGCGTGCCCTCTTCGAGGCGCACGCGGATCGCGCGGTGCGTCGTCGCGTGCCCGTGGCCGTACGCGAGGTAAAGCTCGTTCAACGACGAGTAGAGCGGCATCTTCTCCGGGAAGGAGACGGGGCTCTTCATCAAGTAGTAGATGCCGAGCACCATGTCCTGCGACGGCGAGATGATCGGCGAGCCGTTCGCTGGCGAGAACACGTTGTTGCTCGACAGCATCAGGGTCGACGCCTCGATCTGCGCTTCGTAGGAGAGCGGCAGGTGGACGGCCATCTGGTCGCCGTCGAAGTCCGCGTTGAACCCGCTGCAGACCAGCGGGTGCAGGCGGATGGCGTTGCCCTCGATGAGCACCGGCTCGAAGGCCTGGATCCCCATGCGGTGCAGCGTCGGCGCGCGGTTGAGCAGCACGGGGTGGTCACGGATGACCTCCTCGAGGATGTCCCAGACCTCTTCGTCGCGGCGCTCGAGCATGCGCTTCGCGGACTTGATGGTGTCCGCGAGGCCGAGCTCCTTCAGGCGCCGGATGATGAAGGGCTGGTAGAGCTCCAGCGCCACCTTCTTCGGCAGACCACACTGCGTGAGGCGCAGCTCCGGTCCGACGACGATGACCGAACGCGCGGAGTAGTCCACGCGCTTACCCAGGAGGTTCTCGCGGAAGCGGCCCTGCTTGCCCTTGATCATGTCCGTCAAGGACTTCAGCGGGCGGTTCGACGAGCCGAGCACCGGGCGGCGGCAGCGGCCGTTGTCGAACAGCGCGTCGACCGCCTGCTGCAGCATCCGCTTCTCGTTGCGGATGATGACCTCAGGGGCGTTGAGGTCGAGCAGCTTCTTGAGGCGGTTGTTCCGGTTGATCAGGCGCCGATAGAGGTCGTTCAGATCGCTCGTGGCGAAGTTGCCGGAGTCGAGCAGGACGAGCGGGCGCAGGTCGGGCGGGATCACCGGGATCACGTCCAGGATCATCCACTCCGGGTCATTGCCCGAGTCACGCAGCATCTCGACGGTGCCGAGGCGCTTCGTGATGTCCTTCTGACGCTGCTTCGAGCGCGTCGCCTTGAGCTCCTCGCGCAGCTCCATCGAGACGGCCTCGAGGTCGAGCTTGCGCAGGATCTTCTTCACCGCTTCGGCGCCCATGTCGGCGTCGAAGTCGGACCCGTACTGGGCGCGCTTGGCGCGGTACTCCTCTTCGGTCAGGAGCTGGAACTGCTCGAGCGGGGTGTCGCCCGGGTCGCAGACCATGTAGTCCTGGAAGTAAATGACGCGCTCGAGGTTCGAGACCTTGCAGCCGAGCAGGTTCCCGAGGCGACTCGGCATCGCCTTGAAGAACCAAATGTGCGCCACGGGCGCGGCGAGGTTGATGTGCCCCATCCGCTTCCGGCGGACACGGCTGTGCGTGACCATGACGCCGCACTTGTCACAGACGATGCCCTTGTGCTTGATGCCCTTGTATTTGCCGCACGCGCACTCCCAGTCCTTCTCCGGACCGAAGATTCGCTCGCAGAAGAGACCGTCGCGCTCCGGGCGGTACGTACGGTAGTTGATCGTCTCCGGCTTCTTGACCTCGCCGTAGGACCAAGAACGAATGTCCTCGGGGGAGGCCAGCGAGATCGTGACGCTGCCGTAGTCGTTGATGCGGTTGTACTTCGCTTCAGCCATGGTTTCGCACTTTCCACCCCGCGCCTAGAAGGCGCGAGCCAGGCGTAGCGCCCCCCCCGTGGGGAGCGCGTTCCGGAACAATCAGAGCACTGCCTTCTTGTGGAGCTCCATGTTGAGCCCCAGCCCGCGGATCTCGTTGGTGAGCACCTCGAACGACACCGGCGTACCGGGCTCGAGGATGTTCAGCCCCTTCACCATCGACTCGTAGATCTTGGTGCGTCCGTCGACGTCGTCCGACTTGACGGTGAGCTGCTCTTGCAGGATCGCCGCCGCGCCGTAGGCCTCGAGCGCCCACACTTCCATCTCCCCGAAGCGCTGGCCGCCGAAGCGCGCCTTGCCGCCGAGGGGCTGCTGGGTGATGAGGCTGTACGGCCCGGTGGCCCGCGCGTGCACCTTCTCGTCGACGAGGTGGTGCAGCTTCAGCATGTACATGACCCCCACGGTGACCTCCTGCTCGAAGGCCTGACCGGTGCGCCCGTCGAAGAGCTTGAACTTGCCGCTCGTCGGCATGCCTGCCTTCGAGAGCATGTCCTCGATCTCGGCCTCGGAGGCGCCATTGAACGCCGGGCAAGCGCAGCGGATGCCGAGCTTCGCCGCAGCGATGCCGAGGTGCGTCTCGAGGATCTGGCCGACGTTCATCCGGCTCGGCACGCCGAGCGGGTTGAGGACGATGTCGACTGGCGTGCCATCTTCGAGGTACGGCATGTCCTCGGGCGGACACACCTTCGAGATGACGCCCTTGTTCCCGTGGCGACCGGCCATCTTGTCCCCGACCGACAGGTTGCGCTTGGTCGCGACGTAGACCTTGACCATCTCGAGCACGCCGGTGGGCAGCTCGTCGCCGCGGCTGAGGCGGTTGACGATCTTGTTCTTGTCCGCCTCTTTGTTGTCGATGCGCGTCTGGAAGTCACGCACGAGCTGCAGCACGACGTCGCGCTTGCTCGTGTCGGTGCTCTCCTCTGCGGTCGACTGACAGAGCGCCTTGACGCGCCTCAGCTCGTCGTAGGTGGAGGTGTCGTCGAGCTGGAACGGCTTGCCCGTCATGTCGTCGACGATCTCCATGCCTAAAGAGGTCTGGACCTCCTTCAGCATCTGCGTCGTGTACATGCGCAGGGCCTTGAGGAACTCCTTCTCCGCGTCACGGATGACCGTGAGCGCCTTCGTCCGCTCGGCATCGGTCAAGTTGACCCGCCGCGAGAACTTGTGCGCGTCGATGACGACGCCGCGCGTGCCGGGGGGCATCGTGAGCGACGCGTTCTTCACGTCGACGCCGGCCTTGCCGAAGATCGCGTGGAGCAGCTTCTCCTCAGGGGTGAGCTCGCTCTTCGACTTCGGCGCGACCTTACCGACAAGGATGTCGCCGGCCTCGACGAACGTGCCAATGCGGACGATGCCGCTCTCGTCGAGGTTGCCGAGGGCCTTCTCGCCGACGTTCGGGATGTCGCGCGTGAACTCCTCTTTGCCGAGCTTCGTCTCGCGGATCTCGACCTCGTACTCCTCGATGTGGATCGACGTGAACACGTCGTCCTTCAGCAGGCGCTCCGAGACTAGGATCGCGTCCTCATAGTTGAAGCCGTCCCAGGTCATGAACGCGACGAGGAGGTTCTTGCCGAGCGCGAGCTCGCCACCATGCGTCGAGGCGCCGTCGGCGAGCAGCTCGCCGGCCGCGACCTGCTGCCCCACCTCGACCACCGGGCGGTGGTTCTGGGTGGTCCGCTCGTTCATGCCGCGGAACTTCGTCGTGTGGTACTCGTGCCCGTCGACGATGATGACGCGGCTGTCGACGTAGTCGACCGTGCCCGCCTTCTTCGCGAAGATCGGCATGTTCGAGTTGTGCGCGACCGCCTTCTCCATGCCCGTGCCGACGATCGGCACCTCCGGCTGGAGCAGGGGCACCGCCTGCCGCTGCATGTTCGAGCCCATCAACGCGCGGTTCGCGTCGTCGTGCTCGAGGAACGGGATGAGCGCCGCAGACACGCCGATAATCTGCTTCGGCGAGACGTCGACGTAGTGGACCTCGGTCGGATCGACCTCGTAGTTGTCGCCGTCCTTACGGGCGAGCACCCGCTTCGCGAGCAGCTTGCCCTCGGCGTCGACCTTGACGTCCGCGGGGGCCATGACCTGGCCGGTCTCCTGGTCCGCGCGGAGGAAGTCGACCTGCTGCGTGAGGTAGCCGTTCTCGACCTTGCGATAGGGCGTGGTCAAGAACCCGTATTCGTCGAGGGTCGCGTAGATCGCGAGCGACGAGATCAGGCCGATGTTGGCGCCCTCAGGCGTCTCGATCGGGCAGAGGCGGCCGTAGTGCGACAGGTGCACGTCGCGGACGTCGAAGCCCGCGCGCTTCCGGTTGAGACCGCCCGGTCCGAGCGCCGACAGGCGCCGCTCGTGGGTCAGCTGGCTCAGGGGGTTCGCCTGGTCGACGACCTGCGACAGCTCGGAGCGGCCGAAGAAATAGTCGACAGCGCTCGAGAACGTCTTCGAGTTGATCAGCGTGCGCGGCGAGACCGTGCCGGGATCCTCGAGGTTCATGCGCTCCTGCGCCGTCCGGCGGAGCTTCAGGAGGCCCTTGCGGAACTCCTCGCCAGCGAGCTCGGCGATCGTGCGCACCCGGCGGTTGCCGAGGTTGTCGATGTCGTCGATCTCGCCGCGGTTTGCGCGCAGGTCGAGCAGGTACTTGACCGAGTTGACGATGTCCTGCGGCTGCAGGACCTGGATGTCTTCGGGGATGTCCTGCGTGAACTTGCGGTTCAAGCGGAAGCGCCCGACGCGCCCCAGGCGATAGCGCTGGACGTCGAAGAACTTCTCGTGGAAGAGCTCGCGCGCCTTCTCGAGCTGGGGCGGGTTGCCCGGGCGGAGGCGGCTGTAGATCTTGAGCAGGGCCTCCTCGTGGCTCTTCACACCCGGCTCCTCGTTGAGCGAGTTGATGATGAGCGGGTCGAGGTCGTTCGGCTCGGCGTCGATGATCTCGACCTCGGCCAAGTCGCCCGCGGCGATCTCGAGCGCCGCCGTCTCAGGGATCGGTACGCCGGAGGGGACGAGGACCTCGCCGGTCTTGAGCACGACGATGTCACCGACCGCGTAGCGGTCGGTGATCTTCTTCGCGAAGGCCGGACCCGTTTGGGTCTTCGACTTCTTGATGACCTTGGTCGGGTAGAACTGGCGCAAGAGCGCCGCGTCCGTGCCGAGGGCCTCGTCGAGGGCCCGCAGGAACGTGATCGCGCTGAACTTACCGCTCTGGTCGATCCGAACCGAGAGTGAGTCCTTCTTCGTGACGTTCAGCTCGACCCACGACCCACGCTCCGGGATGATCCAACACGCGTGCATCTCCCGATCGACCGTCGAGGCGTCGATCAGGAAGTCCACGCCGGGTGAGCGGTGCAGCTGGCTGACGATGACGCGCTCGGAGCCGTTGATGATGAACTCACCACCGCCGAGCATGATCGGGATCTCACCGAGGTAGACCTCTTCCTCGACGGGCTCGGGCTTCACGAGGCGCAAACGCACCTTGAACGGGTACCCGAAGCTCATGCGGAGCTTCCGGCACTCGTCGATGGTGTAACGCGGGCGACCGAGCTCGTACCCGACGTACTCGAGGCACATCGTCTTGTCGTACGAGTAGATCGGGAACACCTCGCGGAGCAGGGACTCGAGCCCCTCATCCTTGCGGGAACCGGACGGGATGTCCGGGGCGAGGAACTCCTCGAAGGCGCGCGTCTGGATCTCGACCAGGTTGGGCAGGGGGACGATCTCCTGGACCCGACCGAAGCTCTTCACTTCGGTCCCCTGGTCGACCATGCGGCCGGCGCGGGATGTGATCATGGGGTGCTGCGCTTCCGGCCCGAGGGATCGTCGATTTGGTGATCCCGAGATGGCCGGAGGGGGCCAGAGCGGCCACAGAGGACTGGGCTGTGAATGAAGCGGACAAGACCGGAGCCAAGCTCAGCGCCACGGGGGTGCGAACACCCACTGCGGTAGGGCCGTCGCGACGTCGAGCGACCCTGAGCGGAACGAGACACCAGTGAATACACGCACTCAGACACACCGATCCGCGGAGCGGAAAGGCGCAGTTGAGGGCGAAAACGTGAACGCGACTCGTGGGTCGGCGTCAACGGACGGCGCCAGAGGAGGGAATCCGGCGTGGGACGACTCGGGTGCGGTGGAATGGCGACTCAGGACCCCCGGCGAGGGAATCCGAGGGCTCGGCGGGCGAGGAGAATAACCGGACTGGACATCAATCTCCAGCAATCTCCACGGAACTCCAGCGAGAACCGTGCCGGGCACCGTCGTGCAGGGCGGAAGCCGGGCGGGGGGGCACCGGCCGAAGCCTGCGACGGACCCAACAGGGGCACACCGGGCGAACGGAGGGAGTGATCTCTGGACCCACAATACGCCCAGAGTGGACCCGGTGAACCCGCCCCACTCCGAAGCGCGCGGCCAGACACGCCCCATTCAGTGGGAGCGCGGAGCGCCCCCACCCTGCTTGATGGAACCCAGCGAGCGCCGCCGCTGCGGTACGGACAAGGGGAGCCGCTGGCAGCGCCCGCGCGCGAAGCGCAGACCGCCTTGGCTCCCCCACCGCCGCAGCGCGGAACTCAGGAGATCTTGACCGTGCCGCCAGCGGCTTCGATCTGCTTCTTGATCGCCTCGGCGTCGTCCTTGGAGATGCCCTGCTTGAGGGGCTTCGGCGCGCCGTCGACGAGGTCCTTGGCTTCCTTGAGGCCAAGGCCGGTGATCGCGCGGACCTCTTTGATGACCTGAATCTTCTGACCGCCACCGCTCTCGAGGATGACGTCGAAGGAGGTCTTCTCAGCGGCGGCTTCGGCCGGAGCAGCAGCGGCGACGGCGACCGCGGCGGGGGCAGCGGCGCTGACGCCCCACTTCTCTTCAAGGGCCTTGACGAGCTTGGAGGCCTCGAGGAGGGTCAGACCGTCCAGCTTGTCGGCGATCTCTTGGAGCTTCGGGGCGAGCTCGATGGTCGTGGTTTCGGACATGGTTACAGGAAGGGGAAAGGTGTGGGGTGGGGCCCGACCGAAGGACGGTCAGAGCTGGAAGTGTGTTGCGAGGGCCCCATCCGGGGCCCGAGAGGTCTCTAGCCGAAGGGCTCCGTCAGGAACCTTCGCCGCCAGCGTCGACGGCCGCGGGGTCCTGCCCTTGGGCCGAGGGATCCTGGTCTGCGTGCGCCTGGATGACACGGGCGACCGAGGCCGGGAGCGCGTTGACGAGGCATGCCAGCGCGCGGGCGGGTCCACTGATGACCCCGAGGAGCTGCGCGTTGAGCGTGTTGCGATCGGGCAGATCGGCCAGCGCGTTGGCGCTCGCTTCGTCCAGGGCCTGGCCCTCGAGGACCCCGCCCTTGACCTTGACCTTGCCGAGCTTCTTCACCGCACGATCCGTAAGGATCTTCGCGGCGTTGATCGCAGCCTCTGCGTCGCCGTAGGCGATCGCAGTGTTGCCCTTCAGGGTCTCCGCCGGGAACTCGAGGCCGCGGTCAGCGAGCACCTTCCGCGCGAGGCGGTTCTGCACCATGCGGAAGCCGATCGACTTCTGCGCGAGCTGGTTACGCAGCGCCTCGGACTCGACGATCGTGAGACCGCCGAAGGAGACGATGACCATACCGTCGCAGCTCTCGAACTCGGACTCGAGTTCGCGCGCGACCATTTGATTGACGAAGTTCGGCATCGGATCAGCCTCCGTACTGGATGAAGGCGCCCGGACCCATGGTGGTCGAGACGGTGACCTTGCGGACGAACGTGCCCTTGACCGCTGACGGCCGCATCGCCGACAGGTGATCCATGAACGCGCTCAGGTTGGCGACTAAGTCCTCGACGGCGAACGAGCGCTTGCCGAGCGGCGCATGGATGTTGCCACCGGAATCGGTGCGGAACTCGACCTTACCCGCTTTGAATTCGCGGACCGCCTCGCCGACGTTCGGGGTCACGGTGCCGCTCTTCGGCGAGGGCATCTTGCCCTGCGGACCGAGCACTTTACCGAGCTTACCGACGTGCTTCATCATGTCGGGGCTGGCGATGACGATGTCGAAGTCCATCCATCCGCCCTCGATCTTCTTCGCCAGATCGTCGGAGCCAACCTCGTCCGCACCTTCGGCGCGGGCCGCGTCAGCCTTGTCGCCTTCGGCGAACACGACGATCTTGACGGTCTTGCCGAGGCCCTTGGGCAGCGACACCGCACCGCGGACCAGCTGGTCCGACTTGCGGGGATCGATGCCGAGGCGGACGGCCACTTCGACGGTCTCGTCGAACTTGGGACCAGGGAGCGCCTTCAGGAGCGAAAAGGCCTCCATCGCCTCGTAGGCGCGGGACCGATCGACCTTGGCGACCGCTTGGTTGTATCGCTTGCTGCGTTTCGCCATTGGATCAGCCCTCCACCTGGATTCCTGCGGACCGCGCGGTGCCTTCGATGATGCGACACGCGTGCTCGAGGTCCCGGGCGTTCAGGTCGTTCATTTTGATCTTCGCGATGTCCTCGACCTGGGCACGGGTGACCTTGCCCACGATCTCGGAACCAACGAAGCTCGCGCCACTCTGGACACCAGCGGCCTTCTTCAAGAGCACCGCTGCGGGCGGCGACTTGAGGATGAAGCTGAAGCTTCGATCCTTGAAGACGCTGATCTCGACGGGGATGATCATCCCCATCTGATCGCGCGTACGATCGTTGAATTCCTTGACGAACGCGGCGATGTTGACGCCGTGGCTGCCGAGCGCGGGGCCGACGGGGGGCGCGGGGGTCGCCTGCCCAGCCGGACACTGCAGCTTGATCTTGGCGGTGAGTTCCTTCGCCATATCAGACGCTGTCCACTTCCCAGTACTTGAGGTCCACCGGGGTCGGGCGGCCGAAGATCGTGACGATCACCTGCACCGTTCCCTTTTCGGCGTCGACCGCTTCGACGGAGCCTTCACGGCCGTCAAAGGGTCCGGAATTGATCTTGACCATTTCACCCTTTTGCAAGCCAATCGTGACCTGCGGGCGGGACTCCGAGTCCGTCATCCTCGACAAGATCGAAGTGACTTCTGCCTCGGAGATGGATGTCGGGTCCCCGGTGCTGCCACCGAGGAAATCACGCAAGCCGTCGATGTTACGCAGCGTGGTGCGCGCCTTCACGACCTGCGGATCTTCGGGGTCATCGAGGTCCGCCTGGACCATCAGATATCCCGGGTAGAGCTTCTTCTCGACCAAGCGCTTCTTGCCGCGCTTCATGTCGGTCACGAGCTCGTAGGGCACGATCACCTGGGGCACAATTTCAGAGACCCCGGCGATCTTGAGCCGGCTGAGCGCGTTGTCACGGATGCGCTTTTCGCGACCCGACTGACAACGTAGAAAGAACCATTTGTAGGCCATCGTATTCGTCCCACCGCGCCGCGGCGGGTCATGCTCCTGGTCGCTTAGGCGCCTGTGATCAGCCTCTGGAAGACGACCCCGAGGACGAAGTCCGCGGCAGCCATGAAGCCCATCAGGAACAATACGACGACGACTACGACGATCGAACCATCCACAGCCTCATCCAGCGTGGGCCAAGTGACCTTGCGGAGCTCGTGCTCCGTGTCGATCAGAAGGTCCGCGCGCTTCGGCGCTTCGAGCCAACGGTGAAGGAGCCAAAGCCCCACACCCGCGGCCAACACCGAGATCAAGAGAGCCGCCGAGAGATCGAGGCCGACGATCGGCAAACGGATCCCGCCCTCACGGTTTTCGTCCGCACCAAAGGTGTGGCCGACCGAGTGCGGGAAGAGCGAAGTGAGCTCCGTGCGAAGCTGCACGCACCCGTAGATCAACAACACGGCGAGCGTCCAAAACGCTGCCATGCGCGCCAAGCGCCCCTGGTCCTTGCGGTAGGCCATGTTGCTTCGGTGTCGAGGAGACGGGTGAGAGGAGAAATCGCTGAGCTGAAGGCCCGCGGGCGCGGGCCTTCGACGCGACCCGCAGCGCAGAACGCCGCGGGTCGCGCGAACAGTGTCACTGAAGGATCTTCGTCACGACGCCTGCACCGACGGTGCGGCCGCCTTCACGGATGGCGAAGCGGAGCTGCTCCTCCATCGCGACCTTCGTGCCGAGGGTGACCTCGAGCTTGACGTTGTCGCCGGGCATGCACATCTCGGCGCCGCCGAGCAGGTCAGCCGATCCGGTCACGTCCGTCGTGCGGAAGTAGAACTGGGGACGGTAGCCCGAGAAGAACGGCGTGTGACGGCCGCCCTCTTCCTTCGAGAGGACGTAGACCTCGCACTCGAACTTGGTGTGCGGGGTGACGGTGCCCGGCTTGGCGAGGACCATGCCGCGCTTGAGCGCGTCCTTGTCGACACCGCGGAGGAGGAGACCGACGTTCTCGCCAGCGCGACCCTCGTCGAGGGTCTTCTGGAACATCTCGACGCCCGTGCAGGTCGTCGCGCCGATCTCTTCCTGCATACCGACGATCGCGAGCGCGTCGCCGACCTTGACGATGCCACGCTCGACGCGGCCGGTGCCGACCGTTCCACGACCCTTGATCGAGAAGACGTCCTCGACCGGCATCAGGAAGGGCTTGTCGACATCGCGCTCGGGGAGCGGGATGTACGAGTCGATGGCGTTCATCAGCTCGTCGATGCACTGGAACGCCGGGTCGTCGTGACCCTTGCCCGCTTCGAGGGCGTTGGCCGCGCCGAGCGCCGAGCCGCGGATGATCGGCACGTCGTCACCGGGGAACTCGTACTTCGACAGGAGCTCGCGGATCTCCATCTCGACGAGGTCGAGGAGCTCCGGGTCGTCGACCTGGTCGACCTTGTTCATGAAGACGACGATCGCGGGCACGTTGACCTGACGGGCGAGCAGGATGTGCTCGCGGGTCTGGGGCATCGGGCCGTCGGCGGCGGACACGACCAGGATCGCGCCGTCCATCTGGGCGGCACCCGTGATCATGTTCTTGACGTAGTCAGCGTGACCGGGGCAGTCGACGTGCGCGTAGTGGCGCGCCTTGGTCTCGTACTCGACGTGAGCCGTCGAGATCGTGATACCACGCGCCTTCTCTTCCGGCGCCTTGTCGATCTCGTCGAACTTGCGCGCCTTGGCGAGCCCGAGCTGCGCCTGGTGCATGCAGATGACCGACGTCAGGGTCGTCTTGCCGTGGTCGACGTGACCGATCGTGCCGACGTTGACGTGGTCCTTCTTCCTTTCGAAGACTTCCTTGGCCATCGCTGGTGGAGGTTCCTGTCCTCTGGGGCCCCGGCAGGGCCGGGACGGGAATGGGTCTGTGGGAGATGAGTCGCGACCAACTCCATGCTGGCCGCCCCCCCAGCGAAGGCCGAGGGGTGTACGAATTTCGAGCCAAGAACAACGATCAGAACAGAAGGTGGAGCTGCTGGCGGGACTTGAACCCGCGACCTCTTCCTTACCAAGGAAGTGCTCTACCACTGAGCTACAGCAGCAGCTGCCGCGCAGCACCCCGAAGGACACCGCACCGTCCATTCATCCGAAAGCCGACCGGCCAAGCCCCGCGCGATCGACGTCAGTCGATTCGCCAGAGAGCCCCGCGCAAGCGACGTCAGTCGATTCGCCAGAGAGCCCCGCGCGATCGACGTCAGTCGATGCGCCAGAGAGCCCCGCGCAATCGACGTCAGTCGATTCGCCAAAGAGACTCGGAGCGAGCAGATATGGAGCGGGCGGCGGGAATCGAACCCGCGTGTGCAGCTTGGAAGGCTGCCGTTCTACCATTGAACTACGCCCGCCCGAAAGCTGAGCCGTTCACGCCGCGCCACCGCGCAGACAGAGAGCGGCAGAGAGAGAGCGAGCGGCGCACAGGGAACCACCCACAACGCTGCGCCATCCGAGTCGAAGCCATCCGAGTCGAAGCTCAGACACCTAGCCCGGCGTACCCATCGCGAGAACGGCGCGCGCCAGCTCACACGAGTCGGACTCCACACGAGTCGGACTCGCTCGATGGTGGGGGAAGAAGGATTCGAACCTTCGAAGGCAGAACCATCAGATTTACAGTCTGACCCCTTTGGCCACTCGGGAATTCCCCCGTATGCCACCGACCACCCCGGGCGGTGCACCTGGCCCACCCGCTGCGCCGCTCGCCCTAGCCGAGGGCAGAACCCAGGGGCAGGGGATGGACATGCGTGGTCCACGTGGCACCGAGGGGCGCTGCACGCGCGATCACTCGGCGACGGGTGCGAACGCATCGGACTCACCCACCGGATCCACCCCGGGGATCGAACCCCTGGAGCAGACCCGTGGCGGCCGACGCTCCCGCGTCGTCCTTTCGGATCGTTGTTCTCGTTGTAAGGGAGCAAGCTCGCGCACCCGTGAGGGTCGCCAGGAGGTGGAGCCAGCGGCGGGACTCGAACCCGCAACCTGCTGATTACAAATCAGCTGCTCTGCCAATTGAGCCACGCTGGCCGTTCCACCGGGGCCATCCGCCGGCCGCGAGGCCGTTGGACACCTCGACGGGGGTCAGGTGACCCACCCAGCGACCCGCGGGCCAGACCGTACGGCTTTCACACCATGCGGCCCAACGCCGGGCGTCGAGCGGAGGGCAGGAGGATAGTGACGTCGGAGCAGGTGTCAAGGCGCCGGCTTCGAATTCCCCGAATCCCTTCCGAGCGCCGCCAACTGCCCGCGGTGGAACGTCACGGCTGCCCGGACCTGGTCGAGGGAATCGCCGCCGTACTTCTCCAGGAACGCCTCCGCCAGCACGAGCGCCACGACCGCCTCCCCTACGACCGAAGCGGCGGGCACGGACGTGACGTCGGAGCGCTGGTACGTCGCCCGCACCGCCTCCCCGGTGTGCAGATCGACCGATGGGAGGCCGCGGCGGATCGAGGGAATGGGCTTCATCGCGGCTCGAACGACGAGGGGCTCCCCCGTCGTCATCCCCCCCTCGAGCCCGCCAGCATGGTTCGAGGCGCGGGCGAAGGCGCTCGCTGCGCCCGGCGCCCCGGGCACGATCGGGTCATGCACGGCGCTGCCGCGCAGCGCGGCGCCCCGGAAGCCGAGCCCGAACTCCACCCCCTTGATGGCGGGGATCGAGAAGAGCGCCCCGCCGAGGCGACCGGTGAGCCGCTCCGGGCCGCTGGCCGAGCTCCCGAGGCCAGGGGGCAGCCCGAACGCGAGCACCTCGAACACTCCGCCCAGGCTGTCTTGGTCGGCCTTGGCGCCATCGACCAGCGCGCGCAGGGCCTCGTCCTGCATCGGATCGAGGGTGAAGAACTCAGACGCGTCGCGCGCCGCGCAGCGCTCCTCGGCGGGCGCGCCGAGCGCGCGCGCTGCCGCCGCGGGCCCGACCACGAGCCCACCCAGCGCCGTGACGTGGGCGAACACCTCGACGCCAAACGCCTCGAGCACCTGCCGCGCGACCGCCCCGACCGCGACGCGCGCGGCGGTCTCGCGCGCGCTCGCGCGCTCGAGCACCGCCCGAGGATCACGGTGGCCCCACTTCTGGCAGCCCGCGAGGTCCGCGTGCCCGGGGCGCGGATTGGTCGGGATAGGGAGGCGCTCGATGACCGCGTCCTGATTGACGATCGACAGCGCGATCGGCGAGCCGAGGGTGACCCCGCCCCGGGTCCCCGCCAGCAGCTCGACCCGATCGCGCTCGATCCGCATCCGCCCGCCGCGCCCGTAGCCGCCTTGCCGTCGCGCGAGCTCTCGATCGATGCGCTCGATCGACAGCGGCAGTCCAGCGGGGATGCCCTCGACGATCGCCACCAGCGCGGGTCCGTGGGACTCCCCGGCCGTGCGCCAGGACAGGCGCGTCAAGACCCGCCGCCGATCTCGATCCAGCCGTCGTCGAGGTCCTCCGAGGCCACGACCGCGTCCGCGTCCGCGGACCAGCCCGGCGCTGGCCCCCTGAGCGCCGAGCTCGGCAACTGGGCGGCGACGACGAGCGCCTCGGCCACCCGCTCCTGCAGCGCGCGCGGGTCGAACGGCTTGTCGAGGAACCCGACGACGGTCGGCAGCGCCCCGAGCTGCGAGCGCTTGTCGGCGTCGAGGTAGCCGGAGACGACCAGGGTAGGCGGGAGCGCGCCGATCGAGGCGAGGCGGGGCAGCTCGACGAGCGCCGATTCCGCGCCGAGGTCGACGTCGGACAGCATGAGGTCCGGTCGGCGCTCCCCGAGCCGCAGCCGCGCCTCCGCGAACGACGTCGCCGTGCGGACGACGTAGCCCGCGCGCACGAGCACCCACGCGATCAGGTCGCCGATCGCGCGGTCGTTGTCGACCAGCAACAGATCGACCGGGCGACCTGGCGCTGGCTCGTGTGCGCGCTCAGGGTTCGCTCCTGAGCTGCCACGGGGTTCATCGGACGCGTGCATCCGGCTGCATCGTACCTTCGAGGAGCCCGGGCCACAGGCTCCGATCCTTGGGTCGGCGGCTGCTCAGAGCGCCAGCGGGCCGCGCCCATCGCCGAGCGCCGCGCTGGGGACCCCCATGCGCTCGATGAGCGCGAGGTGCAGGTCGTTCAGCGGCGTTCCGTTCTCGAAGCCAACGGAGACCCCGCGCGGCCCGAGGCCCGCCAGCCGGCCCCCCAGGAGCTGCGTCGGGAGGTCGTGGTGGTCGTGCCGATTGCCATCGGCGATGCAGGCCCCGTGGACGAGGAGGGTCCGATCCAAGAGGCGCGCCCCATGCTCCTCGATGGCCGCGAGCCCCGCGACGCAGTGCGCCACGGCGCTGACGTGCAGCGCGTCGATGCGCTGGATCTGAGCGAGCTTCTCCGGCGCCCCGCCATGGTGCGACAGGGGGTGGTGCGCCTCACTGACGTCGACCTCGGTGTAGCGCCGGCCCGACCCTTCATTGCCGAGCATCAACGTCCCGACGCGCGTCACGTCCGCCTGGAACGCGAGCACCATGACATCGCCGAGCAGCGCGGCGTGCTCGCTGAACGTCGTCGGCGCCGCCTGCGGCCGCGCGGCGTCGGGGACCGCCTCGACGACGGCGGTCTCCGCGCGCTGCAACCGACGCTCGAGCTCGCGCACTCCGTCTTCGTAGCGGATCAGCCGTTGCCGATCCTCGGCCCCGAGCCGGCGCGCCAGGACCCGCGTATCGGTGCGCACGAAGTCCAGCACGCTCCTGCGCGCCGCGTGCCGTGCGCGACGCTCCTCCGGCGCGAGCCCGTCGTCCTCGCCGCGGAACAGGCGATCGAACGCGCGCAGCGGGTCGACGAGCTTCGACATCGGCGTGACCTCGGACGCCCACGATATGTTGTTCGAGTACGCGCATGCGTAACCCGAGTCGCACTCGCCGGAGACGCGTCCCTCTTCCGTGCCGAGCACGATCGAGCGCTCGCGCGTCGCGCCGCCGATGTGCTCCGCGACGACCTGGTCGGCGCTGACCCCGAGCCTCACGCGGCCATCGCTCTTGAGGGGCTGCACACCTGTCAGCCACACCGCCGCTGCCCGCGCGTGATCTCCAGGGCCATCGCCGTTGGCGCGCGCCTTGGCCTGGGTGAGGCCGCGCAAGTGCAGGAGCTCTGCGCGCCAGGGCTCGAGCGGCGCGAGCGAGCTCGGCAGGAGCGCGGGCAACGGGCCGGGCGCGAGGCGCCATTGATCGACGTTGACGCCGTTCGGCGAGTAGACGTACCAGAGCCGCAGCGGCGGGGCCGCGCCGGGGGCCGCCCCTGCCGACGCCTCGAGCCAGGGCAACGCGAGGGCGACGCCGAGGCCGCGCAGGACCGCCCGCCGCGGCAGCGGCGCCGCGGAGAGCCGCGGCCCGGCGCCGAGGAGCGCGCTCACGGGCACGTCGGCGCGCGCGCGCTCACGCCCTTGGTTGCTCGTGTCCTTCGTCATAGCCGCATCCCAACCAGCGCCTGATCCCACGCACCTCGGCCCGGGGCCAGGTCCCAGGGCCAGGTCTTGTGGGCCCTTTCACCGGAGGCGTTCGCCTGCGCCGCCCCCTTACTGTCGTCCGTGCGGCTCCCCCACGCCAGTCCATGTCCGGCGATTCAGGCTCAGCGGGCGTCGATCCAGCCGAACGCGCGTGACATCAGCACCGCCTCGACGAGGCCGCGCAGGGTCAGCCCCGCGCCGGCCGACGCTGCGGCCTCGAGCGCCGCGTCCACATGGGCGCGGTCCGAGCGCGCGAGCGGCCGGCCCAGCGCGTGGACGAAGAGGCGCTCGGTGACCTGACGTGCAAAGCGATCTTCGGCGCGCAAGATCGCGACGAGCTCCGCTGCCCCTGCAAAGCGGCGCCCGTCCGGGAGCTCGCCTTGATCGTCCCCGGGCCCGACCTCGCGCCCGCGCCCGATCGCGTCGAACCCCTCGAGCCCGAAGCCGAGGGGGTCCATCCGCGAATGGCACGCAGCGCAATTCGGGTCGGTGCGGTGCAGCGCCAGGCGCTCGCGCAGCGGCAACGAGGTGTCCGCGCCCGCGCCGTTGTCGAGGCTCGAGACGCCGGGCGGCGGCGGCGGCGGCGGGCTCCCGAGCAACACATCGAGCACCCACTTGCCGCGCTTGACCGGCGAGGTCCGGGTCGGCTCGCTCGTCACGGTCAAGACGCTCGCGTGACCCAAGAGGCCACGCCGACCGACGGCGCCGACGTCGACCTCCTGCCACCGCCCGAGCGCTGGATCAAACGGCACGCCGTAGTGCGCAGCGAGGCGCGCGTCGACGATCGAGCGCGTGCCATCGAGCAGGTCACTCAGCGGTCGAGCCTGCCGGAGGTGCTCGACGAGCACGCGGCGGGTCTCGCCCAGCATCGCGCGTCGCAGCTCCCGGTCGAAGTCCGGGAACCGCGCTTCATCGACTGTCCAATTGGCGAGCGGCCCGAGGTGCAGCCAAGGCAAGCCGAACGTGTCGACATACGCCAGCGCCCGTTCGTCCGCGAGCATGCGCGCGATCTGCCCCTGGAGCACATCGGGGTCACTCAAGTGCCCCGCGTCCGCGAGGGCGTCGAGCTCGCGGTCGGGCACGCTGGCCCACAGCGTGAACGCCAGGCGCGCAGCGAGCTCGAAGTCGCTCAAGCGGCGCGGCGCCGCCAAAGGAGCTCCCTTGACTGGCTTGACTGGATTGAAGGGCTCGGCGGGCTGGGCGGCATCAGCGGCATCAGCGGTCCCCTGGGCGCTCGAGCGGTCCGACGGCTCGTCTCCGTGCAGGTCCTCGAAGAAGAAGATGAACCGCGGCGACGCAAGCAAGGCGACGAGCGCGACGCGCAGGCGCTCCGCGAACGGGGTCTGATCGTCCGTGAGGCGCTCCAAGCGGCCGAGCTCGCGCGGCTCCGGCGGACGTCGCCACACGCGCCGGGCCATCGCGCCGAGGGCGGCGCGCAGCTTGCCGCGGCCGCGCTCGCCTTGAGCCGCTGCGCAGAGCTCGAGATAGAACGGCGTCTCGGGCGTCGCGTCGAGTGGGCCGACGACCTCGATCCACTGCACCCCGAGGTTGCGATCACGCCGCGCGGGGTCCGGCTCGTTTGGATCCCAGAAGTCGTTGACGAAGCGGACGCCAGCGCGCGCGCGGCCCGTCGTCACGTCGAGGTCCGCGAGGTCGAGCTCGGCCTCCACAAGGCGCGGCGCGTCCTCGCCCTCTGGCACGTCCATCGCGGCGCTCTCCTGGTCGCCGACGAGGAGCGTCAGCCGGACGGGCTCGTCGCCCGCTTGCTGCCCAAAGACGCGCGCACGGACGCGGTAGCGGCCAGGTCGCGGCAGCGGCACCTCCGCGCCGGCGACGCCGCTCACGTACAAGCTCCATAGGTCGCCCGCGGCGACCCCTGCGCCGTGCATCTGCTCGGGCCCGATCCGACGCACCAACGCCGCCCCGTCCCGCTGACCTGGCGCGTCGACGAGGATGGCGCGCGACGCGACCGCTTCCGCGGCTTCGAGGAAGAGCTCGACCTCCGCGTCCGAGAGGCTCTGCGCTTCGCCGACGCCTTCGAAGCCGTAGCCGATCGGGTCGCTCGGGAACAGGCGTTGCGCCGCGTAGTCGACGCCGAAGAGGTCGCGCACAGCGTTGGCGTAGGCGCGCCGCGTGAGCCGCCGGAGCGCCGGTCGCCCCGGCGCTGCGACGTCGAGCGTCGCGCCATCTGGCCGCGGGGACGCAGGGTCCAGCTCAGCGGCCGACACACCCGCGTCCGCGCCAACGAGCGGCGTCAACCACGCTAGGAACGCGTCCCGCTCTGCGTCGGTCGGCGCCGGCTCGCCGCGCGGCGGCATCTCCCGCGCGAGGACACGCTCGCGGAGCCAGTCCCAGTCGGCGCGCGCGCCGCGGACCTCGTCGTCGCGCTGCACGACGCCGAGATCGAGCCCGCCCTGGAGGTTCGCGCCGGTGTGACACGCCGCGCAATAGCGGGCGAGGAAGGGCGCCGCCTCGGCCGCGAACCGATCCTCACTCGCCGCCGCGCCACTCGGACGTGGAGCGAAGACGCTGAGCGCGCACGCGCCCGCGACGCTGATCCACCCGATGGCGCAGGCGAAGACCGTCATTGCCGCGTGGGCGGGACCTTCCCCTTCTCCGAGACGACGCTCCAAAGCGCGAAGTTGCGGTCTCCGGCGCCCTCGGGCGGCGCGGCCCCCGTGATCACTTTGATGTGGCTCAGGAGGCCGGCGAGCGATGAGACCCCGGGCGCGGGCCGCACCTGATAGGTCACGCCCTCTGCCCCCATGCCCGGCGCCACCGGCAGGTACTTGGCGACCGCATCTGCGGTGAGCCCGGTGACGTCGTCGATCGTCCACCGCCGCGCCTGCTCGATCGTCAGCTTGTCACTTCCATCCTTGTAACGCTCGAGCCAGTAGAAGCCGACGAGCTTCGCCGTCCCGTTGGCTTCCGGCCGATAGATCAAGAACCCGCCAGTGTCGACCGGCCCCGCAGGGTGAAAGGCCACGAGCTGCGCCATGGGCCCCTGCGGCGCGTCCGGCTCGATGAGCAGGGGGTCCTCCCCGATGGCCTGACAGGCGGCGAGCGAGAGGGCGAGGAGCGCAGGCACACAAGAGAAGCGCATGGAGGTCGACGGGTCGAGGGGGGATTCGAGCACAGGCAGAGTCGCTGCGCCCCATTGAAACCGAGCGCGAGCGCTGGGCCCTGCGACGTCGGACAAAATCGCAGGAGATTCGCTCACTCGCCGCACAACGCCGCGACGGCAGCGCACTCGCCGAGCGCGAGGACCTCGCGCCGCGCCGCCAGATCCCACTGCGCGACGAGGCGCCAGAGCGCGCGCAGGTGAAGGAGGTCCGCGGCCTCGAGCGTGTGCCCGGCGCGCAGCCAGAGCTCTGCCGCCTGGATCGAGAGCGCCGGATAGGCGGCGCGCAGGTCGAGGCCCACGGGCGGCTGGTTGGGCGCCGCGGTCGACGCGCGCGGCGACCCCGCGGGCGCCCCTCGCTCTGAGCCGGCGCGCGCCCCCTGCGCGACCGCCGCGAGGCCACGCGGCAAGATCGCGAGCGACGACTCACCCGCGGCTTCAAACAGCCGCGCCGACTCGAGGGCGATCGTGGCTGCGCGCGCGTCTTGCGCCGCGCGCCACGCCACCGCGGCCTCCGTCAACAGGGCGAGGCCCGCGACATGCGGCGCGCCGATCGCGTGCGCTGCGGCGACGAGCTCCTCGTCGACCGCGGTCGCGACGCCCAGCCGATAGTCCGCGGCGCGCGCGAGCCACTCGACGCGTCCGCGTGCAAAGGGCTGCCGTTGGCCGTCGAGCACGGCCCGCGCTTCGTCCGCGAGCGCCCGGGCACGCGCGCAGCTCCCGCCCTCGAGCGCAGCGGCGCCCGCGTCCAAGAGGGCGTGCGCGCGCCGCGGCCCCCTGTGCGCGGCCGCAGCGGCCTCGTGGTGGCGTAGCGCGCCCGCGAAGTCACCGCGATGGAACGCGAACCAGCCCTCCCACGTGTCGAGCTCGGGCACGACGTGCGGCTGCTTCGAGGCCCACACGCGCGCAGCGGCGAGGGCCGTCGCGAGAGCCTCGTCCTCTCCGCGTCGGCGCGCGATGAAGACATCCACCGCGTGCCAGCTACGCCCGAGCGCAAACGAGCGCGGCTCCCCCGCAGCGCGCAAGCGCTCCGTCGCCCGCACGGTCGCGCCATCGAGCGCCGCGAGCGCAGCGGTCGCGATCGCAGCAACGGTCGCGCCGTGCGCGCCCGAGAGGTCGCTCCGCTCGAGCTCGTGCAACAACAGCGCGAGGGCGTTGCGGTCCGCGGCGACGAGCGCCGCGAGCAGCCACGACTCGAGCAGCTCCGCGAGCAGGTCGTTCCGCGCGAGCTGCGTCGCGACCGAGACCAGCGTCGGGAGCTCGCCGAGCGCCTCGCGGAACTCGCCGCGCTCCACGCGGGCGCGCGTCTCCGCCAACGTGCGCTCGGTGAGGCCCGAGATGCCCTTCGCGAGCCACGTGTCCGTCAGGCTCTGTTGCGCGACGAACGTGCGCTGACCACGCCATTGCTCGAGGCGCTCGAGGTCGAGCTCCTCCAGCACGAGCCGCCCGCCGCGCACGCGCCCGATCCCCCGCGCCAACCACCGCGCGAGCTCGGGCACGAGCGTTGCACGCTGACCGCCGCACACTTCGCCGAGCAGGCGCGCCGCCGTCGAGCGGTGCGAGACGATGCGCTCCTCCGCCTGGAAGAACCCCTGCAGCGCGGCCAGATCGAGCGCGTCGCGCGACGACCCCACGAGGGACATCGCGGTCGCGGCGAGCGCCCGCGCCGGCGCCTCGTCGGCCGCGCCGATGGCCCTCAGGAGGTCCTCGGCGCTCTCCACACCGTGCCCCTCCCGACTCAGCACCGGCGCGAACGCTTCCGCGATCGATGGCGGCGCCGAGGCGGCCAAGCGCGCGCGCAGTTCGCCGTGACCGAGCCCTTCGCCGGCCACGAGCGCCCCCAGGTCATCCGGCCGCGGCAGCTCGCCGGTGAGCGCCTCGAAGACCATCACCGCGAAGGCAAAGAGGTCCGTCGCGGGCGACGGGGGCGCGCCTTCGAAGAGCGCGGGCGCCATGTAGCGCGGCGTGCCTGCCAATGGAGGGCCGCCCCGAGCGTCGAGCGCCACGCCGCTCGCGATCCCGAGGTCGAGGAGCGTCGGGGCGCCGTGGGCGTCGACGAGGACGTTCGCGGGCTTCAAGTCACGGTGCACGATGCCCGCGGCATGCACGCGGCTCAGCGTCTCGAGCAGCGCGACGACCGTCGGCGCGAGCGCTCCCCAACGCGCGCCCGGGAGGGCCGCCGTGCGAGCGCCAAAGCGCTCGCCTACGATCCACTGCATCGCGACGATGCCGTTGCCGGTCCCCTCTTCAGCGCCTGTATCGAGGAGCGGCACGACCCCCGGGATACGCAAGAGGCGGAGCGCGGCGACCTCACGCCGGAGGGCGCCGACCGCGTCGGGGCCGAGGCCCGGCAGGACCTTCACCGCGGCCACGGATCGGGTCACGCGATCGCGCGCGCGCCACACCGTGCCTTGTCCGCCGGAGCCGATGGGCGCTTCGAGCGCGAACCGTCCGAGGACCACTCGCACAGGACCTGCCGCCGGCAATGACGGCGCGGCGCCGATGCCGGCGCCGCGCTCAGGACCCTCCGTTCGGGTCCGCGTGAGGTCCTGCGCCAGGTCCCGCGTGAGGTCCAGAGCCGGCTCGGGACCCGAGGGCGGAACGCCGCCGGGTCCGTCATCGTTGCGTGGCTCAGGCCTTGAAGCGTCTGACGAGGTCATGCTGGGCTGCCCGCGGCGCGAGTTGCGCTCGCGGAGCCCAGATTACTGGAACATGATCTCGAGGCCGTTCGAGAAGTTCGACGTGACGGTCGGATTCGAGTCCCGGAACCACGCCTGGAAGCGCCAGGTCTGGCCCGCGGTCACCGCAGTCGTCCCCGCGGGCTGCGGCATCGACGTGAGGTCGATCGCCAGCGAGATCGAGCCCGACATCCCTGAGTTCTGAATCTGGCCTGGGCCCACGTAGCGGCCGATCTGACCGCCGAGGCACAGGATGCCCTGGCTGCCGCCGGGGTTCGGCGTGCTCGCGGCGGTCTGGCTAGCCAAGAAGAAGCCGAAGCTCATCAGGGGCAGGTCGTCCGCTTCGAGGGTCACGTTGTTCGCCGCGACCTGGGCCGAGCCCGCGGCGGAGCACTCCGCCACCTGCCCCGTCGAGTTCGTGTTGGATGTGCAGAACGTCGTCCCGAGGCCAGTCGGACCGGACGAGATCTCCATGTCATCGAGGTTGACGAAGCCGCCGCCAAAGGCGCTGTTCGTCACGACGACCGAGGCGATCCCCTGCGTCGACGACCAGCCGTTCCAGTTGTACTGGCAGTCCGCCGTGACGGTCGCGACGACGGAGTCGATCTGCCCGCCATTGCGGTCGTAGAACGTCACGGTCACGAAGTCGTTGTTCGGGTTGCCAGAAGCCCACGAGTTCGTGCCGAAGTACCCGCCGAAGCTGGTGATGTCCGTGTCGAAGAGGAACTCGGCGGGCCCGCCGGCGCTGCCGAAGAGGCGGCCGCCGGAGTGCGGCGGGATCGAGCACATGAAGCCCCAGCCGCCGGTGACGTGCATCGTCGCGCTGCCCGTCGCCGAGCAGAGGTCACCATTGTTGTTGAACATCCGTCCGACGAGGCAAGTGTCAAACTGACCCGCGGTCTGGGTCTCGAAGCCGTCCGAGTGGTCGCCGACAAACGGGCCGATCGGCGTGACTTGCGCGGTCGCGATGGCAGGCAGCGCCAATGCGGCACCTACGAGAGTGAAGAGCCGGTGTTGCATGTAGACAGAGGTGTGAGAGAGGTTGGGAGGTCGCGCAATCAGGGAGAGCAGCCCCATTGCCAGGAGCCGCAGCGCGCCCCGTTGGACCTAGGCTAGCCAAGCGAGGCTAAAACCATGATGAAGGCAGCATGACGAGGGAGCCGGCGAACCAAGCCTTTACCGAGCGCGCAACGCGGCCGCCGGCCCTCGCAACAGGCCGCCTCCGCTCGCAACTTTCGGACGACCGTTCGCGCCAGAACGGCATACACGAGCGAGCAAATGGTGGAACATTCTGTCCTGCGCTGGCACGTGCCACGCTCCTCGCACCACTACCCCCATGCCGCGTCCGATGAACCGTCTTGTCCTCGCCTGCGCCACCCTCGCGCTTGCCATCCCCGCGACTCAGGTCCTTGCCGCACACACGCAGGATCCGAAGCCCCAACGCCCTGAAGGTCGCCCGGAGGGCCGCGGACCGGGCGGCCAGGAGGGTGAGGGCCGCCAGCGCCAACCGTCCGCGCTGAAGGGGCACATGGAGGCCCTCGAGGAGGGCGTCGAGAAGCTCGGCGCGGCGCTCGAGGCCGAGGACGCGGCCACGAAGATCGAGGATCTCTTGAAGGCCGTCTGCGAGCTCGAGAAGGTCTCGATCGACGCCAAGAGTGAGATGCCGCGGTCGATGGGCCGCCTCGAGGAGAAGGACAAAGGGAAGGCCCTCGTGTCGTATCGCACGCAGATGCAAGGCCTCACCAACGCGCTCTTCGAGGTCGAGCTGCAGCTCCTCGCGAAGGACGTCAAGAAGGCCAAGAAGGCGCTCGGCGCGCTCGAGCAGATCGAGCAGAAGGGCCACAGCGAGTTCAAGCCCAGGCGCGGCGAGGGCCGCGGGCGCTGACCCAACTGCTCGCCGGCGAGGGTAAGAGACCCGCCGCCCCGAGCTGCACGTCCTCAGAGCGACTCGTAAGGGGTGACCTCATCGAAGGTCACCTTCACGTTCATCGCGCCGAGCTTCGCGACGATCTCGCGCTTCTCGCGGTTGACCTTGTGGACGACGACTCGCTGGCGGTAGCGGGGTAGGTACACGAGGCTGCCCTTGCCGATGCCGCGCAGGAACTCCTGGCGGCGCTCCGAGAGCGACGCGCCCGTCAGGTCCGCCTCCAGGGCGTCGAGGATCGCGGCGAGCTCCTTGCGCGCATCGGGCGGGACCTGCTCGAGCCGCTGGCGCGCGCGCGCGAGCTGCCGCATCGCGTCGCGCACGCGCTCCTCAATGCCCTTCTGCGCCTCGGCCTCGAGCTGCTGCGACTTCTGCGTCAGAGCGGCCTGCTGGTCGACGACCTCGCGCAGCGCGCGCGAGGCCTCCTCGCGCTCGCGCTCGGCCGTCTGCCTGGTCGCTTCGGCTGCGACGCGCGCCTTGCGCAGGTCATTCATCGCCGCCACGACCTCGCCGTCGCGCCGCTCCAACCGCGTGCGCGCGAGGGCCACCACCTCCTCCGCGACGCCGAGCCGACGCGCGATGATGAGCGCGCTCGATTCCCCCGGCGTGCCGAGCAGCAGCCGATAACGCGGCTCCAGCGTCACGGTGTCGAACTCCGCGCAGGCGTTCTCCGCGCGCGGCCTGCGAAAGCCGAACTCCTTGAGCTTGCCGATGTGCGTGGACGCGAGCGTCGGGGCGCGCCGCTTCAGCAGCGTCTCGAGGATCGCCTCGCCGAGCGCGGCGCCTTCGTCGGGGTCCGTGCCCCCACCTAGCTCGTCGAGCAACACGAGCGTGTTCGCCGTCGCACGCTCGAGCGCCCCGCGCACGCGCACGAGGTGACTCGCGAACGTCGACAGGTTCTGGCGGATCTCCTGCTCGTCGCCGATATCGGCGAGCACACCTTCGTACTGGGGCACCGTCGTGCCCTCACCCGCGGGCACCGGCAGGCCGCACGCAGTGAGGAGCGCAAAGAGCCCGGCCGTCTTCAACGCGAGCGTCTTGCCGCCCGTGTTCGGCCCGGTGATGAGCAACAGGTCGAACTCGACGCCGAGGCGCAGGTCGATCGGCACGACCGCGGCGAGGCGCCCTTCTGCGACCTGCTGCACGAGCTGCGGGTGCCGCGCCGCGCGCAAGAGGAGCCCCTGCGCAGCGCCTCGCTCACCCGGCTCGAGCGCGACCCGCCCGTCGACGTCCTTGGCCCAGCGCGCAACGGCCGTCCCCAGCTCGAGCTCCGCGACACACGCAGACGCCGCTTCAATCGAAGCGCGCTCGGCCAGGACACGCTGCGAGAGCGCCATCAGGATCCGCTCGACCTCGCGGCGCTCATCCGCCACGACCTCCGCGAGGCGGTTGCCGAGCTCGAGGCACTCGGCAGGCTCGATGAACACGCTCTCGCCGCTCTGCGAGCGATCGTGCACGAGCCCCTTCACGCGCCCCGAGAGCTTCGCCTTGACGGCGAGGACCGGTCGGCCGGCCCGCCGGTGGATCGCGCCATCCGTCAGGTGCACGCGCACGTCCGAGCGTTGCAGCACCGCCCGGGCCGTGCGCTCGATGCGCTCTTGCAGCTCTTGCACGTTTGCGCGCAAGCGCTGCAGCTGCGGCGAGGCGTCATCGCGCACGCGCCCGCGCGGGTCGAGCACGCGGTCGATCGCCTGCGCGAGCTCCGTCGTATCAGGCGCGAGCGCCATCCACTCGGCGCAGCGCGGGACGTCCTCGACGCGCGCTTGCGACCAATCACGCAGGCGCACGTTCGCCTGCAGAAAGTCACGCATCGACGCCATACGGTCCTCGTCGAGCCGCGCGAAGGACTCCGACCCAGGCGGCAGGACGTCGGTCACGCCCGCGAACGTCGGCAGGTCTCCGACGCGCGCAAGGAGCGCCAGCTCGGTCTGGCGCGCGAGGCGGGCGCGCGCCCTGGCCGCGCCCAAGGGCGCGACGGCGGCGATCGCGCGCTTGCCGAGCGAGCTGTCCGCGCGGCGCGCGATGAGCTCCAGGACCGCGTCGAGCTCCAGCACGTCGGCCGCGTACTCGGCGCGACGCAGCCGGAGCTCGCGCGCGTCCTCGTGCAACTGCTCCAGCAGCGCCTGGCGCGCGCGCGCCGCCTGCTCGGCTCGATCCGTTCGACTCGCCATGGGGCCGAGCATGCTACTCGCGGCGCGCGATCCGCACCTCGACCGAGGCCGCCGGCCCCGGCGGCTTCGGGACCTCGAGCGCGCCGAGCGACTCCGCGCGCCAGCCGCCCGCCAGGAGCGGCGCCTGCCAGCGCTCGGCGATCCAAGCGCGGTTCGGGCGCCCTTTCAGGTCCACGGGCGTGCAGAGCACCAGCACATCGAAGCCCGCCGCCCAGGCGAGGACCGCGGCGCCATCGAAGCCCTGGTCAGGGACACCGGGGACCGGCCAGAGGTCCATCGGCCCCTCTGCGTCGGCGCGAAAGCGCGCGGGCGAGCCGCCGTGAGCGAGGAGGCCAAAGTGCAGCGACGCGGGCGAGACCTCCTGCGATTGCCCGACCCAGCCGACCCGCTCCTCGGGCCCGACGGCGCCCGCGATGCGCGCCAGGAGCGCCTCGTGCGCGCGGTGCGGCAAGCCGTTGGAGGCCGGCGCGCCGAACGGCCCCAGGGTGTCGTGCACGTAGCCGCGCTGATACGCGGCGACCTCGCTCGAGGCCGCGACTGGGAAGCCGAAGCGCACCGCGAGGTCAAAGACAGGCACGAGCGCCCACGCCATGACCGCCGCGCACAAGACCACCGCCGCGGAGGCGCGCGCGGGGCGCGTGCCTGTCCATCCGTCCGCCCAGCCGATCGCGGCGAGCACGAAGAGGAACATCGCGGGCACGATGAGGAATCGATCCAAGAAGAATTGGTGCAGCGTCGCGGGCAGCCCGATGACGAGCAGCAACAGCCACAGCGTGCGCACCTCGGGGACGCGCACGAAGCGCAGGGAGCGCAGCGCGCCGAGCACGAGCAGGAACAACATGGCCGGGTGCGTGGCGACGCCTCGATACCACGCCAGGCGCCGCATCCACCACGGCGCGGCCGCCATCTCCTGGTTCGACCAGAGGTAGTCGAGGCACTCCGCCCTGTGGCGCGCCGCGACCTCGCCGCCGAACGGCAGCGGGAGCGCGAACCACCAAATCGACGCCAGCGCGAGCGGCAGGGCGAACAAGAGCCAACGCAGCGCGACGGCGCGCAGGGCGCCGGCGCGGCTCGCTTGCAAGAGGTCGAAGCACGCGTCGAGCCCCAGCGCAGCGAGGAAGAGCACCCCGTAGTTCCACTTCGTGAAGCACACGACCGCGAGGGCGACGCCTGCGCCCAGTGTCGCGAGCGGCGCCGCGCCCGGCCGCCGCGCGCGCAGGTGCGCCCACGTGGCTATCACCGCGAGCGCGGCAAAGAGCGACTCGAGGAAGAGCGTCGGCGCATAGCGGTTCGCGAGCGGCGACATGAGGCCGAACGCGGCCGCCCCGTAGGCCGCAATGTGCCGGCCGACGCGGTCGTCCTCGGGCCGGAGCTGGCTCGCTTGCACCTGCCCGGCGCCCGTCGCGAGCCCGAGTGGCGCGCCCTTCGCAGCCCAGAGCGCCTCCCGTGTGACGCGGCCGAGGGCTGCCAGCCCTCCGATTCCGAGCGCCAACCAGAGGCAGAGCAACGTCACGCGCGCGACGAGCTCGCTGAGCCCGAAGACCGCCATCGCGGAGGCGAGGACGACCCCGGCCACAGGCGGATACCGCTCGCAGTCGTGCACGGCGTCCCAGGCGCCGCGCCAATCCCCGGCGCCGACCGCCAGCGCGATGCGCCCCCCGGGGAGCGCGGCATGCATCGACTCGTCCCAGCCCCAGGCATTGAGGTCCCCAGCGCGCCAGCGCACGAGGAACAGGCCGAGGAGGCCGAGCGCGGAGAGCGCCAGCGCGATCGGCGCGAGCAGCGCGCGGCGGGCGCCCGCGGGACGGAGCGGGTCGGGCATCGGTGACGATGGTAGAGCCCGCCTCCCTGGGCCTCTACACTGGTCCGCGCGAACGCGCCCGCCCTCGGGCGTGCCCCCCCTTAGCTGACCCAGAACCGCCCCGGAATGAGCTCCATCCGCAACAACCACGGCCGATTCGAGACGCGCGCGATCCACGCAGGCCAGGAGCCCGACCCGAACAATGGGGCCGTGATGCCGCCCGTGTACTTCACGAGCACGTTCAAGCAGGACGCGCCCGCGAAGCCCCGTCAGGGCTACGAATACTCGCGCACGTCGAACCCGACGCGCACGGCGCTCGAGGAGAACCTCGCGAGCCTCGAGGGCGGCGCTTGGGGCCTCGGCTTCGCGTCGGGCCTCGCCGCGACGAACGCGCTGATGGACCGCCTGTCGCCGGGCGACCACGTCGTGGCTGGCAACGACCTGTACGGTGGCACCTACCGCATCTTCACGAAGGTGTTCCAGCGCTTCGGCGTCGAGTTCACGTTCGTCGACACGACGGACCTGGCGAAGGTCGACGCCGCGCTGCGGCCGAACACGAAGTACCTCTACCTCGAGACGCCGACGAACCCGCTGCTGCGCCTCACCGACATCGCCGAGGCCTCCAAGGTCGCGCGGGCGAAGGGCGTGCACGTCGTCGTCGACAACACGTTCGCGACCCCCTACCTGCAGCGCCCGCTGGAGCTCGGCGCGGACATCGTGCTGCACTCGCTCTCGAAGTACCTGGGCGGGCACTCCGACCTGATCGGGGGCGCGTTGATCGGCCAAGACGAGGCGCTGCGCAAGGACCTCGCCTTCTACCAGAACGCCGTCGGCGGCCAGCTCGCGCCGATGGACGCGTTCCTCGTCCTGCGCGGCACGAAGACCCTCGCGGTGCGCATGGAGCGCCACTGCGACAACGCCGAGCGCATCGCGCAGTTCCTGGCCGACCACGAGCAGGTCGAGAAGGTCCACTACCCCGGCCTCCCGGATCACCCGCAGCTGATGGTCGCGCAGAAGCAGATGGCGCGCCCGGGCGGCATGGTGTCGTTCGAGCTGCGCGGCGGCGTCGCCGCGGGTGACGCCTTTGCGAGCGCGACGCGCGTCTTCACGCTGGCCGAATCGCTCGGCGGCGTCGAGTCGCTCGTCGAGACGCCGCCCAGCATGACACACGCGTCGATCCCGCCCGAGGTGCGTCGCGCGGCGGGGCTCGCCGATGGCCTCGTGCGCCTGTCCGTCGGGATCGAGCACGTCGACGACCTGCTCGCCGACGTCGAGCGCGGGCTCGCTGCGGCGCGTGAGGCCGCTACCGCGCGAACGCGCGCTTGAGCGCTGCTGCCGCGTCCGGGGTGGGGACCGAGAGGTCCTCGCTCCGCGGCGGGGTGCGCCCATCGAGGGCCCAGGAGCGCAAGAAGAGCCAACCGAGCGCCGCCGCGCTGCCCTTGCCAGGCCGCGTGGGGCCGGCGGCCTCCGCGAGGGCGCCGAGCAGGGCGTCGCGTGCGCCCGGCTCCGCGCGGCCGCCTGTGCGCGCGGGGCCAAACGCGACGCTCGAGGCCGCAGGGAAGCCGACGACGACGGCCGCGGCGACCTCCGCGCGCTCGAGCGCCGCCTGCTGGAATCGGGCGCGCAAGAGCGGCGTCCACGGCCCGCGTGAATCCGCCGGCGGCGGGGCCTCCCCGCCAGCAACGAAGCGCGGCGCGAGGTCGACGCCGACCCAAGCGAGCTCCTCGCCAACGGGCATCCCCGCCGCGAACCCTAGGTCCGGCGCGAGCGCGACCAACGGGACGCCCGCGAGGCGCCCCGCGTCGACGAGGGCGCGCCAGCCGCGCTCCTTGGCCTCACGGAACGCGACGTGACCGGCAGGCTCTGGACCCTCGCCGCGCCATGACGTTGCAAAGAACTGCGGCGCGCCCCGGGCGATGCACAGCGCGTCCGCACGTGCGGCGCGCGCGACGCACGCCGCGTGACGCACCGCGCGGGCTTGGCACTGCAGAGCGGTCTCCCAGAGCTCGACCGACCCGAGCTGCGACGTGTCACAGGGGCCGAGCCCCGTCGGCGAGGTCAACGGCTGCACCACGAGCACCGCGAGCATCCCGCGCGCGCGCAGCGCGGCGACCGTCGCGGCGATCGCGACGTCGCTCTCGAGGGTGTACGGCGCGCCGAGCCCGCCGACGTTCGGCGCCGTGTCACGCGGCACGACGACGTGCATCGTGACGAGCGCAGCGCCCGCGCCGAGCGCCGCCAGTCGAGCGAGCGAATCCGCCGCTGCGCGCGTGCCGTGCCCGCGCGGCGCGGGCCTCGGCGGCGCGGTCAGCGTGACCCCTGTCGCGCCCGCGACGGCGCCGCCAGCCGCGTCCAGGAGGGTCCGCGGCGGCGCCGGCGCCTGGTCCGCCACGAGCGCGCGATACGCGACCTCCACACGCGCGCGCGTCGGGGCGTCGAGGCCCTCGCGCCAGGCCCGGCGCAGCGCCTCGCCCGTTGGGTCGGACCCGAGCGTGCGCCGCAGCGCGCGGAACAAGAGCCCTGCGCGCGCGCGCCGCTCGACGCCGCCCACCGCGTCCAAGGCCTGGAAGGGGCTCGCCCCGCGCGCGGCGCCGTACAGCGGCAGCCCGAGGACGTCGCCCCACTCCGCCAACTGCCGCGCCGCCAATTCGCCCGCGCCATCGACCGCGGCGCCCGCGAGCATCCACGCCTCGCGCGGCGCGCCCAGCGCATCCTCGAGCCACGCTGCGAGGAGCGCCTCGGCCACGTCCGCGCTGCCTTCGAGCGCTCGGAGCCGCGCCGGGCGCCCCGCGAGCGCCGGTTGATACCAAGCGCCAAGTTCATAGCGCGTGGCGGCCGTGGGCGCCGTGTAGCGCGAGAGGCCGTCCCCGAGCGGGCCCCCTAGGCACGGCTCCAACGTAGGCTCGAGGTCGAGCGGGGGCAGCTCACGCCCCTCGCCGAAGCCCGGCAAGAACGCAGCGCAACGCGCGACCGCAGCGCGGAGCTCCGCCGCCTGTTCCTGCGAGCCCGCGGCATCGGTGGGCCCTGGCTCGCGCGGCCCGGCCGCGCCGCCGCGCTCGTAGGTGAGCGTCGATTGCCAACGCGCGCCGCCGCGCGGCGCGAGGTCGACGTCCAACGCGCGCGCTCCGAAGGACCAGACGCTGCCGCGTGGCGCGCAAGACGGCCCCCAAGCGCGCAGCACGGCCGCGACGGGCGCCGCGTCCCCCGCGACCACGAAGACCGGCAGCCCCGGGCGCTCGGGGTCCATGAAGGCACACGCCAACGCGAAGCCCGCGCGCTCGAAGGTCTGTCCGGCGAGGCGCACGCGCGCAGCTGGGGACGACGCCTCTCCATCGAGCTCACACGCGAGGCCCGCCAGCGTCAGGAGCCGCGCGATGCGCGCGTCCGTGAGGCCGCCGATGACGAGCCGCGCCGCTGGCGCCGCGGTGAGGCCCTCGCCAGCGCGCGCGCCCGCGTCCGCGCCCGCGTCCGCGCGAGGCAGCGCGAGCGCGAGCCCCGGCAGCACGTGCTGCCAGCGCTCCAGGTACCCAGCGAGCGCGTGTTCGATCGCTGGAGGGACGCCGGCCGCTGCAGGATCGAATGCGAGCTGCACCTCGAGCGCGGCGACATGCGCGAGGTTCACGCGCAGGGCGGCGGCGCCCTGCGCTGGGTCCGCAGGCAGCCCGTCGACGGCGCGCCACGCGACCACCGCGGCGAGCGGCGCAGTGAGCAAGACCGGCAGAACGAGCGAGCGTGACATCCGAGGGGCAGCGTACTGCGTGGCGCTCAACGACGCTTGGCCCGCGACGGCGCGGGCAGCGGGCCGATCCAAGCGTCGAGCTCGACGGCGAGCCCGAGGGTCGCGGCCGTCGCTTCTGGGTCGGGGCCGCCGGTCGGCCCGAAGGGCACCACCCACTCTCGACCATGCTCGAGGTCGCGCACGACGCCCGCCCCCGCGGCATACGTCGCGGCGAGCTGGAGCCCGCGCTGGGTCCCGAGCCTCAGCGCGCCCTCCCGCGCCGGCGACCCGGGCAACACGGACGCGCCGCGGGTTCGCCCCAGCATCTGGGGGCGCGGCGGAGCACCTGATGTGACGCCGGCGGGGCTCGCCCCGTCAGCGCGCGGTGCCGCGGCGTCAACGACCGCGCGCGCCGCCCGCGCCTCGCGCGAGGCATCGAGCGCGAGCGCGTCGAGCAACGTCGGCGCGAGGTCGAGCGTCAAAACGGGCGTGTCGATGATGCCCTGCAGCGCGAGGCCGCTGCGCGCGCGCGTGATCGTGCGCGGCAGGCGCACGACAAACGGCACTTGCAGCACCTCGGGGTCGAGGCCGGGCATCAGGCCGACGTGCCCGCCCTCTCCGAGCCAGGCGCCGCGCGTCCCGATGACGACCAGCAACACGTCGTCGGACACTGCGCGCCGAGCGAGGCCCGCGAGCAACGCGCCCAGCGCTTGGTCCACCGCTGCGACCTCGGACGCGACGAGCGCCGAGAGCCGCGCGAAGTCCTTCGGCCCGAACGTCGGTGCGAGGCGCAGCAGCTCGGAGTGCGGCAGCGCAGCGGCGCACGGCCCGAGGTAAGGCGCGTCACACGCCGCGACGAGGCCCTTGTAGCGATGGTGCGGCGGGCGCGCGTCGGCGAGGTGCAGCAGCACGAACGGCGGCCGCGGGTCGGTCGAATCGAAGGCCCCGAGCGCGACCTGCACCGCGTCCGAGGCCAGCGCGCCGGCCTCGTCCCCGACGCCGAGGCGGCGCACATCGGTGAACCCCTCGAGGACCTCCTCCGTCGCGACAGAGTCGTGGGAGACGACCGCGATCGAGCGCCAGCCTGCCCGCTCCAGCGTCGTCGCGAGGGTCGGCGCGCCCTGCTCCGTCGACCCACGCAGAGCGCCCGCGAGCGCGAGGTGGGACCAAGGCTCGGACGCGAGGCACGCGGAGTACGCGAGCCCCTCACGGGCGAGCTCATCCAGGACGGGCGTGTACGACGGCGCGCCGGGCGCAGCGCCGAGGCCCGTGAAGCGCTCGGGCACACCGTCCAGGGCGACGATGACGATCGGCATCCGAGCGCGCTCCGCCGCCGTCACAGCGCCGCCGCCGCAGCCAGGGAGGGTGAGGAGCGCTGCGCATGCGAACACGGCCGTTCGACGCAGGGCACACAGCCGATGGAACATGCCTCTCACGCTAGCAGGTCGGGCAAGCACGACCAAGGGCCGAGGCTCGCGCCCTGTCTCTCAGCGAGGTGTGCCTGTCTCTCAGCGAGGTGTGCGTGGCTCGAACTCGAAGCGCTGCGGCCACGCTGCGACCGCGCCCACGATCCCGTGCAGGAGGTCGACGGCAGCGAGCGCTTCGCAAACGTTGACCTTGTCCGCGGTGTCCCGGGGCGTCCGCTGGTCCGCGTGTCGATCGCCGAAGGCGTGCAAGACGGGGACCTCGGCGCGCTGGAAGGGCGTATGGTCGCCGACGCCCGTGAAGCGCAGACCCGCGAGCACGTCCAACGACGAAGCCTCGAGGAGCGGCGCGACGAACTCCGCGAGGCCCGTGCCGCTCGCCAGGCCCTGCAGATGGAGCCGGCTGCGCTCGATGCGGCCGATTGAGCTGAGGTTGACCATCAGCGCGTGCTGCGTGAGGGGCGCCAGTGGATTCGCGACGTAGTAACGCGACCCGATCGCGCCGGACTCCTCGGCGTTGAACGCGATGAAGGCCACCGTACGCAGCTCGGCGTCGGGTGGCGCAGCGCGGTACTCATCCGCCAACCGCGCGGCGACCAGCAGCATGCCTGCGACGCCCGACGCGTTGTCGTCCGCGCCCGGGTACACGACCCCCTCGGACGCGGCGTCCGCGACCTGCACGGACCGGGCGCCGCGGCCCCCGGCGCCGCGGCCGCGCCCTAAGTGATCGATGTGCGCCCCGACGACGACGTGCTCCGCGGCGAGCGCGCCACGGCCAGGCAGCACGCCCACGAGGTTCTCGACGTGGAACGGCTCGGTCACGAACCGCGCCTCGAGCGACGCAGTCGACTTCAGCTCGACGGCGAACCCGCCGGCGTCCGAGCGCTTGCGCAGGTCCATGAGCGAACGCGCCTCGGGGTCCGCGGCGGCGACGAGGCGCTCGCCGGCTGCGCGTGAGAGATGCAGGACCGGGATGTTCACGTAGGCGCGCACCCCGCGGCCCGGCTGCAGGAGCTCCGCGCCGCGCAGGCCGGCGACACCGGGCGGGTTGACGATGACCGCAGCGCTGGCGCCGAGGCGCTCGACGGCCGCCAGCTTGTTTTGGAACGATGCACGGGTGGACCACCGCCCGTCCCCCCACCGGCTGCGGCCGCTCTCGTTCAAGGGCTCGTAGCGCAGCAGCAGCGCGATCTTGCCGTCGAGGCGCAGGCCCTCGGGGAAGCTCGAGAAGTCGCTCTCATCCTCTGGGCGCGCTCGATCGCATAGCCGACGAAGACGAGCGGCGCCTCGACCACTCCGACGCCGCCCAGGGACGTGGCGACGAAGTCACCATCGACGCCATCGACGAACGGCGCGGCGCCCGCGAGCACAAAGCGGGCCGACTGCATGGTCACGTTGAACCCGAAGTCGAAGGATTGCCGATAGGTGCGGCCGTCAGCCGCGCCGGCGGCCAGCGCCTCCGCCACGTACGGCCGGGCCAGCCCCGCGACCTCAAATTCGTGCTCGACATACTCGAGGGCCAGCTCGAGGCCGGGCGAGCCGAGCTCGCGCCCCTCCATCCACGGGCTGGAAAGGAGCGCGACGTGCCGTTGGAACGCGCGGGCTTCGCGCACCCAAGGATCACACCCCGAAGGCGCTGCCGGGCCTGGCTCGACCGCCCGCAATGGGGGCGCGCCGACGTCCTCCGTCGGCCGCTGCCCGCAGGCCGCGGCCGTGGCCGTGGCCGTGGAGGCGGCGAGCGCCGACACGCAGGCGAGCGAACTGAGGAGGGACCTGAAGGACAAGGGGTGCGCCCAGGGAGGGGCGTTGCAGGGTCGTCGCCGGCGCGGGCGGCCGGCCGCACATCGCGCTGGTCGAGCGACGCAGAAGGACTATCGTACCGTTCCACATGCGATGCCATCCCCAGGGCCGTGAGGCCCCGGTAAGACTCGCGTGCCGGGACCGCCTCGAATCGATGCTCGCGCTCCTCTCTCCCACAGGCCTCCGCTCCGTGGCCCTCGTCGTATGCGCGGCGCTGGGCCCGCTGGGCCCATTCCCCGCGCTGGGCGCGCTCGGGCGCGCCCCCGCGCTCGACCCCAGAGACGGCCCTGACATCGATGTCTCACTCGCCGTCGAGGACGGCGAGGTGCGGCTGCAGCTCATCACGAACTTGGCGTTCCTGGACGCGTTCGCGGACGTCCCTAGGGAAGACCCCGGGGCGCTCCTGGGCGCCGACCTCGAGCTCGCCCGCGAGGCCCTCTTCGACCTCTTTGCGCGCGAGGTCCACGTCACGGCCGACGGCGCCGAGCGCGAGCCCACGGACGCCGGCTTCGAGCTCGAGGCCGGCGAACCTGCGCTCCTCGCCCACTTCCCGCGCTTCGGCGCGCGCGCGCTCACCAAGACGCGCCTCACGCTGGTCTACCCGCTGATGTCGCCGCCCCGGCAGGTCGGCGTCGTCTGGGGCGTCTTCCCGCCCGACGTGTCGCGCAGAGGGACCGAGGCCGCGGCGCCGACCCTCGACGTCGTGTGTCGCTGGACGGGCGGCGGCCGCTCCGAGCTCGTGCGGTTTTCGCGCGCGGAACCCGAGCACCTCTGGCATCGCCCGGCGGAGGGCGCGTCCCACCTCGCGACGGTGCCCGCGGTCGCGCCCCTCCCGCCCCGCTCCGCCGTGCCGTGGCCCGCGCTCGCAGCCGTCGCCGCGGCCATCGCCGCCGGCCTCGCGGTGTGGCGCGGGCCGCGCCCGCTGCGCGCGGCCATGGGGCTCGCCGCGGTCACCCTGACGGCCTGGGCAGCGCTCCTCGCGACCGAGGCGCCGCGGCTCGACGCGCCGACACCCGCCGAGGCGCGCGCGATCTTCGAGCCGCTCCACACGAACATCTACCGCGCGTTCGACTTCACGCGCGACGAGGACGTCTACGACGCCCTGGCTGCGAGCGTCGACGGCCAGCTGCTCGACCGCCTCTACGACGAGGTCTACCGCGGCCTCATCGTGCAGGAAGAGGGCGGCGCGGTCAGCCGCGTCGAGCGCGTGGAGCACCTCTCCGTTGAGGTCGTGCGGATCGGCCAACAGGCCGTCGAAGGCGCTGCGGAGCGCGCGCCGGCCGCGCGCACGAGCTTCGTCGTCGACACACGCTGGCAGGTCGCAGGCGCCGTCTACCACTGGGGCCACGCACACTTCCGCACCAACGAGTACCGCGCCGAGTACACCGTTGCGGCGCTCGATGGCGGCTGGCGCATCGTCGCGAGCCGCATGCTCGAGCAGCGCCGCGTCGACGCGGCGCCGCTCGCGGACACCGACCAATGAGCGCGACCCACGCCATAGCCACCCCGCTCGTGACCCTCACGGAGGTCCGCTTTGCTTACGGCAGCGGCGCGGCGGCGGCGGCTCGCGCGCGGACCGCGCCAGGGACCCGGCCCGCCACGCATGCGCCGGCCAGCCGCGCAGGCGCCCCCGCGTCGTTCGCGCTGGACGTCACGCGGCTCGACGTCGCGCCCAAGGAGCGCGTCGCGGTCATCGGGCCCAGCGGCGCAGGCAAGACGACGCTGCTGCAGCTCATGTGCGGGATCCTGCCGCTGCGCGGCGCGGGCCGCGCCGGGCGCGTCGAGCTCGCGGGCGTCGACCTCGCTGCCATCGACGACGCGCGCCGTCGGGCGCTGCGCGCGTCGCACGTCGGGCTCGTCTTCCAGGAGCTCGAGCTGCTCGATCACCTGACCGTCCTCGAGAACGTGCTGCTCCCCTACCTCGCCGTGCCGGCGCTGCACCTCGACCGCGCCGCGCGCGCGCGGGCGAGCGAGCTCTTGGAGCGCGTCGGCCTCGCGTCGCACACGACTCGCAAGCCGCGCCGGCTCTCGCAGGGCGAGCGCCAACGCGTGGCGCTCGCGCGCGCGCTCGTGACGGAGCCGGCCCTCGTCCTCGGCGACGAGCCTACCGGCCACCTCGACCCCGACACGGGCGAGCGCGTCCTGGAGCTCCTGTTCGACGAGACACGCCGCACGGGCGCGGCCCTCGTGATGGTCACGCACGACCACAGCCAGCTCGCGCGCTTCGAGCGCATCATCGACGTCCGCGCTCTCTCCGGCAGCGACGACACGCTCTCCGGGGACGGCACATTCTCCGGGGACGGGGCGCCGCCCGTGGACCCGCGCGCTGGGTCCGGGCCGGCCCAGATGGAGCCGAGGTCGTGATCGCTGGACGTCTCCTGCTCGCGCTCCGCCACGCGCAGCACCACTGGGCGCGCACGATCGTCCTGCTCGGGTGTGTCGCGCTGACGGCCTTCGTGCCCGCGGTCTCGACGGTGCTCATGGCCCGCTACGAGCGCCAGCTCGGCGCGCGCGCGGCGGACACGCCGCTGCTCGTCGGCGCGCGCGGCAACCGCTTCGACCTGACGCTCGCGGCGCTGCACTTTCGGTCCGCGGACCTCGAGCGCGTCACTTGGGAAGACTTCGAGCGACTGCTCGCGCTGGGACGCGGCGTGTGCGTCCCCCTGCACGTCGGGTGCACGGCGCGCGGGCGGCCGCTCGTCGCGACCACGGCGGAGTACGCGGAGCTGCGCGGGCTGGCGCTCGCCGCCGGGACCGACCCCTTGCGGATCGGCGAGGCGACGCTCGGGGCGGAGGCCGCGCGGGCCCTGGGGCTCGGCGTCGGCGACACGCTCTACACGGACCAAGTCGAGAGCTACGACATCGCGCGCCCGCCGGCGCTGCGCCTCCGGATCGTCGGCGTCTATGCGCCGCGCGGCACGTCGGACGACGGCGCGGTGTTCGCCGATATCAAGACCGCTTGGGCGGTGCTCGGCATCGCCCACGGGCACGCCGAGGCCGACAGCGTCGACGAAGCCCTCGTCGTCTCGCGCGCGCCGGGCTCCGTGCAGCTCAGCGGCGCCGTGCTGGAACACACAGAGCTCGACGACGAGACGCTCGCGAGCTTTCACCTCCACGCCGGCCCCGAGGCGCTGCCGCTGTCCGCGATCCTCGTCGCGCCCTACACGACGAAGGACGCGACGCTCATGCGCACGGCGATCAACACGGCGCAGCGCTCGCGCGAGGGCTTGCAGGCCGTCGTGCCGAGCGAGGTCATCGCGGACCTCCTCGACGTGGTCTTCCGCGTGAAGCGCTTCTTCGACCTCGTCGGCCTGGTGCTCGCCGTGACGACCGCCGTGCTCGTCGGGCTCGTGTTTGTCCTGTCGTCGCGCCTGCGCACGGCGGAGATGCGCACGCTCGACCGCCTCGGCGCGCCCCGCAGCACCGCGGCGCTGCTCTACGGCGTCGAGCTCGGCTCCGTGCTGGCGCTCGGGATCGGCCTGGCGGCCCTCGGTGTCGCGGCGGCCGTCGCGCTCTTGCCCAATCTGATCCAGGCGCTCTGAGGCGAGCCCCAAGCGCGAGGACCCGAGCGTGAGCGCCCTGAGCGTGAGCGCCCTGAGCGTGAGCGCCCTGAGCGTGAAGGCCCTGAGCGTGAAGGCCCTGAGCGTGAAGGCCCTGAGCGACGCGCGATCGCCAGGCTATGCGACGAGCCAGGTCACGGCGCTCGCAGCGAGCGCCGCTGCGGCGAGCGCGCGCCCCCGAGCGCGCCCCGCCGCGGCCTGTCGCGCGCGCGCCACGTCCCGCTCCAGGTCGCCCGCCAGCGCGCGCGCAGTCGGCGTGCGCGCCAACGGATCAAACGCCGTCGCGCGCATCACGAGCGCTTCGAGCCCCGCCTGCAAACGACGCTGCAGCCGCGGCGCGGAGAGACCGCGGGGCTCGGCGCGCCCGGGCGGCTGCGAGGGTTGGCCGCTCTGGGACCAAGGCGCGCGCGCCTCTGCCAAGATCGCGCTCGGGCTCGGCAGCGCCCGCGTCGCGCGCTGGAACGCCAGCGCGACCCCGTCAGCCCCGCTCGGCCCGACCCGCTCACGGCCGAGCAGGAGCTCGCGCAAGACGAGCCCGAGCGCGTACACGTCGCAGCGCTCGCGCAGCGGCGGATCTTCGCTCGCGAGCTGCTCGGGCGCCATGTAGAGGAGCGTGCCCGTGAGCGTCGCCGGCGCCGGGGCGGGGCGCCCCGCGATGCGGGCAGCGCCGAGGTCGATCACCTTCACCACCGCGCGCCCCTCACGCTCAGAGACCAGGATGTTCTTCGGCTTCAGATCGCCATGGATGACGCCGCGCGCGTGCATGTGCGCCACCGCGCGCGCGACGTCCGCGAGCAGCGCGAGGCGCGCGTCGAGGTCCAGCGCGCGGCGCTCGCAGTAGTGAGTGATCGGCTCGCCCGCGACGAGCTCCATCGCGAGCCACGGGCGCCCCTCTTCGTCCACACCAGAGTCGTAGTAGCGCGCGATGTGCTCGTGCTCGACCAGGGCGAGGGCTTGGCACTCCAGCTCGAACTGCCCCCGTTGCGCGGCATCCGGCAGGCCGCTGCGTAGCAGCTTCAGCGCGACGCGGCGCCGAACAGGGTGCGCCGCCTCGGCGGCGAAGACCTCGCCCATGCCGCCCGCGCCGAGCGCCTCGAGCAGCAGGTAGGGCCCGACGTGGCGCGCCGCCCCGCGCTCGCCCTGGACGCTGCTCGAATCACCGACGGGGGCGCCGCACGAGAGGCCCTGGGCGGTGTCCTCCGCGACGCCCCCCGCGGGCACGGGCCCGAGCGACTCGGGGGACGCCGTTCCATGGTCGAGCGCCGCAGCGGCCGCGCCAGGCGCGAGGCCGAGCGCAGTCAAGAGGAAGGACACGAACGCGCCGCGGCGCATGGGGATCGACATGGGGCTCTTGGTCGGTGACATGCGGACCTGTGTGCTGCCGCAACCCTCGTGCCAGAGCGCGCACCTCACGCCCCAGCGCGCCTCAGGTGTGTATCCGGCGATCCGAGGCGCCGCCCACGCTGTCGTCGTGGCAGCCGTGCACGTTCTGGCAGCCGAACGCCCCGGGTAAGATCCGGGCCATGCAACCCCAATCGAAGCCGCGCCGTGGCGGGTGTGGCGGGGCTCGCCCGAGGCGCGCCCCGGCGCGCAGCCGCGGCTGGAGCGCGGCGCTCAGCGCGGCGCTCGCCCTGACGGTCCTCAGCTGCTCCGGCGACGACACCGCGCGCTCGCGCGCCGCCGTCGCGCCGCGCATCGCGTGCGGCTCGGCGCCCGCCGAGGCGCTCACGCGCATGGCGCTCGGCGACGCCGTCCCAGTCACGCGCCCCGTCCCGGAGGACGCGGACCCCGCGCACTGGGTGCCGACGCGCGAGGGCGTCGCCGCCATGCGCGACGCGCGGCTCGTCGTGCTCGCGGGCGCCGGGCTCGAGGCGTGGGTCACAGGCGCGAGCCTGCCGCCGAGCCGCACGCTCGACGCCGCGCGCGGTAGCGACGCGCGTTGGATCCAGCTCCCTGTGACCCGTCACACCCACGGCAACGGCGAGGAGCACACGCACTCGGGCAACGACCCGCACGTGTGGCTCGATCCCGACCTGCTGGAGCTGCAATTGGCGCACATCGCCGACGGCGCCGCGCGCGCGTTCCCTGACGCCAAGGGCGCGCTCGAGGCAGAGCGGACCGTCTGGCAGCAAGGCGTCGCGGACCTGCGCGCACAGCTCGCGCGTGTCGCAGCCGCGCTGGAGGCCCAGGTCGGCAGCCGCCCGCTGCTCGCCGCGTGGCCGTGCTACGGCTATCTCGCGCGGGCGCTCGGCGTCGAGGTCCAGAACGCCGCCTTCGACCCGTGGGCGGCGCCCGACGCCGTCGCGACGGACGCTGGGCTGCGCAAGCTCGAGCAGGCAGCGGCCAGCTCCGCGGGCGTGTTGCTGTGGCCCACGCCGCCCCCAGCCGACCTGGCGCGGCGCATCGAGTCGCAGCTCGGGGTCACCTCGGTGCACTTCGACGCCTGGCTGCGCCCAGCGGACAACGCCCCCCCGCTCGCGCGCTTGAAGGACAGCCTCGCGCGCCTCGAAGCGGCGCTCGCGCGGCAGGCGCGTTGACGTCGGCGACGCGCGGGCGAGGGCTCACCAGAGCCAGCTCGAGCCCGCCTCGAGCCGCGATGCCGTGACGCGCCGTCCGCGCGCGCCATCGAAGATCCCGAGCGCCTTCGCCGCGACGCCGCGCCAGCGTCCGTTGACGAGGCCGAGCGCGAACAGCGGCGGCAGGGTCAGCACATCGAACAGCACGAACCTGCCCCACGCCGCGGCGCCGCCATAGCGGCGCAGAAAGCGCACGGAGTTGAGGCCCATCATCCATTTGCGCCGCGGGCTGTAGCCGCCGCCCGTCGCGCTCGACGGCGCGTGGTACGCCGTGAGCCGGCCGTAGGTCCGCACGTCAAAGCCGGCGCGGCGCGCGCGCAGGCCGAGCTCCAGGTCCTCGTGGTATGCGAAGTAGCTCGCGTCGAAGAGGCCGACCTCGGAGAGGAGCGCGCGCGACGCCATCAGCGCGCAGCCCGCGACGTAGTCCACAGCGCGCTCTCTACGCCAAGCGTCGTCGACGGGCGCGCCGTGCCCGAGCAGCGTCGAGAGGTTCTGCCGGTGGTCGAGGCGCCCGCCTGCGCACCAGACCCGCGACGGGGCGCCTTCCGGGTCGCGAAAGAGAACGAGCGGCCCGGCGATGCCGAGCCTCGGCTCGGCATCAAACGCCGCCGCGAGCCCGCGCAGCGTCCCGCCAGGGAACGTCAGGTCGTTGTTGACGAACACGACGGCGGCCGCGCCGCGCGTGAGGGCGGCCCGCGCCCCCGCGTTTGCGCCCTCGCCAAAGCCGAGGTTCTGCGTGTGATCGATGAAAACGAGCCCGGGGTGCGCCGCCGCGACCGCCGCGCGCGAGCCATCACGCGAGGCGTTGTCGACAAAGACGATCCGCTCGGGCGGGAGGCCCTCGAGCTCGATGAGCGAGCGCAAGCAAACGAGGTTGTCCGCGCCTCCGTTCCAATTGACGACGACCGCGAACAGCGCGTCGAACGTCGTCACGGCTGCCCCTCGACGCGCGAACGAACCGCGCCATGCTGGAACAGCGTCTCTAGCTCGTCGCCGGGCGCGAGCGCTGTCGCGTCGCGCACGACGCTGCCATCCGGGCGCCGCGTGATTGAATAACCGCGCTCCAGGACAGCCAAGGGCGAGATCGCCTCCAGCGTCCGGCCGAGCGGCTCGAGGCGCCGCCCGCGCCGCTCGAGGGCGCGCTCGACGCCCGCCGTGAGCCGGCGCTGCAAGTCGTCCAACCTGCGCGCGGCGCGCTCGAGGCGCGCGCCAGGGCGCTCTGTCGCGAGGCGCTGGGCGGCGCGCTCGAGGGCGCTCGAGCGCCGCGCGTGCGCCAGGCCGACCGCGGCAGTGAGCCGGCGCCCGGCCTCGTCCACGCGCCGCCGCGACAGCGCCAAGAGCTCCTCGGGCCGCGCCAGCACCCGCGCGCGCCCGATGCGCTCCAACCGCTCGACGCGCTGGGCCAGCTGCCGCGCGAGCGCCTCGGACAGATAGCCTTCTTGGCGCTCCAACGCAGCCTCGAGCTGCGCGCGGTCGGGGATGACCGTCTGCGCCGCGTCCGTCGGCGTATGCGCGCGGTGGTCCGCGACGAAGTCGACGAGCGTCGTGTCGGTCTCGTGGCCGACGCCGGTGACGACGGGCACGGAGGCCTCGAAGACCGCGCGCGCCACGCTCTCTTCGTTGAAGCACCAGAGGTCCTCGAGCGCACCGCCGCCGCGGCAGACGACGATGACATCCACGCCGTAGGCGTCGAGGCGCCGGATCGCGGAGACGAGCTCTTGGGCGGCGACGCGGCCCTGGACCCGGCTGTGCGCCAGCACGACCGGATAGCCGGACCAGCGCAGCGACCGCGTGCGCAGGAAGTCGCGCCACGCGTCTGCGTCGCGGGACGTCACGACGCCGACGCGGCGCGGCAGGTGCGGCAAGGGCCGCTTGCGCCCGAACAGACCTTCGGCAGCGAGGCGCGCTTTGAGGCGCTCGAGGTCCGCCAAGAGCGCGCCGATCCCGCGCTCTTCGACGAGGTCTACGACCAGCGAGTGCTTGCCATACGGCGCGTACACGTCGAGCATGCCGTGGACGACGACCCGCATACCGTCCTCGAGCCGGGAGCGCAGCGCCCGCGGCACCTGCGTGCGCCAGATCTTGCAGTCGAGGATCGCGCCCTCGTCCTTCAGCGTGAAGAACACGTGGCCCGATGCGGCGGGCTTCGCGCGGCTGACCTCGCCCTCGACCGCAACCCGGCCGAAGCCTTTGAGCGCCGAATCGATGCGCTGCGTCAGCTGCGTGACCGAGACGACCGCCGGTTCGGCGGGCGGCGCCGGCGCGCGGCGGCGGGGCGGAGGCGGCGGGGGGTCGTCGAAGAGGCTCACGCGGCGGGGACCTTGGCGGTTCGAGCGCCGGAGGTCAACGGTCTCTTGCTCAGCGTGTGCCGCTGGCGCCCGTTTTGGCGCCCAGGCCCGGCACACCCGCCGCGCGCCACGCATCGGCGTCAGAGCGCGGCAGCGCGACACGGAAGCGCCCCTCGAGGAACGGCGCCATGCGGCCGAGCCGCTCTTGGGAGCCGTCCGTGAGCACGAGCTCGACGTTGCGCCCCACGCGCTCGATCCGCATGCGATCGGCAAAGAGCCGGCGCTGGACCGCGCCATCGTCGCCGTATTCGACGAGCTGCAGGTCCGTGAGCTCGGCGCCCACGACGCCGCCGAGCGCCCGGATCCGCCAGCCGGAGCCGCCGGTGAGGTCCGCGCTCCGCAGCAGCTCGTTCAGCCGCACACGCAGCGCCGACAGGTCCCAGCGCCCGTCGTCGGCGCGCTGGCGCTCGTCTTCGGGCGCGATCAGCTCGGGCAACGCCTCGAGCCAGGGCTCTGGGTCCACGCTGCCCAGGAAGATCCGGCGTGCGCCGCCCAGGCCCTCGCTGAAGGGCTCGCGCTGGCCGCCCCGGGACTCGTAGCCGTCCTCGAGCACGAGGGTGACCGAGCGGGCCGCGCGGCTCACCTCCAGCGAGAGGCGCGCCGCCGCGAGGGAGCCGATCAGCCGCCCGCGGTCGTCCATCAGGCGCGCGACGACCGGGCCCGTGACGCCGCGACCGGCGTGCAGCTCGGGCGCGCCGAGCTCCATGAAGTCGAGGGACAGGATCTGCTCGGCGGTCAGGAGCGCGCGGAGCTGCCCGCGCATCTCGACGCCGCGGGCGAGCGCGCGCGTGCGTTGGCGTGCCGCCTCCTCCGCGACCGGGTCGGGCGGACCCGTGAGCGCGCTCTGGATGAACTCCGGCGCTGGGGGGAGCGGCAGCTCGAAGCTCGTCAGGACGCGCGTGAACTCCAGCCACTCGCGCTCGCGGGTTAGGCGCAGTTGTTGCTCTTCTGCGAGCTCTGACTCCAGGGCGTCGATCCGCGCGCGCAGCTCGGTTTCCCGCGCGCGCAGCTCTGTTTCCCGCGCGCGCAGCTCGGTCTCCCGCAGATTCCATGCGCGGCGCTCGGCTTCGAGCTGGGCGGTGACGGCGCGCAGGTCGGCAGGGGCTGCGCCTCCGTCGTCCTGCGGTTGCGAAGCGGTCTGTCCCTGCTCGAGGGCCGGCGCGGCCGTCGGGCCCGGTGAGGCTGTGCGCGCGAGGAGCGAGCTCCCCAGCGTGAGGAGGGCGAGGGTCGGGGTCCAACGTCCTTGCAGCTTCATCGCGGCGCCCTGCCTTGGCTTGAGCCCTCGACACCGGCGCTTGCATCCACCCTCGCGAGCGAGCTGCTCGTGCGCGGCGCCTCGAGGCGCGTCGGCACGAGCCGCGTGGCCTCCTTGCCGCCGATGCGGAGCGTCCGCGCCGCCGGCGTTGCGCTGCGCGGCCCCTCGGGCTCACTTGCCGGCCGCCACAGGTACAGATCGACCTCCTGACCCGGCGCGAGCGCGCCGTGGGGCGGCGCGAAGAGCGCGGCGACGGGGTCGTGGGGCGCGCCCTCCGTCGCGGTCCCCTCCGTCGCGGTCACCTCCGACGCGCCGGTCGGCGCCGACAGGACGATCGGCGCGAGGCCCTCGACCGTAACGAGCGAGAGCTCGAGCGATGCTGGAGCGGCGCCGGCGCCCGCCGGCGCCCCGCCGCTGGATGGCGCTTGCGCTGCGCGCAAGGTCAGCCGCATCGGCTCGCCCGGGCCGAGACCAAAACGCTCCCGCAGCGCGTGCGCGTCGAAGGACTGGCGCTTCGCTTCGGCATGCAGCGGCGCCAAACGCGCGTCGACGAGGAAGGAGAGTCCGCCGGCGCCCCACGCGAACGACGCCGACCAACCGTCGACGCTCATCTGGCCGCTCTCCAAAGGCGGCACCTCGGCGGCGTGCCGTGAGGTCGCGAGGTCGGCGCCAACGGACTGACGCCACAACGCAAACGCCAGGAGCGCAGTGATCGGCGCGAGCAGGACCAGGGGCCCAGGGCCGCGGGGTCCCCGCGTAAGCACGACCGCCGGCTCGGCCGCCTGGCCGTCAGCGGAGCCGCGATCGTTCGCGCTTGGATCCGTGTTGGGTTGCACCATGGTCTGGAAGCCGACGACGCCGGCCGAGGGGTCTTCCCGCGGACCGGCGTGAACCCAGGGCCTTTGGACCTCGGGCCCTCAGGGGCTCAGAATCTCGGGGAGAGCGGCGCTCAGGAGAGCGTGTCCCAGTCCTTGTTCTTGTTGTTGTTCCACCAGCTACGCCACTCCGAGGGCTCCGAGAAGTCCTGCTTCGACATGATCTTGAGCACCGAGCGCATCGGCGCGCGCACTGCGTCGTAGCGCTCACGCGACGTCGTGTCGTTCGGGTCGGAGTCCACCGCCCCCTTGATCGCGGTCAGCTGGTCGACGACCTTCTTGAAGATCTCCTTGCGGTCCTCGAGCTCCAAGTGCGCGAAGTTCGCGAGCGCCTCCGCGGCCGCCGCCTGCACGATCGACTGGTGGTGTTCGAGCAGGTCGATCAAGGGCTTGACCGCTGCCTTGTCCTTCGATTTGCCGAGCGACAGGATCAGCTGGCGCTGGACGTTCATGTCGTCACGGAGGTCCTTCTGCCCGATCCAGTGGGTCAGGACAGGGATGCTCTCCGGCCCCATCTCGCCCAGCGCGATGGCCGCCGCGAGGTAGAGCTGGTTGTCCGCGACGCCCTCCGCGTTGGGCTTGCGCCGCTGCTTGAACGCCTCGCCGAGCACCTTCGCGAGGGCCTCACGGTCCTTCGGGCCGCTCACGCCGAACTCCTTGATCGCGGTATCGATCAGCGCGACGGCCTCGCGGTCCTCCTTGCCGCGCTTGCCCATGTGCCCCTTCAAGGTCGCGACCAGCGTCTTGACCTCGTCCCGCTTGTCGGGCTTGGGGTCGTCCTGGCGGGCCGCAGCAGGGCGAGACACCGCCATGGTCGGCGTCGCTGCAACGGCCACCCCTGGCAGCACTTGAAGCAAGGCGCAGACGAGCGCCGGCGCGACGACGGAGCGGCCGAGCGTGCGGCCAGCGGGGCGACCGGTAGAGCGGGCGGCGGACAGGTGTTTCATAGCGTCTCCAGTTGAGCGTGCATGGGCCGCAGGACGAACCTGCTGGCCATTAGTTCATCGAGCGTAGCGTGTCGCAAGCGGGGGCACGATTCCGACATATCTCAGACGTCGGGGTCTCGGTGCCAAGACCCCGTCCCCCTGCGCACCGCAAGCAGCGTGCCGAAGTCCCAACCAGCAGGCCGCGGGAGGGCCCCAGGGGCGCCCGGGCCCTGCGAAGGCGGCTCCAACCCGTTTGCCGCCGCTTCACGGCACCTCGCCGATGCTTCACGGCGCCTCGCCGATGCTTCACGGCTCCTCGCCGATGGCCGGGTGCGCCAGATAGGCGCCCAGAGTGTCCACTGGTTGGTCCACTCCCGCGAGCGTGGCCGCGAGCGCGGCGCCCTTCATGCGCGTCTCACGCTCCTCGGCGTCCGGGTCGGAGCGCCACGTGATGCCGCCCCCGACGTGAAAGGTGGCGGCGTCGGCCCGGCGCGCCGCGCCCCCCCCAGCGGCGCCCGCCCGATGGACGAGCGTCCGGATCAGGATGTTGAACCGAGCAAAGCCGCGGACGTCGAGGCAACCCAGGGCGCCAGTGAAGAACCCGCGCCCCTCCCCCTCGAGGCCCGCGATGACCCGCATGCTCGCGACCTTGGGCGCCCCCGTGATCGAACCGCCGGGGAAGAGCGACGCGAGCGCCGCGACGCTGTCGACGTCGGCGCGCAGCGTCGCGCGCACGTCGGCCACGAGGTGGTGGACGTTCGGGTAGGTCTCGAGGCTCGGGAAGCCCGCGACGACGACGCTGCCGGGGGCCGCCACGCGGGCGAGGTCGTTGCGCTCGAGGTCGACGATCATCGCGAGCTCGGCGCGGTCCTTGGCGCTCGCGAGCAGGGCGGCGCGCTGCGTGGCGTCCACGGCCTGGTCCGCGCTGCGCGGCGCCGTCCCCTTGATCGGGCGCGTCCGCGCGGTCCGCTGCGCGCCCTCGACGTCGACCTCGAGCAGCAGCTCAGGCGAAGCCGACGCCAACGCGCCGGCGGGGCGCCCAAGGGCCGCAGGCCAGCGTAAGAGGCCCATGTAGGGCGTCGGCGAGAGCGCGCGCAGCCGCAGGTACAGGGCGACGACGTGGCCCTCGACCTCGCGCTCGTAGCGATGCGCGATGTTCGCTTGGTAGATGTTCCCGCGCCCGATCTCGGCCTGCGCGGCTTGGACGCGGCGCCGGTGCTCCGCGGGTGGTGTGACGCGGCGCAGGGGCCCGCGCGCGCGGACCGCGGGCAGCCGCGAGTCACCGACCTCGGGCGCCTCGGCGAGCGCGCGCTCGAGCGCGGAGCGGCGGGCGGCGACGCTCGGGCGGTGACCCGCCACCTCCGCTGGCGCCGACTCGAAGTCGCCGAGAACGAGCCACGCGCGGTCGCCGGCCCCGGCGGGCGCCGCCGGGCCGGGGTGTTCGATGACGACGAAGTCCGTGTAGAGGCCCCCCACGATCGGCGCGTCCTCCCAGGCGGGCGCGGGCAGCGCGAGGTCCTCGCCCACGACGCCGAGCTCGTAAGCGAGCGCGCCGATGAAGCCGCCAGCAAAGGGCCCCGGCACGGCGTCGACCGACGCCCCCCCTGCGGCCTTTGGCGCGAGGCGCGCGACGTACTCGCGCAAGCCCTCGACCGAGCGCGGGAGCGGGCCGACGAGGGCCTCGGGCAGCGGGTCGAAGGCCACGAGCGAGAACCTCCGCGGCGCGCCGCCGGCGGAGTCGAGCGCGGCGAGCCCCGGTCGATCCGCCAGCGCGCGCAAGAGCCGCGGCAGATCGACGCCGGCCTGAAACGGCGTCACGACGAGGCCAGGGGTGAGCGGCGACACGCCGCGCAGTCTACGCGCTCGGGAGACCAGCCCGCGCGGAGCCGGACGGCTGCGGCGCCGGCGCAGCGCGCGCAGGTCCGTCCTCGCGCAGCCGAACCGACGGCGCCCCGATCATCGGCGACCCGAACCTCAGCGACCCCAACCTCAGCGACCCCGAACCTCAGCGACCCCAACCTCAGCGACGAGGAGGGTCGGTGGCACAAATTGTCGGCCGCGGAGTCGTGGCACCTCGGCCTGGGGCGTACAACGTCAGGCCGAATGGCGAACGAACCTCAAGCGGTGGCCAGAGCGGCCGTGTCAGACGGGAACGACGGCGCGAGCGCGCCCAAACGCGGCGTGCTCGGGGTCGTGTTCCTGACGGTGTTCCTGGACATGGTCGGGTTCAGCGTGATCTTCCCTTTGTTCCCGGCGATGCTCGACTGGTACGTCGGGCGCGAGGGCACGGCGAGCCTCGTCGGCGGCCTGGTGTCCACGCTCGAAGGGCTCGTCCCGAACCGCTTCGCGGTCGTCGCGCTGTTCGGCGGCGCGCTCGGGGCGCTCTACTCACTGCTGCAGTTCGTCGCGGCGCCGTTCTGGGGGCGCTTGAGCGATCGTCGCGGGCGGCGGGGCGTGTTGCTCCTGACGCTCTTCGGCACCGCGCTGTCCTACGTCCTCTGGTTCTTCTCGGGCAGCTTCGCGCTGCTCGTCGTCGCGCGCCTCGTCGGCGGCGCGATGGCGGGCAACATCTCGATCGCTTCAGCGTCGATCGCTGACGTGCTGCGCGGACGCGACCGCGCCAAGGGCATGGGCATCCTCGGGGCGGGGATCGGCCTTGGTTTCGTGGTCGGGCCGGCGATCGGCGGCGCGGCCTCCGGCCTCGACCTCACGACGAGCTGGAGCGGTGCCGCCGACGCGGGCGTGACGCCGTTCAGCGGCGCCGCCGCGATCGCGTTCGTGCTGGCGCTGGTCAACTTGTTGTGGGCGGCGCTGCGCTTCCCCGAGACGAACCCGGCGCACACGGCGGGGCGCGTCGCGGCGAACGCCCACGAAGGGCGCTCGTTGAACCCGTTCTCGAAGCTGCGCGACCTGTCGTTCCCTGGCATGCGCTCGCTCTGCGTCGCGCACTTCGTCTATTCGTGCGCGTTTGGCGCGATGGAGTTCAGCCTCGTCTTCCTCGCGACGGAGTTCCTGGGCTACGGGCCCATGGACAACGCGAAGCTCTTCGTGTTCATCGGCCTCACGATCGCGCTCGTGCAAGGCGGCCTCGTGCGCCGGCTCGTGCCGAAGCTCGGCGAGCGCGTGGTCGCCGCGCGCGGCCTGTCGATCACCCTGCTCGGGTTCGTCGGCCTCGGAATGGTCGCGTTTGACTTCGCAGCCGGGGGCGCGCGCGGCGCGCTGTTGTGGGTCGGCGCGGGCCTCGTCGCGGTCGGCACTTCGCTCGTCATGCCGAGCTTCTCGACCCTCGCGAGCCGCTATGTTCCGGACGACCGCCAAGGCTTCGCGCTCGGCGTCTTCCGCAGCCTGGGCAGCCTCGCGCGTGTGGTCGGGCCGCTCGCGGGGGGCGTCATGTACTACTCCCTCGGCGGGTGGTCGCCCTACCTCATTGGGGCGGCGGTGCTGCTGGCCCCCATCGCAGCCGCCAATCGGCTGCCGGCGCCCCCCGAGCGGGCCGAGGACCTGGGCGCCGCCGGGAGCCATCTCAAAGCGAAGGCTTTACCTTCTGGCGGTTCTGCCCGATAGGTCCGGTGCTATGCAGCGTTCTACCCACTTGATGCTCCTCGCCGGCGGCGTGCTCGCCTGCGGCCTCGCGCTCGGTCCGACCCTCTCCTCCGCGTCGGCCGCCGTCCAGGAGCGCGCCCAGCAGCCGGGGCCACAGCCGCCCCAGAGGCCAGCAGACCCCGCGCTCAACACCAAGATCCAGGACCTGGAGCGTCGGCTCGCGTCGCTCGAGGCGTGGGTCGAAGCCCAGCAGGAGCAGGCGAAGCTGACCGCTGCGGTCCTCGCGGAAGCAGAGGCCGCCGGATTCACCGCCGGCATCAACCCGAAGTCCCGCGAGCTGCTGCTCGGCGCATGGCGCGAGGCCGCGGCGAAGGCAGCGGAGTCGGGCGCCAAGGCAGGTGACCAGAGCGGCAAGCCGCCCCGCCGCGGCAAGTGAGCCTCACCGTGGGGCGGAAGGGGTGACGTGACGGAGACCGCCTCCCTCGACGCGCACGTCGACGCATTCCTCGCGCGCCTCGCGGCGGCGCGCGGCGCGTCGCCGCACACGCTGCGCGCCTACGGGCGGGACCTGTCGGAGTTCGTCGCGTTTGCCGAGGGCCGCGGCGTGCGCGGCCCCGAGGGCCTCGAGCCGCGGGCCCTCCGGCACTACCTCGCCGCGCTCGAGGAGCGCGGCCTCGCGAAGGCGTCGGTCTCGCGCAAGCTGAGCGCGGTGCGCTCGTTCTTGAAGGCGCTCGTCGCCGAGGGGCACCTCGAGGCCAGCCCCGCCCTCGGGCTGCGTCGTCGCCGCACGGCCCGACGCCTGCCAGGGGTGCTGTCTGAAGACGAGATCGCGGCGCTGCTCGCCGCCCCCGACCCAACGACGACCAAGGGCCGGCGCGATCGCGCGCTGCTCGAGGTCCTGTACAGCGCGGGCACGCGCGCCTCCGAGACGGTTGGCCTCGACCGCGCGCACATCGACCTGAAGGCCGGCGTCGGGCGTGTGCTCGGCAAGGGGGGCAAGGAGCGCCTCGTCGCGCTCGGCAGCTTTGCGCGCGCCGCTTTGACGGAGTACCTCGCGGATCCTGCGCGGCCGAAGCCGACGTTGCGCGCGGGGGACGCGCTGTTCCTGAACCACCGCGGCGGCCGCCTGACGACGCGCGGGCTCGAAGACGTCGTGCACGCCGCGGTGCTGCGCGCTGGCATCGTGCGGCGCGCGACCCCCCACACGCTCCGGCACTCGTTTGCGACGCACCTCCTCGATCGCGGCGCGGACCTGCGCTCGGTGCAGGAGCTCTTGGGCCACGCCCACCTTACGACGACGCAGATCTACACCCATGTGTCGATCGAGCGCTTGCGAGAGGTCTACGAGCGCGCCCACCCCCGCGCGACGTTGGCGTAGGGCTTGGCCGCGCGGCCCCCGAGGTCGAGCAGCCGCCGCTTGGGGCTGGCGCTTGGGTCACCCTTTGTTGCGTCACTCGTTGCGTCACTCCTGCTCTGGCCTTGGCGCACGCGCCGGCGCGAATGCGCTGCCCTAGCGAGCACCTGCGCGGCGGGCGTTGTGGTGAGTTACCATCCGCCCATCGAGGCCCCCTACGACCCCCAGGACCCCCAGGTCCGCCGCGCAGGCGGCGCGAGCGCTCCCGCGCCGCCCCTCGCCCACGACGGCGCCTCTGCACCAGAGGCCGCCGGCGGCGCGCTCGTTGTCCGAGGTCGGCCCGGCGCGCAGCAGCTCGCGGTCCTGCGGCGCGGCGCGCGGGCCTCGCTGCCCAAGGCCCTGCTCGGCGCGCACGAGCGGCTCGAGGCCGCCGCTCAGCGCGCCGCCGAGACCTGGACCGGCGGCGGCGTGACCCTCGAAGGCCAGCTCGGCGCGGTGCTGATCCAGGAAGGTGACCGGACGCTCGTCGTGTGGTTTCACCGCGCGCGACCGAACGGCGTCGGCCTCCCCCCGCGTGACAGCGCGGACCGCGGCGCAGGCGCCGAGGCGCGCGCCGTCGCCCCCGACCTCAACGGCTGGGAGCTGTGCTGGATGACGCCGGCGCTCGCGGCGCTGGAGCTGAGCCAGTTGGAGGAACGCCGCCTCGTGACACGCGAGCTCTGCGCGAGGTCGCTGCGCACGCGCGCCGCTGCCCTGCTGCCAGCCACCGCGCCCGACCGTTGGCTCGCGTTGGGCCTCGCAGGCAGCACGCTCTGCGGGGTCGTGGCCGCGTGGCTCGGCTGGCTCAACGGCGCGGAATGGTCCTTGGTCTACGTCCCGCGCCTCGCCCTCGTCGCGCTGTTCGGAGGGCTCACCGGCGCGGCGTCCAAGGGCGCGTGCGCTCAGGGGGCGCCGCTCCTCGGCGCGCTCGCTGGCGCGCTCGTGGGGTCCCTTCTGGCAGCGGCCCTCGCGAGCGGCGCGCTCGCTGGCGTGTCGCTCTCGGGCGCGGGCGCCCTCGTATGCGCCTGGGCCGCGGCGTGGTTCACGGGACGTTCGTTCCTGGCAGCCGGAAACTGACCGCTCAGCCGTGCCCGGCCTCGCGCCTCGAGAGGAGGCGCGTCAACCCGAAGCCGAGGGCCAGGAGCCCGAGCACGGCCCCGACGCGCTGCGCGTCCGGCTTGAACCTGCGCAGCTCCAGGCTCGCGGACTTCAGGTCGCCCTTTGAGCTGCCGCGCCACTTTTGCTCGAAGCTCGCGAGGTCGACCTCGGGCGCGAGGCCCTGCGCGCCGCGCGCGTCGTCGAGCGCGGCGCCATCGATGACAACGGCCTCGATCGCCTTGCGTGTCGGCTTGTGCGCGAGCTCTGGGTGCACGGCCTCCTGGAACGGCCAAAGCCCGAACACGGAGCCGACGAGGAGCCCGAGCAGCGCGGCGTGCGACGCCGCGGAATAACGCGCGAGCAGCGCCTTCAGGACGTTCGAGAGCAGCGCAATGCCGAGGACCGCGCCGATGCCCACCGGCGCGATGATGCGCACCGATCCCGCGAAGGACTCGCGCAACGCCGAGCTCGACAGCGAGCCGATGACCGTGTCGTAGAGCCCGAGGATCAGCAAGATGTACGAGCCGCTGATGCCCGGCAGGATCATGCCCATGGCGGCGATCATGCCGACGCCGAAGAGCACAGGGAGGGAGTCCGGGAGCTGCGTCCCGTGCATGAACCATGCGAACGCCGCCATCAGCGCGAGCCCCGCGAGGAGCGCGAAGAGCGTCGCCGCGCGGAACGGCCGCGCAGCGCGGACGAGCTCCGGCGCGCCGCCGAGCGTCATGCCGATGAACAGCGCGTACATCGCCCAGCGGTGCTCCGCGACGAGCCGCACCGCGATGCCGGAGAAGGTCGTGAGCGCGACGCCGAGCCCTGCCGCGAGGAGGGCCAGGAACAGGATGGACGCGCGCGTGAAGCGCAAGCGCGTGACGTCCGCGACGGCGCCGATGAAGCGGTCGTAGAGCCCGAGCGCCAGGATCATCGTGCCCCCGCTGATGCCGGGGACGAGGTTGGCGAGGCCCATGAAGAACCCGCCGAGGACGGATCGGGCCACAGGGGGCCGCTCCGAATCGGGACGGGCGGCGACGGGGCTAGGCGGACCGGAGGGGCGGTCGGACACGGCAGACGGCGGAGTCATCGAGGGACATCATCGGCGACGGGAGGGCCCTGCGACCAGTCGAATCGGGGCTGTTGGCGCATGGAACGGCCCCGGCACTGCCGATCCGAGCTCGAGCAGGAGCGCCTGGATGGGAAGAGGGCGAACGCGCCCCTCCCGTTCGGGCAATGTGCCGCAGCGCGATCGAGGCATAGGAGGACGGCGCGAAAGACTTGCCTGTCCCTTCACGGTCCTTTGACATATTCTGGTTCCGCTCTGAGGTCCGGCACGCCCTGCAAGGCTCAGGTCCCGCCGCTCCCACCCTCTCTCCAATCTCGATCGATCCACGCAACCATGAGGCTCTCCAAACTCCACCTTCTCGCCGCCGGCGCGCTCATGATGGGCGTCGCTCCGGCGCAGATCGCGCTCAACGAGCTCTACGTCAGCATGGCCGGTGACGACGACGACGAGTTCATCGAACTCATCGCGGCTCCCGGCACTTCACTCGACGGCTACATGATCCTCGTTGTCGAGAGCGATGACCAGCCCGGCCTCGGCGAGCTCGATCGCGTGTGGGACCTCTCCGGCAACTCCTTCGGGTTGAACGACCCCTACTTCGTCGTGGGCAACGTTTCCGCGGCGGTCAACCCCGACTTCGCGCTCAACGGGATCAACTCGTTCGAGAACAGCTCCGCGACGTTCTACCTGGTCCACGTTCCGGACCCGGGCATGCGCGCAACGATCACGTCCACCTGGTTCAACAACGACATTCGCACTGCGGTGGGCGCGACCACGACCTGGATCACGACCACGATGGGCGTCACCCTCGTCGACCACGTCGCCATCCTCGACTCCGGCGCGACGGACATGCCGTTCGACAACGCGCTCGCCATCGGCCCTGACGGGACGTTCTTCCCGGCGGGCATCTATCGCTCCGGTGACTGCCCGAACAACTGGTGCACCGACGAGTACTCCCAGTTCACGTGGGACCCGAACGGCAGCACCAATGGCGGGACGCCGATCACGGGCGCGCCGAACGACCCGACGCCCGGCACGCAGAACTACCTCAGCCCGACCTGCATGACCGCCGCTTCGAGCGGCTCGTGCGCAGGCGCCGGCAACATCGGCACGGCGTACTGCGTCGCGAACCCCAACAGCACGGGCGGCACCGGCGTCACGACCGCGGCCGGCAGCACGATGGTCTCCAACAACAGCGTCACGCTGAACGCCACCGGCCTGCCGAACAACGCCTTTGCGTTCTTCCTGACGAGCCGCGACGCGGGCTTCATCGCGAACCCGGGCGGCAGCCAAGGCAACCTGTGCCTCGCGGGCTCGATCGGCCGCTACGTCGGTCCGGGCCAGATCCAGAACTCCGGCGCAGCGGGCTCGGTGCAGCTCGCCATCGACCTGACCCAGATTCCGCAACCGACGGGCTTCGCGTCCGTGCTCGCGGGCGACACCTGGCGCTTCACTTGCTGGCACCGGGACGTGGTCGGCGGCACCGCCCTTTCGAACTTCTCGAACGGCCTCGAGATCGCGTTCAACTGAGTTCGCTCCCAGCCGCCGGCCGACGCCGGCCCGGGGGGGCAACAAAGTGAGGCACCGGGGCGCGGGTCAGAGAGGCCTGCGCCCCGGCGCTCGTTCGAGACGGTCGCGCTCGCACCCGCGGGCGATCGCTCGACAAGCGCTGAACGTTGTGCTGTTCTGATCTCGTGCGACACGCCCTGAATACGCTGATGCAACCGATTCGTATGCTGCGCCACCTCGCGCTCGCTCTGGCGCTCTGCGCCCCCGTGCTCGCGCAGGGCAACTACTACAACAGCGTCGACACGACGAACGGCGCGACCCTGCGCGCGACGCTGCACGCGCTCATCGACGACCACACGCGCATCCCCTATACCGCGTCGTCGACGGACACTTGGGACGTGCTCGAGCTCGCGCAGCAGGACCCCGCGAGCTCCACGCGGATCCTCGACGTGTACCGCAACCGCTCGTTCGCGAAGGTCGGCGGCGGCAACACGAACTACGAGCGTGAGCACACGTGGCCGAAGTCGTACGGGTTCCCCGACGACAACGGGATGAACATGCCGTACACGGATTGCCACATGCTGTGGCTCTGCGACGGCGGCTACAACGGGTCGCGCAGCAACCTGCCCTTCGGGACTTGCACGGCGTCGTGCAACGAATACCCGACGGACATGACCAACGGCCAGGGCGGCGGCGCGGGCACGTACCCGGGGCAGTCGAACTGGGGCTCGGGCTCAGGGACAAGCGGCACCTTCGAGGTGTGGGCCGGCCGGCGCGGCGACGTGGCGCGCGCGTGCTTCTATGCGGCGATCCGCTACGAAGGCGGCGTGCACGGCACGACCGGCGTGATGGAGCCCGACCTCGAGCTGACGAACTCGCTCGGCTTGATCGCGTCCTCGAACACGGGCCAGAACGAATCGTTCGGCTACATGGGCCGCCTCGACGTGCTGCTCGCGTGGCACCTCGCGGACCCGCCGGACGCCTTCGAGGTGCGCCGCAACGACATCGTCGCGGCCTACCAGGGCAACCGGAACCCGTTCGTCGATCACCCCGAGTGGGTCGAGTGCGTGTTCACCGGCGTGTGCTCCCAGCCGCCGCCGTCGCTCGGGACGCGCTACTGCTCGCCCGCGGTCGCGAACTCGCTGGGCTTGCGCGGCGAGATCGAGGGGCGCGGCTCGGCGCTGATCGCCGACGCGGACTTCCGCCTGCTCGCCTCGAACCTCCCGCAGAACGCAGCGGGCTTCTTCCTGTGCAGCCGGACGACCGGGATCCTCTTCCAGCCCGGCGGCAGCCAGGGCAACCTGTGCCTCGGCGGCGCGATCGGTCGCGGGGTCGGCGGACAGATCGTGAATTCAGGCTTCTTCGGCAGCTTTGGGGTCGACGTCGACCTCGCCGCGCTGCCGCAGCCGAGCGGCCCGGTGCCTGCGCAGTCAGGCGAGACCTGGAACTTCCAGGCGTGGTACCGAGACTTCGTCGGCGGCAGCGCGACCAGCAACTTCACCGACGGCTGGCAAGTGACCTTCCAGTAGACCGGAGGCTCAGCACGTCGAGGCGGTAGGCTGTGCGCCACATGGCACGGCTCTTCCTGCTCGACGGCACAGCGCTCGCTTATCGGTCCCACTTCGCGCTCGCGCGCTCGGGCCTCACTACGGCCGATGGGCGGCCGTCGGGCGCGGTCTACGGCTTCACGGCGACGCTGCGGCGCATCCTGCGCGAAGAGTCGCCAGACCTCGTCGCCGTCGCGATGGACGCGAAGGGGCCGACGTTCCGGCACGCGCGCTTCGCGGACTACAAGGCGACGCGCGAGAAGGCGCCCGAGGAGATGATCGCGCAGTTCGCGGACATCCGAGAGGTCGTCGAGGCGCACGGGATCACGCTCTTCGAGGTCGAGGGTGTCGAGGCGGACGACGTCATCGGCACGCTCGCGAAGCAAGGGGAGGCCGCGGGGCACGACGTCTCGATCGTCACGGGCGACAAGGACTTCATGCAGCTCGTGTCGGACAACGTCCGGCTCTACAACGTCTTCAAGCCGAAGGTCGACCTGATCATCGAGGGCAAGGACGAGGTCTTCGCCAAGTTCGGCGTCGCGCCCGACCGCGTGGTCGACGTGCTGGCGATCATGGGCGACGCTTCGGACAACGTGCCCGGCGTGCACGGGATCGGCGAGAAGGGCGCGCAGAAGTTGATCCAGGAGTTCGGGTCCGTGGACGGGCTGCTCGCGCGGCTCGACGAGGTCAAGGGCAAGACGCGCGAGCGCCTCGAGGAGCACCGCGAGGACCTCCTGATGTCGCGCGAGCTCGTCACGATCGACACGCACGTGCCCGTGAGCCTCGCCGTCGTCAAGCCCCCCCACCCCGATCGGGATCGGCTCGCGCGGGCCTTCGCGGACCTCGACTTCCGCAGCTTCCGCGAGGAGGTCCTGCGCAGCTCCGAGGGCGCCGAGGACCTGACGCGCGAGTACATCACGATCACGGACGAGGCGGGCCTCCGCGCGCTCATCGACGAGCTGCGCGGGCACGGCGTGTTCGCGTGGGACACCGAGACGACGGGCCTCGCGCCGCTCGCAGTCGAGATCGTCGGGGTTTCGTTCTCGTGCCGCGCAGGCCGCGCGTACTACGTGCCCTTCAACGCGAGCCCGCCGGTGCTGCCCGGGGGGGCGGCGGCGCTCCTGGAGGCCCTGCGGCCGCTGCTGGAGGACCCGGAGCTGCAGCGCGTCGGCCAGAACCACAAGTACGACGCGCTGGTGCTGATGGGCCACGGCGTCGAGGTCGGCGCGCCGGCGTTCGACACGATGGTCGCGAGCTTCACGGTGCACGGCGCGGCGCGGCGGCACGGGCTCGACGAGCTCGCGCTGACGTACTTCGGCCTGCACAAGATCCCGACGTCGAAGCTGATCGGCACCGGCCGCAACCAGGTCACGATGGCGGACGTGCCCCTCGAAGAGGTCGCCGAGTACGCCTGCGAGGACGCCGATGTCACATGGCGCCTGTACGAGGTGCTGCGGCAGGAGCTCGTCGACTCGGGGAATGAGCGGCTCTTCTACGAGCTGGAGCTGCCGCTCGTGCCCGTGCTGACCGCGATGGAGCGGCGCGGGATCCGGCTGGACACGCGGGTGTTGACCGGCCTGGCCGTCGACCTGGACCGCGACGCAGGCGCGGCCGAGGACCGCGTCCGCGCGCTGGCCGGCGAGCCGGGCCTGAACCTCAACAGCCCGAAGGCCCTGGGCGCGGTGCTGTTCGAGAAGCTCCGGATCCAGGACGAGGCCGGGATCAAGAAGCCTAAGGCGACGAAGACCGGCTACGCGACCGACCATGCGACCCTCAGCGAGCACTACGCGGACGTCGAGATCGTGAAGGCGCTGCTCGAGTACCGCGAGGTCGCGAAGTTGAAGGGCACCTACGTCGAGCCCCTGCCAGGCTTCGTCAACAAGCGCACGGGGCGCGTGCACCCGCACTTCAGCCAGGTGACGGCAGCGACCGGCCGCCTCGCGTGCTCGGACCCGAACCTGCAGAACATCCCGATCCGCTCGGAGCGCGGGCGCGCGCTGCGCCGCGCGTTTGTCGCGCGCGAGCCGGACGAGCGCGGCGAGTGGGTGCTGCTCGCCGCGGACTACAGCCAGGTCGAGCTGCGCATCCTCGCGCACCTCTCCGGCGACGAGGCGCTGACGCGGGCCTTCCACGAGGGCCGCGACGTGCACCGCGCGACGGCGTCGAAGGTGTTCGGCGTGCCGGAGGGCGAGGTCGACCGCGCGATGCGCAGCCGCGCGAAGGCGATCAACTTCGGGCTGATGTACGGGATGGGCGCGCAGCGGCTCGCGCGCGAGACGGAGCTCACGGTGCCCGAGGCGAAGGAGTTCATCGAGCGCTACTTCGCGGCCTTCCCGAAGGTGCGCGGGTGGCTCGACGCGACGCTCGAGAGCGCGCGCGCGAGCGGCTACGCCGAGACCCTGATGGGGCGCCGGCGCCCGCTGCCGGACCTCGCGGCAGGGGACGCGCGGACCCGGGTCGGCGCAGAGAACGCCGCGGTCAACACGCCGGTCCAGGGGTCGGCAGCGGACATCATCAAGCGCGCGATGATCGACCTGGAGCTCGCGCTCGCGGCGCGCAGCGACCTGCACGGGCAGCTCTTGCTGCAGGTGCACGACGAGCTGTTGCTCGAGGTGCCGCGCGCGGAGCTGGAGGCGACCATGGAGGTCGTCCGCACGGCGATGTCCGGCGCGATGGCGCTCGACGTCCCCCTCGACGTCGACATGGGCCACGGCGCCAATTGGCTCGAAGCACACTGAGGCTCCTCATCGGTCGCCTCATCGGTCGCCTCATCGGTCGCCTCACTGGGCCCTTCATCGGGCCCTTCATCGGGCCCATCATTCGGCCCCGCCAGGCTGCGGCGCCGGCTGCCGGCGGGAGATTCCGCTCAGGGTCACTGTGGAGTGTGTCGATACGGGCCAAGTCCCCGGAACCGCACCGGTAGTGCCCCTGATGAAGCCCGCAAACCTGGACCCCACACTCGAGCTCCGTGACGCCGTCTCCCTCATGATGGGCGCCACCGATCGTATGGCCCTCCTCGACGAGGAAGGGCGCATCGCCGCCATCAACCCGGCCTGGCGCGAAGCGAGCCGGCGCAGCGGCGCGTCCGTCGCCTCTTCCGGCCGAGGCGCGGACTTCCTTGACCTGTGCGAGCGCGCCGCGGCCGACGGCGAACGCGACGCCGCCGAGTTCGCCGCTGCGATCCGGCGCGTGATGGCACGCGAGCTCACCGTCGCCCACGTCCCGCTCACCTTCCAGCTCGCGAACGGCACTGGGGCCACGAGCACCGCCACGGTGCGCCGCGTCCGCGGGCCCCTCGAGAACTGGTTCCTGATCGGTTACGCCGACGCACGCCAGGACTCGGCCCAGCCCACCGCGCTGCCCGAGGTCGGCGTGACGCTCGGCGTCGGCCTCTCCCACGACGACGTGCGGCGCGAGATGGACGCGGTCATGAGCCACGTCGCGCTGCTCGACACCGATGGCGCGATCTTCGCCGTCAACGCGGCTTGGCGCGCGTTCGCGGCGACCCAGGGCGCGGACGCAAGCGCGACAGGCCCCGGCGTCAACTACCTCGACGTCTGCGAGTCTGCTTTGCGCTCGGGCGACCGGCGCGGCGCGCAGTTCGCGCAGGGCCTGCGCGCTGTGCTCGAGCGCCGCCGCCGCACCTGGTGGCTCGACAGCCGCATCAACGTCGCTGGCGAAGTGCGCCTGTTCCGCGGGCGCGTCACCCGCGTCGAGTCCCCGGACGGCCCGTTTGTCATCGTCGCGCACACGGACATGTCGGCGCCCAACATCCACCGCATGGCCGCCTGACCAGCAGGGGCGCCGCGGGCGCGCGCAGCCGGCTCAATCGAAGGCCACGGGCTCGTCCGTGGCCTCCTGCGTGTCCGCCGCCTCCAGCGCAGCGGCGCCTAGGGAGCCCTCAGCTCCCTCGAGGCCGTCCGCCCGCGCAGCGCGCGCGCGACCGACGAGCGCCGCCGGCACAACGATGTCGCGCCCGAAGCGCCGGCGCAGCTTGTCGAGGCTCTCTGTCGCGCGCGCGAGCTTCTCGCTCGACTGCAAGAAGTCAGCGCGCGTCGACGGCTCGGCCCCGAGCGGAAACAGCGTCGGCTGCGACGGCTGGCGCACGTCCTCGAGCCGCGAGACCTGCACGCCGAGCAGGCGCAACGGCCGCGCCTCGACCTTCTCCAACAGCTCGCGCGTGACCGCGTAGAGCCGCGGCCCCAGGTTCGTGGGGAAGTCGAGCGTCTTGCTGCGCGACACCGTGCGGAAGTCTCCAAAGCGCGCCTTCAACGTCACTGTCCGGCCCCGCAGCCCTTTGTGCCGCAGGTGGAACGCGACCTCCTCACAGAACGACAGGAGGAGCGCGCGCAGCTCATCGCGGTCAGCGATGTCCTTCGAGAACGTCCGCTCGACCCCGCGCGACTTCTCGTCCCTTCGGGGGGTCACGCGACGTTGATCGATGCCCGACGCGAGGTCGTGGATCCACGTCCCCGACGCGCCGAACTCGCGCGCGACCTCCTCCCGCGGACGGCTCGCGAGGTCGCGCACCGTGCGTACGCCGAGGCGCTGCAAGCGCTCCGCCGTCCGCGGCCCGACGCCGTAGATCTTCGAAACAGGCAGCGGGTCGAGGACCGCGCGCACCTCGTCGGGCAGGATCACGCGGAACCCGTCCGGCTTGTCGAGGTCCGACGCGAGCTTGGCGAGGAACTTCGTCGGCGCGACGCCGACCGAGGCGATCAGCCCCGTCTCGCGCAAGATGTCGGCGCGGATGCGGCGCCCGATCTCGATGGCGTCCCCGAAGAGCCGCTCGGACCCCGTGACGTCTAGGAAGGCCTCGTCGAGCGAGAGGGGCTCGACGAGCGGGGTATAGCGGCGGAAGATCTCCATGATCTGCCGGCTGACCGCCGTGTACTTGTCGAAGTCCGGCGGCAAGAGGACCAGGTCCGGGCAGAGCCGCCGGGCGGTCGCCGTCGCCATCGCGGACCGGATGCCGTACTTACGCGCCTCGTAGCTCGCCGCGGCGATCACCCCCCGGCTGGCCGCCGGTCCCCCGACACAGACGGGCAAGCCCTCGAGGGAGGGGTTGTCCCGCAGCTCGACCGAGGCGTAAAACGCGTCCATGTCGACGTGCAGCACGCTGGGCGGCAGCGGGCTGGCTCCGGTTCGGTCGCGGCTCGAGGACATCGTGGGGCCCCCGGTCCACCGAGCGGGTCCAGGGGGCCCGCGAGTGTCGCCGCAGCGCCCCGAAGAGCGCAAGCCGTGGCCGAGGTCCTGGGCCCCGAGGTCGACATAACCTGCGATCGGAGCGCCAACTGTGGTCGCGGAGGACGCCGCCCGCTACCGTTGTGCCCCCGCTCACGCCGCCATGCGCTTCAGGTCGGTCCACCTTGCTTCGCTCGCCCACGCCCTCCCCGAGGAGGTCGTCACGTCCGACGCCCTCGAGGCGCGGCTCTGGCCGCTCTACGAGCGGCTCGGCGTCTCGGTCGGTCGGCTCGAGCTGATGAGCGGGATCAAGGAGCGCAGGTTCTGGCCGCCGGGCACGCGCCCCAGCCACGCGGCGACGGTCGCCGGCGAGCTCGCCCTCGAGCGCGCCGGCGTCAGCCGCGACCAGATCGGGCTCCTGATCTTCACGGGCGTGTGCCGTGACTTCATGGAGCCTGCGACGGCGTCCGTCGTCCACGCGAAGCTCGGCCTCTCGCCGACGTGCCCCGCGTTCGACGTGTCGAACGCGTGCCTCGGCTTCCTGAACGGCATGGCGCTCGCAGCCGAGATGATCGAACGCGGGTCCCTCGAGACCGCCTTGATTGTCTCCGGCGAGGACGGGCGCCCGCTGATCGACGAGACGATCCGTGCGCTGACCGCGGGGCACGAGGTCGGTCGCCGGGAGCTGAAGCTCGCGTATGCGTCGCTGACGATTGGCTCGGGCGCGGCCGCAGCGGTGCTCACGAGCGCCCGACGCGCGCCCCACGGGCCTCGGATCGTCGGCGGCGCGGTCCTCGCGGCCACCGAGCACCACGAGCTCTGTTCGGGCGATCGCATCGAGAACGGCGGCCCGTTGATGCAAACGGACTCCGAGGCCCTGCTGCACGCAGGGAACGCGCTCGCGGCCGAGACGTGGGGCGCGTTCCTCAAAGAGGTCGAATGGCGCGCCGAGGACGTCGAACGCATCGTCACCCACCAGGTCGGCGTGCAGCACAAGAAGCTCTTGTTCGACACGCTCGGCCTCGACCACGCGCGCGACTTCCCCACCGTCGCCGAGTACGGCAACATCGGCTCGGTCTCGCTGCCCCTCTCGCTGTCGCTCGCGCGCGAGGCGGGCTTCGTCCGAGACGGTCAACGGGTCGCGCTGATGGGCATCGGCAGCGGCTTGCACTGCATGATGCTCGCGCTCGAGTGAGCGCGCGCTACGACCCCATCGCCACATGACCGAACGACTCCTCGATTGCCTCGTCGTCGAGCCCGGCCGCCCGGCCGACGCCGCCGTCATCTGGATGCACGGCCTCGGCGCGTCCTACCACGACTTCCCGCCCGTGGTGCCGGAGCTCGGCCTGCCGGCCGGACACGGGGTCCGGTTCGTCTTCCCGCAGGCCCCCTCGATCCCCGTCACTGTCAACGGCGGGATGGTGATGCCGGCGTGGTACGACATCCTCGCGATGGAGTTCGAGCGTGAGGTCGATGAGGCCGGGGTGCGACGCTCCGCCGCCCAGGTCACGGCGCTGATCGCGCGGGAGAACGCCCGCGGGGTCCCGAGCGAGCGCATCGTCGTCGCCGGCTTCAGCCAGGGCGGCGCGATCGCCCTGCACCTCGGCGTGCGGCACCCCGAGGCCCTGGCGGGCGTCATGGCGCTCTCGACGTACCTGGCGTGCGACGGGAACCTCGACGAGGAGCGGACCGCGGCCAACGCCGCGACCCCGATCCTGATGTGCCACGGGCACTCCGACCCGATGGTGGCGCTCGGGCTCGGCGTCCGGGCGCGGCAGCGCTTGCTCGGCCTCGGCTACGCCGTGGAGTGGCGGGAGTACGGGATGGGCCACCAGGTCTGTGACGCGGAGCTGCGCGATATCGGCGCGTGGTTGCGGGCGCGGCTCACCTGAGCGCCCCAAGGGCGACCGCCGGTGATCGCCGCCGTCGGCCGTCCCTGGCGGTCGCGCGCTGCCGCGGTCAGCAAAGGGGTCCTTTCTGCGGGCGTCGCTGCACCTCGCCATGAGCAGTAGCCCTCGCTCGGATTTCAGAAAAATCTGAAATCCTCCGGATGCCTGGCGCGCACAATCCGCGCCCACTTCGGCGGCCCGCGCCCGCCGCCACCTCGCCATGACCCCCCACGATCCCAGCCGCCACGAGCTCGAGCCTGCCACGCTCGCGTTCCATCCGCAGGCGGACACACACACACACGACGGTGACGCGCACGCGCTGGTGGGCGACGCCACCGCGCAGGCCGGCGACGTCGCGGATTACGAGGGCCTCGATCCGGAGCTGCAGGAGCAGCTCGTGACGTTCGAGACCTTCTTCAAGACGTTCGGCTTCAAGCGCATCCAGGGCCGCGTGTGGGGCCTCTTGGTGCTCTCCGGTCACCCGCTATCGAGCAAGGAGGTCATGGCGGAGGCTGGCATCTCGCAGGGCGCGGCCAGCACGACCCTGAACGAGCTGCAGGAGTGGGGCGCCGTCCGGGCGACCTTCGACAACACGCGCCGCTGCCACCTGCACTACGCCGTCGGCAACACGCTGTCGATCGTCGCGACGGTGCTGCGCCGGCGCGAGCAAGTGGCGTTCGAGCAGTTCCGCACCGGCGCGACGCAGGCCCTCGACTTCGTCGTCAGCCGCTATGGCGCGCGCGACGCGCGCGCGCTGACGCTGCGCTCGATCATCGCGACCTGCGACCTCGCGGACGCGATGATGAACGTGATCTTCTCCAGCGTGTCGAGCGCGCTCGGGGATCCTCAGAGTCTCCTCTCCAAGGCCGTCGGTGCCGCGCTGAAGGTCGGCGTTGGTCGCATGTCGAAGGCCCAATCGAATACCCTCGCCAAAGGCGAAGTGAGCAAGAAGGAAGCCAAGGTCGATGCCTGATCTGCCGCGAATTGTGATCACGGGGATCGGGCTCGCCAGCCCGAACGGAAACGACCTCGGCGAGTACCGGAGGAACCTGCTCGCAGGCGTCTCCGGCGTGCAGCCGTACGAGATCCGCTACTTTGGCAAGACCGTCGCGGGCATCTGCCACTTCGAGGCGACGCGCTACCAGAGCCGCAAGACGCTGCGCCGCGGCACGCGCGCGGGCTCGGTCGCGATCTACTGCGCGAACGAGGCCGTCAAGGACGCTGGGATCGACCTCGACGTCGTCGGGCGCCACCGCGTCGGCGTGTACGTCGGCACCACGGAGCACGGCAACGTCGAGACCGAGGAGCAGATCTACGAGGTCAGCCAGTACGGCTACGACCTGTCGTACTGGTCGCACCACCACAACCCCCGCACGGTCGCGAACAACCCGGCGGGCGAAGTGACGCTCAACATGGGCATCACCGGCCCCCACTACGCCGTCGGCGGCGCGTGCGCGGGCGGCAACCTCGGCATCATCCAGGGCGCGCAGATGCTGCAGCTGGGCGAGGTCGACATGGCGGTGTGCGGCGGCGTCTCCGAGTCGATCCACACGTTCGGCATCTTCGCCAGCTTCAAGGCCGAGGGCGCTCTCGGCGAGAACTCCGACCCGACGCGCGTCTCGCGCCCGTTCGACAAGTCGCGCAACGGCATCGTCGTCAGCGAAGGCGGCTGCCTCTATACGCTGGAGCGCTACGAGGACGCCGTGCGCCGCGGCGCGCGGATCTACGCCGAGCTCGCGGGCTGGCACGTCAACTCCGACGCGGCGGACTTCGTCCTGCCGTTGCCCGAGCGCCAGCAGCAGTGCATGGAGGCCGCCCTCCAGCGCTCCGGCATGGGCCCCGAGGACATCCACATCGTCTCGACGCACGCGACCTCGACGCCGCTCGGCGACATCCAGGAGTGCGGCGCCGTGCGCGCCGTCTTCGGCAACTCGCGCACGACGAACATCAACAACACGAAGAGCTACATCGGCCACACGATGGGCGCCGCGGGCGCCATCGAGCTGGCCGGCAACCTGCCTTCGCTGCTCGACGGCGTGGTCCACCCGACCATCAACGTCGAAGAGCTCGACCCCGAGTGCGATATGCCTGGCCTCGTCCTGAACGAGCCGCGCAACGTCGGCAAGGTCGACACGATTTTGAACCTCAGCTTCGGGATGTTGGGCATCAACTCGGCCCTCGTCGTGAAGCGCGTCTGAAGCACCGAATCCACGCACGCCACTCTCGGACCTTCGCGGTCCCCAGCACCCCCCGACACCAAGACATGACGAAGGACGAAGTCAAGGAAGCCGTCAAGGACATCATCGCAACGATCGCCCCCGACGAGGACCTCGCCGCGCTCGACCACGAGCAGCTGCTCCGTGACCAGATCGAGCTCGACTCGATGGATTTCCTCGACATCGTGATGGAGCTGCGCAAGCGCTACGGCGTGCAGGTCCCCGAGGAAGCCTACAAGGAGCTCGGCTCGCTGCACTCGTGCGCCGAGTACCTGCACCCGATGATGGCCGAGATGGAGCTCAAGCTCCTCAACGCGTGATCGCCCGCCCGGGGCGGCGCTGTCGCGCCGCCCCGGCCACCTTCGCTAACCTGTTGAGCCGATGAGCGCCTCCTACGACACCATCGTCATCGGCGCAGGGATGAGCGGCCTCGCGGCTGGCATTCGCCTGGCCCAGTACGACCAGCGAGTCCTGGTCCTCGACCGGCACTCCCTCTGGGGCGGGCTGAACTCCTTCTACAAGCAGAAGGGGCACCGCTTCGACGTCGGCCTCCATGCGCTGACGAACTACGTGCCGAAGGGCACCAAAGGGAACCGCCCGCTCGCGCGCATCCTGCGCCAGCTCCGGATCCCCCACGAGGCGCTGAAGCTCGGGGAGCAGCGCGGCTCACGCGTGAGCTTCCCGGGCGTCTCGCTGCGCTGGACCAACCAGTTCGAGGTGCTGCGCGCCGAGATCGCGGACAAGTTCCCACGCGAGATCGACGGCTTCGACCGCCTCGTACGCGACATCGAGCCGTACCCCGACCTCGTCGAGTCGAGCGCAGCCCCGCGGATGGCGCGGACCGCGCTGCGCGAGTACATCGCCGACCCGCTGTTGGTCGACATGCTCTTGTTGCCGCTCCTGTACTACGGGAGCCCGACGCCCAACGACGTCGAGTGGGCCTCGTTCGTGATCCTCTTCAAGAGCCTCTACGAAGAGGGCTTCGCGCGCCCCGAAGGCGGCGTGCGGACGATCCTGGACCTCCTGCGCGACCGCTACAAGGAGCTCGGCGGCGAGCTCAAGATGAACGCCGGCGTCGCGCGCATCCTGCACGGCGCGAAGGGCCTCGAGGGCGTCGTCCTGGACGACGGCACCGAGCTCCGCGCGCGCACCGTGCTGTCGAGCGCGGGCTTCGTCGAGACGCTGCGCATGTGCGCCGACGACGTCGCAGCGACCGTCACCGACGCCGACATCGGCCCGCTGACGTTCGTCGAGTTCCTGAGCGTGCTCGACCAGACCCCCGCGGCGCTCGGCCACGACGACACGATCGTGTTCTTCAACACCGAGGAGCGGCTCGTCTATGCGTCGCCCGAAGGCAGCGCCGTCGACCTGCGCTCGGGCGTGATCTGCTGCCCCGACAACTACGCGGCCGCGGTGCCGCCGAAGGACGCGCTGTTCCGCCTGACGCTGCTAGCGAACTACGCCGCGTGGACCGGCATGGACCAGGACACCTACGTCGCTGAGAAGGCGCGGGTCCATGACGCCGCGCTCGACGTCGCCTCGACCTTCGCGTTCGACCCGCGCCCGCACACGACCTACGTCGACGGGTTCACGCCTCGCACGATCCAGAAGTTCACCGGCCACCTCGGCGGCGCGGTGTACGGCACGCCGCGCAAGCAGCTCTCCGGGCGGACGCCCGTCGAGGGGCTCTTCCTGTGCGGCACGGACCAAGGCTACCTCGGCATCGTCGGCGCGATGCTGTCGGGGATCGCCATGGCGAACCAGCACGCGCTCCAGCCCGCCTGAGACCGGACCCAGCCCCGATGAAAGACTCCCTCCGCGAGCACGAGCTCCAGCCCGTCGCAGCCCCGGCTGCGGACGCCCCCGCCCCGCGTGACAAGCACTTCTTCGCCGGGCACCGCGACGGTAAACGGCCGCTGAAGACCGACCCGCTGAAGGGCGCTAAGGACCGCTACGACGTCATCGTCATCGGCTCGGGCCTCGGCGGGCTCACCGCGGCGAACATCCTCGCGCGCGCGGGCCGCAGCGTCGCCGTGCTGGAGCAGCACTACAACTACGGCGGCCTCGCGACGTGGTTCAAGCGCAAGGGCGGGCATATCTTCGACATCTCGCTGCACGGCTTCCCGTTCGGCATGAAGAAGACGTGCCGCAAGTATTGGAGCGAAGAGATCGCGAACCGGATCGTGCAGCTCGACGGCGTGCGCTTCGATAACCCGCAGTTCTCGTTCGACACCGAGTTCACGCGCGAGGACTTCACGGACAAGCTCGTCAACGTCCTGGGCCAGGACCGGGCCAACGTCGAGGGGTTCTACGACGCGCTGCGTCGCATGAACTACTACGACCACGACGAGCGCACGACGGGCGAGCTCTTCGAGGAGTACTTCCCGGGCCGCAACGACGTGCACCGCCTCCTGATGGAGCCGATCTCGTACGCGAACGGGTCCGGCCTCGATGACCCGGCGATCAGCTACGGCATCGTGTTCTCGAACTTCATGTCGAAGGGCGTGTACACGTTCGTCGAGGGCACGGACGGCCTCGTGCACAGCATGAAGTCGATCTTGCAGGCGAACGGCGTCGACCTGTTCAACCGGGTCGAGGTCGAGCAGGTCGTGGTCGAAGAGGGCCGCGTCCGCGGCGTGCGCGTCGGCGAGCGCTTCATCGCGGCCGAGGCCGTGCTGTCGAACGCCAACATCCGGGTCACCGTGGAAAAGCTCGTTGGGCCGGGGCACTTCGAGGCTGAGTGGCTCGCCGGCATGCGCCGCGTCCGCATGAACACCTCTTCGTGCCAGGTCTACATGGGCCTGCGCGAGGGCGAGTCCTTGCCCTGGGTCTCGGACCTGTTCTTCACCTCGACGCGCCCGACGTTCGACAGCGCGGCGCTGTGCGACCTGCACGGCGAGAGCCGCACGTTCAGCTTCTACTACCCGAAGGGCCGGCCCAGCGACGCCGCCGCGGGGCGCCCGGACCGCTACGCCATCGTGTCCTCGACCAACGCGCTCTACGGCGATTGGGCGCGCATGACCGAAGCGGAGTACGAGGCGAACAAGCAGCGCATGATCGACGAGACGGTCGCCGACATCGAGCGCCGCGTCCCTGGCACGGCCGCGAAGCTCGAGCACGTCGAGGCGGCCACGCCGCGCACGTTCGAGTTCTATACCCAGCACGCCGTGGGGACCTCGTTCGGCACCAAGTTCGAGGGCCTGCCCTACTCGATGAACCTCTCGCAGCAGGTCGAGGGCCTCTACCACGCGGGCTCGGTCGGGATCATCATGAGCGGCTGGCTCGGGGCCGCCAACTACGGCGCGATCACCGCGAACAAGGTCGACGCGCACCTGGCGACGCTCGCGAACGCCAGGTAAGGCGGGGCCCCGGGCGTTCGGCCTGGTGATTCATCCAGGCAAACAGTCGACGCCCGCGCCGCGAGAACCGACAATGCCCGCGATGTCCGTCCAAAACCAGCGCTTCCAGGGCCAACACGTCGTCGTCACCGGCGGCACCCGCGGGATCGGGCGCGCGATCGCGCTCGCGTTCCTCGCGGAAGGCGCCCACGTCCACGCCACGTACCAAGGGAACGACGCCGCCGCCGAGGCGCTGCGCGAGTCCGCCGCTGAGTCAGGCGGCGGCGACGCGGCCGAGCGCCTCTCCTGCACGAAGTTCGACGTCGGCGACCACGACGCCTGCAAGGCGTTCTGGGAGGGCCTCGGCGACACTCCGATCAGCGCCCTCGTCAACAACTCCGGTATCCGCCGCGACGGCATCCTCGCGACCATGGCGCCCGAGAGCTGGGACGCGGTCATCCGCACGAACCTCACGGGCGGCGCGTTCATGTCGAAGTTCGCGGTGCAGAACATGATGCGCCAGCGCTACGGGCGGATCGTGTTCATCACGTCGCCGGCGGGCAAGCAGGGCTTCGAGGGCCAGGGGAACTACTGCGCGTCGAAGGCGGGCCAAGTCGGCCTCGCGCGCGCGCTCTCGAAGGAAGTGGCGAAGCGCAAGATCACGGTGAACACGGTGTCGCCGGGCTTCATTGGCACGGACCTGATCGACGACCTGTCGCCGGACCTCGTCAAGGAGTACACGCAGACCGTGCCGATGCGCCGCTTCGGCGAGCCGGCCGAGGTCGCGAGCGCAGTGCTTTACCTCGCGTCGCGCGAGGCGTCCTACATCACGGGCGCGACCCTGGAGGTGACCGGTGGGCTCTGAGACCGTCCTGATCGATCGCGGGGGCATCGAGGCGCTGCTGCCGCACCGCCCGCCGTTCCTCTTCGTCGACCGCGTCATCGCGCACGAGGGCGACACACTGACCGCGGAGTGGGACGTGCCGAGCGACCTGCCCGCGTTCACCGGCCACTTCCCGGGCGAGCCCGTCCTGCCGGGCGTGCTCATCTCTGAGTTCACGTTCCAGGCCGGCGCGATCCTGATCTACGCCACGAGCCAGGACGACAAGGCCTCGCCGGGCATCCCTGTGCTGACGCGCATCCAGGACGCGCGCTTCAAGAAGATCGTGCGCCCCGGCGAGACGCTGCGCGCCGAGGTCCGCATCACGGAGCGCCTCGGCATGGCGCGCTACGTCACAGGAAAAGTGACGAGCGCTGGGAAGCTCGTCGCGCGCATCGATTGTGTGCTCGCCGTCGCGACCCCCGGCGGCGAGGGCCTCTGAGATGGGCGCCACCCCCGACGCGCCCGCTGCGAACGTCACGCCGCCGAACACCGACTGGCTCGGCCTCGCGGGCAAGGTCGTGCTCGTCACTGGCGTGAAGAACAAGAAGAGCGTCGCGTGGCACATCGTCCGCGACCTCGAGGCCGCGGGCGCGGTGCCGCTCTTGGTCGTGCGCAACGACGAGCGCCGCGCAGAGATCGCGAAGCTCGCGGGCGACCGCCCGGTCTACACCTGCGACGCGCGCGAGCAAGAGAGCATCGACGCGCTCGCTGCGGCGCTGCAGCGCGACGGGCGCCACCTGCACGGCTTCGTGCACTCGATCGCCTTCGCGAACTACTCGGAGGGCATGAAGGCCTTCCATGAGACGAACCGCGCGGACTTCCTGGACGCGACCAATGTCTCGGCGTTCTCGCTGATCGCGCTGTCGCGCGCGTTGAAGCCGCTGCTCGCGGACGACGGCGCCGTGGTCGCCATCTCGATCTCGACGACGACGATGGCGTCGGAGAACTACGGGTACATGGCGCCGGTGAAGGCCGCGCTCGACTCGGCGATCGTGTTCCTCGCCAAGTCGTTCAGCGCGACGTCGAAGGTGCGCTTCAACGGCGTGCGCGCCGGCCTCTTGAAGACGAGCGCGTCCGCGGGCATCCCGGGCTACGTCGATTCGTGGCTGCACGCAGAGAAGGCGACCCTGCGCAAGCGCGGGCTGGACACGGCGGAGGTCGCCTCGACAGCGGTCTTCCTGCTCTCCCCCCGCTCGAGCGGCATCAACGCCCAGGGGCTCGTCGTCGACGCGGGCATGGGCTCGAACTTCTTCGACGAGGGCCTGCTTCGGCCTGACTCGAACTGACGGGATCGAACGGACGGGCTCCAACGAGCGCCTGGCCGAAGCGACAGGGTCGATGCAGGCGAATCGGGCGCCCCAGTGGGTCGTCCTGCCGGCCTGGCAGCGGCCTGCGCACGCGCGCCGCGTCCCGGACTGGGACCGAAACCGGGGGCCGGGAGAGCGGACGAACGATCGATCCACTTCCGCTGGGCGGGGAGCGCGGTAGCATCGAAGGGTCCCGTTCCCCAGCTCTGCCTTCTCCCATGTTTGAGTGTCTCCATTGGCGCGCATTGGTCGCGCTCCCGATCATCTCCGTGATGGCAGCCTCGAGCGCCCTCGGTCAAGCCGATGGTCCCGCGCTCGAGGGTCACCGCATGACGCAGGCCGAGATCCTCGGCGGCGCATTGACCTTGACCGAGATCCGCGAGGCTGGTCTGCGGGTCTTCGCGACCCCGTTCAACCGCCACGATGGATATGGCGACGGCCCGGTGAATCCGCTCGATCCGACGTCACCCGGCGGGCGCCCGACGCTGCAGAACAACGGCACGTTCCTGCGCGTAAACGGCCTCGACGCGCAGACTTGCATGGAGTGTCACTCCGTCGGCAGCAACGCTTCCGTGCCGTTCAAGTTCGCGGTCGGCGGGGTCGCGAGCTCCAGCAACAACGCGCTGTTCATGCCGCGCAACATCGACGTCGACGACGAGGTCGGCAGCGGCTTCGCGGCCTACGACGGACGCTATATCAACCCTCCGTTCCTCTTTGGCTCGGGCGGCGTCGAGCTCGTCGGCAAGGAGATGACGACCGACCTTCAAGCGCTGCGCGCCTTCGCCCAGGTGAACCCGGACACGGACGTGCCGCTCGTGACGAAGGGGGTCTCGTTCGGCATCCTGCGCTTCGACTCGACGCTGAACGACTTCGACACGACCCGCGTCGAGGGCATTGACGGCGACCTCATCGTGCGCCCCTTCGGCCGCAAAGGCGAGTTCCCCACCGTGCGCGCCTTCGACGTCGAAGCGATGCGCTTCCACTTCGGGATGGAGCCGGTTGAGTTCGCGGGCTCGGGCACGGACCCCGACGGCGACGGCGTCGTCGACGAGATCCTGGAGGGCGAGATCTCGGCGCTGCATATCTTCAACACGAACCTCGAGCGCCCAAACGTCCGCGACCTCGACTCCGAGGCGCGCCTCGGCGCGCGTGAGTTCATGAACATCGGGTGCGCGGTGTGTCACGTGCCGTCGCTGACGACGAACAGCCGCTCGCTGACCTACAGCTTCCCCGAGGTCCACACGGACCCGACGGCCAACGTGTTCATGTCGGTCGATCTGGCGTCTTCCCCTGCTGGGTTCGACGTCACACAGTCGGGCGGGCTCTTTGTGCAGCTCTTCAGCGACTTGAAGCGCCACGACATGGGTCCGGCCCTGCGCGAGACCTTCGGCTCCCCGCTCGACGGTCAATTCATCACGGCGCGCCTCTGGGGCGTCGCGGACACCGCGCCCTACCTGCACGACGGGCGCGCGACGACGTTGACCGACGCGATCTTGATGCACGGCGGCGAGGCGCAGGCTGCGCGCGACGCGTTCGCGGCGCTGCCGTCACTCGAGCGGACGCGCCTGATCACGTTCCTCAAGCGCCTGCGCACCCCCGTCAAGCCGGCCGACGACATCGTCGACTACTGAGCTTCATTTCTCCGCGTTGCGAGCGCTCGCGCCCAAAGCGACGACGCTCGCACCAGACAGCACGTACACGCGGCCCGACTTCGGGCCGCGTGCACTTTGGTAAGCCGCGGTGATGAGTAGGTCCGGCACGCCGTCGCCGTTGACGTCGCCGAGCGTGTCGGCGTCGAAGCCCAGCACGGCCCCGGGTACGCGGCCCGTCACGCGACCGAGTAACGCGCCGTCTCGGCCGGAGCACACATCAACTCGGCCGCACTGCGCGCCGTAGGAGCCCTCGAGCCACGCGCCGATCACGAGGTCCGCGACGCCGTCCCCATCGAAGTCGTCGCGGCCTCCGACGCCGATCCCGAAGCCGACGCCGCGGCGCTCGCCAGCGAGGTCGAGCAAGGTCGCCCCCGTCGCGCCAGACGTCACGAGCGCGCGACCGCGGACCCCGCCGTCGTGCCAATCCGTCGCGTACACCTCGTGCACGCCGTCGCGGTCGCGGTCGGGGACGAGCGAGAGGAACCAACCGAGGTTCTGGGACGCCTCGCGCGCGCGCACGACATGCATCGGCGCGAGGCCAGGGAGGGCATAGACATGCACCTCGCCGCGCTGCCCGTCGCCGCCATTCAGCGCCGCGACCGCCAGCACGCGCGCGTCGGGCGCGCACGCGACGCTGTTCCCGAAGAGCGACCCCGCCGCGCCCCGCAAGGCGGCGATCCGCGCGCCCGTCGCGCCCGAGCAGAGGAAGACTGCGCCGGCGTCCGAGGCCTTGGAGCCGTCGGCGGCGCCCGGGCCGCGACCGTCTGCGCGTGCGTTCGGTGCGCCGACGACGATGTCGCCGACACCGTCGCCGTCCAGGTCCGGCGCGGGCGCGATGTCCTCGCCGAAGCGATCAGCGGGTGACTCGCCGCGCAGGTCGAGGAGGACGCTGCCGTCCCGTCCGCGCAAGACGACCACGCGGCCGGGCAAGCCAGGGTCCGGGGTGGCGCCGCCGGTCGCGGCGCGCCCGGGCGCCCCGACGAGGACCTCGGCCTTTCCGTCGCCGTCGAGGTCGCCTCCAGGCGCGACCACCCACCCGAGCAGGCTGCCAGGCTCGCCCTCGAAGCGAAAGAGGCGCGCCCCCGTCCGCCCAGAGTGCACGTCCACGCGCCCGGCGCCGCCGCGCTGGAACGGCGCGGTCACGCCGTAGTCGAGCGCTCCGTCCCCATCGACGTCGCCGACAGTCCGAGCGACCCAGCCGAACTGCGCGCCGGCCTCATCACCGTCGATCGCTTGCAACGTGACAACAGGCTCAACGAAGAGCGTGTCCGCGCTGGCGGCCTGGCCCGCGTGGGCGACGATCGGGCCCTGGGGCGAGGCGGGCAGGAGCGCGGGCAAGGCCGTGAGCAGCAGCGCGCCCGCAGTCGAGTGAGCGCAAGAGGCGAGCCGGGTGCGGGTCGGGCGGGTCATGTCGCCAGGAATCCTCGGGGCAGGCGGACGGTTGCGCGCGAACCCAAGAAGCCCGTCGGAGGGCCGGCGCCGTGCGCCGTCTCTCCGCGGATCTGCTCCAGGGATCGGCCCGATCTGCCGATCCACCCAACGCTCCGGGGGGTCGAACCCCTGGCCCCGTTCGAGCCCCGACTCAACCCAGGCGCCCAGCCCTACCACAGACAGCCCCATGCGGACCCACCGCTCGATCCTCGCCTCCACCGTCCTCCTCGTGGCCGCGGCGTGCGGCGCCACGCAAGAGGCGGCGCCGCCGCCCCCGGTGGCCGCCGCCCCCGCGCCGTTCGCCTATGCGCTGAACCTCGGCGTCGCGGACCTCGCGGAGCGGTCGCAGGACCTGGTGCTCGCCGTCGAGAACCTGCTCGCCAAGCTGGAGAACCACGACCTCGCCGCGGCGAAGGTCGCCTACATCGAAGCGCGCGCGCCGTACGAGGAGATCGAGGTCTTGCGCGCGAGCTTCCCCGAGCTGCACCTGGCGATCGATGGTCGCCCGAGCGACTTCCCCGGCGGCGAGGTCGACCCCGACTTCGGCGGCTTCCACGCCATCGAGCTAGCGCTCTGGGCGCGCGAGGACCACAAGTCCGCGCTGCCGTTCGCGCTCGCGCTGTACGACGACGTGCAATCGCTGCGCGGGCTCCTGCGCGGGCCGCTGGACCTGGACGCCGCGACGACGTTCGCGACGATGGCCACGCGCACCGGCGAGGTCGCGTCGCGCACGATCACGAGCGAAGAGGAGACATGGAGCGAAGCGACGCTGACGGTCATCCGTCACAACTGGATCGGCGTCCACTCGGTCTATCGCCACTTCGCGGGCGCCGTCCGCGACCGCGACGGCGTCGTCGCCGAGCAGCTCGATCGCGCCTACCGCCGCGCGCTCGAGGTCATCGCGCGCGACTTCCCTGTCGGCGAGGTCGCCGGCACCCCCTTTGCCCTCGTCGACCGCGAGAAGCGCCGCAAGATCGCGGACGCGAGCCTCGCCTTCCGCGCGCGCCTGCTGGACGCCGCGCGCACCATCGGCGTCGGCCAGGTCGACGCCTGACGCGCTCGAGCGCGCGTTCGTGCGCGCTATGGCCAGAACGGGCGAGGCCCGGCGCGCTCCCACGAAGGGGAGCGCGCCGGGCCTCGCGCTTGCGCCGCGGCTCAGCCGTTCGGGCGCATGTTCTTGATGAACTCGTCCGCCTCGGCGATCGAGCTCTTCATGCGCGTGATGAGCGCCTCGATGTCCTTGCCGATCTGCGCCGACGAGTCACGCAGCGAGCCGATCGCAGCCGCGTTCAACGTGTGCTTGAGCGTCAGGACGTGGTTGTTGAAGCTCGCGAGGACCGGCGCCATCGTGGCCTCGGCCGAGCGCATCGCGCCGACGACCGTGACAAGCTGGCCCTTGGTATCGTTCAGCATCGTGCGGCTGTTCTGCTGCATGGACGCATCGGTGATCTCCTCGATCTCACCCTCCCACTCCTTGAACAGGTCGCGGGCGACGTTCTCGATCGAATCGATGCGCTTGGTCACGCCCTTCGACTCGTCGACGGCGTCCTCGTACTCGCTCTTGAGCTTCTTGTAGAGCTTCTCGAGGTCGCCGCCGTCGAAGCCCGTCAGGGCCTGAAACGCCTCGTAGGTCGTCTGGAACTGCTCTTGGGCGTCGGCTTGCTGCTCGCGAGCGTCTTCGACGCGATCGACGAGGATGGAGCGCTTATCGATGCCGAACTTCTCCATGGTCGCGTAATACGCGGACTGGCAGCCGGCGAGCAGGAGGAGCACGGGAAGGAGCTGTCTCATCGCTTGTCTCTGGGGATCGAGGGGCCTGGGAGGGCGACCACGCCGCCTGTGGCGCGGGCGGGGCCCGGGTCTGTCTCGGAGAGTGTAGGGACTCGCGGCGGCCCAGAGTTCGTACGATCCCGTCACTTCGGGCGCACGGGGCGCCCCAAGCAGCCACTCGACCGATCGAATGATGCTCCAACTCGCGCTGCTCTCCTTCGCCGCGGTCTCGCTCCAAGACGCGCCCTCCCCCACCACGGGCGCGACGTCGCTGCGCCGCCCCAACGTCGTCCTGATCCTCGCTGACGACCTCGGCGCGGGCGAACTGGGCGCCTATGGGCAGCAGAAGATCCGCACGCCGCACCTCGACCAGCTCGCCCGCGAAGGGATGCGCTTTGACGCCGCCTATTCCGGCAGCCCTGTCTGCGCGCCGAGCCGCTGCGTGCTGCTGACGGGCCGGCATTCGGGGCGGGCGGTCGTCCGCGACAACTGGGAGAACGGCGGCTGGGGCCCCGACGAGCCCGAGGGCCAGTACCCGTTGCCCGCGGCCGAGGTGACCCTCGCGGAGCACCTGCGCGCGGCGGGTTATGCCACGTGCGCCGGCGGCAAATGGGGCCTCGGCGGGCCGGGCACCGAGGGCGCGCCGAACGCCCAGGGGTTCGACCACTTCATCGGCTACCTGTGCCAACGCGTCGCCCACAACTACTATCCGACGCACCTGTGGCGCGACGGCGAGCGCATGGAGCTCGCGGGCAACGCCGCGTGGTTCAGCGCGCACCAGAAGCTCACGGCGCCGCTCGAGGACGCCGACGCGTACTACGAGCGCTACTCGCGCACCGAGTATGCCCCGACGATCATCGCTGACGACCTCGTCGCCTGGACGCGCGAATACGCCCAGGGCGACGCGCCGTTCTTCCTGTACTACCCCTCGGTGATCCCGCACGTCGCGCTGCAAGCGCCGCGCGAGGAGGTCGAGGCCTACCCCGCAGAGTGGGACGAGGCCGCCTACCTGGGCGACAAGTCGTATCTCCCCCACGCCAGCCCGCGCCGCGCCTATGCGGCGATGATCACGCACCTCGACGCCGCGGTCGGGCGCATCCTCGCCGCGCTCGACGAGGCGGGCGTCGCAGACAATACGCTGGTCATCTTCACGAGCGACAACGGCGCGACCTGGGTCGGCGGCGTCGACACGGAGTTCTTCAACAGCCACGACGGCCGCCGCGGGCGCAAGGCGCAGCTCTACGAGGGCGGCATCCGGGTGCCGATGATCGTGCGCTGGCCGGGCCAAGTCGCGCCGGGCAGCGCGACCAGCGCGCCGGTCGCGTTCCAAGACCTCTTCCCGACCATCGCCGCTGCCACGGGGACGCCGGTCACCGACCCAGCGGTCGCGGCGCGCCTCGACGGCGTCGACCTCACGCCGACGCTGCGCGACGCGGCGGTCGCCCCCGAGCGCGACGCGCTGTACTTCGAGTTCCGCCCGTTCGGCGGGCAAGCCGTGCGCGCGGGCGATTGGAAGCTGATTCGCCGCGTGCAGGGCAAGCAAGAGGTCGTCACGCTCGAGCTCTATAACCTCGCACAGGACCCGGGCGAGACGCGCAACCTCGCTGAGGCCGAGCCAGAGGTCGTCGCGCGGCTGCTGGGCCTGATGGCCCGCGAGCACACGCCGTCAGAGCCCTTCCCGCTCCCCGGCGTCGACCCAACCCCGCCACGCTGACTTGGCAACCCGTGCTGAAACAGCGCCGCCCGCGCGCCCCGGTCAGCGCGGGGCAGCCAACGCCTCGTAGGTCTGGAGCGCATCGAACACGGGCTCGCCGGTGGCCTTGAGGCGCGACATGCCGACGAGCGCCGCGCGTTGGCGCTCGGCGAGGAGCGCCGCGAGCTCGCGCACGCGCGCCGGTTCGCGGGCCGCGAGGTCGTCCGCTTCGCCAGGGTCGTGCCCGAGGTCGTACAGCGCGAGGCGCCCTGCGCGCGGGTCGACGCTCGTGCTCGCTGCGCCCAGCGGCGCTGCCGAGTGATAGTGAATGAGCTTCCAATCCCCGCGCGTCAGCGCGCTGTAGGGCTCGATGCCAGGGCCGCGTACGCCCCAGTAGTGCGGCATGTGCCACCACAGAATGCGCTCGTCCGTGGCCTGCACATGGGCCCCGCCGCCCGTGCCGGGCGCGCTCGCGCCCGCTTCGTGTTCCAGCGCGGCCCATAGCGAACGGCCGTCCACAGCGTGGCCAGCGGGCGCCGTCGCGTGGGCGGCCCCGAGCAAGGTCGGAAAGAGGTCGTGGGTCAGCGTCGTGACCGCGCTGACGCCCCCAGGGCGCACGTGCCCGGGCCAGCGCACGACGAGCGGCACCCGCACGCCGCCCTCCAGCGCGGAGCCCTTGCCGCTCGCAAGCGGCGCGTTGTGAGTGTGGGCCACGCCGCCCCGCCCGTGGGCCGACAGCCCGCCGTTGTCGCTCGTGTAGACCACGAGCGTGTCTTCTGCGGCGCCCTCTCGATCGAGCACGGCGAGCAGCGCGCCGAGCGCGTCGTCGACGCTCGCTACCATCGTCGCGTAGGCACGCTCACGCGGGTCGAGGCCCTCGCGCAGCGCAGCAGGGATTCGATCCGCGACGCGCTCATTGGCGGTGATCGGTGCGTGTACGGCGTAAGGCGCGAACTGCAGGAACACGGGCCGCCCGCTGGCACGGCGCGCGCGGAGCCCGGCCTCGAGCGCACGCGCGGCCTCCGCCGCGAGGACGTCGGTCAGGTACATGTCCTCGTCGAAATAGGCCGCGAGCCCCGGCACGTCCCAGACCGTGTCGCCGCCGCGCGTCCGGCGTGAGGCGCTGAAGTGGTCCCGCGCGAGGAAGCTCCCCGGACCGCCCGCCGCGTGGCCGCCGATGTTCACGTCGAAGCCGAGCGCGCAGGGATCCTCGCCCGGCGTCCCCCGCGCGCCAAAGTGCGCCTTGCCCACGTGGATCGTGTGATACCCCGCGTCCCTCAGCACCCCGGGGAGCGTCACGTCACCGGGCTGGAGCGAGTCGCTGCGCCAACGCGGCGGGCTCAAGGTGGGGAACGGCGCAGACGTGTCGCGTCCGGCGTGCAGCGTCCAATAGGTCACGCCGTGCCGCGCAGGGTGCTGCCCCGTCATCAGGCTGACGCGTGTCGGTGAGCAGACCGGCGCGGACGCGTAAGCGTGCGTAAAGAGCGTCCCTTCCCGCGCGAGCCGCTCGAGGTGAGGCGTGCGGAAGGGCCGGCCTTCGGGCGGCGCGGCGCCGTCGAGCGCGAGCGAGTGGTCCACCCACCCGACGTCATCGACATGCACGAGCAAGATGTTCGGCGCGCCGCCCTGGGCCGCGGCGGGCGGCGCGAACGTCGCCCACAGCCAGGGACAAGCGAGCAGCACGAGCTGACGCAGTGAGGGCGTTGCCATAGCGGCCCAGTGTACGCAGTCGCGCGCGGACGGCCCGCCGGCGCGCCAGGGCCCGCGCCACCTCTGCAGCAGACCTTCAGCAGACCTGCAGGAGCCGAGCTGCAGCGATGCAGCGCGGATCGAGGACGCCGCGCGAGCGCGCCACGCCGAGAGGCGGAGGACCCGAGGTACGATCGGCTCCCCCGCCATGTCCCGCGTGCTTCGTGCGCGGGCGCGACCTCAAACGTCCTTCAGGAGACCTGTCCGAGGTGCTCAAATAGGCCGCCGCGGCGCGCGTCGGCCAGACGCATCAGGCATGCGTCACTGGAACGTCACGGCAACGCCGTTGGTGAAGTTGCTGGTCGCGACCCCGCTGATGGCATCGCGGTGCCAGGCCTGGAAGTTCCAGGTCTCGCCCGCCTGGACCGCGAGCGAGCCGTTCGGCGCCGGCATGGCCGTCACATCGATATTGATCGTGAACTCGCCGGCCGCGCCCGAGCTCTGAATCTGCTGCAAGTAGCGCCCGATCGCGCCGGCCAGGCAGAGGTTGCCGGAGCTGCCGCCCGGGTTCGCCACGAAGCCCTGCGTGCGGCTCGTGATGAAGAACCCAAACACGTTCGCAGGCAGGCTCGACGCCCGCGCCTGGACGTTGTTGTTGGCGATGAGGCTCGAGCCGAGCGCCGTCGCGACCCCCGTCGTGCCCGTCGAGTTCACATTGGCGCTGCAGTAGTTCGTCCCGATGGTGCCGCCGCCGCAGTTGTTGCCCTGGCCGCTCGCGCGCACCAGGAAGAAGCCGTCCGCGCCGAGCGCGACGACCAGCGCGTTGACAGGGATCGGCGCGACGCCAGACGCCGACAGGTTCATCGGGTCGACCTGCCCGCCCACCTGGCCCGCGAGCCAAGAACGGCCGAAGCTGTTCTGCGACTGGTCATACACCGCAGCAAACTCCGTCGCTGCGTGTTGGACGATCGCCCCGACCCAGAAGCCCCCGGTGACCGGGATGTTCGGCACCGGATACGCCGTGAGCGTGCCTGTGTTGGACAGCGTCGTCGTCGTATTGAGCGACCAGAGCACCGTCGCGTCATTGGGGTCCGCGTCGTTCGTCGGGTCGTTCCAGATCAACACCCGCGCCGTGTTCCCATCAGGGAGGTTGCCGCCGACGGTCCCGTACGCGACCGACACCTCAGTGAGAATGTCTGCGCCGCCGGCCGCCTCGAAGTAGTTGAGGTAGGCGATCTCGCCGCCGTTGGTCAGCCCGATCCCGTCCAACCGCCCGGTATCGGGGTCGGCCTGGTAGCCGCAGGTCGCGGCGAGGTCCGTCACCGTCAACGTCCCGGAGTTCTGCGCCGCGCCAGGATAGGTGCCGAGCTGCACCAGGTAGGTGGTGCCGTTCTGGACGTCGAAGACGAGATTCGATTGGAAGCCGCAAGCGTCGTCGTTGCATGCCAGGGCGTTGGTCGTCGGACACGAGGAGCCGCCCGAGTACACGGCGATGCGTGAATCCGTCGCGTCTCCGCAGGTCGACATTTCGACGCGGCCGGTCCAGGTCGCCGTCCAGCGGAACCAGATGTCGCTGTCGATATTGGACAGACCGAAGTAGTTGCAGAGCTGGTTCCCCTGGCCCTGAATGCCGGCGGTCGCGCCGTTCAGGTCATACACGTAGAAGCCTGGCCCCATCTGCATGTCCGTCGAGGTCGCGCAATCGTCGTCGTTGGCGAGCGCGTAGGTGACGCTCGGGCCGAACGACTGCGTGACGATCGTCGGCTGCACGTGGCCGAGGCGCGCGAAGTCCTGCGCCAAGGCCACGGGAGACAGCGCGAGAGCGAGGGCCGCTGTCAGGGGTCGGACGAGAGCGGGGACGGCGAGCGCCCCGTCATGGGCGGAAGCCCGCGGAAGTGTCGTGATCATCGTCTGAAGGGTCTCGAAAAGGGCACGACCATCGGCGTACGTGACAGGCTCGCGTACGTGATCGATCGGCTCGGGGCACGCGGTCGAGCGAGCTCGAGCGCGTGTTGGAACGGGGAGACCAACAGCCCCGCCCGCGCGGCCCGCGCACGCCTTTGGAGCCAGCGTCGCGAGCGTCGTGTGGGAGGCGTCCGGTTGCGAGGGACGCCGGGGGGCCGTGTCACGCGGGCGGAGGCTTGCACCACGGACGCCAGTCTCTAGACCCTTCAACCCGCGAGGTTGCAGCGCGGTGGCAAATTAACTTGGGTGACTCGCTCCACAGCGCGCACGAACGCGCGGCCAAGGCGCTACTACGCCACCCGAACCACCGCGCGAAACGAGGCAACATCGACGGCGAATCCGTATCCTGCGTGCCGAACGCCGTGACTACGACCGATACCACACAAGACCTCGCCCGCGCGCGCCGCATCGTCGCGCCGTTTGTCGACCTGTATCCGTTTGAGCACCGCTTCCTCGCGGTCGGGGGCGGGGCGCTGCACTACGTCGACGAGGGACCGCGCACCGGCCACGCCGTCGTGGCGGTGCACGGCAATCCGACCTGGTCGTTCGCTTGGCGGCATCTCATCGCCGGGCTGACCGCGGGCGGCGACGCGCCGGTCGCAGCCGCGCACGAGGGCGCCCCGCCTGCGGCGCCGGCGCCCGGCGCACCGCGCCGTGTGATCGCCCTCGATCACCTTGGCATGGGCCTGTCCAGCCGCCCCGATCGCCCGGTGCGCCTCGCAGAGCACATCGACAACCTCGTGGCGCTGGTCGACCATCTGGGGCTCGAAGACGTGACCCTCGCGTGCCACGACTGGGGCGGCGCCATCGGCTTCGGAGCGGCGCTCGCGCGGCGCAAGGTGTTCTCGCGGTTCCTCGTCATGAACACGGCGGCCTTCCCATCGAGCTTCATGCCGAAGCGCATCGCGCTGTGCCGCGGGCGCCGGCTCGGCGCGCTGCTCGTTCGCGGCCTGAACGGCTTTGCGTGGCCCGCGACACGCATGACAACCGTCAAGCGCCTCGACGCGCGTGTCCGCGCGGCGTACCTCGCGCCGTACTCCAATTGGGCCGAGCGCCGCCAGGTGCATGAGTTCGTGCGCGACATCCCGATGGCTGTGGAGCACCCGAGCTGGGCGACGCTGTGCGGCATCGCCGATCACTTGGATGACCTGCGCGGCCTGCCGCTGTCGATCGTTTGGGGCGAGCGCGACTGGTGCTTTGACGCGACGTTCCGCAGCGGATGGCAACAGCGCTTCCCGGCCGCGAAGGTCCGCATGCTCAAGGACGCCGGGCACTACGTCTTCGAGGACGCGCCAGGCGCCGTGCTTGAAGCGCTGCGCGAGCTGCTCCAAATGTCGCTGCACGGCGCGACCAAGTGGACGCCACGCCACAGCTTGGCCGAGAGGGACGACGCGTGAGCCAGGAGACGGTGCCGCGCCCCGACCCATTCGCCGCCCTCGGCGCGCGCCCCACGCACTTCAATGTCGCGAGCGGACTGCCGCGCACCGCCGCGCTGCGCCCCGACACGCCCGCAGTGCTCCACGAGCGCGGCGCGGACACTGCCCGGATCACCTTTGCGGAGCTCGAGTCCCGCTCGAACGCGCTCGCGCGCGGGCTGCGCGAGCGCGGCGTCCGCGCCGGCGACCGGGCGTGCCTCTTCGTGCGCCCGGGCATCGACCTCATCGCCTTCACCTACGCGCTCTTCAAGCTGGGCGCGATACCGGTGCTGGCCGATCCTGGCATGGGACGCGCGCGCCTGCTCGCCGCGATCGAGCGCATGGCGCCGCGAGTGTTCATCGGCGTCCCCGCGGCGCACGCGGTGCGCCGCGTCTTCTCGCGCCCGTTTCGCTCGGTGGAGGTCTACGTCGTCGCCGGCCGGATGTTCGGCCTCGGCGGCGTCGAGCTCGCGCAGCTCCTGCGCAGCTCCGACGCGCCGCTCGACCTCGAGGCGACACGCGCCGACGATCCTGCGGCGATCCTGTTCACCTCGGGCAGCACCGGCCCCCCGAAAGGCGTTCTCTACACACACGGCATGTTCGGCGCGCAGGTCGACGCGCTTCGCGCGCTCTATCAGTTCACGCCGGGCGAGGTCGATCTCGCGTGCTTCCCGCTGTTCGCCCTGTTCGACACGGCGCTCGAGATGACGAGCGTGTTCCCGGACATGGACGTCACGCGCCCTAGCACGTGCGACCCCGCGCGCATCGTGCGCGCCGCGCAAGACCACGGCGCAACGACGTCGTTCGGCTCGCCCGCGATCTGGCGGCGGGTCATCCCCTACTGCCGCGAACAGGGCGTCAAGCTCTCGCAGATGAAGCGCATCCTGATGGCCGGCGCGCCCGTGCCGCCGGCGCTGATCCGCGCCTCGCACGCGGTCCTGGAGCTCGACGCCGACGTCTTCACGCCCTACGGCGCGACCGAGGCGCTGCCAGTGTCCTCGATCGGCGGGCGCGAGATCGTGCCGAGCCTGCTCGACGCGATCCACGCCGGCGCGGGGACGTGCGTCGGGCGCGTGGCCCCCGGCATCGACCTGCGGCTCATCACGATCACCGACGAGCCGATCGAGCGGTTCGACGCGGCGCTCGAAGTGCCGCTCGGGCAGATGGGCGAGGTCCTGGTGCGCGGCCCGGTCGTCACGGAGGAGTACGCCGAGGAGCCCGAGCACACGAGGCGCGCCAAGGTGCGCCACACGGACGGCTCGGTCTGGCACCGGCTCGGCGACATCGGGCGCATCGACGATGATGGGCGCCTCTGGTTCCTCGGCCGCAAAGCACATCGCTTGGAGACAGAGCGCGGCGTGCGCATGCCCGTGCCGGTCGAGAACGTGTTCAATCAGCACCCGCGCGTGCACCGCACGGCCCTCGTCGGCATCGGCCCGCGGGGCAAGGAGACCCCCCTGCTCGTCGTCGAGCCCTTGCCCGGGCACCTGCCCAAGGGCGACGTGATGACCCAGGCCTTCATCATGCAGCTGCGCGACATCGGCCGCCGCACGCCGCGCGCGTCGGACATCGAGCACTTTCTGTTCCACCCGGCGTTCCCCGTCGACGTCAGGCACAACGCGAAGATCCACAGCGAAGAGCTGAAGCGCTGGGCGGAGGCGCAGGTCCTGTGAGCGCCGAGCCCGTGCGCGTGACAGGAGAGGTCACGGGGCAGCGGCCAGACGCGGCGCGGGTCCGACGCGCGCTCGTCACGGGCGGCGGCGGCTTCCTCGGTCGCGGGCTCGTGCTGCGCTTGCTGGAGCGCGGCGTCGAGGTCACGTCGCTGGCGCGCGGCGCCTACCCCGAGCTCGAAGCGCGTGGCGCGCGGGTGCTGCGCGGCGACCTCGGCGAGCGCGACGTCGCGCGCCGCGCTGCAGAGGGGCAAGAGCTGATCTTCCACGTCGCGGCCTTGGCCGGCGTTTGGGGGCCACGGGCAGCGTACGAGCGCGCCAACGTCCTCGGCACGGAGCACATGCTCGACGCCGCGTGTGAGCACGGCGCCCGCGTGTTCGTCCACACCTCGTCGCCGAGCGTCGTCTTTGACGGCGAGAGCCATCACAATGCCGGGCAGGACCTGCCCTACCCGACGCGGTTCCTGGCGCACTATCCAGAGACGAAGGCGCGCGCCGAGGCGCTCGTGCTGGCGCGCCACGGGCAGCCGACAGCGCGCGGCCACGCGCTCGCGACGGTCGCCCTGCGCCCCCACCTCATCTTCGGGCCAGGGGACCCGCACCTGGTGCCGCGCCTGCTCGAGCGCGCTGACCGCGGGCACCTGCGCATCGTCGGCGACGGGCGCAACCTGGTCTCGCTCACGTACGTCGACAACGCAGTCGAGGCGCACCTCGCTGCGGCGGACACGCTGCTCTCGGGACCGGCCCTGGGTCGCTCGGACGGCCCTGGCGGCAAGGCGTACTTCGTCGCGAACGAGGAGCCCGTGCGGCTCTGGGGCTGGATCAACTCGCTGCTCGAAGCGACCGGCCGGCCGCCGGTGACCCGGCGCGTGCCCGCGGGGGTCGCGTACGCCGCGGGCGCCGTCCTGGAGCCGCTGCATCGCCTCTTGCGGCGCGCCGGGGAGCCGCGGATGACCCGCTTCGTGGCCCGCCAGCTCTCGACCACCCACACCTATGACCTCGAGCCGCTGAAGCGCGACACCGGCTATCGCGAGCGCGTCCCGATGGCGGAGGCGGTGCGGCGCACCCTCGCCGCCATGGCCCCGCCCGATACAGCGCCTCTAGCGCCAGCCCGGAATTCGAGCTGACGGGCTTGACTGCCTAGACTTTGCGGCGCAGAGTCAAGGCATGCCTAAGCCCAGCCCGGTCCAAGTCGAGGAGGCCCTCGCGCGCCTCGCCGACATCCACGCGCAGGTGGCGCGCGGCGCGCACTTCCGCGGGTACCGCGCGCTCCCCGTCGCCGCGATGGGCGTGATCGCGCTCATCGTTGCCGGCGCCGAGTGGCTCTGGTCACGCTCCCCGGCCGGCGCATTGGCGCTCAGCCCGACCCTGCACGCGAGCCTCTGGCTGGCGGTCGCGGTCGCCTGTGCGTCGCTCGGCGCGCTGGACATCGTGCGCCGCTACTGGTTGCTGCCGCGCCGCGCGACGGCGCTGGCCCTGGCGCAGCTGACGCCCGCGCTCGCGGTCGGCGCGGTGCTCGGCGTCGCCTTGTGGTCGCGGCCCGAGCTCCTCCCCGGCGTCTGGACGATGGTGTTCGGGCTCGGGGTCCTGGCCTCCTGTCCATACCTGCCCCGCGCTGTGATCGGCGTGGCGATGTTCTACATCGTCGCAGGGGCTGCGCTCACCCTCGCCGCGCGCGAAGGCCTCGTGGCCTCGCCTTGGACGATGGGCGTGACGTTCGGCGTCGGACAGCTCGCGTCCGCGGCGGCCCTGTCACGGCTCGAGGCACCCGAAGCTCACCCGTCCCTGGAGGACGTCGCATGAAGGACGGCGCCTTTGCCTATGAAGGGCTCGATCGCCTGCTGCACGAGCGCGCGCGCCTCTCGTTGATGACGGCCCTCTCCACGGCGCCCGAGGGGCGGCTCTTCCCGGACCTGCGCCGGCTCTGCGACCTGACGGATGGCAACTTGAGCCGGCACCTCGAGGCGCTGAAAGCGGCAGCCCTCGTCAAGGTCACCAAGCGCGGCGAAGGGCGCGCGTCCGAGACGCGTGTGCGCTTGACCGCGACGGGACGCAAGGCGTTCCTGCGTTACCTCGCTGAGCTCGAGCGCGTGCTGCGTGACGCGCGCGCGCCCCAACCGGGCGAGGCACGCGGCGAGTCACACCGCCAAGGGAACGACGACGGCAGCGCTCATGCCGATGCCCCAGACACGGTGCGCGCAGCGCCGCCGCGGGGGTCGAGCCCGCCGCCGCGGGAGCAAGCAGGGCCGCAGCCGCCCGAGTCGCGGCTCGATGGCCTGCGAGCCGCCGCGCGCTATGCGCGGCTCGCCGGCTTCGCGGCAGCGTGCACGCTCTATGTGCTCTTGCGCTATGTCGTGCTAAGCCCGCGCCGCGCGCGGGCAGCGGTCACGACCCGTTGATGCGCTTCTCGCGCACGAAGTTGGTCAAGATGCGGAACGCCGAGAGGTCGTCAATCTCTTTGGCGGCCTTCGAGCGGCTCTTCCACCACTTCTCGCCAGCGAGCTCTCGGAGGCGCTTGAGCGACAGGCCCATGTGGTCGACCGCGTAGCCCTGCAGCTCCTCGGGCGACTTCAGGTCCAACGCGAGCTCGAGGCCCTGTAGGTCGAAGTGGTTCACGGAATCGAGCACGACGCCGTGCCCCGCACGGAACCAAGCGGCGAGGTCGCCCGAGCCGTGGCGCAGCGCGGCCTCAGGGCTGTCGATCAGGACCTCGACACGCTCGGGGTCGAGGACTTGGATCAAGTGCGCGCCCTGGAGCTCGTAGATCGGCACGACGCCCCCATCGAACACGCCCGTCAGGTAGGGGCTGTCGACCGCGACCGGCGTGGCGTTGATGCGGTCGAGCACCTCCGCGGGCGAGGGGAACTTGGTCACCACGCCAGGGAAGCTCGCATCGACGGTGTAAGTCAGCGCCCAGCACGAAGTGAACAGCGCGCCGCCCGCGCGGACGTACCAACGAATGACGTCGAGGTCGCGCGCCTCGACCTCGCCGGTGCAACCCGCGACCAGGATCCCGAACGGGTGCACGCCGCCATCGCCGAGCTGGCCAGCTTGGATCGTGCGGAACTTGATGTCGAGGCGTTCGAGGACGCCCTCCATGTGGTCCCCTCGGCCAGGGATCACCATGACATCGAGGCCCTTGTAGATGTCGCGGTCCGGCACGGAATAGCCGTACTTCTCGCGCCGTGCGCGCGCTTCGTCCGGCGTCACGAAGCGCACCTTCGCCAGGTTGTCCTTCCACCAAGCCGCCCACTCCCTGGGCTCGACCGCCTCGCCTTCGCGGCCCGCGTGCAGCGCCAGAGCGCGGTCCGCGGTCGCCTGCACCGACGGGTTGGGGTCGTTCAGGAGCGCCAGCAGCGGCGCCACGGCGTCAGGGCGCGCGACGTAGTAGAGGCCCATCGCCGCCGCGCCGCGCAGGCGCCAATCCGTGTGCTTGGCGAGCAACGCCAGCTCGCGCTGCGCGACCTCTGAGCGCGTGCGGCCCAAGGCGATCGCGGCGCTGACGGCGACCTCCCAGGCGCTGTCCTTGCTGGCCGCAGCGAGCGCCCGGACGGCCTCTTCGCCGGCGCCTTCCCGCCCGAGCGCAATCGCCGCGAGCTCCCGCACGCGCGCGTCGGCGTCCGAGGTCGCGGCCTTTACGAGCGCCGCTTCGCCAGCCTGCGTCGTGGCGGCGCCGAGCGCCTGGGCCGTGACGACGTGCTGCGCCCTGACCCGTGCGGACGTGTCCGCGGCGAGCCCGGTCACCGCGAACGCCTGCGCGGCGTCGCCGCCGATCGCGATCAACGCCTTGGCCGCAGCCGCGCGCACGATCGGGCTGTCCGAGCCACAGAGCCGCTCGAGCCAGCCCTGCGCCTTCTTCTGTGGCACGCGCTCGCCGAGGCGCGCGATGATCCGCGCGAGCCTGGCGCGGGCCTCAGGGGCGTCCCCGACGGCGCCGAGCAACCCATCTTCAAGGCGCTGCGCCCGTTGCTCGGGGCTCGCGAGCGTCGCGAGCGCTGCGACCGCCGCGGCCTCGGCGCGGCGCTCCAAGACCGGCGCCAGGTCCGCCGAAGCGAGCACCTGCGCGAGCGCAGCGAGGTCTTCGACCTGCGCGGACTGCGCGAGCCCCTCAAGGGCGACGGCGCGCTGGGCGAGGTCACCGGACTCAAACAGCTCGGCCAGCGCGGCGGCGCGCGCCTCGGGGGCGGCGCACACGATGCGCGCGCGCGCTGCGTCGAGGCGGACGCTCGGGGCCTCGTCCTTCAACCAACGACCGAGGCGGTCGGTCGCTTCGGGCCGCGCCCCCGCGATCGAGAGCGCTGCGAGCGCCGGCAGCGCGATCGGGCCGTTCTTGCCGCGCAGGTCGTCGTAGAGCGCGTCGGCGGCCTCTCTCGGCAGCACTGCGGCGAGCGCGGCAGCGGCGCGCTCGCGCGCGAGGCGGAAAGGGCCGTTGCGCGCCTGCTCGAGCAACGGCTTCAGCGCGTCGCGCGTCCCATGCCCCGCGAGCCCGTCGAGCGCGGCGAGGCGCACGAGCCAATCATCGTCCTTCAGCGCAGCGAGCAGCTTCTTCTCGACCTTGTCACCGCCCTGCTCGATCAAGAGCCGCACACCGGCCTCGCGCACTGCGGGGTCCTTCGAGCGCAGGTCCTTCTCGACGTCCTGTGCCGCCGCGGAGGGACCGCACATCGCTGCGGCCGCGCGGCCGCCGCAGGTCGCAGCTCCCGCGAGCGGTGTCAGAGCGGCCAGGACAATGACGGAGAGTGAGCGCCTCTGCATGGCGCTATCGTACCCGCCAGCCCGACGGCATCGGCCGCACGCCCGTTGGCAATGGCTCCGAGGGCGCGAGTGAGGCCCTCAGGTCGCCGGCTCTTCCGTCAAACGCCAGAGGGCCCAAGAGGCCACCGAGCGCAGCGGCGCCCAGCACTCTCCGCGCACCGCGAGCGCCTTGGGCGTCGGTCGTTCGGGGAGCCCATCGAGGCGCCGCAGCCCCTCACGCAATCCGAGGTCATCGGGCGCGAGCACGTCGAGCCGCCCCAGCCGGAACATCAGGAACATCTGCGCCGTCCAGCGCCCGATGCCGCGCACTTCGACGAGGCGCTCGATCACCTCCTCATCCGACATACGCGCGACGCGGTGCAGCGCGAGCCGGCCGTCGAGGCAGCGCTCGGCGAGGTCGACGAGCGACGCGAGCTTCGCGCCGGAGAGCCCGGCGCCGCGCAGCGCCGCCGGCGCGAGCGCGAGCACGTCCTCGGGCCGCAAGAACCGCGGCCCCGGCGACAGCGCGCGCACGCGGCCGTGAATGGTGCGCGCGGCCGCGGTCGCGAGCTGCTGCGAGATGATGGAGCGCGCGAGCGCGTGGAAGTGCGAGTCCGTGCCCGTGGCGCTCGGGAACCCCGGAAAAGGCGCGACACGCGTGAGCGCCGCGCCGAGCGCAGGGTCGCTCCTGCGCAGGGCACGCAGCGCCGCCGCGCTCGGCCGATTCGGGGACCGTGCCATAGGCGCTCACGTTAGCGTGGGCGCGCTCAATGGGCGAGCTGCAGCAGCGTATCGAGCGCTTCACGGACGCTCGGCGAGGGCTCGGCTTGGCGCCGCAGGATCAACCGCTCGAGGGTCAGTGCGTCGAGGTCGAACGCCCCTCGGGCATACAGCTGGTGCAGCGCACGCACAGCGGCGCGCCGCACGCGTGCGTCCGGGTCCCCTTCGAGGACACGCAGGATGGGCGCTGCTGCGCGCGGGTCATAGGTCGAGAGCCGCTCCAACGCTCGGCGCCGGATGCCTGCGAGCGGGTCCTGCAACGCGATCGACAACAAGCCTTGGAGCGCCTCGGCTGCGCCCGCGTCGCGGCCGCCTGCAGCCGCTGCCAGCGGCGCGATCACGCGCCATCGGGCCGCGGCGCCGGAGGTCGGCGCGGCCTGACGCAGCCACGCCGTGACGGGCTTGCGGATGTCGAAGCCCGCGCACAGGCGCCCGTCGGGGTCGATGACGACGTCGAGGACATCGCTGCCGAACCATTCGACGAACTCTCGCTGCCGCTCCGCAAGGGCGAGGTTCCGTACGACACGCGCGCCGTCGGCCAGCACGAACTCCACCGGTAGCTGAAGGGCTCCGGGCGCCGCGCCGCGCTGCGTGACGACGATGCGCGCGCCGCCACGAGCGAGGTCCGCGACCTCGATCTGGAGCCGCGGCACGCCGGCGCCGTCGACCCATCGTTCGAGCATCGGCCCGAGCTCGTACCCGGTCTCCTGAAGCGCGACACGCCGCAGGTCCTCGGTCGCGAAGAACCCTCCGCCATGCTGACGCACGAGCGCGCGCGCGATGGTCCACAGGCCCTCATTGCCGACCAACCCCTCGATCATGCGCAGCACCCACGGCCCCTTCGTGTAGTAGTGAGCGGGGACACGCTCAGCGTGGATCGTCCCGGCCGCGCCAGAATCCAGGAGCTCCTCGCGCATCTCCTCGTACAACACCGCGACCGCGTCCGGGCCGAGGAGGTGCGCCTCGAACTCGAGCTCGAGCCAGGCGGCAAAGGCCTCTGCGAGCCACCGTTCGCGCTCGTCCAGCGGCGCCACGAAGATGCCGAACCAATGGTGCGCGAGCTCGTGCGTGACCGTGCGCCTAGGGGCGTCCGCGGCATCGAGGCGTTCGTCGTCCGTGAGGAGCAGCTGCTCGGCATCGAAGAGGCTCGCCGTCGCGGACTCGAGGCCGCGCACGCCGAGGTCGTGCACGACGACTTGGTCATAACGCGCGTAGGGGTACGGGCGCGCCAGGCCGACCCCAAAGAACTCGAGGGCCGCGACCGCGTCGCGGAACGTCGCTGCTACGGCCGCTGCTGAGAGCTGCTCCGGCACGTGCGTCCGCACCGTCGTCGCCCCTACGGCGCCTTGGACCGTCGCGCGCATCCGGGCAGCCGCGAAGCCGATCGTCGCGACGGGCACGGGCTCGCTGAGGCGCCAGACGAACGTGCGTTCACCGTCGCCGTGCTCGCGGGTCTCGACGAGCTCGCCAGAGCCAACGACGGACATCCCAAAGCCGACCCGGAAGCGCGCATCGAGCGTCGTCCGATCCCCAGGCGCGTCGAGCGTCGGGAACCAGTGCCGGTTGCCGCGCGGGAGGCCCCGCGCGTGGATCTCGGGGCCGAAGGCCGCGCCCCCGGGCGCAGCGCCGAAGTACAAGCCAGCGGTAGGACGCACCGCGTACACGACCTGGACGGGCTCCTCGACGTCGAGCGCGAGCGGGGCCGCGAGCGAGACGACGAGTTGGTCGCCCTCGAGCCGCCACGCGAGGCTACGCCCAGCCGCGTCGAGGACCTCGCGGACCTCGATGCCGGAGGCCGCGAGCCGCACCTCGTCCGTGCCGGGGCGCAAGGCCCGCAGCCAGCTCGTGGCGGACCCATGCACCGCCCGCCGCTCCCAATCGAACGTCAAGTCGAGGGACAGATGCACGAGGTCCGCCTCGCGCGCCGGCCGCGTGGCCGCGCCGCGGTCGTCCGTCGCGACCGCGAGGTCGTCGGCGGGGAGGAGCGCAAAGGCCGGGCGAAGCACGGGCTCGACGGGCAAGGCCTCGCTGCTCGGGCCGTGGCACGCGGCGCCGCACGCGCCCAAGAGCGCCAGCGCCGCGCCGAGCCGGCGGGCGGACACCCAGGTGGACGGGGCGCGCAGGCTGGAGGGGCCCTTACCGGAGAAACGTAGCTTGATCATGAATGGAGTTCAGCCCATTCTATTCGCTCGCGGCACGCAATCGTAGTGCGTCTCGCGCTCGAACTTCGAGCACGGACACAACGCGCTCGCGTATCGATTCCCCCCCACGACTTTCGACACGAACATGGCCAAGAAGCAGAGCCAGCGCACGCCCGCGCCGGGCAAGCAGCGCTACCGCCGCTCCGACGACGAGCTCATCGCAGACCTGAAGGAGCGCATCGCGCAGCTGAAGCAGCGCGCGGACGCAAAGAAGCTCAAGACATCGCCATCGATGAAGCGCACCTTGACGATCGTGCGCAGCATCGACAAGGCCCTCGAAGAGGCCAACGAAGAGAAGAACAACGACCTGCGTCGCATCCTGGTGGACGCGCGGGCGCCGATCGCTGCCTTCCTCGGCGAGCAGGGCGTCAAGCTGCCCAAGCCGCGCGGCCCTCGCGGACGGAAGCCGCGCGGCGGCGCGCGGGGCTGACTCGGGGCCTGAGGGCCGACGCCTCACGGACGCGCCGGCGGTGGAGCCTCCTCCACCGCCGGCGCGTGTCGTTTCCGCATGGGACGCGAGCTGGTCGTGCTCGGCGCTCGCGCCGTGGCCCGCGCACGGCCTCCCGCCCTGCGGCGGGAGCTGCACCCGGGGCTAGGCTGCCAACGGGTACGAGCTCGGCCCCATGAACTGCCGCTGCGCGCTGCCGAACAGGAAGCCCTGCAGCATGTCGCAGCCGAGCGCCTCGACCACCTCGAGCTCGCTCTCGCGCTCGATGCCCTCGGCGATCGTTTGGATGCCCATCTTCTTCGAGAGCAGCGTCATGGACTCCATGATGGCGCGCTTCGTCGGCGAGCGGTCGATGCCACGAATGAGCTCCATGTCGAACTTGACGATGTCCGGCGACAGCCGCGTCAAGTGGTTGAGGCCCGAGTAGCCCGCGCCGAGGTCATCGAGGGCGATGCGATAGCCGAGGCCGCGCAGCCGGTCGAGGCGCTCCTCGAGGTCGTCGAGCCCGGAGAGCGGCCGGCGCTCCGTGACCTCGAGCACGACCTGCGCGGCGAACTGAGCCAAGGCCCCGGACGCGTCGTAGAGCTCGGGGTCACCGAGATCGCCAGTGTCGAGGTTGACGAGCAGCGAGGTCCCAGGAGGCGCTTCGCCGGCCCGCTCGGCGACCGCAGCGCGCACGGCGCGGCCGAGGTCTCGGCCGCGCTCGAGCTCGTCGGCCGCTGTCAGGATCGCCAGCGGTGTGCGCAGCTCCGTCGCCTCGGTGCGCAAGAGCGCCTCATAGCCGAAGACCGATCGGTCGACACGCAGCACCGGCTGGAACCCCATCCAGAGCCCGCTCAGCGCCGCTTCGAAGCCCGTATTCAAGAGCCTCCGCGGCTGCGAGCGCAGGGCGCTGTCCGCGTCGACATCGGTGCGGGCCTCGAGCAGCTCGTGGATCGTGAGCGCGATCTCCTCGGCGGGGCAGGGCTTCAAGAGGAAGCGCTGGATCCCGGCCTCGTTGATCGCGCGAACGGCGCTCTCGAGGCTCGACTGGCCCGAGAGCGTGATCCGGATGGTGCGCGGCCAGCGCTCGCGGACCTGCGTCAAGAACTCCGAGCCCAACATGCCGGGCATGCGCTCGTCCGAGACGACGACGTCGAACTCGTCGCGCTCCAAGAGCGCCAGCGCTGCGGCGCCCGAGTCCGCCGTTGAGATCCGAAACGGCTCTCGGCGCAGCGCGAGGCGCAGGCTAGAGGTCAGCTCGGGCTCGTCATCTACGAAGAGGACGCGCGCCGGGTGGTTCTTGCTCGGTTTGGTCATGATGCTTCTTGGGCCCCGATGGCCGGTGGATCGTCGCGGCGCCCAGGGAGCCGCACGCGAAGCGGCTCCTGGATCCCGTCGCGGCTGGCATAGTTGCGCACGAGGCGCACGAGGGTGTCGTTGACGCGCGTCCCCTGCACGGCGATGACGGCCCCTTCGCGCGAGCAGAGGTCGTCCTCGAGCACCATCCCAGGCGAGAGGGACTCCGCGCGGATCGCGGTCGACTCACCATCGAGGCTTTGGAACGGGACCCGCTCAAGCGCGTCCACGAGCGCTGCGGGGAACTGACGACTTGTGCGCAGCTCGTGCACCGCCGAGGCAGAGTCGCCGTGGCGCCGAAAGCTGGACAGGTACTCGCGCGCGAGGCGCAGGAGCTCCGCGCCGAGCACGGTGCGGCCCCACGCCGTCGGTGGCCCTTGGAGTTCACTCGCGGGGTGCTGCACGAACTGCTGCGCGACCATGCTGGCGACCGACTCGAAGCGCGGGAGCCCGCTCAACAGAGTCGCGCCGATCGCGGCGTGCGACTGCCAGGTCGAGAGGTCCTCTGGGTCGAGCCGCGCGCCGACCGCGACGAGCCCCAAGACCTCCGGCGGCAGCCCGAGCGTGCCGAGCAAAGCGACGGACGACGCCAGCTCGAGCTCCCAGGTGTCGACGATCGCGAGCACGCCGAGCATCCCGCTGACGACCTCCTCGATGCGCTGCGATTGCGACGCTGCGAGCGGTTGCACGAGCGCCAAGCACTCCGTCAAGACCCCGGCGCTGTGCCGCAGCGTCTCGCGGAGGAGCGAGCGGTCCGACTCGAGCTGCTCATAGTGCTCGATCGCCTCCTGGAGGACCTTGCGGACGATCGACGGCGCACAGGGCTTCGCGAGGAACCGAAAGACGCCGCCCTCGTTGATCGCCGCGATCGTCGCCTCGAGGTCCGCTTGCCCGGAGAGCATCACGCGTGTGACGTGCGGCACCCGCGCGCGGGCTCGCGCCAAGAACTGCGCGCCGTCCATGCCAGGCATGCGCATGTCGGACACGATGACGTGAAAGGGGCCGGAGTCCTCGATGCGCGCGAGGCCGTCCGCGCCGGACGACGCGCTGACGACGTCGAACTGGCGCCGCAGGACCATCCCGAGGCCCTGCGTCACCTGTTGCTCGTCATCGACGAGCAGCACCCGCGGGCGCGCCTCCGGGCTCACGCCGCCCTCCTCGCTTGGGCCCGCCTGCGCTCCTCGGCCACGCAATCCGCGGCGAGCGCCTGCCAGGCCGAGACCTGCGCCTCGAGCCCGAGGCGCGCGAGGAGCGCGCGGTCGAGGGCGGGCCCCTGGAGCCCGCCCAGCGCTTCGTCTGTCAGCCCGCAGGCGAGATGGAGCGCGACGAGGGCGTCGAGCCCGGTCGGCTGCGTCGGGCCAGGATCAGCGCTGTGCAGGACGAGGTCCGTCACGTGCGCTGGGATCCCCCACGAGGCGAGCAACGCGGCGCCGACGACCTCCTGGCGGACTCCGAAGGCCCCGAGCTCGAGCTGCGTGAGCGGCGCCGCATTCGCTGCCGCAGCGGCCGCGACGGATGCAAACTCTGCCAGCGCCGAGTGCGCTAGGACGAGGCGACCGATCGTCGAGAGCAGCCCCGCGAGCGCCGCCGCGCGCGCCTCGGGACGCCCGCGCAGCAGCGCGCCTGCGACTCGCCCAACGATCCGCGCGCGCGCCGCGTGCTCGTCAAGCGAGAAGCCCGCCAGCGGGGGCTCGAGGCGCCCGACCAGCTCGCCTTCGACCACGAGCTCTGCGAGCGTCGCGAGGCCGAGCCGCATCACGGCCTCGTGCAGGTCCTCGATCGACTGGGTCGGCCCGAAGAACGCGGAGTTCGAGAGCTGCAAGACACGCGCCGTCAACGCCGAATCGCGGCTGACGAGCTCGGCCACTGCGCCCGCGTCCACCGTCGCGTCAGCGAGCAGCTCCGTGAGTTCCACGATCAACGGATCAGGCGCCGGGAGCCGCGTGATCCCCGCGACGTGGCGCTTGAGCGCGTCGGAGCACAGCAGCTCGCGCGTGACGCGGGCGCGCTCGAGCGCTGCAACCAGCTGTCCTGGTTCACAGGGCTTCGCCAACCATTGATGCGCGACACGCGCGGCGCGACGCCCGGTCGCGTCGTCGCAGTGCCCGGACAGCACCAGCCGCGTCACGCTGGGGTGCAAGCGCCGCACTTGGTCGAGCAGCTCTGCGCCGTCCATGACGGGCATGCGCATGTCCGTCACGACGATGTCGAACGGCTCCTGGGCGAGGAGCGCCAGCGCCGCTGATCCGCCCACCGCAAAGCGCACGTCCCAACGCCGCCGAAGCCGGTGCAAGAGCAGCCTCAGGCCGTCGAGCAGCTCCTGTTCGTCATCGACGAACAGGACGCGGGGCCGCGCCGTAGCTTCGAGCGCGCCAGCATCGGGGTGTCCCTCAAGCGGCATGTTTGACCTCTGCGCGGCCCAAGGGCAGCGCGATCTCGAACGTCGTGCCCTCGTCGTCCACGGTCTCGAACGTGATCGAACCACCATGGCGCTCGACGATGATGTTGTGCGCGAGCGAGAGGCCTTGCCCGGTCCCCTTCCCGACGTCCTTGGTCGTGAAGAAGGGATCAAAGACACGCCCGCGCGCGGCGGCAGGGATGCCTGTGCCCGTATCGCTGACGCGGATGAGCGCGTGCTCGCCGCGGACCTCGGTCTCGACCGTAATGGTCCCGCGTTCGCCGCTGCTACCGACCTTGCCCTCGATCGCGTGCGCGGCATTCACGATCAAGTTGAGCACGACCTGGTTGATGTCACCAATGTTGCAGTAGACGCTAGGCAGCCCTCCGAAGTGGGTGACCACGTCAGCGACGTAGCGGTACTCGTTGCGCGCAACGATCAAGGTCGTATCGATTGCGGAGTCCAGATCCGCTGGCGCGAGCTCGACCTGACCCGGGTGGGCAAACGACTTCATCGCGCGGACGATGCGCGAAACGCGCGCGATCCCGTCGAGCGCGCGAGCGATCGCCGTCGGGATCTCCTCGACGAGGAACTCGATATCCACCTCGTCCGCGACCGCTTCGAACGCTGCGGCAGCCGCGACGACGTCGCCGGCGCTGCGCGCGGCGCCGGCGACCGCGCGCCCGGCGTCGATGGACTTGGACAGGTCGACAAACGCCTCTTCGAGGAACACGAGGCTGTCGCCGACGAACTGGATCGGCGTGTTGATTTCGTGGGCGACTCCGGCTGCGAGCTGTCCGACGGACTCGAGCTTCTGCGAGTGTCGCAGTTGGACCTCGAGCTTCTTTTGATGCGTGAGGTCCGCCGCGACGTAGACCGTCGATTGGAGCTTGCCATCGTCGCCGAACAGCGGCGTGCTGCTGAACAGGACGGGCACCTTGCCCCCCCCGGGTCGCGTGATGTTGCGCTCGATGTTCTCGCTGTCCTGACCTGGGTCCGGGCATTGCTCGCCGTCGCAGAAGACCCCGGTCGCTGGCTTGCCGACCAGCTCGTCCTCCCAACAGTGCAAGAGCTCGCACGCAGAGGGATTGACCGAGGTGAAGATGCCTTCCGAGTCCGCGACGAACACCGCGCTGCTCATCGTCCCGAGCACGCGCATCAGGAACGTCGCCGTCTGGCGCTGATCCTCTTGCGCGGTGTAGAGCGTCCGCGCGTTCTCCTCGACGAGCTGCTCGAGGGCGCTCACCTCGCGGCGAGCGCGCTCGAGCTGCCGCCGCAGGACTTCGACCTCTTCCATGGCTCAGGCAGCGATGGCTGCGGCGCTGGAGAAGCGCAGCTCGAAGACGCACGCGTCGGCGCCGCGGTGCATGCACGCGAGCTCGTCGTGCTGGACGCGCTGCCCGAAGGAGCGGGCTGCAGCGTTCAGCAGGCCGAGGAACAACGGGCAGAGCTTGCGAGAGGACCGATACGTCACGCGCAGCGAGTCAGGCCCTGTCTCCTCGCACGCTATGCGCGGGGTCTCCGCGTCGGTCATGAGCTTGCGCACCTCGACGTGAATGACTCGATCGAGGGCCAAGAGCAGCGACCTGACGTCGGAGTGCGCGGCGACGATCCCAGGTATGCTCGCGGCGAGGCGCTCGTAGAGGAAGTCCCCGAAGGCGAACAGCGCCGCGTCGAGCTCAAGCCCGGCCATCTCGATCGCGGTGGCGACGAGCGCGAACAGGTCCGAGTCCGGATACGTCGCCGGGCCCACGAACGGCCCCTGTGTCTCGAGCGTCGTGCGATCGAGGATCTGCTCGAAGACTTGGTCGCCGAAACGCTCGACAATGAACGCTTCGAACTGCTTGAAAATGACGCCTTTCATTGGACCTCTCTGGAGCGCTCGTAACGCGCCACTGAGCGGCAGACCTTCGGCCGGGTAGGCCGAGCTGGAGGAGCCGAGCGCGCGCGTGCAGCGGTTGGGAAACGATTTCGCAGGTGTCGCCGACAGCGGTGACTTCGACCGATGCCATCGCGCTGCTGGCGAGGAAGTCCAAAAGCCCCGGCGGCGATCCCAATCTGCGCCGCGGCGGCGCCGCTACCTGAACGTCACAGCCACTGCGTCCGTGAAGTTCGAGGTCGCGGACGGGTGCGCGTCGCGGTGCCAGGCTTGGAAGCGCCAGGTGTCCCCGGGGCTCACCGCTTGCGGCCCGTTGGGGCTCGGCAACTGTGTCAGATCGAGTTGGAGCGAGAACGCCCCGGCAGCGCCCGAGTTTTGGAGCTGACCGGGACCGACAAAGCGCCCGATGGCCCCAACGACACACAGCCGCCCCTCGCTGTTGCCGACGGGATAGACGCTGCCAGCGTCGCGCGAGACGAGGAAGAAGCCAAAGGCCTGCGTCGGAAGCAAGCGCGCGGACAGGAGCACGTCGGCGCGCGCGACCTCCGCGCTCCCGTGCGCCGTGAGGAGTCCGGCGCGCCCGGTGCTGTTCGGGATGGCGGGGCAGTAGCGCGCCCCGAGGTCGCGTGTCTCAGGGGGGCCCCAGCGCGCCGCGACGGGGGCCCCGCTCGCGCTGCGTGACTCGCCGACGACAACGGCGCCGTCGGCGCTGGCAGCGTACGCGACGCCCGCGCCTAGGTCGGACATCCCCGCTGTGAACGACCACACAAACGCGCGCTCGCGGGAGAGCGCGTCTTGCGCTTGCCCAACGACCACGCCGCCGTCTGCGCTGATCCCGAAGGCAGACGAGGTTTGTCCGCCGAGCGCGCCGAGGTCGAGCATGCCCGTCGCCTGGGTCCAGCGGAACGCTCGCGCGCGGCCGCTGGGGTCCTGTGCCTCCCCTACGACGACCTCGCCGTCGGCGCTGACGCCGCGTGCGCGAGACGTCGTGCCGCCGAGGGTGCCAAGGTCCTGGACCCCGGCCGCGCTGGTCCAGCGAAACGCGCGCGGTGGCGCGCCGCCAAAGCGCGCTTCACCGACGATGACGTCGCCGCCGCCGTCGGCTGCGTACGCGATGCCTTCGAGGGCGCCCAGCGCGAGGTCCTGCATTCCGACGGAGACGTCCCAACGGAACGGACGCGTGATGCCAACGGCGTCATGGGCCTCGCCGACGATGACCACGCCGTCGCCGCTGATACCGTGCGCGTTCGACTCCGCCCCCCCCAGCGTGCCGAGGTCACGCAGCACCTGGGTTGGGTCCAAGCGGAACGCGCGCGCGACGCCTGCGGTGTCGGTGGACACGCCCACGCTGACGACCCCGTCGGCGCTGACCCCTTGCGCGCGCGCCGTGTCCCCGCCGAGCGTACCGACGTCGCGCAGGCCCTGTGCAGCGGTCCACGTAACGGCGCGATCGTGCGAGGTGGAGTCCGTCACGGCGCCGACGACGAGGTCACCTGAGGCATCGACCGCGAGGGCCCGAGAGCGCTCGGCCCCCAACGTGCCAAGGTGCAGGACCCCATCCGTGGCCTGCCAACGGAACGCGCGACGGCGCCCCATTGCGTCATTGGCCCAGCCGACGATCGACGCGCCGTCGTCGCTCACGGCGTAGGCGAACGATTCGCTCCCGCCGAGCGTGCCGAGGTCCTGCACACCCGTCGGAGCGGACCAGCGCACGGCGCGCCGCCGACCGACCGAGTCGTAGGCCATCCCAGCGATGCTCGAGCCGTCGGCGCTGAGGCGCGATGCGAGCGACTTCGTCCCGCCTGGCAGCGCGCCGAGGTCCTCCATCCCATTCATCGTCGTGTATCGAAACGCGCGGTCGAGGCCGTTGGCGAGGTGCGCGCTCCCGACGAGGACCCCCCCGTCGTCACTGACGCCGTACGCGATCGACTCGTTGCCGCCGAGGGTGCCCAGGTCTTGCCACCCCGTCGTGGGCGTCCAACGGCACGCGCGGCCCCGCCCGCTCGGGAGGATCCCGAGTCCGACGATGACGTTGCCATCGGTCGAGAGCTCGCTCGCGAGCACCTCCAGGCCCCCGGGCAGCATGCCGAGGTCCACCATCCCCGTCGCGGCGGTCCAGCGGAACGCCCGCGCGACACCAGCGAGGTACTCCCAGCCGACGACGATGCTGCCGTCGGCGGACACAGCGTTGGCGTAGACCCTGGCCCCGGTGCTCGGCTGCGCGGCGAGGGTCCCCAAGTCCTGCATGCCTTGCGTGGAGGTCCAGCGGAAGGCACGTTCGTCCCCGGCGCTGTCGAATGAGCTGCCCACGACAACCGTCCCGTCAGCCGAGACCCCGGCGGCAAACGACTCGCTCCCGCCGAGGGTGCCAAGGTCCACCATGCCGTTCGCGGCGCTCCAGTGAAACGCGAGCTGCGTGCCGCTGCTGTCTTCAGCGAAGCCGACGACGACGTCACCGTCGGCGCTGACCCCGACGGCGACCGCTTCCGCGCCACCGAACGTGCCGAGGTCTTCGATGACACCCTGCGCGCGCGCGGGGCCACCCGGCCCAAAGAGTCCGACCAGGAACACCACAAAGAGGCGTCCGATTGCGTCACAGATGCGGGCAGGCTTCATATCCCCATCCTGGGATTCGCAGCGACGACATGCCACATCACTCCCCTAAAGACGCCAACCCTGTCACAGCTGCCAACCCAGCCACGGATGGACCGCGGGGTGCGATTCGCTCCGGCGCTGCGTTCATCCGGTGGCCCGAGGGCGCCCTACGCCCGAAGCATCGAAGCATCGAAGCATCGAAGCGCCCAAAGCCTGAGGGCGCCCAAAGCCTAAGGGCGCCTGAACGGGCCGGTCCCTCATCGCGCTCGTCCGCTGCGGGCGCAGAAGTGGTAGCGAGGGCGGGACTTGAACCCGCGACCCCACGCTTATGAAGCGTGTGCTCTAACCGACTGAGCTACCTCGCCGCCATTGGGGGCGGCAATCTACCGGACAGGGATGCGCCCGGCAAGGGGTGACGGCCGCGAGCACAGGTTTCGAGCGGGACGACGGCTGCGGCGGGCGACTCAGGCGTTGGCCCACTCGGCGCGGATCGCCGCCGGGCTCCGATCCGGACACGGGACGCCGCGCACGGAGTGATAGCCGACCTCGGAGACGGTCGCCGCACCCGACGCCGGGTCGAACACACGGCACGCGTCGATCGCGTCCGCGTAGAGGTGCAGCGAAACGCCGCGCGTGCCCGCCACTGGGCGAATGAGGTGCAGCGCGATGTCGTCGTGGATGTAGGCGACGCCCCCGGCGCCCAAGCGGCGCACGCGGCCCGTCTCCATCGGCGCGCCGACGCCCCCCTCCGGGAACGCGTAGTGGACCTCCTCGAGCTCGCCGTCGAGCACCGCCATCCAGCACTGCTGACCTGCGTGGTCGTGGATCGGGCTCGCGTGCCCTTCCCCCCAACACAGGATCAAGAGCTCGAAGCCCGCGCAGCGGTGCACGAGGTTGCGGCTATAGCGCTCGGGCAAGAAGTACGACCACGCGCGCCAGCACTCCTGCGTCGATGCATAGTCGCGCAAGAGCTCCGCGACGCGCTTGCCCCGTCCCCCGAGGTCACGGGCGCTGTCAGGGCCGAGCACTTCGGCGAGCGCGCGACAGAGCGCGTCCAGGGCCGGGGCCGCCGGCATCACTTCGTGTCCTTCGTTCATCGCGGCACCTCTAGAGCGCATAGGAATCAGCGGGTTGAGCCGTCGGGGCCGAACCACCCACGGCAAGAGACAGTCGATCGGGCTCGCTCGGAGCGCGCGCCGCCATCGTACCGCTTCGCGCAGCGAGGCACTCGTCGAGCAACGCGAGCAGGCGCTCGACCCCTGCGCACGTTGAGCCATGACCCAAGCTGAAGCGAATGCTCTCGGTCGCGCGCGCCGGGGAGTGCCCCATCGCGAGCAGGACGTGTGAGGGCTCGCCCGCGCCGACGGGCGCGCCTGGGGCGAGCCCCTTCGGGCGCGAAGCCGACGAGGCAACGGAGGCCCCGCGCGCAGCGAGCCGCGCTTGCAGGTCCAGCGCCGGAACGCCCGGGAACCACACATTCAGCGTGTTCGCGAGGAACGGCGCCGTGCCGTTGCGCTGGACGTCGGGGAAGCGCTTCGTGAGGCCTTCCCAAAGGCGCTCCGTCGCCGCGGCCACCTCGTCGAAGGCGCCGAAGCCACCGTCGTGCATGAGCTCCATGGCGCGCCCGAGCGCCACGACGCCCGTCGTGTTCTCGGTCCCGCTCCGCAGGCCACCCTGTTGGCCGCAGCCATGGATCTGCGGCGCGAGGGCCACGCCGCGCCGCACGTACAGCGCGCCGACGCCCTTCGGCGCATGCACCTTGTGCCCGCCGAAGGAGAGCAAGTCACAGCCGAGCTCGCGGACGTCCACGCGCGCCTTCCCCACGCCACACACGGCATCGACCAGGAAGAGCGCAGGGTGCCCTGCGAGCAAGCGCCCGACTTCGGCGACCGGCTGCAACGCGCCGGTCTCGTTGTTGGCGAACATCAATGCCACGATGCGCGTGTCCGGCCGCAGCGCCGCTGCGATGTCCTCGACGCGCAGCCGCCCGCCCGCGTCAGGCGCGAGCCAAGTGACGTCGTGCCCTCGGCGCTCGGCCCATTCGACCGTGCGCACGACCGAGCCATGCTCGTGACGGCCGACGATGACATGGCCGCCCGCAGCCCCATGGGCCGCGCCGATCGGCTCGAGCGCGCCGCGCAGGGCGAGGTTGTTCGACTCGGTGCCGCCGCTCGTGAAGAAGACCTCGTCCTCGTAGGCGCCGAGCGCGCGCGCGACCGCGCCGCGCGCGCGCTGAATCACGGCGCGCGCGGCGAGGCCCGCGGCGTGTGCGGCGCTCGCATTGCCGAACGTGCCGCGCAGATGCTCGATCGCGGCGTCAACGACCTGCGGATGGACCGGCGTCGAGCCGTTGCAGTCGAAGTACAATTCGGGGTCCAGGTCGTTCACGGCGCAGGGTCCTCGGCGACGCGCGCGATGCCGCCGCGCGCAGTCGCGAAGAGTACACAGGCTGGGTTCTGATGGGACGCCTCACGTGCCGCATCCCCGAGGGCGACCGGCGCGTGCTCCGACCCCGGCTCGTACCGGACGAAGTCCCCCGCCCTGTGCTCCCCCAGCGCGTCGCGGTAGCCGCCGGCCAGCACGAGCACCTCCTCGACATCGAGGTGCCTGTGAGGCGGGTAGCCGTGCCCCGGCTCCATCCGGATGAGCACTGTCGCGCCGGCGGCGGGCCCGGCGGCGCCAGCGGGCTGCGGCGCCGCCTCACTCGCGAGCAGCAGCCAGCGGACACCGGGCGCTGACGTGGTGCGCCACGGCACGGCCTCCGTATCGACATCGAGCTGCAACCCAGGGATGCGCATCGCCCCAATTTACTGCGCGCGTGCGGCGGGATTGGCCCTGGAACGCCTCAACCCGAGTCCCGTCGGCGGACGAGACACGGGGTGTGGAGCCGACCCCCGAGTCCCCGGAAGGGCAGGACAGGCGCGCTGCGGGCGCGTTCGCAGCGGCCGTCGCAGGGCTCGTCGGCGCCGACCCCGACGGGCGGATCGACGGCGCGCTCGAGGACCTGATCGCCGCGGATGGCCCGCGCGAGCGCGCCCGCGCGGTGGTCGCGACGCTCGTCGCCGCTGGGGCGCAAGGCGCGGAGCTGTGGCAGCTGGAGGGCCGCGCAGGGCGCCGGCTCGCCGCCGCGGGGCCGGCCCAGGTCCAAGACGTCGCCGAGCTGCTCGCAGAGGGTCCGGCCTACTCGGGGACCGTGGCCAGGGCGGGCGTCGGCCGCCTCGTGCTCGTCTTCGAGGGGGACCAGCCCGGGACAGATCGGCGGGAGTCCCTCGAGGACCTCGCAGAGGTGCTCTTGACCCTCGCCGCCCTGTTCGACGAGGAGCGCCCGACCGGCGCGCACGACCCGGGCCCCTTCGGGCCGCCCGCGCCGCTGCCCTGAGCCCCTCCCTGCGGCGGGAGGGCCGCTGGAGCCGCCGCCGCGGCCGCGGGCCAGAGGCGGCCCCGAGTTGGAGCACGAAACACGCCCAGGCGCGCCCTCGCCGCGAATTCGCAGATGGGCGCGAAGCTTCGCGCCGGAGCCCGGCTTATGATTCTAAACGGGCGGTCATGTACCGCCGGTCGAGTCCAACGGGAGGCAGAGTGAGTTGCGAGCCTCACTCTGTCCGGGAAGCCTGACGGGCTCGTCTCTCCCTCGGGCCGGTGGCGTGCTTGCGCGTCACCGGCCCTCTCCTTGCCACGACTTGCCACGGAGGTGGCCCGCTGCGAGGGCGTGCCGCGGCCGTGAGCCGCGCGGTTGTTGCAGCGGCCCACCGACGGATTCGAAGCTACGCGAGGCGTTGGGTGGAGCTTCCGCGCACCATAGGGGGCCCATGCGCACGTTCACCCCTTCGCCCTCGCGTCGCGCGCTCCTCGCGCTCACCGCCCTCGTCCTTGCCTTCGCAGCCCCGCGTCGCGGCGCCGCACAGGAGCCGGAGTCCGCGGCGCGCCCGACGTCAGCCGCGCCGGCCGTCCAGGTCCCCTTCCTCTACGAGCTGCAGGGTCACGGCGCCACCGCCTACCTGCTGGGGACCGTCCACCTGCCGGACCCGCGGGTGCTGAAGCTCCCCGAGGTCGTCGAGCGGGCCTTTGCCGCGGCCGACGCCGTCTACACGGAGATCCCCGCGACGCCGGCGGCGGAGCTCCAGATCTTTGGCGCGAGCCGGCTGCCGAAGGAGGAGTCCCTGGCCAGCATCATCGGCGAGCCGCTGATGAAGCGCTTGCACGCGCGGCTCGCGGGCGCGCGCCTGCCCGTGGGCCTCTTCGACTCGTTCCGCCCCTGGGCTGTGGCGAGCACGCTGCCCCTGCTCGACATCCTGGCCGACATCAGCACGACGGAGCCGCTCGACAAGGCGCTCTACAACCGCGCCGTCAAGGAGGGCAAGCGCGTGGGCGCGCTCGAGACCGTCGCCGAGCAGATCGCCGTCTTCGACGGCCTCGAGCAGAGCGAGCAAGTGACGATGCTGCGCGAGGCCATCGACCAGCTCGAGCGCTACGAGGCGCAGGAGCGGAACGCGCTCGAAGAGCTGATCCAAGCGTGGCTCTCGGGCGACCTGGCGCGCCTCGTCGCGCTGCTCGAAGAGGGCCTCGGCGCGGACGAGGCCCTAGCGCAGAAGCTCGAGCAGCGGCTCGTCTGGTCGCGCAACGCGCTCATGGCGGCGCGCATGCACGACGCGATCGTGGCCAAGCCGACGGAAGTGCTCTTCTTCGCCGTTGGAGCGCTGCACCTGCCCGACGCGCGGAAGACCGAGGACACGAGCGAAGAGGAGCAGCTGCGCATGCGCGGGCTCTTGTCGCTGCTGCGCGAGCGCGGCTACGTCGTCACGCACAGACGTGCGCTCGAAGGCGCGCCGCTCAGCACCCGGTAGGTCGTTGGCCCGGTCGGTCGTTGACCGACCAGGCCGGATGCCCACGTGCGTCCAGGGCTTGCACCGCAGCGCTTGACCCCGCGGGCCTGCGGTCGCGCGGCTCACTCGATCGACCAGAGGTGCGTGCCGCCGTCCGGGTCTTGCACGGTCAGTGTCCCGGCGCTGTAGGTCCACCCTTGCGCCGTCGCGACCCCGTCGCGCGTGACCGTGCCGGGCGTCCGCGTGAAGCCCGTGATCACGATGCTGTCGGGCAGACCGTCGGCCGTATCGACCAGGAGCTCGAACGGGTTGCGCGACGGGTCAAGGCCCGCCTCCGTCGCCTCGACGCGCACCTCGTCGATATTGCTCGACTGCGTGATCGAGAAGCGCTCCGGGCGCGCGTCATGGAACAGGTGCGCGAAGCGGTCCGTCGCGCCGACCGTCAGGTCCAGCGCAAAGAACCGGCCGCCTTGGTCGATGCGCAGCTCGCCGCGCTGCGGCTGTGTATAAACCTGCGCCGCGAACCAATCGCAGACGGCCGTCTCATCGAGCGTGTCCCAGCGGTGGGTGTTGCCGGGGCGTGGGAACAGGGTATGGCTGGCACCAGGGATCAGCGCGAGCAGCTCGTCGAGCCGCTGGGCCTGCGCGACGAGGTGCGCCTGCGGGTCATTGACCGCATACCACGACTGGATCGGCAGGTGCGCGAGGTTCACCGCGGTGTGGTCTCCACCGAGGATCAACTGGCTGTCGTCGTCGAGATCGAGCACCGAGGAGCGCACGTATTCGAAGCGGTTCGTCGCGGGCGGCCCGCCGAAGCGCGCCTCCAGCGTCGGCCGCAAGGTCTGGGGCGCGAGGGCGTTGTTGTACTCGTCGGTGAGGCACAAGGTGCCGGTGTGGTTCACGAGCGCAGCGAACGTGCCCCGCGAGCGGTCGAGGTGGCGCGCCGCGTAGTTGAGCGCGTTCCCGCCCCCCATCGAAAAGCCGTAGCCGTAGATGCGATCGAGGTCGATCGGGTAGTTCGCCAGCACGTAGTCAAGCACGAACTCGACATGCGACTGCGAAGGCAGCGACGAGTAGCTGTTCGTGACGGGCGCCTCGGCGACGAGCTGAAAGGGCGCGAGGATGAACCAGTTGCGCGCTTCGGCTTCGTCGATGAAGGTCGTGAAGAACTGGAGGTCGTAGGCGGACACGCTCGCGGCGTGGAAGTGCACCATCAGCGGCGAGTTCGTCGTCGGCGCCGGCGGCTGATAGAAGAGGTAGCTCTCGTCGAGGCCCGTCGCCGGGATCGTCAGCGTCAAGAGGTCGAGCGAGCCCGAGATCCCGGCCCCTTGCACCGTCGTCAGCGGCAGCCCCTCGAGCACCGACAGATCGGCGCCAAGGCCGAGCAGGGCCTCGCGCACGGTCGGCGAGTACCCGTCAGGCCGCAGCGGCTGCGAGCGCAGGATCACGCGCGGGCCGTCTGTCCTCGCCGGCGCCGACGGAGTCTGGACCTCAGCGCGCGGCGCTGGCGCCTGCGCCTGCGGCGCTGGTGCGCCGAACGCGGCCGCCGCGCAGAGGGAGGCGATGGCAGTGGACCGCTTTGCGGCGAGCAAGGATGCGACGGGCACGGGATGGAACGTCATGGGCCTCGAACGAGATGGAGTGGCCCAGGGTGGCGCAAGGTTCCACCCATTCCGCCGCGATCGGCCCTGGGTGTGCGCGCGAGTTCCATGCGCGCCCCAGAACGGAGCGGTGCGAGCCGCGACCCCCTCCCAGGCGCCGCACGGGAAGGATACCCGGTCAGGGCCCTCGAACGCGCAGCCTGGACGATCAGGGCTTCTGCGTGAGCCGCACCGTCACGCTCTGGCGCGCGCCAGCGACGTCGAGCTCCGCGCGGTAGCGCCCGGCGGTCGGGTGATCGACGACGAGCCGCCAGCGCGCGCGCGGGGTCGAGTCGAGGCGGTGCTCGGGACCCCCGCGGATGGCGGGGACATCGAGGCGCCGCCGCAGCCCGCTGCGCCCGGCGCGGGCCTCGGGGAGGCGGTCGAGGCGCGCCCTCGCGCCGCGCACGGGCTCGCCGTCGGCGTCCACGATGCGCAGGGTCAAGCGCGTCGAGGGGCGCAGCTCGATGCGGCCGAGGTCGGTGACGCGATCCGCCGTGACTTCGACCTCGGGCAGCGAGGTGCGCTCGAACCCGGGCGCGCTCACTACGAAGCGCGCGGTGCCGACGGGCACGCCCACCGCGCGGAAGCGCGCGCCCTCGAGCAGCAGCGCGCCGCGCCCGAGCCCGTCGACCTGCACGCCGAGCACCGCGTCGTCCGTCCCGAGCGCGACGAGCTCGCCGGAGACCGCGCCGCGGGGCTCGGGCGCCGCGCGGGTGAGCACCATCACGAGCTCACCTTCGGTCGGGACGTCGACCGAGAACCCACCGTCGCCCGGCACCAGGTCGCCGCCGAAGTCATGGGGCGCGGCGCTGAAGCGCTCGAAGCCGCTCGCAAACACGTCGACGACCCAACGCCCCGCGCGCAGATCGCCGACAGAGAAGCGCCCGAACGCGTCCGTGCGCGAGACGCGGCGCCCAGCGCGCCGGTCGCCGCTCGAGCCGCTCACAGCCTCGGGCATGAGGCGCACGGCGGCGCCCGCGATGGCGTTCCCGTCGGCGTCGCGGACGACCCCGTGGACGGTGAGCGCGCGCTCGAGGACGAGCGGGTCGAGCAACACGCGCGGCCCGGAGCTCGCGGCCGTCGGCGACAGCGGCGCGTCGGCGCGCAGGGTATGGAACCCCGCCGCGCGCACTTCGAAGCGCAGGACGTCCGCGCCCTCGGCGAGGACCTCGAAGCGCCCGGTCGAGTCCGTGCGTGCCTGGCCCGAGCGCAGCCGCGCGCCGAGCACTCGCGCCTCGGCGCTGACCTGCGCGTCCACGACGGGCACGCCGTCGCCATCGAGCACGACGCCGGAGACGACGCCGGCGCGTGCGAGGCGAATGACCACCGGCTGCACGGCGCTGGCTCCGCGCGCGACCTGGACCTCGACCCCGCCGGCGGCGCTGACGGTCCCGTCGCTCCCGCCGGACCGCGCGTCGCCCGCGACCACGAGGAGGCGCGCAGGCGCTGGGACAGCGGGGACGCGAAAGTGGCCCGCCTGATCGGCCGCGATGGGGCCGACGCCGCCGGCGCTCGCGCCGGCGGAGGCGAGGAGTCGCGCCCAATCCACCCGGCGCGCGGCGTCGAACTGCGAGAAGGCGACGCGGGCGCCCGCGGCGGGCGCGCCGTCAGCGTCGAGCACGAGCCCGTCGAGCGACACCGAGGGCGCCAGCGCGAGCTCGATGGGCGCGGGCGCGCGCTCGTCGACGAGCACGTCGCGCTCGGCCCGCGCGCCGTAGTCCGTCTCGGCGGTGACCCGGCAGCGCCCCTGCCCCAAGGGCGCGAGCTCGAACGAGCCGTCGAGGGCGGTGCGGGCCTCGGCAAGCGCGGCGCCCTCGATCTCGCTCGAGGCCCCCTGGATCTCCGGGCGTGCGCGGACGATCGCACCGGCCACCGGCCTGCGATCGCCCTCGGTGACGACGCGCCCGGCGAGCCGCACGGGCGCCGCTGCGCGGAGCGCGACAAACGCTTCGACGCCCGATTGAATTTCGATCGAGGGTTCGAGCACGAGCGGCAGCTCGCCCGACGCGACGGCCAGCGTCACGAAGCCCGGGTCGAGGTCATCGAAGCGGAACGTGCCGTTGGCGGACACGGCCTCGACCCGCTGTGGACGGCCGACCCCGCGGCCGTCCGCGCGGCCGTCGCTGCGGGTCCAAAGGCGCACCTCCGGGGCCGCCAGCGCGCCGCGCCCGGGCAAGTCGACTCGGCCGACGAGCGCGCCGCTCGCGACGAGCGCGACGACACACTCCGCGCCGGCGACGACCTCGGCGCGCGCGACGTCGACGTGCCGCGCGCTCGCGACGCTCACATCGCCGACGGAGAACGGCGCGTCGAGCGTGGCGCGGCCCTCGGCATCCGTCGTCGCGACGAGCGCGGTCGAAGGCCGCCCGCCCGCAGCGGCGCGGCGCACGAGGCGCACCTCGGCGCCGGCGACCGGCGCGCCGCCGTCCGCCTCCTGGGCGCGCACCTCGAAGCGCGCCGGCGGACCGTCGAGGTCACCGACCTGCTCGGAGGCGCCCAGGAGCGGCAGCGGGCCCTCGGGCGCGACCGCGCGGTTGGAGGCGGGCGCGGCCCCCACGGCCCCTAGGGCCGCGAGCTCTGTGGCCGACGCAGCGTCGCGAGCGACGGGCGACGCAGGCAACCCCGTCAGCGCAGCTTGTCGGGGACGCGCCCCTCCAACGTCGTGGGCGGGAGACCACAGCGCCCAGATCACAAGCGCCGACACGACAAGCGCCGCGACCGCGAGGGCCAAGACCCAGCCCGCCGCAGGCAAGACCCTGCCCGCCGCAGGCAAGGCCCGGCCCGCCGCAGGCAAGGCCCGGCCCGCCGCCGGGCCACGCTGCCCTCTTCGAGCTCGGTTCGGCGCGGGATCCATCTCCGTAGGATGCCACACGAGGCCGGGGCCGACCACGCGCGCCCCCCCCGGGGACGCTGGCGCGGTCGACGGCTACGACACGACCGGCTGCGGGGACCACCGGCGCCGCCCCCTCGCCCTGTGACCCTCGCCCGTCACGACCATGGGGGCCAGCCCCCGCATGGGGGCTCAGCGCGCGGCGATGGCGCTCGGGAACTCGCCCCAGCCGCGGCCGTCGAGCGTGAAGAGCTGCACGCGGGCGCCCTCTCGGTCGACGATCCAAAGGCGCGTGCCGCGGTCGCCTTCGCCATCGCCATCGAGCAGGGCGAGGCCGCTGGGGTGGTCGACCTCGCTCGCGTCGGCGATGGTGCGCAGCGGGCGCCCGTCGGTGCCGAGCAGCACGACCGCGCCCCGCGCTCCGTCGAGGTCGCCGAGCGCGACGACAAAGCGGCCATCCGCCAGGCGCACCGCGGCCTCGGGTCGGCCGCGGAGCGAGACGGCATAGTGGAAACGACCGTCGCGGTAGATCTGCAGCCGCTGCGCGCGGCGCTCACACGCGAGGACGTAGTCCGGCTCGCCGTCACGTCCGTGGGCCCAGTGCACGTCGGCGAGGTCGTCGAACGGCTCCTCGATGTCGCCGAGCGAAGGCAGCGCGCGCATCCCCGCGTCGAAGGGGCGCAAGAACTGGAGGGCGTACCTGCGGCGCCCGCCCGACGCGACGAGGAGGACGAGCTCGTCGTCGCTGCCCCGCGCGCGCACCGCGACGGGTACGCCGAGCGCGCCGCGCACGTCGAGACGATCTTCGCGACCGCCGCCGAGCTCCGCGATCGAGCGCCCGAACAGTGTGAAGCCGCGCAGCTTGGCCGCCGCGTCGTCTGCGACCCACACGCGACGATCCGCGTCGACGTCGAGGCCCGCGACGCTGGAGCGGCCGCGTACGGCGTCCTCGAACTCGATGCGCGGCTGCAACGGCCGGCCGTCCAGGTCAAAGGCCTGAATGGCCGCCGCCTTGTGCGAGCGCCCGATGTAGAGCACCCCGTGGGACAGCGCGATCGAACCGTGCATACGCACAAGGATGATAGCCCGCCTCGTCCGGAACGGAAGTCACGCGCGCAGCGTGAGGCACAGGACCTCAGCCGGCGCGCCGACGCGCAGCGGCACGCCGACGACCCCGACGCCGCGGGTCACGAGCAGCGTCGTCGCGCCAAACTCGACACGCAAGCCCGGGTGCGCGGGGCCGAGCCCCCGGAGCACGGGCAGGTCCACCTGGGTCCCATGGGAGTGACCGGCGAGCACGACGGCCGCGCCGCGCCCCGCGGGCGAAGGCTCGAGGAACGCGCGCGCCGCCTGCGGATTGTGCGTCAGGGCGAGCTCGACGTCGCCTGGCCGCAGCGCGGCGCGCGCGCGCTCCGGGTCGACGACCCGCCCCTCCTCGGCGTCTTCGATGCCGACGAAGACGAGCGACGGGACGCGCTCGCAACGCGCCGCCTCGTTGCGCAGGAAGCGGCCGCCGGTCCGCGCGAGGCGCTCGACGATGTGTGCCTCGAGGCGCCCCTTGTAATCGTGGTTGCCGAACACGCAGAAGACCCCGTCGCGCGCGCGGAGCTGCGCGAGGTCGTCCGCGATCCCGTCGAACTCCTCGACCGCGTGCACGATGAAGTCCCCGAGCAGGCACACGGCATCGGGCTCGAAGCGGGCGACGATGTCGAGCGCGTGCGCGAGCCCGCCCGGGCCGAGGAACGACCCTGCGTGAAAGTCGGAGAGCACCGCGACGCGATAGCCCTCGACGCTCCCGGTCGCGTCGTTGACGCGCACCTCCTCGTGCCTTGCGACGAGGCGCCCGGGCGCGAGGTGCCTGCGTCGATAGATCCAGCGCCCACCGCACGCCGCGCAGACTCGCTCGAAGGCGCGGAAGAGCGCGATGCGCAGCGCCGAGAAGCGCCGCGTAGCGACGCGCGCGCTCACGCGAGCACGCTCTGCGCCGCGTGAAACCCTTGGTCCTCTGCTTCGCGGCGGTCTGCGAAGAAGACGAGGTTCGCCGGCGAGATCTGGCGCACCGCGGGCGCCTCCGGCTGGTGGAAGTTGCGCGTCGACGCGCAGCCGACGAAGCGGAACGGCAGCTCACGCGTGCAGTAGCCGCAGCGCGCGCGCAGCGGCACACGCGACATGACGGCGAACGACGCAGGCACGTGGCGCGCTTCGGTGCGCGAGATGCACGACGGGTTTGGGCAGGGATTGGGACCCATCCGCATCCGATGGTTCGGGTCGACGATGTCGGCGCGCTCGGGCGCGTCGGGGACCCGGCCGAGGAGCCAAGCCAGGATCGCCATCCGGATCGGCACACCCCGCGCGGTCTGCTTGAAGTAGATGCTGCGCGGGTCGTCGTCCATGTCCGGCGCGATCTCGTCGCGCCGCGGCAGCGGGTGCATCACGACCGCGTCGCGCAGCGACTCCGCCCCCATCGAGCCCTTCTCGATCCGCAGGTACTCCTTGTGGGCTTCGCCGTCGGCGTAGCGCTCCGTCTGTGGGCGCGTCATGTAGACCGCGTCGACGTGCTCGACCTCCCACGCGCTCGTGTCGGTGAAGAGCGAGAGCTGGTGCGGCTTCTGCGGCGTGAGGTACACCGCGTCGGTCCGCGCGGCGAGCGCGCCGAGGCGCTTGGCGTCCGCGCGCATCGGCTCGACGCCGAACTCTTCGCGCAGGCGACGCAGCACGTACTCGGGCATCTCGAAGCCGGGCTGCGGCACACACACGATGTTCGCGCCGAAGCGCGCGAGCGCGTACGCAAACGAGTGCACCGTCCGGCTGTACTTCAGGTCGCCGGCGAGCACGACGTCGAGCCCCTCGATCTTCCCGCGCTCGACGTGGAGGTTGTAGAGGTCACACAGCGTCTGCGTCGGGTGCTCGTGGCTGCCGTCGCCGGCGTTCACGACAGGCACCGGCGAGAAGTCCGCTGCGAGGCGCGCCGCGCCCTCGCTCGGGTGCCGCAGGACGATCAGGTCCGCGTAACCGCCGCCGACCACGCGGATCGTGTCCGCGAGCGACTCCCCCTTCGACGCGCTCGAGCTCGTCATCTCGGCCGCGGTCAGCACGCCGCCGCCGAGCCGCAACATCGCCGACTCGAACGACAGCCGCGTGCGCGTGCTGGGCTCGTAGAACAAGCTGGCCGAGATCAACCCCGGCGCGAGGTCCGCAAAACCGCGCGGGTTCGCCGCAAAACGGTCCGCGGCGCGGAAGAGCGCGTTCATCTCCTCGAGGGAGATGTCATCGATCGAGACGAGGTTTCGGACCGGCTGCATCCATGGCGCGCGGCGCGGGGCTCGGGTTCAGGGATCGCGGGTGACGTGGACTCCGCGCGCGCACCTGAGGCGGGAGTCTACCGCAGGACACGCGCCGACGGAGCGCTTCTCTCGCGGCATCGTCGCGCGTCTCACGCGGGTGCCTCATCGGCAGCCAAAGCCAAGCCGAGCGCCCGGGCGAATCGACGCAGCGCGGCGTCGGCCACGTCCCCAGCGGCGAGCTCCCGGGCGAGCGCCAGGTGCGCGCGCTCGAAGAGGACAGGCTCCCCTGGCACCCAGTTGGGCTCGGGCGCAAGGCGGAGGGCCGAGTGCAGCAGCGCCTCGACCCGCGCGCGGGTCTCGCGCGGCGCGACCGCCGCCGAGACGAAGTGCGCCGCCCGCGGCGCAGCCTCGGTGATCGGCCAATCGTCGGGCTCTCCGCCATAGAGGAGGTCCGCGCACGTCACGAGCGAGACCCGCGGGACGCCCTGGAGCTCCTGTGTGCGCTGAGGCGCCGAAGCCCCTGAGAGGCCAGCGCGGCTCGGCGCCTGGTCGACGTCGTGCGTCGCCACAGCGTCCGCGCGCCGCAGCTCCACGACGACGTCCGCGCCCGCCAAGAGGCGCTGGGCGAGCGCCTGCCCGGCGCGCTCGACGGCCTGGTCGCCGTCCTCCGCTCCAACACTCGCCGGCAGCTCGCGCGCGCCCGCCGTGTCGACGAGGCGCATCGCGTACACGCCGAGCGGCACGCTGGCCCCCTGCGCGTCGCGTGTCGTCCCCGGGACGTCGGAGACGAGCGCGCGCTCCTCGCCTGCGAGCAGGTTGAAGAGCGTGGACTTGCCAGCGTTGACGGGCCCAGACAGCACGACCCGCGGCGGCGAGAACAGCGCGCTGAGCGCGGCGCTGCGCGCGCACAGCGCCGCGAGCCGCGCGCGCCGGGCCGCCGGGCCCTCGCCCCGCAAGCGATCGAGCAAGCGCGCTAGCGCGCCAGGCCCAGCGCCGCCGCCCCACTGATCGACGAGCACCCGCGCGCCGAGCTCGGTCGGCACGTCGGCGAGGCGCTCGGCGGCCAGCGCCGCGACCGAACGTGGCGCGCTGCCGCCGAGGTCCAAGGCGCGTGGGTCCGCGCTCGGTGGCTCATCGGGCGCCGCGGAGGGCGCGCCGCGCAGCAGCTCGAGCAGCTCATCCACGAGCGGCGGGCTGCCGTGCACGTGGAGCTCGACAAGCGGCTCCGGGCGCGCACCCGAGCCGGTCGACGGCGCCGCCGCCTGCCCTCCTGCCGCGCGCACGCCCACCAGCAAGGCCTCGTCGAGCTCGAGCGCGCCCGACGGCGCCCCGGCCGCCGCCACGATCAGCCGCGCAAAGCGCACCTCGCCCGGCTCGGCGGTGCGGCCGCCCGCGAGCGACGCCAGGCGCGCGAGCGCCGCAGCGCCGCGAACAGCGATCACCGCCACTCCGCCTGCGCCGTGGGCCGTAAGCAACTCGACGTCTGTCATCGATGCTGCTCCGCGCGCGCGTCGTGTGGGCCCTCGAGCTCCGGGCGGTCTGGGTCCGGGTGGTTTGGGTCCGGGTGGTTCGGGCCCGGGTGGTCTGGGCCCGGGTGGTCTGGGCCTTGGCGCTCAAGATCCGGGCGCTCAGCAGCCTGGGCATCATGCGCGACGTAGGCCAAGCCCTCGAGCACGAGGCCAGGCGCCGGGCGCGCTCGCGCGCCGAACGCGGCCCGGAGGGTCCCGAACACCAGCGGGGCAGCGCCGCCGGTCACCCAGATCGGGGCGTCGTCGAGCGCAGCGTCCCGGCCCACGCGCCGCACCAGCTCCGCGGCAGCGCCCGCGAGGCCGTGCACGATGCCAGAGCGGAGCGCCGCGGCGCTGTCGCGCCCCAGGGCCGGGACGTCGTCCTGGAGCCCGTCGACCTCGAAGAGCCGCGCCCCGCCGCGCGCGAGCGCTGACGCGAGCAGCCGAGGCCCGGGCGCGATCGCGCCCCCCAGGAACACACCGGCTTGGGCAGCGAGCGGCGGCCCGAGGCCGAGCGCCGCGAGCGCCGCGGCCCCGCGCGCGTCGCTGCGCGCAACGACCGCATCGACCGTCATCGCAGTGCCGACATCGACGACGAGCGCGCCCGTTTCCAGCTCGGCTAGGCTGCGCTCGAGCGCGGCCCGGGCGGCGTATTGGCGGTCGAAGCCGCACGTCTCGGGGCACCGCAGCGCCAGCGCCAAGCCGCTCGGCGCGTTCAAGCGCAGCTCTGGGAGCCCGGCTGCCCGCACAAGGTCCGCGAGCTGCGCGGCGCGCGCCGGTCGAGCGACGCTCGAGCCCCACACCTGCGCGGCGCCGGCGCCCGACAACCTGGAGCGCTGGGCGAGCGCTCCGAGGGCCGCTGCGAGTGCGCCGTCGGCGGCGAGGGGGTCACCGCTCGGTGCCCCCGCGACCAATGGCTCGAGCGCGGGGCGAGAGCGAGCCGCGCGAGCGAGGACCGCCCGGGTCGGCGCCGGACCGTGCGCGGCGGCGACGCTCGAGTTCCCGAGATCGACGACGATCAGCGCGTCGGACATGGACAAGCTCGCGCAGCGCGCAGGGCGCCACCCCAGCGGGGCGCGCGCCGCGCTGGCATCAGGAGTTGTTGGTCTTCTTCGTGTTGTACGTAACCGTCCGCTGGCGGCCGAGGTTCTCGACGACGACCTGCCACACCGTGGTGTTGGCGGAGTTGTTCTTCACGAACTTGATCGCCTCTTGCTCACTCGACACCGGCTGGCCGTTGATGCTGATGATGACGTCACCGCTGGTCGCGCCGTGGCTCGCGGCCAGCGAGCCGGGCTTGACCTCAGTCAGCTTCAAGCCGGCGCGCTTGCCGTCCTTGAAGAAGGTCTCGGTGCGCACGTCCTCGGACAGGATCCGCGCGTAGTCGCGCTCGAAGTCCCGACTGTCCTGCTCGCCGATCTCGTAGACATCCCTGGCGATCTCGCGGGTCCGCTCGGGCCACACCGGCCCGAAGGCGGCCGCGGTCGGGATCTCACGCCGCGGCTTGAACTTCCGGATGCCGTCGACGCTGTCCACGAAGCTGATGAGGCCCTCCGAGCCGCTCGGCACCTTGACGAACTCAGGCTCTTGGTCATCGACCGTGAAAGCGAACTCGATGCCGTCGGTGCGGATGTCCTTCACGACCGCGCCGTCGTAGGGCTTCGGCAGCTTCTGGCCGATCGAGAGCACGCCGCTCGCCTTCTGCAGCTCCGGCTTCTTCCAGGCGACGAGCGCTAGGCTCGCGCCGGGGTCGGTCGAGGCGACCTGGACCATCTGAATGGTGACCAAGTCGCTGACGACGATCTTCGGCTTCACGACCGGGCCCGTGGGCGCGTCCTCGACGACCTCGACCTTCTTCGGCGGCGCCCCCGTCCAATCGAACTTCACGAGGACCGGCGTCACGATCGGGTCGTAGCCGACGATGTGCGCCTGGGGCGTCTCGAGGCGCGTCACGTTGTCGAGGACCGACTTGGCGTAGGTGCCGTCGAAGTAGACGTAGGGCGGCCGCTGCTTGAACTCGTACGCGTAGTAGACGAGTCCCCCGAAGAGACCGAGCGAAACGAGGAACAGCAGTGTCTTGATCGTGGCGACGTTCATGGGACCCCGGAATCGTAGCACCCGGACGAGTCGGACCGGCGCACCCGATGGGATACGGACGCCTGGAGCCTGCGAGTCTTCCCTAAAGTCCCGTGGGAACGCGGTGTCCCATGGGAACGCGGTCGGGTCCGAGGCCCCTGGGTCCCCGTGCAGCCCACCGAGCGCCGCGCGCTCGCGCCCGCGGAGGGACGAACCGACCGTCAGTTGCCCGGATCCGGGCCGCGCAGCCGGAGCCCGCCCTGGCCCTCGTCCCGGTTCGCGCGCCGCTGGTCGAGCCCGCCGCCGGGATCGGATCTGCGCCGCTGGAGGCCGTCCGGGCCGGCATTGGGCGCCTTCGCGCCGCCGGCGTGCGGTCCGCCCTGGCCGCCAGACGGCGCAGCGCCGGACCCCTGCGGGCCGCCAGCCTGCCCGCCCGTCCCCTGGCCGCGCGGCGGGCCGTTGACGGAGCGGTCGGAGCTCCCTCGGATGCCGCGCATCGAGAGCAAGAGCTCGTCCGGCCGGTCACTGGCCGCGAGGGCGTCCTCCAATGTCACGAAGCCGTCCCGAACGAGCTCCAGGAGGCGCTCGTTGAATGAGATCAGGCCGGGCTCATTGCCGAGCGTGATGACGCGGCCGAGCTCGGTCGTCTGACCGAGCTCGAGCAGCTCGCGCACCTGCGGCGTCGACTGCAGCAGCTCGTACGCAGGCACCATGCCGCCGCCGACCCGCGGCACGAGCCGCATCGAGAGCACGCCGGCCAGGTTCTGCGCCATGCGCTGGCGGATCTGGACGTGTCGCTCGCCCGGGAAGAAGCCGAGGATCCGGTCGACGGTCTGTGACGCATTGACCGTGTGCATCGTGGACATCACGAGGTGTCCGGTCTCGACCGCCTCGAGCGCCGCGACGACGGTCTCCGCGTCCCGCACCTCACCGATGAGGATCACGTCGGGGCTCTGGCGCAGCGCGTGCTTCAGGCCGTCCTTGAACGACGGCGTGTCGGTGCCGACCTCGCGCTGGCTGATCACGCAGTAGCGCTCCTTGAAGAGCAGCTCGACCGGGTCCTCGAGCGTCACGACGTGGCGCTCGACGCTGCGGTTCATGTACTCGATCATCGCCGCGAGCGTCGTCGACTTGCCCGAGCCAGCGACGCCGGTCACGACCACCAGGCCACGCTTGCGCATGGCGAGGTCCTTGAGCTCCGACGCGGGCAGGTTGAGGTCGTCGAGGGTGGGCGCGTTCTCCGAGATGCGGCGGATGACGATCGCCGGCTCGCCCATCTGCTTGTACGCGTTGATGCGAAAGCGGCCGAGCCCGTCGAGCTGAATCGCGGCATCGGCAGAGCCTTGTTCGTTCCAGCGCTCGAGGCGCTCCGGCCCGAGGATGCCTTGCAGGACATCGCGCATGGGGCCAGGTCCGGGCACCTCGCCCGGGAGGAACCGGATCTTGCCGTCGACGCGGAGCGAGGGCCGCCCGCTCGAGCGCAGGATCAGGTCGCTCGCCTGGTGATCCACCATGGCGCGCAGCCATTGCTGGACGAGGTGACGGGGGTCCTGGCGGCCGCTGCGCGCCGCATCGCGCCGCGCGCCCTCGGGCCGCGGCCGGCGCGCGCGGTCCGCGAGCTCGGCGTCCTGCGCTCCTGCGCCGCCTCGGGCCTCGGTCGAGCCTGCCTCACGGACGGAACGACCCAAGCCAGGCACGGCATCGAGGTCGACCATCGACGGGTCCCGATCCACCGGCGCTTGGCGGCCGGGGGCCCTGAAAGCAGGCGTCGCGGCGCCAGGGCTCGGCGCTTCCGTTGCGGCGCTCGGCGGCGCGCCTGCGGCCGCGGCGTCGCCTGGATAGGTCGGAAGCGAGCCACCTTGCGGCTGCACCGTGGTCGGCGGCGCCAGCGGTCCGGCCGGTGGGAGCGGCGGCACCGGTGGCTTGACGTCCCGGAAGCTGAACTCGTCTTCGCTGATCTCGTGAGCAGGCATTGCGGCGCGATGGGCCCCGCTGCGAGGCGGGGGAAGGGGGGACGCACCGTTGGTTGTCGAATCCCCGCTCCACACCGCTTGAGCCGCTCTCGAAATTGGAGCCTGCGCGGGCGCTATGCAGGCGTGTCCGTCGCGGCGCGCACGACCTCGCGTGCCGCTCGCAAGACCTCGGGCACGCCGGTCCCGAGCACCGAGGACATCCCGAGGACCGTCCCGCCGCCCAGCGCGCGCACCGCCTCCGCGAGCTCCTCGACGCGGGCGTCGCTGTCGTCGTCCTCGAACGCCTTCGTCGCCACGACGATGCGCGGCTTCGCGTAGAGCTCGGCGGAATAGCGGCGCAGCTCGTCGTCGAGCAGCCGATACGCCTCCGCTGGCGAGGGCTCGGCCAACGTCGACACGTCGACCAGGTGCAGGAGCACGCGACAACGCTCGACGTGACGCAGGAAGCGGTGCCCGAGGCCAGCCCCCTCCGCGGCGCCCTCGATCAAGCCCGGCAGGTCGGCCATGACCAGGGTGTCGTAGTCCCCCACCGGCACGATGCCGACCTGGGGCTCGAGCGTCGTGAAGGGATAGTCCGCGATCTTCGGCCGCGCCGCGGAGACCCGCGACAAGAACGTCGACTTGCCGGCGTTCGGGAAGCCGAGCAGCCCGACCTGCGCGAACAGCTTGAGCTCCAAGAGGACGCGCCGGTGCTCCCCCGGGATCCCGGGCGTCGCGTGCCGCGGCACCTGACGCACCGAGCTGGCGAAGCGCGTGTTGCCCTTGCCGCCCTTGCCGCCGACGGCGACGACGAGGCGCGCGTCAGGCGTGTCGAGGTCGCGCAGCACGTTGCCACGCTCGGCGTCCTTGATGATCGTGCCGACCGGGACGAGGAGCTCGATCGACTCGCCCGAGCGCCCGGTCTTGTTGCGCGATCCGCCGCGCTCGCCGTGCTGCGCGGCGTAACGGAAGGAGCGCCCGATCTCGAGCAGCGAGTGGACCTGCGTGCTCGCGATGAGGACGACGTCCCCGCCGTGCCCGCCGTCGCCGCCGTCAGGGCCGCCCTTCTCGACGTACTTCTCGCGCCGGAACGACACGATCCCGTCGCCGCCGTCTCCGGCGATCACTTCGATCTGCGCTTCGTCACGAAACATGGTGCGGGTCGCGCATGGCTCGCATGCGCTCGGTCTGCGGTACGGTCTGGGACGGAGGTTGGGAGCGAGCGCGCGGAATGGACAGACGGCCCCCGCGAGGCAGGGTGCCGCGCGGAGGCCGTCCGTCGGTTGTCGTGCGCGCCCTTACGACTACTGCTGTGCAGCCGGATCGATGTGCACGCGGCGCCCGGTCTGGAACCGAACGGTGCCGTCGACGAGGGCGAACAGCGTGTAGTCACTGCCGACGCCGACGTTCTGACCCTGCTTGTAGCGCGTGCCGCACTGGCGCACGAGGATCGTGCCGGCGGTGACTTGCTGCCCGCCGAAGCGCTTGACGCCGCGGAACTGGGGGTTGGAGTCGCGGCCGTTGCGGGTCGAGCCCTGGCCCTTCTTGTGTGCCATGTCGCTTGCTCCCTGCTAGGAGAGATCTGTCGTGGAGATCGGTGGAAGATGGAGTCGGTCCGGTGGGAAACGCCCAAGCAACCTGAGTTGCCCGAACCACCCGAGTTGTTCGTTCAGCCTGTGATGTTGGTGATCCGGACGCGCGTGTAGCGCTGCCGGTGACCGTTCTTCACGCGCACGTTCTTGCGGCGACGGAAGCGGAAGACGACGAGCTTCTTGCCGCGGTCCTCGCCGATGACCTCGGCGGTCACCGTCGCGCCGGCGACGGTCGGCTTGCCGACGCGCACGCCGCCCTCGTCACCGACGAGGAGGATGTGGTCGAACGTGATCTCGGAGCCCGGGGTGGCGTCGGAGAGGTCACAGAGGACCTCGTCGCCGACCCGCACCGTGGCCTGGTTGTTGCGATCGCTGATGATGGCGTACATGGGACTTCATCCAGGGGCTCGCACACACGGCGCGAGGCCCGGCTCTCCCGCGGTGAAACCACCCGCGGGCCCCGATCGCGGAGGGTCCAGGGGGGACCGCCCGGGAGAGGGAAGGGCGAAGAGGGTAGCAGAGCCCAGCGCGGCTGCCAACCCCGGCGGCGGGCGGTCCGGCAGATCCGGGGGGGCGGGGGCCGACGGGGGCTCCTCTGGGGCTCCTCTGGGGATTCGAGGGCGCATTCATTGGGCGCCGGGCTCCCACGAGGAGCCCGGCGCCCATGCGCTCAGAGTCCGCCGGCCGAGCCCGCCCGCCATGGACGGTTGACGGCCGCGGACCCAGCCTCAGCGCTTCCGGCGGCCGCCGGGGCGCACTTCGCGCCCGTCGGCGCGCATGTAGTTGAGGACGCTGTCCTCCGACTGGTCCGCCGAGCTCACGAAGCGGATCTCACGCTCGGAGCGGTGCTCCATCGCGCGCACGTAGTCGTGCAGGTGGTCCTTGAGGTACTTCACGACCTCAGGGTGCGCCTTGACCTCGACCGTCGTGAAGCCCTTTTGGGTGAGCGCGGAGCCGAGCCGGCGCAGGATCGCCTGGGCACGGGACTCCAAGGTCCGAACCCGCCCTGTACCGCGGCACCGCGGGCAGGCCTGGAACACCTTCTTGTGCGTACCCGGGCCGAGGCGCTGACGGGTCAGCTCCAAGAGGCCGAACTGGCTGATGCGACCGAGCTTCGAGCGCGCACGGTCGGGCTCGAGCGCGTCGCGGAGCGCGCGCTCGACCTGCCGGTTGCTCGACGACTTCACCATGTCGATGAAGTCGCACACGATGATGCCGCCGAGGTCGCGCAGCCGGATCTGCAGCGCGATCTCCTGCACCGCCTCGAGGTTCGTCTTCAGCGCGATCTTCTCGAAGTCGAAGCTGTCCGTGCGCGTGCGCCCGGAGTTCACGTCGATGGCGACGAGCGCCTCGGCCTGGTCGAACACGACGGACCCGCCCGAAGGCAGGTCGACGCGCCGCGAGAAGACCTTCTCGAAGTCCTGCTCGATGCCGTACTGGTGGAAGATCGGCCGCTCGCCGTCATAGAGCTCGATGCGCTGCACGTGCTCGGGCAGGAGCTTGCCGGCGAACTCGCACATCTGCTCGTGGACCGCGTAGTCATCGACGACGACACGCTTGGTCTGCGCGCTGAACAGGTCACGCAGCGTGCGGGTCGCGACGTCTGACTCTTGGTACAGCGGCGACGGGCCGCGGCTGCCACGCAGCTTGCGCCCGAAGCCCTCCCACACGCCGAGCAAGTAGTCGAGGTCCCGCCCGAGGTCCTCCTTCTTCTTGCCGACGCCGGCCGTGCGCACGATGACCCCCATGTCTGCGGGCACGTCGAGGCTCGCGAGGATCTTCTTGAGGCGGCGACGCTCCTTCTCGTCCGGGATCTTGCGGCTGACGCCGGTGCGCGACATCGACGGCATCAACACCAGGTAGCGGCCCGGGATCGAGATGTACGTCGTCAGCGTCGGGCCCTTGTCACCGATCGCGTCCTTCGTGATCTGCACGACGACGGGGTCGCCGACGCGCAGCAGCTCGGTGATCGGGCGCCGATCGCGGCCCTTGCGGCGCTCTGCGAGGCGGCCTTTGGAACGGACCTCCTTGCCGCGCCCGCCGCGGCCGGCCGCTTCGCGCTGCGCGCCTCCCTTTGCGCCGCGGGCGTGGCCGCGACCAGAGGCCGAGGAGCCATTGGACTGAGCCCCGTCCCGACCGGTCCGGTCCGCGTCGTCGTCCGAGCCCGAACGCTCGGCGCCGGCCTCCAGTGCGTCGTGGCCGTGATCGTCGCTCTGGGGACCCTCTTCGTCGCGCTCGTGATCATCGTCGTGATCGTGATCATCGTCGTGATCGTGGTCATCGTCGTGGTCGTCGTGCGACTCCACGGCGTCGCCGTGGCCGTCGTCCTCGCCGAGGTCTCGCGGGTCGACGCGTTCGTCCTCGCCCCACTCCTCGAAGTCCACGCGCGCCGTGAGCAAGTGCTCCAGCTTGAAGTCGTCGTCGCCGTAGATCGGCAGGACGTCGGAGGTGTGAAGGAAGCCGTTACGGCCCTGACCGAAGTCGATGAAGGCCGCGCCGATGGCCGGCTCCAAGTTGACGACCTTGCCGCGATAGACGTCGTTGACGAGCGTCTTCTGGCTCTCCGCGGTCATCAGCAAGTCGACGATGCGCTCGCCCTCGATGACGGCGACGCGCTTCTCTTCCGGCTCGACCGCGTTGACGAGGATCGTCTGCGTGCGCAGGACCTCCGCCTCCGCGAGCAGCTCTTCCTCGGTCTTCTCGGCGGGGCGCTCGGCGGCGCGAGCGCCGTCTCCGCCCCCACTGGACTTCTTCTTCCGACGGCCGCGCTTGCCGCCGCGCCCCTCGGGCTCCGTAGCGCGCGCCGGGCTCTGCCGCTCGCCGTCGGCCTCCCCTTCGTCTTGGCCGTCCGCGTCGTCGGCTTCGCCGTCCTCCGCCGACTGAGCCCCCTGGGCGTCCCCGGCGCCGGTATCCCGCCGCTTGCGGCGCCGTCGGCGCTTCTTGCCAGACTGACTCGCCTCTCCAGCCTGGGACGACGACGAGGCCACCTCGCGGACGGGGGCCGGGAGATCGTCGCCCTCTTCGCCTGGGATCGACTCGATCGAGAGGGCTTCGTGCCCCCCACCCTCGCCCGTGCGCGGGTCCTCCTTGGTGCCCTTCCGGCGGCGTCCGCCGCGCGAGCCCCGGCGGCGACGCTTGCGCTCGGCCGCGCCTTCGCCGTCCGCGGGCTCGCCCATGGGTTCGGCGACACCCGCCTCGATCGACTCCGC
>JAWKUK010000020.1:0-164871 GCA_041398605.1 Planctomycetota bacterium
CGGCGTGCCGCGGAAGTTCGGCGGCGCCATCTTGCGGTGCAGCGCCTCGCGCACGAACGTCGCGGTTTGGGTCGTGTGCTGCGCCATCGTCGGCTGGATCGACAGCGCGAGCGCGCCCGCGAGCGCTACCGCCACGCCGCCTGCGATGAAGCGCGGGCGCGTCGCGAGGGTCACCGTGCGCGACGCGCGGCTGAAGGCCGCGGCCGCGACGACACACGTCAACAGGCCCACCGCCGGGATCTCGAGGCCAAAGTCCGTCGTCGAATGGAACGCGATCGCCGCGACCCCATACATCAGGCCAAAGCCCGCGATGTTCGTGCGCGAGCGGCTCTGCGACGACAAGCGCACCAAGGCCGCGATGACCAAGCCGAGGCCGACCAGGACACACAGGCCGCCCAGGAAGCCCGTCTCGCCCAAGAACTCGAGGTACTGGTTCTCGGCGTTGGCAGCCGTCCCGCCGCGCACCGACGTGTCGAACATCGGGAACGACACCCAGTACGTGCCAAAGCCCGCGCCCAAGAGGGGCAGCGCCGTCGCCATACGGAACGTGTCCCGCGCCAAGTCCGCGCGCACGCCATACGCCTCGATGGGGTCGTCCATCGTCGTCGACATGCGCTCGTAGATCGGGTCAAAGCCCAGCGCCAGCAGGGCGAGGAACGCGACGCCGGCGAGGCCCACCATCGGCCAGCCGACCCCATCCACCTTGCGCGTCAACTGCATCGCGATCGCCGTCACAGCGCCCGCAAAGAACAGCGAGATCAAGCCGTTGCGCGACGTCGACAGCGCGATCGCGAGGGCGCCCAGGACCAGGAACATCATCAACGCGCGGTCGAGCCACATGCCGTCGGTCGGGCGCAGGTCGATCAGGTCGCGCAGCTCGATCGGGCGCCCGTGACTGCGGTCCATCGCGCGCACCAACAGGTAGCCGAGCGTGCAGCCGAGGCACAGGTTCAGGAACTCCGAGTAGTGGCTGTACGAGGCGAAGGGGCCCGCCGTGATCACGCGGACCGGCGAGTCAAAGGTCCAATAGATCTTGTCCGCGCCGAGCAGGAGCTGCACGACGCCGATCGTCGCCACCAGCATCCCGATCAGGCCCGCGCCGGCGAGCAGGCGGCGGAAGGCGGCCTTCTCGCGGTAGATGCTCGTCAAGACGAAGAAGATCGTCAGGCTCGCCAGCAGCACACGCAGGTCCGTCCAGGTGCCGGCGGGGTACAGCGACAGCGTCGCCCACGTCACCGGCTCCGTCGCGAGGCCCGAGAGCGCCGCGTCCGTCGCGGCCGTGCGCCAGATCTCGGCGGTGTGGGGCGAGACGAGCTCGATCAGGCCGATCGGGAGGGGCGTGACCTGCAGCGCCACGAGGGCCACGAAGGCGGCCGCCGGGACATAGCCCCAAGACCAGACGAAGGCGGCGCCTTGTTCGACGAAGCAGCGCACCGCAAAGAGGGCCGCGATCACGCCGGCGGTCGCGATCAGGACCGCATGGCTGAAGGGCAGCACGCCGCCGAAGGCGAGGGGCAGGTAGGTGAGCAGCACGAGGGCCAGGCCCTCGATCACTTGGTCCACGCGCGGGGCTGCCTCGAAGGCGCCGACCGTGTCCGTGGGCAAGTTAGTCGTCTGGCGGGCCGGCGGCGCGGGGGCGGCGGGCACGCTGCGCTCCGTCTTAGGACCTGCGAGGGGTCCGGCGGATTTCTTCGACATGGCGAGGGGCGCGCGCCGGGCTCGAGGGCGCGCAGGTGGTGAGGCACGGGACGGCGAGGCGAGGCGCCGCGTGCTGGCGAGGCGGGCGAGGGATTGGAAAGAGGGCGCGGGTCCCGCTTCCCCCCCGGGGGCAAGCGCCGTGACTACAGTCGCGGCGCTCGGCCCGGGAAGGCGCGCGGCCCTGCCCGCCGGATCCCGGTGAGGGAACGGAAGGCAGGGCCGCGCGCGCTGAGTGACCCAAGGGAGCCTACCTCATGCACACGGTCGAGGCGTCGACCGAATGCTGGTCCGAAGACCGGGCAGGCCCCCCCAGGGGGCGGAGATCACTGGAACGTGACCCCGACGGCGTCCGAGAAGTTCGACACCGCGGCCATGCCGACGACGTCGCGGTACCAGTACTGGAAGTACCAGGTGTCGCCGACCATGACCGACTGCGTACCGCTCGGGCGCGGGATCGACGTCAGGTCGATCAGCAACGAGACCTGGCCGCCCATCGGGCCGGTGTTGAGGACGTTGGCGTTGAAGCGACCGACCGCTCCACCCGCGATGCAGAGGTTGCCGAGGCTGCCGCCCGGGAAGGGCAGGAAGATCTGCGTACGCGAGTTCAGGAAGTAGCCGTTCGAGTTGTCCGGCAGATAGATACAGCTGAGCGTCACGTCGTTGTCAGCCACGACATCGCTGCCCGTGGCAAGGATGTGCGCGCCACGGTTCGTCGAGTTGATCTCGGCCGTGCAGAACTGGAAGCCGATCTCGGTGCTGGGATCGCGCGTGTAGGCCATCTGGTAGACCTGACAGTTGCTGGTGCCGGCATCGAACCAGTCGACGTGCAGGACGTAGCTCTGGACTTGGCCCGTCGTGTTCGTCCAGGTCAGGAACTCGTCGTTCGAGCTGCTGGTCGACGCCGCCAGGAGGCCCGCCGGGGTGCCGCAGTTGCCGCCCGCCGAGTACAGGAACAGGTCGAGGTCCGCGACCGCGTCCGAGAAGAAGATCCCGATGTTCAGGGTCTCACCCGGGTCCGCGTCGAGGAAGAAGTAGTCCTCGTCGCACGCCGTGATCCGCAGGTTCGGCGTGAAGCCGAGGGACAGCGGGTAGGCCTGGCTGCAGTCGTCGTTGTCCTCGAGGAGGTCGTCAACGTTGCACGCGCTGTCGGTCGTCAAGGTCAGAGAGTAGTCGCCACAGTTCGCCGCGTTGTTGTAGACGAACACGCTCACGACGACGTCGACCGGCATCGAACCGCAGTTGAAGTAGTCAACCGACTCGGTATCCGAGGACGAATTCGAGAAGTCGATCGAATTCATGCAGTCGGACGCTAGGTAAAGGAACATGTCGAGGTCTGCCTCGGTGTGCGTGAACGCGATGCTAGCGTTCAGAGCCGTGCCCGGAGCAACGGTGACCAGGTAGTAGTCCTCGTCGATGCCCTCGGTGACGAGGTTCGTGATCACGGCCGGGGCCGCGACGGCAACGGCGCTGCCGCAGTCGTCGTTCGGCTCGAACGCGTCGTCGATGCCGTTGTCGCAACCCGTGCAGTTGACGCTCAGGTCCGACTCGAGGACGAGCCAGAACGAGCCGAAGGCCGGGTTGTTCGTGAGGGGGTTGTATCCGCCCCAGTTGAGGCAGTTGGCCACGCCCGGGTTCGGGCCGCCAACGAGGGACAGGACGGTCCCGTTCGACACCGCGCCCAAAGTGTCCAAGCTGAACTGGACGTCGTTCTCGATGCCGCCGGCCTGGTAGCCGATCGTCGCGCTGACGCCGCCGCCGACGCCCGCTTGCTCGATGTCCTGGTACAGGAACTGCGCCAGCGCCGGGCCGGAGCCGTGGACCTGGACCTGGAACGTCGCCGAGTCCCCGTGGTCGACAAAGGCAACGTCGGTCCACTGGACGATCAACGTGTCGCCGATTTCTTGCCAGCGGACATCGCCGCCGAGACCGGGGTTGAGGTCATCCCAGAACGGGAGCAGTGTTTGGTCGCCGCCGAAGCAGCCCGTGCTGCTCGACGCGACGGCGTTCGGGATCGCCCCGTTCGTCCAGCCGAGGTCCACGCCCGTGCCGTTGAAGCGGATGCCGCCGTTCGAGCCGACGCGCGCCACGCCCGCCGCGAGCAGCGAGTTGCCGACGGTGGTCGGGATGTCGATCTCCGTGTCGTCGCCGTGCGCGAGCAGCGTGCCCGTGGCAGAGATGTCCATCCAGGTGCCCGGCAGAGCGCCGGTGAAGGCGAGCGGCGTGCTCGGGCCCGCCGGGGCCTCGTCGTACCACTGGTCGACCGCGCCGAGGCCCGAGCCCGCGGCGGCGCCGGGGTTCTGGAACACGGTGCCGTCGCCGACCGGGGCGAAGGGGCCCGGGCGCAGGCCGACGATCGGGCCCGTCTCGGTGCCGTCGCCGCCGTCGAGGACCTGCAGCGAGAAGCCGAAGCGGTCATCGAAGCCGTTCGAGTACGTGCCGTCGCCGTCCGCCAAGAGGCAGAACTCGCGCATCGACATGTCGATGTCGAAGGTGTACGGGGTGAACGCGCCGGACTGGATCGTGCCGGGCATGTTCGTCAGCGTGATGTCGGCGATCGGCGCGCCGGTCGGTGCCTGGCACGTGTCGTACTGGTGCCACATGCGCAAGCGCATGCTGACCGGCGTGTTCGAGTCCGTCGCATACGCGATCTGGATCCCGGTGATGCGGTAGCTGTCCGCAGTGCCGACGAGGCCGACCGAGGTCGTGCTCGGCACGCGGCCTTCGTCCGTGACGACGGTGCCGTCGTCGATGTCGTAGAAGAAGCCCGTGTAGTAGTTCGACGCGAAGATCACGTCATTCGCGCCTCCACGGAACTGCTGCTGGTTGTTGGCCGGGACAAACTGGCCCGAGGCGACGTGGAACGTGCCGGCGTTGATGGGCGCCGGCATCGTTGCGACGCTCAAGCGCGGCGTGCTCTGGGCCGCCGCGACGCCCGCGAGCGCGATTGCGCCGAGGAGCGAATGGGTGACGTAAGACATGAAAGCGAGTGGATTCTTTGGAGTAGACGAGGCGAGGTCGTCGTGCGACGGACCGGGACCGTCTGCCTTCGGGTCGACGCTCGCGCTCGGGGGCGAGATGCGGGTACCGTCGCGGCAGGCGACTCCGAGATGGTAGTGCCTCAGGCGGCCAGCAGAGCAACCCCATCGAAATTTCATCTGAGGAGGTGCCCAGGATCGAGGCGCCGGGGCCGGCCCAGCGCGCCCGGTCCATTCCCGGGCCCCACGCACAGCGCGCGGGCTATGGGTTAGGGGCTGTCTCAAATCGGGCTCGGCCCTGGACTAGGTTTGCAACCAGCGCGTGCGCGCGCCCGCGCCGGCGCCCGCCTCCATCCCAGCGGCACCGCTCGATGCATCGCTGGAGCCCCGACCGGGCCCCTGATAGGGTCTCTCACCATGCAGCTCACCCTGACCCCCGGCAACAGCCTCACGTGCCGTGTCAACCACCACAAGGAGGGCTGGAACGGGGTCATCTGTTCGAACGCCGAGCACTGGAACTGCCTCGCCGAGGCCGAATTCCGGAGCACCTACTGCGCCACCGGCGACCCGCGCTGCTTCCACCTGCACGCGTTTGACGCCGCCGCGCCCTCGATCACGATCGACGGCAGCGGCGCCAACTGGCTGCTCGACAAAGAGCCGCACGCGCTCGACGACCAGTTGCTGTTCCTGTGGGGGTTCCGCGCCACCGGCGCGCGCGGGATCCCCGAGGGCACCGCGAACCAGAGCGAGGTGCTGTTCGGCGTCTATCGCGTCAAGGAGGTCGAGAAGCGCGACCTGCGCCACCGCGCGCAGTGGATCGTCAAGCCCTATTCCGACGGCTGGGCGAAGTTCGACCACGCGCACGTCGCGCGGCCGCGCTTCGAGCGCATCGGCGGCAACTACTTGACCGAGCTCGACGCCCGCGACGTCGAGCGGGTCCTGGACGAGGTCGCGAGCTCCACGACGGCCTGGCCGGACGCGGCTGACCGTAAGCGCTTCGACTCGTTCCGCGCCGGATACCCCAAGTGGATCAAGGTCGCACAGCGCAAGGCCGAGGTCCTCGTCGAGCGCTTCAACCAAGCCACGCGCGGCCGCGTCGCGAGCGCCGCCGGCGTCACAGGCGTGCGCGTGACCCCGGGGAACAAGCCGTTGCGCGACCTCGAGCACCTCGTCGCGCCCGTCAGTCGCGTCGCCCCGTCGGCAGCGGCTGGGGTTGGCTCTGGCACTGGTTCCGGCTCTGGGGCGGCGGTCGCGCCGCGCGAGGGTGAGGGCGACGGCGGGGCGCGCTTCGGGGCCCCGGCAGGGATGCCCGGCGGGGTCCCGGGCAGCGCCGCGGCCGCGGTCGGCCTGGCGGGCTCAGCGCTCGCTTCGGCCATCGAATCGGGACAAGCCGCGGCCCGCAGCGCGGCCTCGGGCGCGCCCGTCGGCGCCGCGTCCGCGACGGCGCTCGCGCCGCTGATCGAGCCCGGGACCCGGGCCTGGATCGCCGAGACCTACGGCGCAGATCGGGCGCTCGAGCTCGAGGTCGCGACCCGCACCAAGGACCTCGTTGTCCTGCGCGGCGACCCCGGCGTCGGCAAGAGCCACCTCGCGCTGCGCCTGCTCGTCGACCCCACGCGCGAGCGCACGTTGGTCGTGCCCGTCTCGGCCACCTGGCGCGGGCGCGAGGACCTCTTGGGCTACGTCAACCCGATCCACGGGCGCTTCGAGCGCACGCCCTTCACCGAGTTCCTGTTCGACGCTGCCGCGGCCTGGGAGCGCGGCGACCGGCGCACGCGCCTCGTCATCTTCGAGGAGTTCAACCTGAGCCAGCCCGAGCACTGGCTCGCCGACGTCCTCGCCGTCTCGCAATACGACGCCGAGGCCGACCGGCGCATCGTGCTCGCCGGCGCCTCCAAGGACGAAGCGCGCGAAGTGCTGCTGTCGCCCGCCGTGCGCTTCGTCGCGACGATCAACAGCGATCACACGACGCGGCCCCTGTCGCCGCGCGTGCTCGACCGCGCCGCGGTCGTGACGCTGGAGCTCACCGCGAAAGAGGCGCTCAAGCGCGTGGCGCTGCCGCTGCAGGAATGGAGCGTGCACGCGATCGCGAACCTCGACTTCCTCCTGCGCCCCAAGGGCTCGCCCTTCTCGATCCGCACCGCGCGCGCGCTGCAACGCGCGCTCTCGATCGACGCGTCGTTCGACGAGGGCGTCGTGCTCGACCTGGTGCTGCTGCAACAGGTCCTGAGCAAGCTGCGCCTCATGGCCCACGACGCGGCGGACGCGGCGCTCCTGCACGCGTTGAACGCGTGGGCCGGCGACCTCGACGGGCGGCTGCCGCGCTGCGCCGCGTGGATCGACGGGTGCAAGGACGCGCTCGACGCCGGGCGCGACGTCGTCCAGGCCTGAGGCCGCGACAGGAGCCCCATGGCCTCGCCCAAGCGTGAGCTCGCGGATGCGCTGCGGCGCGACCTCTTGGAGGTCTGCGCGCACCTCCTCGATCGCTACACCTACGGCGGCAGCGAAGGGCCGCGCCTCGTGCGGCGCCGCAGCCCCGTCGCGGCGCAGGACGCCGAGCCGCTCGGGCCGCTGGGCCTCATCCTGCGCGGCGCGGCGGCGCTGACGCGGCACCTGCCGCTCGCGCTCGCGGAGCTCGTCGCCGACCCGATCGGCGGCATCGAGGTCGCGCGCCACCAGAGCGTCCCGCGCCGCGCGCTGCCGTCGCGCAGCCCCGCGGACTACGCCTCGACCGCGGGCACCGCGTTGGCGTCGGTCGCGGCGCTGATGCCGCGCAGTTGGATCGCGTGGGCGCCGTCCGGGCGCCCGCCGCGCGCGGCGCTCGCGTGGGTGGTGTCGATCGTCGAGGGCTACCGCGCCGCGCTCGCCGAGCACGTCGCGGGGCTCGGCGAGGCGCTGGAAGAGGCGATCGCCTTCCGCGGCGCCCGCAGCGCGTACGGCCTGGAAGACGTGCAGCGCATCGAGGGCTTCGAGCGCCGCCTGCGCCGCGCCGACGCGTCCCTCGCGGCCATGCGCGCGCGGCTCGTCGCGCTCGGCGGGCACGGGCTCGTCGCGTCGCGGCGCCTGCCTGACCCGTTCCCGCGCGGCGCGAGCTGGGCGGTGTTGCGGGGGCTCGCCTCAGGGCTCGTCGACCCGCGCGCCTCCGCGGCGGTGATCGCGCGCGAGCTCGCGGATCGCGCCGAGGTCGGCCTGGACCTCGCGTACCTGTACCAGCGCTGGTGCGGCTGGCGCCTCGTCGAAGGGCTCGAGGCGCTCGGCTGGCGCCCGCGGACCGATCCGCTGCCGGCGCTGTTGATGGCCGGCGCCATCGAGTTCGAGCGCGCGGGGGGCGGCGACGTGTTGGAGCTCCTGTGCGAGCCGCGCCTCGCGTCGCGCAAGCCGCCGGTGCACGGCGTCACGGCCGCCGTGGGGGAGCTGACGCCCGACTTCGTGCTGCTGACGCACCGCGGGGGCGTCGTCGACGCGCACGTCCTCGACCCGACGTTGAGCCTCGACGCGGCCCACCGGCGGTCGAAGCGCAAGTACCTGCGCTACATCCAGCTCGATGGCGTGCGCGTCGTGTCCGGCGTGCGCGTCGTCGCGGGGCCGCTGCGCTCGTGGGCGTGCGCGCCGCTGCAGGGGACGCGCTGCGTGCTCGACAGCGAGGACTGGCGCGGGGCGCACGGCACCGTGCCCATGAACCCGGTGGACTACCGCCCCGAGGCGCTGCTCGACTGGCTGCGGGACCTCGGGTGAGCGGACATTGCAGCGCGCTCCGCGCGGGGCCTACACTGCGGCACCGATGCGCGCGCCCTCCTCGATCCTGCATCCGCGGCTCTCCGCGGCGCCGGCGGCGCGCCGCGGCGGCGTCCCGGGCTGGGTGCCGCTCGTCATCCTGATCGCCGGGCTGTTCCTGGTCCTGCGCAGCCTCGAGCAGGACGCGCGCGCCCGCGGCGTCGCCCGCATCGACGTCACGCGCTACGCGCTCCACGAGAACACGCGCTACGTGCACCCGACCTGGCGCGCGGACCTCGAGCGTGTCCTGCGGCGCCAGGCCGAGCTCAGCGTCGACGACACGCTCGGGATCGAGCAGCTCGTGGCCGAGGTGCGGGCGCTGCCGTTCGTGGCCGAGGTCGGCGAGCCCAACGTGGTGTGGCCCGACGGGCTGTCGCTGCCGCTGCGCATGCACGAGCCGGTCGCGTGCATCCGCGTCGGCGGGCGCGACTTCCTGCCCGTTTCGGCGGATGGGACGGTGCTGTCGGGGTACACGTCGGAGCCACATTCGGCCTACGGGGCGTGGCTCCCGGCGCTCGGGCCGCACGGGCTCGGCGAGGACACGCGCGGGCCGTACCAGCCCGGGGATCACCTCGTCGAGCGGCCGCTCTTGGACGCGCTGGACGTCGCGCGCTCGATGTGGTTCCACCTGTCGCCGGAGGAGGTCCGCGCGCTCGGGCCGATCGTCATCGACGCGAGCCGCGAGACGGCGCCGACCCAGCGCGCGCTGCCCGGCGGCGTGGTCATCGACATGGAGCGCGCGCGGCGCATCCTCTTCGGGCGCCCGCCGCGGCCGGTCGAGCCTGGGGAGCTGCCCGTCGCGTCGAAATGGGAACACGTGCGCGAGGGCCTGGCGCGGCTCTATGCCGGGGGGACCGGGGCGTCTGGGGGTGGGGCTTGGGATGTGCTCGACGTGCGCTTCGACCAGCTCTACGCCGCGAGCAAGGCGGATTGGGCGGCGGCGGGCGAGGGTGAACGGTGAGCGTGGCCCACGGCGGCGGCGATGACCGCGCGCTGGGGTTTCCGTGGGCGTTGACCGGCGCTTGGGTGTTGGCGCTCGGGGCGCTGGCGTTGCCCGATCCCGAGCGGTGGCAGCCGGGGGCGCGGTTGGCGCTCGTGGCGCTCGCGCTCGGGGCGGGCGCGGCGTTGCCTGGCACGGCGTCGACTGGCACGGCGTCATCTGGCGCGGGGGCCGCGGCGCGGCGGGCGTTCCTGTTCGCGGCGCCGCCGCTGGCGCTTGCGGCGGGGCTCGAGCGCGGCGTCGTCTTGGACGTGGAGTGGCGCGCGCTTCTGGCGCTCGGGTTGATCGTCGCGCTCGGGGGGAGCGCAGGGTGCCTCGGGCGCAGCGGTGGGCTTGACTCGCCGGGTGACTCGCTGGGTGACTCGCTGGGTGACTCGCCGGGTGGCTCACCAGGTGGCTCACCAGGTGACTCGCCGGGTCATTCCCTGGGCGCCGCTCGTGCGCGCCGGCAGGGCCTGTGCGCCAGCGGCGCGGCCCTCGGGCTCGGGCTCGCAGCGGCGCTGCCGCTGTGGATTCACGTGTGGAGCGCGCACGGCGGCGCGCGCGTGGCCGGCGCTTGGTCGGAGCTCGCGCGCTTCAGCCCGTTGGCGTTCCTGCACGGGCTCGCGGGCGTCGACCTCGTGGCGGACGGCGGGCGCGCGGCGCTCGGCGCGGCGCTGATCGGCGCCCTGGCGTGGGGGGCGCGGCGGTGAGCTGCATCCGGGTGGTGGGGGCGGCACGGGCGGCGCGCGCGTGCGGGGCGCTCTGCGTTGCGTTCGCGCTCGCTGCGCCTGCGCGCGCGGGCGTCGAGGGTGACAGCGACCTCGTCGTCGAGGCCTGTGTCGTCGAGCTCGAAGGGCCGCTGACCTCCGCGCGCTTCACCGGTGAGACCGCCGGCGGCGCGGCGTACGTGGTCGAGCTCCTGGCCGCGCTCGCGCCCGGCGAGCGCGCGCGGATCGCGCTGCCGATGCTCGCCGATGAGCGCTTCGGGGCGGGGTCGGTCCCGGCCCTGGCCGCGCTCGAGCCAGGGTCGGCCGGGGCCCCAGCGGCGGCGCGGGGGCCGCGCGGGTCCTCGGCGGCCCGACGCAGCGCGCGGCGGCGGTGCGCTCGCCGGCCGAGCGCGCGGCGCGCCTCGTGCCGCCGCCCCTCGACCTGCCGCGGCGCGCGCCCTGGACGGCGCTCGGCTGCGTCGCCGCGGCGTTGCCGCTGGCGCTCGCGCGGAGCGTGCGGCGGGTCGCGGCGTTCGTGGCGCTCGCGCTGGCGGTGGTCGGGCTGGCGCTCGCGGCCGGATGGCTCGCGCTGCGCGCCGCGCCGGACGACCTCGGGCTCGTCGCGCGCACGGCCCTGCGCATCGCTGCGACGGAGAGCGGCGATGGGGGCGGGCTGCGGCTCGCGCGCGCCGACACGTTCGGCGGCGTCGCGCAGCTCGCGGCGCTCGAGGTCGAGGACGTGCTCGAGGAGCTCTCCAGCGGCGATGTGCGCGGGCCGCGGGTGTCGCTCGCGCGGCAGCCAGCGGCCGGAATGCGGGGGATTGGGGCGCGGGGGGGCGCTGAGGCGGGGCTGGTCGCGCGCCTCGTCGTCGATCTGCGTGCGGGGGGCGGCGGCGGCCCCGCGACTTGGACGCTCGTCGCGCCGCGCGGCGCATGGGTCGTCGAGCGCTCGTTCGGGGCCGGGTTCCGGGTGCTGCAACCAGAGGTCAATACGCTGTGCGACCTCGCCGAGGTGTTTGTGCGCGAGGCGAGCGGGGCTTGGTCGCGGCGGGGGAGCTGGGCGCTGGGCGGCGCGCTGCCGGGAGGCGGCGCGGAGGGCGTCGCGCCGCCAGGGTGGCTCGCGGTCGGGCTGCCCCAGGGGGTGCGCGTCCTCGTCGCGCGCCTCGCGCCGGGGGCGTGGGCGGGGCCCGAGCCCGGGGTCCCGCAGGGGACCCAGGCCGGGGCGGCCCAGGATCCGGAGCGGTGGCTGCGCTGTGTGGATTTTTGAGGCCAAGGGCGATTGTTGTTTGCCGGGGGCGCAGGCGCTCTCTATGCTCTCCCGCTCGATCGTTGACCCGCGGACCCTCCAGAGGGGTCCGTGTGATCCACGTCGCTTCCGCTTGCAGACGACTTCGACCCCATGACATCGACCTACGTCCGGTCCACCGATGCCGAGGAGCGCTGGCTCCTCTATGACGCCACCGAGCACAACCTCGGACGCATGGCGGCGTCGATCGCTCGTGCCCTCCAAGGCAAGGATCGTCCGACTTACCAGCCGAACGAGAAGACCGGCGCGCACGTCGTGGTCATCAATGGGTCCAACCCGCGGATGTCCGGCAACAAGCGCGACATCAAGATCTACAAGCACTACACGGGGTACCCGGGTGGCTTGAAAGAGGTCGCGATGGCCCGCGTGCTCGAGAGCCGTCCGGCGGACGCCGTCACCCTCGCCGTGCGCCGCATGCTGCCGAAGAACCGGCTCGGGCACGACCTCCTGCGTCGCCTGAAGGTGTACGCGGGCGAGGAGCATCCCCACACCGCACAAGCGCCCGTCAAGGTCGCGTCCGTCTGACCCCCGATCGCAATCACATGGCAGTCAAGAATCCCTGGACCTGGGGCCTCGGTCGTCGGAAGAAGGCCACCGCTCGGGTGCGCCTCAAGTCCGGTGCAGGCGGCTTCATCGTCAACGGCCGCGCCGCGGACGAGTACTTCCCGACCGTGCAGACCTTCCGTCGCGCGCGTCAACCGCTGCTCACGACGGACACCGTCGAGACCTACGACATCTTCGTGAACGTCAACGGCGGCGGCGTCTCCGGCCAGTCCGAGGCGGTCGCGCTGGGCATCGCCCGCGCGCTGAAGACGATCAACCCGGCGACGTTTGATGCGCTGCGCCACGAAGGGTTGCTGACCCGTGACTCGCGCATGAAGGAACGGAAGAAGTACGGCCGCCGTGGCGCGCGTCGTGGCTTCCAGTTCTCGAAGCGCTGATCGTTCCGGTTCGCACCGCGGACTGTCTGCAGCAAGGCTTGGGGCGACCCGAGCCTTGCTTGCGTTTGGGGCCCAGCGCGTTTGGGGCCCATCGCCTTCTGGGACCCAGTGTGTTCTGGGGCCCAGTACGTTCCGAGGCCCAATGCGCTAAGGCCTAGCGCGCTGCGGCCCAGCGCGCTCGGCCGGCGTTGGGGCTACTCGTTGACGCGGTTGAGGAACTCGCCGGTCTCGGTGTTCACCTTGACCATCTCGCCCGCCTTGATGTGCAGCGGGACCTTGATCTGGAGGCCCGTCTCCAAGATCGCGTCCTTCTTCACGTTCGTGGCCGTGTTGCCCTTCACCGCGTGCTCCGCCTCGCGCACTTCGAGGACCACCGCCGCCGGCAACGCGATCGAGATCGCCTGGCCCTCGTGGAAGGTCAGCTCGACCTCCGAGTTCTCCTTCACGTAACCCATCTGGTCCGCGACGATGTCGCTCGGGATCGTGAGCTGGTCAAACGTCTCGTTGTCCATGAACACGAAGTCGCCGTTCGCCTCCTTGTAGAGGTAGAGACACTTCTTCCGCTCGAGGTACGCCACCTCGAACGAATCGCCCGCCATCGGGCGGAACGACGAGTTCGAACCCGTCTTCAGGTTGCGCGTCTTGACCTGGATGATCGAGCGCCAGTTGCCCGGCGTGTGGTGGCTGTAGTCCGTGATCAGGAGGAGTTCTCCGTCCTTCACGAGGACCAGGCCCTTGCGGAGTTCAGTCGCCTTGACGTTCATGGGGGTGCTTCTTCTGGCAGCAGTGGGGCCAAAGAGGATACACGACCCACAACCAAGTAGGGTTCCCGCCTTAGTGCTGCTTGCGCTGGCTCGAAGACGGGATCCCCAGCGCCTTGCGGTACTTCGTCACCGTCCGGCGGGCGATGCGGATGCCCTCCTTGTCCTCCAACGCCGCCGCCAGGGCGTCGTCCGACAGCGGGGCCTTCGGGTCCTCGTCCGCCACGAGGTGCTTCAGCTTCTCCTGGACGCTCACCTGGCTGGCGTCCTCGCCCGACGCCCGCGTCGTGCCCCCCGTGAAGAAGTACTTCAACGGGAAGATGCCCCGCGGGGTCTCCGCGTACTTGCCCGCGACCGCCCGCGAGACCGTCGAGATGTGCACCTTGGCCTCGTCCGCGATCTCCTGCATCCGCAGGGGGCGCAGCGACTCCGGGCCGCGCTCCAAGAACGGGCGCTGGTGCTCGAAGAGCGCCACCGCGATCCGCTCCAGCGTCGACTCACGCTGCAGCAACGCGTCGATGAACCACGACGCAGACTCGACGCGCTTCTTCACCCACGCGCGCTCGTCCTTGTCGCTCCCCGCGAGCATCGTCTTGTAGCTCGGGTCGATGCGCAGGCGCGGCGTGCGCTCGCGGTCGAGCCGCACGCGGAACTCGCCCTCGATCTCCTCGACGATGACCTCCGGCGTGATGCGCTCGGACGGCTCGTCGCCAAAGCCCGCGCCCGGGAACGGGTCGAGGCCACGCAGCAGCTCCACCGCGGCCTTCACGTCCTCCAGGTCCGCGCGTGTCGCCCGCGCGATCTGCGGCAGCCTGTTCGCCTCGATGTCCTCCAAGTGGTGCTCCACGAGCGCGCGCATGAACGGCGTCCAGAGGCCATGGGAAGGCAGTTGCAGCAGCAGCGCCTCGCACAGATCGAGCGCGCCCAAGGCCGGGTGCACCGCCTCGCGCAGGCGCTCGAGCGCGTCGCGGACCTCGTCCTCTGACACCGGCGCGTACAGGTCCTGCTCGGGCTCCTCGTCCTCGGCGATCACGGCTGCCGCGCCGTTGACATGCTCCGGGGCCAGGGCCGCCCTCTGGTCGCCGCCTTCGTCGTCGTCCTCGTCGGCAAAGACCGCCGCGCCCTGGCCGCCCTGGCGCTCGCGCTCCAACTGGCGCGTCAGCTCCGCCGCGAGCGTCGCGGGCGTCTCCGACAAGTACCCGCGCGGGTCGAGCGACCACGCGACGTATTCGATGATCAAGCGCGAGCGTTCGTCCAAGTCGAGCGTCGAGATCTGCTCGAGCACCGCCTCCGCCAGCGTCGCCGGCGAGTTCGGCGCGTTCATCATCGCCTCGTACTTGCGGTCGGTGTCCTCGCCGCTCCCCGCGCCCGGCGACGTCGAGCCGTCGCCATAGGCGCCCTCGATGCGCTCGATCACCTCGCGCATCTGCGTCAGGTCATCGCTCGCCTCGTCGCCCCGGCGCTCCTCACGCTCGCCCGGCGGGATCGGCTCCGGCGCGTCCTCGACGAGCTCCAGGAACGGGTTCTCCGTCAGCTCCTGCTCGATCCGCTCCTGGAGGTCCAGCAGCGGGAGCTGCAGGATCTGCATCGCCTGGATCATCTGCGGCGACTGGATCAGTCGCTGCTCCATGCGGGCGGATTGGTGGAGGCCGAGCTTCAAGGTGATCCGAGGATGACGGGCGCGCCTCTGCAGAGATGGCGCCTGTGCAAAGATAGTGCCGGAACCCACCTCGGTGACAGTGAGTCTCGATTAGGAACCCGAAAGAGCCCCCGCGCGGGGTTTGAGAACCGCCCTCGATCGAGTATCAATCGTCCTATGACGGCACCCTGGCTCACGCTCCGTTCGGGCACGGAGGAACGGCGGATCACCCTCGATCGCAGTGTCATCCGCTTGGGCGGACCTGGCTCCGACGTCCAGATCCCCGATGTGACCGTGGGGCAACTGCACGTGTGGACCGCGCCCCCGAAGGCCATTCGGGTCGGCGGCGGGCCGGACCTCTTCGTCGGCGGCAAGCGCGTCGAGGAGGCCCTGCTCGAGCCCGGCGTCAGCGCCGTGTGGGGGCCGGTCGAGCTCTCCATCGGGGGCGTCGCGGCGGTCCTCGAAGAGCTGCCCGCGGAGCCGCCCCCGGGGCGACCCTCGGCGACGCCCGGCCGCAGCGGCGGCGCCGCAGCGGCAGCCGCGGCCCTCGCCTCGGCCAAGGGCGGCCTCGGCCCGAACGCACAGCGCGTCTACGACCGCCTGCGCGCCGGCCTCCTCGTCGAGCTCGACTTGGCCACCAAGGACGTCACCAAGCGCTGGCAGGCCAGCGTCGTCAAGGGCGAATGGGACGCCGACGCCTGCGCCCGCGAGGTGCTCGATTACGTCGACGTGGCGCAAGAGGACCCGCGGCTCCTCGAGCGCGCCGGGCGCCTGCAGCGCGACCTCGTGATGGCCTCGTTCCAGCGCGGGATGCGCAAGGCCGTGCGCGGCGCCCGCGGCGCGGCGCGCCAAGGCTCGGCGTTCCTGATCGCGAACCTGGTCGCGCTCGGGGCGTACTCGCTGATCCTCGTCGCGATCGCGGTGCTGCTGCGCGTGCGCTGGGACTGGAGCTTCGATCAGTTGATCGACCGCGCGATGAGCGCCTTCTCCTGAGACCTGCCCCTTCTTGAGCGCCCTAGCTCCTGGCCGCCGTACGGCGGAACTCCTGGTATGCGCCGGGGTCGGTTCCGTACCCTCTGCGCTGGCCGTGTGACCTCCGCTCTGCGCCCGGCTACACCACCCCTCGAGGCAACGCATGTCCGACCGTCCGACGGAGAAGTCCCTCTTCTCGCTCGCTCAGATCCAGCACCTGATGCGGGTCGAATTCAACCGCGCCCAGCGGTACGGATATCCGATCGCGTGCCTGTTGCTCGGCATCGACCGCCTCAGCGCGGTGCGCGACATGCACGGGTACGAGGCGAAGGAAGAGGTCGTCAACGCCGTCGCCGAGCTCCTGCGCGCCGCGACGCGCGGGTCGGACTTCCTCGGGCGCCTCGGCGACGATCGCTTGCTGGCGGTCGTCCCGCACACCAATGTCCAGGGCCTCGGGACGATGGCCAAGCGCATCGTCGAGGGCGGGCGGACGCTGCGCTTCGACGGCGACGGGCGCGCGGTGTCCGTGACGCTGTCGATCGGCGGCTCGTACCAAGAGGCCGGCGACGGCGCGACGCCGTTCTTCGACGCCCTCCTGCAGACGGCCGAGGACGCGCTGTTCGACGCCCAGAACGCCGGCGGCGACCGCGTCGTGCTGCAGCGGCCGGGCGCGGAATCGGGCGAGACCCTGGCATGAGCGCGCCGCACCCTCTGGTTTCGATCGGGCGGGGGCCACGCCCGCGATGAGGGTGCTGCTCGCCGAGGACGAGGTCACGATCTTCGTGACCCTGCGCGACGCCCTCGAGGACGCCGGGCACGTCGTCGTCGGCGCGACCGACACGCAGAGCGCCTTGGCGGGGCTCGAGGCCCAGCCTGCCCCGGACGTCGTCATCACCGACGTGCGCATGCCCGGCGCGGGCGGCATGGCGGTCCTGCAGCGCTCCCTCGCGCTCGACGCCGAGCGGCCGGTCCTGTTGATGACCGGCTACGCGACCGTCGACGACGCCGTCGCGGCGATGCGCATGGGGGCGGTGGACTACGTCCAGAAGCCCTTCCGCAATGAGACGATCGTGCAGCGCGTCGCGGCGCTGGCGCGCGTGCGCTCGCTCGAGGACGAGAACCAGCGCCTGCGCACGCAGCTCGAGACACGCGGCGCGCCCCTCGACGGCGTCGTCGGCGCCTCCGACGTCATGCGCGCCGTGTTCAGCCGCGTGCGCACCGTCGCGCCGACCGAAGCGACGGTCTGCATCGAGGGCGAGAGCGGGACAGGCAAGGAGCGCATCGCCCTCGCCGTGCACCAGTTGTCGCGGCGCGGCGACGGCCCGTTCATCGCGCTGTCGTGCGCGGCGCTGCCCGAGAACCTGCTCGAGGCCGAGCTGTTTGGGCACGAGCGCGGCGCGTTCACCGACGCGAAGAAGGCCCGCAAGGGGCGCGTCGAGCTCGCGGACCACGGCACGTTGTTCCTCGACGACATCGACGACATGCCGCTGCCGGTGCAGGTCAAGCTCCTGCGCGTGCTGCAAGAGCGCACCTTCGAGCGCGTCGGCAGCGAGGAGACCCTGCGCTCGGACTTCCGCGTCGTCGTCGCGACGAAGCTGCCGCTGCGCCAGCTCGTGCGCGACGGCAAGTTCCGCGAGGACCTCTTCTACCGCGTGCAGGTCGTGCCGGTGCTGCTGCCGCCGCTGCGCGAGCGGGTCGGCGACGTGCCGCTGCTCGCGCGCGCGCTCCTGGCGCGGCACAGCGGCGGGCGTGAATTCCACCTGCCGCCCGCGGCGTTGCGCGCGATGGAGCGCTACCCGTGGCCGGGGAACGTGCGCGAGCTCGAGAACGCGCTGCAGCGCGCGATCGCCCTCGCCGGCGACACGGGCGAGCTCTCCGCCGAGGACCTCCTGCCGCACGACCCGCGTTGGCGCGGCGCCTTGGAGGTCACCGACGAAGTGCGGCCGCTGCGCGAGGTCCTGCGCGAGGCCGAGGGCGAGCACCTGCAGCGCGCGCTGAGCGCGACGGGCGGGCACCGCTCGCAGGCGGCCGACCTCCTGGGCATCTCGCGCAAGGTCCTGTGGGAGAAGCTGCGCGACCACGGCATCGACCAGGACGAGGACGCGGCGCCCAGGGGCTCACTCGGGAGCCAACCCGGGGGGCCGCCCGGAACGCCGCCCGGGGCGCCGCCCAGGAGCCGCGGTTGAGCGCCGCAGAGCATCCGCCCTCGCCCGCCTGGGCCGCGTCGTTCCGCGCGCTGCCGAGCGTGCGGCTCACGGGCGAGGCGCTCGTGATCAGCGACCTGCACCTGCCGCCCAACGCCGGCGCGGCGACGGACATGTTCGTGGCGTGGTGCGCCGAGATCGCGCGCGACCTGCGCGCAGGGCAAGGGCCAAACCGGCGCGTGACGCGCTTCGTGTGCCTCGGCGATCTCTTCGACGTGTGGGTCGGGCGCTGCCAACTGGAGCTGTCCGGCACCGGGCCCGTCGCGGAGGCGCTGCGCGCGCTCGGGGCGCTCGGTGTCGCGTGTGACCTGGTGCCGGGGAACCGCGATTCGCTGCTCGACGAAGCGTTCGCGGCGCGCGCAGGTGTCGCGCTGTGGCCGGACGGCTTCGTCCTCGTCGCGGCCAATGGCGCGCGCGTGCTGTGCCTGCACGGCGACGATCTGTGCGTGCGCGAGCGCGGGTACCTGCGGCTGCGGCGCGTCATGCGCTCGCGCGCGATGCGCGCGCTGTCGCGCGTGGCGCCGCTGTGGTTCGCGCGCCGCGTCGGCCGCGGGCTGCGCCAGCGGTACTCTGGGGCGCTGCGCCCTGCGAGCGATACACGCGGGCCCCAGCGCGACGCGGCCCTCGCCGCGGCGCAGGCGGCGCGCGCGGAGGTCCTGTTGTCGGGCCATAGCCACGCGCCGTCGGACCTCGAGCTGCGCGCAGGCGGCCGCGGCCCCGGCGCTGGGGGGGCCGCTCGCAAGGACCCGGCAGACATCGCCCTGGGCGAGCCCGCCCCGAGCGTGCGCTGGGTCACGCTCGGCGCGTTTGGCGACGCGGCCGACCTCGTGCACCTCGGCGCTGACGGCGCCGCGACCGTCCGCGACAGCGCGCCTCGGCGCTGAGCGGCGGCGTGTCGGGAGCTCCGCTAGCGCGCATGGCGCGCGCGGCCCAGTGGCGCACTGGCGCAGTGGCGCAGTGGCCCGGAGGCGCACTGGCGCAGTGGCCCAGTGGCGCACTGGCGCAATGGCCCGGTGGCCCGGGGGGGCGGTGGCTCAGGGGCCGGGGGAGCGCGGGGGCCGAGCGTTGAATCGACGCGTTCCCTGGGACGTCGCAGTTGCAACGCGGCGCCTGTCGGCCCATCTTCTGCGCTCGCCTCGGCGCCGCAGCGCGGCGCGCTTCGAGGCCGCTCCGCATGATCATTGCCATCGATGGACCCGCAGCGTCCGGGAAGTCCACCGCAGCCCGCGCGCTCGCCGCGCAGCTCGGCTTTGTGTTCCTCGACACCGGCGCGATGTACCGCGCCGTGACCCACGAGGTGCTGGCGCAGGGCCTCGAGCCCGGTGACGAGGCGGGCTGCGCGCTCGTCGCGGGGCACCTGCGGTTCGACCTCGGACAGGGCGGGCGGCTGCTCGTGCTCTCGGACGGCGTCGAGGTCGCCGACGCGGCCCTGCGCACGGCCGAGGTGACCCGCAACGTGTCCGAGGTCGCCGCGCATTCGACGGTGCGCCGCGTGCTGGTCGCGCACCAGCAAGGCCTCGGTCGGCGGGCGCGCACGGTCGGCGGCGGCGTCGTCGCCGAAGGGCGCGACACGACGACCGTGGTGTTCCCCGACGCGGAGCACAAGTTCTTCCTCGTCGCGAGCCCCGCGGAGCGCGCGCGGCGGCGGGCGCTCGAAGAGGCGCGGCGCGCCGCGCCGGGGGCTGCGACGGACGTGAGCGTCGCGGCCCTCGATCCCGCGCACGTGACCGAGATCCAGCGCGACATCGAGCGGCGTGACACCTACGACTCCACGCGCGCGGACTCGCCCTTGCGCCAGCACCCCGACGCGGTCGCGCTGGTGACCGACGGCCTCGACGCGGCCGCGGTGGTCGCTGCGCTCGTCGAGGTCGTCCAGCCGACCCTCGCGGGCGGCGCCCAGACGCTTGGCCCCGGGGGAGCCCGTGCTTGAGCGGAGCGTCGGCTGAAACCCGCGCCGAGCCCACAGAGCCCGCGCCGATCGTCCACCGTGGCGTCGTCTACCGCGCGGTCATGGCGACCGCGTCCGCGACCCTGCGCTTCTGGACCGGGGTCAGGGTCTCCGGGCTCGAGCACCTCCCGCCCGGCGCCGCGGTGATCGCGGCGAACCACCGCTCGACCCTCGACATCCCGCTGATCGCGCACGCCGCGGCCCTGCGCCCAGCCGGGCGGCGCCACGTCTGCTTTGTCGCCCGGGCGTCCCTCGCCGAGTCGCGCCTGCTCGGGTGGATCATGCGGCATGCTGGCGCAGTGCTGATCGCCCGCGGGCGCCCGGACCGCGGGGCGCTGAGGTCGATCGCGGCGCACCTGGCCGCCGGGGACCTGGTCGGGATCTTCCCCGAGGGCACGCGGGGGGCGTCGCCGGACCTCCAGCCCTTCCAATCCGGGGCCCTCTACGCCGCCCGGCGGGCCGCCGTGCCGGTGGTCCCCTGCGCCATCGCGGGGAGCCGTGAGGCATGGCCGCCGGGTCGACGCTTCCCAATTCGGCGCCAAGTCGCCATTCTATTTGGCCCAGCGATCGATCCGGCCGACCCGGACGCATTGCTCCGAGTGCGCACGTGGGTGCGCGGCGCCCTCGCCGCGTGCCCCGAGCACCCGCCCCTCCCGCCAGAGCCCGCCACGGACGACCCCGTCCAGGCGACGACGGCGGGGGACCCGGCGGGCCACACGGAGTGAGCGCGTTCGAGTCGCGGGCGCCGACAAGGCGCGCAAGGTCTGCCGACGCTGGGTCGACAACGCACACTCCTCGATCGCCCGCGGTCGAGGCGCCGCTCGGGGGCGCGCCCCGTGATCCCAATCCACTTACTTTACGTCCCACGCGTCGGTCACGGCCTCGCGCGGGTCCTTCCCAGATCCATTCCCATGGCAGTCGCTTCGCGACGTGTCCGTAAGTACGAGCTCGACACCACCGACCTCGATCGTCAGATCGATGCGGCGATGGGCAACGTCGACCTCGAGAGCCTCAACGAGTCGCTCAACGCTTCGATCGTCGACATCCACCCCGGCCAGATCGTCAAGGCCACCGTCGACTCGGTCGACGTGCGCACCGGTTTGGTCGTGCTCGACGTCGGCGGCAAAGCCGAAGGTCAAGTCTCGCTGTCGGAGTTCGGCGACGAGATGCCCGTCGCTGGGCAAGTCTTCGAGGTGTACTTCGAAGGCCTCGACGAGAACGACATGTCGCTCCTCTCGAAGCGCCGGGCGGACCGCCTGCGTGCTTGGGAGCGGGTCTCCGAGACGTACCACGAAGGCGATGACATCCAGGGCATCGTCCAGCGCAAGATCAAGGGCGGCCTCCTCGTCGACGTCGAAGGCGTCAACGTGTTCCTGCCCGCGAGCCAGGTCGCGCTGCGTCGCACCAGCGACGTCGCGGACTTCATCGGCGAGCCGGTTCGCGCGCGCATCATCAAGATCGATGCGGAGCGCATGAACATCGTCGTATCGCGCCGGAAGCTCCTCGAAGAGGAGCGCCACAAGCAGAAGGAGTTCCTCCTCAAGGACCTCCACGAGGGTCAGATCCGCACGGGTACGGTCAAGAACATCGCCGACTTCGGCGTGTTCGTCGACCTCGGCGGCATCGACGGTCTCCTGCACATCACGGACATGTCGTGGGGCCGGATCAACCACCCCTCCGAGATGGTGCAGCTCGAGGAAGAGATCGAGGTCAAGGTCCTGCGCGTCGACTTCGAGCGCGAGCGCATCGCCCTCGGCATCAAGCAGAAGACCGCGTCCCCGTGGGAAGGCGTCGAAGCGCGCTACCCCGTCGGCAGCAAGCACAAGGGCGAGGTCGTCAACATCATGTCGTACGGCGCCTTCGTCAAGCTCGAAGAGGGCATCGAAGGCCTCGTCCACATCTCCGAGATGTCGTGGACGCGCCGCGTGAACCACCCGAGCGAGCTCGTCAAGACGGGCGACCCGGTCGAGGTGGTCGTGTTGGAGTTCAACCACCAGAAGCAGGAGATCTCGCTCGGCATGAAGCAGGCCGAGACGAACCCCTGGGACCTTGTGGAAGAGCACTACCCGGTCGGCACCGTCATCGAGGGCACCGTCCGCAACCTCACGAGCTACGGCGCCTTCGTCGAGATCGAAGAGGGCATCGACGGCCTGCTGCACGTCTCCGACATGTCGTGGACGAAGAAAGTCGCGCACCCGTCCGAGATGGTGCACAAGGGCGACAAGCTCCAGTGCGTCGTGCTCTCGGTCGACAAAGAGAAGAAGCGCATCGCGCTCGGCAAGAAGCAGCTCAGCCCCGACCCGTGGATGGAGGAGATCCCCTCCAACTACCACGTCGGCGACCTGCTCTCGGGCTTCGTCACGAAGATCACCAACTTCGGTGTGTTCGTGAAGCTCGACGACGACCTCGAGGGGTTGTTGCACATCTCCGAGCTGACCGATGACCGTGATGCGAAGCCCGAGGACATCCTCGCGCCGGGCATGAAGGTCGAAGTGCGCGTCATCCGCGTCGACATCGACGAGCGCAAGATCGGCCTCTCGTTCGTGCACGCGGACTTCGCCGAGAACGCGGACGTCCCGCGCGGCGCCGCCGTCGTGACGGAGACGCCGGAGCACGCCGAAGGCGGCGAGGGCGAGTGAGCCTTTTTCGATCGCTCTCCGCGTGACCTTGCGCGGGGACCGAGGTAGGCGCGGGTGGTGGGCGATGGCCCGCCGCCCGCGCGCTTGTTCCAGCCACACTTGCGCGCTGCCCGCTGCCCGCTGCCATGCAGGAATCACCGCAGAACTCGACCGATCATCCTCGCTCCCGAGGCCGCGGTCCGCTCCGCCCCCGCGGCCACCGCGGGCTCGCGCTCGCGCTCGGCGCCTGTGCGGCGCTCTCCGCCTGCCGCAACGTCGAGCGCGCGCCGTACGCCACGTTGCACCCGACCTATCGCCCTACGTTGGCGGCGGTGCAGGACGCGCTCGACCACGAGGAGCTCGAGGTCGCGGCCCGCACGCTCCAGCGCTGGCGCGCGCGGCTGACGGCCGACCGAGCGTTCGCGGCGAACGCGGAGACGGTCGACACCTCCCGGCCGGGCCCCGAGGCCTTGGACGCAGCGTTCGGGATGGTCGAGCGGCTCGAGAGCATCGTGGAAGGGCGGCGGGTGCTCGCCGCGCTGGACCTCGGGATCTCGCTGCGCCGCGTGCCCGACGCGCAGCGCGTCGAGGTGCACCTGAGCGTCCAGAGCCGGTGGCCGAGCGACCTCGAGTGGCAGCCGGGCCCCGGGATCCTCGAGGTCGAGCGCTTGTCGCTCGAGCCGACGAGCGGCCGTGAGTCGCGCGGGCTCGAGACCGTGCCGCTGCCGAGGGAGCTCCGGCTCACGCTGCCCGCGGGCGGCACGTTGGACGTCGTGCTGAACGAATTGCCGATCGGTGTGCCGCCGGGGGCGATCGCGACGCGCATCCGCTGCGCCGTCGTGCTGCGCGGCGGGACGCTCCTCGTCGATGGGCGCGAGCTGCCGTCGCGGCCGACGGACGTGCGCTCGGCCGAGCGCACGGACTTGCCGAGCTGGCTGCCGGCGGCGCCGGTGGAGCCCGAGGAGCTCGCGCGCCTCGCCGCGTACCCGGAGGCGACGCAGGCGGCCCTCGTCGAGCGCGCGGTGCGGATCCTGCCCGAGCAGCGCCTTGACGCGCTGGAGCTCCTGCGTGAGCCCGGGGGCGCGCGCCGCAACGAGGACTTCCCGCCCTTGGTGCCGGTGTTGCGTTGGCTCTCGGGCACCGTGCGTCCGAACCGGGACGTGGAGTTTTGGCGCGCCTACCTCGCCGAGGCCCGCTGGCGCCGCGACACGACGCGCTAACGGGCCCGCGTCGCGCCGGGATCGGCGCTGCCACTGGACATGCGCCGCGCCAGCGGGCGGAATGTCGGCTATGCAGGACTCAGCGGACCCGGCGCTCGAAGCGCGCGTCGACGAGCACATCGCCGCGTTTCGGCGCGGCGCGGTGGATTTGATCGAAGAGACGCAGCTACGGAACGTGCTGCGCGGCGCGCTCGCCGCGGGGCGGCCGCTGCGGATCAAGTTCGGGATGGACCCGAGCTCGAAGGACCTGCACCTCGGGCACGGCGTGCAGCTCATGAAGCTGCGCGACCTGCAGTTGCTCGGGCATCAGATCGTGTTGATCGTCGGTGACGCGACGGCGATGGTGGGGGACCCGAGCGGGCGCAACAAGCTGCGGCCGGTCCTGACCCGCGCGCAGGTCGAGGAGAACCTCGCGACGTACACGCAGCAGGCGTCGCTCATCCTCGACATGGCGCGCACGGAGGTGCGGCGCAACTCCGAGTGGTTCTTCACGATGGGCTTCGACGGGATCCTCGACCTGACGACGCGCATGACGGTCGCGCGGATGCTCGAGCGCGACACGTTCCAGACGCGGATGGAAGCCAAGGAGCCGATCGGCATCAACGAGTTCCTGTACCCGTTGATGCAGGGGTGGGACTCGGTGAAGGTCGAGGCCGACGTGGAGCTCGGCGGGACGGACCAGTTGTTCAACCTGCTGGTCGGGCGCACGTTGCAGGAGCAGGAGAAGCAGCGGCCGCAGTGTGTCCTGACCCAGGACCTCATCAATGGCTTGGATGGCCGCAAGATGAGCAAGTCCTACGACAACGCGGTCGGCTTGACGGCGGACGCGAAGGAGATGACGTTCCGCGTGATGCAGATCGCGGACGAGGTCATGGAGACCTGGTTCCTGTACCTGACGCGGCTGCCCGAGGCGGAGTACAAGGCGCTGCTGGCGGGCCACCCGCGCGAGGCCAAAGTGCGCCTCGCGCATGAGATCACGCGCTTCTTCCACGGCGAGGACGCGGCGCGCGAGGCCGCTGAGCGCTTCGAGCGCGAGGTGGTGCGCAAAGAGCTGCCGGACGACCTGCCGACGATCGCGTGGGACGCGGCGTGGGGCGCGGGGCTGGCGCTGCCGAACCTCTTGAAGGAGCTCGGGCTGTGCGCGAGCACGTCTGACGCGCGCCGCCAAGTGGACCAGGGCGGCGTGCGCCTCGACGGCGTCGTGCAGACGGACAAGGCGCTCGTCGTGGCGCGCCCCGCGAGCCCGCTGCTCGTGCAAGTCGGCAAGAAGCGCGCCGCCCGCCTCGCGTAGGGCCTGTCGTTCGCCGCGCGGGGCCGGGTCCGCTGGGCCGGCGCCGCTACCCGAGCGGGACGCCTGTCTCCTGCGCGACGCGTTGCAAGTCGGCCACGACCGCGTCGACCACGGGGATGCCGTGCACCCGACGGTGCGCTTCAGCCTCGCGCTCCGGGTCTCCCGGGATCAACGGGCCGTCCGTCCCCGGCGCCGGCTTCGTCGCGCGCATCGTGCGCACGTAGTCGTCCATCTGGCGCGCGAACTCCTCTGGGTCCACAAACGCGTCCACGCGCAGCGCCCCAAAGAAGTGGCCGATGCCCTTGCCCACTGAGCGCGTCGGGATCTGCTGCTGCAGCGTGAACGGTGGCGCGAACGGCCCCCAGTTCGCGCCCGACAGCACACAGCACAGGAGGTCCACGGCCACCGCCAGCGCATACCCCTTGTGCCCGCCGTGCTCGCGGTCGCCGCCGAGCGGCGAGAGCGCGCCGCCCGCCATCATCACGTCCGGGTCCGTCGTCATGTGGCCGTCGCTGTCGATCGCCCAACCGTCCGGGATCGACTTGCCGTGGCGCCGCGCGATCTCGACCTTCCCATACGCCGCCGCGCAGGTGGCCAGGTCCACCACGACCGAGGGCTCCTCGCCGCCGGGGAAGCCGATCGCGATCGGGTTCGTGCCGAGCATGCGCTCCGCGCCCCACAGCGGCGCGACGAGCTTCGTCGTGTTGGTCATCGACCAGCCGATCTGGCCGGCCTTGACCGCTTCGAGCACGTAGTACCCCGCGATGCCGTAGTGGTTCGTGTTCGCGACGCTCACCCAGCCGCTGCCCGCGTCGCGCGCCTTCGCGATCGCGACCCGGTTCGCCCAAGGGCCGACGACGAGCCCCAGCCCGTTGTCGCCGTCCACCGTCGCAGTGCTGGCGCTCTCGCGCACGATGAACGGCTTCGGCCGCGGGTTGATCCGCCCCGCGCGCAGCATGTCGTGGTACGCCCACATCCGCGCGACGCCGTGCGAGTCGATGCCCCGCAGGTCCGAAGCCGCGAGCACCTCCGCGGCCGTCGCCGCCTCGTCCTCCGGCACGCCGTGGTGGAGGAACACGCGCGCCGCGAAGTCCTGCAGCGCCTCGATCGGGAAGGTGGTCGTCTTGACGCTCGACATCGGTTCGGTCGCGCGGGCCCGCGCGGAGGCTCAGAGGTGCGGTTGGAGGGACGGCGCGAGCTCGTCCGCGAGGCGCTCAGCGATCGCGAGCGACGCCGTCGCCGCCGGCGAGGGCGCGTTCGTCACGTGCACGATCGGCCCCTGCCGCACGAGCGCAAAGTCGTCGACGAGCCCGCCCTCGCGCGTCAAGGCCTGCGCGCGCACGCCGGCGGGCGCGCGCACCAGGTGCTCGCCCTTGATCTCCGGGACGAGCCGCTGCAGCGCCTCGACAAACGCGCCCTTGTAGACGGAGCGCCACGTCTCGCCGAAGCCCGTCTTCCAGTGCTCGCGGAAGAGGCGCCACGTGCCCGGCCAGCTCAGCGCATCGGCGAGGTCGCGCACGTCGATGTCGCGCCAGCGATACCCCTCCCGCGCGAGCGCGAACACGGCGTTCGGGCCGCACTCGATGCCGCCCGCGATCATCCGCGTGAAGTGCACGCCGAGGAACGGGAAGCGCGGGTCCGGCACCGGATAGATCAGGTTCTTGACGAGCCCCTGCGCGTCGGGCACGAGCTCGAAGTACTCGCCGCGGAACGGCACGATGCGCGCGCCCGGGTCCGCGCCGGAGCGCCGCGCGACGAGGTCCGACTGCAGCCCCGCGCAGTTGATCACGGCCTCGGCGCGCTCGATCCCGCGGTCGAGGTGCAACATCACGTCGTGCGCCGAGACCTCCATGCGCTCGACGCGCATGCCGAGCTGGATCACGCCGTCCTTCGCGCGGATTTGGCGCGCGAGCGCGGCGCACATCCCCGTGTAGTTGACGATCCCAGACTCCGGCACGTGCAGCGCCGAGATGCCCGCAGCGTGCGGCTCGAGCTCGCGCAGGCGCTCCGGCCCGATGCGCTCGAATTCGACGCCGTTCTCGCGCGCGCGCGACTCCAGGTTCGCGAGCCGCGGCAGCTCGTCCTCGCGGGTCGCGACCACGACCTTGCCGCAGCGCTCGTGCGCGACGCCGTTCTCGCGGCAGAAGTCCTCCAAGAGGCGCTTGCCGCGGCGGCACGTTTCGGCCTTCAGCGAGCCGGGCTTGTAGTACAGCCCGCTGTGCACGACCCCGGAGTTGCGGCCGGTCTGGTGGAGCGCGAGCTCGGGCTCCTTCTCCAGCACGGAGACCCGCAGGCGCGGGTGGCGCTCCAGCAGCTCACGGGCAGTGGCGAGGCCGACGATGCCTCCCCCGATGACGACGACGTGTGCGGTCAATGCGCGGGGAGTTTATCCAACTGCGCCGCCCGATCGTATGGCTGGGCCCGGGCGTTCATTCGATTCCTGGTGAATGGGACCCAGGCGCTCGGCATATCCTGGTGGGCCCATGGGACAACCCAGCGCGCCCCTGACGGACCAAGACGACCGCGTCCGCACGGCGGCCCTCGTCGTCATTGCGGTCATCGCCACAGGCGCGGCGCTGCACTGGCTCGCGGCGGCCCTAGTGCCGTTTGCGCTGGCCCTGTTCCTGTCCATCGCGCTGTCGCCGGTCGTCGACGCGCTGGCCCGGCGTTGGCGCCTGTCGCGGACCGGCGCAGTGCTCGTGGCGATGGCGCTCGGGGGCGTGCTCGTGGTGGCGCTCGGCGCGATCGTCGCCGTGACCGCGACCCAGATCACGTCGTCCGCCGACTCCTACGCACAGAACCTCGAGGCGCTCGGCGCCCGCTTCATGGGGGCGGACGGGACCCGCTTCGGGCGGAACCTCGAGGAGCTCATCGACGGCGCGCTCGTGTCGATCAAAGGCGCGTTCAGCGCCCTGTCGTCCGGGCTCCTCGGGGGCCTCTTGGGCCTCCTCTCGAGCGGCTTCAGCGTGTTCATCTTCCTGATGTTCTTGCTGCTCGAGCCGCGCCGGCCCGAGGGCGGCCTCGCCGGCCTCCTCGACGCCCGCGTGCGCGGCTACGTCGCGGTCAAGATGTTGACGTCGAGCGTGACGGGCGTGCTCGTCGGCGGTGTGCTCGCCGTGCTCGGCATCGACGGCGCGCTGCTCTTCGGCCTCTTGACGTTCCTCTTGAACTTCATTCCCACGATCGGGTCGATCGTCGCGGTGCTCTTGCCGCTGCCGATCGTGCTCGCGGGGGCCACGCCGTGCCCGTGATGGTGCTCGCGTTTGCGCTCCCGGCGGCCATCCAGTTCGCGATCGGGCAGGTCTGGGAGAACAAGAAGCTCGGCGATGAGTTCGACCTGCGCGCGTCGATCGTCCTGCTCGCGCTCGTCGTTTGGGGGCAGCTCTTCGGGCTCGTCGGGATGGTGCTCTCTACGCCCATCACTGCCGTCCTGCGGTCGATCATGGTGGGCTGGCCGTTGACCGCCCCGATCGCCAGCGCGATGGGCGAGTCCAACGCAGCACCTGGGTCCACCGTCAAGGCCGCCACCTATGGCTGATCTGCACCACGGGCGCCGCGTCGGGATGGTCATCGGGCTGCGGCCGGAGATGGAGGCGCGCTATCGCGAGCTGCACGCCGACCCGTGGCGCGCGGTGCTCGAGCGCATCACGCGCTCGAACATCCGCGGCTATTCGATCTACCTCGCGCGGCTCGCGGACGGGCTGTACCTCTTCAGCCACTTCGTCTACGTCGGCGCCGACTGGGAGGCCGACATGGCGGCGATCGCGGCCGACCCCGAGACCCAGCGCTGGTGGCGCGCGACCGAGCCCTGCCAGCTGCCGCTGCCCGGGCGGGGTGAGGGCGAGTGGTGGACGACGCTCGAGGAGGTCTTCCACCACCCGTGAGCCAGCGCGCAGACCTCAACGCGGCGCCCGCCGTTCCCGCAGGCGCGCTCCACGTGACGGCGGCGCTGGTCCTGCGGGGCCGGCGCACGCTCATCGCGCGGCGCGTGCGCCCCGACGCGCTGCGCGGCCTGTGGGAGTTCCCTGGCGGCAAGGTCGAGCCGGGCGAGGCGCCGGAGGCGGCGCTCGCCCGCGAGCTCCAGGAAGAGCTCGGGCTCGCCGTCACCGTGCACGGCTTCGTCGCGCGCAGCACCGACGCCGCGCGCCCGCTCGTGCTCGACGCGTACCACTGCACGTACGACTGCGCGGTGCCGGGCCAGTCCACCGACGCGCTCCATGGAACCGCGGCCGAGCGGCCGTTCGACGACGCGCCGCGGCCGAACCCGATCGACGGGACCCACGACGCCGCGCGCTGGGTCGAGCCCGATGAGCTCGCGGCGCTCGCCGCCGAGGGCGCCCTCGCCCCCTTGGACGTCCCGCTGGCCCGCGCGTGGCTCGCGCGCGCGTATCCTGTCGGCCCCCGTCGCGTGCCGGCGGCCCCCCCGATGCTCGATTTCCAAGCCTCACTCGCGCGCCTCGCCGCGCTGGACGTCCCGCGCCGCGTGGAGCGCGTCGCGCTCGAGCGCGCGCTCGGCCGTGTGCTCGCCGAAGCCGTCGTGATGGACCGGAACCAGCCGGCGTTCGATCGCTCGACGATGGATGGCTACGCGGTCGTCCTGGACGGCGCGCGCGACCTTCCGCGTCCAAGGCGTGGTCGCCGCCGGCAGCGCTTACGTCGGCGCGCTCGCCCCGGGCGACGCGGTGCGCATCATGACCGGCGCGCCCGTGCCCGCTGGCGCGACGGTCGTGCCGATCGAGCTGACGTCGGCTGGCGCCGCCCACGCCCCCGGTGACGTGACGGCGCGGGGCCCCGGGCTGGTCGAGGTCCTGGACCACGACGCGCTCGTCGCCGGCCGCAACATCGCGCGGCGCGGCGAGGACGCGCGCAGAGGCGACGTCGTCCTGGCTGCCGGCACGCGCCTCGGCCCCGTGCACGTCGCGTCCGCGGCCATGGCCGGCGCGCGCGAGGTCGCCGTCACGTGCGCGCCGCGCGTCGCGATCGTCACGACCGGCGACGAGGTCGGCCGCGAGGACGCCGAAGCCGGCGTGCGCGACACCAACGGCCCGCTGCTCGCAGGCCTCTGCGCGGCGCTCGGCGTGCCATGCACGCGTGTCCATGCCGCCGACGAGCCCGGCGCGCTGCAGGCCGCGCTCGCGCACGCAGCCGAGGCCGCCGACGTCGTCGTGACGACCGGCGGGGTCAGCATGGGGGACCGCGACCTCGTGCCGGGCACCGCGGCGGACCTCGGCTTCCAGACCGTGCTGCACCGCGTCGCGATCCAGCCCGGCAAGCCAGTGTTCGTCGCGCAGCGCGCGGACGGCACCCTCTTCCTGGGGCTGCCCGGCAACCCCGTCAGCGTGCTCGCGACGGCGCACCTGTTCCTGGTGCCGGCCCTGGATCGGTGCCTCGGCAACGGGGGCGAGCGCTGGCTCGACATGCACCTCGGCGAGGCCTTCGCGCACGCCGGCAAGCGCCACCTGTTCCTGCCGGCGCGCATCGACGGGGGCGCCGTGTTCCCGATCCGTTGGAACGGCTCCGGTGACCTGTTCTCCGCCGCCGCCGGCGACGGCCTCTTGGACCTCCCCGTCGGCGCGTCCTTTGCCCACGGCGCGCCCGTCCGCGTCCTGCCGTACGTCGGGCACCGCCCTGGCGAACGCGGCGTCCTCCCGCCGCGCGGCCGCTGAGCGCGCGGCACCTCCCTTCGATGACAGACGTCCCTCGCACCGCTTCGCTCGATGACTGACGTGCACCGACCCGCGCGCATCGGCGTGCTGACCATCTCCGATCGCGCGAGCCGCGGCGACTACGAGGACCTCGGCGGCCCCGCCATCGAGGCGACCTTCGACGCCTACTTGAAGTCGCCGTGGACCAAGGTCTATCGCTGCATCCCCGACGAGCGCGCGCTGATCGAGCGCACGCTGATCGAGCTCGTCGACGACGAGCAGTGCGACCTCGTCGTGACGACGGGCGGCACAGGGCCCGCACCGCGCGACGTGACCCCGGAGGCGACGGAGGCGGTCTGCGCGAAGATGATGCCGGGCTTCGGCGAGCTCATGCGCGCCACGAGCCTGCGCTACGTCCCGACCGCGATCCTCTCGCGCCAGACGGCCGGTATCCGTGGCGCCGCCCTGATCGTGAACCTGCCCGGCAAGCCGAAGTCGATCCGTGAGTGCCTCGACGCGGTGTTCCCGGCGATCCCATACTGCCTCGACCTCATCGGCGCCGCGTACCTGCAGCACGACCCCGAGGTCATTCAGGTCTTCCGCCCGAAGGCGTGATCCGGCGCCTCTCTCGTGTCACTCTCACCGCGCGCGCTCCCGTCACCGCGCCCCAGCCCGTCATGAACCCTCGCCTCCGTGTCCTCGCCGCGCTCTTTGCGCTCGCCCTGTCGCCCGCCTGCGTCACACACTCGCACGTCGAGGCGTTCTCTGGCGTCGATGGCATCCGCGGCGAGCCGATCGAGTACCAGACGACGACCACCTACGCGCTGCACGGCCTCTTTGTCTTTCCGCTGATCGGCAATGGCAAGAAGAGCTACGCGCTGGAGCAGTTCGCCGCCGAGGCCGCGGAGCGCGGCGGGACACGCATGCGCGTCACGCAGACGTCGAGCCTCACGTACTGGTTCATCCTGCCGCCGCTGAGCTTCTTTGTGCACCCCGTCGTGACGACGGTGGAAGGCGACGTCGAGGGCACGGTCATCCGCTGACCCGCGCCGCGTTCAGCGCTGCTCGACCAGCACCCGCCCGCCGCCATCGCCGACGCCGCTCGACGCGCGCGGACGCCGCAGCTCGATGCGCGTCGCCGGCAAGCCGTGTCTCACGAGCGCATCGCGCACGGCCTCGAGGCGCGCCTCGCCGAGCAGGATCGACAGCGCGCGCGCACGCCGTGACCCATTCCGGTCGGAGCCGGGGCGCAGCGCGCCGTAGACCTGGTCCAGCGCAGACTCGGTCTCGGCCGCGCGCTCTTCGAGCTCGACGAGCCGCGCGCGCGTCGCCTCCGCCGCCGCGAGGCGCCCGACGGCCAGGTGGCCGCGCACGTCTGCGGCGACGACCTCGCGCTCGGCGTGGAGCGCTGCGAGCGTGCGATCAAGGGCGGCGCCGAGGTCGCGCAGCGCCTCTGGCGTGAGCGTCGCGGTGGCCTCCGCGGCCGCGAGGTCGCCGCCGCCGAGCTCATGCGACAAGCGCAGCGTGCGGCCGGGGACCTTGCGCACGTCCTGCGCGAGGTCGGCCAAGAAGGTGGCGGAGAGCGGCTCGACGAGCCCGTCGAGCGGCGCGAACTGCACGACGAGCGGCGCGCCGAGCGGCGGCGCAGCTTCGGCCTGCAGCAGCCCGAGCAAGCCGAGCGCGCCGGAGCCGATGCGCAACGGCGAGGACGCGATCGCCTCGACGATCAGCTGCCCGAGCGTCAACGTCACGGTGCCAAGGACGCTCGACACCGAGAGGCCCTCCGGCGGGAGGCTCAAGGACAGCGGGATGACCTGTTGCTCGTTCTCGTCGCGCAGGACGTAGAGCACGGTGTCGAGCGGCGCGGGGAGCGCGAGGTATTTCGAGATCGGCCCGCCAGGGGGCTCGGACACGAAGAGGTGTGAGAACGTCGTTTGGGTGTCGAGCCGGAGCCCGCGCTCGCCCAAGAGGCGCACCGAGACGCGCGTGTCGACGACGCCGTCCGCGATATCGACGCTGGAGGCCTTGGCGACGCCGCGCAGCGACTGCAGCTCGAAGCCCTCGAGCTCGACGGACACAAAGCCCGTGGGCGCGCTGGGGCTCGGCGTGATCCGTCCCGTGACTTGCAACGTCTCCCACAGCGGCCGTTGTTGCATGGCAAACGACCCGCCGCTGCCCGTGATCGCGCCTGCGGCGGCGGCGAGGATGCCCGAGACGAGGCTGTCGCCGCCCGACCGCTCGGGCAGCGCGACGCTGCCTGCTTCCACGTACGCGCGCAGCGAGATCGGCCCGGCATCGGGGCGCGTTGAGATCCCGCGCAGCTCGACGTCGAGGTCCGTGATCGGGACGACCATCGCGGGCGTGACGGACACGTCCTCGAAGACGATGTCGGCGCCGCTGACGAGCAGCTCACCGAGGGTCACGAGCGCGCCCGGCTGAGGGGGCGGCTGCGCGCCTGGGACGGCGGCTTCAAAGGCTGGGTCCGCGGCCGTTGGGTCCTCGGACGCTGGGCCCTCGGGCGCAGGGTCCCCGGACGCTGGGCCCTCGGGCGCCGCCGCTGCTGCTCGCGCGGGCGCCGGAGCGCTCGCCGCGGGCGCGTTCAAGAACACGACGCCGAGCGCTTCGATCCCGGCGGTCGTGCGGCGCGCGCGCAGCGTCGGCTGGGTGACCTCGATCGTGCGCACGGTGTACTCGCCTGTCGTCGGGCGGAGGCGCGGCGCTTCGACATACACGCGCTGCACACCCAGCAGCACGTCGCCGCCTTCTGACGCGCGCACCGCGAGGTCCTCGAGGTCGATGACGGCGCCGAGGCCGCGCGAGAGGTCGAACGCGGCCGCGCCGCGGCGCTGGGCGTCGAACGTCGCGCTGAGCCGGCCCGAGACCCGCCCGTCGACGAGCCCGGAGAGGTCGACGCGCGTCGCGAGCTCCGGCACGACGCGCGCGAGGCCCGGCCCGGAGAGGCCGCGCACGTCGAGCGTGCACTCGAGCGACGGCGTGGGGGCGAAGGCGCTGAGCGACAGCGTCGCGCTCGACTCGCCCGCGAAAGGGGGCGCGGCCCCGACGAGGGAGAGCTCCAGCGGCGGCAGCGACTCGGGGTCGGGCCCGAGCACGCGCGTCGGTCGCGCCAGCACGAGGTGCGCGCGCAGCTCCAACGGCACGCTGTCGGGCGCGGTGCGGTCGACGAAGTGGAAGCGATCGAGCCCGAGGCTCAGGGCGCCGAGGTCGATCGAAGGCAGGTCGTCGCTCGCGACGCCCTGGAGCCCGACGACGAGCATCTGCGTCGCTTGGGTTACCTGGGTCGCTTGGGTTGCCTGCGTTGCCTGCGTTGCCTGCGTTGCCTGGGGAGTCTCGAGCGCGGGCGCTGCGCCGTCGCGTGCGGCCCCTGCGAGCGGCGCCTCGCCCGTGGGCGCGTCCGGCCCCTGCGTCGATTCCGGCGCGGCGACGGACTCGCTCGCCGCCCCAGAGGGCTCCGCGGACACGCCGGCGGGCGCGCCCGTGGTCAGCGCGACGCCCAGCACCTCGAGCGTCTCCGCGTCGCTCCGCGCGACCTCCAGCACGACGCCCTCCGAGCGCAGCTCGCGCACCTCGTAGATCCGCGCCACAGGATCGAGGCGAGGCGCATCGAGCCGCAGCGAGTCGAGCGCCGCGAGCACCATGCCGCCGTCGCCGTCGCGCAGCGACAGGTCCTTGGCCTCGACGACGACGCGCCGTCCGCCCGCCCCTGCGGGCTCGGCGGGCCCTTCGAGCGCGTGGAAGGTGCCCCCGAACCGGCCGTCCTGCAGACGGACCTCGACCGAGGGTGGCAGGTACGGCGCGAGCGGTCCGGCGCGGAGGCCGGCGCCCGTCAACGTGGCGTGCAGGGTGCGCTCGTCGCCCGTGAGGTCCGCATCGCCGTCGAGGCGCAGCGTGTCGAGCGCGCCCTCGAGCGCGACCTCGAAGCCGAAGCGCGCAGGCGCGCCGGGCTCGTTCACGTGGACCGACGCGAGCGTCCCCGAGGCGGCCAACGTCGTCTCGATCGGCGCGCCGAGGGCGTCGTCACGCCAGGTCACGCGCGCGCCGGCCAGCTCGAGCGCGCCGAGCGCGAAGCGGCCCGCGGGTGCCGGCGCGGCGCCGGCTTCGGCGCCGCGCCCCGCTGCGCCCTCGCCGGTCGGTCCCTGGTCGCTCGCAGCGTCGCCTTCAGCAGCGGCGGCCTGCGGCGCCGCCGCCGGCAGCTCGAACCCGAGCAGCGCCAGCGCCCCATCGGCGCGGCGCGCGATGGCGACCAACGGGTCGCGGAGCTGCACCTGGCCGACCTGCGCGAAGCCCTCGCCAAAGAGCGCCTCGTCGACCGACAGCTCGGCGAGGCTCAAGAGCTGCGTCTCACCATCGCGCCACACGAGGTCCGTCAGCGCGAACCCGGCGCGTGTCCCGCGCTGCGCGCCGTCGTCGACCGCGCTGGCCGTCGCGCTCAGCGTCAGCGCGAGGTGCCCGTCTCGCAACGTCGAGCGGACGCCGAGCTCCGTGAGCCACGGGTCGATCATCCCGGTGACGAGGCCGTCCCCGGTCAAGGAGAGCTCGACGCCGACGTCGAGCGGACCGGGCTTGGACGTCACGCTGCCCGACAGGCGCAGCGCCTGCGCGAGCTGCGGGGCGGAGAGGGACGCCTCGATGCTGCCGCGGTCCGGCTCGGCGCGCGCCGGGTCGCCGCCGAACGCGAGGTCCTTGACGACGAGCGCGAGGTCGTTGAGCTGCAGGTCCACGGGGCGCGCGGTGTGCGCGTCGGTGATCCGCAGGGCGGCGCCGTCGACGTCGAAGCGCCCGAGCTCGAAGCGCTGCGTCGGCGGGGCAGCGTCGGCCGTCACGGGGCCCGCGGGCAGGGCGGGTGAGACAGCCGAGGCAGCCGGGGCGGGCGCGGCGCCAGGCGCCGGCAGGGCCTCGGCGCGCTGCGCCGCTGCCGGCTGCGACGCTGCCGGCTGCGACGGGATCGCGGCGCGCTCCTCTAGCGTCAGCGTGCGCAGCCCGAACGCATGCACGACGCCGCGTTCGTCGCGGCGCGCCTCGAGCCGCGGGCCGCTCACGCGCAGCGCCTCGATGCGCACGCGGTCACCCTCGCCCGTGATGGTGAGGCCCTCCAGGTCCGCGCGCGCGAGCTGCACCGCTGGGCGGCTCGGGCCGGGCGCGAGCGCGAGGTCCGTCACTTGGAGCGACGCCGAGAGCGCCCCGTCGGCCGCGACCTCCGCCGCGCCGGCGGCGCGCAGCGTCGCGCGCGCCATCGACGTTGGGCTCGGGCCGTCGCCGCCGACCTCGAAGTCTGGTGCGAGGCCCATGAGCGCGAGGTACGGCGCGATCGCCGCGCCGTCGAGGCCCGCGGCGTCGAGCGACAGCTCGAACGTGCGGCGCGCCGCGAACGGCGCCGCGGTCAGCTCCAGCGCCAGGTCCTGCGCGACCCCGGGCGCGCGCGCCGCGATTGAGAGGGTCAGCGGCGCGCCTGACGCGCCGGCGTCGACGACGTTCGGGTCGATGACGACGTCGGCGAGGCGCAGGCGCGTGAGCTCGGCGCTGAGGTCCGTCGCGGGCGCGACGCCGGCGTCGTGGAACCGCACCGCGCAGGCCTCGACCAAGAGCTCGCGCAGGATGAACACCGGCCCGACCCCGTCGGGCTGCGCCGCGTCGTCGTCGCTCGCGGCGGGCGGTGTCGTCGTGTCCGCCTTCGGTTGCGCGGGGATCATGGCGAAGCCCGCCGCGGCGAACGCGCCGTCGGCCAGACGCTCGGCGGCGCCGCGCACGCCCTTGACGAGCGCGCGCTCAATCTCGATGTGGCCGCCCGAGAGCCGCGGGGCGTCGACCTCGATCGCGTCGATCGCAAACGCCTCGTCGACGTCTGCGCGCAGCGCTACGTCCTGGATCCGCAGCGTCGCGCGCGCATCATCGTCGCTGCCATCGACGGCGCGGACCTCTGCGACGAGGGCGAAGCGCGCGTCGAGCTCTTGCGCCAGCGGGCGCACTCCGAACGCAGACAGGAACCCCGCGAGCGGCTGCGGGCGCAGGCCGTCGACGCTCAGTTCGAGCTGTGCGTCCAACGCCCGGAGGCCGCCGCGCAGCGTCCCATCGACCCGGAATCGATCCAGGAGCTCGCGCGAGCGCGCTTCGACGTGCAGGCGCGCGTCGCGGTCCGGCGCGCCGAGGTCCGTCAGGCGCACGTCGATCAGGAGGTCCGCATTCAGGAGCGCCGAGTCTGGGCCAGGCGCCGCGCTCGTCGGCGGCACCCGGTCGATGAGCAGCACGCGCACATGTTGCAAGCGCGCCGCATCGATGCGCAGCGGGGGCGTGAGGTCGATGGGGCCGCGCGCGGGCGTGTCGCTCGCGGGTTTCGGTGTCGTAGCGGGCTCGTCTCGAGCAGCGTCACCGCTGCCGCCCGCGTTGGCTGCAGAGAGCAGCCGCTCGAGCTGCCAGCGCCCGTCAGCTTCGCGCTCGATCCGCGCCGTCAGGCCGTCGACGACCGCGCGCCGCACACGCACGCTGCCGGTCAAGAGCTCCGTCATGTCGAGGTCGAAGTCGACGAACTCGATCTGCAGCAGCGCCTCGGGCGGCGGCGCGCTCGCGTCCTCGGAGGGCAGCGGACGTACGTCGAGCCGCGAGAGCGAGACCTCGCCGCTGAGCAGCCCGAGGTCGAGGTCGCCGTACTCGATCGCGAGCCCATAGGCCTTGCCGATCCGGGCGAGGGCGCTGGGGAGCAGGTAGGGCAGCGCGACGCGGCCTGCGATCAGCAGGAGCGCCAGCGCGAAGCACGCGCGGCGGAGCCAGCGCCACCAGAGCCTGCGGGGACGTTCGCTCATCGCGCGCCTCCTTGGCGCGCGGCGCGCAGCGCGGCGCGGCGCACCTCAGGCGGGTCGAGGGCGGCAAAGCCCGCGGGCGCCGCGTCGCGCGCGGAGAGCCACCGGAACGCGCGCAGGCGCGCCGCGGGGTCCGAGTCTTCGAGGTACAGGAGGTTCTCGTCGTTGAGGCGCGCCTCGAGCTCGGGGAGCGACTTCGACGCGGTCGCGACGTCGTCGAGGACGCCGGGGAAACGGCCGGCTTGGCCTGCGCGCCGGAGGAGCCCCGCGCGGAGCGCCTCGGGCGCCGTGTCGTCCGCGAGGAGCGCGGCGGCATGGCGGAGCGCGGCGCGCTCCAGCAGCCAGCCGATGTCGGCGCGCGGCCCGACCTGGAGGCCGGCGAGCCGCGCCGCAAAGGCCGCCAGGCCCTCGTCGTCGGACACGAGCGCGAGCTCGGCCGCGAGCGTTGCGCCGCGCCCGTCGGCCAGGGTCAACAGGGCCGTGCGCCGCCCGTCGTTCTGCTGGATCGCCGCGAGCGCGTTCCTCGCCTCGAGCCAGCGTGCGTCCGGCGCGTCCGCGAGCGCCGCATACAGCGCGTCGGCCGCCGCGAGCCGCGCTTCGGCGCGGGCCGGGTCAGCGCGCTCGGTGGCGCCTTGGGTTTGGTCCTCGGCCGTCGGGACGACCTCGATGCGGACGAGGAAGAACCGCGCTGCGCCCGCGTCGAGCGGGCTCGGCACGAGGACCGCGAGCGGCGCGCCGCCGCTGACCGGCGCCGCGCTCAACGTCGCAAAGTCGCGGCGCAGCGCCTGGGCGCCGAGGCGGCGCTCGGGGCCATGCTCGCTGCGCCGCGGCAGCGACGCATCGCTGCCCGTCGCCGTTGGATCGCTCCCCATCGTCGCGCGCTCCGTGCGGTCGCGGTCGACGACGGCCACCGCGACCTCGAGCGCGTCGCCCGCGTACCCGACGAGCACCTCGATGCGCTGTAGGTACGGCCCGATGTCGGAGTACTCGCGCAGAAAGTCATCGGCGACGCGGTCGACGTCGATCGCGCTCAATGCGAGCGCGACAACGGCGCCATCGAGCAGCAGCTCGTCGTGGGTGAGGACACGCTGCGCGCGCAGCGCGAACGGGGCGCGCTCGGCGTCGCTCTCGGTCGACTCGGTGACCGCCCGCAGCCAAGCGACCGCGTCACCGCCCGTCGCCATGCGCCCCGACAGCAGCAACGGGTTCTCGGCCGAGAGCGCGATCGCGCCGTCGAGGTTGGCGCCCAGGCTCGCGCTGCGCGCGAGCGGCGCGCCGCCGCTCAAGGCCTGGTCGAGCGCGTCCAGCGTCACCCGGATGCGGCGCATCGCGCGCGGCTGGGCAGGGGCGGTCGCCGCAGGGGGCGCGAGGGTGGGCTCGGGCTCGGGCGCGGGCCCGGAGGTGGGCTCGGGGGTGGGCTCCGTGATGGGCTTGGCCAGCGCTGACGTCGAGGGCTCGCGCAGGACGTCCGGACCAGCCAGGACACCCCCGGTCCAGCGCGCGATCGTGGTCGTCGTCGGGCCGAGCAGCGGCGCGAGCACGCGCGGCGGGTTCTCGGGCGAGCGGCACCCGATCAGCGTGGACGCGGCGCAGAGCACCGCGGCCATGGACGCGCTGGACAGCTGGTCACGCAACATCGCGCGTGGAGTGTCCGCGAGCAGGGTCTCTGAAACAACCTCTGGGCCCTTTGGTTGGGAGGAACCGCGGCCCTACCCCCCTGTACCGGCGACGCGCGCGGCGGGCGTCAGGCGGAGCGGGCGACGCTGGGGCGCAGTCGGTCGAGCACTCGCTCGAGCTCGTGGGCGCGGATGCTCCAATCGAACTCTCGCGCTGCGAGGGCGGCGAGGCGCGCGCCGAGGTACGGCACCTCCGGGTGCTCCAGGATCAGCGTGACCCTGCGCCGCACCTCGTCCGTGTCGCAGGCCTCGAGGGCTGGGATGGACAACGCGGCCGCGACCTCAGGGGGCAAGTGCGGGGCGAGCCGAGCGAGCGCTTCGCCGACCGGGCCGGTGTCGCGGGCCATCGGCAGCACGCCGAGGGCCACACACTCGAGGACTCGGAGCGCGCTCCGTTCGCCCGCCTCCTCGCCGAGGACGACGAGCCGCGCGTGGCGCCGGAGGGTGGCGCGGGTCCCGAGCGCGCGCGGGTCGACGCTGACGACCCGCGCGCGGGTCGCGCCCCCGCGGGCGTGGATCTCGCTCGCCAGGGCGCCGCTGCTGGGCAGGACGAGCGCGAGGTCGAGGCGGCGCACCAGGAAGTCCGCGCTGGCCCGGAAGAGCGCGCGGCCGAGCGGGTCGTGGTCGGCGTCGCCGTCGAACAGCACGCAGCGCAGCCCTTCCTTCAAGGGCGGCGCGGGCACGGGGGGCAGCGCGCCGCGCGGCTCGGGGGCGACGAGCTGCGTGTCGATGCCTGGGGCAAAGAGCACGCGCTCGGGTGCCCCGAGGGCGGCGACGGCGGTGTGGGCATCGGCGCCGGCGTCGTCCGCGGCGAGCCACCGGTCCAGCGTCGCAAAGGCGTGGGCGCTCGGCGCGAGCACGAGCTGTGCGGCAGCGAGCGCGCGCTGTCGCTCGTCGCGCTCCGCGTCACAGCCAGCGTGCGGCGGGATCTGCAAGGCGAGCAGCGCGCCCGCGCGCGCTGCGAGCCGTCGGCCGAGGTCGGCGTGGCCGCTCCGTAGCTGCACGATGACGAGGTCCGGGCGAACGGTGTCCGCGAAGCGCTCGATGAGGCCCCCAGGGCCGCCCTGCGCTTCGTCATCGAGCGCGCGCGGCTCGCTTTGGGCGTCGGAGCGCGCGGGCTCGGCCAGGGGGCGACCCTCGAGGTCCGCTGCGTCGACGTCGGTCAGCTCGACGCCGGGGCGGACGATGTGGAGGTTGAACGGCGACGGGGGACCCGCGAGGGTCGCCGGCTTGCCGAACGCGCGCCACTCGTGCACGTAGGCGGGCAGGAGCTCGGATGGCACGTCGTGGTCCAACGCCAGCACGTGAACGACGTGCCCGCGTCGCGCGAGGGCGCGCCCGAGGCCGATCTCGTGCGCGATGTCGGCATTGAGGCGCTGCGCGCTGGCGAGGTCGTCCAGCGACGCTTGCGCGACCGCCGCAGCGCGATCGGGCGCTGAGGCGCCCGCGGGCCCGCTGACCCCTGCGGGGATCGAGGTGTCGGGCGTGAGGGGCGCCAAGTGGAGGACGGCGATGCGCATCGGAGACGGGGGGAGGGACGGCTGGGCGGACGGCAGGGCGGGCCGCCCACCGGGGTGGCTCTTCGGCAGCGCCTGTCCGCGTAGTTGAGGTCGACCTCCGGCACGGGCGCCCGGCTGTGGGCGCCCGCGCGAGGTCATTGTCTCACCATGGGTCAGGCGCGCCGTGAGCGCGCAGCGGGCCGCCTCGAGGCCGGCGCGGGGGGCCCCTCGTTTCTCACCAGCGCGCTCAGGAATCGGCGTTTCGAGGGTCGATCCTCCCCGGACCTCCCCACGCTGATGTCTCCCCGTCGAACCCTCCTTCGCCGTTGTCGCGCGGCAGCGGCCCTGTTGCTTGCGAGCGCTGCCGCGGTCGCGCAGCCCCCGCCCGCCGCGCTCACGCAGGCGCCGTCGAGCCACGGCGACCTGGCCGAAGCCAAGCCCGAGCGGCGCCTCGTCATCGCGCTCTCGGACGCGACCGTCGACGAGCACCGCGACATCAAGGACCCGACCGCGCTCCTCGTCGAGATGCCGCTCCAGCACCTGGGGCTCATCGTCCGCCGCTGGTCCGTCACGCTCGGGCCGCCGCCGCGCGAGTGGCTCGACGAGGCGCGCGCGGTCGTCACTTGGTTCGGCGCGCGGCCCAACACGGGCGTGATCGGGCAATGGGTGCACCCATGGCTCATCGACGAGGTCGTGCCGCGCGGCATCCGGGTCGTGATCATGGGCGAGCCGGGTCTCTTGGAGCGCAACGGCCAGGGCGAGGTCGACCTCGCGCACTGGGCCGAGCTCGTCAGCGTCCTGGGTGTCCGCGACAGCGAGACCTGGAACGAAGACCCGCTGCAGATCGAGGTCGCCGACCTCGGGCCCGCGCTGTGCGCCTTCGAGGCGCCGGTCTACGCCGTCGTGCACCGCGGCCTCCGCGTCGATCGCGAGGGCCTGCACCCCTGGGTGACCACGCGCACTGCGGCTGACCCCGTCGGCGCGAGCCCGGTCTTGACCGGCCCGTTCGGCGGCATCGCGCTGAACCCTTACGTCGTCGAGATGGGCACCGGGCGCGGTGAGCTGCGCTGGCACATCAACCTGTTCGAGTACCTGCGTGAGGCGCTCGGGCTCGACGGCGTCCCGGCCTTCGATCCGTGTGTCCAGTACGGCCGGCGGCTGTTCTTCGTCCAGGTCGACGGCGATGGCTTCGAGAGCTACTCGACCGTGACGCCGGGCGAGTACGCCGCGCAGGTCTTCCTGCGTGACGTGCTCGATCGCTTCGCGCTCCCGTTCACGGTCAGCATCATCGTGGCCTCCGTCACCGACGCGCTCGCGCCGACCGAGGACGACCCGCGGATGACGCTCGCGCGCGAGATCCTGTCGCGGCCGAACGTCGAGGTCGCCTCGCACGGGGTCTTGCACCCCCTCAAGTGGAGCGCGCCGCTGCGGCCGGACTCGCCGCCGCGCGAGGTCACCTGGTACCCAGGGCTCGCGGGTTATGCGTACTCGCCCCGCGCCGAGGTGGAGCGCTCCATTGACTTCATCGACGCGCTCGTCGCGCCCGCGCGGCGCCGCACGCGCGTGATGCTGTGGACGGGCGACGCGCTCCCGGGCTCGGACGCGCTCGCTGCGGTCCGCGAGCGCGGCCTCGCCAACGTCAACGGCGGCACGTACCGCTGGGACGCAGCCTCGAACTCTGTTGGGAACGTCACGCCGATCGTGCGCATGGAGGGCGACGAGCTGCAGGTCTTTTGTGGCGCGCCCAACGAGAACGTCTACGACGGGTTCTTCGATCGCCACCCGGGCGCGTTTCGCCACCTCGCGACGACGTTGGAGGCTACGGGTGCGCCGCGCATCCTGAAGCCGGCCAACATCTATGTGCACTTCTATGCGGCCGAGCGCCCGGAGCGGCTGCGGTCGATCCAGGACCTGATCGAGCGCTTCGGGGTCCATGAAGAGGCGCTGCCGGTGTTCGCGTCGGATTGGTGGGGCGCGGCGCATGACGCGTTCACTGCCGCGGCCGTGACGCGGCTGAGCCCGCCAGGCGCGGCCGCGGTGGAGTACGCGGCCGCGGGCTATGGGCGCTGCCGGACGCTGCGCTTCGACGGCGAGGGCCGGGACGTGGACTTCGCGGCGAGCCCAGGGGTCCTCGGCGCTCGCCGCATCGGCGCCGCGCTGTACGTGCACCTGGCGGCGCCCGACCCTGGGCGGCCGACGCGCGTCGTGCTCGTGCCTGCGGCGAGCGCGGGCGCGTCGTCCGCGCCTCACCTCGTCGAGGCCAATCACCTCGCCCTGGACATGCGGCGCACCGAGCGCGGCCTCACCTGGACGGCCTCGTCGCTGGCCCCAAGGCGCGCGACGCTGGCGGGCTTCCCGCCTGACGCGACGCTCGGCATCGCGCTGAGCGGTCGCCACGGATTGGCGCAGGCCGACGCGCAGGGCCGCTTTGTCGTGTCCCTGCCCCCTGGGACGGACCTCGTCGAGGTGGCGCTCCGATGATCGTCTCCGAGAAGCGCGTCCTCGGCTTCGCCGCCGTCGGCATCGCGGCGTTGATGGCGGTCGTCGTGCTCGACTCCGGCACGAGCTGGGAGGCGCTGGACTCGCGCACAGGCTTCGAGCGTGTGCCCGGGATCGAGCGCCTCGATGAAGCGCGGGCGACGGGCGACGCACGGCTCGCGATTGAGCTCCTCTCGGAGGCCGGGGGGCTCGCTGGCCCGGAATCGGTGCCCCGGTCGTTCGCGGCCCTCGCGTTGGAGCTGAGCGTGCCCGCGGCGCTTGACCGCGACGCGCTGGAGCAGCGGCTGATCAATGCGCACACGGACGCGCCCGAGCTGGCGCGCGCTGCGGCGGACGCGCGGGAGGCGCGGGCGGCGCTCGGCGGGCTGTGCGCCCCGTCACAGGTCGCGGGCTGGCGCTCCGGCGCGAACCTCGCTGGGGGACAAGCCGAGCGGGTCGCGCGCGCGGTCATGACGCTCGTGGGTGACGAGGTCATCCACCGCGCCGCGGCGGCCTTCTTCGTGCCTGCCCTGCGCTCTGGCGCGGTCACCGTCAGTCCCGGGGACGCGCTGCTCGATGCGCCCTACCCCGGACCGAGCGAAGCGAGCAGTCGGGGCGGCGAGCCGATCGGCGCCGCCGGCCCGTCGGAAGGGAACGAGCCCGCTTCGGAGGCGCTCGCGCGCGAAGCGCTCGCGCTTGACTTCGTCGCCCTGCGCATCGAAGGCGAGATGGAGGACGGGCGGGCGTTGGTGACCCAACGGATGCTCGAGCTCGCGCAGCGCTTCGGCGCCGTGCAGCGGCCGCGCGCGCGCCTGCGCTGGATGGCGCGCGCCTACGCGGCGTCGCCCGAGCGCGGGGACATCGCGCTGGAGCTCGCCGAAGTCCTCATCAAGATGGACGAGGCCGAGGCTGCCCGCGCGGTCCTCTTGGCGGCGACGAGCGCCGACACGGCGCTCGCGCGGCGGCTCGCGGAGCTCGGCGCTTGGGGCGGGCTCACGGAGCTCGAGCTCGGAGCGCTCGAGCAGCTCACGACGCTCGGCGCGGCGACCGAGGAGGACCGCTCCAGGCTCGTCGATCTCTACATGTTCGACGCGCAGCCAGAGCGCGCGCGGCCCCACGCGGAGGCGCTGGCGCGGACGGCGACCTCGATCGCGGGCCAGGCCTTGCCCATTCAGCTCGCGCTCGAGGTCGGCGACGTCGACGCGGCGCTCGAGGCGCTCGCGCTGCGCCGTCGCGCGGCGCCGGACGAGGACTACTGGATTGAGGAAGAGCTGGACCTGCTCGAGCAGGACCTGCGCTTTGACGCGCTCGAGGCGCGCTTGCGCGCGCTCGCGGCGGCTGACCCCGCGCAGTACGAGGCGCGCTACGAGTTGCTGCTGCGGCGCAGCTGGCGCCTTGAGCCGCTGCTCGAGCTGCTCATGGCGCGCCTCGCGCGGGACGCGGGCAGCGAGGCCGATGCTGACGAGGCCCTCGCGCTCGCCCGGCACCTCGGCGCCGGGGCCGTCGTGCGGTCCCTCGTCGAGCGTGACCTCGCGCCGGAGGGCGACTGCGTGCGCCTCATCTCGCGTATGGACGCGCTCCGCCGCCTCGGGCTCACCGACTTGCGCGCGCGGCTCCTGGACCGGCTGCTCGCGACGCCGATCGATGCAAACACGACGCGCGAGGCCCTCGAGGCGCTCGGTCGGAGCTCCTACGATCCGGCGCTGCTGCAGCGCGTGCTCGAGTCGGGCCGTCAGCACGCGGGCGAGCCGGAGGTGCAACTGGCGCTCCTGGGCGTCCTCGACGCGCACGATCCCACGCGGGCGTTGCGCTTTGCGCGGCTCTTGGCCGCGCAGCGCGCCTCCGATCCAGCGGCGCAGCAACGCGTCGTCGAGCGCGCGCAATGGGCCAGCGACGAGCCGCTCGAGCTCGCGGCGCGCGAGGCGCTCGCGGCGTGCCTCACCGATGCGGACGCGGCGCGCCTCAATGACGCTGCGAGGGCGACGTTGGCGGTCAAGTCGGGGCGCTTCGAGTACGCGCTCGGCCTCTGGCGCGGGGTCCTCGGCGCGAGCCGCACGGGCCGCAGCCTGCAGCTCGACCCAGAGGTCGCGGAGATCCCGCTGGCGTGGCGCGAGGGCGCGCTCGCGTCCGCCGCGCTCGCGGGGCGCGCGGACGAGGTCTCGGCCTTCCGGGCGCGGTACAGCACCGGCGCGCCCGACGAGGCGCAGCTCGAGCGCGCTGTCGGCCTGAGCCTCTTTGGGCTGGGCCAATGCGGCCACGCGGCGCCGTTCCTGGCCCGCGCCGCCGACCTCGCGCCGCTCGACGTCGAGGTCGCGCTGCGCTTGGGTCAATCACTCTCTTGGAGCGACGACCCGCGCGGCGCCCGCCCCGTGCTCGAGCGCTTGCTCGACCTCCCTGGCGGCGCGACCGTCGAGGCGCGCTTCCTCCTGGCGGAGGTCTACCACGCGCTCAGCCTGCGCACGTTGGCCGCCCCGCTGTATGAGCAGGTGGTGCAGGAGCACGCCGTCGCCCGCTTGGACGAGCGGCTTTGGTGCGCGCGCTCGCTCGTGCGCCTCGGCTCGTTCGGCCAGGCCGGGAAGCGCGCGGCGGGGTTGGAGGTCCTGCATGACCTCGCGGCCAGCTCGCCCCCGACGACCAGCGGCGCAGGAGAGGGCGCTGCGTGGAGCCTGCCGGTCGAAGTGAGCGAGGGGCTGCTCGCGGCGGACGAGCCCGACGAAGCGCGCCGCGTGATCGAGGGCTTCTTGGCGCTGCATCCCAACCACGCGCGGGCGCACCGCCTCGCTGGTCGCGTCGCGTTGGCGCTCGGTGATCGCGCCGCGGCGATCGACTCGCTCGTTCGCGCGGTGGAGCTCGGCCGCGCGGCCGGCGCGCCGAGCGATGGCGCTGAGCTGGACCTCGCGCGCGCCTACGACAGCGCCGGCCGCTGGCGCGACGCGCGCGCGGCCACGGCTGCGATGCTGCGCGCGCGCGACAGCGACGGCACGCTCCTGGCCTACGACCAAGACCTCGGTGAACGCCTGGCGGACCTCGGCGGCGCGCTCCTGCGCTGGCGCGGGATCGGCGACGACTCGTTCACGAGCCTCGGTGTCTTCGGCTCCACGTTGGTCGCAGACGAGCGCTCGAGGCTCGTTGGCGCGGTGCTCTGGCAGTCGTACACCGGGCGCGCCAATGCGGTCGACAACGGCGCGACGGACGTCGACGCCTCGTTTGCTTCGGTGCAGCTCGCGTTCGACCGCCGCCGCGCGCCCGACCAGCGTTGGGCGGTCGGGCTGCACGCGTTCCCCGACGCGCCCGGCGCGGGCAGCCTCGGGGTCTGGGGCGCATACCGGCTCGAGGACGACGTCGCTGGGCGCTGGAACGCCGAGGGGCGCGTGCACCTCGGCGACCTCTGGGGCGAGCCCTTCGCCGCGGCGGGCCTCGGCGGACGCACCGACGGCGTCGAACTGACGGGCTTCCGCGCGCTCGGCAGCGCGTGGTGGACGTCTGGTTCCGCGCGTACGGCAGAGGTCTCGATCGACGCGCCGGGCCGCGGCGAAGTCTCGGACACGCTCTTTGGGGCACGGGTGGCGGTCGGGCGTGTCCTCTCTGCGCACGCGCCGCGCGTCGCAGAGCCGACGGCCTTCGATCGCGTCGGCCCGCTCGGCTTCAGCCCGTACCTCGACCCGCGCGCAGCAGCGGGCGCGGACGGCGACCATGTGCAGGTCTACGTCGGCCTCGACCACCAGTCGCTCGGGGGGGGCGCGGACCTCGCGTCGTTGCTGCCGATCGCAGAGCGAACTTCGTACCTGCTCTTGGGCGGGCGCGTCGACCGTCTCATCGCGCACGAGGTCGGCGGGACGCTCGAGGCCGTCGCTGGGGTCGAGCTCGAGAGCGGCGACCCGGCGTTGTCCCTCGACGCGGGCGCGACATGGCGGCCTTCGTTCGACCTCGAGGTGCTCGGCCGGGTCGGGGCCGGCCAGGCCCTCGGCCGCAGCGGCGCCGAGACGGAGCTCCGCATCCTCTTGGGAATCCAGCTCAGGCGATGAACGCGAACGACTATCAGTTCCGGCCCAACGAGGTGCCTGAGGCGCTGCGCGCGACCGACGTCTGGTGGCGGGAGACGCTGCTGCGAGTCGCGCTGCTCATGTGCGCGGCGCTGGGCCTCGAGTGGCTGTTCTACGGGGGGCCATTGGCTGCCTTCGGTCGGCACCCGCACCCCTATTGGATCATCGTCCTGCCGCTCGCGGCGGCGCGTGGGCTCGTCGCGGGCCTCGTGGGCGCGGGCGTCGGCGGGGTCCTGGTGCTCGTCGCCGCGACCTTGCAGCTCCCGAACGACCAGCCCATCCTGCCGGCGCTGACGGCGGCGCTCGTCGAGCCGCTGCTGTTCGTCACGGTCGCCGTGATCGTCGGCGAGCTCTGTGACGGCGTGCGCTCGGCGCTGCGCGACGTGGAAGCGGACCGCTTGGACATGGCGGAGACGCTCGAGCGTGTGCGCTATGAGCGTGATGTGCTCGAGTCGACGGCGCGCGAGCTGGAGCGCCGGCTCGCGTACGGCCCCGCCGATGTGGGCGGGCTGATCGGCGCGGCGCGGCGGATGGAGGGCGCGGACGTCCAAGGGCTGTACTCGATCACGCTGGACCTCGTCTTGGAGCACGTCGGCGACGCGGCCTCGATCGTCGAGCTCGGGTCGGATGGCAGCATGGTGCTGGCGCGCGCGCGCGGCGGCGTCGGCGCCGACAACGACCGGGACATGGGCCTCGTGCTCCACTCGCCGCTCGTTCGAGACGCATGGCTCCGTGGCGAGCCGGTCAATGCGTACGGGCTTGGCGCGGGGGAGCTCCCCCCGGGGCCGCGGATGGTCGCGCCGCTGTTTGACCATGCGCGCGCCGTCCGGGCGCTGTTGCTCTTGGACGACTTGGCGCCGGAGCGCCTCGGTCCGGGCACGTTCCGCACGTTTGTCGAGCTCGCCGATTGGGCCTCGAGCGGCCTCGCGCGCCTCGCGCTCGGCGCGGCGCCGTTGACCGCGGCCGCCGTCGGCGGCGGCGCGCAGGTCGGGGTCTTCGCGCCGCACCGGCTCGGCAGCCCAGGCGGGTTGCAGCTGCGGCTCGACCGCGAGTTTGCGCGCTGCGATCGCCACGCGCTGAACCTGGCGGTCCTCGGCGTGCAGTTCGCGCTCGACGGCGAGCGCGCGGAGGGCGTCAACGAGCGGCTCGACAGCGCCGTCGTGGAGCTCTTGGGCCGCGGGCTGCGCGCGTCGGACGGCTTGCACGCGTTTGGGTTCCCGGGCTGCTACGCCGTGGTGCTCGCGGGCGCGGACATGCGCGGCGCAGCCGTCGCTCGGGCGCGGCTCGAGGCCGGCGCGCTCGCGATCGAGCGGCGCCTCGGCGTCGGCGCACGGATCCACGTCGTCGGCCCAGAGCAGGGCGAGGTCACCGCGAGCCACGTGCTCGAGACGCTCGCCAAGCGCTTCCGGGCGGAGGCGCGCCGCCCCCTCGGGATCCCGGAGCGCGCGCCCATCGACGCTGCGCGGCTGGGCTCCCTGGAGGACCTCGTCGAGCGCATCGCGTGCGAAGCGGTGCTCGAACGCCGCTACGGGCTGCCCTACCAGATCGTCGAGGTGCGCCTGGAGCCCGGCGGCGTCGTGACGCCCCAAGAGCGCTCGACCGAGCGTGACGGCGACCGCCTGCCGGAGGCCGTCGCGCGGGCCGCTTCGAAGTCCATGCGCGGCGGCGCGGAGGCGTTCGGGCTCGGGGCCGGGCGCTATGCGTACCTCTTGCCTGGGCTCGCATCGAGCGAGTCCGAGCACGTCCTGCGGCGCTTCGAAGCGGCCTTGAGCGCCGAGGGCGCGCCCGCGACCGTGCAGAAGGTCTTTGACTCCGAAGGGCGCGCGGACGTCGATGTCCTCGTCCGGACTTTGCGCGGAGGGCGCGCGGCGTGAGCGCTCACGTTGGACCCTCGCGGTACGTCGCGCTCGCGACGGTGTGCGAGCTCGGCGCGCTCGCGCTCTTGCTCGCGGCGCCGGCGGCGTGGCTCGCGTGGGCGCTGCCGCTTAGCCTGCTCGCCCACGGCGCCGCTGCGCTCGCTGCGGCGCGCGCGGCGCGTCGGCGCGCGCCGACCACCCGGGCCGAGCAGGACCTCGTGTTGGTCGTGGCCTTTGGCCTGCCCGTCATCGGGCCGCTGTTCGCGTGGCTCGTGCCGCGTCCGGCCCACACGGAGTCCCTGCCCGACGCACACGAAGTCTTCGAGGCGACGCGCGGCTCGCGCCAGCCGGCGCGCCTCCCGCTCTCGGGCGATTGGAGCGCGGACGTTCGGGCTCGGCTCGATGTCGAGAGCCACCTCGACGTGTTGCGCTTCGGTGACCGCACGCTGCGCGCGAACCTCGTCCACAAGCTCGCAGAGCGCGGGACGCCGCGTGATCTCGCGCTCCTGCGGAGGGTGCTCGAGGACCCAGAAGAAGAGCTGCGGATCCAAGCGTTCTTGCACCTGCGCGAGGCCCGCAACGTGCACATCGAGGCGGTGGGCGCGCTGCGCGTCACGGCCGAGGGCACCGGCGACCCGAGCGCCTGGCTCGCCGCCGCGCGCGGCCACTTGCAGTTCGCGGAGAGCGGCGCGTTGGACCCCGCCCTTGTGCGCTTTGAGCTCGTGCGCGCGCTCGAGGCGACGCGTCGGATCCAGGCGCTCGAGCTGCGCCGTGAGGCGCTGGCCCTCGAGCTGCGCATCCTGGGGCGCCTCGGCTGCAAAGCGGAGGCGGAACAGACGCTCGCCGCCCTCGGCGAAGACCTCGACTCCGTTCTGCTCGAGATGCCCGATGTCTTGATCGCGTGGGCCGAGGTCGCGTTCCGCGCGGCAGATCTCACGGCCGTGCGCTCGGCTGCGCGTGTGTTGGAGCGGACGGGCGCGGCCGTGCCTGAGTGGATGGTGGCGCTGCGCGTCGCGGAGGCCTCGGCTTCGAGCTCGGTGAGCGAGGAGGCTGCGCTTGTCCACTAGCGGCGAAGGAGCCCCGCACGGCGCAGCCGCCGCTGACGTCTGCCTCGTGCTCGAAGGGACCTATCCCTACGTGCTCGGCGGCGTCAGCGCGTGGGTCCACCACCTCGTGCGGGACCTCAGCCACTTGACGTTCCACGTCTGGTACATCGGCGCCGACGACGAGGCGCTCAGCCGTGACTTCGTCTACACGCTGCCGCCGAACGTGATCGGCCTCGACGCTGTGCCGCTGCTGCGCAAGCCCGCGCCGCCGCGCGCGTTCGGTCGCATGCGGCGCGGGGCCCCGGAGTTCGCGGTCGACGGGTGGGCAGGCATGCTGCCCGACTTGATCAGCGCGCTGCTCGGCCGCGGCCGATCGGCGTTTGGCGCCGCGCTCGCTCGGCGCGCGCGCATCGAATGGCCAGCGGTGCCCGCGCGTGAGGTGCTCGCGCATCCACGCGCCTACGCCGAGCTCTTGCGTGTCTACGAAGCCGAGGCGTCACACGAGGCGTTCGAGACGTTCTTTTGGACCTGGGTGAGCTCGCTCACGCCCGTCCTAGAGCTCTTGAGCGTCCCCGTCCCGCCGGCGCGTCTCTATCACACGGTCTCGACCGGCTACGCCGGCCTGCTCGCGGCCCGCGCGCGCTACGAGACCGGGCGGCCGATGCTCTTGACGGAGCACGGGATCTATACGAAGGAGCGCCGCGTGGAGATCGGGCAGGCGCGTTGGATCGAGTGCGTGGACGATGGCCGCGAGCTCGCCTCGCGTCGGCCGCCCTACTTCCGCCGCTGGTGGAACCGCATGTTCGAAGGGATGAGCCACGTCGCGTATGCCGCGGCCGAGGAGATCCTGACGATCCACCAAGGCAACACCGCGCTGCAGCTCGCCGACGGCGCAGATCAACGCAAGCTGCGGGTCATCTCGAACGGGATCGACGCTGCGCGGATCCGCCTTGCAGCGGACGCGGCTGCGCCTCGCGCGGCGGGCGCCCCGTTCACGATCGGCTTTGTCGGGCGCGTCGCGCCGATCAAGGACCTCGAGACGCTGTTGGACGCCCTGGCGCTCGTGCGGCTCGAGCGCCCGGACGCCGTGCTCCGGATCCTCGGTCCGACCGCTGAAGACGCCGACTATGTCGCGCGCTGCGAGCGCCACGCCGAGCGCCTTGGGCTCGTAGGGGCGGCGACCTTCGAGGGCCCGGTCGATGTGGCGCAGGAGCTCCCGACGCTGGACGTGATGGTCCTGACGAGCATCTCCGAAGCTCAACCCCTCGTGCTCCTGGAGGCGGGCGCAGCGGGGGTGCCCGTTGTCGCCACAGAGGTCGGCGCGTGCCGCGAGCTCGTGCATGGCCGCGCCGGCGCGGACCGTGGCCTCGGCGCGTCCGGGCTCCTGACCCCGATCGGCTCGCCGCGCGCCACGGCGGACGCGCTGCTGCGGCTCGCGCGCGACCCTGCGCTGCGGGCGCGGATGGGGGCGGTCGGCCGCGAGCGTGTCACGCGCTTCTACGGCGCGGGAGAGATGCTCGAGGGTTACGACGAGGTGTATCGAAGGCTGATCGCGACACGCATGGGGGAGGCGGCCTGATGGCAGGGATCGGCTTCGAGCTGCGAGGCGCTGTGGCGCCGGACGCAGGGATCGTGGATCGGTTGCGTGCTTGGACGGCCGCGGGGCTCATCTCGTCCGGGCCGTGGTTCGCGACCGTCGCGGTGCTGCTCTACTTGCACTTGGCGGCGCCCTTCATGGCGCGGACCGAGGAGTACCAGCTCTTCCGCGGCATCGTCACGTATTCATTCGCGTTCAGCCTGCTGCTGGTCGGGCTCGTGCAGATGCCGATCACGCGCAAGCTCGCGGATCAAATGTGGCTGCGTCAGCACGACCGTGTCCTGCCCGGCTTTGTCGCCACCTTGGCGGCGACCGCGTGCGTGCAAGTGCCCGTCGGGGCCTGGTTCGTGTCGCTCCTAGGCGTGGGGCGCGGGGCTGGGCTCCTGGCCGTGGCGTTGTACGTCGTCTGCACCTGGACCTGGGTCGCGCTCGTCTGGCTCGGCGCCACGCGCGACTACGCCAGCGTCTTGCGGGCCTACGCGATGGGGGGCGGCGCGACGGTCGGCGCGACGATCGTCCCTGCGCTCTTGCGGACGCTGACCGGGGACCCGGAGGGCCGGTTCTTGCTCGACGGGCTCGGGGGCCTGTTGCTCGTCTTCACGCTGGGGCAGGCCACGACTTTGCTGCTGCTGTGCGCCGCGATCGCGCGCGGGGTCCGGCCGAGCGACCGACGCGGACCCGAGGCGCTCGAGGGCGTCGCGCGCTTCGGCGCGCTCCTCTTGCTCGGCGCGCTCTACAACGTCGGGATGTGGGCGGACAAGTTTGTGTTCTGGGTCGTGGATGGGGTCACGTTGGTCGGGCCGCTACGGTCGCACCCCCTCTACGACTCGTGCTCCTTCCTCGCCTATGCCACCGTGGTGCCGGCGCTCGCGCTGCACCTCGTGCGGACAGAGACGGGCTTCTACGAGCGCTACCGCGACTTCTACGACTCGATCAGCGGCGGCGGGACGCTGCGTGAGGTCCGCGCGGCGAGGGACCGCATGCTGGCGACGCTGCGTGGCTCCGTCGTGCGCCTCGTGCGTGTCCAAGCCTGGTTCAGCGCCGCGGCGATCGCGCTGGCGCCCGAGGTGCTGCAGCGCCTCGGTATGCCGCCGGCCGCGGTGCCTGTCTTCCGCGTCTTGGCCGTCGGCGCGTACTTCCATGTGCTGTTCCTGTTGACGTTGCTCGTGCTGCTCTACTTCGATCGGCGCGCGACCGCGCTGCGCGCTGTCGCGACGTTCGCGGCGCTGAACACGATCCTGCCTTTGGGGGCTGCGCTCGGCGACCCAGGCGCATACGGCGTTGGATACACGTTGGCTGCGATCGGCGGCCTCGTCGTCGGTTTCCTTGGGCTCCAGCGGGACCTCGCGCGGCTCGAGTACCTGACGTTCTCCGGCGAGCTGTCGCGGCTGCCGCAAGCCGAGGCGCCGGGAGTGGAAGGCGGATGCCCCGCGTCGTCGCCGTCCCACGCGTGAGGTGAGCGGCCCAGCCGCCTGTGTCTCAATCTCCCTTCAGCGGCGCCATGTTCTGGGCCATTCTCGGGGCCATGTTCTGGGCCATTTTCGGGGCCTGACTCGTCAATGGACGGCACCTGACGGGACCTTCACGGGAAACTCGGGGGCGGATCGGGTACCGTCTTTCCCCGACGCTCGCGCCCTCCTTCGCGCGGGCCCAAAGGAATGAACCCCATGAAGACCTCCCGCATCCTCCCCGTCGTGCTCGCCCTCGGTCTCGTGGCGGGCTGCAACAAGTCCGACGCAAACGCCGCTGCTGGCGATGTGACCAAGTCGGTCGGCGACGCTGCCAAGGGCCTCGCCGAGAAGGCGCAGTCCGCGTTCGGCGGTCTGAAGGACCTCGACCTGTCCAAGATCTCCAGCCTCGATCCCGCCAAGCTGCAGGAGATGGGCAAGACCGCGATGAGCACGCTCGCGACGCAGCTCGGCAGCATCAAGGACGTCGCCTCCGCCGAGGGCTTCAAGGGCATGGTCGAGCCGATGCTCGAGAAGCTCACCGGCCTGAAGACCGCCCTCGGCGGCAAGCTGCCGGACATGGAGACCCTGAAGAGCGCCCTCGGCTCGCTGACGACCAAGTTCCCGAGCGGCTCCGAGGTCATGAACGTCCTCAAGCCGGTCATCGAGAAGCTCACGAGCCTCGTCGGCTGATCGCCTGAGCACTCGCCCCATGATCCGCCTTGCCTTCCATGGCGCGGCGGGCACGGTGACCGGCTCCCGCTTCGTCCTCGAAGTGGGAGCCGGTCGCGTGTCCGGCCGCGATTCCGGCGCCGAGCTTTCCTCTGACGCCAAGACCCGTCGCGTCCTGATCGACTGCGGCCTCTTCCAGGGGCGCAAGGAGCTGCGCGAGCGGAACTGGGGCGACCCTGGGTTCGATGTCCGCGAGGTCGACAGCGTGCTGCTGACCCACGCGCACATCGATCACTCCGGTTATCTGCCGCGGCTCGTGAGAGACGGGTTCTCTGGCCCGATCCACTGCACTTCGGCGACGGCGGACCTCGTTGAGATCCTGCTCGAGGACTCCGCGCGCATCCAAGAAGAGGACGCCGAATACGCGAACAAGCGCGGCTTCTCGCGGCACCACCCAGCGTTGCCGCTGTACACCGTGCAGGACGCCCAGCGGGTCGTTCCGATGCTCGTGTGCCAGAGCTACGGGCATTGGTTCAACGTGTGCCCGGGCGTCCGCGCGCGGTATCGCCCCGCGGGCCACATCATCGGTTCGGGGTCGATCCAGGTCGAGGTCGAGCGCGAGGGGCGCGCGCCCTTGCGGCTCCTCTTCTCGGGCGATGTGGGCCGCTACGACGCGCCCTTGGTGCCGGATCCCGCGAGCCCCGAGCCGGCCGATGTGCTCGTCGTGGAGTCGACGTACGGCGATCGCACGCACCCGACGGAGCCGGTCGAAGCTCAGCTCGAGTCGATCCTCGCGCGCATCGTCGAGACGCAGGGCGTCGCGCTGTTCGCGTCGTTTGCCGTCGGGCGCGCGCAGCAGCTCGCGTACTTGCTGCACAAGCTGCAGGCAGAGAAGCGCTGGAACGTCCCCGTCCACATCGACAGCCCGATGGCGATCGACGCGACCAAGATCTACCGGCGCTATCCCGAGGAGCACGGCATCGAATCCGTGCGCTTCATGTCGGGCGCGACGAGCGTCTTCGGGTCCAACGTCTACCTGCACCGGACGCGCGAGGACTCGATGCGCCTCAACGACCTGCAAGGCGCGCGGGTCATCATCGCGAGCAGCGGCATGATGACCGGCGGTCGGATCCTGCACCACCTGCGGCGCCACGCGACGGACCCGCGCGCGGTGATCGTCCTGGGCGGCTACCAGGCGCCCGGGACCCGCGGCGCGAGCCTCCAGTCGGGCTCGCCGACCGTGCGGATCCACGGCCGTGACGTCGAAGTGCACGCCGAGGTGCGACAGCTCAGCGGGCTCTCCGCCCACGCGGATCGCGACGAGCTCTTGCGGTGGCTCCAGCCGCTCGCGCCCCCGAAGCGCACGTTCATCGTGCACGGCGAGCCGCCCTCTGCGGCCGCGTTCGCCGAGGCCCTCGACAGCCGCGGCCACCGCTGCACCGTGCCGGGGATGGGGGATGCGTTCGACCTCTCCGAGCTCTGACCGGGCGTCGGCTCGGGCGGGCTGCCGCGGGCGCGTGCGCCTCGAGCCGCCCGCTCCAAGGACCTGCGCCAGCTTGGGCCGGCGGCATGGCCACGACCCGACCCAGGGAGACGACCGGACGTCACCGTAGCTTTGGGACACTCGAGGACGCCCGCTTCGCCCTGGGCGCCGTGAAGACGTAAGGATTCCATCTTCGCCATAGAACCGTCACCACGGGGCGACCCAGAATGCACAGACTGGCGCGCACGAAATCGGGCGGCCATTCCGCCCCTACTCACACGCTCGAACACGCGCCCCGCGGTCACGTTCTGGCCGCTGGATCGTACTCACCCCACATGAAACGTCACTTCACGCTTGCCGTCCTCGGCGCCGTTCTCTCCCCCCTCGCTCCCGCCGCTCTCGCCGGTGCCGCTGCGGCGCAGGACGTCGTCCAGGACGTCAAGCCGGCGGAGCACCGCTGGTTCGCGGACTACGATATGGCCGTGGCGGCGGCGAAGGCGGAGGGCAAGGACCTGCTCGTCGACTTCACCGGCTCGGACTGGTGCGGTTGGTGCATCAAGCTGCACGAGGAGGTCTTCCAGCACGCCGCGTTCTACGACGAGGCGTCGAAGCACTACGTGCTGCTCGCGCTCGACTTCCCGAACGGCGACGAGGCCAAGGCGAAGGTGCCGAACCCGGAGCGCAACAAGGAGCTGAGCGAGAAGTACGAGATCGGCGGCTTTCCCACGATCTTGCTGATGAACGTCAACGGCGAGGTCTTCGGCAAGACGGGCTACCGTGACGGCGGGCCCGAGAAGTACATCGCGTACCTGGCGGACCTCTCGAAGTCGGGCAAGGCGCTCGTGGCGGCGGGCGCGCGGCTCTCGGCTGCGTACGACGCTGCGACGGACAAGGTCGCGGTGGTCCGCGAGGCGCTCGGCCTCCTGGGCGGCGCGGTCGAAGGCGCGGCGGGCGCGGATGCCGTCGCCGCGGTCGCGCGCAAGGGCTACGAGCTCGACCCCAAGAACGAGTCCGGCCTGAAGCTGGCGGTGCTCGAGGCCCTCATGAAGGCGGGCATCGGCGAAGCAGCGGACCTTGACCTCGCGGACGAGCTCGACCCGAAGAACGAAGCGGGCCTCCTGGAGAAGGCGCTCATGCAGCGCGCGAATGGCGTCAGCGACGACACGACCGCCAACGCATTCGTCGACAAGGTCCTCGCCTTTGCGAAGCTGGGCAAGGTGCACGACAAGGACGCGCTCAAGGAGTACGTCCACCGCGCGACCTTCTGGGCCCACGCCTACTTGAGCCGCGCCGATGACGCGCAGACCCTGCTGGCGTTTGCCGGGACCCTGGGCGAAGTGCCGCAGGAGCTCCTCGACGCCCTCAAGGGCTGATCGCCGCGGAGGGCCTGCGGGGCCTCGGTCTCGAGCTTCGACCCCACGGTCGCGGCTCGGGGCCGGGGCCCCGAAGCGTTGTGCGTCGCCCGCGGACCCATCGCGATTGGGGGCAGTTCTTGACTCCAGCGCGCGAATTGCTTGCGGATCGGCCCCAGGCGGCTATGGAATGGGCAAGCTTTGGGCTGCCACGGCCGACGAAGGTCCTGAACCCAGAGCGCCCGCCATGACCGACCCCCAATCTGCGCCCGCAGGCGCCCTGAGCGAAGCCACCGGCGTGCGGCCGGGGCTCCTCGCCGGAATCGACGATCCGAGCGACGTCCGCGCGCTCGCCCCGGAGGACGTGCCGCAGCTCTGCGATGAGGTGCGCGGCTTCTTGCTGGAGACCGTGCAGGCGACCGGGGGCCACCTCGGCTCGAACCTCGGCGTCGTCGAGCTGACCGTGGCCTTGCACCGCGTCTTCGACTTCCGGCGCGATCGATTGATCTTCGACGTCTCGCACCAGGCGTACCCGCACAAGGTGCTCACGGGCCGCAAGGGGCGCTTTGGCACCCTGCGTCGCACGGACGGGCTGTGCGGCTTCACACACCCCGAGGAGTCGGAGTACGACCTCTTCCACACTGGGCACGCGGGCACCAGCGTCAGCCTCGGCCTCGGCCTCGCGACCGCGCTCGCCCGTGAAGAGGACGCGCCCCACGTCGTCTCGGTGATCGGTGACGCGAGCCTCGGCGCGGGGGTCGCCTTCGAGGCCCTCAACCACGCCGGCGCGACCAACGCGCGGCTGCTCGTCGTCCTGAATGACAACGAGTGGTCGATCTCGAAGTCCGTCGGCTCCCTGTCTCGCTACCTCTCGCGCATCCGCACGAGCCGCCTCGTCCAGCGCGCGGGCCAGGAGACGCGCAGCCTGATCGAGGCGCTGCCGCTCATCGGCCGCCGCGCCTCCAAGGCGTTCGATGACCTCGGCGAGGTCATGCGGCACGCGTTCGTGCCGGGGCACGTCTTCGAGGAGCTCGGCGTGCGCTACGTCGGCCCTGTGGACGGCCACAACGTCGCGCTCCTCGAAGAGACGCTGCGGCGTGTGCGCGACCTCGAGGGGGTCGTCTTGCTCCACGTTCTGACAGAGAAGGGCAAGGGCCACCCTGACGGGCCGAGCCACCCGGAGCGCGTCCACGCGGTCAAGGGCAAGAAGCCCGCTGCGGCGGCCGCGTTGTCCAGCGGGAAGGTGCCCGAGAAGGTCGAAGCGCCGAAGGTGGTGGCCGCGTCGGATCGCCCGAGCGCTGAATCCGCGACGCCCTACACCAAGGCCTTCGCGGACGCGCTGGGTGACCTCGCGGAGCGCGATGTGCGCGTCCACGCGATGACCGCGGGCATGCCGTCAGGTACGGGCCTCGACGCGTTCGCCCTGCGCCATCCGACGCGCTTTCACGACACCGGGATCTGCGAACAGCACGCGGTGGCGATGGCGGCGGGCATGGCCAAGGCCGGCTTGCGGCCCGTCTGCGCCATCTATTCGACGTTCTTGCAGCGCGGCTACGACCAGGTGTTTCAAGAGGTCGCGTTGCAGGACCTGCCCGTGACGTTTGCGCTCGACCGCGCCGGCCCCGTCGGCCAGGACGGCCCGACCCACAACGGCGTCTTCGACATCGCCTATCTGCGGACGTTCCCGAACTTCGTCCTCGCCGCGCCGCGCGACGCGACCGACATGCGCCGGATGATGGAGCTCGCGCTGCGCCTCGACCACCCCTTCGCCGTGCGCTTCCCGCGCGGCAACGTCGTGCAGCGCGAGGTGCTGCCCGAAGGAGAGCGACGCCGGATGGAGCCTGGCGCCGCGGAGGTGCTGCGCGAAGGCGGGGCGGCGACGATCTGGGCCTACGGCTCGATGGTCGGCGTGGCGCTCGACGCCGCGCAGGCCCTGGCCGCGCGCGGCATCGACGTCGGCGTGGTCGACGCGCGCTTCGCGAAGCCGCTCGACGAAGACCTGCTCGCCAAGCAGCTACGTGCCCACCGCTACATCCTCACCTTGGAGGACCACCAGCGGGCCGGCGGCTTCGGCTCGGCGGTCCTCGAGGCGGCGAGCCGTGTGCCCGAGCTCGACGGCCCGCTCGCGCGGGTCAAAGTGCTCGGGATCCCCGACCGCTACATCGAGCACATGACGACGCGTGAGGAGCAGCTGGCCGCCGCGGGCCTCGACGCCGCGAGCGTCGAGCGCGTGCTCGCTGGCCTCGTGCGACCCGTGCCGAAGTAGGCCGCGGGCCCCTCGTCGACCTTGGTCCCTCACAACGATCCGACGTTCATGGTGCGCCGTTGGCCCGGCGCGGGGGGATCCGTGTCGCGCGTGCTCGTGCTGGCGGATGAGCAGAAGCCACCGGTCGGCGCGGCCCTGCCCGAGGTGGTCGCCTTCCTCGAGGGGCACGGCGTCGCGGTGCAGTCCCAGCACGACGTGCGGCGCCTCACGCGGCACGAGGTCCGTGGCCTCGGCGGGCCGCCGCCTGATCTCGTCGTCGTCCTGGGCGGCGATGGCAGCGTGTTGACCGCAGTCCAGCTCTTCGAGGACACCCCGATCCCGACGATCGGGATCAACTTCGGCCGCGTTGGGTTCTTGGCCTCCGTCGAGGCGACGCGTTGGCGCGAGGGGCTCCTGGAGGTCCTGCAGGGCAAGGGTTTGGTCGAGCCACGCATGCGCCTCTCCGCGCGCGTCGAGCGCGCCAACGGCGACGCCGCGGCCTCCTGGGTCGCGCTGAACGACGTGGTGCTCTCGCGCGGCGCGAGCCCCTCGATGATCGCTGTGCGCCTGTTCGACGGCCCCGCGCGGGTCGCCGACTATCGCGCGGATGGGTTGATCTTCGCCACACCGAGCGGCTCGACGGCGTACTCGCTGGCCGCCGGAGGCCCGATCCTGGCGCCGTCGATGGCCGCGGTCGTCGTGACGCCGATCTCGGCGCACGCGCTCTCGCACCGCCCGCTTGTGATGGGCGCTGCGCACGAGCTGAGGGCGGTCTTGACGCAGGCGGCGGAGCCGGCGACGGTGGTCGTCGACGGCCGCGAGGGCTTTCAAGTCCACGAAGGCGACCAGCTCGTCGTCGAGCGTGGACCCGAGCCGTATCCGCTCCTCACGTTGCCGGCCCTGGACCCCTGGCGGCGTCTCCGCGATCGGCTCGGTTGGCGCGGCACGATCGAGGCGAGCGATCCCTGAGCGGCGCCCTCGCGCCCTGCTGGCTGCGCCCCTGCTCTCCTGGCCGCGCCCTTGCTGGCGCGCCTTTGCTGGCACACAACGTCGCGCGCTCGGCGCCCGGGGTCACTCGGTCGCGACGCGCCCGTCCTGCATACGCACGATCCGCTGGCAGCGGTGCGCCAGCCGCTCGTCGTGGGTGACGAGCAGGAGCGACGTGCCGCGCCGGCCTTGTTCGTCGAGCAGGAGCTCGAGCACTCGTTCGCCTGTCGCGCTGTCGAGGTTGCCCGTGGGCTCGTCCGCGATGAGGATGGGGGGGTCGAGGATCAACGCGCGCGCGATCGCGACGCGCTGCTGCTCGCCGCCGGACATCTCGCCTGGCCGGTGGCTGAGGCGGTCACCGAGCCCGAAGCGCTCGAGCATCTCGCGCGCGTGACCCCGCAGCTCCTTGCGGCGGCTGCGGTACTCGCTCCGCGGCAGCCCGATCATCGCCGGCAGCATGACGTTCTCGACGGCGTCGAGCTCCGCGAGGAGGTGGTAGAACTGGAACACGAAGCCGATGCTGCGGTTGCGCAGCGCGGCGCGCTCGTTGTGGTCGAGGTCCCAGGCGCTGACCCCTTGGATCCGTACCGTGCCGGAGTTCGGCCGATCGAGCAGGCCCAGGATATTGAGCAGCGTCGTCTTGCCCGCGCCGGACGACCCCATCAACGCGAGGCGTTCCCCCCGCCGCAGCTCCAGCTCGACGCCGTGCAGGATGCCGAGCGAACGCCCGCCGATCTTGTACGAGCGTTCAATGCCGCGGGCCTCGAGCACCGTCGCGGCGGCCGCGTCGTCCGACGCCGCTTGGCCAGTCACGGCCCCGAACGGCCCGCTCGGATCGCTCGAGCCCAAATCGTCGTAGTGGGACATCACTCGTAACGCAGCGCGTCGACCGGGTTGAGGCGCGCAGCGCGCCAGGCGGGGAGCACCGCGAAGAGCAGGGTCAGGAAGACCGCGAAGGCGACGATCAGCGTGACGCCCCGCGGGTCCACGACGCTCGGGATGTGGTCGAAGTAGTAGACCTCGCGATTGAAGATCTGGATCCCGAGCACGCGTGAGAGCCACTGCTCGATGTTGTCGATCTCGATCGCGCCCCAGATCCCGAAGAACGCCCCGAGGGCGCTGCCGAGGAGCGCTTGCCACGCGCCGATCAGCAGGAAGAGCGCCATGACGCCGCGCTGGGTCGCGCCGAGCGCGCACAGGATGCCTATGTCGCGGCGCTTCTCGGTGACCATCATCGAGAGGATCGCGAACACGGTGAAGCCGGCGACGACGAGGACGAGGATCAGCATGATCGCCATCAGCACGCGCTCGTTTTCGATCGCGCGCAGGAGGCTCTGGCGGCGGTCCTCCCAAGTCGTGATCTCGCGATAGGAGCTGTCGGGCGCGTGCAGGAAGCCCGCTTCATGCAACCGTTCGTAGAGGTCGACGCGCACGGCCTCCTTGTCCCGCTCGTAGTCCACCAGCTTGACGAGGATCGTCGAGAAGTCGCGGTCGCCTTCTTCGTTCAACGCCAGGAAGTCGGCGAGGTCGCGGCGGTCGAAGTAGGCCCGCTGCAGGTCCATCTCGTTCTCGCCGCTGCGGAACGTGCCCGTCACGACGAAGGTCTTGTTCGAGGGCGTGTCGTTGACCTCGCGCGTCGCCTTGTCGACGGTGGCCGTCAGGATCGGGACCTCGTCACCCTTGCGCAGCGACCAGACGTACCCGAGCTGTTCCCCGACGATCATCGGCGGCTTGTAGGCGCCGCTGCGCCGGTAGCCCGCGGGCAGCTTGAACGGGTCGTCCGGGTTGCGCGGTCGGCCGGCCGTCGGGAGCCGCAGGTCCTCGCGCAGGGAATCGCCGAAGCTCGTGACCTTGACCTCGCGCTCGAGGTCGACCCCGACGAGCTCGACCAGCGTGATCGCCTCTTGCATCGGGCGCTGCATCGCGCGCTCTGCGCCCGGGGGCGTCAGCAGGCCGTACCACACGAGCTGTGGCGCGGCGGCGACGACACGGGGGTCGGCTTCGATGATCTCGAGCATGCGCTCGAGGTCACGCGACGGCGCGCCGCCGTGTTCGATCGGCAGGTCGATCGGGGTGATCGCGATGTCCGAGAGGTTCCCGCGCAGGTGCCTGCGGCTCTCCGCGAGGAACCCCGACATGATCGAGAGGATCAGGATCAGTGCGGCGACGGCCACGAAGATCCCGGCGACGCCGATCCAGTTGGTCCGGCGGGCGCGCAGGTAGCGCAGGCTGAGGAAGGTCTTGAACACGCTGGGGCGATCGGGAGGCCGCGGGGCCCCTCAGTGTGGCGCGGGGGTCCCGTCGGCGGGCGCGTCGTGTCCTGCCGTGACGCGGCGCATCGCGGGGAAGAGGAGCACGTCACGGATCGAGTCCTGGCCGGTGAGCAGCATGACGAGGCGGTCGATGCCGATCCCGAGGCCGCCCGCGGGGGGCATGCCGTATTCGAGGGCCTGCACGTAGTCGATGTCGACCTCGCCCGGGGCCTCCGGGTCCTTCGAGGCGACCTGCTCGGCGAACCGGCGGTGCTGCTCCGCCGGGTCGTTGAGCTCGCTGAAGGCATTGCCCAGCTCCATCGACGCGACAAAGACCTCGAAGCGCTCCGCGATGCGCGGGTCATCCGGGTTCGCCTTGGTGAGCGGGCAGATCGGCGTCGGGTAGTCCGTGACGAACACGGGGCCCCTGAGGTGCTCCTCGACGGTGGCCTCGAAGACGTCGTTCATCAGCCTCCAATACGCCGCCGAGCCGGGCTCATGTGCGCCCTCCGGGGCATGGAGGCCGAGCGCCTGCGCGCGCGCGAGGACCGACGGCACGTCGTCGTAGGCGCAGCCGGCGTGGCGCTCGAACAGGTCGGTGTAGCGCCAGCGCGGATAGGGCGCCGCGAGGTCGTACTCCTGGCCCCGGAAGGTGACCTTCGTGTGCCCGTTGACGGCGAGCGCGGCGGCCTCGAAGAGGCGCTCCGTCAGTTCCATCATGCGCCGGTAATCGGCCTGCGCCTCGTAGAGCTCGAGCATGGTGAACTCCGGATTGTGGCGCGTCGAGAGGCCCTCGTTCCGGAAGTTGCGGCTCACCTCGAACACGCGCTCGAGGCCGCCGACGATGAGGCGCTTCAGGTAGAGCTCTGGCGCGATGCGCAGGTAGAGCTCGGCGTCGAGCGCGTTGTGGTGCGTGATGAACGGGCGCGCCGTGGCGCCGCCCGCGATCGGGTGCAGGGTCGGGGTCTCGACCTCGAGGTAGCCCTCGTCCTCGAGGGTGCGCCGGATCGCCCGCAGCGCCTTGGAGCGCGCGACGAAGACGTCCATGACGCCCTCCGAGGCCCACAGGTCCACGTACCGGCGGCGGTAGCGGGCCTCGACGTCGGCGAGGCCGTGCCACTTCTCGGGCGGCGGCGCGACGGCCTTCGACAGCAGCTTGACCTCCGTGGCCCACAGCGTGAGCTCGCCCTTCTGCGTGAAGCCGAGCTCGCCGGTCACGCCGACGAGGTCGCCGCCGTCGAGCCACTTGCGCTGCGGCCACCACTCCGCGAGCCGGTCGCGCTGGAGGCCGACCTGGAGGCGGCCCGTGCGGTCCTGCAGCGGGAAAAACACGAGCTTGCCGAAGTCACGCAGGCCCATCAGGCGGCCGGCGATCGTGACCGTCGTCCCAACCGACGGGCCAGGCGCCGCGGCGGTGCCGGCGGCGGCGTGGAGGTCCGCCGTCGGGGTCGCGTCGACGCCGCGGGCGGGGTAGGGGTCGACCCCTGCGGCGCGCATGGCCTCGAGCTTCGCGAGGCGGTCCGGGTGAGCCAGTTCGGTCATGGTGCGGTGCGGTCGCGCGACCCGAGCCGCGCGAAGGGGGGACAAGGTACCGCCGGGATGCGGAGCGACGCGCGGCGCTGGGCCGAAAAGGCCGGAGGCGGGCCCTGGGGGCCCGCCTCCGTCTCGATTGGTGGAGGATAGGGGACTTGAACCCCTGACCTCTTGCATGCCATGCAAGCGCTCTACCAGCTGAGCTAATCCCCCGAGTTGTGGTGTTCCTGCCTGTGCTCTCGTCTGCCTGTGCTCTCGACTGCGCGCCGACCGCGTCGGTCGTCTGCGTGTCTCGTGTGTGTCCCGTGGGTCCGGCTGCGACCCACGTTGAAGGTTCGGACGCGGCAGGCCGGGATCACCGGCAGCCGGCTTACGCCAGCGCGCAGGTGGGGGGGGCACCGGCCGCGTCCCCGCGCCTTCGCGCGGTAGGGCGGAGAGGATGTGCAGCTGCGCGCGGCTCGTCAAGCCTCTGGCGGCACTTTCTTGTGCGTACCTGCACGGACGTGAGGGGGCCCTCCCTATCATCGCTCGCCCCGCGCGTGGACCCGCGCGACTGACCACCGTGAGCAACTCGTACGAACCCCAGGCCATCGAGGCCCGCTGGCAGGCCCGCTGGAAGGCCGAGCGCACGTTCCGCACCCCCAACCCGGGCGACCCCGACTTCGACGCCTCGAAGCCGAAGTACTACATCCTCGACATGTTCCCGTACCCCTCCGGGGCCGGGCTGCACGTCGGACACCCGATGGGGTACATCGGCAGCGACATCGTCGCGCGCCGCAAGCGGATGGAGGGCTGCAACGTCCTGCACCCGATGGGCTTCGACGCCTTCGGCCTGCCGGCGGAGCAGTACGCCATCCAGACGGGCAAGCACCCCGGGGACACGACGCGCGAGAACATCGCGACGTACCGGCGCCAGCTCGAGCTGATCGGCCTCTCGTACGACTGGGATCGCCAGCTGTCGACGGCGGACCCGAGCTATTACCGCTGGACGCAGTGGATCTTCGCGCGCTTGTACGACCGCGGCCTCGCCTACCAGGCCGAGGTCGCCGTGTGGTGGTGCGAGGCGCTGAAGACCGTGCTCGCCAACGAGGAGGTCATCAACGGCCGCTCGGAGCGCGGCGACCACCCGTGTGTGCGGCGTCCCTTGAAGCAGTGGATGCTGAAGATCACCGAGTACGCGCAGCGGCTCATCGACGACCTGGACCTGCTCGACTGGCCCGAGTCCGTGAAGACGATGCAGCGCGAGTGGATCGGCCGCTCGGAGGGCGCTGAGATCGACTTCCAGGTCGAGGGCGCCCCGGGCGCCGCGGCGCTTCGCGTCAACACGACGCGCCCGGACACGCTGTACGGCGCGACCTTCATGGTGATCGCCCCCGAGCACCCCCTTGTCGCGGCGATCACGACGGAGGCCCAGCGCGCCGCCGTCGCCGCCTATCGCCAGGAGGCCGCGAAGAAGTCCGAGCTGCAGCGCACCGAGCTGGCGAAGGACAAGTCCGGCGTCTTCACGGGCGCGTACGCGCGCAACCCCATCTTCGCCGCGGACGACCCCGCGGGCCGGGTGCCGATCTTCGTCGGCGACTACGTCCTGATGACGTACGGCACGGGCGCGATCATGTGCGTGCCCGGCCACGACGAGCGCGACTTCGAGTTCGCGCAGAAGTTCGACCTGCCCGTGCGCCCCGTCGTGAAGATCGGCGACGCTGAGCCCGATCCGACCGTCTGCGCGCCGGGGGACGGCGTCGCGTGCAACTCCCCGGCTTGGGACGGCCTCCCGACGGCCGCCGCCAAGCAGAGGGCCATCGAGGTCCTCGTCGCGCAGGGCGTCGGCGCGCACCGCGTGAACTTCAAGCTGCGCGACTGGCTGTTCTCGCGCCAGCGCTACTGGGGCGAGCCGTTCCCCGTGCTGCACAAGCCCGACGGCACGCACGAGCGCGTCCCCGACGCGTTCCTGCCCGTCGAGTTGCCGCCGATGGACGACTTCGCGCCGCCGGACGATGGCTCGCCGCCGCTGTCCAAGGCGACGGAGTGGGTGAACGTCGCGCACCCGGTCACCGGCGAGCCGGTGAAGCGGGACACGGACACGATGCCCGGCTGGGCCGGCTCGTGCTGGTACTACCTGCGTTTCATGGACCCGACGTGCGCGCTCGCGCCGTTGTCGCCCGCGGCCGAGCAGTATTGGCAGAACGTCGACCTGTACATCGGGGGCACGGAGCACGCGGTGCTGCACCTCCTCTACGCGCGCTTCTGGCACAAGGTGCTGTACGACTGCGGCGTCGTCTCGACCAAGGAGCCGTTCCAGCGCCTGTTCAACCAGGGCATGCTCACCGCGTTCGCGTTCAAGGACAGTACGGGGCGCCTCTTGCCGATCGACGAGGTCGACGACGACGGGGACGCGCCGACGCTGAAGGCGACCGGCGAGCGCGTCGAGCGCATCATCGCGAAGATGTCGAAGTCCCTGCGCAACGTCGTCAATCCCGACGATGTGTGCGCGCAGTACGGCGTCGACACCTTCCGCGTCTATGAGATGTTCATGGGCCCGCTGGCGGATTCGAAGCCTTGGAACCCGCGCGACGTGCCGGGCTCGCGGCGCTTCCTCGACCGCGCGTGGCGCTTGCTCGTCGACGAGGCGGGCGACGGGCCGGTGCGTTCGCACCTCGCGGTGGACGCGCCCGGCGGCGCGCCCGAAGGCGAGCGCCTCGAGGTCGAGCGCGCGCTGAACCAGTGCATCAAGCGCGTCGACGACTCCTTCCGCGCGTTCAACTTCAACACGGCGATCTCGGGCTTCATGGAGTTCGTGAACACCGCGCAGAAGGCGGGCCAGAAGGCGCCCGAGGCCCTCACGCGCGACCAGGCCCGCCGCTTCGTGCGCGCGCTGGCGCCGTTTGCGCCCCACATCGCCGAGGAGCTCTGGGCGCGCCTCGGCGGCGAGGGCTCGGTCTCGTACGCGGCCTGGCCGGCGGTGGACGAGCGTTACCTCGAGGCGGACGACTTCGAGCTCGCGATCCAGGTGCTCGGCAAGCTGCGCGGCACGACGCGGGTGCCGCGGTCCTCCGCGAACGACAAGGCCTTCCTGGAGGCCGCCGCGCGCGCGGCCATCGCCGAGAAGCTGGAGGGCAAGGAGATCGTGAAGGTCATCGCGGTCCCGGGCAAGCTGGTCAACTTCGTCGTCAAGTGAGGCCCGAGGCCGCGCGGCGCCGCGGGGCGCCGCGCGGAGCGTCCCCCGAGTGAGAATCCGAATCCCTACGGATTCCCGGATTGATACGCCACTGCGCGCACGCCAGACTGGCTGCGTGAGCTTGCTGCAGGACGACCACGCCTTCGAGCTGCTCGAGGCCCTCATCGCGGAGAGCCCGGCGGACGAGACCGAAGCGACGCTCGAGTGCATCGAGGAGCGGTTTGTGCGCTTTGCGCCCAGCGGCCCCACCCAATCGGCGGATCGAGAGCGCTACGAGCTCGCGCTGCGGGTCCGCTTCGAGGTGCCTGGGGGGGGCTTCCGCGAGGCGCGGGCGACCGTGGGGACCTTGGACCGGGACGAGGCCCGGGCGGCGCTCCAGCGCGCCGTGACCCTGGCCCGGCTCGCCGCGCCGAGCCCCGACGCCGTGCCCCTCGGCGGCCCGGTCGAGATCCAGGCGACTGCGCCGCAGCGGCCTACCCAGGACCACACCTTCCGCGAGAAGAACCAGTGGATCGCGCGGGCGCTCGAGCGCTCGGAGGCAGAGGGCCTGCTCGGCGCCGGCCTCGCGGCGACCCACGTCGGGAACCGGACCCTCGTCAATTCTGCTGGCCGCCGGGTGCACGCGGCGCGCTCGCGCGCGTCGTTCTCGATGTCGGCCAACGACGTCCACGGCGCCGCGGGCCGCGGCGGCGCGGGCAGCGCGGAGCAGATTGAGGCGAACGTCGACCGGCTCGACGTCGACGCGCTCGTCGAGCGCGCGGTCTCGACCGCACTCCGTTCGCGCGACCCAGCGCCGTTCGCGCCCCGCGAGCTCACCGTCGTGCTCGAGCCGCGCGCCGTCGCTGCGCTCCTCCTGTTCGCAGGCTTCGGCGCCCAGGACTACGCCGAGGGCAGCTCCTTTCTCTGTGGCCGGGTCGGCGAGCGCATCTTCCCCGACGACCTGCGCCTCACGGAGGAGCCCGGGACCGCGCACAGCCCGGGTTGGGTGTTCGATGGCGAAGGCAGCCCGGTGCAGCGCGTCGAGCTCTTGCGCGCCGGCGCCTTCACGGGGCCGCTGACGGACGGCCGCTGGGCCAAGCAGCTCGGCCTGCCGAACACGGGGCACGCCTTGCCCCAGCCCAGCGCCGACGGCCCGGCGGCCCGGAACATGGTGCTGTCGACGGGCCACGCGCCGCTCGAGGAGCTGATCGCGGGCGTCGAGGATGGCCTCCTCGTTTCGCAACTGCACTACGTCAACGTCAGTGAGCCTCGGGACCTGGTGCTGACCGGGATGACGCGCAATGGCACGTTCAGGATCCAGGGCGGGCACATCGTCGGCCCCGTGCGCAACCTGCGCTTCACCGCGTCTTGGATCGATGCGCTGACGCGTGTCACGGGGGTCGGGTCGAAGCTCGAGCGCGCGGGCGCGCTGTTCGAGGGTGAGTGCTCCGCGCCGGCGCTGCGCATCGACGGCTTCCGCTTCACTTCGTCCAGCTCCTTCTGAGCGCCTCACCTCTCCCTGTCACGATGCTGGAACTCGCCGAACGCGCCGTCCGCGCAGCCCTCGCCTGCGGCGCTGAATACGCTGATGCGCGCATCGTGCGCAGCGCTGCGGAGGAGCTCTGCCTGCGCAATGGGGCCTTGGTCGAAGGCTCTGCGCCCTTTGAGTTCGGGCTCGGGATCCGCGTGCTCGTCCAGGGCACCTTCGGGTTCGCCGCCGCGCCGGGGACGCACCGGGAGCTCGCGGACCTGATCCCCGGGGTCGCGCGCCGCGCGACTCGCGCCGCGCGTGACCTCGCGGCGACCCGCCGGCGCAAGATCGAGCTCGCGCCGCTCACGCCGAGCGTGGGCGAGCACCGAACGCCGGTCGCCGAGGACCCGTTCGGAGTGCCGCTGGAGGAGAAGCTCGAGCTGCTCCGCGCGGCCGACGCAGGCCTCGCCGCGAAGGTCGCTGGCGAACCGACCGGCGCTGAGCTCGTCGTTCGCGAGGCCCGCATGTCGTTCCGGCGCGCTGAGCACTGGCTCGCGACGAGCGAGGGCACCCGCGTACACCAGGTGCTCGTGCGCTCGGGCGGCGGCATCGCTGCGACCGCCAGCGCAGGCGGCGTGGTCGAGCGCCGGAGCTATCCCAACTCGTTCGGCGGCGACTACCACACCGGCGGCTTCGAGGTCGTGCGCGCGCTGGACCTCGCGCGCGAGGCGCCGCGCGTGCGCGCAGAAGCGCTCGCGCTGAGCGTGGCGCCGCCGTGCCCCGCCGGGCGCCGCACCTTGATCCTCGGCCCGGCGCAGCTGATGCTGCAGATCCACGAGTCCGTGGGGCACCCGACGGAGCTCGACCGCGCCCTCGGCGAGGAGATCGACCTCGCGGGGGCGTCGTTCGCGACGGTCGACGGGCTCGGGCGCATGCGCTTCGGCTCGCCGCTCGTGAACCTCTACGGCGACTCGACCGAGCCTGGCGGGCTCGATACGCGCGGCTTCGACGACGAGGGCGTGCCGAGCGTCGCGTTCGATATCGTCCGCGACGGTGTCTTCGTCGGCTACCACACGTCCCGCGAGTGGGCGGCACAGGTGCAGGAGACCGCGAGCACGGGCACGCTCCGCGCCGAGGGGTGGTGGGCGCCGCCCATCGTGCGCATGACGAACCTGTCGCTGCGGCCCGGCCACGGGACGCTCGCGGAGCTGCTCGCGAGCACGGAGGACGGCGCGATCTACGCGGACACCGTGAAGATGTGGTCGATCGACCAGCGGCGCCTCAACTTCCAGTTCACGTGTGAGGTCGGCTACGAGGTCGTCGGCGGCAAGCTCGGGCGCCTCTTCCGCAGCCCGACGTACCAAGGCACGACCCCCGAGTTCTGGGGCGGTTGCGACGCGATCGCTGGCCCGTCCGAATGGCGCTTGCACGGCGTGCCGAACTGCGGCAAAGGCAACCCGATGCAGATCGCCGAGATGAGCCATGGCGCCGCGCCGGCGCGCTTCCGAGGCGTCGAGTTCGTCGCGCTCTGAGGCGCTGCGCCTCGGACTGAGAACGTGCGCTCTTGGGGCACCCTGTCGCGGGGTGTGGCACTCCGTAGCGGGACCCGATCTGCGGACGCAACTGCTTGCCCGCGAAGGAGTTATGTGCGCTCCATGGGATTGCGGAGGGCGCGCCGTCCTGCGCGTGAACATGGCGTCATTTGTTCACGGCGGAATCTTGCCGGTGCCACACTGGAAAGTGCCGATTTTTTGGGCAACATGCTCCCCAGTCCGCACGTCTCCGGTGTGGCTGTCGCGGGGCTGCTCGCTGCTCCGTGACGTCTGCGAATGCGCCTCCTTTCCCGCTCTGCTCCCATGTCCGATCGAGTCTCCCTCGCCGCGGCTCGCGCTCGTCTCTCCACCCGCGCTGCTCGTGCGCTTTTGGCCGTCGCCGGTGTGCTGGCCGCGACCACCCCGCTCGCTGGGGCGCGCCCGCAGGGCACCCCGACGGTGGATTTCATGCTGGTCGACAGCAGCCACACCGAGGGCGCTGGCCTGGTGCAGCTCCAGCTGCGCCTCTCGGCAACGAGCGCGAGCGTGATCAGCGTCCCGTTCAGCGTGACGGGCTCTGCGACCGCCGGCGCCGACTACACCGTGGCGCCTTCGCCGGTCACGTTCCCGGCCGGCTCGAACACCGCTTCGATCGACATCTCCCTGCTCGATGACGCGCTCGTCGAAGGGCGCGAGTCGTTGGTCGTCGCGCTCGGTGCGCCGACCGGAGCGGCGCTCGGGACCATGACCCAGCACGCGCTGACGGTGCTCGACGACGAGGCCGCTGCGACCGTCGGGTTCACCACGGCGAGCTCGACGTTGGGCGAGGACGACAGCGCGTTCGACGTCGTGTTGCAGCTCTCGTCGCCCCTGACCGAGGCGACGACGGTGGCGTTCACCGTCAGCGGCACCGCGGTCGTCGGCGCGGACTTCACACACGTCACGAGCCCGCTCGTGATCCCGGGCGGCCAGACGAGCGCGAACCTCACCATCGTGCCGATCGATGACGGCAGCGACGAGCCGAACGAGACGATCGTGCTCGACCTCGGCGCGATCACCAACGCCGCGGCTGGAGCGACGACGCAGCACATCGTCACGTTGACCGACGACGACCTGCCGCCGAGCGTGCGTTTCAGCCTGTCCTCCTCGCTGGCGAGCGAGGCTGGCGCGCCGATCGCGCTGACCGTCGAGCTCGGCGAGGTCTCGGGCTTCCCCGTGACGGTCGCCGTCGCGGCTTCGGGCAGCGCGCAAGCGGGCGTGGACTACTCGTGGACCGGCGGGCCGATCGTCATCCCGGCCGGGACCGCCACGGTACCGCTGACGATCACGCCCCTGAACGACACGCAGCTCGAGGGCGCTGAGGTCGCGACCTTCACGTTGTCGGCGCCGCAGAACGCCGTGCTCGGGGCGCGCTCCACGCACGACTTGACGTTGCTCGACGACGAGACCGTCCCGGCGGCGTCCTTCGCGGTGGCTGCGGCGAACGTCACCGAAGGCGCCGGAACGGCGTCCGTCTCGGTCACGCTCTCAGGGCCGCCCGCGACGGTGGTCAGCGTCCCGTACACCGTGGGCGGCACGGCGACACAGCCGACCGACTTCACCGTCCCGGCTGGCCCGCTCGTCTTCGCCGTCGGTCAGACCACGAAGGCCATCCAGGTGACGATCGTGGACGACGCGGTGCCCGAGCCGACGGAGACGGTGACGTTCACCCTCGGCGCGCCCACCGGGGCGACGCTCGGCGCGACGACGCAACACGACCTCTCGTTGCTCGACGACGACGGCAACGTGACGGTCGCGTTCGCCGCCGCTGCGAGCACCAGCCTCGAGGGAGCGGGCGGCGTCGCGCTCCAAGTGTCGCTGTCGGCGATCGCGAGCGGCCCGGTCTCGGTGCCGTTCTCGTTCTCCGGTTCGGCCTCGCCAGCGGACTACGTCCCCTCTGCGAGCCCGCTCGTGATCCCCGCGGGCGCGAGCTCGGGGACCATCGTCGTGAGCCTCGTCCAAGACGCGCTCTATGAGGGCGCGGAGCAGCTCGTGGTTGCGCTCGGCGCGCCGACGGGCGCGACGCTCGGCGCGCAGACGCAGCACACGCTCACGATCACGGACGACGACCAGCCTCCGGCTGCGAGCTTCACGCTCTCGCGTACGCTCGTCGACGAGATCTCGGGCGGCTTCTCCTTCCGGATCCAGCTCAGCGCCGTGTCCGGCTTGCCCGCGACGATCCCGTTCGTGCTCGCTGGTCCCGCCTCGGGCCCCAGCGACATCGTCGCGCCGGTCAGCCCGGTGATCATCCCGGCCGGTCAGACGTTCGTTGACGTCCCTGTCGGCTTGATCGTCGACCGGGTCGGGGAAGCGGGCGAGACGCTCACGATCCAGCTCCAGGCGCCGATGATCGGCGCCACGCCGGGCGCGATCACGTCCCTGCTCGTCGGGATCAACGACGGTGTCGCCGGGCCGATCGCGCTGCCGCCAGCGCTCGCTGCGACGCCGTCGAGCGTGCCCTTCCCGCAGCTCCGTGTGCTCGAGAGCAGCGCGGCGCAGCAGGTCGTGATCACCAACGTTCACTCCGCGCCGCTCACGTTCCTCGGGCTCGCGCCCGAGTCGGGCAATGTCGCCGGCTTCAGCGTCGCGTACCCGGGGCTCACGCTCCCGATGGTGCTCGCGCCGGCGCAGTCGGTGATCGTCGAGGTGCGCTTCACGCCGCTGACCGCGGGGCCGCGCGAGGCGGTCTTCGTCGTCCGGCAGAACTTCGGGGGCTTCCCGCCGACGCGGGTCTCGTTCTCCGGGATCGCGCTCGGCTTGCCTGGCGCCGACGTCGTACTCAACGCCGGTGGCGACTCCTACGTCAGCCCCTCGCGCCAGCACTGGGCGAAGGACTACGGCGTCACGCAGAGCGAGGGGCCGATCGTGTCCGTGATCCCCGTGCTCGGCACGACCGATGACCCGCTCTATCAGTACTCCCGCTTCGGGCAGGTGGTCGAGTACGCGCTCCCCGTCCCCAACGGCACCTATGACGTGCGGTTCCATAGCTGGGAGCCCGTGCAGGTGGCTCCCGGAGCGCGGGTCTTCGACGGCATCGTCGAAGGGCAGTTGGCCTTCGACGACGTCGATGTGTTCGCCGCAGTTGGCGGGCGCACTGCGTGGATTTCGGACGCCCATCGGGCCCAGGTCTCCGACGGAGTCCTCGACCTGCGCTTTGTCGCGTCCGTCGGCCGCGCGATCGTCAGCGGGATCGAAGTGCGCGCCGTGCCCGTCATCTCCTCGCCCACGACGAGCGTCGTGTTCGGGACGGTGGACCAGGGCGCGTTCGGCCAGCGTGACATCGAGCTCGTCAACAGCGGCGCCGTCGCGGGGCGTTTGACCGGGCTCCAGATCGCCGCGGGCCTGTCCGGTCCGGCGAACGAGTTCGCGGTCGAGGTCGGCGGCGTGTCGTACTTCGGCGGGCAGAGCGCGTCGAGCTTCGGGGTGAACTTGGTCCTGCCGCCAGGGGCTTCGACCTTCCTCCCCGTCGTCTTCACGCCGACGCTGCACCGCGACAACGACCTCGAGTTGCGGCTCACCTTCGAGAGCGGTGAAGAGATCCTCGTGCCCGTGACGGGCACGGGCGGCGCCAACGCTGGCTGGGGCTTCTTGCACCCGGTCATCGACCAGAATCCGCTCGTTGTCATCGACTACGACGGCTCGGGCAGCGAGGCGGTGCAGCTCCTCGGCCAGGAGTCCCACACCCACGAGCCCGGTCGCTTTCTCTCGGCTTTCGAGTGGCGCGTCAATGGGGCGGTCGTGGGCTCGACCGCCTCGGCGGTGGCCACGTTGCCGCTCGGGCCTTCGACGGTCGCGTTGACGATCACGGACAGCAACACCCCCGCGTCCCAGGCGACGGACTCCAGGCAGTTTGACGTCTACCCTGCGAGCGCAGTCCCTGGCGTCCTCGTGAGCTACTACGACGCGTCTGTCGCAGGCGAGGTGTACCTCCTCGACCACGTGCCGGCGCAGGCCGACTTTGTGGCGCGGCAGAACGGCCTCTCGACGACACAGGTGGCCGGCAAGATCGGCGCGTCGCACTACGCGACCGATGTCATGTTGCGTTGGGACGCTCAGTTCGTCCTTGCCACGGCGTCGACGGTGACGTTCGCCGCGACGGGCGGCGACGGCCGACGTGTGTTGGTCGACGGATCCGCGGTGACCGGGCCCCGCAGCCTCGCGGCGGGCGCTCACTCCCTCGAGGTGCGCTTCGCGGTGTCGGACGTCAACGATCTGCCACTGCAGCTCACGGCGACGGTCGGCGGGGCACCGATCCCCGGCTTCGACGCGTCGTTGACCCACGGCGAGGGCCAGCAGAAGCCCGTGATCCACAGCATGCCGACCCAAGGTACGGACCTCGGCGGCAACGACATCGTCATCGAGGGCTTCGGCTTCTTCCCCGCGAGCCAGGTCGTGGTCCATTGGGGCAACACTGCGATCACGCCGGCGAGCTTTGTGGCTGCGACGCCAGAGCGGCTCGAGTTCTTGTCGCCGCCAGGGTCGGGGCCGATTCAGGTCACGGTGACGACGCCGAATGGCACCAGCAAACCGCAGACCTTCACCTATTCGCCCTCTGGCCCCGTGCCGGTGCGCTGGAACCTCCTCTTCGGGAGCGCGGTCTCTGTGAACGACCCGACCCGCGGGGCGTGGGGGCCTGACGGGCGCCTCTGGGTCGCGCTCCTCGATGGGTCGCTGCGCGCCGTCACCTACGACGACAACTACGCCGCGACGAACGTGCAGTACTACGCGGGCGTCTCGGGCATGCCGAACAAGGACGTGCTCGGCATCGCGTTCAACCCGTACGACGTGTACGACCCGAACGTCCCGAGCTCGCTGAAGGTCTACGTCGCGCACGGCGACCTCTATCAGAACGGCGGCGGCGTCTTCAACACGCCGTCTGCGTTCTCCGGCACGGTCTCCCGTCTTACGGGTCCGAACTTCAGCACGCCGACGCCGGTCGTCTTGAACTTGCCGGTCTCCAACCACGACCACTCGATCAACGGGCTCGTGTTCGACGGCAACGGCGACCTCTTGATCGCGTCCGGTGGCAACACCAACGCGGGGGTGCAATGGCCGCTCATGGGCGACGTCCCGGAGTCGCCGTTGTCCGGCGCCATCTTGCGCGCGTTCACGTCGCGGAGCGGCTTCAACGGCGACGTCGCGTACCTCGATCGCGTCGCACTGACGCTCGTGGACGACCAGCGCTACGGCGGCGACGCGATCGTCGCGCCTGGGGTCGATGTCGAGGTGTTCGCGCCTGGCCTGCGGAACTCGCTCGACCTCCTGCTGCACACGAACGGCTACATCTACGCGACGGACAACGGCCCGAACGACCCGTACGGCCCCGCGTCGACGGGCGCCTCGACCCAGGGCGGTAACCCACACCCCTGGTTCCCCGACGAGCTGGCGCTCATCGAGTACGGCAACTACTACGGGCACGCGAACCGCGCGCGGGGTTACGACGATCCGCGCCAGAACGTGTACCGAGACACCGTCGAGCCCTCGATCCCACACGCGTTCACGCAGTGCCTGACTGAGGTCGACTCGTCGACGAACGGGATCGACGAGTACCGAGCGACTGCGTTCAACTCACAGCTCCGCGGTCAGTTGGTGCTGATGAAGTGGGGCGGCCCGATCAAGATGTTTGAGCTGACGCCGGACGGGCGCCGGCTCGCGAGCTCGTCCGGCGCGTCGTTGTCCCCGTGGAACTCGGGCCTCGACGTCGTGACGGGGCCAGGGGGAGCGATCGTCTCCATCGACTATGGCGGCGACCAGCTTCGGGTCCAAGTCCCGGACGACATCGCAGCGGTGGGGCTCGTGCCCTACGACGTGTTCCCCGCGCGGGCGCTGCGGACGGGCGGGGTTCCGTTCGTGATCGGCGGGCTCGGCTTTGGCACCCTCGCGACGACGTCGGTGACCTTCAATGGTGTGCCCGCGGTCCTCTCGTCGGTCTCGTCGAAGCGCATCCGCGGGGTCGTGCCGGCCCAGGCAGCGGGCGTGATTGGGTCTGTCGACGTCGCCGTGACGGTGAGCTCCAACACGGTCGTGATCCCGGCCGGGTTCCAGTACCTCCCGGCGACCCCCGGCAGCCTCCCCGGCCTCTGGCGTACGAGCACCCAGATGCCTGCACAGATGGGCGAGGTCGCGTGCGGTGAAGTCGACGGGATGATCTACGTCTTCGGCGAAGGCGACATGCGCACGTTCCGCTACGACGTGCTGAACGACACGTGGAACTCCACGTTGCCGACGCGCCCGTTCCATGGAACGCACCACGCTTGCGAAGTGGTCAACGGCAAGGTCTATCTCATCGGCGGCCTCTATGGCGGCGATGGGCGGGTCCAGATCTTCGACCCCATGACGAACCAATGGACCATGGGCGCGCAGATGCCGTGGGCTGGCGGCTCCTGTGTGACTGCGCTGATCGGCGGCCGCATCTATGTCGGCGGCGGCATCGTCGGTAGCAGCACCGTGGCGAACTTCGCGGTGTACGACCCTGCCTTGGATTCCTGGACGAGCCTCGGCGCGATGCCGCTCGGCGTGAACCACGCCGCAGCGAGCACCGATGGGCAGCGCATGTACGTGTTCGGCGGTCGCCAAGGCGCGAATGTGCCGCAGGTCGGCTTCACCAACGTCCAGGTGTTTGATCCGGTCGCCGGCACGTGGCAAGCGAGCACGAGCGGCCAGGTCGCGGCCATGCCGTTCGGCCGAGGTGGGACGGGCAAGGCGGTTTGGTACCGCGGTGAGTTCTATGTCCTCGGCGGCGAGGACCCCACGCACACCTTCGGTGAGGTGCAGGCTTACAACCCCGCGACGAACACGTGGCGGCGTGACGCCGATATGCCCACGGCCCGCCACGGCATCTTCCCTGTCTTGTTCCAGGATCGGCTGTTTGTCATCGGTGGGGGGCTCACGGCCGGCCCCGGGGCATCTGCCTTGGTCGAGGTCTTCCAGCGACCGTGACCGAGCCGGTTGGAACGGTCTTATCCGTCGCAGCGGCGCGCGCCCTCGATCGCTGGGCGATCGAGGCGCTCGGCCTGCCGGGCTTGGTCTTGATGGAGAACGCCGGCGCCGCGGCGGCGCGCGCTGCATGGCGCCTCGCCGGCGAGCGCCAGGGCGAAGTCTGGGTGTTGGCGGGCTCCGGCAACAACGCGGGCGATGGTTGGGTCGTGGCGCGGCATGCGCGCTGCGACGGGCGTGCGGTGCGCGTGTTGTGCACCGTCTCGCCGCCGGATCTGAATGGGGACGCAGCGGTGATGGCGCGCGCCGCGGCGGCGCTCGGCGTCGAGTGGGAGCGCGTCGAGTCGCGCGAGCGCTGGAGCGCGCTCGCGGCGCGCTCGCGCGACGCCTGCTCCGTCGTCGTGGACGCCCTGCTGGGGACGGGCGCCAAGGGCGCGCCGCGCGCGGCCATCGCGTCAGCGATCGAAGCGTTTGAAGCGCTCCGAAACGATCCCGATGCGCCCAGGGCGCCCGTGCTCGCGCTCGACGTGCCTTCCGGAATGAACGCGGATGCGACTGGGGCGAAGTGTGGGGGCGGCGTGCTCACTGCGGACCACACGATCGCATTCGCTGCGCTGAAACCAGCGCTGCTCGACCCCTCGCAAGCGCGCTGGATCGGGGCGCTCGAGGTCGCCTCGATCGGCGTCCCTGTGCCCGGTTCGTGACGCGCGGCGGCTCGCTCAGAGGTCTCTCATGTGTGGCGGTCTCCCGCTGGGACGACCGCGCGCTTCTCCCTCGCGGGACGACCGCTGGATCTTGGTTGCGAGGCCTATCGGTAACGCCCTGACCAGGTACGCTGGATGCGAAGCAGTTGATGGAACCGCGCGCTGCGCGGTGACGTCGAAGCCCCACGCGAAACTAGGTGCGCCCTCGCCAACAGACTCTGCCCGTCGCCGTGGTGTGGCCTTCTCCACGCCATCGCCAGGGAGGTTTGGAGCGGCCGCCCAGGAAGCGTATACCTAGGTACGGTTCTCTCCCTCACATCACTGATCCTTCAGGAGACTGATTGATGCTTCGTTCCTCACTTCTCACTGCCGGCGCGATCGCCCTCGCAGTGAGCGCTGGTGCCCAGACGTCGAGCCCGACGTTGAAGGTCAACCGCGACATTCAGAAAGTCCAAGGCCAGGTCAAGCACGCAGGCGTGTACCACGTCGCCACCGGCACGTGGACTCGCGTTCGCGGCAACCAGGCCAACGTTGGACCGGACGTGGTCTACAACAACTCGCTCGGCTCCGGCTACTACTTCGGCGGGATGACCAACGGCGGCCTCGCCGGCCTCGACTGGTTCGGGACGGGCAACATCCCGACCGCGGCCAGCAACGGGTCGTTCGCGACCCAGCCCGACCGCACGTCCTACACGATCAACTGCTTCGAGTTCGGCTACTGCGACACCAACACCGCGCCCGCGGATTGGGAGTTCACGTTCTACGACAACGGCTCGCCCTGCGTGCAGCCGTCGGCGGCTTCGGTGGCGGCGTTCACCATGCAGAGCTTGCCGGCCAACGGCTGCTGGACCGTCAGCTTCGACCTGACCGGCACCGAGTTCTGCCTCGAGGGCGACGGTGGCACGACGGCACCGGGTTGGGACCTCGACGACCCGCTGCTCGACAGCTTCGGGTTCAACATCTCCTACCTGGGCGCCGGCGCGAACGCTGCGGGCCCCCTGCTTTCGGGTGACCCGGACAACGACGACAACGGCTACGACGCCATCAACCCGAACAACCCCGTTTCGTGCAACCCCGCGCTCTGCCCGGCGGCCCCCGTGCCGAACACGGGCAACGGCACGTACTTCAACCCGGTCGGTCTCTGCGCCATCGCGGCGCCGGCCAACTCGATCGCGACGTTCCGCGGCACCGGTCGTCTCTCCTCCGACCGCTGGCTCGCGACGGACAACGACCCGAACACGTCGGGCGCTCCGGAAGGCTGCTACTACTTCGGTGGCTACTTCAACACCACGGGCTGCAACACCGCGTCCAACAGCCCCTACGCGTCCGCGTACATGATCATCGCGGCGGGCACCTCCGAGTGCAACCCGACCACCGGCAACCCGATCAACGGCGGCACCCAGTACTGCACCTCGAACCCGAACTCGACCGGAAGCGTCACCACCCTGGACATCCAGGGTGACCGCGACCCGGCGCTGAACGACTGCCGCCTCACGGCGAACAACATGTCGATCAACTCGCTCGCGTTCTTCATCACCTCGCGGACCGCGGGCTTCACGGCCAACCCGGCCGGCAGCCAGGGCAACCTGTGCCTCGGCGCGAACATCGGGCGCTTCGTTGGTCCGGGCCAGATCCTGAACTCTGGTCCGACCGGCACGGTCTCCCTCGACACGAACGCGAGCCAGTGGTCGCTGAACTCGATCCCGACCGCGACCGGCTCCTACGCCGCTGCGACGGGTCTGACCAGCAACTTCCAGGTTTGGCACCGTGACGCGGTCGGCGGCAGCGCGACCTCGAACTTCTCGAACGGCCACTCCGTGACGTGGCTCTGAGGTCCTAAGGCCCTGAGGTTCAAGGGGGCCCTCTGCCCCTGAGTCCCAGATGCGCGGGGTGTCGTCCTACCGGACGGCACCCCGCGCGCCTCGTTTCGGGCGTGTCGGGGTAGCGGCCGTGGAGCCTGTGGTGGGCCGGCCGGCGGGTGGGGAGATGGGGGAGGTGTGGGGGGGTGCGGCAGCGTGACATCGGCGCCATCACCGGAAACTTCTTGGAACATTGGGAGGTCCTGGATGTGTCCAACGGGTGCCTGTTGCTACGATTCACCGCGTGGCCAGGACGGTTGGCCGTTAGAACAGGGCTCGAGGGGAGCACCTCGCCAAGCTCCAGATCCCATGCACCGACCGTCCTTGATTCACCCGCTCTTCCTGTGCGCCATGGCACTCGGAGGGACCGCGACCGCGACGCCTTGCGGGCCGAGCGCCCAGAGTGCGCGCTTGTCCGCTGGACGGCCCGTCGCCGACGGACTCTCGGTCCGTCAGACGCAGGAGCGTCCATCCTCGGAGTCCGACGATTCCGTCGACCAGATCGTGCCCCCCTTCCAGAGCGGGCACGTCAGGGACTCGGAAGTCGTCCCGGGCGCCCGTCGGTACATCGAAGCTGTCGCGTCCGCAAGCGCTGGAGTGCGCGGCGGTCGAGTCGGCGCTCGGACCGATTCGGCATCCGGCGTTGGTGCGCCTGGAGCCGGGGAGGCGCCTGTGCGTGGCACTGTCGATCTCGCCGTCGTTCGTGCTCGGCTGGCGGCGTTCGGCGAGCTTCGCAAGCTCGCAGCACTAGCGCTCCAGGGTACGAGCCTCGAGGCGCCGATGACATTCGCGCTCGACCGTAGCAGCTTCGCTGCGCGCTCCGCCGCGGGCGATGTGCGCGCGTCGTGGTACCTGCTCGAGCACCCTGAGCTCATGCTGGGTCCGGACGCCGCGCGCGCCTACCGCGATCCGGCGTTCCGCCCCAGCCGCCAGGAGTGGAGCTTGCGCCGCAGCCTCTACGCCAACCTCGTCCTTCAGGCGAACGACGCGGCGACGCTGGAGCGCTTCGATGTGCTCGGTCACATCGCCGGCGACCAGGCGACGGGCTGGCTCGATCCCACGAGCGCGCTCGCAGCGCTGATGCAGGTCGAGGCGGCGCACGCGGACGTGGCCATCGGCCGCCGCGCGCGCTTGCAACGAGCGCGCTTGATCCTCGCGGAGGGAGCCGGTGTCGACCGCTTTGAAGGGGCCGCCGCCAGGCTGCTCATGGCCCTGACTGCGGCGCCGGAAGCGGACATCGCGACCGCGGCGTCCAACGCGCTCTGGCGGCTCTCGAACCTGCGCCCGGGCAACACCGTGCCGGTCCTGTGCGGCAACGACTCCCGAGGCAACGAAGTGTGTGTCCGTGAATTCCGCGGCCGCGTCCTTCTGTTGCGCTTCTGGAGCTCCTCGGACGTGGGCATCGAGGCCACCCTCGAGCATGACTCCTTCCTCGTCGAGCACTTCTGGGATGACCCCGTGTCTCTCGTAGGCGTCAATCAAGACCCCGACCGCGAGGAGTATCTGCGCCAGCAGGAGCTGCTCGGCTTCCCCGGCGACCAAATCTACGAGGGGCCCCTCGCCGATGACTTGATTGAAGAAATCCGGGCCCGGCGCGCCAATCGCCCCCATGCGTTCGAATCGTGGCGTGAAGAGGCATCCGGCGCCACATACCTGATCGACACACACGGGATCATCCGCTACGTCGATCCGGACCCAGCCCGGCTCGTTTCGCTCATTCAAGGCCTCGTCAACGAACAGTACCGGGAGCTTCGGCAGCGCGGCTTCTGAGCCCGCGGCCTCTCCTTGGATCGCGCGTGCCTTCCCCGCGCTGATCGACTGACCTCCTGCAGATCCGATATGCTCCCCCCCCCGAACTCCGCGCGTGAGACGCGCAGCGCTGACGTGCGAGTGATCGCACGCACGCTTGCGTGTCGCCTCGCGGACATGCGAGGTGGGCGTGCGGGGGCGGCGCTCCAACCGCTGTTGAGCTCCTCCGCGGCGGTGTTGATGGTCGGTGTGGGCGTGCTCGCGATCCTTTGGTTCGCGCCGATCGCTTGGGTCGACGCTGCGGCCGGTGGTGCGGGCGACACTGAGGCCTCCGGTGGGAGGGCGCGGGCGCGGGCGACAGCGTTGGCTCCTGCGCCAGCGCCACGGGCGTCCGCGGGCTATGGCGCGGCGCGGACCTCGCCTGTGGGCGACGACGGCAGCGCGCCGATGGGCGCCCTCGACGAAGCTCAGACGGGCGCCGGGACGCCGAGCGTCGCGGCCCCCGAGTCGCTGCCGAGCACCGAGCAGCACCCCCCAGTCGTGGTCGAGGAGTCGAGCGTGCGCCCCGTCCCGGGCGGGTCGTTCGGGTTCGACTTCCGCGGCGGCTCGCGCGCGGCGCGCGCTCAGCGGCCGTTTGACGGGCCTTTCCTCGAGCGCTACGACGATGGCCGCCTCGCGCTCGAGGGTGAATTCGACCACGGGCAGCGCGACGGAGAATGGCGCAGCTGGTATCCCGAGGGCGCGCCGCACCTCGAAGGGCAGTATCTCGATGGCCGACGCGTCGGCCGCTGGAAGGCGTTCCACCCGAACGGCCAGGTGATGGGCGAGGGTGAGTACCGCGGGGGCTTCCAGGAAGGCTCCTGGACGACCTACTACTCGAACGGCCAGATCAAGGAACAAGGCTACTTCGAGCACGACCTTCGGATCGGTCAGTGGCAGTTCTACGACTCCTTCGGACAGCTTGAGGCTCGCAGCGGCTTCTACCGCAACGGCCACAAGCTGTTCTGATTTCGGCGCTTGTGATCAGCGCTGGGCTTGCGCGAGCGCGAGCTGCTGCGCGAGCCCCGCATGGTCTGGGAAGAGCGCTGCGCCGCGTTCCCAAGCGAGCAGGGCCTTGTCGCGCTGACCGGTTTGCTCGTAGAGGTTCCCGAGCAAGAGGTGCGTCTCCGCGAACTTCGGTGAGCTCGTGCGCGCTGCTTGCTTCGAGACGAGGATCTCGAACTGTTGGATCGCCGCCGCCTGCTTTCCGAACACCGGCGGCCAGAAGCTGAGCGCGACCGCCTTGTGCATACGCGCGCTGAGGTGCTCTGGGTCCGCTTCGAGCGCGCGGTCAAAGGCCGCGTCCGCTTGCATCGCGTAGCTGCCCGCCTTCGGTGAGTTGCCGACCTCTGCGATGCGCGCGATGTAGGCCTCTCCGAGCTCGACCTGCTTCTCCGGATCGTTGGGGTCGGCGTCCGCGCGTTCACGCAACGCGGCGAGCACCTCGTCCGCTCGGCCCTCGGCCGCTAGGACCTTCCACAACCCCTCGCGCTCGAGGTCGGTCGCCGCGAGGACGTCCCCGACGAGCTCTTCCGTGCTGCGAGGGCGGGCGGCCTCGAGGGCCAAGGCTGGGCCCGCTGCGCTCGCTTGGCCTTCGGCCAGGACCTGCCGGACGAGCGCCTCGATCGCTGCTGGATCGAAGCGCACCGACGGCGGCGGCGTGGCCTCGAGCCGCGCGACGCGCTCGGTCAGCGCATCCAGGTCCGCGCGCGACGATCCGGCGGCGAGCCGCCCTTGCGGCTCGGTCACCGAGGACAGCGCGCCGGAGGTGGAGGGGGCTGTCGCTTGGGCCGGCGCGGGGGAGAGCAAGGCGTAGGTTGCGGCCAGCGAGGCGCCAAAGATGGCGCTGCTGAGCATGATCGTGAGGGGAGTCTTCATGGTGGTGATCCGTCTGGACGCACCGCTATTGCCCTGGGCAGGCGAGACCCTTCGCGCGAAGCCGGAGAACGGTCCGGTCGCGCTCCGCAGCGCCGCGCGATGCGCGATGCGCGCTCGCCGAAGGCGTCAGCGCGGACCGAGCGTGACGCGCAGGGTCGCGACCTCGCCCTCGCGGACCTCGACGCTCCCACGGGCCACTTGCCCCCCGAACGTCTGGACCTCGATGGTGTACACACCGGCGCTGAGGCACGTGAAGCGCTTCTGGCCGCCTGCGTCGGTGCGTGAATCGAGGCCGAGCATGAGCTCGCTGCCCGAGGCATCGGTGACGGTCACGAACGAGGACTCCGTTGCCCTGCCTTGCGCGTCGCTCACGAGGACCTCGAGGCTGCCCCCGCGCGGGACGCGCACGTCCTCGTGCCACTCTGCGCCCTCGCCCAGGTCGAACGGGGCCAAGCGAACGTGCCCGAGGCCGAGCTCATCTGCAGTGATGGTCGCAACGTAGCGGCCGGCCGGTAGCCCGGCGAGCTTCAGTTCGCCCGCGGCGTCGAGGGCCGAGGTGGCGTGGAACCGCAGCGTCCCTGTGGCGTCTTCGCGCTCGAGGCTCACGCGACCGCCGCGGAGCGTCGCCCCATCCGGGTCGAGGGTCCGCGCGGAGAACGCGCCGTTCGCGATGCGCACCTCGACCTCGAGCGTCGGAGAGCCCGCGCTCGGTCTCGGTTGTCCCTGGGGCTCCTCGATGTTGAGCATGCGGAGGACCTGCTGGTCCGCGAAGCCGTGCGCCGCACGGCAAATGGCCCAAAGCCCGGGCGGAACGTCAAGGAAGAGGAAGCGGCCCTCCCGATCGGTGCGCGTCGCCCTCCAGCCGCCGTTCTCGACTTGGAAGAGCGAGAGGTCGACCTCCCCAAGGGGCGCTCCGGCTGCGTCGAGGAGGAGCCCAGAGAGCTGGGTGCTGCGCGTGTCTGCGAGGAAGTCCACGCGCGTCACGCGAGCGGAATCCACGGTGGTTTGCTGCAGCCGCGGGAAGGCGCCGCCGAGCTGGAGATCGCCGAGGCACAGCGCGACGAAGTAGCCCTGCGGCAGGTCCTCGATGCGATAGCTGCCCGTCTCGTCAGTGACCGCTTGTCCGTAGGACATGACTCGCGCGCGCACGCCGCCTGCGTCCGCGCCGACGTCGCCGCGCGGCGCCATCGTCGAGAGAATGATCGTGGCGTTGGCAAACGGCGTCCCGTCCGGGCGCTCGACCTTGCCCTCGACGACGCCGCCAGCGGCGAGCGCGATCGAGGGCAGCTCCAGCGGCGCGCTCGGCGCTTCGGCGGACGCGCGCTCGAGCTGCAATGTCGCTGACCAGCCCGGTGCGTACCCGACGTGGGACGCGCGCAGGAGCACCTCGCCCGCGGGCGCATGGTCGATGCGGTAGACCCCGAGCGCGTCCGTGTGGGTGGCGTGCAGCGGCAGCGGAGTGAGCGCCGAGCCATGGACGTCGATGACGTCGTGGGGGAGCGCCGTTTCGACCAGGACGAGCGCGCCGGCCACTGGCGCGCCAGTCGCGGCGTCGTGCACGCGCCCGACGATCGGGACACCCTGTTCGAGCTCGATGAGCAAGGGCGCGTCCGGCGTGTTGGCGCGCAGCCCGGAGCGCCGCCAGGGCGCGTAGCCTGGCGCCTCGACGGCGACCGTCAGCGTGCGCCCGCGGGGCACCGCGAGCGGGGTCGCGGCGGTGACCGCCTGGAGCTCCCGAGCGCTGGGCTCGGAGACCTCCGGGACGTCCACCTCGACCTTCGTCCACGCGCGGAACGCGGAGAGTGGCGCGCGGGTCGCGGCGTCGATGGCGACCAGCCAGACCGCAGGGGCGGCAGGCTGCGGCGGGGTGACCTGCTCCTCGGTCGGCGCCGGAGAGCCCGCTGGCGTCTCTGCCGCGGTCCGTTGTGCGGCCGGCAGCGTCCCTTCGACTTCGGCCGTGATCGGCCCAGGGGGCGGCGGCATCGAGGGCCTCTCGCGCCCTTCCTGGCCCCCTTGGGGCCCCGCCGGCGACGCTTGGGCGCCGCCGCGGTGCAGGAGCTCGTTCAGCGCCTCGGCGGCGCCCTTGGGCCAGCCCGTCACGAGCGGTGACGCGGCCGCGGCGAGGACCACGACCGCGCCCCATCCCAGGGCCGCCGGCCCGAGGCGTCTCGCGCGAGCTCGAGTCGCTGGCGCCAGATTGGGCTGAGCGGATGGGCCCCGCAGGGCCGTCAGGGCGGGCAGGGCGGGCAGGGCGGGCACGGCGGGCAGGGCCTGCGCGCGGCCGACGCCTGCCTCTCCCAGCCCTGCGCGGTGCTCGATCCGTGCCGAGACGACGACAGCGACGCGCCTCCGGAACGCCGCCGAAGGGGCGTCCTCCGGCAGCGCTCGAGTCAGGAGCGCGCGGAGATTCTGGTCCAGGATGTCGCCACTCATTCGAGCTCTCCCCGGCGGCGCGCCAACAGCGTGAACACCTCGGTAAAGGCCTTCCGCGCGCGATGCAGCGTGGATTCGACCGCCTTGACGTTGCGGCCCGTTGCGCGCGCGGTCTCCGGCACGGAGCGTTGCTCCACGTACTTTTCGAGGAGCGCTTCGCGGTACCCAGGCGGCAGCGAGGACAGCGTCGCGCCGACGAGCTCGGCGGTCTCCGCGCGCTCGAGGACCTCATCCGGCAGCGGCTCGTGCTCGATCCGGGCGAGGAGCGCGTCGATGTCGCGGTCCGATTGGGCCAAGAGGTCCTCGATGCTCGTCGGCCGTCGACGTCGGACTCCGCCCCGCAGGTGGTTCCTCGCAATCCCGCAGAGCCACGCGTGCAGGCTCGCGCGCCCGTCGTAGGCCCCGATGCGCTCGATGGCCGTCAGGAGCGTCTCCTGGGCCAGGTCCTCGGCGAGCGCCTCATCCCGCCCGACGCGGTACAAGAGGAAGCGATAGACCCCGTCGAGGTGCTGCGCGACGAGGGTGTCACCGGCGCCCCGGTCCCCAGCCAGGACGCGCTGGCAGAGGGCGAGGTCCTGGGCGTGTTCTGTCGCGGGCGGGTCGGGGAGCATGGGGGGATCCGAGCGTACTTGTGGACGCGGCCGGAATCCCTGCGCGATCTTCGCCAAAAAGTGCCGCCGACGCATGCGCCGACCCGCGCGCGGCCCTTGATGCCCTGCCAGCGTAAGATTTGCGCACGGATGCTTGTTATCACAGGGATCGTGTCGCAGAAGATGTCGCGTCGTTTGGCCAAGGGGCCACGCTGCATCTCCGTCATCCCATGACCCACCTCGCACGACCTGCCGCTCGCCGGCCAGGCTGCACGCTGCCACTCTCACCATGACCAAGTTCGACCACGCCCGAATCCTCACCCAGTCTCTGCGCTCGAACCGCGGCTTCGCGTTGACGGCCGCGCCCCTCGCCCTCGCGGCGGCCGGCGCCCTCGCGATCGGGCTCGGCATCGCTGCGCCCGCGCCGGTGACCGTCGACGTGCCGAAGGAGGCCGTCGGCACCTACGAGATCGACCTCGCCCACAGCACCGTCGCGTTCAAGATCAAGCACCTGGGCGTCGCGTACCAGCTCGGGCGCTTCGACAAGTTCAACGGCGAGGTCAAGCTCGGCGCGGACGCAAAGGCCTCGTCGGTCAGCGTCACCATCGATGCGAGCAGCGTCAACAGCAACAACGAGCAGCGCGACCAGCACCTGCGCAGCCAGGACTTCCTGAACGCCAAGCAGTTCCCCGAGGCGACGTTCGTCTCGACCGCGGTCGCGGCGAAAGACGCGGATACGTTCTCGGTGACGGGCGACCTCACGCTGCACGGCGAGAAGAAGTCGGTCACGTTCGACATGGACTTCCTCGGCGCGAAGGACGCGGGCGAGCGCTTCGGCTTCAAGGCCGGGTTCTACGGCGTACTGGAGATCAACCGCCGTGACTTCGGGATCGCGACCTACCCGAACGATGTGCTCAGCGATGCGATCGAGCTGACGTTCGCCATCGAGTCGAACAAGAAGAAGTGAGCGAGCGCCGCGGGGGCGTCGCGCAAGTGACGTCCCCGAGCGCTCCTCCGTCCTGCCCGTCGAGACTCGCCGCATGAGCCCGCTCCCCGTTGTCATTGGTTGTGCCGTCGCCGCGGCGTTGTTGCTCCTTGGTTGGCAGCCTTGGCGGAGGGGGGCCGAGCGGCCCGTCGGGCCGCTCGCGAGCGCGCTCGCGGCGCCGGTCGCCGCCCTCGTGACGCTGTACGCCAACGCCGGTCGCGTCGCGTTGCCGCCGCGGGTGTACCTCGACTGGGTGTTCGTGCTCGGAGCGCTCGCGGTCGCATTGGTCGCGTTGCGTGACCAGAAGCCGCGCGCGGCCCTCGGGCTGTTCGGCGCGGGGGCGGCGTTCCTCGCCGTCTACCCCACCCAGTCGCTGCACGAACGGTACTGGGGCGACCAGCGCGTCCTGTGGATGCTCGGCCTGACCGCCGCGCTGGTCGCGGCGTTCCTGATCGCGCGCGCCGCGCTGCGCGCGCGCCGCGCCGATGGCGCGGCGGCGCTGTCGATCGCCGCGCTGGCGTCGGCCCCTGCGCTTGGGCTCTCCGGCACGGGCTCGGGCGCGCTCCTCGTCGCGTCGGTCGGCGGCGCGGCGGCGCTCGTCGCGGGCCTGGGCTATCTGCGGCGCGACCTGGCGCCCTGGTCTGGCTTCGCTGCGACCTTCGCTGCGTTGCACGCTGGGATCGTGGCGAGCGGGGTGCTGTACGCAGAGACCCCACGCTGGAGCGGGCTCGCGCTCGTGCTCGCGCCCGCCCTAGTCTTGATCCCGGGCAGCTCCAAGCGCCTGCGCCTCGCGCGCCTCGCGCTCGTTGTCGTCGCCGTCGGAATCGCTGCGTGGCAGGCCAAGGGCGCGCCGAACCCGTACGGCGGTTATTGAGCGCGCGCAGCGAGCTGCTGCGCCCAGGCGGCCTGATCCACGTCGAGCGCGAGTGAGAGGAAGCAGAGCTCGTCGAGCGTCGCCTCGAGCCTGCGCGCGGCCCCGTTGCCTCCAGCATGCCCGCCGGATTGCTCGACGCGCAGGAAGACCGGCGGCTCGCCGCCGTTGGCTTCACGCAGGGCTGCGGCGAACTTGTAGCTGTGCAGCGGCGCGACGCGATCGTCTCCGGTCGCAGTGGCGACCAGCGTCGCTGGGTAGCGCGTCCCGCGCTTCACGTTGTGGTACGGCGAGTAGCTCTTGAGGACGGGGAAGAGCGCAGCGTCGTCCGCGGTCCCGTAGTCGGATGCCCAGGCCCACCCGACCCCGAACCGATGGTACCGCAGCATGTCGTGGACGCCGACCGTCGAGATCGCGGCGCCGAAGTCTCCTGGTTCGCGGACGAGGGCGGCGCCGACGAGCAGCCCGCCATTGCTCTCGCCGCGGATCGCGAGCCGCGCAGGGCGGGTCCAGCGCTCGCGCGCGAGCCAGCGCGCGACCGCGAGGAAGTCCTCGATCGCGCGCGGCTTGCGCTCCAGGACACCGGCTTGGTGCCACTCCTCACCGTACTCGCCGCCGCCGCGCACGTGCGCGGTGACATAGAGCCCGCCGAGCTCCAACCACGCTGCGACCGCAGGGGTGAAGACCGGGCGCACGGGGACGTTGAAGCCGCCGTAGCCGTAGAGGAGGGCCGGCGTCTCCCCGTCATGCGCGGTGTCCAGCGCGCACGTCAGCAGCGCCGGCACCTGCGTCCCATCCGCGCTCGCGACGAAGCGCAGCGCCGTCGCGTAGCGGCGCCGGTCGAAGGCCGACTCCGGCGCGAAGACTCGCTGGGGGCCGCGCGCGTCGAAGCGCCAGATCTCAAGCGGCGTCAGCGTGTCCGTGTAGCTGAAGTACAGCGCGCTGGCGTCGCCGCGCGGCCGCGTCAGCGTGACGGTCCCGCGTCCAGGGAATACGTCCGTCGCGATCGGGTCGGGCGCCGAGCCGTCCGCCTCGCGCGCGGCCCGCAGGTCGTACACGTCGAGCCGGCTCGTGAGGTCGACGAGGTGCTCGACGACGAGGGTCTCGCCGACCCGCGCAGCGCTGATCAATGGCTGGCTGCTGGTCGGGACGACCTCGGTCCAACCGGCTGCGTCGGCGCGCTCCTGGGCGGAGACGTCCACCGCAACGATCCGCCCGTTGGGGGCAGCGTTGGTCGTGCGGAGCCAGAAGAGCGCGCCTTCGTTCGCGATGACCTCGTACTCGGCGTCGAAGGCATCGAAGACGCGGATCAGGGGGGCGTCGGGGCGCGACAGGTCGCGGACGTAGAGCCTGTTGCGCGGGTCTGCGCCCTCGAACACCGAGATGATGAGCCAACGACCGTCGTCGCTCACGGCGGGCGCGAAGCTGCGCCCCGCATGGAGCGGCTCCTCGTGGACGATCGGGTCACGCTCCGCCGGCGCGCCGAGCTCGTGGTGGCGCAGGGTCATCCGCGCGGAGGTGGGGCGCAGGGGCTCGTCCGCCCCCGGGTAGGCGCCGTAATAGAAGCCGCGCTCGTCGTTCGACCACGCGGGCGCGTTGAAGCGCACCCAAGGCACGCGGTCGGGCAAGACCTCGAGCGACTCGAGGTCGAGCACGCGCCAGGTGCGCCAGTCGGAGCCGCCCTCGGCGACCCCGAACGCGAGGTACGTCCCGAGCGGCGAGGGCACCCAGCCCGCCAACGTCTCTGCGCGGTCGGTCGACCAGAGGTTCGGGTCGAGGACGACCTCGTCGTGCGCCTCGGCGCTGCGGCCGCGCACGATCGACGGCTGGTTCTGCGTGCCGTCGTTCCAAGCCCAGTAGTACCAGTCGCCAGCGCGGACCGGCGCGCTGCGCGTCGGCTGTCGCGAGAGCTGCGCGAGGCGCGCGCCGAGCGCGGCGCGCAAGGGGGCCGCGTCGAGCACGCTGCGCGTCAGCGCTGCCTCGCGGGCGACCCAGGCGCGGACCTCCGGCGCCGCGGCATCTTCGAGCCAACGGAACGGATCGTCGATCGCCTCACCGTGAAGGGTCTCGTGCAATGTGACGCGCGGGGTCTCGGGCTGCGGCGCCCGGAAGCGCGCGCCCGAGCCCACGCTCGAGCGCATTGGCGCGCACGCGAGCGTGGCGAACAGAGCGCCGGCCGCCGCCGTCGCCCAAGGGCCCCAGCGCGCCACGCTCATTCGGCTTGTTTCGTGCCGCAGCCTGGGCAGAAGCGCGCATCCGGTGACATCGAGCTCCCACAGCCCGAACAGAAGCGCGTCGCGCCCTTGGGCTCGACCCGCGCCAGCTCCTTGCCACAGGCCGCGCAGAACTTGCCCTGCGGCACCGTCGCGCTGCACGCACCACAGACGACGCCCGGCGTCGCGGGGGCGAGGCTCTGCCCGCCCTGGGAGTCGCGCACCAACATCTGGGCGAGGCCAAAGCCGACGCCGAGGCCGGCGCCGCCGAGGAGGCCGCCCTCGCCGCCACCGCCGCCGCCGCCGCCTTTGGCCATGCCTTCCCCTGCGCCGAGCAGCGCCTTGCCCGCGGCAAACTTCTGGTAGCCATCCACGCCCCCGACCGTGCGCAGATACGCCGCGTCGCGGTAGAGCGTCTTGAGGTTCGCTGCGTCGTCCTCGTCGATCCCGATGACGAAGTTCCCGAGGCGCACGACGTCGATGCCGTAGTCCGCGACGTGCGCGTCCATGGCTTCGAGGACGTCACGCTCGAGCTCGAGCGTGTACGCGCCAGACGTCACATCGAGCAGCGGCCACTTGCGCTTGACGAGGAGCTCTGCGATCGAATCGCGCAGCACCTTCAGCACCTGCTCCTTCATCCACGCTTTGACCGTGAACGCCTCCGCGCGTCCCATGCCGACGAGGCCGGTGATCAGCTTCACCGGGTCGATGACGCGGAACGAGAACTCGCCGTGCACCATCGTCTCGACGGGGACGCCCGACTTCGGGTCCTCGACGTGGCCGATGCGGCCGCCGAACTTGTTGCCCGTGTGCTCGCGCGTGTTCACGAAGAACACTTCGGCGATGAAGACGTTGCCGCCGGTGACCTTGTCGACGAGCTCCGACAGGAAGGGCAGGTTGGCGGAGTCGAGGGAGTGCCGACCCGGGCCGAGCGACTCGACGACCTTGCCGTTCCTGAAGAAGACCGCGCACTCGTCGGAGTCGACGGTGAGCTGCGACTTCATCGGGATCGTGCGGTCGGGGTGCTTCCAGACGACCTCGGCCTTCGTCCCGTCGGGACGGGCGATCATCATCTCCTGCACGCCGCGCTTGAACCAGTCCATCACGCCCATGGGCCTTCGCTCTCCTCCGGAGCCGTCGCTCGCGGGTCTGTACTCCTGTCGGACTCAGCCGCGGATCCGGGGGGCCCGGGCGCGGCGCCCCGCGCGCACGCTGCGCCCGGGGCCAGCACTGTACGGGCTGGCGCGCCGAGCATTCAAACCGTCGCCGGAGGCGACGCCGGTCGAAGGCGGCGCGCGGGCTGGGTTTTGGCGGCCCTGATCGGGACTCCGCGCGAATACGGCGCCGCGTCGGCGCTACTCTCCAGCCCCGTCCCGCCATGCCCAGCGACGTCGAACCCCCGGACCCCGAAGCGGTCACGACCGCGCCCGACGCTGCACGCGCGCGCGTCGACCTCGACTGCGACGTCTGCGGCGCGCCCTTGCGGTGGGCGCCCGAGGCGCGCTCGCTCGCGTGCGACCATTGCGGGGCGCGGCGGACGGTGCTCGCGCGCGACACGTTGATCGTCGAGCGCCCGTTGGAGCCATCGGCCATCGCCGAGGCGTCGACGGGCTTCGGGCTACAGCTGCGTGTCCTCGCCTGTGAGACGTGCGGCGCGCGCACCGCCCTCGAGCCCCACGCGGTCGCCGATAGCTGCCCCTTCTGTGGCTCGGCGCGGGTGTTGGACCAGGGCGCGCTCCGCAACCGGATTCGCCCCGAGTCGCTCGTCCCTTTGGAGGTCTGCCAAGCGCAGGTCGAGGCCGCGTTCACCAAGTGGGTGCGCTCGCGCTGGTTCCGCCCGAACGCGCTCTCGCGCCAGCGGGAGTTCCGCGCCGTCGGGCTCTACGTGCCTGCCTGGACCTTCGATGCGCGCGCCCACTCCCGCTGGACCGCGCAATCCGGCACGTACTACTGGGAGACGGTGCACGTGAACGTGCACGTCAACGGGCGCAGCGAGCGCCGGGCCCAACAAGTGCGCAAGGTGCGCTGGCGGCCCGCTGACGGGCAGCGGGACGACGCCTTCGACGACCTCCTCGTGCTCGCTTCGAAGGGCGTCGACGGGGACCTCGCGCGGCGGCTCGGGGGCTTCCAGGGCGGCGGGCTGGTGCCGTACCAGCCGGAGTACTTGGCCGGCTGGCGGGCCGAGGAGTACCAGATCGACCTCGAGGCGGGCTGGGCGGTCGCGCGGCAGGAGATGGAGGCGACCCAGCGCGCCCGCTGCGCGAGCGACGTCCCCGGTGACACCCACCGGGCGCTGCGCGTCGAAACGAAGCTCTTCGATGTGCGTTGGAAGCACGTGCTCTTGCCGATCTGGAGCCTCACGTACACGTTCCGTGGCGCGCCCTATGCGGTGCTCGTGCATGGCCAAACGGGCCGGATCGTCGGCCGCGCGCCGTACTCCTGGGTCAAGATCCTGTTGCTCGTGCTGCTGATCGCAGGGGTCATCGCCTTGGTCGCTGCATCGCAGTAGAGAGCGGCGCTCGCTCGGCGCGTCGCGCAGCGGGCCTGCGTCGCTGGGGCAGCCTGTCCGGCCGGGTCCCCGGCGCAGCGCGACAGGCTGCCGCGGCTCCCGCGCGCCTGTGCGGGGGAGCCGGGGCCCCAAGGCGAGGGGGGCCGCGCAGGACGTCTGAGCCGAGTGGGGTCATGGGGTTGTTCCCGGCGCCTCCCGGGGCGATGCTCTGCACCCTGGGCGCGCATCCGCGCGCTGCCGCCCGACGACCCCGCCACTCCCACTCGATCTTGCACCGCAACACCCTCGTCTGTGCCCTCACGGGCTCATTGCTCGCGGCCTGCGCGTCCCCCGTCGCTGAGGCCCCTGACTTCGACCGACGCGTCGACGAGCTCGAGCTGCCGGTCCCCGCGGCTTGGGCGACCGCGAACGCGGCGGCGGATGGTCCGTCGCGTCGACGCCGTTCTGGACGCCGTTCCAAGAGCCCGCGCTCGACGCGCTCATCGACGAGGCGCTGGAGCACAACCGCAACCTCCGCGCGAGCGCAGCGCGGCTGGCGGCGGCCGCGCAGCGCTCGACGGTCGCGCGCAGCCAGCGCTGGCCCGCGCTGGACGCCTCGTTGGGTTGGCAGCGCACGAAGAACATCTTCGTGGGCTTGCCGATCCCCGGCAGCAGCGCGCCGCTCGAAGCCTCTCGTCGACTTACAACGCCGGGCTCTCTGCCAGTTGGGAAGCGGACCTCTGGGGGCGGATCGCGTCCGGCGCTGCGGCGGCGGACGCCGCGTTCGGCGCGAGCGCCGCGGACTTCGCAGCGGCGCAGCTCTCGGTGGCTGCAGAGACCGCGCGCGCTTGGTTCGCGGCGCGTGAGGCGCGCCTGCAAGTCGAGCTCGCGCAGCAAACGGTCGACAGCTATCGCGGGACGCTGCGCGTGATCGATGACCGCTTCGAGGCCGGGCTCGTCGGCGCGCTCGACGTGCGCCTCGCGCGCGCGAACCTCGCCACGAGCCAGGCGAACCTCGTGACCGCCGAGCGCCTCGAGGCGATCGCGCGGCGCCGGATCGAGCTCGTCCTCGGGCGCTTCCCGAGCGCGGAGCTCGAAGTGCCCGGCGCATTCGGTGAACTGCCGAGCGCGGTCCCTGCGGGGTTGCCGGCGGAGCTCCTGGCGCGGCGCCCGGACCTCGCCTCCCTTGAGCGCCAGCTCGTCGCGGCAGAAGCGACGATCCGCGAGAAGCGCGCGGATCGCTGGCCCCGCATCGTGTTGACCGGCAGCGCTGGCCGCACGAGCGACGAGGTCGGCGACCTCCTCGATGGCGACTTCACGGTTTGGTCGCTCGCGAGCTCGCTCACGGCGCCGATCTTCGATGCCGGTCGGCGCGCAGCCGCGGTCGAAGAGGCCGCCGCGAACGCGCGCGCGGCAGGCGAGGCGTTCGCCGGCGCCGTGCTGTCTGCCTTCGCGGAGGTCGAGAACGCCTTGGACGCCGAAGGGCGCCTGCGCGACGGGCTCGGGTTCCTGACGGTCGCCGTGGACGAAGCGCGCGCGGCGCTCGAGTTGGCTGACGCTCAGTACCGCGAGGGGCTGATCGGGATCGAGCTGGTGCTCGATTCGCAGCGGCGCCTCCTGATCGCGGAGAGCTCGCTCCTCATGACCCGCCGCGAGCTCTTCATCAACCGCGTCGACCTCGTCGTGGCGCTCGGCGGCGGCTTCGAGCGCCCCGGCACGGGCGTGGACGGAGCCGGCGGGGAGGCCGCGACGCTCGAGCGCTGAGCGCTCGGAATGGCACGTTTGAGCCCGAGGTCGCTGGAGCGCTGAACGCCCCGCGCGCGCTGGGCGATGACGCGCGCGGTGACCTGTGCGCAGAGCTCGATGTCCACCCTTCCCCAGCCGTCGCGCGGCGCCCTTGGCGCCGCCGTGGGCGTCATGTGCGTCGTTTGGGGCTCGACGTGGTACGTCGTCCGGGAGGGGCTCGTCGGCTTGCCGCCGCTCGGCGCCGCCGGGCTGCGCTTCCTCATCGCGTGGGGCGCCATGTGGGCCCTCGCGCCTCGGATCGCGCGCCGCGAGGGCGGCGCGCCGCCGTCGTGGTCCCTCATCGCTTCGATGGGGGTCCTCAACTTCGGCCTGACCTACGGCCTCGTGTACTGGGCGGAGGTCTATCTGCCTTCGGCCCTCGCAGCCGTGCTGTGGGCCATCTACCCGTTGATCATGGCAGTGGCGAGCCACGTCTACGTGCCAGGGGAGCGCATGCAGGCCGCGCAGTTCGGCGGCCTCGTCCTCGGGCTCGGGGGCGTCGCGTGTCTGTTTGCGACGGACCTCGCCGCGCTCGAGCTCGCGAGCAGCGCTGCCGTCGGCGGTCGCTTCGGCGGCGCACCTGCGGCTCCAGCGCTCGGCATGATGGGGGTGGCCGCCGTCTTTCTGCTCGCGCCGTTGGTGTCTGCGATCGGGACGGCGCATGTCAAAGTCCACGGCGCCGGCACGAGCTCTGCCCTCCTGAATCGAGATGGCATGCTGCTCGGCGCTGTGCTCTTGCTCGGCGCCTCGCTCCTGTTCGAGCGGGGGGCGACGTGGACGTTCACGGGGCGCGGCCTCATGTGTCTCGGCTATTTGTCCCTCGTCGGCACGGTGCTGACGTTCACGCTCTATTTCTGGGCCCTGCGCCACGCGCGCGCGACGCAGCTCGCGCTGATCAGCTACGTCACGCCCGCGATCGCGGTCATGATCGGAGTCACGGTGGGGGACGAGCCCGTGACCTATTGGACCGGGGTCGGGTTGCTCGGGATTCTGGCGGGCGTGGCCGTCTCGATGGGGATCGCGCGGCGCCGGTTGAGGTGACCGGAGGCGCCGCCAAGGCCCCGCTCGGGGGGGGCCGTCCCGAACCGAGGCCGATCGCCCGACAGGCGGTGGCCGAGGCCTCCCTGGGCGGAAACTGCGCACGCCCTCGGTTATAAGAGAGCCTTGGGACTGACCCGGCTCAGTCACCCACACGACCCTCCTTTCATGCGCGGCTTCCGACGTTCCTCAGGTGCAGAACACCTCGTCCACGCGATCGAGCTGCCCGAGCTCGCGGGGCGCCGGCGGTTGCGCGCGGCGCGCATCGTCGTCCAGGGCGCGCCGACGGCTGCCGCGGCCCCAGCGCCGGCGGCCCCTCGCACCGAGGACCAGGTCGTTCGAGGGGGTGGCGAAAGCGCGCTCCTGACCCACGGGCATCGCCCCGAGGACGGGGTCCCGCTGCGGACGGTCGACGTGCCGCGCCCAGCGCCGCCCGAGGGCCCGTCGGGCGCCAGGTCGGACGCCAACAGCCAGGCCCGCATCGAGCTGCTCGAGCGGCGCCTCGCCAAGCTGTCGCGGGTCCTCGATGAGCGCACCGCCCAATTGCAGCTTCGTATGGAGCGCGGGGCCGTGGACAACGGCGTCGCCTCGACGTTCACGGAGGTCCAGGGCCTGCGGGGCGACTCGGAAGAGGTGCACCGCAAGCGCGAGCTGATGTCCGCGATCTTCGATGCAAACCGGAAGCTACGGGAAAGGGTTGGGTCAGGAGTCTCGAAAGCCGAATAGCATCCTGCGGAGTCGGTCGATGCCTGGTGCGTCACCGGACTCGGGAACCCCTCGCCAGCCATTAGCCCGAACATGAGCTCTAAGAAGGACACAGCGTCCGCCGTCCAACCTGACACCGCCGACGCCTCAGACAGCCCCGGCGCCAAGAAGGACCACGGCGTCCTTTATCTCGGCATCGACCTCGGCACCTCGCGGACCTCCGTCTGCGCAAGCAATGGCGTCCGAGAGACCGTGGAGTCGTTTGTCGGTTACCCGAAGGACCCGGTCGCAAGGAAGCTGCTGAAGAAGGACGTCCTCTTCGGCGAAGAGGCGCGCGAGAAGCGCCTGTCTCTGAACCTCTACCGCCCGCTCGAGCACGGCGTGCTCAAGCACAACAAGGACGGCAAGGAGGACACGCAAGAGCTGCGCGCCGCCAAGGACCTCGTGCGCGAGATCGTGCGCCGGGCGCGTCCGCGCGCGGACGAGCTGGTCTACGCGGTGATCGGCGTGCCGGCCCAGGCCTCGATCCACAACAAGGACGCGATCCTCGACGCCGCCCGTGAATCGGTGGACTCGGTGATGCTGTGCTCCGAGCCGTTCTCGGTCGCGTATGGCCTCGACATGCTCGAGGACGTGCTGGTCATCGATATCGGCGCCGGCACGACGGACCTCTGCCGTATGCACGGTACGATGCCCGACGACGCGGACCAGATCACGATGACCTACGCGGGCGACTTCATCGACGACGAGATCATGAAGGAGCTCAAGCTCGCGTACCCCGAAGCGCAGCACACCAAGCAGATGGTGAAGTCGCTGAAGGAGAAGTTCTCGACCGTCGAGACGAACAGCGACGCGATCATGGCGATGCTCCCGGTGAACGGCAAGCCGACGTCGTTCGACATCACCGTGCCGATGCGCACTGCTTGCAAGCGGATCGTCGAGCCGATTGTCGAGGGCCTAGGCACTCTGATCGGGACGTTCGATCCTGAGTTCCAAGAGCGCTTGAAGAACCGCGTCCTGCTCGCCGGCGGCGGCAGTCAGATCAAGGGCCTCGACCGCGCGCTGACGGCGGAGATGCACCGTTTGCTCGGCGGCGGCAATGTCATCCGCATCGAAGAGCCGGTCTACGGCGGCGCGAACGGCGCGCTGAAGATCGCGCACGACATGCCCGAGGAGTACTGGGAGCAGCTCAAGTGAGCCCGACGCCGTCGCGGCGCGCGCGCTCCGGGTTGCGGAGGGCTGCGCGCTGCGGACGGTAGGGGCGCCAGCCAAGGTGCAGAGCGCGCGCGTGCCAAGTGTGGCGCGCGCGCGTTTTTGTTGGCGGAGCCCGGCCCTACTGCGAGGGTTAGGTACGGTACCCAGCCCGCCGCGTTCGGCCGCGACGCATCAGGTCCCGAAGCAAGGACCCTCAACCCTCGGCGGCCCCGCCTATCGCCTTGCGCTTCCTACGCTCGACCTGGCCGCTCGCCCTCGCGGCCGCGCTGATGCTGACCTCGCGCCTCGCGACGGGCGCCATGGAGATGCTCTATGCGCGCCGCGTGTACCCGGTCATCGCAGAGGTCCTCGGCGCCCCGGCGCGGGCCTACCACGCGTTGACAAGCTCGCTCGGGCTGCGCGGTCGCTTCGTGCCTAGCCTCTCCGAGCTCTTGATCGTCGCGCTGCTCGTCTTCGTCGGGCGCGGCATCGTCCGTGCCATGCGCGCGCCCGATGGGCCGGACCTCGTCAGCGCGGCGCTCGCGTGCGCGCGCGGTGTCGGCTGGGGCGCGCTCGTCTTTGTCGTCGCGTGGGGGCTCAATCACTCGCGCCGGGACCTCCTCCATTCGTTCGGTTGGACTCGCGCGCCGATGCAGGCCGCGGACCTCGAGCGTGTCGCGCTGCGGCTCGCTGAGGCAGCGGCGGCTGCGCGGTCCGAGCTCGCAGAGGACCAGCGCGGGGTCGTCGTTGCGCCCGCGGACTATGGCGTGCGCGCGGCCGCTGCGTGGCGCGCAACAGGAGCGGCCAACCCGTGGTTGCGCGGCGCCACGCCGCTTGTCGTCGAGCCCGCAGCGTCAGGCCTCCTGATCGCGGCGCAGGTCTCGGGCATCTTCTCGCCTTTCACGGGCGAGGCCCACGTCGCGCGCGGGCTGCCGCCGATCTCGCGCGGGTTCACCGCCTGCCACGAGCTCGCGCACCGCATGGGCTTCGCGCGTGAGGACGAGGCCAACGCGCTCGCGTTCTACGTCGGCATCGAGTCGAGCGACCCCTATCTGCGCTGCTCCGCCGCGACGCTCGCGTTTGCGTACGTCGCGACGACGTTGAACGCGCTGGACCCCGAACGCTGGCGCGCGGTCGCCCTGGCTTGCTCGCCAGGCCTGGCGCGGGACCTCGACGACCAACGCGCGTTCTGGCGCCGAGACCGCGGCGCCGTCGCCAAGAGGTTCGGGCAGCTCGCGACCGCCACGAACGACGCCTACCTGCGCAGCATGGGGACGGCCGACGGTGTCGCGTCCTACGGCCGCATGGTGGACTTCGTGCTGGCGTGGGACCAGGCCCACCGTGCTCGCCGAGAGTAGCGCTACCATGGGCGCATGCTCAGCATCCTCCCGCTCCTGCTCGCAGCCCCTCAACACGGACTCGGTCAAACGCCCGCTGGCGGCGACGAGGTCTATACCCCGCGGGTGGCCGAAGCCTCGAGCGAGGGCGCGGACGCGATGGCGCGCTTCAAGGTGCCCAAGGGCTTCGCTTTGGGCCTGTTCGCAGCCGAACCGCACCTCGCGAACCCAGTCTGCCTCGCGTTCGACCCCCAAGGCCGGGTGTATGTCGCGGAGACGTTCCGGCACCACAAGGGCGTCACGGACATGCGCGAGCACATGGCCTGGCTCGAGGATGACATCGCCGCGCTGACGGTCGCGGACCGGGTGGCGATGTTCTTGAAGCGCGAAGGCCCGGAGCGGTTCAAGGAGCTGTACTGCGTCGAGCACGAGCGCGTGCGCCGTATCGTTGATACCGACGGGGACGGCGTCGCGGACCTGTCGACGGTCTTCGCCGACGGCTTCGACGACCCCGCGGCCGGGATCGGGGCGGGCCTCCTCGTGCGCCCCTTGAAGGGCGGCGGGCAAGACGTCTGGTACACCTGCATCCCGGACCTCTGGCGCTTGACCGACGCCGACGACGACGGCGTCGCAGAGGCGCGCGAGCGCCACACGACCGGCTACGGCGTGCGCGTCGCGCTGCTCGGCCACGACATGCACGGGCTGGCGATCGGCCCTGACGGCCGCCTTTATTTCTCGATCGGCGACCGCGGCTTCCACGTCGAGACGCGCGAAGGGCGCACGTTGTCCCGGCCGGGCACCGGCGCCGTGTTCCGCTGCGAGCTCGACGGCGCGGACCTCGAGCTCTACTGCGTCGGGCTACGTAACCCGCAAGAGCTTGTCTTCGATGACCACGGTGACCTGTTCACCGGCGACAACAACTCGGACGGCGGGGATCAAGCGCGCTGGACGTGGCTGCTCGAGGGCAGCGACACGGGCTGGCGCCAGGCGTACCAGTGGTGCAACGACGTGCACACGCGCGGCCCGTGGAACGAGGAGGCGCTGTGGAAGCCCTTCCACGCGGAGCAGCCAGCGTACGTGCTCCCGCCGATCGCGAACTTCACCAGCGGTCCCTCGGGGCTCACCGTCTACCCGGGGACGGGCTGGAGCCCAGAGTGGAACGGCACGTTCTTCCTCTGCGACTTCCGCGGCGCGCCTGGTTACAGCGGCGTGCACGCGTTCCGCAACGCGCCAAAGGGCGCGGGCTTCGCGCTGAGCGAGGCGCGCGAGTTCCTATGGAACTGCCTGCCGACCGACGTGGACTTCGGCTACGACGGCAACCTCTACACCGTCGACTGGGTCGACGGCTGGAACCAAACGGGCAAGGGGCGGGTCTACCGGCTTGCGCCCGAGGAGCGCTCCACCGAGGAGGCGGCGCGCGTCGCCGAAGTCCAGCGGCTGCTCGGGGGCGAGCTGCGTGGGCTGTCGCACACGGAGCTCGTCGCGCTCTTCCAGCACCCGGACCGCCGCGTCCGCCAAGAGGCGCAGCTCGCGCTCGCGGAGCGCGCGCTCGACACGCCCGACAGCGTCGCCGCGCAAAACGTGATGTTTGACGCGCTGACGCTGCTGCGCGAGCCGGGCCAGGACGTGCAGGCGCGGATCCACTCGGCCTGGCTCGTGGGTCACGTCGGCCGCCGCAACCCAGAGTACGGGCAGATCTTCGGCCCGCACCTCATGGCGCTCCTCGAGGACGTCGAGCCGGAGCTGCGCGCGCAGGGCGCGCGGGTGATCGGCGAGCTCGGCTACAAGGGCGCCGCCGAATGGATCGAGCTGCTGCTCGAGGACGCGGCGCCGCGCGTGCGACTCTTTGCGGCCGAGGCCGCCGGCCGGCTCGGCGGCGCGGTGAACCCGCGCGCGGTCCTCGCGTTGCTCGCGCGGGAAGGGGCGACGGACCCCTGGATTCGGCAGACGTGTGTGCGGGCGCTCGAGCGCCTGCGCGACGTCGATTTGGTGCACAGCGAGCTCGCACGCAGCGATGGGGGGCGCCCGGCGCCCGCGGTCCGGCGCGCGCTCGCCGTGGTGCTGCGGCGCTGGCACGACCCGCGCGTCGCCGCGCTGCTGGACGACAGCGACCCGGCGGTCGTCGCGGAGGCCGCTGACGCGATCCATGGGGCGCGCATCGAGGAGGCATTCCCTGCCCTCGCTGAGCTGCTCGCGCGCCCGGCGGGCCAGCGTGAGTACACCGTGCGCCGCGCGCTCGACGCGAACCGGCTCGTAGGGGGCGCCGGCGCTGCGGCGCGCGTCGCGCGCTTTGTGGTCACGGCCGGGGAGCCTGCGCACGCTGGGCTGCGCGCGGAAGCGCTGGACGTGCTGACCCGGTGGTCGGACCCGCGCACACGCGACCTCGTGATCCAGGACCGCTGGCCGCTCGAGGGGCGTCCGGCAGCGGAGCTCGAGGGCGTGGTCGACCTCCTGCGCACAGAGGTCGCGACGCTGCGCCTGCCGAACGAGGTCATGGCCGCCTGGGTGCGCTTTGCGTCGCGCCACGACCAGAGCGACCAGGCGGTCGACGTCTTGGGCTTCCTCGCGCGCGGGGCGGACGCGCCTTCGGCCGACGCCGACGCGGTGCGCTTCGTCGATCCGCTGGAGGTCGCGCGCAGCGCAGACGTTCGGCGCGCCGCCCTGGAAGAGCTCTACCGCGCGAACCCGCGGCGCGCGGCGAGCCTGGCGCGCGGCTTTCGGGCCGAGCGAGACGGGCGCATCCGCGCCTCGATGTTGACGATCCTCGGCGCGACCGAGCCCGAGGTGGCGGTCGCGAACCTGATGGAGGCCATCGCCGCCGGGACGCGCGCGGGCGAAGCGGTGACCGCGCTCGGGGCGATCGGGCACCCTGCGGCCGAGGCGGCGCTCGTCGCCCTCTTCGACGGCGCAGGCGGCGCGGAGCCGGCGTGGATGGTCGAGTGGCTCGAAGTCGCTGGGGCCCGTCCGCCTGGGGCGCTGCGGACTCGGGTGGACGCGCACAACCTGAACGTTGCGACGGCGCTCCAATCCGGAGACCCGCTCGCGGGCTGGCGGATGACCCTCTCGGGCGGCGACGCCAAGGCCGGCCGCAAGGTCTTCCGCGAGCACCCGGCGGTCACCTGCACGAAGTGCCACAAGCTCGGCGGCGAGGGCGGCAGCGAGGCCGGGCCGGTCCTGGACGGCGTCGCCACGCGCCTGACCCCCGAGGAGCTCCTGCGCTCGGTCGTTGACCCGAACGCGGCCCTCGCGGAGGGCTTCCAGAACTGGCTCCTGCGCACCACCGACGACGAGGTCTTTGTCGGTCGCCTGATCGAGGACACGCCAGAGCGCGTCGTGCTCGAGACGAACCAGTTGGAGCGCTACGAGCTGGCGCCCGATGAGATCGCCCTGCGCAAGCGCGATGTCTCCGCGATGCCCCAAGACACCGCGAGCCACCTGTCTCGCCGCGAGATGCGGGACCTGATGGCCTTCCTGCAGGGGCAGCGCACACCCGCGCCGTCCAAATGAGCGACAGCCCCCGCGCGGACCACAGACGCCCTCAAGCGCTGCGTCTCCGGTGGCCGACGAGCGGGGGAGCGTTGCGCCGGGGTGTCCGTGCGTCGCGCGGGCGCTATGGCGAACTCTGCGACACTCAGCTTCAGCAAGACCGGACGCGGCCTCTTCACCGCGGACGAGGTCCGACAGCTCATGCAGGTCGAGTTCGAGCGCGCGCGTCGCTACGGCTACGCGATCGCTTGCCTCGCGATCCAGGTCGACCGGCTCGAGCACATCGAGACCGTGCACGGCCTCGAGACGAAGCACGAGATCCTCTTTGCCATCGCTGAGCTCGTGAAGGGCGCGACCCGGGCCGGCGATCTGCTCGGGTACTTGGTGCAGGACCGCTTGATCGTCCTGGTGCCGCACACCCCTGGCGAGGCTGCACGGGCGCTGGGGGAGCGGCTCCTCACGGGCGCGCGCAAGCTGCGCTTTTCCAGCCAAGGGCGCACGATTCGCATCGCGCTCTCGATCGGCGTCGCGCACAACCAGAACCCGGACGCGACCTCATTTGCGATCTTGGAAGAGGTCGCGAACGAAGGCCGCATCGTCGCGGACACGAGCGGCGGCGACCGCGTCGCGGAGACGGACCTGTATCGGCTCCACCACGCCAAGGACGATGTCCCTGCGAACGGCTACCGCGGACGCCTCGAGACGCTCGTCGATGAGCGCGGCGACCTCGAAGCTGCCGTGGCGCAAGTCACCGAGGAGATCGTGGAACGCGCGCTGCGCGAAGCGCGCGAGGAGTGGGCGAAGTCGCTCCCCCCGGTGAGCTCCGAGGACGAGTCCGAGGCCGCGACCTACAAGAAGCAGGTTGAGATGCTGCAGCGGCGGCTCTCGAAGCTCACGGAGTCGCTCGGGCTCACCGAGAAGGAGCTCGCCCGGGTCCGCCGCATGAAGGCTGTCGACAACGGCATCGCGTCGGAGTTCCGCGATGTGCAGGGGCTCGTCGGCGAGGACGAGCAGACGGAGCTCAAGAAAGAGCTCATGTCGAAGATCTTCGCCGCGAACCTCGACTTGCACCGCAAGCGCCCCGCTTGAAATGCGCACGGGCCGCGCGAGGAGCGCGGCCCGTTCACGGCACTCGCCTGGCGGAGCTCGCCGCAGGCTGGTCGTCGCGGCCGAAGGAGCACCTCCAGCCGCGCATCGGGGGTCACGGGCAGAAGAACAGGCTGACCGCGTTGCTGTAGTTCCAGGTCGCTTGGCCGCCGACGGAGTCGCGGTACCAGTACTGGAAGTTCCAGGACTGGCCCGGAAGGATCGCGCCTGCGCCGACGCTCTGCTGCGGGGCCGTGAAATCGATCGCGCGGTTGACGCCGCCGAGCAAGTCAGAGACGAGGACCGGCGCCATACGAATCGCCGGCTGGGTCGCCGAGCCACCGACACACGTCAGGCCTTGGCCGTTCGGGACCGCGACCTGCGCGCCGCCGTAGAAGAAGATGCCGGCCGAGAACGCCGGGAGCGCATTGCAGGAGATCGTCAGGTTGTTGTCCGCGATCGAGAGCGAGCCCGCGGTCGTCAAGAACGCCGCGTTGCCCGTGCTGTTCGCCTGCGCCTGGCAATAGGTCGTTGCCCCGCAGTCCTGCACGATCTTCCAGATCTGGCCGCCTTGCTCGACGATGTAGAGCTCGCCATTCAGGTCCTCGGCGAAGCTCACGATCGACGTGATCGTCCCCCCGGAGGTCGGGCGCAGCTCGAGGGTGCGGTCCGTGACCGGCGAAGCGGTCCCCGTGGCCGGGTCGTACGAGATGCTCCAGATCTTGCTCGAGCAGTAGTCCGCGAAGAAATACGTGCCGTTGAGCGACGGGATCGCCGAGCCGCGGTAGTTGTAGCCGCCCGTGATCGAACAGTTGCCGCCCGCGTGCGTGTAGTCGTGGAACGGCAACGTGAGCGCCGTTGAGTTGCAGGTGCAGCCCGTGAGGCCCGTGCACGCGAAGCCTTCCATGCAGCGCCAGCCGAAGTTGAGGCCGCCGACGCCGGCCGGCGCGAAGTCCACCTCTTCACGGGCGCCTTGACCGACGTCGCCGATGTACATGTCACCGGTCAGGCGGTCGAAGCTCCAGCGCCAGGGGTTCCGCAGGCCGACGAACCAGATCTCATCGTTGTAGCCGCCGGCGCCGACGAAGGGGTTGTCGCCGGGGATGAACGGCGCGGGGATGTCGACGTCGAAGCGCAACATCTTGCCGAGGTTGCTCGTCTGGCTCTGCGCGCGGCCGTTGGGGTCGTTGCCGGAGCCGCCGTCGCCCATGCCGACGTAGAGCTTGCCGTCCGGCCCGAACTGGATGCAGCCGCCGTTGTGGTTGGAGAAGTCTTGGTTGACCTGGATGATCGTCTGGACCGGCGTCGGGCTCGCGACGTTCGGGTCGCCCGTCACGCCGTACTCGACGACAAACGTGTTGCCCGCTCCGGCGCCCGTGTAGTTGACGAAGAAGCGCCCGTTGTTCTGATAGTCGGGGTGGAACGCGAGGCCAAGGAGGCCGCGCTCACCGCCGCTCAGCACCGGGCCGCCGGCCGCGGGCCGAAGGTCGATGAACGGCGTCGCGAGGAGCGCGCCGTTGAGGACCACGCGGATTCGACCCACTTGCTCGACGATGAAGAACCGGCTCGGGTCGCCCGGCGCCTGGGTCATGTACGTGGGGCCGGAGACGCCCTGGACGAAGAGCTCCGTCGTAAGCGATTGGGCTTGGGCGGCGGGCGCAAGCGTCATGGACGCGAGGGCCAGCGCGAAGATCGTGCTGCGCAGCATAGGAGAGAGATTTGAGGTCGTCTGGGTCGCGGCCCCAAGGGCCCGGACGGAGAACGTGTGCGGACGGCGAGGGTCGAGGCTGGAGAATCAGTCGCTCCTCTGGCCGAGGCGGATTGCTGGCACCTCGGCCTTCAGCGCGGACTCCTTGGGGGTCAAAGCCCACGCCCTCGACCCACCTAAGATACCCCCCCGACGGCCGGCCTATACCGTAGGTTCCGCCGACGATCGCATTGGACACACTCTCGGGGCGCGGTACGGTAGGAGCGAGCCTCATCTTGCGTCACAGCCTGCGAACCCACTCACGCGCAGCCCATGCGCCGCCGACCGCCGCGATGCCTCGGATGACCCGGGGGGCTGCGTCGCAGTGGAGGCGGCCAAGGGCGAGCCCCTGGGCCCCCCTGGCGGCGAGCGCGATTCTGTTCGGTGGGGGCACTGCGTGCGGCGGCGGCGCGCCGTCGCCGCATCCGCGCCACGTCCTGCTGATCAGCCTCGATACGACGCGCGCGGATCAGCTGGGCTGCTACGGCGGGCCGGCGTCCACGCCCGCCCTCGACGCCCTCGCGGCCGAGGGCGTTCGCTTCGGCGACTGCACCTCTGCCGCCGCGACGACCCTGGCGTCACATACGTCGCTCATGACCGGGACGTACCCCCGCAGCCACGGCGTGCCGCGCAACGGGTTCGTCCTCGATAGTCGCAACGAGACATTGGCGGAGCGCCTCGGCCAGGCCGGCTTCTGGTGCGCTGCGTTCCTCGGCTCGTTCGCGCTCGACGCGCGCTTCGGGTTCGCGCAAGGCTTCGACCACTTCGACCAGGACTTCGAGGTCGCGGTGGGGGTCGGCGGCGGGGATCAAGAGCAGCGGCGCGCGGAGCGCGTCACCGAGGCGCTGCTGGCACACGTCGACGTCGTTGCGGCGCGCGAGGGCTTTGAAGCCGATGGGCGGCTGTTCTTGTTCGCGCACTACTTCGATCCGCATGCGCCCTATGCGCCGCCTGGCGCGCGCGACGCGGGTGGCACGCTCCCGCGCATCGGCGCGGCCGTCGAGGGCCTGCAGCGGGCGGCGCTCGGCGTTGCGCCGGGGGTCGCCGCAGTGGTGAAGAGCGGGCTGCCCGATGCGCTCGTCCACGCGGCGCCCGCGCAGCCAACCTCCGAGGACCGCGCGCTCGCCGGGCTGTACGCCGACGAGATCCAGTATGCGGACACCGCGATCGGCCGGCTCCTGGTCGGGCTCGAAGCGCGCGGGCTCTTGCAGGACACGCTCGTGGTCGTCACAGCCGACCACGGGGAGACGTTCTGGGAGCACCCCAACTTCTGGAACCATGGCCTATGGGTGCACCAGACCGACGTGCACGTGCCTTTGATCTTGCGCCTACCGCGGGCGCAAACGCCGGACGAGCGCGCGCGTGTCATCGATGCGCCCGTGTCTGGGGTCGACGTCATGCCGACCGTGCTCCACCTGCTCGGCCTGCCGCCGTCGGCGCGCTGCGAGGGCTTGGACCTCACGCCGCTGCTCGCGGGGGAGGCGCTGCCGATGCGCGCGCTGTTCGCAGAAGCGACCCAGCCTGGGTCCGCGGTCGAGCCGAAGTCGGGCGCGCGCGTCGAGGGCGCTGACTTCGGCGCAGCTTGGTGGAACGACGCGAAGCCGGTGGCCGTTCGCAGCGGGCCGTTCAAGCTCGTCCGCGCCGCGTATCTCGGGTACGAGGCGCTCTTCGATCTGTCGCGTGATCCATGGGAGCGCCAGGATCTCAGCCGCGATCCGACCCATGCAGCGACCCTGTCGGCGCTGCGCACGGCGCTCGCGACCTATCGCGCCTCTGGCCAAGCTCTGACCTCGAGCTTCGACCCAGCGCAGAGCCTCGAGACGGTGAGGCGTCTCGAGGCCCTCGGGTACTACGAGTCAGGACACTGAGGCGCCGCGTCCGGTTGGGAGGGGCACAGCACCGCCGCGCCCTCACCTCACGGACGGACGCGGGCGCTCACTTGCCGCCGCCGCCGAACAGCTTCTTCGACGCGCCCTTGAGCGCGTTGTTGGCCTTCTCGTCGGCCTCCTGCTTCAGCTTCTCCAGCCCTTCCGCGGCCTTCTTCTCGACCTCATCGGCCTTGGCTCCGACCGCTGCCGCGCCCTCTTTCGCCGCGTCCTGCGGAGCGCTGGCCCCGTCCTTGCCGAGCGCCGAGTCGAGCGCGCCGCCGAGCGCCCCGCCGACCGCCTCCTTCACCTTGTCGAGCTCCTTAGCGCCCTTGTCCTTCAGCGCGTCCGCCTCGCTCTTCAGGCGCTCTTGCGCCTGGTCGAGGCCCTTCTGCGCGGCGTCCTTCGCCGCGTCCTGCGCCGCGTCGAGCGCGCCACCGAGGCCGCCCGCGAGCCCGCCATCGAGGGTCGCACGTAGCAGCTTCATCGCGGGGCCAGGTACGACCTTATCCGCGGCATCGAGCGCGCTGACCGAGACCTGCTCCATCAGCTTGCCGGCGAGCTCTGCGACGGTGACGCCGTCAGGGCCGGAGAGCGCGGTCCAATCGGCATCGTACGCCGGCAGCTCGAAGCGCTTCTCGATCGCGTCGAGCCCCGGAATCCCGCTCAGGTCGATGCTCGCAGCGAGGCCAGCGATGCGGATGCGTTTGACCTGCAGGCGCGGGCCTGGGCCGCTATCGCCGCCAGCGTCGGGTGGCGGCGTCGCGTCGCCTGCGGCGAGCTTGCGCACCTGCTGGAGGACCGGGAGCAGGTTGCTCTCGGTGCCCTTCTGCACGAGGTGGAGCTCGAGCCCTTCGATCACGATCTCGTCGATGACCTTGGGCTCACCAAAGAGCGAGCGCGTGCCGACGCCGACTGCGAGCTTGCCGACCTCCAACAGCGGATCGCCTTCGAAGCCAGCGGGGCTGGCGACCCGGTAGCCCTCGAGGGCGAGCCCGCTCGTGCCGAAGCCGAGCTTGGCGCCGAGGTGGGCGAGGGTGGTCGGCACGCCGAAGGCGTAGCGCGAGCCTTGTTCGACCGCGCCCTTGGCGGCCGATGGGACGAGGAACCAGCTCGCGATTGCGACGAGTAGGGCGAGGACAACCGCGAGCGCGAAGAGCTTCTTGATCAGCTTCATGACGAATGTGCGTGGATCATAGGTCACGCGCTCGTCGATCCACACGCCGAGGCCCAGACATCTGCCGGCGCGGCGGTCGCGCCGCCGCGCCAGGTGGGTGTCGAGCCCGATGAACGACTCTTCACGTTGGATGCGAGCGGGTCACTCGCAGACGTCGATGCGGAGCCCGCCGCTGAGGCCGAGGCCGAGCGGATCCTGCGGGTCGCGGAACACGACCTGGTAGGTCAAGGCCGTGCCTGCCGGCTGCGTCGTCAGGTCGACCGGGATGGTCGCCGCGCCGTTCGCGTCCAAGTTGAACGTCGCGACCCGGCGGGTCGCGGGGCCTGCGTTGAAGACCCCGCCCGCGAGGTCGATGCTCAACTGCCCTTGGCCCTCGAAGAGGACGGCGAGCTGCCCAGGTTCTCCGCCAGTGAATGCAAACGCGAAGGCTGCGTTGGAGCGCGACGAATCACCCTGCGCCGTGAGCTCGGGGCGCACGCCGTTGGCGCGGGCCTTGCCGAGCGCGAGGGGGCGCGGCGCCAGGCACGCTGGCGACGCGAAGTCGAGCGAGGCGAGGCCCATCTGGACCGGCTCGGACTTGCCGAACGCTTCCCAGAGTCGGTAGGCCGTCAGGCCCTTGTCGTCCGTGACGTTCTCGTCGCGCAGGAACGTGACGTACTCCTTCGACGTCGTCTGGTGGAAGAGCCGCACTTCGGCCCGGGTCGCGCCGACGGGGAGGTCGAACTCGGTCTCGCTCCAGTACTGCTCGTCCGCATAGCTCGTGCCGACGACGTAGGCGCCGACCGCTTCATACGCCGCAGCGCGGTAGCCGCGCGCCGGGATGCGATTGTCCTTCTCCGTCGTGTTGTTGAGGAGGAAGTGGAAGCTCTTGCCCGGCGTGAGGCCGGTCGCCGCCGCCATCTGCGCGTCGAGGCCGTGGTCGATCGAGAAGACCGTCGTGTCCTGTGTGCTCAGCGTCGCGCTGTTCTGGTTGTAGCGGCCGCGCTCCGCGACGAGGTTCGCGCCGTTGTAGAACCGCACGTTGATCCACATCCGGCGGCCCTCGCCGTAGCCGGTCGGCAGCTTGTGACCGCCCATGTTCGTCACGCGTACCAGCAGCTTGCCGTTGCGCTCGATCGCCTCGAGGTCGGAGGCTGCGCGCAGCATCGCTTCGTTGCGCGCGATCGAGTCGTCCACCGCCGCCTGGGACAACCCCGTCTCATAGTCGGGGTAGAGCGCGCGCACCGCGCGGAGGACCCAGGAGTTGGCCCCGCTGAAGTTGTGCTGGGGCAGGTCCGGGCGGGCCGGCGGGCTGAGGCCGGGGTTGCAGCCCATGCCGCCCGATAGGTCGGGCATGTGGCAGTCCTGGCAGCTCGCGACGGTCGGCTTGTCGCCGCCGAAGCGGCCGCCCATGTCGATCTCGGCTTGGGCGAAGACCGAGTTCGCCCATTCGCTGTACGTGCGCTCGACGGGGAACATGTCGAGCTTCTCAGCGGTCGGGTGCGCGGCGTTCAAAGGGCCGAGCTGCCACGAGCCGTTGGGCTGACGCTCGAGCAGCGGGTTCGAGACGTCGTGGCACGTCGCGCACAACAAGCTCTCGCGGTGGAACGGCGACTGGCGCCATTGGTGATAGAAGAACTGACCGAGATCGAACGGCCCGCGCCGTACGTCGTTCGGGTCGATGATGTACGAGCCGCTGTGGGCGCCTTCGAGGCCGGGCGGATTCAGCGCGGCGAGGATCGGACCGTCGTCGGCTGGATTGGCCGCGGAGGGCACGGGATCGACGAGGCGGTGGCAGAAGTGACACGTCACTCCGTCGAGGTCGCCGAGGTTCGGGTCGAGCGCCGAACCGTTCGTGGGGGTCGAGCGGCCATCGAGCCAGGCCCCGGGCGCGTGACAACGGAGGCACAGCTCGCCGCCGAAGTCCACGTCTTGATTGGCGATGGTGAGCGTCGCGTAGAAGATCGGGTCACGCCCCGCTTGGCCCATCATGCTCGCGGCCCAACGCCTGTAGGGCTCGGAGGCTTCGTCGAAGTAGCCGTGGCACGTCGAGCAGTTCTGCGACTCTTGGATCGGGTCGTTCAACGTGGTGGGCTGGGTGCCCGGCACGAAGAAGTCTTGCAAGGTGGCCGGCACCTGCACCTGTTGCGGGAGCGGCGCAGGCGCCGCCGCGCCGGCGACGATCGACGCCACAGGCAAGAGCGCGAGGGGGAGCCACGCCGGTGCGCACGCGCGGAGACGCGGGCGGTGACTGGAGTGCACGTTGGTTTGAGCGGTGGATGCCATGGTGTCGAGCCAGGAGAGAGGCATGCAAGTCTCGCCCGCCCACGGGGAGGGGGCAAGCGGAGAGCACGATCCCATGCAGAGACGCTGCGGGCCCATGCAGAGACGCTGCGGGCGCGCGCGAGATTGCGCGCCTCGCCTGCAACCTTCGAGGCGCAGATCGGTCCCATGGTTCCCACGAAGTCGCTGTGACGTCGCGGGATCCTTGGTCTCCTTTCATCAAGCATCCGATGAAGATGTTCCGTGTCCTCTCACGCGCGGCGTTTGGCCTCGCGCTCTTGCCGCCGGCGCTGTCTCAGACCGTGCACGTCTCTCCTGCAGCCGACGCAGCCGCTGGGCGCGGCGTGGCGACGCTGCGGCTCTCCGACGCAGTGCCTGGGGCCCGCGCGTTCCTGGTCGATCGCACGACCTGCGAGTCGTTGCTCGATGCGCACGGCCTCCCGCAAGGGCGAGTGATCGCGCTGCGCGCGGTCGACGCGCAGGGCGAGGCGACGTTCCCGCTCCCTGCCGACGCGTTCGCGTTGGCGACGCCGCTCGCGGTGGTCGTGGCCGGGCCCCAGGGCCTCGCGCTCGCAGGCGCAGTGACGTTGCCGCCGGTGCTGCCGGTCATGCCGCGCGTCGGCGTCGCGCAGACCCGGCAGATCGTCGTGACGGAGTTCATGAAGGACCCGACAGCGGTCTCCGATGCCCGCGGTGAGTGGATCGAGCTGTACAACCCGAGCCCGCTGCCGGTGGACGTCGAGGGGTGGGTCATCAGCGATGACGGGAACGACTCGACGGTCTTGACCAATGGAGGCACTGGGATCTTCGTCCCGGCCTACGGGCTCGCGGTGATCGCGCGCAACGGGGACCCGCTGCTCAACGGCGGTGTCACGCCCGTTGCGACCTATTCTGGCGTGACGTTGGCCAACGGGGCGGATCAGATCCTCTTGTCGCTGCCCAACGGCACGCTCGTCGACGCGGTGCGCTACCTGGACGGTCCGACCTGGCCGGACGCGCCCGGCGCGAGCGTGTCGCTCTCGCCGCGCGCCTGGCGCACGGGGCACGACGATGTGGACACGGCTTGGTGTGAAGGGGAGTCGACGATGCCGGGGGGCGACCTCGGCACGCCTGGCACCTTCAACGACACCTGTTGGGACTGACCGAAGCTGCCGGCGGCGGGGCGCGGACTAGTCGTCCCCGTCGCCGTCGCCGTCCCCGGTGGCGGCCTTGGCGTCCGTCCACGACGTGCGCGGCACGAGGATGCGACCACAGCCGTCGATGGTGTGGCGCCCGCGGCGCTCTTCGTGCACCTCACCGTGCTCCGGGCACGTCCACCACCAAGCGGAATCGGAATCGAGGCCTGCGCTCGAGTACCCGAGCGCGCCGAGGGCCGCCGCGGCGCTCGGATCGACGACCTCGAGCGCCGGGAACGGCGCCGTGATCCAAGGGTTGATGCGCGCGAGCTCGGCCACGAGGCGCAGGTACTCCTTCGGCTGTTCGCCGCGCACGTTGTGCTCCTCGAGCGGGTCGGCGGCCAAGTGGAACAGCTCGCTGCGCTCGGGCATGTGGGGGCGAAATATGACCTTCCATGCGCCGTCCGACAGGCTGTAGAGGAACGCGGCTTCCGGCCGCGTCAGGCGCATTCCAGCGTTGTGGTCATAGCCATTCACTTGGTCCGCGTACACCACGCGGTCTGCGCTCGGGCCCTCGCCCTTGGCCCGGTACAGGGCGACGAGGCTCGCGCCGTCGAGCATTGGGTCCGGCTCATGTGCCGGGTCGAGGGGCGCGGCGAGATTGGCCAGCTCGAGCAGGGTCGGGGCGATGTCCGCCGTCCGCACCTGCGCCTGGATCACGGCGCCAGCCTGCACGCCGGGGCCGCGCAGAATGAGCGGGACATGTAGCTGTTCGCGGTAGACCATGCGATGCATGGCCCAGCCGTGAAGGCGCTGGCCGTCCGAGAGGCCCTGTCCGTGGTCCGCGGTCACAGCGACCACGGTCCTTGGCTCCAAACCTCCGGCCGCGAGCCCCGCGAAGAGGCGCGCGAGCTGGCTGTCCTGGTAGCTCACCTCCGCCGCGTAGATCTGGTCGTCAGGGGACGTCAGGCCCGCCGCCGCCGCGCGGCCGCGCGCGACGCGTAAGACCTCGTTGGGCGGCAGGCGCAGCTTGTCGTGCGGATCCCAGAGGTGCAACCAGAGGAAGAACGGCTGCTCCGCGCCCTTCATCCACGCCAATGTGCGGTCGATGGCATCGTCCGAACGCCGCTGCAACGTGTCGACGTCCCACTGCGTCTTGTCGGCGCCCTCTGCGCGCTCGAGGTTGCCCGAGAGGTCGTCGAAGTGGTCGAAGCCGCGGTCGAAGCCGAAGTGGCGCGAAACGGGGAAGGCGCTGTGGACGGCGGCGGTGGTGTACCCCGCTGCTTGGAAGCGGGTCGCGAGCGTCTCCGTGTCGCTGCTCAGCCGGTACCCGCTGCCGGCCGACAGGACCCTGAGGCCGTGGTGCGGGTTGACCCGACCTGTCAAGATCGTCGCGTGTGACACCGGGGTCAGCGAGGACGAGGAGTAGGCGCGCTCGAAGCGCGTCCCGCCCCGCGCCAGGTCATCCAAGGCCGGCGTGGTGGCCCACTCGGCGCCATAACACGACAGGTAGTCCGCGCGGGTCGTGTCCAACGTGATGAGGATGACGTTGGGACGCTGCGGCTCCCGTCCACAGGTGACCAGGAGCGGCGCGAGCAGGGCGAGGGCAACGCGGAACGTCGTCATGGCGACAGGATACCGCGCCAGGGCATCCTCCCGTGCACCGTGGCCGCGGCCACCGCTGGTGGGCTATCCTCTCCTGCCATGACCTCGAGCCCCATTGCGACGCGTCCCGACGCGCCGTCCCAGTGCCGTCCCGCGGCTCCCCCCGTGCGCGCGCGGCTGAGCTCCATCGTCGCAGCAGGCGCCGCCCTCGGCGCTGCTCTCTTGCTGTTCGGGACGCTCGTCGCCTGCCGCGACAAGGGGCAAGAGCCCGGCGCGACGAGCGGTGGAGGTGCGGTCGAGACGACGTACTACGACCCCGCGACGAAGACCCTGCGCGAGTCGGAGGGCGAGGTGCGCTTCGGCCTTCGTCTCGGCGAGTGGACCTTCTGGCACCGAAATCAATCGGTCGCGAAGAAGGGGCGCTACGACGAGCAGGGGCGCGAGACCGGCGAGTGGATCCAGTTCCACCCGAACCAGCTCGAGAAGGCGCGCGTGACGTTTGTCGAGGGCAAGCTCGAAGGCGAGTCGCGAGAGTGGCATCCGAACGGCAGCCTGCGCGAGAAGGGGCGCTATGCCGCTGGCAAGAAGGTGGGGGTCTGGGAGTCGTTCCACGAGGGCGGCGAGCCAGATGCGACCGCCACTTGGGTCGATGGACTCCTCGACGGTGAGGCCACGGGCTGGTATCCCGACGGCACCTTGCGCGAGCGTGCGAAGTTCCGCGCGGGCGGCCTCGTCGGCGTCGTCGAAGCGTTCCATTCGAACGGCAGCCCGGCGGCGCGCAAGACGATGGACGACCAAGGGCGTCCGTTTGGCGAGGCCCGCGAGTGGTACCCGGACGGCAAGGACAAGAGCTCCAAGCGCTACGACAGCGAGGGTCGTGAGCACGGGCTCGAGGTCGCGTATCACCCGAACGGGAGCATCGCGTCGCTGCGGACCTGGGAGGCGGGCAAGCTCGTCGGCCTCTCGCGCGGGTGGCACGACAACGGCCAGCTGGCCTACGAGGGCTCGTACGTCGACGGCCAGCGCCAGGGCCTCTTCCGCTCGTACCACGTCGGCGGCGCGCGACAGACGGTCGAGCTCTTCGACCAAGGGCGGCGCAACGGGATGTCGCGGAACTGGTTCACCGAAGGCCAGCCGAACACCTACGTGGCGTTCGTGAACGACAAGCCGATCGGCTTGATGCAGCAGTGGTTCCCCAACGGCAAGCGCCGCGTCTACAGCACCGTGGACGGCCCGCGGATCACGGGGCTCTCGTTCGAATGGACCGAGGACGGCGCGCTGTTCGAAGAGGTCTCGGGCCACTACGACGGCGCGCAGTTGGTCCGTCCGCCCGATGCCGCCGATCTGGCGCTCGCAGAGGAGCTCGCCGCGGACCCCACGCCGCGCCCCCTCACCGTTGAGGTGCCCGACCCGCTCGCCGACGTGGAGGCGCTCGAAGCGCTGCCCGCGCCGCTCCCCATGTTGCCGACCCCTTCCCCTTCGGACTCCGACCGATGACCGTCACCCAGAACCCGCTCCGCACCGATGACGCCGTCTGGGCCGCCATCGACCTCGAGACCCAGCGCCAAGAGCGGCAGCTCGAGCTCATCGCGTCGGAGAACCACGCGTCGGCCGAGGTGATCGCGGCCATGGGCACCGCGCTCACCAACAAGTACGCCGAGGGCTATCCAGGGCGGCGCTATTACGGCGGCTGCGAACACGTCGATACCGTCGAGGACATCGCGCGTCAGCGCCTGATGGAGGTCTTCGGCGCGGAGCGCGCCAACGTGCAGCCCCACAGCGGTACGCAGGCGAACATGGCGGCGCTGATGGCCTTGATCGAGCCGCGGGACAAAGTGCTCGCGATGTCGCTCGACCATGGCGGGCACCTTTCGCACGGTCACCCGAAGAACTTCTCCGGCGTCTTCTATGAGTTCCATCACTACGGTGTGGAGCCGGGGACGGAGCTGCTCGACCTCGACCACGTGCGCGACCTCGCCAAGCGCGTGCAGCCGAAGCTCCTGCTCGTCGGCGCCTCCGCTTACTCGCGCATCCTCGACTTCGAGGCCTTCGCCGCGATCGCGCGCGATGTCGGCGCAGCGCTGATGGTGGACCAAGCGCACATCGCGGGCCTCGTGGCAGGGGGCGTGCACCCGAGCCCCATTCCGCACGCGGACATGGTGACGATGACGACCCACAAGACCCTGCGTGGCCCGCGGGGCGGCGCGATCGTGTGTCCAAAGGACCGCATCGTGAAGGTGAACTCCGCGCTGTTCCCCGGCGGCCAGGGCGGCCCGCTCATGCACGTCATCGCGGCGAAGGCGATCGCGTTCCGTGAGGCGCTCTCGCCCGACTTCAAGGCCTATGCGCGCGCTGTGGTCGCGAACGCGAAGGCGCTCGCTGACGGCCTCATGGAGCGCGGCCTGCGCGTCGTTTCAGGCGGCACCGAGAACCACTTGATGCTCGTCGATGTCGGCGCGCGCGGCCTGTCGGGGGCCGAGGCCGAGGTCGCGCTGCACCACGTTGACATCACGTGCAACAAGAACCTGATCCCATACGACCAACGCCCGCCGATGGAGACGTCGGGGATCCGGCTCGGGACCGCGGCGATCACGACGCGCGGCCTCGATGTGGCGGACATGGGGGCCTTGGCGGGGTGGATCGCGGAGGTGCTCGGCGCGCCGACGGACGAAGCGCTGCTCGCACGGGTGCGCGGCCAGGTCGGTGAGCTGACCCGGCGGCGCCCGATTTACGCTTGATCGCCTGCGACCCAAGCGGCGGCGCCGCGGTCGTTCGGTCGTACCGAGCGGCTGCGGCGCCGCCTCTCCAGCTTGATGACCACCACCTTGAAACCGATCGAGACCGTGCTGTTCGACCTCGATGGCACGCTCATCGATTCGATCCGCTTGATCCTCGACTCGTATCACCACACGCTCGCCGCGCACGGCAAGCCGGCCCAATCTGACGCAGAGCTGTTGATCCACGTCGGGACGCCGCTCGCGCGCCATCTCGCGCACTATTCCAGCGTCGAGGAGGAGATCCGCGCGATGGTGGACACGTATCGGGGCTGGAACCTCGCGCATCACGATGGCGCGATTCGGCCCTTCGAGGGCGCGATCGACGCCGTGCGCGCCCTCGTCGCGCGTGGCCGGCGGCTCGGCGTCGTCACGAGCAAGCTCAGCTCGTCCGCGCGCCGCGGGCTGGTCATCGCGGGGTACTGCGCGCCCGCGTCGGGCGACGCGCCGTTCGAGGTCCTCGTGGGCTCTGACGATGTCGCAGTCCACAAACCAGACCCTGCGCCGTTGTTGGCGGCGCTGCAGGCCTTGGGTGTGTCCGCGGAGCGCGCCGCATACGTCGGCGACTCGCCCTACGACCTCATGGCTGCGCAGGCCGCGGGGATGCGGGCCGTGGCCGCCGGGTGGGGGCCGTTCGCGCCGGAGCTGCTGGCCGAGGTCGGCTATGACACTTGGCTCGAGCACCCCGCGCAGCTCGCCCAGCTCTAACCCGCCCGGCGCTCGTACCCGAGGCCCTTCAAGACGTCGAGGACCTCGCTCCAGCTCGGGAACGGGCGCTGGCGATCGCGCTTGAAGTGGTCGATCGCGCGGATGAACTCCAGGACGTCCGTCGGTAGGCCGTCTTCGTCGCCGTCAGCCTGCGGCGCCCCGGTGGTCGCGGCCTTCTTGGCGGGCTGAGCCGCGCTGGTGGCCTTCGCCGCAGGGGCCGACTTGGCGGGCGCCTTGTTGCTGGACTTCTTCGGGGTCATGGCCGATGTGGGTGCGGGTAGGCACCCCTCTCAGGGGGCGGGGCACAGGGAGGCGAGGGCGCCGAGCTGGGTCGGTGGTCGCCGTGCTGCCCCTTCTTTCGGCCGGTATTAGGAGTTCGCTTTAGTGGAAGGCGGTGTTCTGGCCGGCCTCACCACGTGACGCCGCCGCGCCGGAGGGCGGCCTCCACCCCCGCGGTGTCGGGGCGCTCGATCAGGCCCACCTCGGTCACGATGGCCGCGATCAGGTGGCGCGGAGTCACGTCGAACGCAGGCGCATACACCTTGACGCCGAGCGGCGCGGTGCGCGTCCCGAAGCCCTCGGTCACCTCGGTCGCCGGGCGCTCCTCGATTGGGATCCCGCTGCCGTCGTCGAGGCTTGGATCGATCGTGGACAGCGGGGCAACGACGTAGAACGGTACGCCGTGGGCCGCTGCCGCGAGGGCGACGCCGTAGGTGCCGATCTTGTTGCACACGTCGCCATTGCGCGCGATGCGATCCGAGCCGACGAACACCGCGTCGATGCGGCCTTCGCCCATCACGCGGGCCGCCATCCCGTCGGTGATGAGCGTGACATCAATGCCGGCGCGCATCAGCTCGAAGGCCGTGATCCGCGCGCCTTGGAGCAGCGGGCGCGTCTCGTCGGCGAACACTGCGACGCGCTTGCCCTGTTCGGCGGCGACGTAGATCGGCGCGAGCGCCGTCCCGAGGCCCGCAGTGGCGAGCGCGCCCGCGTTGCAGTGGGTGAGCAGCGTCGCGCCGTCCGCGATGAGCGCCGCGCCGTGCTCGCCCATCGCGCGGCAGCTGGCCCGGTCTTCGTCGTAGACGCGGTGCGCCTCGTCGAGGCACTCTCGCACCAGCGCAGCCCCCGCTGCGCCGCGGGCTGCCTCGGCCTCGAGGCGCGCCAAGACGCGCGTCGTCGCCCAAGCGAGGTTCACCGCAGTGGGGCGCGCCGCATCCAACGTCGCCTTTGTGGCCCGCGCGGCCGCCAGCACTTGGTCCGCGCGCAGCGTCGCGCCTACCTCGGCGAGGTGCTGGATGCCGAGCACCATGCCGTAGGCCGCGGCGACGCCGATCGCCGGCGCGCCGCGCACCGCGAGGCGCCAGATCGCATCGACCATGCCTGGGACATCGCGCACGATCAAGCGCTCTTCGCGCAGCGGCAGGAGCGTCTGTTCCAGCAAGTCCACTGCGCCCGGAAGGCCGCGGGCTTCTTGGCCCGGGCCGACCCAGAAGAGCGTTTGCAAGGGTGTCGTCACGTCGATCGATCGGGTTGAGGCCGAGGGTCAGGCGTGCCCGTTGTGTGCGGGGCGGTTCATGGGGGCCGCGCTCGGAGCTGGGCCCGAGCTCGCGCCAGGGTCGGTACCCGTGATGCGCTCGCAGATCTCGCGGTAGCGCCCGGACACGCGCTCGAGGATCGCTGGATCGACCTCGGGCGCGGGGTAGTTCTTGTCCCAGTCGAGCGTCTCAAGGTAATCGCGCAAGATCTGCTTGTCGAAGCTCGGCGGGCTCGTCTGGGTCCGGTACTGCGCGTTGTCCCAGAAGCGGCTCGAGTCCGGGGTGAGGGCTTCGTCGATGAGCAGCACCTGTCCATCGCGCACGCCCAGCTCGAACTTCGTGTCCGCGAGCCGGATGCCGATGCGCGCGAGCTCCTGCGTGCCGCGCTCAAAGAGCGCGAGGCAGATGCGCTCTCCCTCCTCGAAGCGCGCGCGCCCGATCAGCGCCCTGGCCTCGCTCGGGCTCAGGGGCTGGTCGTGCTCGTCGTTCTTTGTCGTCGGTGTCAGGATCGGGCGCGGCAGCGCTTCGGCCTGGGAGAGTCCGTGGGGGAGCGCGACGCCGCAGATGGACTGCCTCAACTGGTACTCCTTCCAGCCCGACCCCGCGAGGTACCCGCGCACGACCCATTCGATCGGATCCGGAACGCACCGCTTGACGACCATGATTCGGCCATGGAGGCGCGCTCGCCAGGACGCATCGAGGCTCACCCCGAACGGCTCGAGCGCGTCCAGCGAGGTGCTGACGAGGTGATTCGGGACGATGTCCGCGGTGCGCGCGAACCAGTGCGCGGCGATCGCCGTCAGGACGGCGCCTTTGAAGGGCACACCTGCGTCCATGATCACGTCGAACGCGCTGACGCGGTCGGTCGTTACGAAGAGCAGGTGCTCCGCGTCGAGGGTGTAGACGTCGCGGACCTTCCCCGAGGCGATCTGTTCGAGGCCAGGGGGGCGCTCGTCGCGGCCGAGATAGACGGTTTCCGGTGACATAGTGCTTGCGAGCGGCACGCGCTCGAACAAGCCGACAGTATGGGGGACCGTACACAGGGCTACAATGCAGGCGCCCATGAAGACGGACGGCTTCAGCGTCGGCGCGGTGATCCAGGGGCCGGTGCCCGTTCCTGGCTCGAAGTCGATCGCGCAGCGCGCGCTCGTGGCCGCGGCGTTTGCGCATGGGACGACCGAGGTCGTCGGCCTGCCTCCGTCTGACGATGTCCTGCGGGCGCTCGGCGTGGCGCGTGCCGTTGGGGCGCGCTTCCCGAGCGCTGGCCGCGCCGACGACCCGTTTGTCGACGCGCTGCTGCGGCGCCGCGGCCAGGGGCGCCTGACGGGCGCGCCCCCGCTGGTCTCCGATGCCGCGCGTTCGTGGTGCACCGCTGAGGTCGGCGAGTCCGGGACGCTGGCGCGCCTCTCGACGGCGCTCTTGGGCCTCGCGCGGCCGGCAGGCTCGGGCGCTTCCATCGTGCCTGCCGGGAGCCTCGCGCGTCGGCGGAGCCCCGCATTGTTCGCGGCCCTGCGCGCCGCAGGCGCTGGGGTCGAGCACGTGCCCGGCGCAGAGCACGGCTGGCCGGTGATGCTGACGGCCCCGCCGCGCGTGCGCACGGTACGGCTCGTGTCTCCGACCTCGAGCCAAGAGGTCTCCGCGCTCCTGATGGCGCTCGCTGCCCATGAGGGGGTCTCGCGCCTCGAGGTCTTCGGCGGGATACCGAGCGAGCCCTATGTCGGCTTGACCCTCGACCTTCTCGATCGCTTTGGCGTCGGCCTCGAGCGCTTGCCCCCTGACCGCGCGTACGACTCGGATCCCGAGCGCGTTCCGAGCCACGCCTATGTCGTCGGCGGTCCGCTGCGCGCGCCGGAGGAGCCGCTCGTGATCGAGCCGGATGCCAGCAGCGCCGCCGTGGCCTTGGCTGCGGGCTGCCTCACGGGCGGCGAAGTGTTCGTCGAGGGGCTCGGCGCCGCCTCCCTGCAGCCGGATCTGGCGTGCATCGAGGTCCTGCGCGCTTTCGGCTGCCATGCCGCTGCGGAGCCCGGCCGTTGGATCGCGGCGGGGCGTCCGGACCGAGGCGTCGAGCTCGACCTCGAGCACGCGCCTGATCTCGCGCCCGTCGCCGCGGCCCTCGCGGCGGACGTCGCGTTGCGCGGGCTGCAAAGGTCACGCTTGACGGGGCTCGGGACGTTGCCAGGCAAAGAGAGCCAGCGCATCGCGGTCCTGGCCCGCGGGCTCGCGGCCCTGGGCGTTGCGACGGAGCACGGCCCAGATTGGCTCGCGCTCGCGCCGGCGCCAGCGGTCCGCCGCGCCGCGCAGCCGATCCTCCTCGACCCCGCTGGCGATCACCGCATGGCCTTTGCGTTTGCTCTGATGAGCCTCGTCGTGCCAGACGTGAGGGTCGAGCGCCCAGACTGCGTCGCCAAGTCTTGGCCCACGTTCTGGTCGGACCTCGCCGCCTGTGGCGCGCAGCGCGCAGCGCGCTGATCGGGCCGCGCTCCCTTGAGCGGGTGACGGCTACACGGTCGTCGCGCGTCGCGTCGACCAAGCGCGCGGGCCGAGCGATCTCTCGATCGCTCGGCCCGCGTGCGGTCTGAACGTGGGGTCCAAACGTGGGGTGGCTGCGCCCCACCTCGCTCAGCCGATCACTGCTGCGCCCAGGAGAGCGCGATCGACGACAGGGACGCCGTCAGCCCGGACTCGACGTTGTTGGTGAACGTCAGGCCGATCTGGATGAACTGGGCGCCCGTCAGGTCCGCGACGTTCGTCCGCCAGGTGTCGTTCGTGTGGAACGTGATGCCCTCGTTCTGCAGGATCGCTGCGCCGTCGCAGCGAATCGGGTCGTGGGAGATACTGCCGTCGCAGACGTTCTCCAGGGCCATCGCGAAGTCCGGGTAGAAGTCACCGTAGGGATCGATCTCACGCGCATCCGCCCGCGAGCGGTGCATGTCCGGGATGATCGATGCGCCGCGATAGGTCACCGCGATCGACGTCCCCGTCGGCTGGTCCTCCGGCCGCGGCGTGAGCACCGCGGGGAAGAACGTCGGGTTCGGGAAGCGCGGGTCCTCCGAGGTCTGCGGGTTGCCGTCAGACAGCAGCGGGTTGATGGCGGGGAAGTACACCGAGGCTGACCGGCTGACGCGAACCACGAGGTCGAGGGCGCCCAGGTAGAACGTGTTGTCGACGCCGGGGGTGCCGACGCCGGGCGGCGTGCCCGTCGGATTGAAGCCACCGTTGGCCTGCACTTCGAGGTCGGGGTCGACAAAGACCTGGTTGCCAGAGGTGTCGAAGCCCCCGGCCGAGAAGGCCCGGAAGTTCGGCACCGTCTGCGTGGGGTGCGCCATCGACGTGTCGAACAAGTTCTGCGTCTGCGCGCCCGAGGACGCGAAGCAGTCGAACTCGATCAGCAGCGGCAACGCGACCGACTCGACGAAGCCCGCCGAGAAGAACTGGTTGGCGCACGCGGTCATACCGCAGTCCATCAGCGGCATCGCCGGCGGCATGCCCGGACCCGGGAAGATCGGCGTCGCGTTGCCGGTGAGCTGGTGCCACTTGATCGGGTACACGCCAGCGCCGCCTGGCCCGCCGCGGGTGCGGATCGAGCTGTCGCGCCACGTGTAATACCGCTTGTCCGCCGGCGCGAGGCCGCGGTTCTGCGGTAGCGGCACCATGTTCGTCCCGCTCGGGGTCTGGAACACGTTGCCCGGAATGACTTGGTACCCGCGGAAGTCCTCGTGGACGACGGTCGCAGGGTCCTCGACGATGCTGAGGTAGTTGTTCTCGAAGGTCGACGTGAGACCGGACCCAGGGAACGCGATCGCGCCCTGCGGAGTCAGCGCTTCATCGGGTGCGAAGAAGCAGTGCGTCATGCTCATGCGGAAGCGCGCATAGCTCTCGAAGATCACGCCACCGGACTGCGGTGCGAGCGACACGCCCTCGACGTCGATGTTGATCTGAGTGCCATCGAGGCGCCCGTCGATGCGATCGTCGATCTTGAGCGGCAGGTCCGCGTCGAAGTCGATCATGCGATAGATGATCTGCGTCTTCGCACCGAACGTGCTCAGCGGCAACGTCTGGCCCGTGGGCTGCTGCTGCATCGCGCCGGGGAGGCGTTGGTTGCGGTCGGCGACGAGCTGCGAGCGCGTGACCGGGCGCGGGCGGATCAACTGACGACCCACGTCGTAAACGTGCTGACCGCCCCATTCCGGCCGGATCTCTTCGAAGGTCACGCCTCCGATCGTTTCGCCGATCTTCGGCGACTCCTCGTCCGCACCGTCGAAGCGCACCACGCGACCGCCCGTGCGCTGCGACGAGGAGCTCGACAGCAACGAGAACGGCACCGGTTGCAAGCCCGAGAGCACCTCGTTCCCGGAGAGGTCGGTCGGCGCGAAGGTCTCCGTGCTGAGCCGCACGAAGTAGGTCTCCGCCGTCCCTTGGGTGTGGGCGAGCGCCAGCTCGGGTGTGAACGTGAACTCCTGGAGGTCGACGCTGCGTTGCACGCTGCCGGGAACGTAGTCGATCGGCTCCTGCGGGACCTCGCGGCGCGTCAGGCCGAACGAGTCGAAGACCGTCAGCGAGCTCGAATCGATCGGCTCGTTGAAGCGCACGGTGTAGGTCGAGTTCGGTTGGATGCCCGTGCCCGGGGCGTTCGCGCCGCCGTTGCCTGGCGGGGTGATCTCGAGGAAGCAGATCGCGCGCGCGCGGTCCTCGTTGTCGTCGTAGGGCACGAGGTACTGCGCCGGCGCGGCGCCGTTCGAGATGAAGAGGCCGGGGTCGCCGTTCCAAGTGTCAGGGATGACCACGAGCCGCACCGGCACGTTCACCGCCACGCCAGCGTCGACCGTGATCGTCTGGCCGGCAGGGAGGTCGATCTCCGCGAACAAGCCCGGCTGCGTGATGATGTCACCGGCGAGCGGCGACTGCGCGCAGAACGCGGACTGGAACGTCACCTGCGGGAGCAAGAACCGGAACGGGTCCGTCGGGGACGGCTGCGGCGGCATGTCGATCGACAGGTCGAGCGAGCCGACGATGCGCGGCGCGCTGTCGTCGCGCAGATAGCCATTGAAGGGGTCACCGGTCACGGCCTGGTTGCCGCCGGCGCGCATGGCCCGCACGACGTCGCGCGTGTTCGTGCCGAAGTCCACCGAGCCGTTGTTGCTCGAGGCGAGCGTGTGCCCGGTCGGGTTCTGCAGCAGCACGTCGGTGCTGAGGGCCGAGCGCCGCGTCGGGATGCGGACCTGGATGTTCGACAGCACCTGCTCGATGCTCGCGGGGAAGCCGGTCGTGTTGACCGGCAACGGGGGGCTGGTCGAGAACGACTCGAGCTCCGACACGGTCGGGTCGACGATCACGCGGGTCGAGTAGAAGCTCGAGGTGCCGTCACCGTCCGGGTCCGCGATGTCTCCGTGGTTGGCGTCCGCCAGCAAGCGCGACTCAAAGGGGAAGGTGGTCGGGACGCCGACGACGACCTTCACCGACTGGTCCGTGATCGTCGCCGGGTCGATGAGGTCGCTGAACTGCATCACGAAGGCCGCGTTGCGCGGGACCATCGTGTAGGCGCCCGCGCCGACAAAGCCGTTGTCGGCGACGACGCGCAGCTGGTCGCCGAGCAGCTTGACGAACTGCTGGAGCTGCGCGAGCTCCGCCGGCACGTCCACCCTGCGGAAGACGACGAGGGATTGCTCGCCCGTGATCTGGCTCGTGCGCACCTCGTAATCGATCCCATTGCCGAGATCGTTCGGGTTCATCACGAAGTTCGTGTGGATCACCACTTCGGCGCCGCTGCTGTCGAACGCGATCACGCGCACGAGGCGGCCGAAGTAGGTTTGGACGAGCCGGACCTCAGGCGCGCTGCCGCCGTCGTTGGCCTCGACGATGAACCCAAGATTCGTGTCTGGGTTCGTCTGGAAGCTACCGACGGGCAAGGTGCCGCCGTTGGGCGTCGACGTGTTGTTGCACGCCGAGAGGGCGACCGCGAGGAGTCCAGAGCCGATCCAGTTGCCGAGCCGAAGAGCGCGGCGCTCCTGCTCGAGGCCCTTGACCCAGGAGGCGGAGACCCAGGAGGCGGAGCTCGGGGCGTTGTGCATGGTGGGGTGACCCCTGGTCGGGGTCGCATCGGTGGGGGATGGCTCGCCGGCGCCCCCAATAGGGCGCGAACCGTCGAGGGTGCAATGTCGAGGACGCAGCGGCGCCCCTGGGGGGAAGACGCGCAAAATCCGTACCCAGCCGCGGGGCCGGATCCGTGCCCCTAAGGGTACGCACGCCAGGCCCTCCAGGCAACGAGATCGGCGTTTCAGCCCCTGAGGGTGCGGATCCGCACGTTCGCCGGGGGGCACTTGGGGCGAGCCGCTCAGGTGGGGGCGTCCGGTACCATCCACGCCGATGGAACGTCCCGGGATCGTCACGCGCAGCGCCCCGCCTGTGGACCGGGCCACCAGGGGCCCCCGCCGTTGCATCGGGGTTGTCGCCGCCCTGTGCGCGCTCACTGCGCCCGTGGCCCTCGTCGGCGCCCGCCCCGGCAGCCTCGACGACGCCTTCGTGGTGCTCGTCTCCGCGCGGAGCCTCGCATCGCGAGGGTACTTCGGCTGGGTGGAGTCGGGAGGGGACGCGGGTTGCACGAGCCTCCTGGATGTACTCCAGAAGGCCTTCGTGGTCGGCGCTACGGACCCGCTCGCTGCATCGGGCTGGCTCGGGCTCGCCTGGTTGGCGCTCGCGGCCGGGCTCGCAGGGGCCCTCTCCTGGTGGCTCTCTGCGGGCGTGGCGCCGACCATGCCGTTGCGAGCGCGCTGGCACGCCGCCCCGCGGCTCGCCCTCGCGCTGGCGGCGGCGCTGACCCCGGGGCTCGTCGAGGGCACCGCCTACTTCCTCGAGACCCCGCTCTTTGGCGCGCTCTGGGCCGTGTCGCTGGGCGCCGCGGCCGCGGCTCGACCTCGGGTCGCGTTTGGGCTCGCGCTGCTCCTGCCGCTCGCGCGGCCAGAGGGCCACGTCCTCGGGCCTGCGGCGTGGCTTGCGGCCGCCTTTGTCGCCGGGCGCTCGCCCCAGCGCATCGCGCGGGGCGCGGTGGCCGTCGTCCTGGCGCAGGCCCTGCTGCTCGGCGCGCGCGCCGCGCTCTTGGGCTCGCTGTTCCCCAGCAGCTACTACGCCAAGTCGAGCGACACGCTCTGGTTCGAGGTGCGTGACGGGCTCGACTACGTGGCCGCGTTCGGCGCGACCCCCGCGGGCGTCGCGCTCGGTCTCGCGGTCGCCCTGGGGCTCTCTAGCGCGCTTTGGTCCAGCGCGGGGCGCACCGCGGGGCCGACCGCGCCCGAGCCTGCCTCGAGCGTCGCTCGCGGCGCGACGGTCGGGACCTGCAGGCCCCGGCGCCCGCTGGCCCTGGCAGCGCTCGGGCTCGTCGCGCTCGTGGTCGTCGTCGGCTCTGGGGGCGATGGCTACCTCGGCGCACGCCTGCTCATGCCGGCGACGCTCGCGCTCTGGTGCGCCGTCGCCGCGGCGGTGCCCCTCACGCGGACGGCGGCCCACGGCGGGGTCGAGCTCGGCGTGCTTGGGCTCGCCGCCCTCGCGTCCGCGCTCTTGGCGCTGTGGGTGCCGCTGGTCACGCCGCTCGATAGTGTGCGGGCCCTCGTCGCCGGCCCGACGGGGCTCGCTGCCTTTGCGCCCGACCGCGGCGTGACCCGGGCCCTCGAGGACGCGCTCGGACCGGCCAGCGCGCCTCGGGCGACTCCCCCCGACCCCATGGCCAGGGTCCTCGCGCACCGCCACGCGCAGCGCTTCGCCTGGTTCGCGCCGCACCTTGAGCTGCTCGATCTCACCGGCTTGACCGACCCCGAGGTCGCGCGCCTCCCCGCGCCCGGCCCGGTCCGCTTCGGCCGCGACGCGCTGGAGCTCGCGCTCGAATGCGGGGTCGGCGCGTTGCACCTCGACCACCAGCTCTGGCGCCCGCGGGCCTGGTGGAGCGAACCAGCGGTCGAGGCGCTCTCCGACCCCAGCGTCGCCGACGCATTCCTCGGGCGACCGTTGATGTCCCGCGCCCTCGCGCAGCGCTTCGCGGCGAGCTATGTCCTTGCCACGCTCGAGGACGCGTGGGGGCGTGGTCGGCACGTGAACGTGCTCGTTCGGCGCGACCTGGCGCCCAACTTCCGGCGCGCCGGCTTCACCGTCGGCGGCTGAGCGCCGCGGGTCACTCGCGCTTGCCGATCATCTGCCGCACGAACGCCAGCATCTCCTTCGACTTCATGTCGTTCGAGTACTCGGGCCGGGCCGCGAGCTCGGTCGCCTCGTCGAGCAGCTCGTGCGCGCGGGTCTTGTTGTCGGCGAGGTTCGCCGCAAACGCGGCGAGCGCCAGGGTGTAGGGGTGCTTCGGGTCACGGTGCCGCGGGTTGCGCCCGAAGAGCCCGCCAACGCGGCGCAAGGCCGGCATGTAGTTGCCGGAGCGCAGCGTCAATGCATCGTGCAGGCGGTCGTAGAGCCCGAGCTCATCGCTCGGCGCCTCTGCTTGCAGGAACGCCACGGCACGGATGCCGATCGCAAAGTCCGGGTGCCCCTGCGGCAGCGCCTTGTCGTAGAAGAGCGCCTGGGCGAGCCGCTCGAGCGCGTCCTTCTGTTTGCGGACCTCTGCGGCAGCGCCCTCGAGCTCGCGGCGCAGGGTGATGACCTCGAGCTGTGCCTCGATGGCGGCGCCGAGCCGGCCATGGGCCTCATAACGATCGGCCGCGGAATCGAGCGCTCCGGTGAGGACGCGCCCGCTGACGTTGGGGATCTGCCGGACGTCCTCGATCGCAGCGGCGACCCCCGCCAACGCCTCATCGACGTCGCCCGGCCCGCCGCGCTCCAGGAGCGTCTCTGCGAGCAGCGAGCGCGCGGCGCTCCGCTGCTTCGCGACCTCAGGCTTCCCCGATTGGTAGGCTGCGATCGCCTCGCGCAGGAACGTCAGGATCGCTTCTTGTGGGAACACCTTGGCCTCGACGTTCCACTGGACGAGCTGGAGGCGGACGTCGCCGCGGGAGGAGGCCCGTCCCGACGCGCCGTCAGGGTAGAGCTGGTCGATCGCCTGGAGGAAGTCGAGCCAGACCGGTCCGAGCACGGAATCGCGGCCGTTCAGGGAGGCGCGCATGAGGCACGCTTGGGCCGTACGCAGGATCCCGAGCTGGTTGTCCGGCTGCTCGGCCTTGACGATCTCGAGGGCCTCGAAGTTCAGCGCCAGCGCCCCGTCGATGTCACCCTTGCCCTGCTTCACGTCCGCGAGCGCGAGCCGCGGCGCGTTCATTTGCACCATCTTCCTGCCGAACGCCGCGGCTTCGACCGCGAGCGCCGCGCCGAGCATCGGCTCTGCGTCCTCGTTCAGGCCGTTGCGCTGCATCAACATCCCGAGCTGACCCATCAACAGGACGTGCTCCGGCGAACAGTCTCCATGCACGCGGGCTGTGTGCTCGAGGGCCCGCTTGAACTCCTCGATCGCTTCGCTCGTTCGGCCCGCTTCTTCGAGGCGCTCGGCGAGGAGCCGGCGCACGCCGGCCTCGCCCGGGTGGTTCGCGCCGTAAGCTCGTTCGAAGCTCTCGACGACCCGCGCCGCCTCGTCGAGCGAGAACTGGCCGGCGCGGTTCGACCCGAGCGTCGCAACGACGTCCGAGAGCGCTTCGTTCTGCGCGCGGGCGATCTCAGCGTTCCGCCGCGCTTCGACAAAGCCGACGAGCATGAGCGCGACGCCTGCCACGAGCGCCAGCAGCACGATCGCGCCGGCGCCGACCGCGATCCGGTGGCGGCGCACGAACTTGCGCATGCGGTACACCACGCTCGGAGGCCCCGCCAGCACCGGCATGTTGTCCAGGAAGCGGCCCAGGTCTTGCCCGAACGCAGCCGCGGACTCGTAGCGGCGCTCGCGCTCCTTCTCGAGCGCCTTCATCACGATCCAGTCGGCCTCGCCGCGCAGCGTCGTGATCAGCTCGCCCTGCTGCACGCCGCGCGCGAGGGCGACGGTCGAGCCCTCGACCCCGAGGCGCGTCACGCGCCCCGACGGAGGCAGCGGCTCGTGCTCGCGGATAAAGGTCTGGATCTCCGCCAGCCCGCGGTCGCGCAGCTCCTTGGCCTCGAACGGGGGCCCGCCCGTCAAGAGCTCGTACAGGACCACCCCGAGGGAGTAGATGTCCGAGCGTGTGTCGACCTCGGCCTCGCCGTGCTCCGCTTGCTCGGGGCTCATGTACACCGGCGTCCCGATGAACTGGCCGAGCTCCGTGAAGACCGTGCGCTCGGTCAAGCGCTGCGTGGTGGCCTTCGCGATGCCGAAGTCGATGACCTTCGGCACGTGCTTGCCGTCCCGCAGGGTGACGAGGATGTTCGAGGGCTTGAGGTCGCGGTGGATCAGGCCGCGTTGATGCGCGTGTTGCAGCGCATCGCAGACGTCGATGAACAGCCGGATCCGCGCGTGTGTGTCCAGCTTCTGTTGGTCGCAGTACTTCGTGATATCGACGCCATCGACGAGCTCCATCACGAAGTACGGCCGCCCCGTGTCCGTCGCCCCTGCGTCAAGCACGCGCGCAATGTGGGGGTGATCGAGCACCGCCAAGGCTTGGCGCTCGGCCTCGAAGCGCGCGATCACCTGGCGCGTGTCCATGCCGAGCTTGATGACCTTGAGCGCCACCTCGCGGCGCACCGGCTCGAGCTGGCGGGCGCGATAGACGACGCCGAAGCCGCCCTCACCCAGCTCTTCGATCAGCTCGTAGGGGCCGATGACGGTGCCGGGACCTTCGCGCACGTTGGCGACGGAGTCGAGCCCCTTCGGTCGGACCGCGGGGGTCTCGAGGAACGAGCCCGCGGTCGCATGGGCCGCGAGCAAGTCCAGCACGCGCCCGGCGAGCTCGCGCCGGCCCTGGGACGCACGCAGGACGTGCGCCGCGCGCTCGGCGGGCGGCAGCGTGAGCGCCTCACCGAAGATGCGTTCGTCCTCGGATTCGGCGCTGCTCGGGTCGTGCGGCTCATTCATCGGTGTCGAAGGGCCATGGCGACGCAAGGTGGGCGCGCGCCGCAGGCTTTCCTGTCAGGGTTCTGTCTCCGTGGTCGCGTCGCCCGCTTGCGGGTCGCCCTTGGTCACTTCACGGTAGAGCCATGCGCGAGCGAATGACCAGCGGCGGTCGGCCGTCGCGCGTGAAATCCCCAGCACGTCGGCGGCCTCGACGAGGGTCAAGCCGGCGAAGTAGCGGAGCTTGACCAGGGCCGCCTTGCTCGGGTCCTCTCGTTCGAACCGCGCGAGGGCTTCGTCGAGGGCCAGGAGGTCGAGGTCCGCGGGGAGCTCGGCGATCGCGTCGGGGTCGAGCTCTTCGAACTGGTGGGCGCCGCCGTGCCGGAGGCGCGCGCGCCGCCGCGCGCGCTCGACGAGGATGCGCCGCATCGCCTCGGCCGCTGCGCCGAAGAAGTGGGCGCGGTTCTCGAACGCGAGGCTCTGCCCGTCGTCGCCGCCGAGCAGCCGCAGGTAGGCCTCGTGCACGAGCGCCGTAGGCTGGAGCGTGGCGTTGTTCCGCTCCCGCGCGAGCTTCTGGGCCGCGACGAGGCGCAGCTCCGCATACACGGCGGCGATCAGCGCATCGCTCGCGCCCGCTTCGCCGCCGCTCGCTGCTTGCAGGAGCCGAGTGACGTCACCCATTTGCACCACCATAACGTCCCGCCAACGGCCGCGCGGCGCGCGGTCTCGCCGAAGCGAGTCCGTGCGCCGCGCAGGTTCCCCTGGCAGCAGCGGTCACTCGAAGGTGATCGAGACCGCGCGGGTGAAGTTCGAGGTCGGGCTGCCGCCGTTGGTGTCACGGTGCCAGAACTGGAAGTTCCAAGTGTCCCCGGGCATGGTCGCGACCGGCCCGGACGGGCGCGGGATCGCGGTGAGGCTCGGCGACATCGAGACGCGCCCTTGCGCGTTCGTGAAGAGGACGTTGCCGCCGTAGCGTCCGACGGTCGGCCCGACGAGGACGTTGCCCGTCGAGCCGCCCGGGTGGGCGAAGAACATCTGAGTGTTGCTCACGATGAAGAAGCCGAGCGAGCCCTGGGGGAGCTGTGAGCCGTGCAGGGTCACATCGTTGCGAGCCACGAGCGTGCTGCCGAAGGCCTCGACCTGGCCGATCGAGCCCGTCGAGTTGGGGTTCGCGACCCCATAGACCGTACCGATGCGGCACTCCGACTCCGGCGCGCCGGGGTCGAACTCGCTCGGGTGGCCGGGCAGGGCGAGGTGGAAGCGGTCCATCTTGAACCCGTTCGAGCGCCCCGAGAAGGCGAGGGTGTGGACGCCCGCGCTCAGCACATAGCTCTGCTGGGGGTAGGTGAAGTTCGGCAGCTCGACGCGCGACTCCCAGGTCCAGTTGCCGACGCTCGCAGCGCCGTTCGAGAAGACCTTCTCCCAGACGCCGCCGTCGAGCTGGATCCAGACGTCGTTGTCCTCTGTCGGGTTCGGGTCCTCGTGCCGGTTGCGCAGGTTGAGCGTGTACGTGCCGGGCGTGCTGATCTCGATGTCGTACGAGAACAGGCCGCCCGTCCCCGGGCTGCCGAACAGGTCCGGTCCGTCCCAACGGATATAGCCGTCCCCCGAGTAGTTCGGGGTCGTGTTGCTGAAGGCCCAATCGCCGACGGTCGGCCGGGACTCGAAGTTGATGACGACGAGCCCATTGGACTCGAGGTAGACGCCGCCGTTCGCGAGCGCGGGTGCGCCGCAGGCGAGGGCGAGCACGCCCGTGGACAGGACACGGCGGCTGAGGCTCGAGCTGGACTTGGAGTGCGCAGCGTTCATGGAATGGAGAGAGAGATCGTTCGAGGTGTTGCGGAGCGCGTCGTTCCGCGCGACTGCAACGCGCCTGGAACGGATGAGCCCTACAGTAAGATGACGCACTGCTGGGCGCAGGTCGTGTCCAACTCGTGTATTCCTGGAACGGTACAGGCGCCTGCCTGAGCCCCTGTCTCGCGCCGAGAACGCGCCCCCGTCCCTCCTTGCCCCGCACCGCCATGATTCAACACCGCGCACTCCGAACGCTCGCCGCCGGCCTGGTCGCTCTAGGCGGGTTCGGAGCCGTTGAAGGCGCCAGCGCCGCCCTGCCCCAGGAGGTCGCCCCGCGCGCCGAACTGGACGGCGCGTTCGACGAGGCGCGCGCCGCGTCGCAACGGCTCCTGCTCGGGGTCTTCACCGCCGGCGAAGCCCGCTCGGAGGACTGCGTCAAGCGCCTCTGGTCGGACAAGGAGGTGCGCGCTGCGCTGGCGGACTGCGTCCCAGTGCAAGCGTTGACCGGCGCGGTGTCGAAGGCCGACGCGCGTCGCTTCGGCGGGCACGACCCCGACGTCCACCGCATCCTCGAGCGCGCGGTCCGCGACCATGTCCCCGTGAACGCCGAGGGCGTGCTCGCGACGCCGCAGCACATCTGGTTCGCGGCCGATGGCCGGGTCTTGATCGCTGCGCCGTTTGAGCTCCAACCCGAGGAGTTCCTGTGGCTCGATTGGCGCTCGCGCCAGCTCGCCGGCGACGCCGAGGCGCGACCGGCCGACTCCGCTCGCCCGCCGCGTCGGTACCTCGAAGGTCAGGCCTACGCGCCCGCGGACGGCGACCTCTTCGGGCGCGGGCTATTACCGGCCGAGCTCGAGGCCGACCTCGACACGCTGCGGCGGCGCGGTCAAGGCGGCGGCGGTCGCGGCGGGCGCGGCGGCTTTGGCGGCGGCGCAAATTGGTCGCGCGAGGCCATCGACGCCTTCGTGCGCCTCGCCTTCACGGACGAGAAGGACGCGCAGAAGGAGATCGAGAGCGAGCTCGGGAGCATCTTCCTTCGCATGGGCGGGGGCACGAGCCCGCTGCTCGACGCCGGGCTCGAGATCGTCGCGTTCGCGGCCCCTGCGCGCGGGGCGGAGACCGTGATTGGGTTCCTGAGTGACACGGTCCCCAGCGTCCGGGCGCGCGCGGCTGCCGCGCTCGAGGCGATGGGCTTCGAGGGTGAGGGCTGGAAGGAGCTGCGCAAAGCCCTCGACAAGGAAGACGATGCAGTGGTCCGCGGCGCGCTGCTGCGCGCCGCGGGCGTCGTCGGGCGCAAAGACGCCGCCGCGCGTCGCCTCTTGGAGAAGGAGGCGCGCGAGCGCCCGCAGAAGGGGCGCACGAACGTCGAGCGGATCGCGGCCCTCATCGGCCTCGGCCACGTCGGTGACGGTGCTGGGAGCGAGGCCGCATTCCGCGCCGCGCTCGGCGACACCGACGCCAACGTCGCCCTCGCGGCGGTGGCGGGGATGGCGTTGACGCGGGATCGCGCGCGCTTCGCGCCGGCCTTGAAGGAGCGCGCCGGGAGCGATCCAGCCAACGCAGCCCTCTACGACGCAGCGCTCGCGGTCCTCGACGGCGCGCCCCTCGTGCGCTTGCGCGGCCTCATCGAGCGCGTCGCGCCGGACGACTTCCCGCGCCCGCGGCTCTACTTTGAAGCGCGACCGCCCGGCAACGTGACCGGCGCGGGCATGGGCGAGGGCCGCGGCGGCCGTGGCGGGGGCAACGGTGGCACTGGCGGCGGTGGCACTGGTGGTGGTGGCACTGGCGGCGGTGGCACTGGCGGCGGTGGTGGCCGATGACGTCAGATCGTCGCGACCTTTCGGGTGCGCAGGAAGGGCTGACACACAACCCCTTTGCCAAGCTCCGCGCAGCGCTGCCCGGCCTGCCGGCCAGTCCCTCGCGATCAGCGACGGGCGCCGACGGCGCGGCCTCGGTCGGCGGCGATGCCACGCAGGCCGACGGCGCCGCAACGACGCCTATGCGCGCCGACGCGGGGACCCGCGTGGTGGTGCGCGTCGAGCGGAAGGGGCACGGCGGAAAGACGGTCACGCGCATCGAAGGCCTGCTCGGTGACCGTGTCGCGCGCGCGGACTTCGTCAAAGCGCTGCGCCGCGCGCTCGGCGCGGGCGCGCGCAGCGCAGAGGCCGTCGACGCGGCCAGCGCCGAGGGCGCCGGCGATATCGTCGTGCAGGGTGAACACGTGGACCGGGTCGTGGCGTTCCTTCAGCAGCACGGCGTGCGCAACGTCGTGCGCGGCAACCGATGAGCTACCCTCTGCGGCCGCGCATCGGGCACACTCCGAAGGCTGGGGCGCCTGCGCACGAAGTCGATCCGTCCCCCTGGTTCGCCGCAGCAGGCGTCGTCGATGACGGCTCTGCGGAGGCGTGGGCGCGCGCGTTCATCCTCGCGCCGACCCCAGCGTCCAAGCTCGCGCCGCCGCCGCGGCCACAGCTCACGCTCGGCGCCGGCGAGCGCTCTGCGGCCGACGCCGGTCCTGTGCCGGCGGGCTATACGTCCACGGCTGGTCCACCGCCGCCGAGCGCGCCCGGGCGAGGGCTCGGCTACAAGCTCACGGCGCGGGCCGAGAAGATGCCGCGGCGCGGCGCGCTCGTCCGTGCCAGCGAGCGAGGCAAGCTCCTGCACACGTTCCTCCACCACGAGGTGCAAGCAGCAGAGCTCATGGCCTACGCGCTGCTCGCGTTCCCGGATACGCCGCTGCGGTTTCGACGTGGGCTCTTGGGAGTGCTCGGCGACGAGGTCCGGCACGCCCAGGGGTACGCGGCGCGCTTGGCGCGCTTGGGCGTCCGCTATGGCGACCACCCCGTGCGAGACTGGTTCTGGCAGCGCGTCCCGAGCGTCGCGGGCCCGCGCGGCTTCGTCGCGTTGATGGGCATGGGCTTCGAGGCCGCGAACCTCGAGCACACACGGCAGTTCGCGCGGGAGCTCGAGCAGGCTGGCGACCCGGAGTCCGCGGCCTTCGTCGCGGCGGTCGGCGTTGAAGAGGTCGCGCACGTGCGCTTCGCGACGCGCTGGTTCCAGCGCTTCTCTGGCGCCGCGCCTGACGCCGCGCCTGACTTCGACGCTTGGCGGTCGGCGTTGCCCGCGCCGCTGACACCGACGGTGCTGCGCGGCAAGCCGCTCGACCGCGAGCGCCGCGGCCGCGCCGGGCAAGGGCCGGCGTTCTTGGACGCGCTCGAAGCCTGGTGACGCGGCGGGGCTCGTGACGTACCTCTATCTGAACTTCGACGCCGAGGAGGAGCTCGCGCGCCCGGCGCCGCTGCGACCCGTGGACCGCAGCGCGCGCGCGCTCGCGGCGCTCGCGCGCGGCGCCGAGGCGCTCGCGCCGCTGCTGCCGACGCACCTTGTCCCGCTGTTGCCCAGCGCCGCGACTTCGGCCGCCGGTGCGGCAGGCGCGCAGCGCGCCCTCACGCCAGGCGCCGCGCTCCTCTGGTGCCCCACTGCGGCCGCGGTCGCAGAGGTCGCGGCGCTCGGGCTGACGCCCTGCAGCGCACGCGCGCTCGCGCTCGATGCAGGCGCGGCCGCGTCCGGCGCGGGAGCGGGCTGCGTGACCGATGGGCTGGCGCTGCCCACCGAGGCGGCGCTGAGCGCTGCCAACGACCGCGCGACGTTCGCGGCGCGCTCGCCGCTGCCAGGCGGGGTCATCGCGCGCACCTTCGAGGAGGTCGAGCGCGCCCTGCTCGCTGGGGCGCCCGGGGCGCGTTGGCTGCTGCGGCGCGGTTTGTCCGCGAACGGCCGCGGCGCGCGTCGCGTGTGGAGCGGCGCCGCGCTCCCTCCTGGCGACGCGGAGTGGCTGCGCGCCGCCCTGCGGCCGGGCGCCGTGACGTGTGATCCATTCGTCACGATCACGCGCGAGTTCGCGTTGCATGGTTGGCTCGACGCGCAGGGTGAGGTCTCCCTCGGGGTCCCATGCTTGCAGGTCGTCGATGAGCACGGCGGATGGCGCGCGACGCGCCGCTTGGCAGGTGACGCAGTGCGCGGACCCCGCGAGCACGGGGCCCGCGAGCACGGGGCCCGCGAGCACGGGGCCGACGAGCACGGGGCCGACGAGCACCGGCTGCTCGACGCGCTCTCCGCCGCGGCCCGCGACGTCGCGGCGACGCTCCATCAGCTCCGCTACCACGGTCCGTTCGGGATCGACGCCTATGAGTGGCGCGACGACGACGGGGCGCTGCGCTTGCGCGCCCCGAGCGAGGTCAATGCGCGCTTCTCGCTCGGCTGGTGGGTCGGGATGCTCCCGCGCTGATCAGTCGCGCAGGAGGACCTCGAGGGTGTCCGTCATCAACGCGGGGTCGAGCACGCCGCAGAGCTCGCGCGACGAGTGCATCGAGAGCTGCGGCACGCCGACATCGACCGTCGGCAAGCCGAGACGCGTCGCGGTCAACGGGCCGATCGTCGAGCCGCACCCGAGGTCCGTCCGTGTCACGAACGATTGCATCGGAGCGCCTGCGGCGCGGCACGCGGACTCGAAGCGCGCCGCCGTCAGCGCCTCGGTGGCGTAGCGCTGGTTCTGGTTCACCTTCAGGACCGGGCCGCGGTTCATGAACACCAGGTGGTCGGGTTCGTGGCGCTCGACGTAGTTCGGGTGCGTCGCGTGCGCCATGTCGGCGGACACGCAGAACGATGCCGCGAGCGCGCGCAGGAGGTCCTCGCGTCCGCCGCCCCGCGCGAGCACCAGGCGCTCCATGATGTGCTCGAGCGGCGGCCCGGCCGCGCCGCCGCGGCTCGCGCTCCCGACCTCTTCGTGGTCGAACAGCGCGAGGACCACCGGCCCAGCGGCCTCGCCGCGCTTGGCGATGGCGATCAGCGCGTCGAGGCCACAAAAGCACGAGCACAGGTTGTCGAGCCGCGGCGCCGCAAGGAACTCACGGTCGCGCCCCAGGACCCTGCTCGGCTGGATGTCGTGGAACATCACGTCGAAGCTCCGCACCGCCGCTTCATCCGCGCCGATGCGGCCAGCGAGGTAGTGGCGGAAGCCAGAGTGCTCGCGGTCCCCGAGCCCCCAAAGCGGCGCGAGGTGGCTCTGACGATTGAGCTGGACGCCCTTTTCGTTCACCTCGCGGTCCAAGTGGATCGCGAGCTGTGCGACGCGCGCGAGCGGGCGCGAGTCGAGGAACAGGCGCTCCTCGAGCGTCCCCGCGGCGGTCTCGAGATACACGCGGCCGGACAGGCCCAAGTCGCGATCGAGCCACGAGTTGAGCAGCGCCCCGCCATAGACCTCGACCCCCAATTGGCGCACGCCGACGCGCCCGGTATCGGGCTGCGGCTTGACGCGCAGGTTCGGGCTGTCCGTGTGCGCGCCGAGCACGCGGAACCCGACCTCCGGCCCAGCCCCCGGCGGCATGAACCAGGCGTGGATCGAGCCGCCACGGCGAGCGAAGCCCTTGACCGGGACCGATTGGAACGCGTCGCGCTCGTCGAGCTCCGTGAAGCCCGTCGCGATGAGTCGCTCGGCGACCTCTGCCACGACGTGGTAGGGCGAAGGCGACGCGTCGATGAAGGCGGCGAGGCGCTCCGCGAACTCGAGGCCGTGGCGTTGATCCGTCATGGAGGTGCTCCGAAGCGCGTGCGGGCGGGGGCTGAGCTCAGGTGGCTTTGACGCGCGTCACGCCGAGCAGCTTCTCGATCGAGCGCATGCGTCGACCAAGGAACGGTACGTGCTCGATGCGGGCGACGACCTGTCCTTCACGGCGGATCACGATGGTGCCGCCTCCGAAGGTCAGGAACCACTCCAAGAGGTCAGGCACTTCGCGGGCGACCGTGCTGCCCTGGCGCGGGAAGCTCTGGTCACGGCCCCAGGGCTGGATGTAGTGCACGAACTCGTTGGGCTCGAGGCGCCAGTAGTCGAAGCGCGGCTGCGCCATGCCGACGCAGAAGAACCCGAGCAAGAAGAGCCCGATGGCGAGGAACGCGTCCGTGCTGAGCGTGATGTTGCGCGCTGCGATCCAGTCACCGATATGTCCAAGGACCGCCCAATTCTGGAGCCGCCCGATGTAGAGGCCCAGGCCCGCGCCCAGGAACAGGAGCAGGACGATGACAAACTTCTTTTGATCGAGGTCCGTGACGATCACCATCAGGTTGAACGCCAGCGCCGAGATCGAGATCCAGCCGAGCGTGCCTGGGGAACCCCAGCCGAGCCCCTGCAGGATCCCGCACATCAGGAACGCGACCATCGCGGGCCAGAAGTAGATGATCATCGGGAACGAAGCGACGGGGACGGCCTCCTTGTCTTCGTCCGGCCGGAAGGGGAAGTACACCTCCCACACGGAGTCGCGCTTCGTGGGGTGCTTCGGCAGGTTCGATTGATCTTGGTCGGTCATGTTCGGCGCGGCAGGGTCGTTGGGGGCCTTCGGGGCGCGCTCGCACGTGGAGCACCCGAGCCCTGTCAGGTTTGGCGGACCCACGGACGAGGTCTACGGGTCACGGACGTTGAGCTGGGCCAGGGGCAGCCCGGCTGGGATGGTAGCAGCCTGATACGCGCGCTGATGCCGGGCATTCGGGTCGCGGCGGGATGACGCGCGTGGGTTTGGCGAGGGAGGTCCTTACACTAGGGGGGATGCTCGATGAGCCGCCGCTTGGCGCCGGACGCACTCCGCTCGACCCGCACGAGGCCTCGCCAGGGGGGGCGCGAGGGGGCGCGGCGCCCGAGCGCGACCCAGAGCCCCGGGGCCTCGCAGGCCCGCCGGCCGCGGACCCGGACAGCGCGGGCTCGCTCGAGGCAGCGCGGTTGGCGCTCGACGCTGCGCTCAGCGAGGCGGGCGCGGTGGACGAGCGGTCGCTGGCGCGGCTGCTGCACGTCGAAGCGCAGCTCCTCGCGCTCGAGGTCGCGCGCGTGAAGGCCTTGGGCAGCGGCGTCGACGGCGGGAGCGCCGGCTGCCCAGTCCGCTCGACGGCCGCGGAATGGCGCGATCTCCTGGCAGCGGGCGGGCTCACCCGTGAAGCGGCGGCCGCGGACCAGGTCGTCATGCAGTTGGACTTGGCCCGGCTGCGGGCGACGACGCACGCGGCGTCGCCCTGCGCGCCGTCGCCCGGCGCGCCGTCGCCGGTCGCTCCGGCCGTGTCGACCGGGAACCACGAGTCCCCCGAGGCGCTGGGGGCCGCCTTCGAGGCGTTGCTCGCGGTCGACGAGCTGTCCGCGGCCTATCAAGTGAAGCCCCGCGCGCTCGCAGTCGAGCCGGGGGTCGTGGACTCTGCCGCCGTCTTGGCGGAGGCGCGCGAGGCCCGGACGGCCGCCCGCAGCCACGTCGCAGCCTACGTCGCGCGTGGTGTCGTCCCGGAGGTGACCCGGGCGCGCTGGGTCGAGCTCGCGATCGACGCCGCGGACGAAGCGCTGTTCGCCGCGGGCGAGGTCGCGCCGCATGTCGCTGCTGAGCGCCTCGACCGCGCCGCGGATGCCCTCGCGTGGCACTCGGACGCGCTGACGCTCGCGGGTGATCGGGCGCTCCGCAGGCGGCTGGCGCGGGCGCGCGGGCGCCTCGAGTCCGAGCGCGAAGAGCAGCTCCTGACGGCGCTCTTGGCGCGCCGGTTCGGCGCGCGCAACGTGGGGCGCTGGGACCGCGCCGTCCTGGGCGCGCTCTTGGTCGTCCTCGGCCTGCTCGTGTTCGAGCTCTTCCATGGCGCGACCGTCTGGTCGATGCGCGTCGACCACGCGCTCTGTGCCTTCTTCCTGTGGGACTTCAGCGTACGCGCGTGGCTCATCGGGTTCCGGCGCCGCTGGATGACCCGCCACTTCGTCACGGACTTCCTCCCTGCGCTGCCTTGGTCCTGGTTCTTCGCGGGCGGCGCCGCCGGCGCTGCGGCCACCGCCGAGCCCGCGCGGCTGGCCTGGTTCTTGCGCCTCGTGCGCTTGCCGCGCATGGCGCAATCGGCGCGGCTCTTGATGCCGTTGATGCGGCTCGTGCGCGCGCTCGGCTTCCTGGCGCGCGGCCTCGATCGCCTCGTGCGCAGCCATCGGCGGCTCTTGGAGCAGGAGGTCCTGTTGTTCCCCACGAGCGCCGAACGTCGCGCTGCCGCCAGCCGCGAGCACGCGCAGCAGAGCGGCCTCTTCGAGCTGCGCGCGCGCCTCGACGCGCGCTTCGCTGCCGGGCTCGCGACGGAGGCGCGGGCCCAGGTCGCTGAGGCGCGCACGCGGCACCTCGCGAGCTCCGACGCCGCGCTCATCGCGCCCTTTGGCGCGCAAGGCGAGCGCCGCCCAAGGCGCGCTGAGCGGCCGCTGGCAGAGGACCTGCTCGCGCGGCTCGAGAACGTGTCCGCCGCCGAGGTCGAGGACCACCTCGGCGAGGCGAGCGTGCGGAGGGCTGCGCGCGGCGTGCGCCTCTTTGTGCGCTCGCCGCTCCGCTACTTGCCGCTGGCCAGGGCCTGGGTGCCGCGTGAGTCGCTCTCCAGGCCAGACCACGATGTGGTCGCGGGCACGGTCCGCGCGGTCGCGCGGTCGCTCGCGCGCCAGCACCAACGTGTGCTCTGGTGGGCCGACCTCGCGACAACGATCACCCCGGCGGAGCTCGTAGGGCGCGTCGGGGCGACGATCGTCGCGCGGACGGCGCGGCCCGCCGTGCGGCTGCTCGTGATCGCGGGGGCCTACGGCCTCTTGTCGCTCTTGCTCCAGGTCATCGGCGCGGTCGGCGTCATCGCGACCTTGGTCGCGATGGCCGAGAACATGATCGGCAAGCCGCTCCTGGTGCTCGGCACGGTGTGCCTCGCGCTGCTCGCGGTCGGCGCCTGGCTGCAGCGCCTCGCGCGCGACGCGTCGACGTTCCAGGAGCAGGTCGCGAGCGCGCAGTTCCTGCACTTGACGGACAGCATCAAAGCGCGCGACCGATCCGGCGACGCGCGCCTCCTCGCGCAGCGTGTCTTCGCCCCCGAGTTCGCGCTGCGCCGCACGGAGATCGAGCGCGACAGCGACCTCGCTGAGCCGACGGACTCGCTCGCCGCGCGCTTCCTCGCGGACCTGTCCTCGTTCCGCGGCGAGGGCCTCGAGATCTGCGCGTCCTCCGAGCACTACGACCCGGTCGGCCGCGCGGTCCTCTTGTACCGCGACTACCAGGACGGCGCGCTCTTCGTCGAGTCGGACACGCGCGCGACCGGGCAGCTCTTGGGCAACCTCGCGCTGAGGCGCTTGATCGAGCGCTCGGGCCGCCTCTCGTCCGAGGCGGTGGCGACCCTGTCGCGCATCGACCTGCGGCGGCGCAAGAGCGTGTTCGATGGGCCGTACCTGTGGTTCCACGCGATCACACGCTCGCTGGCGAGCCGCGCCGCGCGGCTGATCGTCGAGTTCAACGCGAACGCGGTGCCTCTGGCGGACCTCGCGCATTGCGCGCCCGAAGAGCGCGGGCGGTACGAAGCGTGGCTCGCGGGCGGCTCGTCCGAGCCCGCTTCGCGGCGCGAGGAGGCGCTCCGCCAGCTCACGACGGCGTTTACGGTGCTGCACTTTCTCGACGCGAGCCCTGGTCGGGATGACGAGGTCGAGCGTCGCTTCGGGCCGCGGGTGCGCGCGCGGCTCGAGCGGGAGCGGCGAGGCCTCGTGCGCTCCGTCCTAGGCTGCTGGCCGCTCGCCTATCGGCCGATCGAAGAGCGCGTGCTCAACGTCCGCGCGCTCTACGAAGAGTGGCTGTCCGGCGGCCGGGTGTTGATCTTGCCGCTGCGTTTGGTCGGGCGCGGCCTCCGCTTGGCCGGGTTCATGGGCGGCCGGCTCGTCGAAGCCGTGCAGATCATCCGCCGGCCGGATCGTCCGCTCGGGGCCGGGCGCCCGCAGCAGGCGGACTTCGCGACGGCGCTGCGCAAGGTCGATCGCATGCGCTTGCCCGCGGCTTGGGAGGCGCTGCGGCTGCGCGCGCTCTTCGACCCGGAGTATCTCGGGTTCGCGCGCCGCGCGGCGCCCTTGTGTGGCGTGCACACCCTCGAGCGCGACCTGGAGTTCCTGCGCGCGGAGCCGGCGCTGGTGGCAGAGGTCGAGGAGGCGCGCGCGCGCACTGCGCGGGACCTCGCGTGGCTCGAGCGCGCGCTCGAAGGCGGCCTTCGCGCGCGGCTCGAAGCGCGCCTCGGGGTCCAGCTCCACGCGGATCCAGAGCGCGAGCGCGCGCTGATCCTGGCCTTCCACGCAGACCTCGACGGAGTCCGCGCCTACCTCGCAGGGGAAGCGGTCGTGGTCGCGGCGGCGCGGGAGGCGCTGTTGAGCTCGCTCGGGCCGAGGTGGTTCGTGCGGCCGGGCCTGCGCGGGCGCGTGTCGAGGTGGTGGGCGCGCCGTGGAATCGCGGCCTCGGGTGAGACGGACCCCGCGGCCCTCGAGCGCTTGCGAAGCGCCGTTTGGGTCGCGATCTCGCAGGACCTCGACGGCGCGCGCGCCGCGTTCGAGGCCGTGGAGGTCGATCCCGCCGCAGCCGCGCAGCTCGGCGAGGACCGCCTGACGGCCCTCCTGCGGCACCCTGGTCAGCTGTCCGAGCAGCTCACCACGCTGCGCACGATCCAGACGATCACACTGGTCGACGTGCGCAACTATCGCTCGCACATCCACCGGTTGGGCCAATACGAGCTCGAGGACCCGCGCGAGGAGTGGCAGCGCGAGCTGACCCTCTGAGACGCCGCATCACGCCCAGGCGCAGGCCCGCTGAGCATCGGTTGATTGGGCCGGCCGACTGGGTCGGCCGATGGGGCTGGCCGACTGGGTCGGCCGACTGGGCAGGCCTTAGCTGGCTCGACGCTCCGCGATCACTCGAACGTGCCGAGGTGGCGGTAGAAGAACGTGTGGATGACCTCGTCATCGCGCACGAGCTCGCCGTTCATGAAGTACAGCGGGAGTCGGTCGTCACCGAACTCCGGTCGCTGGGCCTCCATCGCGAGGCGCACGACGTCGCCGCGTTGCACCACGAAGGGGCGCACGGGGAAGTAGCTCTGGCGCCAGTGCGTGCGCGGCGCCATCGGCGAGCAGCTGAGCGTGACTCCGGGGACGAGGTCGACCTCGAACCAGCCGCCGAACCCGCTCAGGCGCCCGGAGCGCTCGATCGGCAGCTCGACCGCCGCCGTGAAGAAGAAGTCCTCGTACTTCGCGACGTGCAGGTCGAGGTCCAGGACCGTCGCGGGCGGGCCCATCAGGCTCGCGGCCGACAGGTCGCAGGCCGCGGTGATCGGCGAGCTGACCTCGCGCTCGATCATCAATGAGAAGTCGAGGCCGTAGACCGGGCGCTCCCAGAGGCCAGCGCCGAGCTCTTGGTGCACGTGGACGTCATCGGTCGGCGCCATCTGCAGGCGGAACTGGCCGGGGATCATCACGCCGCCGGGGCGCAGCCACTTGTCGCGCGCGTGGATGACGCTGCGGAACATGAGCTCCGCGAGGCCGAAGAAGCCCATCCACTCCGACATGATCACGTCGACGGGGCCGTCGAGCTCCATCGTCTCGGCGTTCGCAGAGACGAACTGGATTTTGTGCGCGAGGTTGTTCTCCGCGGCCAGCTCGCACGCCGTCTCGAGGATGGCCGAGTTGTCGACGGCGATGACCCACTCCGCGCCTGCGCGCGCCGCGAAGAGCGAGAGGATCCCGGTCCCCGTGCCGACGTCGAGGACGCGCTTGCCCTCGACGCAGGACTCGATCGCCCTGCGGTAGCCGTCTGTGCGCGGATGATCTGAGATCATCAACCGGTGCACGCCGGGATCGGAGTAGCTGGCGAAATAGTCTTTGTCGCTGTTGAAGCCGTCGGCCATGGGGCGAAGAGATTGACCGGATGAGGCCTCCGGTGCACGCACCGTCCTGGGTTTCGCTCCAGATCGTTCCTCGCTCACGTTCCGCGAGCACCCTCCGCGGAGCGCTCGGGGTCAGCGCGCGAAGCGGTCGAGGGCCGCGCTGGAGGCCAGCAGCGCGCCCTCGAGCGTCCGCGCGGCCGCCCGCACGCCCCCGTCCAGCGCGCGACGACGCGCCGCGTCGGGCTCCCGGTCGAGGGCCCTCATGGCCGCGACCAGGTCCTGGTGCGCCGCCCGGACCGGCGCGCAATCGCCGTCGAGGACAAAGGCCATGACGAGCCCGGCCAGCTGCAGCGTCAGGTTGGATTCGTCGGGCGCGGCGCCGTCGAGCGCGCAGCGGAGGGCTCGCTCCAGGTCCTGCGCGTCGAGCGGCGCGCGACCCCTTTGGCGCCAGACGTTCTCGAGCGCCCAGCGCCGCGCCCACTCCGGGTCGGCGGCGTCGGGGTCGACGAAGAAGCGCTCGCAGTACATCGCGGCACCCATGTGGATCCAACGTGGCAAGCGCTTCTCTCGCCAGTAGTCCCCGAGGGCCAGGGCGCCGCCCGCGCCGAAGGTCGCGTCCGCGAGCGCGCGCGGGCTCGGGTCGAGCATCTCGAGCATCGCGAGCGCCGCAGCGTGGCGCGCCGCGAACGGCGCGAACGCGCCGAGGCGCCCATCCCCGAGCTCGAACACACACACGCCTGTGCCCCGGAAGACACGCTGCGGGCCGGCCCACTCGAGCCACGCATCGGCGAAGTACGCGTAGTGCGTCGCAGAGCTGCCGGAGCGCTCCGTCGGCGCCCGCCCGAGCGCCGGGTCTCCAGCGGCGAACGTGTTGTACTCGCCGAGGGAGCCGAGGACGACCAAGCGGGCGCTGCCGCGCGGCACGAGCCCGAGCGCGCGCTCGATGTTGCCAGGGACGCCCTCGATCGCTGCGCGCGCGCGCTGCGCCAAGTCCACCGCGCGGGCATCGTCCGCTTGCGCGTCGGTTCCGCCGAAGGGAAGCCGTCGCGTCTCGACGCAGAAGTGCGTGTCTTGGAGCCGGTGCCACTCGTGCGCCGTTGGCAGCAGCGCAGTTTGGATTTCGGGCGCGCGCCAGGCACCATTCGGATCGCGCGCCCAGCCCATGCGCAGGAACTGGACCTCGTCCCACGCGACCCACGCGCGCTCAGCTTGCGCGCTGAGCGCCGCCGTCTCGCCCCGCGCGTCAAGGCGGTCCATGGCCGCGGCGCGGCGAGCGGCGCTGGCGCCGCTATAGGTGGGGTACCACACGCCGTTGAACGCGTGGTGCCCGAGCGCGCGGTGCGCCTCCGGGTCGTCAGGGGCGAGGGCCAGGACCCGCTCCCAGGCGGCGCGTGTCGTCGGCGCCTCCGGCTCGGATCGCTCGCGCACGCGGGCTTCGCGCACGAGCGCGGCCAGGTCGGCGCGGGCGTCGTTGAGCGCAGCGTGCCCTTGTCCCGTCGCCGCAACCGCCCCTGGTACGCAGAGCCACACAGCGAGGAGCCCGCGCCACAGGAGGCCCTTGGGAGGTCGCCCGGCGCCCCTTCTCCTCCCGAGAAAGGGCGCCGAAGCGCGGTCGGCCCAAAAGCGCGCGCGGCCACCGACCTCCAGGCGGCTCGGCGCGCTCGGGCTCAACCGTCCGCAAGAAGCGAGCGCGTTGCGCTGCGGTTGCACTCGGTCGCCACTTCTCGGGGTATCGGTCAGCGTTGCCATGTATCGAGCCACTCCGACACGTTGGGGCCGTCGCCGGCGGGGTCGATGAACGCGAGGGTCCGCTCGCGGACCCGGTGGGGGAAGTACGCGAGGTGCGGGCCGCCCATCGGAGCTGGGTCATAGGGCGCGAGGCCCAGCGCACGCGCGGCCTCGTCGAGCGGCCCGGCGATCATGGCCGCGGCTTCGGGCTGTCCCTCGTCGAGCAGCTGCTCGATGCGTTCGATCAGCGCAGCGCGCGCTCCTTCCCATGGGTCCATGAGGCCTTGCTCGGCGAGGACCGCGGACGCCACAAACGCTCGTAAGGACTCCGCGGTTTGGACGAGCCCCAGGGCGTCGGGATACGCCAGCTTCTCCAGCGGCCGCGCGAGCTCCAGCGCGCGGCCTGCAAAGCGGCCGTCGCCGCGCGCGAGCGCGACGAGCGCGATCAGGTCTCGGTCCGCGTCCGGGCCCGAGCGCGTGGGCGCGGTGGGGTCGACGGTCGGGGCCACCGGTGCCTCGAGCTCGACCAGGACGTCGAGCTCGCGGGCGAAGGGCGGTAGCGCGCGCTCTGCGAGCGCGAGCAACGCGTCCGTGTCGAAGCGCTCGGGCGCCGCGCGCCACCACTCGCGCGCGACGGCGAGCGCCGCCGTGGAGTCGCTGCGCGCGACCACGGCGTGCGCACCGCGCCACCAGAGGGGTTCGCCGTGGGACCGCACACGCCGCGCGAGCTCGCGCGACACGGGGACCCAGAGCGCCGGCCGGTCGGCGAGGAGGCGGCGCAGCTCGCGCTCGAGCTCGTCCTCGACCGAGCGCTCGAAGGGCATGGTCACGGTGAGCTCGTCGACCCCGGGGATGGGCGCGAGGGTGCGCAGCCAGCCCGCGAGCTCCGTGCTGAGCGCTGGCTCGAGCGGCACCATCAGGCCGTGTTCGTCGACGACCTCTCCCTCGACCATTCGATCGATGGCGATGCGTTGCCCCTGGACCGAGCGCCAAGCCAGAGCGCCTTGCAGCGGCTCGATCGTCAGCCACGTCGGCGCAAGCAGCGCGCCCCGTCCGAACGTGCCCGTGGCCTTCGTCGGCGCCTCCGTGAGGGCTCGCTCGAGATCCCCGACGCGCAACGGCGCCGGCCCCGTGGCGCGCGCGAGCTCGACGCGGAACGCGCCTGCGTCGGCCAAGGTCAGGGGCGCAGGGCTGTTGCCGATCGCGAGCGCCAAGCCCGCCGAGCCGGTGGCGCGCACGAGCGCCGCGCCGTCGAGGAGGCGCGGGGGAGGCGCGCCCGCAGCGTCCGCGCCGCGTTCGAAGGCGAGCAGCGCGCCCGGGCCGAGCTCGATTTGGCCGATGTCCGAGAGCTCGACGACGCGCGGTTCGACGTCGAGGTTCGCGAGCACGACGCCAAAGGTCGCCGGAAACGCCGCGACGCCCGCTGGGAGCGACGTCGGCCCGAGCCCCACTGTGGCGGCGATCATGGGCGCAGCGCCGAGCGCCCCCGCGGCGTCCTCCCACGTGGGGCGACCGCCCTGCCAGACGGCGGTCGCGATGACCGTTGCGGCAGCCGCCGTCGCAAGCGCGACGAGCGCGAGGCGGCGTGGCCCGCGCGATGCGCGAGGCGGCGCGCTCCGCTGGCGCTCCTGCTGCTCACGCTCCCAGCGTTCGCGGACACGCGCTGCGTAGTCTGGCGCGGGGGTCGCGCGCAGCACCTCGCTGAGCGCGACCTCGAGCACGCGTTCGCGCAATGCGTCGGCGGGCGCCGGCGTCACGCGCCGCCCTCCCCGATCACATGCCCACTCGGCCCGCTGCCGGGGTTGCCGCCAAGGCCCTCGGACGCGTCGGACCACCCCAAGCGTCGCTCGACACATTCACGCAGCCTGCGCCGCGCGCGCACGATGATGGACTTGACGCCCGCTTCGCTCATCCCCAGACGCTCCGCGATCGTCGCCCGTGGCGTGCTCGCGCCGTAGCGCAGCCGCAGCACCCGTTGTGCGTCGTCGCGCAGCCCCGCCATGCACAGCTGCAACGCGGATCGGAACTGTTCGCCGCCGTCATCGCTCTCGTACTCCTCCCAGGCGTGCTCTGCCGCATCGAGGTCTTGGCTCGGTGGGCGCGAGCCCGCGCGCCGATACTCCTTGAGGAGGTGGTTGCGCGCGACGGTCCGCAGGTAGGCGCGCGTCGAGGCGGAGTCGCGCTCTTGGAAGGTCGAGCGCAGGAAGCTCAGGAAGGTCTCCTGCACCAGGTCGTCGACCTGGTCACCGTTGGCGCCCAGGAAGACGAGGTAGGTGCGGACCGCGTCCTGGTGCTCTCGCACGAGGCGCTCGATGACCGCGCCCGTCGTCTCGCTCTGCGCTGGACCACCGGCCCCTGCGCCGGACGTGCGGTCGAGGCGCGCGATGTGGCGCGCGGACCCCCGTTCGGAGGGGCGCGTGGACGGAGGGTAAGGAGGGTTCACCGCGAGGAGGAATGCAGAATAGCCCTGCGCGGTGGCATGGAAGCCCGAGAAACCTCTGGCGCAGCCCTCCAGCGCGCGGGGGGGCTGCTCGCTGCTGGGCACGCCCTAGCGCGAGGGGCGCGGGCAGCGTTCGGCATGGCCCCCGAGGTCGTGGAAGTTGGGGTCTCACCATCGCTATGCTGCCCCCGATGCCCAAATCGGCGCACGACCAAAGGCCGGGCGGCGGGGCCGGGGCTGGGCTCTTCGAGCTCCCGCCTTCGACCCCCCTGACCGCGTCCGAAGCAGCGAAGCTGGCGGGGGTTCCGCGCGCGGAGCTGGACCGCCTGTGCGAGTCGGGCGAGCTCCTCTTCGAGACGGGCAAGCGCGGCGGGAGGGACGTGCGGCTGGTGCGGGTGGTGGACCTCCGCGACCTGTTCCATCCCGAGCCCGAGCCCGAGCCCGAGCCTGAGCCTGAGCACGAGCCCGAACTCGCTGTCGAGCCTGAGCCCGCTATCGGCGCGGAGGCCCACAATGCATCGCAGCGCGAGGCAGGACCTAGCCCTTGGTCTACGAGCGCGCCCGGGGCGGACCTATCCCGAGAGTCCTCGCTCGTGCCATTGCTCGGCGAGCTTCGGGCTCGCCTGGAGGAGGCGGAGCGAGAGCGCCGCGCCAGCACCGCTGGGCTCCTGCTCGCACAGCGACGGCTGCTCGCCCTCGAGTCGAGCGCACGACCCGCGCCGTGGCATGCGCGGGCCGGCGTCTGGACCAGCGTCTTGACGTGTGTCGCGGTGGGGGCGCTGTGGTTCGATCTCTCGGGGCGCCTCGGCGAGGTCCGCGCGTCCGCGCGCACGGGCGCGTCGGCGCTCTCCGGCCTGGCGAGCGAGGTGGGCGCCAGGGTCGACGGACTGGATGGGCGTTTGGTGACGCTCGTCGAGGAGAGCGCGCGCGCGCTCGCTGAAGCGACCGCAGCGCGGCAGATCGCCGAGGCGCGCGCCGCCGAGGAAGGCGCCGCGCGCCGGGCAGACCAAGCGCGCATGGCTCGTGAGCGCGACACGCTGACGGCGCGGCTCGATGAGCTGCGCAGGGACGCGGATGCCGCGCGGGCCTCGCTCGGGATGGAGCGGGAAGCGGGCACCCGCGAGCGGTCTCGTTTCACTGAGCGGCTCGATGGCGCCGAACGCGATCTGGAGCGCGCGCGCGCGGCCGTGGAGCAAGAGCGGCGCCTCGCGGCGGACGATCGCGCGGCCTTCACCGCGCGGCTCGCAGAGCTCGACCGCGCGGCGCAAGGGCGCGAGGATGCGGCGCTCGCGCGGCTCAATGAGGTCGCCGCTGGCGTCGGCACTTTGCGCGTTGCCACGCAGCGCGCGGAGGCGGTTGCATTGCGGTTGGAGGCCGCTGCTCTGCCCGCGGCGGCGGGGGACTCGGTCCAGTCTCGGCCGCCCGCCAGCACAGGCAGCGCGCCGACGGAGACCGTGGCGCCGCCTCATTCGCTCGGGCTCGATCCACATGCGAGCGCGCGGCGCGCCCTCGATTGGGTGCGGTGGCTCTTTGGCGTCGCGCGCTGAGCGCCGACCGCAACCTCGGAAGCGGACCCTTCGTCACGCCTTGCATGGGGGGCCTCGAAGCCCAGCAAACTGTATCCCGTCGCGTTATTGTGGGCGGCATGGGCCCCCTCACTCGCATGTCTCCTCTCTTGCTCGCGCTCGTGAGCGCTGCGCTTGTCCCGCTGCACTCCGCGTCGCAGGCCGCGCTCCCGAAGGCTTACATCGATGGCGCGGGGGCGGACTGGAGAGCGCTCTCACTCGCAGACTTCGACGTCGTCAACGGCGTCGACGACACGTGGACCGAACGGGATGGCGTCATCATCGGGACAGGGAAGCCCCTCGGCGGCGCGCGCAGCAAAAGCCCATTGACCAACTTCGAGCTCGTCGCAGAGTGGCGCCATCTCGCGCACGCAGGCAACAGCGGGCTCTTCGTTTGGTGCCCGGAAGCGGCGTTCACGGACCTGAAGCCTGGCGAGCTCCCGCGCAGTGGGATCGAGGTGCAGGTGCTCGACCTCGGCTACGAGGAGAATTGGCTCGCGGGAAAAGGCGCGCACTCAGATTGGTTCACGAGCCATGGGGACGTCTTCCCGGTGGGGCAGTCGCGGATGACGCCATTTGTCCCCGAGATCACCTATACGGATGCTTCCGGCGTCGAGTACCGAGTCGGCAACCCGAACGGGTCGCGCAGCTTTCCGACGGAGCGCCTCGTCAAGCCCCACGGAGAGTGGAACCACTACTACATCCGCGCGATCAACGGTGAGCTGCGGCTCTGGGTCAACGGCGTCGAGGTCACTGGCGGACGGGCGTGCGAGCCCGCTTCGGGCTATCTCGCGTTGGAGGCCGAGGGTGCCCCCGTTGAGTTCCGCAACATGCGCCTGCGCGAGCTGCCGTAGCGCAGTCTGCGCCGCTCAATGGCGCTCGACTCAGCGGCCCGCACGGGCCCGCACGCGAGGCAGGAGCTCGGGGATCAACGCGTCCGCCGCCACTCGGTGCCCTGCAGGCAGCCAATGGGGGTCGTGGTCGAAGCACAGCGGAAAGACGTCCGTCGTCTGGAACGCGCTGAGCAGCGAGACGATCGGATAGGGCACCCGTGCGCGCAGCTCGTCGAAGAACTTAAAGGGCTCGAGCGCGTAGGGGCCGAGGACCTCGTACTCGTCGCCCTCGTGGTTGTTGGGAGACTCGCGGCGCGAGTGCTGGTAGGACCGAGGCAAGACGACGAGCACGAAGTCCGCGCCGCGCTCGGTGCACCAAGCGTAGATGTCCGCGACGTTGCCGACGAGAGGCTCCATATGGCGCCGCGTCTCCTCGAGCGGCGCCTCCGAGTGGAAGAACCGACGCGCGGGCGCATCGACCGTCCACGCGACAAAGCGCTCGTAGGCGTCAGGCGCAAGGAGCTGTGCGATCCGAAGCGTGATCGGCAGCCGCTTGTAGAACCAATAGATGCCGCGCTCCTCGACGATGTTCCGCCAACGGATGTCGTCTCCGAAGTCCGTCATGTCGATGCAGAGCACGACGATGTCCGGGTGATAGTGGTCTCCGATCGACTGCAGCCGCCGAAAGGAGAGGTACGGCGAAGAGCTCGACCAGCCAAAGTTCGCGACGCGCAGCGCGATGTCCGGCTCCGCGGCGCGCAGGCCTTCGGCTACGAGCGTCGGGAAGGCCTCCTTCGACGACTTCAGATGCAGGCCGTACGTATACGAGTCCCCCAGGAAGACGACGTTGGTCGTGTCCTCTGTGAACGCGCTGGGCGCCGGTGTTCCGCGCAGCGAATCGGAGTTCCAATCCGGGCCCACTCCCTTGGGGAGGTGGTCCGGGTCTTGTGCTGCGAAGTATTGGAGCAGCCGAAACTGGAAGACGAGGTGTGGCGCGGCCCACGTCTCGACAGCGATCCACCACGCGCACAGGGCGAGCGCGACGCTCATCACACGGGGGCGGAAGCGCGCCGCGACGAGAAGCATGAGCAAGAGCCCGGTCACGGCGAGGACGCCGGTGGTGGTGGCCTCACGCAGGATCGGCGCTCGCGGCCCCTCGTACGGCCATCTCCACGCCAGCGCCGCGGCGCCTGCTCCACAGAGGAGCAGGGCCAGCACCTGGACGAGCGGGCGACGGAGGAGTCCCCGTGGAGGAGTCGGTGCTTGGCGATTCAAGGCGGCCGAATCCTAGGCCATGGGCCGATCGCGCGGAAGCGGATTCGACCCGTCGAGCCGCGCCGCGCAGGTCCGCTAGACCGCGCTCGCCCCAGGTGCGCGCAGGCCCTCGATCGCGCTCACGCGATCCGCGCGGCGGCTGCGCGCACTGGCTGCGCAGGGGCGGATTCAGACGGCCACAGGATGGCGCGCCAGCGACTGCGCTTGTGTACCCTTGCACCCCGACAGGTCGCTGCTTCGCCGTGTACACCACCTCCATCTGTCTCGCCCCACGCGGGCCCAAAGGGACAGGTCGCATCGTCGACCCAGCAGGAGCCGAGCGCCTCCCGATTCGCCAATGACCGCGGAGGATGCCGTGACGTGTGGAGTTTCACGAGAGACCGGGCGTAGCACCCGCGCGACCTTCTGCGTGACCTTGGTCCTCGCAGCCGCGTTAGTGACGGGTGATCGCTTCGCGGTGGCACGCGCGCCCAGCGACGCGGCGCTCGCTCGGCGAGTGATCGAGGAGTCCAATAGCGCCACTGCGCGCCAGGCGCTCTTTGCGCTCATCGCTCGTGAGACGGCGCGCAGCGCGCGCATCCCTGCCCTCGATAGCGCGCTGGCGGCGCTCGGTCCAGAAGAGCGTGCCTTCCTGGCCGCGTACCGCCCCGACCTCCTGCGCCGCGGGGCCGCCAAGTGACCGGATCCACCGACACCGGCGCTCGAGAGAGCGAGCGTTCCACGCGCTCGGATGCAGGCGGCCCTGCTGCCATCGGTCCGGGTTCTGGCGGCGAGGGTTCTAGCGGGCGGCCCGTCGCGGGCGCGCCGTACGCGGCCCAGCGCGAGTCTCGGCGCTTGGGACGGCACGTTGCTTGGGCGCTCCCGCTCCTGTTCGCGGCCCTGGTGCGTATCGCCCTTGCGGCTGACGCTGCGGATGGTCCGCTGCTCGGCGACGAGGCCACCCTCCGCCGCCTGGGGAACCTCTGGGCCACGCACGGTGTGTACGTCGGCGAGTGGCCCCCTGTGATCCCGTGGCTCCTCGCGCGACTGCAGGGGCTCGTAGGGCTCGGGCCGAACCTCGCGTGGCTCCGCGGCCTTGACGTCGTCTTCTCGACGGCGACTGTGGGCGTCATCATGGCGCTCGTGGCGCGCCTCGGCGGCAGGCGTGCGGGGCTCGTCGCTGGTTGGGTCGCGGCGCAGCACGTCGCGCTCGCGATTTGGTCGGCGCTCATTTTCACTGAGGCGCTCTTCGTGCTCGTGTTCGCGGTGGCGCTCGCCCTCGTGGCGCGGCTCTTCGATGCCGACCGTGCTCCAAGCGCGCGCGCGCGCGGCTGGTTGCCCTTCGCCATCGGCGCATGGTTGGGCGTTGGACTGCTCGTGCGGGCGGCTGGCCTCGTCTTGACCGTTGCTGTGGGGGCCGCGGTCTTCCTCGCGCGCGCGCGCGAGGAGCAGGCCCGCGCCCCCGGGCCCCGGTTGGGCGCCATCGTCGCCGCTCCGGCGACGCGCGGCCTCGTCGAAGCTGCGGCGATCATCGTCGCCGCCCTCGTTGTCCTGCTCCCGTGGAGCATGCGCAGTACGCTCGTCGTCGGCGCGTCGAAATGGGCGTCAGCGACCGGCGCGGGCAACATCGTCCTCGGGTGGAGCGGCGCTCCCATCCCGTTCGAGCGCGCGGGGCTCGAGTCGAGCGCGATCGACGCGGCGCCGCTCGGCGGCCTTCGACATTGGCTCGAGGCGCCTGGGCCAAGTGTGCCGGGTCCAGAGGTGTTCGCAGACGGTACGCGGATGCAGGGCTACGCGCGTGAGCGTGTGCGCGAAGTCCTGACCACGCACCCGGGTTGGGCGATACGCTCGCGCATCATCGGCGTCAGCGATGTCTTCTCTCCGTTGAGCTTCGCGCACCGAGCGCTGCGCCTTGGCCAGCTCGACGGCATTGCGCAGCGGCCCTGGGCGCGCCGCGCGCTGCTGTTGGGTGGTGCCCTTTCCAGCGTCGCAGTTCTCGGGCTCGCCCTGGTCGCCGCCGCGCGACGGGTCGCGCCTCCGTGGTTCGAAGTGCTCGCGCTCTTGCTCGTGCTCGCGCACGTCGCGGTACCCCTGGCCATGTTCGGCATTTCCCGCTTTCGTGCGCCGCTGGAGCCCGTGCTGATCGCGCTGGCTGCCCTGGCGTGTACGAGGCCGACGGATCCATCGAGGGCGCCGACTGGCATCACCCGCAAGCTCATCGTCGGCGCGCTCAGCGCATTGGCGGTTGTGACGCAACTCGTCTCGCTGCCGGTCGTGGTGGCCGCGCTCCGCACCAGTTGGTAGGCCTCGCAGCGGTTCCACCTTCGAGGTCACCCACCGCACCTCGTCCGGGCGCGTCGCGTCGCGGACGTCCTGCACAAGCCGCTGTCCATGGAGGCGGTCCTCCCGGTGACGCGGAGAGGCTCGGCCACGGCCGAAGCGGCTAAGAACGCGGTCGAGCGCGTCCGCTAGCGCTGGTTCTGCTGGCCGAGGTTGGCGCCGGGCCACCAGCGATCGAGCTCCGCTCGCAGCGCGCGCACCGTGTCCTGGTCGTCGAGCGGCGACTCTTCGGCCGGGTCGGCGCGCACGTTGTACAGCTCACAGGGCGCGCCGGGGTCCGCAGACACGATGAGCTTGAAAGGGTCTCTCAGCACCCAACGTGACAACATGCTCTTCACGGGCTGATCCAGCTCGACAACGTCGTGCGTAAACGCCGCTCCGAAGACCGGGCCGCGCTGGGAGAGGTCTCCGCGCAGGTCCACACCGGGCCATGCTGCGGGAATCGCGACGCCGCACGCGGCGAGGATCGTCGCGGGTAGGTCGACGCTGCTCACGGGGATGTCGCAGCGCTGCGGCGCGATTCGCCCGGGCCAACGCAGCACAATTGGCGTGCGGACACCGCCCTCGTAGGCGCTGCGCTTGCTGCGCGGCGCAAAGCCGGCGCCGCCCGGCCGCTGGATCCAGCCGTTGTCGACGACGAGCACGACTAGCGTGTCGTCGGCGATCCCGCGCGCGTCGAGGTGCGCCAGCAGCGCGCCGCACGTCTCGTCGAACCAGGTGCACATAGCCCGATACTTCGCGATGGGCGTCGGGACTTCGGGCGTTGCGTAGGCCTCGAGGAGGCGCGCTGGGGGTGTGTGGGGTTCGTGTGGCAGGAAGGGCGCGTACCAGAGGAAGAAGGGCGCCTCGTCGGCGATGCAAGCGTCGACGAAGTCGAGCGCTGGCTGCAGCGTCTTGCGCCCGATCTCGAGGCCGACGTCGCCGTGCCGACCGCCGCGCGCCGGGTCGCCGTGGGTCATGCCCTCGGTGAATCCTCCGCAGAGGCAGTTTCCTTCCCACCATTTGCCGGTCTGCAGGCTGCGGTACCCGAGCGGGAGCAGCAGCTTCGGAACCGTGTCGACCGCCTCGATGTGGGCGAGCATCCGCGCGCGATCGACGCCTGCCGGCGGGTCGTTGCCGGTGATCTTGTGCTGGTGCGGGTACAGCCCGGTGATGAGGGTGGCGAGGCTCGGGCGGCAGAGCGCGGTCGGGACGTAGCCGTGCGGGAAGACGAGGCCCTCACGCGCGAGCTGGTCGAGGTGCGGGGTGCGCACCTCTGCGCTGCCCATGAAGCCGAAGTCCCCGTAACCCTGGTCGTCGGACACGATCAGGAGCACGTTGGGGCGGTCGAGCGGGTCCTGCGGGGCCGCGGGCAGCGCGGCCTGGAGCGTGAAGAGCAGTGTGAGCACTCTGACAGCATAGTGCGCTTGCGCGTCCATCACGATGACGGTCGAGTGCTCGAAGCGCACGATGGCCAGCGACGTCCGCGGCCCGGATGCTCGCTCGCACCCTCTGCTCTCGCTTGCTGGTCGCGGGGCGCGGTCAGTGCTCCGTGTTCAGCCCAGGCGGAAGCGAACGGCCAAGTTGAGGTGGTCGCTTGGGAACTGGCGGTCAGGCAGGCGCTGCGGGCCGACCTCATGTGGCGCGGGTGCGTCCAGCAGCTCGAGCGCGGCCAGCTCGGCGGTGTGGAAGACGTAATCGATCACGCGTTGCGTCTCGTGCTCGCGTATTTTCCATGTGGTCCACGCTCCGCGGGCCGCATGGTGCGAGCCATACGCGCTTGCGAGGCCCAGCGGAGCGCCCAGCATGGCCGACACCGCGAGGCTGTCCGGCGTGTCGTTGAAGTCGCCTGCGACGACCAGCGGCTCGCCGGCGCTGCGGACGCGCGCCAGGTGCGCGCACAACTGTTGGGCTTGTGCCAGGCGCTCCGCCTCATGGCCGACCTTTGCGCGCAGGTGGGTCGTCGCCACAAGCAGCGTCGACCCCTCCGGCCGACGGAAACGCTCGACGAGCGCCACCTGCGACGCTGGCTCGCCCGAGGGCTGCCGAAATCGGAGCGTCGAAGCCTCTGGATCGTCCAATGGCACCCGTTCGAGCGCCGTCGAGAGGTGGAAGAGCGCCACTCCGTCCCTGCCCTCGGCTTTGGGAAACCATGTGCCGACAAATCCCTCGCGCGCCAGCCCGGCCGCGAGCTCGTCGAAGCGATCGACCTCCTGCAGGCAAATCAGGTCGGGGAGGCGACCGAAAGGCCGCTCGAGCGTGAGCTCGGCCAGGATGTTGCGCGACCGATGCGTCCAGCTGAGTTCGCTTGCCGGAACCTTCGGAAACGCGTCCGAGAGGCTGTCGGCGAGCACATTCCAGGTGACGACGACAAGCTCGTCACGGGCCGAGGATCCAGCTCCTGGCGATAGGCCTGTGCCGGCGCGACCGATGGGCACGTTCGAGCGCGGGAGGGGGCTCACGAACGGCAGGATATCAGACGCCCTCCACTACCAGCTCTGGTATCGCGACAGCCCGATTACGGGATGCGGCGACGGATCCAGTTTGGCGAATGCGGTGCGAGTGCAATCTGGATCGTCGTCGGCTGTGTGTGCCGAAGGCCTGACCCCGAGGGCCGCCAGGTCTGGTCGCCCGCATTCGAGCTCGCGCGTCGGAGGAGCCCTTGATTTGCATCCAAGGCAGGGCCTTCAGCCGAGCACGCGACACCCGACGAGCGTGACCTGCGGCGCGAGATAGTCCTCGCGCGCGGGCTCGACCTCGCAAAGCGCCGTCGACAGGTACTTCTTGTTCGAATCGGCGAACACCGTCGCGACGACAGAGTCTGGCCCCTGGCGCAGCGCGACCTGCAGTGCGCCAAGCAGGTTTGCGCCGGAGCTGATCCCGACGCCGATGCCGAACTCGGAGGCGAGCCGCTGCGCCATGAGGATCGCATCGCCATCCCACACGTCGACCAGCTCGTCCAAGGCGGATAGGTCGACGATGCTCGGGATGAACTCGTCGCTGATGCCTTGGATTCGGTGCTGGCCGACTTTGTTGCCGGTGCGCAGCGTCGGCGAGTTCGCGGGCTCCAGGGGATGCACGGTCGCATGGGGGACTCGCTCGCGCAGCAGCTTGCCGACGCCCATCACCGTTCCGCCAGTGCCGACGCCGGCGACGAAGCCGGTGGGTTCGAGGTCGAGCGCGGCGAGCTGCGCGAGCAGCTCGGGGCCAGTTGACGAATAGTGCGCCATCACGTTCGCTTGGTTGTCGAACTGCCGCGGCAGGAACACGCGTTCGTGCTCGCGCGCGTAGCGCTCGGCGAGCGCGATACTGCCAAGGAACCCGCCCTCCTCGCGCGAGACCGGCACGATCTCTGCCCCGAGGCTCTGGATCAGGAGCTTGCGCTCGCGGCTCATCCAGTCCGGCATGTAGATGCGGACCTGGTGTTCGAAGACTCGCCCGATTGCGGCCATGGCGATGCCGGTGTTGCCGCTTGTCGCCTCGACGATTTCGTCGCCGGGCCGCAGCGCCTGCGCGCGGTACGCCTCGGTCAGGATGTGCAGCGCCATCCGGTCCTTGATGCTGCCCGTGAAGTTGCGCGTCTCGTGCTTGGCGTACACCGTGCGCAGCTCGCCACGCACGCGACAGCGCAGCTCGAGCAGCGGCGTGTTGCCGATGAGGCGCTCGAGGGAGCGGACGTGGCGCTCCCAGCTCCAGGAGTCTTCCGCGACGGTGGCATGGGGATGCATGGTGGCAAAAGGATACATATATCCGTTAGTGTCGGCGTGGGGGCTCGTCCCAGGATCTGCAAGCGGCGCCCGTGCCCGGTACGTCCCCGATGGGCGGGGCGGCGGTGGTGCCGAGCACCAGGTGCCAGACGAGGACCGCGAGGATCGCAGCGGCGGCGTACCAGCGCCGGGGGATCAAGTCATGGGGGAGACGGCGAAGGAGCGCCGGCAAGCCTTGCACAGGTAGCGACGAACGTGGATAACGAAGCCGTCCCCCTGCCCCCGGCCGAGGACCTGGCGGCGGTAGGTCCTGTGCCCGATGACGCCGAGCGCGAACGAGCGTAGGACCCCTTTGTCCGGCGAGGGCGTCGCGCTTGTCCGGCCAGACATTTGGGCGCGCCGTCCTCGCCTCATCGTCGTTGAGGCTGAGGTGCTCGTGCAGCACCCCGCCGCCGAGCGGCCGACAAGGTAGCGAAGCCGCCCTCGCGGCAGATTGGTCTTGTCGGAACGCCGACGGCTTGCCCCGTTGACCCTGGAGCAATGTGCTGCGATCACCCCTGTTGGGCCTAGATCGGCCTGCCATGTACGGCGACTCGTCCAAGATGCGCTCGACGAGACACGACGCGACGAGATGCGTGCGGCCGAGACCAAGGATGAACGCGCTGCACTCAAAGGGACACGTCTTCCGCTTCAGAAGAGCCCGTGGAACCTCACGGACGCGGATCATCAGACGCTCGATGAGCTCCGGGAGACGAACGCGCCGCTGTATACCGCCTACCTTCTGAAGGAGATGTTTGCTGGGATCCTCGATGGCCGCCAGGTCAACGTAGCGGAAGGCCTGATCGTGAAATGGATCGCCGACGCACGCGAGAGTGGGCTTCGACACTTCGTTCGAGCGGCAAAGACGATTGAGGGTCACATCGATGGCATCCTGGAGTACGTCCGCACTCGACTCACCAACGCAGTGACCGAAGGGCTGAATGGCAAGATCCGGACGATCACTCGCCGCGCCTACGGATTCCATTCTGCCCACTCCCTCATGGCCATGATCCACCTCTGCTGCGGCGGCTTGCATGTCACGCCGGCATTCTCACGTCCACCAACCCGTCCCTAAAGAGTGAGGAGAGCCCGAAAATCGTCATGCTTGCGATCTATTCGAGAGATCGCAAACCTTGGCCGTGGCTGTCAATCCACACTGGTGTGCAATCTCTAAAAAGTGTAGTCTCGATAATTCTCAGCCCAGCCAGTAACTCGCGAGAATCCGGCGACTTCGTAATCGGTCGCACTCAGAACGATCGGTGCTGAAAATAGCCCGTCATTGTTGGCATCTTCCAGCAAGATGTTGCTGCCATCGGAGCACTCCACAACGAGGCTTTTTACGCCGTTTCCGGCCTGCCGAGCGAACATGAGTGCCTCGCCGGTAGTTAACGCTGGGGCCTGGGAGGAGTCGAGCATCAATGTTATCACCGCAGGACTCTGGATGAGATCAAGTCTAGACAATATTCCGGCATCGCGGTCTAGGATAGCAATGAAACGACCGTCAGGATCTGCGGCCGCACTGACCCACTCTTGTTGAAAAACGCCCACTAATGCTCTGTCCACTACTGGCGCGGAGCGCAAGCTTAGCATCTTATAGACACCACCCTGCACAGCAGCAGACAAGATGGAGTGCGCAACCGGTGTTCCAATCGATTGCGTAGATGCTGGGCGCAAGGAAAATGGTGCGCCGGCAGGTGCGCTGACTTCCCAGCGCTCAATGACCATCTTAGTTGAATCCCAAGTTGAATAATCTCTATTTGTATATGGATGCCCAACAACAAAGAACTCATTCCCGTGTCGCGGAACTATTTCTCTTACGAGGAACGATGTGCGCTCGATGTGCGCAGACCAATATTCACCTGGAGTCGTCGATGGATCGAACGGGACACCGAGGCTCGCTGGGTTCGCTGGTACGATTTCACGCATCTCTAACTTGAGTGAGCGCATGCCTGCATCTGCATCAGCGAATGCAGTAAAGTATCCGCAATTGATCAATGTCTCAAAATCTGACATGCCGGCTGCCTGGCGAGTTTTGCCGGCAAGCTTGGCATCGCTGACACGTGTGATATGTTTGGGCTTGGTAGGTGGCTCCGCGGGACATACAAACCACGCGACGGCGCCGCCGAGAAGAAATGTCGCCAAGAGTGCTGTAGTTTTCATCTTCGCTGAACTCGCGCTTTATGTAGAGTGAGTAAATTGCATGGTGGCACAACTGGATTCAATAGCCGACATAGTGTTGCTCGCAAGTCTCGCACCAGTGTGGTGGCTGACCGAGTGAGGGGTCCGGAAATCCCCAGCTTGGCGGTCCTTGCTGCTCGTTCTGGCTCGGCGTGCAGTACGTCCTCGCGTGATCATAATACCCACCGATCGGTGGCTTTAGTTCTTTTGCAATTCCTCGAAGGGTCATGCAGAGAGCCCTTGCCGCGCCCACTTCTCCGTGGGTGTGAAGATCAGACGCTTTCTCGCAGCCCTTTTTTAGTCCCCAGAGCTGAAGCCCGATATGATCGCAGTCATTCCCACCATCCACTCCGCTGCCCGGGGGGGCAATAGGCGATGCGCCACCGCCACCTACCGGCGTCAAATGATAGATCTCGTGAACAAAGATCGCAGCGAGTATACTCCTCACGGAATTGGGGTCATGGCCCGGCTGACCCGCCGGCGGGGCCGCGCCAGCCAGTTGCCTAGTGTTGATTTAGATGGTTCCAGTGCCTGAGTCTGTGTTTCCTGGATTGTTCTTCTCGGAGTATTTATTCTCTAGTGTCACCCCATTGCCTATTGCCGCCTTGTCAGGCTCGCCAAGACCTGCTAGCTCCATTCCCGCCTCGAGTCCATCCTGTAGCTCCGTAGGTGAATACTCACTACTCGCAGGCACAGCCGGAGTTGATCCGCCCCCGTAACCACTCAGTCCAACCACGATAATCGCTAAGAGGGCGGGAACACGTGTCGCGATTTCGAGGCAGCGCAAGGGGGGCGACGTCATGAATCTAATGATTTCACGCAGGGTATTGAGCACTGATGCCTTCATCGTCGTTCGGTGTCCGAGTGACGGTTCGCGGAATTCGTCGCGCGAGCAGGGTACTTCACAACGAGAGCGGCAACACAACGAGAGCATGGCAACCGAGATCCGGAGGATAGGCATTTTCGTTCGGGTGTGAGGCCCCTCCCGATCGTTGCCTTGAGTAAGGCCAGTGCGGGCCGGGCAAGGGAGGTTGTGGGGGAGGCAGGCACCTCCGGACGGTACCATCGCTATGGTGATGCGTCAGCCCAAGCCCGCTCCTCGCGATCTGCGAGCGCTGGGCTCGACTCGCGCTCGATCGCGCCCGGACTCGTGAGCGATCGGGAGCGCGCTCTGCCAGAAGAACGCCCGCTGTGGCGGTTCTCGCGCAGGAGCGATCGGTCGTGGCTCGGCAAGCAGGCCGAGCTTCGAGCCAAAGTGCGCGGGCTCATCCAGTGCCACCGAATCGCGCGGGTGTTAACCGCCCCCCCGGCGCTCTCGAGAGAAACCTGAGAGCTCGCGGCCCGGATGTATGTGCCAAGCCGCGGTGGGGGCTCTGTCCGTCGATGGGCGCCTCGACCAAGAGACCGAGCGGTGACATGCCGGGCGCCGTAAGTCGCGTCCCCGCGGGGCCTTGCGTCGTCGCTTCGGCGCCGCTGGCAGCCTCGAACGTCAACCCTCCGGCGCGAGTCTTCGCGGCAACGAGAGGGTGGCTCCTCGGTCAGGGCGCAGTTGCGAACTCTGGCAGAGACTCCCGGATCGGCCCTCTCGGTACCGCCATGGCCATGTATATCTTCGCAACTGAGGTGCGACTGGTAGCGGTCTGGGCTCGAACCTTGGGGCTCACCTCGCCGACGGGAGCTCGGCGGCCCGAGCCCTGGCCCACCTCCGCCATGCGCCGTTATCGCCGCCGATCGCGATCGCGTCCAGCCACGACGGCAGCTCCTCGCCCCGCCGCTCCTCGGCCACGGCAAGCCGCGCGGCTCCCAGCTGCGCCGGCATGTACCACGGGCACACCTCCAGCGCGTCCCTGTAGCTGGCCTCGGCCTCGCGCACCTGCCAGGCTCTCTCCAGGGTCAAGGCCAGGTTGAGCCTCGGCTCGGGGTGCCCCGGCCGCAGCGTGCGCGCCCACTCGAGTTCGTGCGCTGCACCGTACAGGCCCCCCTTCCCGAGCATGAGCACCCCGAGGTTGCTGTGCGCTTTCGCGTGGAATAGGGCGGCAGCCAGCGCCTCGCGAAGGAGCCCCTCGGCCCGCGCTGGGTCCCCTGGTATCGCCGCTATCGCTTCCCCGACCAGCTCCGCCGCCTGAGCCTCGTCGCGCGGGACCGGCTCGCATGAGCCGAACTTGCCTCCCGTCGTGCGTGGGCCGTCGCACCCGGGGCTCTTGGCCCGGTCTTCGAACAGCCCCAGTGCCGCGCAGAATGGGCGCCAGCGAACCGATCGGCTCCGCTCAGGATCGTATCCCGGCGAGGAAATCGCGGATCCTCCTGACGTGAAGCTGTGACAGCTCCACGTCTTCCGAGAAATTGCCGCTACATGAGGAGTCGCCTGCCATGGTTCGACACCACACGACTCGATCCATGAAGTCTCCCTCGCCGCGTCGGCATTCAGACTCCAACGCGCGGCGCGGCGAAACTGGCTGATGGTAACGGCACGCGCTGCGGGCCACCACTGAACCCACGGTTCACCTCGCGACGCAGGGGCCACCGGCACGGCCATCGCTGCGGCCCGGGAATCGCTCTTGCGGGGAATCGGACCGAACCAACATCGAACAGAGAGCCGTGCGCACCGTGCTCACGGGCCTCAACTACCTCGTCATTCGAAGGCCGTGAGATTCGACACACCGTGGACCCCAGCATCGCCGGTCATCATCTCGGGGAGCGCGATTCGAAGACCGCCGAGACTACACCGTTTTTTCGTATCAATCGTGCTGTTGGACACTCATTCGTTCACAACGCTCAATGCAATGAGACCCTACGTCGTTGTTTGTCTTGTTCTGTTCACCATCGTCCTTGTGGGGTATGATCTAACTACCGCTTTCACGCGCAACAGGGTCGCCAATGCCTGTCGTTCACTCAGTTGGTCTCGAAGAGCCCACTGGTGTGAAGTCCGGTTGCCGTTTCAGCATCATACCGAGGCCGCTCGCGAGAGCGTCACGCCACTGCGACTGCTGGTGTTTCAGTGGAGGAGAACGCTGAGAACCGTGAGCCCGAAGAGGCGCGGGAAAGCGATGGGCAGTTTCTAATTTGAGCCCGGAGGCACGCTTCGTTATTAGAAGTACCGCAAGATGAAATCCAGAAAGCACCTACCGTTTTGGAGCGCAAGAAGACTATGACGATGAAGCACTTTACGCACGTGCCGCGATGGTTGTTGCGCTCTATGCTGCAATAACGGAAATCACCGCGGACAGCCAAGCCATTCAGGCGGCGCGATTTATGCTTCGCTTTCGCCTGAGAAAACGCAATCCTGACCAATGGGGGCACCGTTGCTATTAATAACGGGCTCTACTTTCCAATTAATCCAGATAGATACGATGTTTACTACCGAAGTCGAGGGCTTGCTCGGTGCCCATTCTGGTCATGTTCCTGTCGGCAAGTGCCATTCGACGAAGTCGTCGTCCTTGCGCACAAGAGCCTTGTCCTACCAACTTGAGTAGCGTCACGTTCGTGCGCCTCTGGGTTGGAGTCAACACCGTTTGGGTCTCATCACATGATAATGAAGTTACTCTTGGTGAGTGTATCGGCACTTGCCACTTCCTCCCTCGGTGGAGCTGCACTCGCTCGCTGTGGATCCTAATGAGGGCTGAAGTTGGCCGGTCAGCTGGCCTGCGGGGCCATCGCACACGTCACGCCCCGTCTGCGTCATCTGCCCGGCGCCGGCGTCCACGCGGCGTGTCGTCTGCACAGGTGAGCCCAGGGCAGAGCCTTGACTCGTCGCGGTCCCAGCGTCCATGGCGCCCGTCGCCCTCGCGTCGAGCCCGAGGTCCAAGCCATGCACCTCAAGCGCCGTCGCCGCGCCAGTCCCAGCTCCATGCGGACGGCCGCTCGCCGCACACGGTGGCGCAGTACACGCGGCACCTGCGGGAATTGGGTGGGTGGGCCGAGCAGCGCGGCCTCCACGTGGTCCGCGACATCGAGCCCAAGGACGTGGCGGAGTACCTCGGCTCGCCAGTGGCGACGCGCCGCGCTGACGGTCGGCGGCGGGACCCCGTGACGGTGAACTCGCGGCGGACGAGCCTGCGCATGTTCTTCGCCTACCTGGAGTCGATCGACTCCGTCGAGCGCAGCCCCGCCCGCGTCCTGCGTATGGCGCGCACGAGACAGCCCGAGCCCAGGGCGATGCCACCGAGCGACGTGGAGCGCCTGTTGGGCGTGCTGAGCGACGGGCCAGGCAAGGCCGCCCAGCGCGACCACGCCCTCGTGGCTTTCATCCTGGCCACCGGCGCGCGGTTGTCGTCGGCGCTGGGGCTGCGAGTCGAGGACCTCGAGCTCGCGGGCGGTACGGCAACGCTGCGCGACGTGAAAGGCGGAGGGGCACACACGGTGTTCCTGCGCTCGGACGTGGTGGCGCTGCTGTGCGAGCTCGTGGGCGATCGCGAAAACGGCCCGGTGTTCGAAGCCCGCGACGGCGGCCAGCTCTCGACGCGCCAACTCCAGCGCCGCTTCGAGGAGTGGCTCGTGCGCGCGGGCGTCAGCGGGCGGTACTCGCCGCACAGCCTGCGGCACAGGTTCGCGCTGGGGCTATCTATATGGGCGGACCGGCGACGTGCTGGTGGTCCAGGCCGCGCTTGGGCACCGGGCGATTACGAGCACGTTGGTCTACGCCAGGGCCTCGGTTGAGAGAGTGCGAGCGGCGATCGTGGGCACAGGCTGACCGTCCCGGCGCCAACGGGGCATGCGGCCCCTCGACGAGTCCGGCGCGCCATGGCAGGCTGGGGCCATGCCTGCCGGCCAACTGCACCGCGTTCGACTCGCGCGCCCTTGCCGCCCTCTCCGAGGGGGTGCCGCTGCTGCGCACGTGCTCGAAGCGCGTGTTGGGCTCGGGGTCACCTCGCGATCTGCGGGTTGTGAGAATCGCCACACCAAGGACCCCGCCGAAGTCGCCGTCAACTCTGGGGAGCAAAATAGACACGCAATGTCTCCAATGTCGTCACTGAAAGGAGCCCGCTACATTGCAGGCAATCTGGACTTTCGTCGTTAACGCAGACTTGGTTCCTCAATACCCCGGGCTTTTTGGACTTGGAAGAGTCGATCCCATGAAGCTCTTCTGCAGAATAGTTGCGCAGCCGGGGTCTCGCGAGTGGGCGGCTTTGGAGCGTTCGTTTTGGCGCAGTCGCGAAATGGATGAAATCCTGATTTTTAACGTCGAGGTCGATTGGCGATACACTGAGGCCGAGCGGAGTGCGGCTGATCTATATTGGCTCCGGCCTCGTCATTTCTCTGAAAGCGTCTTGGAGGATTCCGGGGATGTCTACGACGAGTCCGGGGCGTGTGTGTTGTGCGGGGCTGGGGCTCAAATGGCGGCCGAATTGGATCTGGCGCTTGACCCTAGGTCCCTACCTCGAAAGGCGCTCGTCGTCTCTCTTCTCGGCGGCGAGATCGTCATTGCAAGTCCACTAGCGGACGGGTTGCGTGGTTGCGATTTGGGAGGGGCCGAGCTACGGCCATTGACTGACCTTTCTAAAGCGCGTGTTTCTATACCGTGGCACATTCTGGATGTGGCACGGGTTGCGAGTGGCTTGTCTAGGAATACTCAAGCCGGCCAAACGCCCTTTGAGTTGGGGTGGCCCGACGCAACCCCCTGCGGCCACATCGCGGGCTATCGTGTCATGTCGCAGATGCACGTTATCTGCGACGAGCAGCACCTGTTCGGCGGGTTTTCTGCCACTAGGGAATTCCTCGGAGTGCGGCGGGGCGCGCTTCGACCAGTTCGGCCTATTCTGTGCGGTCGTGAAGTATATTCTGCGTTTGCTGAGCTCGGTGTGGCGCACATCTTGGACCCAGTCGTGCCTGAGCGGGGGCCGTCGGCTTCAGGGTGATTCGACAGTAGGGACAGCGGTCGGGGGCAGCTGCCAAGTGCTCTTAGGGCAAGACCGAGTCGAATTGGCTATGACCGAAACGGGGAAACACGGCGACGCGTAACTGGATATTTATCCAATTGCAGCGATAGTCGCATTACCGAAATCATGTGACGCTCTCTACCCGGCCCGCGTTATGCGAACGTTCGCCGCGGACCGGGGAGGGGCGCAATGCGGCTTCCTACGGCGGTGGTGGGCGTGGCGGCTCGGCGTGCAACGAGATCTCCTCGACGGACTTGATGCCGTCGTCGGTCGGAGCGTCCATGGCGACGGTCGCCCTCGCGGCGGCCCGAGGTCCAAGCCATGCAGCTCTAAGTCGCCGTCAACAGATTCCTGTCCCAGCTCCATGCCGACGGGCGCTCGCGGCACACGGTGGCGCAGTACGCGCGGCACCTGAAGGAGTTCGGGGCGTGGGCCGGGGAGCACGGGCTGCAGGCGGTCCGCGACGTCGAGCC
>JAWKUK010000021.1:0-161447 GCA_041398605.1 Planctomycetota bacterium
ACGTGCGCGGCCTCGGCGTCGCCCGCGGGGTCGTAGCGCTGCCCAACGCCTCGCGCCGCCTCAACCTCGGCGATGACGCGCGCGTCGGCGCGTTCGCCGCGCGGTTCGCGGGGACGCCGTGCCTGGTGCTCGATCCAGGCGCGCGCCTCATCGGGGACCGGTCGGTCCCCGTCGGAGAGTGGCGCAGCGCGAGCGGCGTGATCGAGCTGACCGAGCGCGGCGCACGGCCTTGGGAGGTCGCATGAACCCCGCCCAGAGCCAGTCGATCGCGGAGGTCCGCGAGGGCCTCGTCGCCGCAGCGAAGAAGGGCCCGCGCGAGCTCGACCGGGTCCTCGCCGAGCGCCCTTGGCCGTTCGCGATCGCCGGCCGCGCGCTGTTTGTGTATCGCGGCCCGGCGGACGAAGTGTTCCTGCAGCACTGGATCTACGCGCTCTCCTCAGCGCAGCCGTTCGAGCGCGTCGAAGGCACGGACCTCTGGCTGCTCGATACGCTGCTGCAGCGGCGGGCGCGCGTCGAATACAAGCTGGAGGTCGTGCACCACGGGCGCCAACAGCTCCTGTCGGACCCGCTGAACCCGAACGCAGCGCGCGACCCATTCGGCTCGAACTCGGTGGCCGTCGGGCCGGAGTACGAGCAGCCCGAGTGGGCGCAGCCGCACGACGGCGTGCGCAGCGGGCAGGTCATCGAGCGGCAGCTCAAGAGCGACATCTTCGGGGACGTGCGCCCGATCGGGATCTACCTGCCGCCGCGCTACCGCGAGACGCGCCGGTACCCGCTCGTGATCGCGCACGATGGCTTCGACTATCTGCGCTTCTCCGCGCTCAAGACGGTCCTCGACAACCTCATCGAGCGCTTGGAGCTGCCGCAGATCATCGTCGCGCTGACCCAGTCGCCGAACCGCCTCGAGGAGTACGCGGCGAGCGATCGGCACGCGCGCTTCGTCGTCGACGAGCTCCTGCCGCTGCTCGAGGGCGAGTTCCCCCTGCTGGAGGGGGCGGAGAACCGCGGCCTCCTGGGCGCGAGCTTCGGGGCGGTGGCCTCCCTCCACGCGGCCTGGTCGCGGCCCGGGACGTTCGGGCGCCTGTTCCTGCAGTCCGGCTCGTTCGCCTTCGCCGACATCGGCGACCACGGCCGCGGCCCCGTCTTCGACCCGGTCGTGCGCTGGGTCCAGCAGTTCCGCGAGGACCCGCGCCATCCGGCTGAGCGGATCCAGATGTCCTGCGGCGTCTACGAGTCGCTGATCGCCTACAACCGGGCGATGCTGCCCGTGCTGCAAGGCACCGGCGCCGACGTCCGCTTGTCGGAGGACCAGGACGGCCACAACTGGGAGAACTGGCGCGACCGCCTGCGCGAGGGCCTGTCCTGGCTGTTCCCAGGCCCCTTCTGGATGGTGTACGAGTAGCATCAGGGGCTCCCCCAAAACGCCGAAGCTCACCCATGACCAACGTTCGACGTATCGGCCTGTCCCTCGGCGCCGACATCTGCTGGCCGCGCTGCTACGAGGGCATCTTGCGCCGCTGGAACCCGACCGTGAAGGTGGGCGGCGAGTCCGTCCGCTTCGAGGTCGAGCGCGTCACGATCGAGCCCTTCGATCTGCGCCAGCCCGTGCGGTACGACCTCGTGATCGACCGCTTGACCCACTGGTACGCGAGCACCCGCGAGTGGATCAAGAAGGCCGTCGTCATGGACGACCTGTACGTCTTCAATAACCCATGGTCCGTACAGTCCATGGAGAAGCAGACGACCTACTGCGCGATGATGCGGCTCGGGATGCCGATCCCCGATACGTGGCTCGTGCCGCCGAAGGAGTACGAGCCGAAGCCCGACCTGCAGCGCACGCTGACCAACTACGCGAAGCTGTTCGACCTCGAGCAGATCGGCAACGTCGTGGGCTTCCCGCTCTTCATGAAGCCCTACGACGGGGGCGGCTGGGTCGGCGTCTCCGGCGTGAAGGACGCCGAGGAGCTGCGCAAGGCGTACGAAACGAGCGGCAAGTTTGTCATGCACTTGCAACACGCCGTCGAGGGCTGGTCGCACTTCGTGCGCGGCATCGGCGTCGGCCCCCAAGTGCGCGTGATCCAGTACGACCCGGACCAGCCGCTGCACTCGCGCTATACGCCGCACGCGAATCACCTGCCGCAGCGCGACCTCGACATCATGCGCCGGATGGTCTTGACCATCAACGCGTTCTTCGGCTGGGACTTCAACTCGTGCGAGGCGCTCGGCGCGCCCGGCGGCACCTGGAGCCCGATCGACTTCGCGAACCCGTGCCCGGATTCGCAGGTCACGTCGTTGCACCGCCACTTCCCGTGGCTCGTCCTCGCGAAGCTGAAGTGGTCGCTCTTCTGCGCGGCCACGAAGCGCAAGTTCCGGCGCACGCTCGACTGGGAGCCCTTCTTCGCGATCGCGGCGACGGACGCGCCCTTCGAGACGAAGCTGGAGCAATACGAGGCGCTCGCCAACGAGCGCTTCGCGACGCGCGAGTTCGAGGAGTTCTGCGCGACAGAGCTGGCGGGCCTCGACGAGGTCGCGCACGAGTTCTTCGGGACCGCAGAGGCGCGCGAGGCCGTCCGCGACAAGGTGGCGGCGCTCTACCCCGAGCACGAGGTCGACGAGTTCACCGACCGCTTCTGGATGGCCATTCAGACCTGGCGGAACGAAGAGTCCGCCGTCGCCAAAGCTTGATACGAACGCACATGGGACGCATCTCCGAGAAGTGGTTCTCTCACCGGGTCGGCCGCGAAGTCCAAGTCACGCGCTGGGGCGAGGTCGGCCAGCCAGTGGTCTTCTTCCCGACCGCGGCCGGCGACGCCGAGGAGTGCGAGCGCTTCTTGCTCGTGCGCGCCCTCGAGCCGCTGTTGACCGCGGGCCGGATCAAGCTCTACTCCGTCGACTCCGTGCCCGGGATGGTGTGGCTGAAGGAGGACAACACGGTGCCGAAGGCGACGCGCGCCATGGCCGCGTACGACCAATTCATCGTGCACGAGCTCATGCCCGCGATCCGCCGAGACTGCAACGACCCGCAGGTGGAGATCATCGCGACAGGCTCGTCGATCGGCGCGTTCAACGCGCTCGCGGTCGCGTGCCGGCACCCCGACTTCGTGAAACAGGCGATCTGCATGTCGGGCACGTACGACATGAAGAAGTTCATCAAGGGCGACATGGACGAGGCCTGGTACATGGCCTCGCCGCTGCACTTTGTCCCGAACCTGCCCGAGGACCACCCGCAGCTCCAGAGGCTGCGCCAGCGCCACATCCTGATCACCCACGGCAAGGGCAAGTGGGAGGACCCGCAGGAGTCCTGGGCGGTCGCCAACATGCTCGGCGCGCGTGGCATCCCGAACCGCGTCGACGAGTGGGGCGAGGAGTGGAACCACGACTGGCCGACGTGGCGGAATATGCTGCCGAAGTACCTCGAGGACCTCGTCCCGGCGACCGCCGAGGCGAAGCCCTGAGCGTCGCCCCCGGGCGCGCCGGTCGCTGACCGCGAAGGGTCAGCGGAAGACGTGCCCGAGCCCGACGACCGTGATCCCGCTCGGGGTCACGGTGAAGCGCTTCTGGTCGGCCTCGCGGTCAAAGCCGATGCGCTCGCCAGCGGGAATCTCGATCCACTTGTCGACGATGACCTTGCGCAGCATGGCGCCGTCGCCGACCTTGACGCCGTTCATGAGGATGCACTCCTGCACATCGGCGTCCTGACCGGTGTAGACGCCGTTCGACAAGATCGAGCGTCGGACCTTCGAGCCAGACACGATCGAGCCGTTGCACAAGAGCGAGTCCACGACCTCGGCGCGCCGCCCGTCGTGCTCGTTGAAGACCGTCTTGGCCGGCGGATCGTTGTGCCAGAGGGTGTAGATCGGCCAGGACTGGTCGTACAGGTTGAAGGCAGGGACGACGTTGCAGAGGTCCAAGTTCGAGTCGAAGTAGGAATCGATCGTGCCGACATCGCGCCAGTACGGCTCCTCCGAGTTCGGCTCGTTGACGCCGGTGAAGGCGTGGGCGTAGACCGGCGCGCCGTCTTCGACCATGCGAGGCAGCACATCCTTGCCGAAGTCGTGGGACGACTCGGGGCCCATCGCGGCGTCCGCTTCGAGGCGGTGCGCGAGCTCCTTCATGTCAAAGATGTAGATGCCCATCGAGCCCAAGCACCAGCCTGGACGCCCCGGCATCTCGGTGCCGACCTTGGGCTTCTCCTGAAAGCCCGTGACGGCGCCATCCACGTTGGTCTCGAGGATCCCGAAGCGCGGGGACTCCGACGCCGGGATCGGCACGGCGCCGATCGTGCACAGGGCGCCCGTGGCAAGGTGCTGCTCGAGCATCCGACCGTAGTCCATCTTGTAGATGTGATCGCCGGACAGGATCAAGACATGGCGCGGTCGCTCGTCCCTCAGGAGGCGCAGGTTGTGCGTGATCGCGTCCGCCGTCCCGCGGTACCAAGCCGTCTCGCCGCCGTGCTGGGGGGGGCGGGCGAGGATGAACTGGGCCAGGCGGCGCGGCAGGAAGTTCCATGCGTAGCGCAGGTGCTCCTCGAGCGAGTAGGCCTGGTACTGCGTCAGGACGAAGATCCGCCGCAGCCCCGAGTGGATGCAGTTCGACAGCGTGAAATCGAGGATTCGATAGGCCCCCCCGAAGGGCACCGCGGGCTTGGCGCGGTGCAAGGTCAACGGCTTGAGGCGTTCGCCTTGGCCACCGGCCAGCACGAACGTCACGGTGTCCTTGAGCTCCTGGGTCAGGTTCATGGGCGGGTATCTCTCTCGATCGCAGGGGTCGCTTGAGGGTAACGGCGGCCGCGCTGGAGCGAACCGGGGATCCTGGGCAAAGACCCGGAAGTCACCTGATGTGCGATTCACGTTCGGCGCTTCTCTCGTGCCCTCCGCGTCGATAGGCTCCCCGCGGGCGAAGCCACTCCCATGCGCACCGCGACCGAAGCCTTCCCAACGCAGCTCCAACCCTCGACCCAGCTGCCGCTCCAGCGGGGCGGGGGCGTCGGCCGGGGCGCGGCGCCAGGCATGAGCTCCGGTCCCGCCGCCGGGTCGCGTGTCGCGCCGCAAGCGGGCCCCGGCCCCCTCGCGCCGCTCTTCCTCGGTGTACAGGAGCGAGCAGAGGGCGGATCGGACCTCTGCGCGGTCCGCCTCGCAAGCGCTGCATCGCCCACCTGGGAGCTGGCAGCCCTGGACCCCCAAGGAGGCGGCGCGCGGCGCGCGCTGGCCGTGCGCCGCGAGCTCATCACACCGTGGCGGCGGCGCGCGGCCCTGCTGCGGTGGACGCTGACAGATGGCCCGGCGCTGACGCTCCTGATCCGAGTGCGGCTGCCCGTGGACGGCGCTGGGGCGGCAGAGCTTCCGGAGGCCCTGGCGGGGACGGGACGACGCGCGCAGCGCTGCGGCCTCGTGCAGCACGGTGGAGGAGTCACGCTGCGGCTCGCGCCGAGCCTGCCGCCCCTGCGCATCGTGGGGGACGCCGCGCTCGAGTTCCGACCCGAGTTGCGCTGGGAAGGGCCGGATGAGGTCTCATTGGGTGAGGTCGTCGCGCGCCTCGAGCCCGGCGCGCCCTTCACGCTCGAGCTCGCGCACGCCGCCGACGCCGAGCGCGCGCCGTCGCGCGCCTTCGAGCGCGAGGTCCTGCGACGCGCCGATCTGTCATTGACCCGCGCCCTCGACCCGACCGACCGTGCCCGGCGCTGGTTCGCACAGGTCGCTGCAGGCGAGCGTGGCGCGAGCGCAGCGGACGTCGCGCGCAGCGCGCCGGGTCGCGACGAGATCTACAGCCACGCTGCACGCTTCGTCGCACGCTTGGCCGGAGCCGAGGCGCACGCGCACCTGAGCGCGGTCGACGACCTGCCGCTGGAGCTGCTCGCGCTCGGGGCCGACGCATGCGGCGCCCTCGCGGCGCCGGAGGCGACCCCCGACCCGCGCGACGCCTTCGCGTGGGCCCGCGCCCGCCGGGCGGCGCAGCGCGCCTTCTGCGCCCGCCTCGCAGGCGCGACGGCCGGTCCCGTCCGCGCGCCGCGGCGCGCGCGCCTCCTCGCGGCGGCCCTCCCGCACTCGCCGCTGCCCGCCGGCGAGCGCCGCGCGGTCGTATCCGAGGTCGCGTCCGCGCTCGAGCGCGGCGAGGTCTTCGCGCCGGAGGAGGTCACGTGGTTCGCAGCCGCGGCGCTGCGGGTCGCCCCGGCGACACGGGCGCGCCTGCGCTCGCTCGCGGGCTGGCTCCAACCAGCGGAAGAGGCGCTCCGATGAGGGTCCTCGAGCTCGGCTGGGAGTTCCCGCCTCGGATCTCGGGCGGCCTCGGCACCGCGTGCGAGGGGATCGTGCGCGGCCTCATCGCCCAGGACGTCGAGGTGCTGCTCGTGCTGCCGCGCCTCGCGGGCGGTGAAGAGCGCTCGGGCGCGACCGTGCTCTCAGCGGCGGCGCTCGAAGCCGCGCGGACGGCTGCGACGCTGGCGAGAGAGGCGAGCGCGTATGGCGACGCGACTGAGGGCGGCCTCGAAGTCATCGGGCTCCCGTCAGCCCTGCGACCCTACCTCGACGCCGCGGCCTATGCGAGCGGGGTCGGCGACGCGGTCGCCCACGCCCCAATGACAGGCGGCTACGGCAAGAACCTGTTCGACGAGGTCGCGCGCTACGCGCGTGTTGTGTCGGAGCTCGCTGCGCGCGAGCAGTTCGACGTCATTCATGCCCACGACTGGATGACGTACTCCGCGGGCGTGGCGGCGCGCGCGGCCTCGGGTAAGCCGCTCGTCTGCCATGTCCACGCGTCCGAATGGGACCGCTGCGGCGAGGCCGGCGACCCGCGCGTGATCGCGCTCGAGCAGCACGGCTTCGATGTCGCTGACCGCGTCGTCTGCGTCAGCCATTTTACGCGGCGCGTCCTCGAGCGCCACTACGACATCGACCCAGCGAAGGTGCGGGTCGTCCACAACGCGGTCCGCCGAGACCCAACGCGGCACCACCCCGCTGAAGGAGCGCCGCCGCTCTTCCAGCGCGGTGCGAACCACCCGCCGACGGTGCTCTTCCTCGGCCGGCTCACGCGCCAGAAAGGCCCAGCCTTCTTCCTCGAAGCCGCGTCGCTCATCCACGCAGCGCGCCCGGACGTGCGCTTCCTCGTCGCCGGCGACGGCGACCTGAAGGCGAGCCTCGTCGAGGCGAGCGCCGCCAGCGGCCTGGCGCGGCAAGTCTTCTTCACGGGCTTCCTGGAGCCCCATGAGGTCGAGCGCGCCTACGCCGCGGCGGACCTCTACGTGATGCCCTCGGTCTCGGAGCCCTTCGGGATCGCGCCGCTCGAAGCGTTGAGCTTCGACGTACCCGTCATCGTCTCGCGCCAGAGCGGCGTCGCCGAGACGCTGCCCAGCGCGCCGAAGGTGGACTACTGGGACGTGCCCGACCTGGCGCTCAAGGTGCTCTCGTTGCTGGAGCGCCCCGAGCTGCGGCGCGCGCTCGTCGAGTCCGGGCAGCGCGACATCGAAGCGCTGCGCTGGGAGACGAACGGCGAGCGCCTCTGCGCCGTCTTTCGTGAGCTGCTCCAAGGCCCAGCGCGAGGCGCCGCATCGCGCGGCGCCGAGCTCCGCGCCGCCGCGCAAGCGCGGAGCGCCCCACTCGTCCCCGACACCCGATTTCCAGTGGGGTCAAACCGCCCCGTAGAGGGCGCCCGATGACGGATATCGTCTTCTACTTCCAGGTCCACCAGCCGTTCAGGCTGCGGCGTTACACCTGGCTCGACATCGGCGTCGACCACGACTACTTCGACGATCCTCTCAACCAGATGATCGTGGAGCGCGTCGCGGAGCGCTGCTACCTGCCGATGAACCGCGTGCTGCTCGAAGCGATCGAGCGCACGCAGGGGCGCTTTCGCTGCTCCTTCTCGATCTCCGGCACGGCGCTCGAGCAGTTCGAGCTTTGGGCGCCGGCCGTCCTCGAGAGCTTCCGCGCGCTCGCAGCGACGGGCGCGGTCGAGTTCCTGTGCGAGACGCGCCAACACTCGCTCGCGGCGCTCGAAGATCCGGAGGAGTTCCGCGCGCAGGTCGCGGACCAGCGCGCGCTCCTGAAGCGCCTCTTTGGCGTAGCGCCGACGAGCTTCCGGGACACGGAGCTGATCACGGACGAGAGCGTCGCGCGGCAAGTCGAGGCCCTCGGCTTCAACGTGCTGATGGGGGAAGGCGCCGATACGCTGCTGAACGGCCGCCCGGCGACGACCATGTATCGGCCGCGGGGGACGCAGGACCTGACGCTCCTCCTGCGCAGCTACAGCTACAGCGACGACATCGCGTTCCGCTTCTCGAACCGCTCGTGGGACGCCTACCCGCTGTTCGCCCCGACGTTTGTCGACTGGCTGATGCGGGTGCCCGAGGACGCGCCCTTCGTGGGCCTCTTCATGGACTACGAGACCTTCGGCGAGCACCAGTGGGCCGAGACAGGGATCTTCGACTTCATGCGGGCGCTGCCCGAGCTCGTCCTGGCGCGGAAGCGGTTCCGTTTTGCGACGCCGGCAGAGGCCGCTGAGAGCCGCTCCCCGCGGGTCGAGCTGGCCTACCCCCGGACCTATTCGTGGGCCGATGCCGAACGGGACCTGTCGGCCTGGCTCGGGAACCCCATGCAAAAGGCGGCCCAGCGCGCGCTGTACGACCTGGCCGCGGCCAGCCGAGCCGCCGGGGCCTCAGCGACCCCGGAGGGCGTCGCCCTGTACGAGGACTGGCGCAAGCTCTCGACCTCGGACCACGTCTACTACATGGCCACCAAGTGGGCCTCGGACGGCGATGTCCATGAATACTTCAGTCCCTACGACTCTCCGCACGATGCGTTCATTCTGTTCATGAACGTGATCGAGGACCTGGCGAACCGCCTGCGCGGCTTCTCCGGGTCCACCTCCGCGCCCCGAGCGCCCTCTCCGCCCCACGGTAAGTCCGGCCCGACCGGCCCCTCCGCCCGCCCGTGAGCTCAAATCCCGCACTGTTCGAGGTCTCGTTCGAAGTCTGCAACAAGGTCGGAGGCATCCACACGGTGCTCTCGACCAAGGCCAGCACGCTGGTCGAGCGGTACGGCGACGACTACATCTGCGTCGGCCCGTGGCTCCTGCGCGACGAGGAGCGCCAGCCGGTGCCGTTCCTCCCAGAGGGCGGCCCGGAGAGCCCGTTCGCGGACTTCGAGGCGTCGTGCCGCGACCTTGGATGTCCAGTCCGCGTCGGCCGGTGGGACATCCCGGGGCGGCCGCGGGTCGTGCTCGTCGACTTCTCCAACCAGTACGAGAAGAAGGACGGCGTCCTCGCGGGCCTTTGGGAGACCTACCGCGTCGACTCGCTGCAGGGCACCTGGGACTACATCGAGCCGGTGCTGTTCGGAGACGCCGCGGGCAAGGTGATCCAGCGCTGGTGGGAAGAGTTCCACGCGCCGCACCACCGCCGCGCCGTGGCGCAATTCCACGAGTGGATGACCGCCGCTGGCCTGCTGCACCTCAAGCGGCACTGCCCGGGGATTGGGACGGTCTTCACGACCCATGCGACGATGCTCGGCCGCGCGCTCAGCTCGCTCGGACGCTCGCCCGAGGACGGCCTCGGTGACGACACCGTCGAGGAGCTCGCCACCGACAACGGCGTCGCGGCCAAGCACTCGCTCGAGGTCGCGACCGCGCGCGAGGCGGACGTGTTCACGACGGTCTCTGAGATCACCGCCGACGAAGCGGCGCTCGTGCTCGGGCGACGGGCCGCGCCCGTCTTGCCGAACGGCATCGACTTGGCCGTGGTCGACGCCCTCGCTGGCACGACCCCACGCGCGGACGTGCGGACGAAGCTCGCGCGCTTCGCCGGCGCGTTCCTCGGCGAAGAGGTCTCGGACGCGGCCTTCCTGGCCATCTCAGGCCGCTACGAGTTCCACAACAAGGGCATCGACCTGGCGCTCGACGCGCTGGCAGACGTCGCGGCCGCCAAAGGGCGCCGCGTGGTCCTGTTCGTGCTCGTGCCCGCGGGCAATTCCGGGCCGCGCCCCGAGCTGCGCGACCGGCTCGCGCGCTCTGGCGAGCCGCACGACGGCCCGCTCGGCGTCGCGACGCACCAGCTCTTCAACGCCGCCGACGACGACGTCCAGAAGCGCTGCGCTGAGCTGCACCTCGACAACTCACTTGGCTCTCGCGTCAAGGTCGTCCATGTCCCGGTCTATCTGGGCCCGCACGATGGCTTCCTCGACGAGCCGTATGAGGCGATCGCGCGCGCGATGGACCTGACGCTGTTCCCGTCGTACTACGAGCCCTGGGGCTACACCCCGCAAGAGAGCCTCGCGCTCGGGGTCCCGACGATCTCCAGCGACTACGCCGGCTTCGGTCGCTGGGCCCGCAAGGAGGGCCTGAAGGCCGCCGACGGCGTCACGGTCATCTCCCGCGCCCGGCGCCAGTACGACGCCGCGCGCGCAGAGCTCGCCGGGACGATCGAAGCGTTCCTGCGCGAGGCGCCGGGGCGCGACGAGCTCGCTGAGGCGTGCCGGCGAACGGCGTCGCGGACGGCGTGGCGCGACCTGATCACGAACTACGAGGCGGCCTTCAGCGCCGCGACCGACGCGATCCAGAAGCGTATGGAGGCCGGGGTGCCGCTGGTGCGCCGCGCCAAGCAGAAGCTGGTGGCCCGCGCCGAGAGCCGCGCGCCGCGCCTGACGCGCTTCGACGTGTCTGCGACCCTGCCCGATGAGCTCGCGCCGCTGGCGGAGGTCGCGCGCAACTACGCATGGTGCTGGGACCCTGAAGGCCGCGACCTCTTCCGCGACTTGTCGCGCCACTCCTGGGACGCGGCCGGCCACAACCCGATCGTGTTCCTGCGCAATGTCTTTCGCCAAGACCTCGAAGCGAAGGCCAAGGACACGGCCTACGTCGCGCGCCTGGGCCGGGTCGTCGCGCGCCTCCGTCGCTACCTCGCCGAAGCGCCGGGGACCGGCCCCGGGAGCGGCGCAGGCGACGCTCCGATTCACCCTGGGCGCCCGGTCGCGTACTTCTCCGCGGAGTACGGCATCCACGAGTCGTTGCGCGTGTATTCGGGCGGCCTCGGCATCCTGTCGGGCGACCACCTGAAGTCCGCGAGCGACGTCGGGCTGCCGCTCGTCGCGGTCGGCCTGTATTACCGCAAGGGGTACATGCGCCAGCGCCTCACGGCCGACGGCGAGCAGCTCGCGCTCGACCTCGACAACGAGCCGCGCGACCTGCCGGTCGAGCCCGTGTTGGGGGCCAACGGCGCGCCGCTCGAGGTGCGCCTCGCGCTGCCGGGGCGCGAGCTCGCCCTGCGCGCGTGGCGGGTCCCGGTGGGGCGCGTCTCGCTGTTCCTCCTGGACGCGGACGTGCCGTCGAACCGCGACGAGGACCGCGAGATCACGCGCAACCTCTACGGCGGCGACGAGACGACTCGGATCAAGCAAGAGATCGTGCTCGGCCGCGGCGGCGCGCGGATGCTGGCCGCGATGGGCATCGAGCCCGCCTGCTGGCACATGAACGAGGGGCACGCCGCGTTCATGGCCCTCGAGCGCGTGAGCCGCCTCGTGCGCGACGAGAGCCTCACCTTCGAAGAGGCGCGCGAGATCGTCCGAGCGACGACCGCGTTCACGACCCACACGCCCGTGCCCGCTGGGCACGATCGGTTCCACGAGAGCCTCGTGCGCACGTACTTCGCGGACGTCGCAGACTGGCTCGGCGTTCCGTGGGAGCGGTTCTGGGGCCTCGGCCAGCCGACGGAGGCCAAGGAGGACGAGCGCGCGCTCTTCAACATGACGTGCCTCGCGATGCAGTTCGCGAGCTATGTCAACGGCGTCGCGAAGATCCACGGAGAGGTCTCGAAGGGGCTCCTGCACTCGTCCTGGCCAGGCCTCCTCGAAGGCGAAGTCCCGATCAACTCGATCACCAACGGCGTGCACCTCCCGACGTGGATCCGCACCAGCGTCGCGGCGCTGGTCGGCGTCACCGATCGCCCGGTGCGCGGCGCCGACTTCGTCGAGCACGCCAAGAAGATCGACGTCGCGCGGCTCTGGGCGGTGCGCCACGAGGCGAAGCTGGAGATGTTGCAGCAGCTCCGCGGCAACCTGAAGCGCTCGTTCGTCGAGCGTGACGACAGCCCCGTGCTCCTGGCGCGCATGCTCGACGGCATCGACGAAGACGCCCTATGGATCGGCTTCGCGCGCCGCTTCGCGCCCTACAAGCGCGCGCACCTCTTGTTCTCCGACAAGGAGCGCCTGCGGCGCATCCTCGAGAGCACGGGCCGCCCCGTGCGGATCGTCGTGTCGGGCAAGGCGCACCCGCGCGACGGCCGCGGCAAAGAGATCGTGCAAGAGATCGCGCGCCTCAGCCGCTCACCCGAGTTTGCGGGCCGCGTGTTCATCGCCGAGGACTACGACGTCGCGCTCGCGCGCGCCCTCGTGCAAGGCGTCGATGTGTGGCTCAACACGCCGACGCGGCCGCTCGAAGCGAGCGGCACGTCAGGCATGAAGGCGGCGGCGAACGGCGGCCTGAACCTGTCGATCGGCGACGGCTGGTGGCCCGAGGGCTGGGACGGCGACAACGGCTGGATGATCGGCGACGGGCGCGTGTACCAGAACCAGGCCCTGCAAGACCAGCTCGACTCCGAGACGCTGTACCGCTTGCTCGAGGAAGAGGTCGTGCCGCTGTACTACGACCGCGACGCGGCCGGAGTCCCGCGCGGCTGGGCCGAGCGCTCACGGCACGCCCTCGAGACGCTGCCGATGGTGTTCGACACCGATCGCATGGTGCTCGAGTACGCGCGCGAGGCCTACCGGCCGCTGGCGAAGGCCGGCGTCGAGGTCAGCGCCGACCGAGGCCGGGTGGCGCGCGAGCGCGCGGCCCGCAAGGCGCGCTTGCGCGAGCTCCTGCCGAAGGTCAAGGTCGTGGACGCGCGCTTGGGCGAGCTCGTCGACGTGAAGGTCGGCGACGCGGTCGTCGCGCACATCACCCTGGACCTCGGCCAGCTCGCGCGAGAGGACCTCGAGGTCGAGCTCGTGCTCGGCCACGAGAAGGGTGACGGCGACCTCGTCGCGCCGAACCTCGTGCGCCTGCGGTGTACGGGCGGCCCCGACTCGGCCGCGATCTTCGAAGGGTCGCAGGTCGTCGATCGCTCGGGCGGCTATGCGTACGGCCTGCGGATGCGCCCGTCTGCGCGCTTCGGGGATGCGTCGGACCTCCTGCGCGACATGGTGCGCTGGATCGGCTGAGCCGACCTTGGGGCCTCGTCCGGGGCGCCTGAATCCAGGCGCCCCGGCGCGGCTCCGCCAGCGGCACAATCCGCGGACGTATCAACGGTTAACGACGAATCAACGGTTGAAGAGGAACGCGGAGCTCGTCGCGAGGGCCCACGCCAGGTCCTGGGCGCCGCCGAGGCGCAGCCTCTGCTGCAGCCCCTCGTCCGAGGCGGCGAAGTGGCGGAAGAGGGCGGCCTCCTGCTCCGCCGAGCGCTCGCCGCTCGGCGTCGCGAGCGCGGCCGCCACCAGCTCGGGCAGCGCGCGATAGCGCACCTCGGCCGTCGAGTCCGTGACCGACACGCGGACACGCCCCAGGGTATGGGTCGCGCCGTACCCCTGCTCGAGCCGGAGCACGAGCAGCGTGCCGCCGGGCGCCAGCGTCAGGTCCTCGACGTCGAACCAGGCTGCGTGCCCCTGGCCGAGCGCCCCGGAGACGGCCCAGCCGGCGCCATCGGCCCTCAGCGCCCCTGAGACATCGAAGCCGTCCTGTGAGTAGTCCGCGCTCGCCCCGATCAGCTTGACAGGGACCACAGCGCTCGGGTCGGCCACCGACACGGCGGTGACCGTGACGCGCTGCAGGACGAAGTTGCCGTTCTTGGCGCGCCCGGGCCCGCCAGCGGGCAAGGCTGGGTCGGCCAGCGCCTCGAGGCGCAGCCCGGTCAAGCGCGCCTTGTCCGTAAACGCGACGAGGGTCGTGACGTCGCGCTCGGGCTCTGCGCCGCCGATCAGCACCGACCCGTCCGCGAGCGCCTCAAACGTCGCGCCGCCCTCGGACACCCGCGTCGTCAGCGCCAGCGGCGTCCAGGCTGGAGGCGCAAGCTGGGCTTCGAACGCGCTGCGCTTCGGCGCGAGCGCGGCGCGATCCTCGGGGCGCAGCGCCGCCAGGTTCGCGAGGTCCCCCGTGTCGAAGAGGGGCGTGAACTCCGCTAGCTCCTCCGCGGTCGGCGGCCGACACAAGAACGCCATGTAGAGCTCCGAGACGATCTTCACCGGGTCGCGTTCGGTCGCGACGAGGCTTGAGATCGAGTTCTCCGGGTCTTCGATCGCCTCGGCGAGCGTGGGGCCGTTGACGAGGTTCAATGCCTGACCGAGCGATGTCCCGGCGCTCCGCTCGCACTCGCAGACGCTCTCGCGCGGCGGTCGCCCGAAGAGGCCGAGGAAGCCGTCGCGCGCCTCGCCCGCCGCGCGCCCGCCCGCGTCCACGAGGTCGCGCGCGCGGGTGCCGCGGCGCACGCCCGTGAGCCGCGGCCGGGAACCCGTCGCTTGATGCAGCGCGTCATAGAGCGTCTCGGCCGGGAGCCGCCTCGGGAGCGCGTGTGAGAAGTGCACCTCGTCATCGGCGTTCCACTCGTTCGGGCGCACCGACTGCTGATACACCCGCGAGCGGCAGATGGTGCGCATGAGCGCGCGCGTGTCGAAGTCGCTCGCAAGGAACTCCTCCGTCAACCGTTGCAAGAGCTCCGGGTTGCTCGCCGGGTTCCCCGCGCGCAAGTCGTCGACTGGCTCGATCAAGCCGATGCCCAGGAAGTAGCTCCAAACTCGATTCGCGTAGCTCAGCGCGAAGTAGGGGTTCGTCGGCGCGGTGAGCCAATCTGCGAGCTGCGCGCGCAGCGGCAGGCTGGCGTCCGGGAGCGCTGCGTGCGTATAGGGGAACTGCGCGAGGTAGCGCCGCCCATCGGGGTCGGACACGTCACGCGGGAGCGCGTCGTCGTCCGAGATGAGCTCTTCGAACGCCGGCGCGGCCTCACCGGCCTTCATCACTTCGCTCGAGGCCATCTTTGCCGCGCCGGGAGCGTCCTCACGGCGCACTTGCGAGAACCATGCCGCGGTCTGCCAGTGCTGCTCCTGCGTCCAGCGCTCAAAGGGATGGTCGTGGCACTTGTTGCAGTTGAAACGAATCCCGAGGAAGAGCTGCGTGGTGCTCTCGACGGCCGCGTCCGGGTCACGCAGGACCTTGAAGTACGCCGCGGGCGGGTTCTTGAGCGTCGACCCTGTCGCAGTCAGCAGCTCGCGCACGAAGCGGTCATAGGGCATGTTGCTCGCGACCGCGCCACGCAGCCATCCGTGCACGGCCGCGGCGCCCTCGTCACCGAGGAACTTGCTGTTCACCTGCAAGAGGTCCGCCCAACGGTTCGCCCAATGCTCGACGAACTCGGGGCCGCCGATCAAGCGGTCGATCAGCTCCTCGCGCTTCAAGCGGCTCGGGCGTTGGTCCAGCAAGAACGCCTCGGTGGCGCGGCGCGACGGCGGCAGCCCCGTGAGGTCGAGGTGGAGGCGGCGCACGAACTCGGCGTCGGTGCACAGCTCGCTCGGGAGCGCGCGGATGCGCTGCAGGTCGGCGTCGACGAGCTCGTCGATGTAATTGTGCTGCGGCGCGGCGCGCCAAGCGAAGCCGCTGCGATCGCCCATGACAAAGAGGCGCGTAGCTGCGTAGCGCCCCTCGTAACGCGCAAGCACCGGCGCGTCGCCGCGGCGCAGGGTCTCCACCAGGCCGCCGGGCTGCGCATGGGCGACATCGATGTTGCCGCTCTCGACAAACGCTTGCGCGGTCACGTCGCGCACACGGCCGTCGGTGTAGTGCGCGAGGACCGCGAACTGCTGGCTCATGCCCGGCTCGGGGATGGTCGGGTCCGCCGGGATCAGCTCGATGCGCGCGACACGCGGCGTATCCAGCTCGAGCCGCGCACCGTCGCGCACCCACGCGCGTAGGACCGCGTAGTCGACGCTATCCGGCGCAACGAGCTGCCCGCCTTCATGGGGCACCGCGCCAGTCGGCTTCTGCAGGAAGAGGCTCGAGTCGGGGGCCGAGCGATTGAAGCGCCGGCCGGCCAGGTCGTCCGTCAATGCGTCGTGGTCGAACGCGGGGTCGTAGCCCCGGAGCGACAGCTTGAAGCCGTTCTTGCCCTTGGCCGAGCCGTGGCACGTCCCGGCGTTGCACCCGCTGCGGCTGAGGATCGGCAGCACGTCTTCGATGAAGCTCGGGACCAGCGGCGCCGCGACACCGGTGACCCGCACCGAAACCTCGACGCTGTGCTCCCCGACGGCGAGCTGCAGGGCGCCCTGGCCGTCTTGCTGGGGCCGCATCAGGCCGCCCGGCGAGAGGGCCAGCTCGGGACAGGGGGCCATCGGCACAGCGACGCGGGTCAGGTCGACGCGCAGACCGTCACGCCGCACCCCGGTGACCAGGAGCTGCGCGCTGTCGCTCGCGCGATCGAAGGTCACTTGGGTCGGGAAGACCTCCAAGCGCAGGACGTCGTCCGGGCGCCCGGGTTCACGGTCGAGCGCGCGCGCAAGGACGCTCAGGACGCACAGTAAGGAGGCCGTCGCAATACGCGCTCGGAGCGGACGTTGGGTCATGGGGGCGATCATTGGCCGCTGGGAGCGGGCCGCGCCGCTGCAGTAGACGGTGGGAGCTCGGGAGAGGCCTCCGAAGAGGGGTCGGCGCGCTGTGCTGCAAGGAGTTCGGTGGGGGTGACGCGGCGCTGAAGAGCGCCCGTCCCGGCGTCGAGGAGCTCGATGTCGCCCGTGTATCCGCCCATCGCGACGGTCGCGCCGTCGGGGGAAAAGGCGACAGTGAACACGCCGCCCTCCGTGGGGTGTCGCCAGAGCTCGGCCCCGTCGGACGCTCGATAGGCGCGCGCTTCGCCGCTCCGGCCTGCGCTAGAGCCCGCCGCGACGCGCGCGCCGTCGGCGCTGATCGCGACGCCGAACACGCGGCCGGGCAGCGCATCGAACGCGCGCAGCAGGTTGAAGTCGTCGCCGATCTTGCGCGCCTTCTCGCGGAACGCGCGGTAGAGCCGCGGCACGCCATCGGCGCCGCCGATCAACAGCTCGTCGCGCGTCGGGTGGCGTACGACCGCCATCAAGCCGCCTTTCTGGACGCCCGGCGTGATGCTCGTGATGTCATCGATGAACTGTTGGGTTGAGACCTGCACGAGCTTCATGCTGCGGTCACGGCTCACGGAGACGACGTGCCCGCTGTCGAGCGTGAACGCCGTCCCGAGCACCCAGTCGTCGTGCGCGCCGTTGAACAGGACCTGAGCGCCGCTCTTGGCGTCGATCGCCCGTACGGCCTTGTCCGCGCCGCCAAACGCGATGAGGTGACCGTCGGGGGACCAGCTCGCGCCGAAGAGGCAGTCGTAGGTCGCCTGGACTGACACCGTGAGGCGCCGCGCGGCGACGTCCCAGACCTGGAGCTCACCGCGCTGCGCGGGCGCGCCGCCGGCGACTGCGAGGTGGGCGCCGTCCGGCGAGAACGCGAGGGACTCGATCCGCTCGGACAGGCCGACGAGGCGCGCGACGAGGTGCAGATCGATGCCGTCGAGCAGCAGCGTCTCGTGGTAACCCGAGACCGCGAGGAGCGCGCCATCCGGTGACCATGCGAGGCTCGTGAGGACCGGCGGCTGCTCGTAGACGGGCGGGTGCTCCGGCGAGACCTCAGGGCCGACGCGCGGCGGCGAATCGTCCTGCGCGCCCGCGGCGATCCAGCGTCGCAACAAGCTGACCTCTGCGTCGGTCAGCGGCGCGCTGCCCTTCGGCATCGATGGCGGCGCGCCCTCGAAGCCGAGCACCACCTCGAGGAGCGCGCTGTCATCGGGTCGCCCGGCGTACACGAGCGGTCCGTCGTCCTCGGCGGCAGCGAGCAGTCGGCGGTGCTCCGTCAGCACGTGCCCCCCGAGGGCCCGCGCTGGCTGGTGGCAACCGGCGCAGCGCGCGGCCAAGAGCGGCCGCACTTCGCGCCAGTAGCTGACGGCGGCGGGCGCTGGGGTGGCGGGCGCTGGGGTGGCGGGTGTCTCCTCCGCCGGCGGCGGCAGCTGCGCGGCCGCCACGCCGAGTGTGCCCCAGAGCCCGAGAACGAGGCCGCCGAGGATCTCCACGCGCGATGTGAGCGCCCTCACGCGAAGAGCTCCGTGACGGGGGCGCCCTGCACGAGCTCGCGGGGCTGGTTCAAGTGGTTGTAGACGAGGGTGTCCGGCGCGATCCCGAGCGCGTGATAGATCGTCGCGAGCAGCTCGGTGGGGTGCACCGCGCCGCTCAGAGGTGCGGAGCCCGTCGCGTCGGACTCGCCGTGGACGTGGCCGCGCTTGACCCCCGCGCCGGCGACGACGGCGGTGAAGCAATACGGCCAATGGTCGCGCCCGCCGCCGTCGTTGTCGTTGCCTGAGGTGCTGAGGCCCTTCTTCGGGCTCCGCCCAAACTCGCCGAGGCACACGACGAGCGTCTCGGCCAGGAGCCCGCGGTCGTCGAGGTCCTCGATCAACGTCGCGAGCCCGGGATCGAGCATCGGCGCGGCGTCGTCCTTCATGCGCGCCTCCAGGTCCTTGTGGCAATCCCAGGAGTGCCGGTCGGAGTTCGCGACCTTTGGCCAGTTGACCTGCACGATGCGCGTGCCGGCCTCGATCAGGCGCCGCGCCATGAGGCAGCTCTGGCCGAACGTCGTGCGCCCGTAGCGGTCGCGCAGCGCATCGGGTTCGCGCGACAAGTCGAACGCGTCCCGCGCGCGCCCGGAGACGACGAGGCTCATCGCGCGCTCGGTGTAGTCATCGAGCTGATAGCGCTCGACCGCCGCCTCGAGCTCCGGCGCGCCGCGGTTCACGCGAGCGCGCAGGCGCGCGCGGCGCTCGAGCCGCGGCACGGACAGCTCGCCCCGCAGCGCCAGGTCATCGACCTGGATCCGGTCGAGCTTCCCGTTGTCGAAGTCATCGCCCGAGGGATAGAGCGTATAGGGATCGAACGCCCGGCCGAGGAAGCCCGCCGTCCCCGCCTTGCCGATGACGTTGCTCTCCTGGAGCGGCCGCGGCAGCATCACGAACGGCAGCATCGGAGCCTCCGGCGGCCGCAGCCGGACGACGTTCGCGCCGAAGTTCGGGAAGTCCTTGGGCGACGGCGGCTCGAGCTGCCCCGACGGGCTGACCCGATCGGCCGTGTAGCCCGTCAGCATTTGATAGTGCGCGGCCGTGTGGTTGAAGAGCCCGTTGGGCGTGTAGCTCATCGAGCGGATCAAGGTCAAGCGATCGGTGACCTGCGCGAGGCGCGGCAAGAGCTCCGTCAGCTCAATCCCAGGCACCTTGCTCGAGATCGTCTTGAAGACGCTGCGCACGTCGTCGGGGACGTCCGACTTCGGATCCCAGAGGTCGAGGTGGCTCGGACCGCCTTGCAAGAAGACGAGGATCACGTTCTTGGCGCGGCCCCAGCCCGGCGCGCCGCCCGCGGGCGCGGGCGAGGTGCCCTCCAAGCGCAACAGGTCCCGGAGGCCGAGCCCCAAGAGCGCGCCGCCGCCGACGCGCAAGAGCTCACGCCGCGAAGCCCGCGCGCGGCGCGGCGATCCCATGGGGGAGAATGGTCGGGTCATGGTCAACGGCAGGGAGAGGCGAGCAGGGAGGCCAGCGTGGTGACCGGGAGGGCCTTGAGCACTGGGCGAGGGCTACATCCTGTCGCAGGGTACCACCCGGGGTCCGTTCCAACAGCGCGCGCCGTCCGCTCGTATCCTGTGTCGGTGATGAGACTCGGTCACATGGGAGGGCAGCGCGGGCCAAGCGCGGGCTCCGCGACGGTCGGCCTGGCGGTGAGCGCTCTGCTCTGCGTCCTCGGGCTCGCACGCGTGGCGTCGGCGAGCCAGGACGCGCCCGCCTCGGCCCTCCCCGGCGAGCCCCACGTCGGGGCCGGCGTGGCCGCGCGGCTCGCACTCGAGCACGCCTCGGACGACGAGTTTGAGCACGAGTCACTGACGACGGACCTCGCGGGCCGTTTCGGCGCCGCCCTCGGAGCGTTCGTCGACTCCGGCGACACGAGCGCGCTCACCGCGTTGCTCGCGCCGGACGCAGCGGTGTTCGGCTTCGATGACGGGGCGGTCGCTGAGGCGCGCGCGGCGCTCGACGCGGCGCCTGGCCTCGCCGCGCAGATCTGCCACAGCATCTCGTCGCAGGACCTCCCCGGTACGGCGACGGACGGGGTCCGCGCGCCAGCCGATGCTGCAGCTCAATCCACCGCAGCCCAATTCACCGTAGCCCAATTCACCGCGGCCCTGCGCGCCCTGCCCGGGGTGGGGCCATGGAAGGTCAAGGTGTTGCGCTCCGAGCGCGCGGTCGACGACCCAGGCCGCAGCCTCGTCATGACGCTGAAGCTCGCGCCGCGGCCCAGCCTCGATCGGGACGCGACGCGCGCCGGTCTCGCGCGCGTCGAGCTCGAGTGGACCCGCGCGAGCGCCGAGGGCGCCTTGAGCGAGGGCGAAGCCGACGACGCGGGCGCGCTGTGGCGGATCCGCGTCGCGCGCTTCGAGGAGCTCGACCTCGTGCGGGCCCCCGTCGGGCTCGAGGACGTCACGGCGCAGGTGCTCGAGTCGTCTCCGGAGGCGCGGGATCAGCTCATTCCGTCGATCCCTTCGCTCGGGCTCGGGCTGGACGCGACCCTCGGCGTCGGCTTCCTCGGCCACCACGGTCTCGCGGTCGCCGACGTGAACGGTGACGGCATCGACGACCTCTATCTGTGTCAACCCGGCGGCCTGCCGGACCAGCTCTGGGTGCGGCGCGCCGATGGGACCGCCGTCGAAGTCGCGGCGGCGCTCGGCCTCGACCTGCTCGACACGTCGAGCAGCGCGCTCTTCGTCGACCTCGACAACGACGGCGACCAGGACCTCGTGCGCTGCACCGCGTCGGAGGTCGTCGTGCACGTCAACCGCGGGGGAGGGACGTTCCCCGAGGCCTTCGCGCAAAAGGTCGAGGGCGCGACAAGCCTCGCCGCGGCCGACGTGGACCTCGACGGCCTCGTCGACGTGTTCCTGTGCACGTACGGCTCGCCGTACACCGGGGGCGGTCTGCCGTTGCCGTTCCAAGACGCACGCAACGGGACGCAGAACCTCCTGCTGGCCAATCGCACGGCGGCCAAGGACAAGCTCGCGTTCGAAGACGTGACGGAGGCCGCCGGTCTCGGTGGCAGCGACCAACGCTTCTCGTTCACCGCGAGCTTCGAGGACTTCGACGGGGACGGCGACCAGGACCTGTACATCGCCAACGACTTCGGGCGCAACAACCTGTGGCGCAACGAGCGCTTGCCAGACGGCCCCGCGCGAGCCGGAGCCGCCGCCAACGCCCCGTTCCGCTTCGTCGACGTGGCGCCGGAGCTCGGCGTCGAAGACCTCGCGTCGGGCATGGGGGTCACGTGGGCCGACTTCGACCTCGATGGCCGCAGCGACCTCTACGTCTCGAACATGTTCTCGTCCGCGGGCAACCGGATCGCGTTCGATGCGCGGTTTCAGCCCGATGCGAGCCCCGAGGCGCGCGGCGAGTACCGCCGCCATGCGGCCGGCAACAGCATGTTCCTCGCGCGGGACGGGGGCTTCACGTACACCGGCGAGGCGGCCCTCGGCCTGTGGGCGTGGGGGGGCCTCGCGTTCGAGCTCGACGGAGACGGTTGGCCCGACCTCTACGTGCCGAACGGCTTCGTGACGGGGACCAATCCTGACGACTTGTGAAGCTTCTTTTGGCGGCAGGTCGTGTCGCGTTCACCGTCGGAAGCCGCGGAGGTCGCAGCAGAGGACCCCTACGCGGCGGGTTGGAGCGCCGTCATCAGGCTCGCGCGCCGCGGCGATTCGTGGAGCGGCAATGAGCGCAACACGTGCTTCTTGAACCTCGGCCGCAGCCAGGCCGCCGGGACCGCGCCGCGCTTTGTCGATGTCGCCGGCGCGGTCGGGGCGGACTTCGCGGATGACGGCCGCGCGGCCGCGCGGATCGACCTCGACTTCGATGGCGACGAAGACTTGGTGGTGAGCGCGCGCACGAGCCCGCGTTTGCGCCTCCTGCGCAACCGCGTCGCCGACGGCGCCAAGCACGTCGCGTTCGACGTCGTCGGCACGCGCAGCAACCGCGATGGGATCGGGGCGCGTGTCTCTGTGACGCCCGTCTCGGACGCCGATCCGGGCGCGTCGGTGACCCCCCTCGGGCCGACGCAGCACAAGACGCGCCGCGCAGGTGAGGGGTACCTGGCCCAGTCGAGCGCCACGCAGCGCTTCGGCGTCGGCGCCGCGCGCGCCGTACGGGTCAGCGTGCGTTGGCCGGGCGCGGCGGCGGACGAGGACTTCGGCGTCGTCGCGGTCGCGCGTCGCTATCGCCTCGTGGAGGGGCGCGGCCGCGCGAGCGAGGTCGCGGCGCCCAGCGCCGTACAGCTCGCGGCCGGCGGCCTCGCGCCCGAGCCGCCGCCAAGCGAAGCGCGCCGCATCGTGCTGAGCGCCCCGCACGCGATCCCGAGCCTCGACGTGCTGGATGAGGCCGGGCGCGCTGGGCGCCTCTTCGGCGCCACGTCAGAGGGCCCCCGCGGCACCGGGCGCGCGGCGCTCGCGCTCGTTTGGGCGAGCTGGTGCGCGCCGTGCCTCGCCGAGCTCCAAGGCGTTCGAGGCAGCGCGCGGCGCGCTCGCACGCGAAGGGCTCGACGTGTTCCTCGTCGGCGTCGAGGGCGAGGGCGAACAAGCCGCCGCGCAGGCGGCCTGGCGCGGGTGGGCTGGGGCGGACCGGCGTTCCGCGCGAGCCCCGAGGCGCTCGAGGTCCTCGACGCGGTCCTCGAGGACGTCCGCTTCCGCCCGACGCGTATGCCGCTGCCCACTGCGTTCCTCTTCGACCCGACCGGCGCGCTCGCCGTCGTGCACGTCGGCGGTGTCACGCCCGACGCCGTGCGCCTCGACCTGCCGTTGCTTGTCGCGCCGATCGAGCGCCGCGCGGACCTCGCGACGCCCTACCAAGGGCGGTGGCGCGTGCGCCCCGACGCGGGCGCGGACAGCCGGCGCTTGGCGCCCGAGTCGCTCATGACGCGGCTCGCGGCCCGCGGGCTCAACGGCCCTGTGCGCGAGCTCGAGCTCGCGCGCGCCGTGACCCAGCACGCGGGCTCGACCCAGTCGCGCCTGACGATCGCCAAGGCCCGCGTGCAGCAGGGCACGCCGGAGTCGCTCGCGCAGGCGCTGACGCTGTACGACGCTGTCCTGAGCGAGGAGCCGCGCTCGCCCGACGCGTTGATGGGCCGCGCCTTCGCGCTGAGCGGGCTCGGGCGCATGGACGACGCGATCGAGGCCTGGCGGGCGGTCATCGCGGAGCAGCCCACGAGCCCCGAAGCCCACGCGTCCCTGGGGATCGCCCTCGCGGCCAATGGAGACGCGGCAGGCGCAAGGGCTGAGATCGTCGCCTTGCGCAAGCTCGGTGGGCCGCGCGCGGAGGCCTTCGCGGCGCGGTTGGAGCAATTGGTTGGAAATGCCGACGGCAATTCCCCCAAAGAGCACAAAGAGCACAAAGAGGAGGGCGAGCCCGCCCCGGCCGCCGGGCCTCCTGCAGGGCCTCCTGCAGGGCCACCTTCAGGGCCCGGCAGCGCCCCCCAGCGCTGATCCGCTCAGCGCGGACCGTGCCGAGTCACAGGCGTCCCGGACCACCCAAAGGGGGCCTATGTGACGGGGCTGGATCAGGCGCACAGCGGTTCGCCTGGATCGGCTGCCTTCGAACCCCGATACTCCCCGCGTGACGTCGCAGCTCTCCCCAAACACGTCGGACGGTCTCGCCGCCGGCGGCCCCGCTGCGGGCGCGTTCGCGCGCGGGCTCCGCGAGCTCGCGGTGCTGCTGCGCGCGTTTGTGCGCGCTGCGCCCCCGGGGCACGGGGTGAGCGGCTCGAGCGACGCCCATCTCGGGGTCGGGGTCGGAGGGCGCGACGCCGCGCCTCCATGGCGTGACGCGGTCGATCCCCTGGACGACGGTGGGGGCGGCGCCGAAGGAGCCTCCACCGCGGCGCTCGCGCTCGGCCTCGCGCGCCGCGCCCTCGACCGCCTCGACCGCGACCTCTGCCCGCGGACCGCGGGCGAGCACGAACACCTCGTCGTCGGCATCGTCGGCCCGAACAACGCGGGCAAGTCCGCGCTGTTCAATGCGCTGGTCGCCAATGGGCGTGTCGGCGCCGGGGCGCTGAGCCCGTCGCGCGCCACCGGCGGCGCGACGCGGCGGCTCGTCGGCGCAGTGCACCCGGCCCTGCGTCGGCGGCTCGAGCGCGAGCCCACGCTCGCGCGGTTCCCGATGCGCGGCGTCACGCCGACGGCGGAGGGCGTCACCGAGGCGCTCGAGGAGGCCGAGGTGCCCGAAGAGCTCCTCTTGGTTGAGACGGCGTTGGTCCCCGAGGGGCTGCTGCTCGTGGACACCCCCGACTTCGACAGCGTCCTGCGCACGAACCGCGAGGTCGCGTCGGCGCTCTTGTGCGTCGCTGACGTCGCCGTCGCGGTCGTGACGCGCCACACGTATCAGAACCGCGACGTCGTCGCGTTCCTGGGCGAGTGGCTCGCCCATGAGCGCCCGTGGGTGCTCGTCTACAACGAGGCGTTCGACGACGAGGTGACCTTGCGGCACGCCGAGGCGCTCGCAGCGGGCGTCGGCGCCCCGCCGGTCGCCGTCTTCGCGGCCCCGCATTCGATCGAGGTGGCGCGCGGTGAGGCGCCGCTGACCCCGCGCGGCCTCGCGCGGCTCGGCGACAGCGCGCTCGAGCAGGCCGCGGTCGATGGGCGCGCGCTCGGTGACTGGCTGCGTGACCAAGGCGAGGCCACGGCGCTTAAGGCGCGCGCGCTGCGCGCGAGCGTCGCGCAGCTACACGCGGACCTGACGGACCTCGTCGGCCTCTTGGACGAAGACGGCGCCCGGACGGGGACGGTCCTCGCGCTCGTGGACGAGCGCGCGCGCTCGCTCGGACGCGATGTGGCGCGCGCCACCATGCCCACCGCCGAGTTCCTCGACGCGTTCCGGCGCGTGCTCGATCGTCGTCCGACCGCGCTGCAGCAGAAGCTGCGCGGCGGGCTGCGCTGGACGGGGCAGCAGCTCGAGTCAGGCGCGCGCTGGGTCCGGCGCCGTTTGGGGAGCGCCGGCAGCGATGCCCCGCGGCTCGCGCGCACACGGGCGGCCGCCGAAGGGGCCGCGCTCGCCGCGCACTGGACACAGTTCCACGCCGACGTCGTGCGCTCGCTGCGGCCCGCCCGGGAGGCGGCCCGGCCCGGCACCCCGGGCGGTGAGCGCGACCTCTTCGATGCCCTCGCGTCCGACCTCGCGGCGCCCGCGAGCGAGGGCCTCGCGCGCGCGACGGCAGCGGTGAGCTCCGAGCAGCTCGCGCGCGATGGGCAGCAGGAGACGGCGGACGAGCTCGCGGACTTCGGGCGCACATGTGAGCGCTTGATCGAGGCCGAGCTCGACCGCGGCGGCATCGAGTGGGCCCTGCAGATCGGCGTCGATGCGCTGCACCTCTTGCCCGCGGTCGCGGCGGGGGCGGTCATCCTGCACACGGGCGGCCTCGGCGCAGACCTCGCGGTCGCAGGCGGCGGCGCGCTCTCCGCGGTGCTCGCCGAACGCCTCAGCCGTCTGCTGGGCAGCGGCGTGGCCCGCGAAGCGCGCGAGAATTGGGCGTTGCAACGCGGCGGCGCGCTCGCGGCGGTGGCGTGTGACGCGGTGCTCCCTGCGACAGCGCCCCTCCTGCGGCGCCGCAAAGGGACCGCGCTCAGCCTGGCCCGCGCGCTCGACACGTGGCTGCGCCATGCGCCGCGCACGGCGACGGTGAACCCGCCGCAACACGCTGCTCCTCACGCGGGCGAACGTGACCCAGAGCCCAATCCCTCCGCCCGAAGCGCTCCCGTTCGCCAGGACCCAGCCGAATGAAGGACAGCCGCCCCGACCTGCCCCGTGAGCAGCTTACGCCCCACGCGAATCCGGCAGTGGATCCCGCTGCAGATCGGCCTACGAGCGAGGCTGCGGACGGGGCCGCGGATTGGGGGCCGCGCCCCCTTCAACGCCGTGTGTTGTCTGCGCTCGCAGACGAGCTCGAGCGTGACCTTGGGTCGGCCTCGGAGCTCGCGGCCGTCGGGCGTTCGCTCACGACGTTGGGCGGGCTCGTCCAGGACGCGCGCCAGCAGCTCGAGCGCTCGCGCAGCGCAGCGGTGATCACGCTCGTTGGATCGACGGGCGCGGGCAAGTCGACGCTCCTCAATGCGCTCGTCGGGCACGCGATCGCGCGCGAAGGCGAAGACCGCCCGACGACGTCCGCGCCGGTCATCTACCGGCCCCGGGACGCCGACCTCGGCGACCTCTTGGACGGCCTGCCGGAGGCCGAAGGGCGCGCGAAGCCGCGCATCGTCGAGTACGACGCGGCGACCGAAGGCATCGGCGGGACGCGGTGGTCGGGGCAGGTCCTGATCGATGCGCCTGACACGAACAGCGTCGAGACGCTGCACCGGGAGGTCGTGGCCGCGCTCGCAGCGCGCTCCGATGTGCTCGTCATCGTCGCGCACCGTCAGTCGATCGCGGAGCTCTCGTCCGCGCGCTTCGTCGACGTGTTCGCGGGGCGGCGCGGCATGCTGTTCGTCCTGAACAGAGCGGACGAGCTGACCGACAGCGATCGCGCGGCGCTGCTCACACAGCTGCGGGTCCTCGCGACCGAGCGCTTTCGCGCGCCCGACGCGCCCGTCTTAGCCGTCAGCGCGCGCCAGGCGCAGCACGACCCGTCGGCCCCCGAATGGGCCGCGCTCGTCGCGGCCCTCCACGCCCTCGCGACCCAAGAGGCCGTGGGCGGGGTGCGTCGGCGCAATGCGCTGGGCGCCGTGGCGCGTGTCGCGGGCATCGTCCGTGACCTGATGCCAGAGGCCGAGGGCGCGCTCGACACCCTCGAACGCACGACCCGCGAGGGCCTCGCGGCCTGGCGCGCAGAGGTCTCGCGGGCGGCGGGGGAGCGCCTCGAGCACCGCGCGAGCGACCTCGGGACGATGCTCTGGAACGACGCGGCCAAGGGCTGGGACGGTCCGGGCGGCTATGCCCTGCGTGCTGGGGGGCTGGCGACCGCGGGGCTCGGCGCAGGCGCCGCGCTCGCGCGCCACAACCCCGCGCTCGCCGCTGGCGCCGCGGTCGGCGCGCTCGTCGTGGATCGAGCGCGAGGCGCCTTGCGCGAGCGCAGCTTCCAGTCCACGTCCGGGCTGCTGCCGGGCGCCGGTGAGCTCGAGCGCTGGCAACGCGAGCGGCTCTCGGCAGCCAGGCTCGCCGCGGAAGAGGCCTTCTGGTCCGGCGCCGGGGGCCAGAGCGAGGCTGCGACGGAGCTCGGCGGCGTGCCCGAAGCGACGGCGCTCGCCGACGTCGCGACGCAGACCGTCGAAGAGGCCTGGGACCAGCTGCTCGCCGTGGAGCTGCCGGCGGCCGCGCGCGCCGCGCTCCCGCGTGCGGTCCCGTGGCTGGTCGATGTCCCGGTGTATGCGCTCGCGATGTGGATCGTCTATCGCGCCGCGCACGGCCTCGTGTACGGCAGCTACGTCGGCGTCGAGTTCCTGGCGACCGTGGCGATCGTCGGGGGCGCGTGGCTCTTCGTGTGCCGGAGCCTCGTGCGGCGCGCGCTCGAACGGCGCGGCGCGCGGCTGCTGGGCGCGGTCCGGGGCCAGCTCGACGAGCGCCTCACGGACGAGGAGAGCGCGCTGGTGGAGGCGCAGCGCCGGCGCCTGGCGGGCGCGCGGGCGGCGCTGCAGCGGCTGGGGGCGAGCGACAGCATCTGGCGCGAACGTCTGCGCGCTTGAACGACCGAGCCCGCGGTCAGCGAGCGGGCCGCAGCCGGGGGGGGCGGGGCGGCGGCAGGTTGAGGGCCGCGCAGCGCTCGCCCGCATCTCGCCCGCATGAGGGAGGGCTTGCGTGACGCGGGCGGGGAGCGCACCCTCTCGGGATGCAGCTCCAATTTGCGCTCGTCCTCGTGCCGCTCGCCGTCGCCGCGCTCGCGGCGTTCACCCCGGACCTTGGCTCGACAGACCCCGGGCGCTCGGGCGCCGCGCGGGCGGGCGACGCCGGCTCGCTCGACGAAGTGCTGGTCGGCGATGGGGCGCATCGGTACCGCTGGGACGCGGCGTGGCCGAAGCTCCCGGAAGGCATGGCGCTCGGCAACACCCACGGCAATGTCGCGGTCGATCGCGCGGGGCGGATCTACTTCAACACCGACTCCGAGAACGCGATCATCGTCGTCGAGCCGAACGGGACGTTCGTGCGCGCGATGGGCGCGGAATGGAAGGGCGGCCTGCACGGGATGACGCTCGTGCGCGAGGGCGACGAAGAGTTCCTCTACATCGCGCACCTCGGGCGCCATTGCGTCGCCAAGTTGACGCTGACCGGCAGCGTCGTATGGACCGTCGAGTGGCCGGAGGAGTCTGGCCTCTACGAGAAGGCCGGCCAGTTCAATCCGACGGCGATCGCCGTCCGGCCCGATGGGGGGTTCTACGTCGCCGATGGCTACGGGCGTAGCTGGGTGCACGAGTATTCGGCCGAGCGCAAGTGGCTGCGGGCCTTCGGCGGCCTGGGCGAGGAGCCGGGCCGTATGCGGACGCCGCATGGCCTCTTGATGGACACAGCGGGCGCGGCGCCGCTGTTGGTCGTCGCCGACCGCGAGAACCACCGCCTCCAGCGCTTCTCCCTGACGGGCGAGCTGGTCGACGTGATCCAGGCCGACCTGCGCCGGCCGTGCAGCCTGGCGCGGCGCGGCGACCTCTACGCCGTGGCGGACCTGACGGGCCGCGTGACGCTCATCGACGCCAAGCAGGGCGAGCTGCGCGCGCACCTCGCCGAGCAACCCGACCCGGCCAAGCGCGCGCAGAACGGCATCCCGCGCACGGATTGGCGCGCGGGTGAGTTCCTCTCGCCGCACGGCGTCGCGTTCGGGCTCGATGGGGCGCTCTACGTCCAGGACTGGAACGCCCTCGGGCGCGTGACGCGGCTCGCGCCGGCCCAGTGAGCCGCTGAGACAGGGCCACCGAGACAGGGCCACGGAGACGGGGCCGCTCGGCGCGGCCCCGTAGGGATGTGTGGGTCTCGGGCCCCAGCAGCCGATAGACTGCGGGGGACCATGGAACTCCGCACCCTCATCCTATCGGTGCTCTCGCTCGCCGCGCTGAGCGGCTGCACGAGCAGCGCCAGTCCGGACGCCCCCGCGGCGCCCTCACCCGCGCCTGCCGCGGCCTCGAACCAAGGGGCCGCTGCAGCGTCCGGGGTGATCCCCGAGGAGCTCCCGCGCTTCATCGGACAGGATGGTTGGATCGCCGAGGCCGTCGTCAAGCCGATGCGCCTGCAGCAATTCCGGCTCGCCGGAGACGCCGGCGCCGGTGACGTCGAGCTCGTGATCGCCTCTTGGCCGAACGGCATCGGGCCACGGAGCGCCAACCTCGACCGCTGGGCGACCCAGATGGGCCTCCCGTCGGTCGAGCCGGAGCAGGTCACCGAGCAAGACGTGCGGCACTTCAGGGTCGCCACGGTGCACCTCGAGGGCGCCTACACGCCGGTCGATGGCCCGACCCAGCCCAAAGGGATGGGCCTCCTGGCGTCGATGGTCGAGGTCCCAGGCGAGGCCCGCTGCTGGACGATCAAGGCGACCGGGCCGGCAGCGACGGTCACCCGCTGGAAGGACTCCTACCTGCGCTTCATCGCCGGGCTCTGAGCCGCGGCTGTATCACGCTCTCCGCGCGCGCCCCGTCCCATGCTCCGAGCCGTCGTCCATCGCTTCCGTGCCTTGCTCGGCCGCCTCGGCTGGCGGACGCGCAGCCTCGCGGAGTGGGAGCGCTGGCACGACCCGATCGTGCGCCGCGACGTCGCGCGGGTGCTGCCGCACCTGCCTGAAGACGGCGTCTTCCTCGACATCGGGGCCAACGTGGGCCTCTTCGCCAAGCACTTGCACGAGGCACGGCCGCGCGCGCGCGGTATCCTCTTCGAGCCAGTGCGCGCCTATTACGAGCGTTGCGTGGAGCGCTTCTCGGGGGTCGCAGAGCTGCGGCTCGTGCACGCCGCGCTCGGCGACGAAGACCGCACGGCGACGATCTACAAGGCCGCGCACAACCCGGGCGCCAACTCGCTGATGGAGGACATCATGTTCGATCGGCGCCCCAACTCGATGGTGTCGGAGGACACTGTGATCGACGCCGAGGAGGTCACCCTGCGGCACGCGAGCCGCTGGCTCGAAGCCGAGGGCATCGAGCACGTCGACTTCGTCAAGTCCGATACGGAGGGGTACGACTTCGCGGTGCTGCGGGGCTTGGTGCCGTGGCTCGAGCGCACCGGCTGTCGGCCCGTCATCCTCGTGGAGCTCCTCGACGAGAGCTACCATCCGCGCCGCGAGGAGCAGCGGGCCGCGTTGGCGGAGCTCGAGCGCCTTGGGTACGCCCCCGCGGACCTCACAGCGCTCGGCGGCACGGTCGGCGACGCGCTGCTGCTGCCGCGTGTCGCGACGCCGCAGGACTGACGCCGATGCGCCGCCGCCTCGCAGGGCTGATCGGCAGCCGGTTCTTGCGGGAATCGACGACGCTCCAAGGGGCGTCGTTCGCGACCGCAGCCAGCAATTTGCTGGGCTCCGTCATCCTGACCCACGTGCTGGGCGCGACGCAGCTCGGCGTGTTCTACACCGCGATGTCGGCGTTCTCGCTCCTGTGGGCGCTGTTGAACCTCGGCTTGCCCGCCGTCGTCACCGCAGAGGTCGCGCGCGCGCTGCAATCAGGGCGCACGGCCGACGTCACGCGTTGGCTCGGCGCCCTCGCGTGGCTGACGCCGGCGACAGCGCTCGTCGCGGCGCTCCTCGGGTGGTTCGCCCTCGCGCCGCTGTGTGTCCTCGCGTACCGGGCGCTCGGCACCGAGATCGGGCCGCTGGCAGCATGGATGTGCCTCCTACCGCTGATCGACGCGCCGCGCATCGTGCTCTCGACCGCGTTGCAGAGCACGCGCCGCATGGCGAGCCTCGCCCGCATTGACCTCGGCCAGGAGCTCGTGCGCGTCGTGCTCGTCAGCGTCGGCGCCCTCGTCACGGGAAACGCATACGGCCCGCTGGTCGGCACCCTGCTCGCGTCGGTAGGGGGCAGCGTGCTCGCGCTCGACCTGTACCGTCAAGCGCGCCGCGACGGCGCCCCGCTGCCGCCGCTGCGAGACGTCCTGCGGGCGCGCGAGGCCCCGCTCGGGCGCGCGTTGCAAGAGGGGGTCAAGGTCGGCTTCGTCCGCAACGTCGACGCGCTCGGGGTGCAGATCCTGCCCTCGCTGATCCTGCCGATCTTCGCGCATGTCGCATGGGTCAGCTATCTGCGCATCGCGCAGCGGATCGTCGCGATGGCCCGGCTGGTGATGCAAGGCATCAATCGCACCGCCTTGCCCGCGCTGTCGGCGCTCGCCGGCGTCAAGGACGTCCAGGGGCTGCGGCGCATGTACTGGCGCGCCTCGCTCCTCAGCGGCGCGACGATCTCACTCGGGATCATCGTCGCGCTGCCGTTCCTGCCGTTCTTGATCCGCGGGCTCTTCCCGGAGGACTTCCACGGGCCGGTCTGGCGCATCGTGCTGATCCTGGTGCCCGGGGTGATGGTCGTCTCGTTCTCCGTGGCCAACGACGTCTTCTATCTCGTGACGCGCCAGATGCGCGTCGCGATCTGGCTGTCGCTGCTGGGGCTCATCGTGAACACGGCGCAGATCACCCTCTTTGCGTGGTGGCTGCCGACCATCGGCGTCGCGATCGGGCTCAGCGTGACGTGCCTTTGGAGCCTCGTCCATGTGGCCTACGCCTGGCGCTGGTTCCGCACGCACGCCGGCCCCCTGGACCGCGCGCCGCGTGACTCGGGGACGTCCCAGGCAGCGGCGGGGCCCGCCGCGCCACCCGCTGAGCGCGGCGCCTAGCGTGCTCGAGGCACTGCGCGTCCAAGGACGGGACGCCGCGCCCAAACTGGCTCGACTGGAGGTGCAGCCCAAGCCCTCGATCCGTCGATGCAACCCTTCGCAGCCCCATGTCCGACCCCGTGAACCCGCTTGCACACCTGCGCGCCGTCGTCTTCGACCTCGACGGCACGCTGTACGACCAGCCGCCGCTGCGTCGCCGCATGCTCGTCGAGCTCGCGCTCGCGCCGCTCTCCGGACCCGTCCGCGCGCTGCGGGTGACCCGGATGCTCGCGGCCTTCCGCAAAGAGCGCGAGCACCTGCGCGCGCTCGGTCAAAGCGCGGAGTCGTTGGAGGCGCTGCAGTACGCGCGGCCGGCGGCGCGGATCGGGGTCCCGGAGCCCGCCATGCGCGCCGCGGTCGCGGAGTGGATGTTCGAGCGGCCGCTCCGACACCTCGGGCCCTGCGCGCGGCGCGGCCTCGACGCGGGGCTGCGGCGCCTCTCTGAAGCGGGGCTGAAGCTCGGGGTCTTCTCCGACTACCCCGTCGACGCGAAGCTCGGCGCCCTCGGCGTCCGAGCGCGGTTCTCGACCTGCCTCGACGCGACCGCGCCCGAGGTGAACGCCTTCAAGCCGCACCCCGCAGGCTTCGCGGCCGCTGCGGCGCGCCTGGGTGTCGCGCCCCACGAGACGCTCTACGTCGGCGATCGACTCGATGTCGACGTCGCTGGCGCGCACGCCGCAGGCATGCACGCCGCCTTGATCGGACACGAGGCCGCGCGCAGCGCGAGCCTGCCCGCGCGCGAGGGGCTGCAGCTCTTGGCGCATTTGGATTTCACTGAGCTCGTCGATGCAATCCTCGCTCCCCGCGCCTAGTTCCTTCGCGATCCGGCCCTACATCCAGATCGCGCGGATCGATCACTGGTTCAAAAACGCCTTCATGCTGCTCGGCGTGTTGCTCGCGTTCTTTTATCGACCGGAGCTCATGTGCGCCGAGTCTGCGGTGGTGCTCATCGCGGCGTTCTTCATTACGTGCATCGTCGCGTCGAGCAACTACGTCCTGAACGAGTTCCTCGACGCCCCGTATGACCGCTTGCATCCGACCAAGCGCTTCCGCCCGGCAGCGCGGGGCGAGGTCGCGGGCTGGGCAGCGCTGCTCGAGTGGGGACCCTGGGCCTCGTCGGCATCGTGGCGGCCTTCACGCTCAACCCGTCCTTCGGCGTCGCGGCGCTGTGGCTCTGGATCATGGGGTGCATTTACAACATCCCGCCCATCCGGACCAAAGAGCTCCCGTACGTCGACGTGCTGTCCGAGTCGGTGAACAACCCGATCCGCCTCTTGCTCGGCTGGTTCGCGCTCGTACCGAACCACCTGCCGCCGCTCTCGCTCGCGATCGCGTACTGGATGGTCGGCGCCTTCTTCATGGCGACCAAGCGCTTCGCCGAGTACCGCGCGATCGGGGACGCCGCGCGCGCGGCGTCCTATCGCCGATCGTTCCGCTGGTACGACGAGAACCGGCTCCTGGTCAGCATCGTGTTCTACCTGGTCGTGTGCGGGCTCTTCAGCGGGATCTTCCTCGTGCGGTATCGGCTCGAGCTGATCTTGTGCGCGCCGGCCGTGGCTGGCTTCTTCGCGTACTACATGAAGCTCGGCCTCGAGCCGGACAGCGCCGTGCAAGCGCCCGAGAAGCTCTATAAGGACCGAGGGTTCGTCGCGTACGCCTTGGTCACGACCGCGCTCTTCGTGGCCCTCATGTTCACGGAGATCCCGCTCCTGTACACGCTCTTCAACGTCGAGCCTGCGCGCTTCGCGCCGCTCTGGAAGATCGGCTGAGCGCGTCGGACGTGCGGGTCGCGCCCAGCGCCCCCGCGCGTCGAGAGAGGCCACCGAGGTCGATATGTCGCGCAACGGATCCAAGCTAGTCCTGGCCCTGTGCCTGCTCGCAGCGCTCTCGTTTGGGCTCGCGAGCGGAGCGCTGACGAGCGGCTTCGGCGCATACGAGGACGAGCCCGCGCACGTCACGACGGCGCTCATGCTGCGCGATTGGATCGCCACGCGCGCGCCGCTCCACCCGGTGCGCTTCGCGGAGGACTACTACCTCCACTATCCAAAGGTCGCGATCGGCCAGTGGCCGCCGGTGCTGCACATCGCGGTCGCGCTCTGGACCCTGGCCTTCGGGGTGTCGCAGGCCGCGTTGCTGGCGCTGCCGTGGCTGCTCGCTGCGCTGACGGCCTGGCTCACGGCGCGCCTGGTCGTGCGCGAGCTCGACCCAGACGCGGGAGCGCGTGCTACGGGCCTCCAGCCGCGCGCCGCCCCGCCAGCCACCCTCTGGTGGTCGGGCGCGGTCGCCGGCATCGTGCTGCTCGCGCTGCCCCTCGTGCAGGAGTTCATGAGCCTGATCATGACGGAGCTGCCGATGGCCTTCGTTGGGACCCTCGGCGCGCTGGCGTTCGGTCGGTGGCTCGAGGCGCCGTCCGTGAAGCGCGCGGTGGCCTTCGCGCTCGTCGCGGTGCTGGCGATCCTGACAAAAGGCAGCGGGCTCGCGCTGGCGCTCGTGCCTCCGTTCGCCTTGCTGCTGGCGCGGCGACCAGGCCTCGCGCTGCGGCCGAGCCTCTGGGTCGTGCCGGTGCTCGTGGGGCTGATCTGCGCCCCTTGGTACGCGCTCTCCCTGCCGATCGTGCGCGCGTCGTGGAGCGAGGGCTCGTCGCCGTCCCTCGAGTACGCGCTGCGCGCGCTGACCTACTACCCGCCGGAGGTCGTCAGGCTGGGCGGCCCAGCCTTCATTGCGCTCGCGGCCGTCGGGCTGCTCGTGAGCCTGCGCCCGCGGCGGCCCCAGGCCGTCTCGGCGGCGCTGGCGGCCTGGCTCGGCGGCCTCGCGCTGCTGCATGCGTCGATCCCGAGCAGCCTCGAGGCGCGCCACCTCGTCGTGGCGGCGCCGGCCTTGACGGTGTTCGCGTGCCTGGGCGCGCACGCCGTCGTGCGCCGCGCCGTGGCTTGGGGGCTGGTCCGATTCGCAGATCCCCGCTGGGCGGCGCTCGGCGCGTCCGCGCTGCTGGTCTTGCCCTTTGGCGCGTTGCGCTTCACTCAAGTCAAGAAGGACTGGCACGGCTTCGACGAAGCCGCCGCGCTCGTCTGCGCCAATGCAGACCTGCAAGGGGACACGGTCCTCGTCGCCTCGGGCGCCGCAGGCGAAGGGCTCTTGGTCTTGGGCTTTGCGTTGCACGAGGCGCCGCGCCGCGATCGGCAGGTGCTGCGCGCCAGCAAAGTCTTGGCCTCGGCGAGCTGGATCGGCGATGGGTATGAGACGCGCTTCGAGTCCGCTGCAGGCGTGCGCGAATGGCTGGCTTCGGTGCCGGTCGCGGCCGTCCTGCTCGACGCGTCGACGCCGGAGCGCCACCGACGGGCGCACCTCGTCCAGCTCCGCGATGCGCTCGAGGGTGCCCCAGAGACGTGGACCCTCGCCCAGCGCGTCGACGTCGTCCGCGCGGGGCAGCGCTTCCCCGAGGCGCTCGAGGTCTGGCTCGCGCCTGGGCACGCCGCCCGCGCGCCGCAGCTGCTCGGCCTCGACGAGGTCCTCGGGCGCGCGCCGCGCGGCGATTGACCGGACACATCGCTGCGGCCCCGCGTGCGTTCAGGTGCGGCGCCACAGGCCGGGGCCTGTCCCCTTGGCCTGGCCTTCAAGGCACGAAGCATCGGGTCGCTGCTGCGGCCCGCGTGGGGACTCGCTACCTTGCTCGCATGAGCGACGCCGCCACAGGGGAGGGTGCGCCCCAAGCCCCCGCAGCTGAGCGCGCCATGCCGCCGGTGGCGTGCCCGACGTGCGGGCTGGTGCAACGCGTCCCGCCGCTGGCGGTCGACGAGCGAGCGCGCTGCGCGCGCTGCGCGGCGGTGGTGCGCGCCCCGAGCCGCAGCGCGCGCTCCGAATCCCGCACGGCGGCCTTGGCCTTGGCCGCGCTGCTCCTCTGGCCGGCCGCAGTGACCTTGCCGGTCATGCACATCGAGCGCTTCGGGCGCATGAACGACGCCAGCGTCTGGTCCGGCAGCGTGGGCCTGCTCCAGCGTGGCGAATGGTTTGTCGGGGGCGTCGTGTTCGTGTGCTCCTTCGTCCTGCCCTTGCTGAAGCTCCTCGCGCTGCTCGCCATCACGCTCGGCCGGCGCTTCATGGAGCGCCGGATGCGCGCGTTCACGTACCGCCTCGTCGATTGGACGGGGCGGTGGGGGATGCTCGACGTGCTCTTGGTCGCGGTCGTCGTCGCATGGGTCAAGCTCGGTGACTTCGCCGACGTCGCGCCCGGGCCGGGGGCTGTGGCCTTTACGCTCCTCGTCCTCGCGAGCCTCGTCGCTGGCGCGACCTTCGACCCGCACGTGATCTGGGAGGACCACGCGGCCTGACCGCAGCGATCTCGACTCCATGACCCAGCCCTTACCGATCGCCTCGCGCGAGCCTCGGCGCCGCAGTTCGCTCGCGTGGTTCTTGCCGCTCGTGGCCCTCGCCCTGTCCGCGTTCCTCTTGTCGCGCGGCTTCGTCGAGCGTGGTCCCGTCATCGAGGTCCGCGCCGTCAACGGCCACGGGATCCGTGCGGGTGACTCGCTGCGGCACTTGGGGATCACGGTCGGCACCATCGAAGAGGTGCGCTTGGGTCCGACCCTCGATCACATCGCGCTCTCGATCCGCCTCGCGCCTGAGGCCGGCGCCATCGCGCGCGAGGGCAGCCGCTTCTGGATCGTTCGGCCACACCTCGCCCTCGATTCGATCTCAGGCCTCGAGACCGTGATCGGCGCGCGCTACCTCGCGGTCGTACCCGGCCCTGAAGGCGGCGCGCGGCGAGACGAGTTCGTGGCGCTGGTCGATCCTCCCATTGAGGAGGACATCGAGCCCGGCGGCGTCGAGGTCGTGCTCGAAGCGCCGGCCCGCTTCGGGCTGCGACCCGGGGCACCGATCGAATACCGCGAAGTGCGCGTTGGGACGATCTTGGCGGTGGGGCTCGCCAGCGACGCGTCATCGGTCGAGGCGCGCGCCTACATTCGACCGCCGTTCGTCGAGCTCGTACGCGACGGGACGCGGTTCTGGGAGAGCGGCGGCTTCGAGCTGGAGCTCGGCCTCACGACAGGGCTCAAGGTCGGCCTCGAATCGCTCAGCTCGATGCTCATCGGCGCTGTGCGGTTCGCGACCCCGCCGAACGCGGGGAACGTCGTACGCACGGGGCACCGCTTCGCGCTCGCGGACGAACCCGAGGAAGGCTGGCTGACGTGGCGCCCGAACGTCGCGGTCGGCAGCACGCTCCTGGCACGGGGGACGCCGATGCCCGAGCTCGTGCGTGCGCGGCTTGCGTGGCGCGAGGGGCGCCTCCTGAAGCGCAAGAAGGAGCGCAACGGGTGGCTCGTCCGGACCGCGGACGGGCTGCTCGGACCGCTCGACCTGCTGCGCATCCCCGACGACGCGCTCGACGGCGAGGCGCGGCTCGAGGTCGGAGGCGTCGAGTATCCCCTGTCGACGTCGCCCGTTGCGACCGCGCTGTCGGGCCAGTTGGGCACGCTCGGGGTCGCCGCGGCGGACCGCGGCGCCACGCTCGAGACGCGCGCGCTGGTCGAGCCCGAGGACGTCATCGTCGCGCGCGAATCGACCCTGGAGTCGCTCGCCCTGGACGCCGCGCGGTTCACTCGCAACGAACCGGTGGGGGACACAGAGGGCGCGCCGAGCTTCACCGTGGACCGCGACGCGGGCCTTGACGTGGGCTGGCACGGGGCGGTCGTACTCGCGCGCTCAGACGGGAAGGCGGTCGGGATCCTGTGCGTCGTGAAGGACCAGGTGACCCTCGCCAGCTTGCCCTGATTGGCTCGCGCATCGGGCGACTGCGGTTTTTTGTCCCACTTTTTGCCGCTGCCCGGTCCGGAGCGTGTCAATCTCGCCGATGGCACCAGTGAAAGGTCACCCAGCCGCGGCGCAGCCCGCTGGGGAGAGGCGCGCTGAGCATGGCGCTGCCGCGACCGGACGGGGGAGTCTCTGGAAGGAAGAAGGACCCGGCGGCACCGCCGGGAGAGTGCGGGGCCCTGCTTGGAGCGGGGCCCCACTCTTTGGAGCCTGGCTCTCGGGTCCTGCCCGCGAGTCCGCGGTCGTGTGCGGCCGCGGCCGCGCCGCTCCGCGCTCAGCGACTGAGGCTGACGGAGTCACACTCGAGGAAGGCCCGGGCTGCACCCAGCGAGTCACCCGCTGAGCTGCACGCCGAGCCCTCAGAGGTGAGCGGCGCTGCGGTGTCCGAGTCCGTCACCGCCACGAGCTTCGCGGCGACAGCGCCTGGGCGGGAGCCCTGCCCGAGCCACAGCACGGCGCTGAGCTCGTCCTCGTGCAGGGAGAGCCACCGCTCCACGCGCGCGACGGTCGTAGGCTCCGCGAGGGGCGCGCCTTCGACGATGCGGCCGACGGCGGCGAGCCAGTCGATGTCCTGCGCGTTGCCCTCCAATCCGACCGGCTCGAAGCCCGACTCGGAGACACGCTCGACGAGGGGGCGCCAAGCCGAGTCGCTGGCGACACCGGGGTCGAGGTAGACGAGGACCTTCCCGCGGAGCGCCGCGGGGGTCATCGCAGGCGGCGCCACACTCACGGACTGGTTCCGCGAGGCGTGGCCCGCGGCGGCCTTGGCGTATGGGCGCACCGCCGCGCCCTCCGACCGATAGGCGTGGAGGGACTTGACGCCGCCAGCCATGCAGAGCGCCATGGCGACGAGGCCATACGCGGCGAGGCTCTGACGGCGCCGGCAACGACGCGCGCTCGCCGCGCTCACCGGCGCGGTGCGCGGGGGCGGCGTGGAGCCCTCGTGCCGAGCGCTTGAATCCGCCGCGCGTCGATAGGTCTCGGCCCGCTCTGCTGCGCCGACCGCAGGAGCGGCCGCGAGCGCGGCCCGCGGCTCGTCCTGCGCCGCGCGGAACGACGGCAGCTCGGCCGGGCGCACGGAGAACGGGTCCTGCGCTGCGAGCAGGGCCGCGACGTCGCGGCGCATCACCGTCGCGCTCGCGTAGCGCTGCGAGATGTCGCTCATCGCGCGGCGCACGATCCATGCGAGGGCCTCCGGCACAGGCTTCGTCAAGCGCGACAGCGAGCCATGCGCTGGGAAGCTGTTCTCGAGCATCGAGAAGAGGACCGCGCCAGCGCTGTATAGGTCGAACTTGACGCCGTCGACCTCGTGCACCTTGACGCCGCGCATCGCGAGCCGCACGAGCTCCGGGTCGCGGAAGTACTCGGTGCCATGGGTCGTCAGCGTCAGCGCCGAGGCGAGGGGCGTGACGAGGCCGAGGTCGACGACCTGCAAGCGGTCGCCGGAGACCAGGAGGTTGGCCGGTTTGATGTCCTTGTGCCAGAGGCCCTCCGCGTGGAAGCGCTCCAGCGTCGCGCAGAGGTCGCTCGTGTAGCCGAGCACCTTGGCGAGCGCGCGGCGATCGAGGCCGCCGTCCCCCGATTCGGCGTGCAACCGACGCGTGATCACATCCAGGTCCTCGCCGGGGACGTACGGCATGACGTAGTGGAAGTGGTCGTTGTCCAGCTCGTGCTCCAGCACGTGGCCGAGGCGCTTGGCGGCCTCCAGCGCCCGGCTCTCGCGGACGATCTGCGGCAGCGTCGAGCCGAAGCTCCGATCGAAGCACTTGATGACGACCTTGCCGAGCGGCGCGTGTCCGCGTTGCGCGAGGTCGCGCGCCTTGTCGCGCGAGACGCGGGCGAGGAAGAGCCGCGCGCCCGAGCCGCCGGCGGGCAGCTCGCGCTCGATGTCGTACCCGGCGAACCGCGGCGCGGCCGCGCGCCGGGCGGGGACGGCGCCGGTCCGTGGCGCGCGCGCGACGAGCTCCGGGATCCGGCGCTCGACGCCATCGGTCAAGATCGAGAGGCCGAACAGCCGCGCCGGGTGGCCGAGGCCGATCCGGTAGAGGCTCAGGAGCGAGCTCATGAGCTCGTCCTCGAGCGCCCGCCCGTAGTGCCGCGCAGCGCCCATGCGGCCGATCAGGACGTTCGCGACGCTCAGTGGGAAGATCACGCCAGCCGTAATGACGCCGCCCACCAGGTGGAGGCTGTCGACCATGACCCCCTGCACGAACCGACCGATACGACGGGCGCCCGAGCCCACGAGGCGCGCGCCGCCGCCGAGCACCGCGAACAACACCTGGAAGACCCGGTACAAGAGCCAGAAGGCCAGCACCGGGACGACGAGCGTGACGGCGGTCCCGACGACAAAGGCCACGAATCCAGCGCTGATGGGCACCATATCGGCAGAGGGTGGGGGCGAGGGAGGCGGAGCGAGGGAGCGCGGTCAGGCGGGTGGGCGGGCGGCGCCGACCCGGCGTTGCGCGATGCGGGCGTAGGTGTCGCCGATGGCCTCGTCGAAGGCCGCGTCGGCGGTGGGGTCCGTCCCTTTGTTGGGAGATGGGGCCAGACCCTTTCGTGCTGGCTCGAGAAGTTCGTCCTCGGTGAAGGAATAGCGCTGGAAGATCAGCTGCAGCTCGCCCCGTAGGACGTCCCGAGCCCGGGCGAGCCGGCGGCTGACCGTCGGCTCCGAGGTGCCCAGGGACTGGGCCACCTCCCGCCCGCTGCGCCCCTCGAGCACCCGCATACGGAAGGTCTCGAAGTCCACGAAGTCCAGGCCGCGCTCCAGCGCGCGCAGCGCCGCCTCGACCTTGGCGTCGTAGACCGCGAGCTCGTACTCCGCGTCCGGCGACGGCCCGGCCGCAGCCTGGTCGAGGTTCTCCAGCGATTCAGCGCGCTTGCCGCCGCCACGCTTCTGGGCCGTCCGGCGGTCGAGCTCGTCGCTGAGCGTGTAGCGGGCGATCGCCAGGAGCCACGTCGAGAACCGCGCGCCCCGATTTGGGTCGTGCCGGTCGATGGCGCTGGCGAGGGACGCCATCGTCTCCTGGGAGAGGTCCTGGACGGTCTCGCGGCCGATGCGCCCGCCGCCCCAGCGCGCGAGCTGACGCTCGAGCACGGGCCCGAAGGTCTCCCAGAGCTCGAACCAGGCGGCGCTGTCGCGCGCACGGAGGCGGCCGATGAAGCTTGTCGTGAGGTCTTGCAAGGGGGTCACACCACTCTATGCGTGTTCGCGGCGGGTCATTCGCCAGGCCCTGGCGCAAATCCGCCGGAGGGACACCCGGGACCGCCTGCGCCCGGAATTTGTGTGGCCAGAATCGCTGCCCGCCTGAAACGGGCCCGGGCGCCCTCCCATCAAGGGGGTGTGCTGCGGGGCTCTGCCCCCGGCCTTCGACGCCCCCGGCGCCCTACCTTTGGCGCCCCGAACCTACGAAACCCACACCTTTACCGATGCGTTGCCTCTTCAAGGGAATCTTCCGCATGACGCTCCTCGGGGCCGCGGTGCTCGCCGCTATCGCCGGCGGTGCGGCGATGGTCGTCGGCCCGCAGCGGGTCGAAGCCTCCATCCACCAAGCCACCGGCAAGCTGGAGCGCCTGATCGATGACCGCATCGGCGAGCCGGTCGCGCTGCGCCAGAAGCTCGCGACGCTGGAGCGCCGTTACCCCGAGCGCATCCAACGGGTGCGCCAGGACCTGACCGAGCTGACCCAGGAGATCTCCCGCCTCGAGCGCGAGCGGGCCGTCTCGGAGCGCGTCGTCGAGCTCGTCGACGCGGACCTCGCGTCGCTCGGCCCGGCCGTCGCACAGGCCTCCGCCGCGGCCGGGGGTCGCGCAGCGCTCGCGGCCGTGACCTTCGATGACGAGGTCCTGAGCCTCGGCCGCGCACAGTCGAAGCTGAAGCAGATCGAGCGCACCCGCATGGCGCACGTGGCTCGCGCCGCGGACGCCGAGCACAACCTCAAGTATCTGCACCAGCAGGAGTCGCGGTTCGTCGAGCTCCTGGGCCAGCTCGAGACCGAGCACACCCAGCTCACGACCCAGCTCGTGCAGTTGGAGCGCGAGGTCGAATCCATCGCCCGCAACGAGCGCCTGATCGAGCTCCTGGCGAAGCGCCAGCAGACCCTCGACAACGCGTCGCGCTACGAGGCGGTCAGCCTGGGCGACATCACCGCAGAGCTCTCGCGAGTCAAGACGGAGCAAGAGGCGCGCCTCGATCGGATGGCGGCCAGCCGAGAGGCGACCGACTACGAAGACGTCGCGACGATGCAGCTGACGGAAGAGCGCCCGGCCCGCGCGACCGTGCTGCTGCCGGACGTGGCCTCGAACGAGCGCTGAGCGCGCGATCGCTCAGGCGCAGGCGCCTCGATGGCGCGAACCAGTGAGCGGGTGGAGCCCGGTCGCCTCGTATGAGGCGGCCGGGCTCCGGAGGTTCTTGACCTCGGGTACGCGCAGCTGCGCTCCCGTCGGGGCGCACGCGCTAGACGCGCGTACCTCGTTTCAATCCGTCACAAGTCATTCGGATCACCTCCATTCCAGCGGGTTATCCCAGCCCGACCGGTGACAGGGTCGGGGTAGGGCTCCGGGTCAGGGCGCCAGCGTCCTGGCGCCCACACGTCTTGATCTTGGCCCACTGGACCGCATCCGGCAAGCCCGATTGGCGCGGAGCCTCGCCATGGGGCAGACTCGAAGGTCGCGCCGCGCGCCCATGGAGGGACGGGAGGCGCGCTCCGACCTCACCACGGAATCCCCACTGCGATGCGAACCCCGACCCTGATCGCCCTCTGCACCCTCGCGCTTGCGGCTGACGCACAAGCGCAGGTCTTCACGCCTCCTGCGGCGAACGTCCCGCACGCGCACGATACGGGCTGGGCGAGCGCCGCCGGCGCCGGCACCCAGCGCGAAGTCGTGCACCAGTTCACCGTGCGCCAGAACGGCGTCGAGTGGATGCGGCTCTACTTCGCGGACGTCGCGCTCGCGGGAGACGTGCTCGCGGGCAACGGCGCGCAGCTGCGCCTCACGAGTCACCTCGACGGCGCCGAGCAGCTGCTCGATGCGCTGACGTTGCAGCAATGGCAGCGCTCGAGCGCGTACTTCAACGGCGACGCGGTCGAAGTTGAAGTGCTCGCAGTCCCCGGCACCGGCGCGAGCCGAGTGTTGATGCGCGAGCTCGAGGTCGGGTTGCCGATGCCACAGTTCAGCCAGTGCGGGCCGACGGACGACCGGCTCCCCTCGAGCGATCCCCGCTCGGCGCGGCTCCTGCCGATCGGCTGCACCGGCTGGTTGATCGCGGACTGCGCCGGCTGCTTCCTGACGGCGGGGCACTGCCAAGGGAACATCCAGGTGATCCAGTTCAACGTGCCGCCGTCATCGGCTTCGGGCGGGCTCGTGAACCCGCCGCCGGCGGACCAGTATGCGCTCGATCCGGCGTCGTTGCAGGGCAACGGCGGGCAGGGCGTCGGCAACGACTGGGCCTACTTCGGCGCGTTCGCGAACAGCACCACGGGCTTGACACCGTCCCAAGCACAGGGGCCGGGTTTTGTGCTCGTCGCGCCGCCGCCCGTCGCAGGCAACGACATCCGCATCACGGGCTTCGGCGTCGACTCGTCGCCGTCGACGCGCAACCAGACGCAGCAGACGCACGTCGGCCCGCTGGTCACGAGCTCCAACACCACGGTGCAGTACGTCACGGACACCGAGGGCGGGAACTCCGGCTCGCCGGTGATCTGGGAGCAGACGGGGCAGGCTGTCGGGATCCACACGCACGGCGGCTGCACCACCAGCGGCACGGGCCAGAACTCGGGCACGGCGTTCACGCACCCGGGGCTCCAAGCGGGCCTGGCTTCGCCGCTCGGCGTGTGCGCCGGAGGGTTCGGCGACGTGGTCGCCGCGTCGCTCGTCGCGCCTTCCACCCCGAGCCAGGTCTCAACGACCGTGGCCGGCAGCGTCGTGAGCGGCACCGCCACCTTGCACTGGCGCAGCGCGCCGGGCCAGCTCTTCATGAGCGTCGCGATGACCTCGCCCTCGCCGGGGGTCTTCGTCGGTGATCTGCCGGGCTTTGCGTGTGGTGACAGCCCCGAGTACTACCTGAGCGCCCAGTTCACGTCGTGTGGGACGCTGACAGCGCCGGCAGCGGGCCCTAACGGGCCGTTCGGCCTTGGGGTCGGAGTGGCGACGGTCGCCTTCGAGGACAACTTCGAGGCGAACCTCGGCTGGACGACGGCGTCCACTGCGACCTCCGGTCAGTGGGAGCGCGGGGTCCCCGTGAACGACCCGAGCTGGGCGTACGACCCGGCGACGGACGGCGATGGGAGCGGCTCGTGTTACTTGACACAGAACGCGGCAGGCAACACCGACGTGGACAATGGCACGGTGACCCTTACGTCGCCGATCGTGGACCGCAGCGCGGGCGGCGATATCAGCTATTGGTACTACTTGGAGCTCTCCATCAGCAACGGCGACGATGCGCTGGACGTAGACGTCTCGGGCAACGGCGGCGTGAGCTGGACGCCGCTTCGGAGCCACACGGCGAGCTCAGGCGGCTGGCTCCGAGTGACCCTGACCAGCGCGGAGCTCGCGAACGCTGGCATCGCGCCGAGCGCTCAGACTCGCGTGCGCTTCCTCGCGTATGACGCGGGCACGCAGTCGATCGTCGAGGCCGGCGTCGACGGCTTCTCCGTCGGCAGCTTGACCTGCGACCCGACGGCGATCGGAACGACGTACTGCACGGCCAACGCAAATTCGACAGGCCTCCCAGGCTCGATCCGCGCCAACGGGAGCGCGCTCGCCGCGGCGAACGATGTCCTCCTGACGGTCGAGGACCTGCCCTTGAACAGCGTGGGGTACTTTGTGGTCAGCCCGTCACAGGCGTTTGTGCCGAACGCAGGGGGCAGCGCGGGGAACCTGTGCGTCGGCATCCCCGTTGGGCGCTATGCGGGGAACGTCCTGTCGTCCGGCGCGACGGGGTCGTTCGCGCTGCAGCTCGACTTGACCCAAATCCCGCAGCCGAACGCCAACGTCGCGGTCCAACCGGGTGAGACGTGGAACTTCCAGGCTTGGTACCGCGACGCGGTGCTCGGGTTCCCGACGTCGAACTTCACGAACGCCACGTCGCTGGTCTTCCAGTGATCCGAGCGCGAGTGCGCTGCGAGGGGTCGGTCCGGCACCCTCGCAGCGCGCCCAGCGCGCGGTGCTGCGCTCAGGGCAGGCGGAAGTACCGCACGACGAGGTCGGCGCCGTCGCCGTCGCCGTTCAGGTCGTTGCCCGTGACGCCGAAGAGCGACTCCTGGTACAGGAACGCGCCGAACTGCACGCCATCGAGGTCCGCGTCGAGGGACAGCGCGCTGATCGTGTTCAACGATCCCATGTACGACGGCGCGCTGCTGCCGTCGAGCTTCACTCGCTGCAGCACCTGGTCGCTCGCGTCGCCATCGCCGTTGCGGTCCTGCGCGCCATCTGCGGCCTCCGACACGCGGTAGAACGCGTACCCGCCGACCGCCGCGATCCCTGCGTTGTTCGCCGCCACCGCGACGGCGACGCCTGGGAACCCAAGCCGGTTCGTCGAGAGCACGGTGGGGAAGGTCGGGATCGAGTCGAGCATGTCGCCGTCTCCATTGATGTCCGCCCCGCGCCCGTCCTCGGTGATCGCGGCATAGAAGCGACTCGAGCTGCGCGCATCGTCCGCCATCCACGACACCGCGACCGGCGCCGCCGTGACGCTACCGTGCAAGAAGTTCCACCCCTGGCCGCCCGTCGCCGGAGCGTGGGCCGCGATCAGGACTCGATCGACCAGCGGCGCGCTGTCGTGGTCCCGCCCGTCGAGCGCTTCGTCGACCGCGATCGCGAACACCGTGCCCGCGACGACCGCCCCGCCGCTGCCGCCGGGCAGGGTCGTGGCGACCGCAAACAAGCGATTTGCGTCCGTCACCGGGAGGACGTTGGCGAGCGGATCCGTGGCCTCCACCCAACGGAAGATCGGATCGGTGAAGTCGCTGTCGCCGTTCAGGTCGCACCCGCCGTTGCCCTCGTCCGCTTCATTCGAAACGACCGCGACAAAGCCGGCCGGGTGCACAAAGACCGGCCCTGCTGACGCGCCGACGAGCCCCGTGTTGACCACACGCGCGTTTGCGACCAAATCACTCATCTCGAACCAGTGCAGGACATGGTCGAGGGTGTCGACGTCCGAGCGCCCAGAACAATTCGCCGGCTGCCATGAACCGGCGAACAGCGCCGGGTCATTGAGGTTGGCGCTCTGCGCTGCCTCAGAGACGAGGAACGCAGCCACCCAATCCGAGCCCACTTCCTCGGCGGCGATCGCAGTGCTGCTGCTCAGCGCGAGGCCCGTGCCGTAGAGCGTCGGCACGGACTCGCCAGCGTCGAGCACGGCCAGGACGGTGGTATCGGTCGCGTCACCGTCGCCGTTGAGGTTGCCGTCGGCCGTCTCGTCGAGCAAGCAGAAGACGATGTCGCCGCGTGCGCCGGCGAAGCGCGCCGAAACGCCGTCGTTGTTGAGGTCGTCGATCGTGCTGACGATCGCCATCGGCGCCGAAGGCGCGGTGCCCCTGGCGGCGACGCGCACGAAGGCGAGGTTCGTCTCGAACTCGACCGTCGGGGCAGTCGCGGTCGCGAAGAACGCGACGTCAGCCGCGAGGGTCAACGCTGGGTCCACGCCCGGCTCGAGCTCGGCCAGGAAGACCGGCAGCGTCTCCGCCGCGACGTGATAGAGCAGCACTGTGTCGAGCTGGTCGAGGTCGCCGTTCCAGTCACGGGAGTCCGTCGACTCGCGCACGACCATCAGCAACGTCCCATTGAGCGAGACCAGCTGGTCCGCGTCCACGGCGAGGACCCGGGTCGCCCCGGAGGCCGTATCGACGCGCACGACGACCGAGTCGAGGGTGTCGCCGTCTGTGTTGAGGTCCGTCCCGCCTGGGCCAGTGGTCGCCTCATCGGCCAGGTAGGCCATCAGGTCACCGTCGCCCACGATCGGAGTTGACGCCGCTACCGCGTGGTTGGTGGCGCGCAGGATGAAGGGGATCTCCGCGGGCTGATCCTTGCTCGTACAGGCCGCCGCGGCGAACGCCGCGGCCGTCAGTGCGAGGGCGAGGGGGCCGCGCGAGCGCGCAGCGTGGTCCTTGGTCATGGTCGTAGTCGTTGGCTGCATTCGGTATGGGCGGGCATGTGCCGCTCGGCACAGATGGTACGGCGGTCGGGTGCGCCATGCGTTTCCAGGCCGTGTGGCTGGCCAACGAAGCTATCCTTGGGGGATGGATCTCCCTCAATCGATCCCCACTGCACCCCCCACAGCGGTCCCCGTCGGCCCGGTGCTGGTGGTGGGCGGGGCGGGTTACATCGGCAGCCACTGCGTCAAATTGCTCGGCGAGCGCGGCGTGCCCGTCGTCGTGTTCGACGACCTCTCGACGGGGCACCGCGAGTCGGTCGGTGCCCCGTTGGTCATCGGCTCGTTGGGGGACCGCGCGTCGATCGCGGCGGCCCTCGCGCAGCACCGGCCGACCGCGGTGATCCACTTCGCCGCGAAGTGCTACGTGGGGGAGTCCGTCACGGACCCGGCCACGTACTACCGCGAGAACGTCCACTACACCTGGCACCTGTTGGAGGAGATGCGCGCCGCCGGCGTGCGGGACATCGTGTTCTCGTCGACGTGCGCGACCTACGGCGAGCCGCGCGAGGTGCCGATCCCGGACGATCACCCCCAGGACCCGATCAATCCGTACGGTCGGACGAAGCTCCACATGGAGCACATGATGGAGGACTTCTCGCGCGCGTACGGCATCCGCTACGCCGCGCTGCGGTACTTCAATGCGGCGGGGGCAGCGCGCGATGGCTCCCTCTGTGAGGACCACCAGCCCGAGACGCACCTGATCCCCCTCGTGCTGCAGGTCGCACTCGGCCAGCGCGCTTCGATCAAGGTCTTCGGCGACGACTACGGCACCCGCGACGGCACGTGTGTGCGCGACTACATCCACGTCGAGGACCTGGCGGACGCGCACCTGCGCGCGCTCGCCTACCTGCAGTCCGGGCGCGGTAACTTCGAGTGCAACCTCGGCACGGGTCAAGGCTTCACCGTGCGCGAGATCATCGAGACCGCCCGGCGCGTCACGGGGCACCCGATCCCGTACGAAGTCGCGCCCAGGCGCGAAGGGGACCCCGCGGTCCTCGTCAGCGGCGGCACGCGCGCGCGTGAGGTGCTCGGTTGGAGCCCCATGCGGGGGGCCATCGAGGACGTGATCGGCGACGCGTGGCGGGCGCTGAACGCGCATCCGCACGGATACGGCCCGCGCGAGGGCTGATCTGCGTTGGATCCGTCGCCCGCGCGGGCTACGCTCTGTGGATGTCGACGATGAAGCGACAGGCCCCATCGCAGTGGTCCCATTCGCGGTCGCCCCAATCGCGATGGTCCCAATCGCGGTCGTGGAGCCGAGAGGGCGCGGTCATGGGCTGCGTCCTCCTGGCTGGCGCCATGTCACTTGGCTGGGCCGTCGCCCCGTGCGCTCGACCCTCGGACGTCGCGGCTCCACCCGGGGAAGCGCTCGCGAGCATCACGAAGGAGGAGGTCGAGGCCGACGTCCGCTACCTCGCCTCGCCGGAGCTCGAGGGACGGGACACGCCGAGCCGCGGGCTCGACCTCGCCCAGCAGCACGTGGCCGCGACGTTCATCGCCGCCGGGCTGTCACCCGCGCCAGACTCCGGCGCGGCTTGGCGCCGCGGCGCTGGGTCAGATCCGCTGCCCAATTGGGCCCGTGTCCGGCCCCCGAGCGACGCGGGCGCTGACGTCGAGACGGGCGCCGAGGGCAGCGGGGAGCGCAGCGCCGGGGCGGACGACGGCGGAGATCGCTCGGAGACGCTCGCGGTCTGGCTGCGGCCCTATCGCAAGGACAAGCTCCTCTACGACCGCATCACGTTGTCCGCGCCCAAGCCCGAGGAGTGCGCACTCACGCTCACTGGCGCGGACGGCGTGCAGCACACGTTCACCTACGGCGCAGACTTCGTGCCGCTCGACGGGTTCGGCGGCAAGGCCGAGGGTGAGCTCGAGTTCGCGGGCTTTGGCATCGAGAACAAGGCGGCGCGCTACGACGACTTCCGCGGCCTCGACCTGCGCGGGAAGATCGTGGCGATCGTCTCGGGTGAGCCCGAGCACAAGCGCCTCTTCGATGGCCCGGAGGTGACCGCCGAGGCGGCGGTCTGGAACAAGCTCGATGCGCTCAGCTCCCGGGGCGCTGCAGGCGCGCTGGTCATTCGACGGACGCCGCCGCTGGCCAAGGGCGAGGCCGCCCCTGAGCTCGCGTACAGGTGGACCCGCGCGAGCTGGGTCGTCCCGACGACCGACCGCGTGCGCCGCTCGCTCCCGACCCTCGAGGTCGACGCCGAAGCCGCCGCGCGGCTGCTGGGCTTCGACGCGCTGGAGTGGGCGGCGAAGGTCGACCGCGCGGGGAAGCCACAGAAGGGCCTCGCGGGCAAACCCGGCAGTCGGCCGCGGATCGAGCTGAGCTCCGCGACACGCGCCGGCGCGGCGCTCCTAACGAACCTCGTTGGCTACCTGCCGGGGAGCGACCCAGCGCTCGCGGGCGAGTGTGTCGTCGTCGGAGCGCACCTCGACCACATCGGCGTCGGCCCGCGCGAGCGCATCGGCTACGGCGCCGATGACAACGCCTCCGGGACCGCCGCGCTCATGGAGGTCGTCGAAGCCATGGCGCTCGCGCGGCCCGCCCGCAGCGTTTGGTTCGTCGGATTCAGCGCGGAAGAGGACGGCCTCGTCGGCTCGCAGGCCTTTGTCGAGGACTTGCCGATGCCCCGGGAGCAGGTCGTTGCGATGGTGAACCTCGACATGATCGGCCGCGGCGCCACGGAGCACGTTGTCGCGCTCGGCTTCCAACAAAACCCGGAGATGCGCGCCGTGGTCGCCCGAGCACAGCGCCTCGGCCGCTCGGGCGTGACGAAGCTGCAGGAGTGCTCCGACGAGGGCCTGTTCCAGCGCTCGGACCACCACTCGTTCCACACCGCTGGGATCCCGACGGTCTTCTTCTTCGAGAACTATCCGTTGGAACAGAACCGCGACTATCACACTTGGCGCGACGTGCCCGACCTCGTCAACTTCGAGAAGGTGCGTAACACCGCTCGCCTCGCGTTCCTCACCACCTGGGTGCTCGCCAACCAACGCGAGCGCCTGGCGCGCCCGCGCTGATGCACCGACGACTCTCACGCACGGCGTCCGTCGCCGCGGTCGGCGCTGGCATCGCCGCGCTCGTGCTCTCGACTTCGTGTCGTGAGGGCGCCCCTTCGCAGGCCGCCGAGCGCTCGGACAGCGGCTCGCTCGCGGGACGTGTGCAGGACCTCGAGGAGGACCTCGACCTGGACTTGGACCTGCCGAGCGAACGGCTGGCGCCGCGGGCGGGCGGCAGCCTCCCCGCCAGCGCGGCGGACCCGGTACGCCAGCGCGCTCACAGCGAACCAGCGTCGCGGCCGCCCCAGGTCGCCGCCGGCGGCAGCACGGTCGCGGTGCCCGAGGTCGCGCCGGTCACCGTGTCCGCTGGCGGACCGACGCGGAGCGCGCTCGAGCGGCGCGTCCAAGCGGCCATCCATGACGGGATCGCCGCGGCGCGGAAGGCCTCGAAGGGCCGCGTCGATGCGAGCAACGTCACCGTCGCCGTCGTCGTCCGCGAGCCGGACAACCCGCGCCCGTTGGTGTCCATCCACCCCGATGAGCCGCTCATTCCAGCCTCGAACCTCAAGGTCCTGACGGTCGCGGCGGCGCTCGCGCTGCAAGGGATCGACGCGTGGTTCGAGACCCCGTTCGAGGCGCATGGCCGGGTCGGCGAGGGCCGGCTCGTCGGCGACCTCGTCGCCCGCGCTGGCGGCGACCCGCTCTACACCCTCGACTCGGGCGGGAGCATCGAGGGTTGGCTCGACGCGCTCGCGGCCGCCCTCGAGGCGGCGGGCATCCGTACGGTGACCGGGCAGCTCGTCCTGGATGACAGCCGCTGGGAGTCGCCCGGGGCGCCGGAGGGCTGGCCGAGCGCGAGCGACCACTGGCAGGCCTACTGTGCCCTGAGCGGCGGCTTCACGGCCAACGCCGGGTGCCTTACGGCGACTGTGACTCCGACCAAGGCAGGGGCCAACGCCCGAGTCGCGCTGTTCCCCCTCGACGTCGGCCTCGATCGACGCATCGGCGTCAAGACAGGCCCACGCCACAGCGGCAATGACGTGCGCGTGGGTGCGACGCGGTCCGCCGCCACTGTCCGCGGCTCGCTCGGCGAAGGCGATCCGGTCGTCTGCGTCGACTTTGCGCATCCGAGCCCCATCGACTTGTTTGGCAGCGCAGTCGTCGGCGGGTTGCAGCGCCGCGGCATGACGCTCGATGGGGGCTACACGCGGGCGGCGCGCGACGGGGCCGGGGCGGGGGCCGAGGCAGGGACAGGGGCCGAGGTGGCGCGGATTCGTAGCCCCTTGCGGGCGACGCTCGTGCCGATCCTGCGTGACTCGAACAACCCGGTCGCGGACCAGCTCTACTTCGCGACCGGGTTTCATCACAGCGGGCGCGGGGACCGGCAAGCTGGCGCCAAAGCGCTCGCCGCTGGGTTGCGCCAGCTGGGCGTCGATGTCACGGGGCTCGTGACGATCGACGGCTCGGGGCTCTCCAAGTCGAACCGCTGCACGGCAGCCCAGCTCGCCGCGACGCTCGACGCCGTCGCCCGCGCTCTCCCGGAGCGACCCGGCGGCACGGACTCAAGGACGGCGGGCGCCGAGTTCCGCGCGGCGCTGCCCATCGGGGGCGAGACGAGCAAGCTCGCCAACCGCATGCGCGGGACCGCGGCCCAAGGTCGGGTGCGCGCCAAGACCGGCTTCGTCAACGGCGCGAGCAGCCTCTCGGGGTACGCCGACACCCAGGACGGGGACCAGCTCGCGTTCTCGATCCTCGTGAACTATCCGACCGTCTCGGGCCTCAACAACGCCGCTTGGAAGCCGATGCAAGACGCGATCTGTGAGCTCTTGGTCGAATCGAAGTCACAATGAGCCGTCCGCTGGTGTCACAGCTCTGGTCGTGCTTGGAGGCGTCGCCCGCGCGACCGCCTGCGGTCCAGGCCGGCTTGGTGTGCGGGTTCCTCGAGTCCGTGCTCGACGCCGGCGCGCTGCAGCTCGAGCGCCTGGGGCACGTCGGCCGCGTGCGGTCGAAGTCCGCAGCGCGCGACCTCGTGACCGAGACGGACGTCGCCTGCGAGCGGATGCTCGTCGCGCGCCTCCGCGAGCTCGCGCCCGACCACGCCATCGAAGCCGAGGAAGAGGTGCACGACGCCGCGCGCGACGCGGCTGGCAGCGGCCTGCGCTGGTTCATCGACCCGCTCGACGGCACGGTGAACTTTGTCCATGGGCTCGCGTCGTTCGGGATCTCGGCGGCGCTGTACGACGGCCCGACGCCGCTCTTCGGCGTCGTGCACGCCCCGCGCCTCGGCGAGACGTTCATCGCGGCCCGCGGCGCCGGTGCGTGGTTGGCAGCGGGTGGCCTGCCGCCGCAGCGGCTCGCCGTTTCGAGCACCGACACGCTCGGCGAGGCCGTCCTCGGCACCGGCTTCCCGTATCGCCGCGGCGAGCTCGCGCACTCGAACCTCGAGAACTTCGGGCGCTTCTTCTACGACGTGCGCGACCTGCGCCGCATGGGCTCGGCCGCCCTGGACCTCGCTTGCGTCGCGGCCGGCCGCCTCGACGGGTTCTGGGAGCTCCACCTCGCGCCCCATGACGTCGCCGCGGGGGCCCTCCTCGTGCGGGAGGCCGGGGGCCTGGTCAGCGACGCCGATGGGGGCGATGCCTGGCTGCGCGACGGACACATCGTCGCGGCCGGGCCAGGCCTCGCAGCTGCGATCCGCGAGCGGATCCGGCACTGAGCGAGCCATCCGCCGCACCTGAGAGCCGACGCCCGCCCGGGCGCTCCATGGCCCCAAGTGAGTTCTGGCGCCGCTTGGACGTTGAGCGGGCCGCGCCCCGCCAAACATCGAGTTACGGACGCAACGCTTGAGGAACGCGGCGCCATGCCAATAATGTTCCGCGCCGCGCCCCCCGCGGGGAACGGCGCGCCCCCGCCCGATCATCCAATCAAAGCAAGAGGAACCCGAAACATGGCCGTCCTGGTTGGCAAGGAAGCCCCCCTGTTCAGCGCTCAGTCCGTGACCGCGAGCGGAGAGTTCAAACAGCTGTCGCTGCAGGACCTGCGCGGCAAATACGTCGTTCTCTTCTTCTACCCGCTCGACTTCACGTTCGTCTGCCCGTCGGAGATCATCGCCTTCGACAACCAGGTCGCCGAGTTCGAAGCGCGGGGAGTCCAGCTGGTCGGTGTCTCGGTCGACAGCCACTTCTCCCACCTCGCCTGGCGGAACACGCCGCGCGAGAACGGTGGCATCGGGGCCGTCAAGTTCCCGCTCGTCGCGGACCTCACGAAGTCGATCGCGCGTGACTACGACGTCCTGACCGGCGACGGCGCGGTCGCGTTCCGCGGCCTCTTCCTGATCGACAAGGAGGGCAAGGTGCGCCACCAAGTCGTCAACGACCTGCCGCTCGGCCGCAACGTCGAGGAGGCCTTGCGCATGGTCGACGCGCTGCAGTTCCACGAGACCCACGGCGAAGTGTGCCCCGCCAACTGGAGCAAGGGCAAAGAGGGCATGCAAGCCTCGGCCGAGGGCGTCGCCAAGTACCTGGCGGCGAACGCCACGAAGCTCTGATCCGAGCGCACACGCGCGGTGTGTGCCGCGTGTGTCCCACATCGCGGCGGTCCGTGACCTTCATCGGGACGGGCCGCCGCGGAGCATTTGCATGCGAGCACACGCGCTCGCGCGCGCCCTGCCCGCGGCCCGCCGACGCCGCGCCCAATCGGCGCCGCGCTCTCAGAGTGGAACCCCGTGCCCAGTCCGCGCGGGCTTGGTATTCTCGATGGGTTCGAGGAGGCTCGGCGCGAGCGCTTCGGACCCCATGGGACGGGGCCGATCGATGCCACGCCGCGGACCTGGGAGAGGGCGCCGGGACCACGCGGGTCTCCGGACCAACCGATGCACCCGCTGGAGCGGGATCACCGACCGATGAGCGCTGACCGAGGGGAAGGCACGATCCGGATACGCGGCGCACGCCAGAACAACCTGGCGGGCGTCGACGTCGACCTACCGCGGCACGCCCTCGTGGCTGTGACGGGGGTCTCGGGTTCGGGCAAGAGCTCGCTCGCCTTCGACACCCTCTACCGCGAGGGCCAGCGCCGCTTCCTCGAGACCCTGTCCGCCTACGCGCGGCAATTCTTCGGCGGCCTCTCGAAGCCCGATGTCGAGAGCATCGAGGGCCTCTCGCCCGCCATCGCGGTCGACCAGAAGAGCGTCGCGCGCTCTGCCCGCTCTACGGTGGGGACGTTGACGGAGATCGTCGACCACTTGCGCGTCCTCTTCGCGCGCGCCGGCGTCGCACACAGCCCGTGGTGCGACCGCCCCGTCGAGTCACGGACGCCCGAGTCCATCGTGCAGGAGCTGCTCGCCGAACGGGCCGGAGCGCGCGTCACGCTGGCCGCGCCGCTCATCAAGGACCGCAAGGGCTCGCACCGCGCGCTGTTCGAGGACCTCCAGAAGAAGGGCTTCGTGCGCGCTCGCGTCGACGGCGCGCTGCTGCGCATCGAGGACGCGCCCGAGCTGGAGCGCTACAAGTCGCACACGATCGAGGTGGTGATCGATCGCATCAAGATCGACGGCGCGGACCCCGCGCGCCTGCGCGAGGCGATCGATCAGGCGCTCGAGCTCGGCGAGCAAGAGGTCGTGGCGATCTTCGACGACGGCGAGCGCACGTTCTCGACGTCGCGCGTCTGCCCTGAGACTGGCCGCGAGCTGCCCGTGCTCGAGCCCAGGCTCTTCTCGTTCAACTCTCCGCACGGCGCGTGCCCCAAGTGCCAGGGCCTCGGCGTGCTGCGCCAGCCCAGCGCCGCCGCGGTCGTCCGCGACGGCGCGCTGTCCATCCGCGACGGCGCGTTGGCCGTGACCCGCGCCAGCGGGGGCGCGTTGTTGTTCCCGCAGGTCGACTTCAAGTTCCTCGCGCGTGTGGGCGAGGAGGCCGGGTTCGACCTCGACACGCCGTGGAACGACCTCTCCGAGCGCGGCCGCCGCGCCGTGCTGCACGGCACCGGTGAGGCCCGCTTCGAGGACACGATGACCTGGAACGGCGCGAAGTCCAAGGGCTCCGCGTCGTGGAACCGGCGCTATCGCGGCGTGTTGACCGAGCTCGCGCGCGCGTGGGAGCGCGGCTCGCGCAAGAAGATGGTCGAGCGCTTCTTGAGCGACCAGGTCTGCCCCGAGTGCGCGGGCTCGCGCTTGAACATGTTCGCGCGCTTCGTCCGGCTCGGCACCGACACGAACGCGGCGCGCCTGCACGAGCTCACGGCGCTGCCCGTCGACCGGTTCCTCGAGCGGCTCGACGCGCTCGTCCTCACCGAGCGCCAGCGCCGCATCGGCGGAGACCTCCTGAACGAGATCCGACGTCGCGCGCAGTTCCTGCTGGAGGTCGGGTTGAGCTACCTGACTCTAGAGCGCGCGGCCGACACGTTGTCCGGCGGCGAAGCGCAGCGCATCCGGCTCGCGGCGCAGCTAGGCGCGGGCCTGCAAGGTGTGCTCTACGTGCTCGACGAGCCGTCGATCGGGCTGCATGCGCGCGACCACGACCGGTTGCTCGGCGCGCTCGCGCGCCTGCGCGACGCGGGCAACACCGTCGTCGTCGTCGAGCACGATGAGAACACGCTGCGCAGCGCCGACTGGCTCATCGATGTCGGACCTGGGGCCGGTCGCCGTGGCGGGCACATCGTCGCCTCCGGTCCGCCGAGCGAGGTCGCGCGCGCCGATAGCCCGACGGGCCGGCTCTTGCGCGACGAGCTCGAGATCCCGGCCCCGTCCTCGCGGCGCGCGGGGAGCGGCGTCGCGCTCGAAGTGCGCGGCGCGCGGGGCTTCAACCTGAAGAGCGTCGACGCGCGCTTCCCGCTCGGGACGCTCACCGTCGTCACGGGCGTCTCGGGCTCCGGCAAGTCGACGCTCGTCGAGCGCACGCTGCGCCGCGCCATCGAGCGCCACCTCGGGCGCGAGACGCCGGACCCCGCGCCCTACTCGCGGATCCTCGGCCTCGAGCACCTCGACGACCTCGTGGCGATCGATGCGGCGCCGATCGGCAGGACCCCGCGCTCCAACCCGGCGACCTACACCGGCGTGATGGGGCCGATCCGCGACCTGTTCGCGTCGCTGCCGGAGTCGAAGGTGCGCGGCTACGACAAGTCACGCTTCTCGTTCAATACCGCCGGCGGCCGCTGCGAAGAGTGCCAGGGCGCAGGCGTCAAGGAGCTCGAGCTGCAGTTCCTGGCGCCGGTCACCGTGCCGTGCGAGGAGTGTGGCGGCGCGCGCTTCCAGACCGAGACGCTCGACGTGCGCTTCCGCGGGCGCTCGATCGCGGACGTGCTCGCCCTGCCCGTCGAGGAGGCCGCGGAGCTGTTCAAGGACCTGCCCCTGATCGCGCGCCCGCTCGCGTTGATGGTCGAGGTGGGCCTTGGGTATCTGACGCTCGGTCAACCGTCCCCGACGCTCTCAGGCGGCGAGGCCCAGCGCATCAAGCTCGTGACACATCTGGCCAAGCGCGCGCGCGGCCACGTGCTCTACCTGCTCGACGAGCCGACGACCGGCCTGCACATGGAGGACGTCGGCCGGCTCGTGGGCGCGCTCCAGCGGCTCGTCGACATGGGCCACTCCGCGCTCGTGATCGAGCACAACCTCGAGCTCGTCCAGGCCGCGGACCACGTCATCGACCTCGGCCCCGAAGGCGGCGCAGCGGGCGGCGAGCTGCTCTTCGCCGGCACGCCGGAAGAGGCCGCGCAGACCGACACGCCGACAGGCCACGCGCTGCGCGACCTCGCGAGCAAGCGCACACGCGTCACACGCCCGCTGCCGCGCGACACGGCCCGCGTCGAAGAGCGCGCGCACCTGCGCGTCGTCGGCGCGCGGACGCACAACCTGCAGAACATCGATGTCGACCTGCCGCACAGGTCGCTGACCGTCATCACCGGCCCCTCCGGTTCCGGCAAGAGCTCGCTCGCGCTCGACACGATCCACACGGAGGGGCGCCGCCGCTTCGTCGAGTCGCTCTCGACGTACGCGCGTCAGTTCCTGGGCACGAAGGACCGACCGCCTGTCGATCGCATCGATGGGCTCGGGCCGTCGGTCGCCGTCGAGGCAGGCGGCGGGCGCTCGCATCCGCGCTCGACGATCGCGACGACGACGGAGCTGCACGACCAGCTACGCGTGCTCTGGGCGCGGGCGGGGACCGCACATTGCCCCGAACATGGCGAGGTCCTCGAGCCTTCGGACCCGAGCCGTATCGCGCGGCGCATCCTCAGCGACGCGGCGGAGGACGGCGCCAAGGCGAAGGGCTGGGTCCTGGCGCCGGTGCTGCGCGCCGAGCGCGCCGAGCGCGCCGGGGGGACCGGGGAGGCCGCGCCCTCTGCGGACGCCGACGGCCTCGCGCAGCGCGCGCGCGAGCGCGCGCCCTCGTGGATCGCCGCAGGCTTTGTCCGCGTGCTCGTCGACGGGGTGGAGGTGCGCCTCGACGCCCAGCCGGACTTCGCGGGCGCGGCCGCGATCGACCTCGTCGTCGATCGGCTGGGCTTCGACGCGGAGTCGCGCGCGCGCCTCGCGGACGCGGTGGAGCAGGCCGCGACGATCACGCACGGCCGCGTCAGCGTCCAGATCAAGGGCGGCCCGCGCCGCGAGTACTCCGTCTCTGGCGCGTGCACGACCTGCGGCTTTCAGCTCGATGGTCCGCTCCAGCCGCGGCACTTCTCGTTCAACACCCACGTCGGCGCTTGCAAGCGCTGCCACGGGCTCGGCGCGGTCGTCCGCGCGGATGTCCACAAGCTGATCACGGACCCCGACGCGCCGCTCACGGAGGGCGCGATCGGAGGCAAGTTGGGCCGTTACCTCGTCAAGGGGAAGGGTTACTACGAGATGCTGCTGCGCGAGGTCGCGCGCGCGCACCGCATCGACCTCGACCGTCCGTTCTCGAGGCTGACTGAGAAGCAGCGCGCGTTGCTGCTGCACGGCGAGGGCGCCCGAGCCGAGTACCACGTCGAGGTCGAGAAGAGCATGAAGAACCTCGAGGTGGCCCATGAGTACAGCGCCGGCTGGACCGGTCTGTGCGGCCACATCGACGCCTGGCACGCCAAGGCCGAAGACCCGGAGTGGGCAGCCGTACTCGAGGAGGTCATGACCCGCGCGCTCTGCCCCGCATGCGAGGGCGAGCGCCTGGCGCCGGCGTATCGCTTCGTCACCGTCGGCCAGCGTCGCTTGCCGCTCGTGCTCGCGCTGACCGTCGCTGACGCGCGCGCCTGGATGGACGCGCTGCGGCTGCGCAAAGCGCTCGCGGAGCCGCTGGCGCCGGTGCTCACGGAGCTGCGCTCGCGCCTCTCACTCCTGGAGCGCGTCGGCCTCGGCTACTTAGCGCTCGACCGCTCAACGGCGACGCTGTCGGGCGGCGAGGCCCGCCGCGTTCGGTTGGCCGCCAGCCTCGGCTCCGAGCTGGTGGGGGTGACCTACGTCCTCGACGAACCTACGGTGGGCCTCCACCCCAGCGACATCGATCGCCTCGCGGGCGCGCTCGAAGGCCTGCGCGACCGAGGGAACACCGTGCTCGTGGTGGAGCACGACGGCGAGCTGATGCGGCGCGCCGATTGGATCGTCGACATGGGCCCGGGCGCGGGGCGCCTCGGCGGCCAGGTCGTCGTCAGCGGACCACCCGCCGTCGTCCGCGCACACCCCACCTCGGGGACGGCGCGCTACCTGCGCGGAGAGCTGTCGCTCGCCGCCATGCTCGCGGGCGACGCGGAGGCCGACCGCGCCGCAGCGCCGGGCGAGCTCACGACGTTGCCGACGCCGATCGTGCTCACAGGCGCCAAGGTGAACAACCTGAAGGGCGTCGACCTCACCGTGCGCTTCGGCGAGCTGCTCGGCGTGTGCGGGCCGTCGGGCTCGGGCAAGTCGACCCTCGTGCTCGATACCCTGGTGCCGGCGCTCGCCGGTGAAGCCGCGCACGGCCGCTGGCGGGGGCTCCAGAGCCCCGCGGGTGTGCGGACCGTCGTCGTCGATGCGGCGCCCATCGGGCGCACGCCGCACAGCGTCCCCGCGACGTATACCGGGCTCCTCGAGCCGCTGCGCGAGCTCTACGCGCGCACCCCCGAGGCCCGCATGCGCGGGATGACCGGCGCCAACTTCTCGTTCAACTCGCCGAAGGGGCGCTGCGCAGCCTGCGATGGCCTCGGCGCGACGCTCGTCGAGATGCAGTTCCTGGCCGACCTCTGGTTGACGTGCGAGGAATGCAACGGGCAGCGCTACCGCCCCGAGACGCTCGCAGTGACGTGGCGCGCGAAGACGATCGCCGATGTGCTGGCGATGCCGGTCGACGAAGCTTACGAGTTCTTCGAGGCCCAGCCGAAGCTGCGCGGCATCCTCGGGGCCTTGCGGGACGTCGGGCTGGGGTACATCTCCCTCGGGCAGAGCTCGACGACCTTGTCCGGCGGCGAGGCGCAGCGCATTAAGCTCGCTTCCGAGCTGCAGCGCGCGGACGGTTCCAGCGGCCGCGGGTCGCGCAGCGTCTTCGTGTTGGACGAGCCCAGCACGGGCCTCGCAGCGACGGATACGGTGCACCTCGCGCGCGCGATCGCGCGCTTGGCCCGCGCGGGCAACGCGGTCGTGATGATCGAGCATGACACGGACCTCCTCGAGGTCTGCGATCGGCTCATCGAGCTGGGGCCTGGTGGGGGGGACGAGGGCGGACGCCTCATCGCTTCCGGGACCCCGCGTGAGCTGGCACGGAACGAAGCCTCGATCACAGGCCCCTGGCTGTTCCGTTCGGTCGCAGCGGCAACGACGCCGAGCGCCAAACGCGCCGCGAACGCGGCCAAGAAGGCCACCAAGAAGGCCACCGTGAAGAAGGGCGCCGTCCAAGGCAGCGCCAAAGCCAAGGGAGCGAAGCGATGAGCCTGCCTCGGCCTGACAACCCGCTCATCGTGCAGAGCGATCGCACGTTGATGCTGCACACGGTGCGGATCGTGATCGGCGCCGACGGCCTGCCGGCGAAGGACGCCGAGGGGCGCCCGGTTACAGAGGAGCACCCGCGCTTTGCTGAAGCCCGCGACGCCCTCGCCGTCTTCGCCGAGCTCGAGAAGAGCCCGGACTACTTGCACACCTACCGGCTGACGCCGGTCTCTGTCTGGAACGCAGCGGCGACCGGTGTGACTGCGGACGCGATCGAAGCCCAGCTGCTCGAGCTCTCTTGTGTCCCCGTCCCGCCGGCGCTCATCGCGGAGGTCCGGGGCTGGATCGCGCGCTATGGGCTGCTGCGGATCGAGCGCAACGGCGATGGCCCGCGCCCCTTCGAGCTCTGCACTGCGGAGCCCGCGACCCTCGCTGACGTCCTTGGGCACAGCGCAGTGCGCGACTGCTGCACCGTCGACGCGGGCGGCCGCGTGTGGCTCGACGACCTCCAGCGCGGCGCGATCAAGCAAGCGCTGATCAAGCTCGGCTACCCGGTCGACGACCGCGGGGGTTACATCGAAGGCGACGCGCTGGCGATTCGCCTGCGCGATGCAACGCGCGGCGGCGCGCCCTTCGGGCTGCGCCCCTATCAAGAGGCCGCGGCCGCGGCCTTCCACGCGGGCGGGACCGTTCTGGGCGGCAGCGGCGTCGTCGTGTTGCCTTGTGGTGCAGGCAAGACCGTCACCGGCATGGCCGTCATGAGCCTCGTCGGCACGAAGACGCTGATCTTGACGACGAACACCGTCGCCGTCCGCCAGTGGCGGGACGAGCTCCTCGACAAGACGGAGCTGACGACCGACGACGTCGGCGAGTACACAGGCGACGGCAAGGAGGTCAAGCCTGTCACGATCTCGACGTATCAGATGCTCACATGGCGCAGGGACAAGGACGGCGCGTTCGAGCACTTCGAGATCTTCCGCCGCCAGAACTGGGGCCTCGTCGTCTATGACGAGGTCCACTTGCTGCCGGCGCCGATCTTCCGCGTGACCGCTGACCTCCAGGCGCGCCGGCGCTTGGGCCTGACCGCGACGCTCGTGCGCGAGGATGGCAAGGAGGACGAGGTCTTCTGCTTGATCGGACCGAAGCGCTACGACGTGCCGTGGAAGGTCCTCGAGTCGCAGGGGTTCATCGCCGAGGCGCGCTGCGTCGAGGTGCGTGTCTCGCTCTCTGAAGAGGACCGCAAGCGGTACGCCGCCGCCGCGACGCGGGCGAAGTTCCGCGTCGCGTCCGAGAACCCCGCGAAGATCCCGATCGTCGAGCGCCTCGTTCGGCGGCATGACGGGGAGCGGGTCTTGATCATCGGCCAGTACATTGAGCAGCTGCTCGCGATCGCGCAGCACTTCGACGCGCCGGTCATCACAGGCAAGACTCCGAACCCCGAGCGCGAGCGGCTCTACGACGCCTTCCGGACCGGAACGCTGAAGCTGCTCGTCGTCTCCAAGGTCGGCAACTTCGCCATCGATCTGCCTGACGCTTCCGTCGCGATCCAGGTCTCGGGGACGTTCGGTTCCCGGCAGGAAGAGGCCCAGCGACTCGGCCGTATCCTGCGCCCCAAGGCCGACGGACACGCAGCCACCTTCTACTCCGTAGTCACCCTCGCTACCCGTGACCAGGAGTTCGCAGAGAAGCGCCAGCTGTTCCTTACGGAGCAGGGCTACGCCTACGACATCGTCGAAGCAGAGACTCTCCTCTCCACGAGCCTCAGGACCGGAAAACAACTGTGACTCCGAAGCGTCAAACGCCCGCCGGGGACCCCACCCCGCCCGCCTCCGACCGCCCGGATTTCGAGCGCGCCGCGCCGCCGCACGTGGATCCACCGCGCGGCGCAGGGGATCGAAGCGCTGAGCGGCCGAACGAGCGGGCCAAAGGACGGCCGACGGAACGAGTGATGCGCGCGCAGCAGCCCCCGCGCGCTGCTCGCACTTCGCGCGTCCAGGTCGCCGGCCCGTTGACCCTGGCGACGCTGCTCGATGGGCGCGACCTCGAAGACCTCGAAGCGCCGTTTCGCTACTGGGCGGGCGACAGCGCAGAGCGTCCGAGCGGCGCGGTCTCCGAAGTGCGCGCGCGCATCCGAGACTGGATGTCCGAGGACGATCGTCTCCGGGCGCGGGTCGAGTCCTTGCCGCGCAAGCAGCGCGAGGTCTTGGACGCGCTGTTGGCTGCGCCGCGCCACGAGCTGACGCTCGCCGAGCTCACGGCCGTCAAGGAGCTCGGCTACTTGGCGCGCTTTGACCTCGAAGCCGCGCTCTCCCAGCTCAGCGACCAGGCCTTTGTGACAGAGACCGCGACCGGCGCGCTCGCGGTCCCCATGGACCTCGCCGAGGCGGTCGCGCGGGTTCGACGAGGCGCCGAACGCGGCGTCTTCGACGTCTTCACCCTGCGCGGGCACCTCGACCGCGCCTATGGGGAGGGCAGCGAGAAGGCTGTCGCCCCTGCGCACCTCCGGCGCATGTTCAAGATGTACGCGGCGGAGCCCGCCGCCGTCGCGCGCATCGAGCGCCTCCCAGAGGGCCTGCGCGGGCTCGTCGGCAAGGTCGTGCTGGAGTTCGGCGGGCTGCTGCCGCGCCAGCTCTTCGAGCGCATGGAGAGCGAGCTGCCGCACTGGAACGGGCGGCGCTGGCGCAAGATCCTCGAGGAGTCTTTGGTCGGCACAGTCGAGCGCCTCGACTTGACGCCCTACGGGATCCAGCACAGCGACGAGACCCTCGCCGTGTTCAACGAGGTGACCCTCGCGTGGTTCCGGCGCGTCGCGGTCCCGAGCGACCCGGACAAGCCCCACGACGAAGCGTCGCTGGGCGTTGACCTCGTCGCGAACATCTCGCGCTTCCAGGCCTACATCATCGATCACTCCGTCCGCTTCACGGTCAAGGGCGAGATCTTCAAGACGACCGAGAAGCGCATCCTGCAGGACCTCATCCCGAATCCGGGGCGCGAGCTCGAGCGGGCGGACGTCCTGCAGTTCATCTTCCGCTTCGCGCACTCGCGCGGGATGCTCGAGTCCACCGGCGAGCGGACCTTTGCGCTGACCTCGATCGGTCGAGACTTCGAGGCCCAGGACCTCGACGCCAAGCTCGCGGCGTTGCTCGACTACGTCCTCGATGAGCCGGAGGACGGGTCATGGATCTTCCACCAATCGCGCATGCGCCGCATCTTCCTGCGGCTGGTGAAGCGCGTCGAACCGGGCGTTTGGTACGACCTGATGTACCTGCCGTTCCTCGCGCGCAACGCGTACCTCGCGCAGCTCGACGAGCTCGGGATCGCTGAGCGGATCGCCGCGCTGCCGCCGAGCGCAGCGAGCCCGCAAGAGGACCTGCAGAAGCTGACGTGGTCCTTGAGCGGCTGGGTGAAGCGACGCCTCTACCTGCTCGGCCTCGTCGACCTCGGCTACGACGGCCAGGGGCGCCCCGTCGCGATGCGGCTCACGCGCATCGGCGCGCGGCTGTTGGGCCTGGTCGACCCCAACCCTGCGCAGCCCGTGTTCGGGAACTTGATCGTCACCGCGGACTTCGAGGTCGTGCTCTTCCCGACGGGCGACGACGCCGAGCTCATTCACGACCTCGATCGCTTCTGCGACCGCGAGAAGGACGGCGCCGTACGTCACTTCCGTATCTCGGATCGCTCCGTCCATCGCGGGCTCGTCGAAGGGGTCGGGCTCGCGCGCATGGGCGAGCTCCTCGAGCGGAACGCGCGCACGCCTGTGCCGCGCAACGTCCTGCACTCGATCCGCGATTGGGCGCACCAGGCTGGGCTCTTGTACATCGACGAAGAGCTGCGCGTGACCGCGCCGCTGACCGATTCGCTGTCGCGCTTCGCCCGCGACCCCGGCGTGCGCCCCTACGTCCGCAAGACGCTCGACGAGCGCTCGCTGCAGCTACGCCCCGGCACGAGCTCGGCGCGTTATCGCTCGCTCTTCCGTGACCTCCACTACCTCATCGAGCCGGCATGAGGGCGGCATGCGCACCACCGAGGCTCCTGGCGCTGTCGCTCGGGAACCTGGCGTCGCGCGCAGACTGTGCCGCGTTCGTGCGCACGCTGGGGCGCGCCACGGAGGGCGGGCTCACGGCGCTCGTCCTGCGCGAGCCCTTGCTCGCGGACGGGCCCTACTTGGACCTCGCGGAGCGCTGCCGCGCCCTCGTGCCGTGGCTCGTGCTGCACGACCGCCCGCACCTCGTCCAGGCCGCGCAAGCAGACGGCGTGCACGTCGGGTTTCGCTCGCTCGCGCCGCATGAGGCGCGGCGCGTCCTCGATGTCCGCGGCCATGGAAAGGAGCGCGTCGTCGGGTTCTCCAGCCACGCCGGCGACGCAGCGGACGCAGACCGCGGCGCGGACTACGTGACGTTCGGCCCCGTCTTCGAGACCCCTTCCAAGCGCGGCGTCCGCGACACGACCGGCCTCGATGGCCTGGCGCGGCGCTGCGCGGCAACGCGGGTACGTCACCTCCGTGGGGCCCACGCAATCGCGCCGGACGAGGCCCCGGAGCCGGGACACCCAACGCCGCTCGTCTATGCGCTCGGCGGGGTGCGCGCCGAGGATGTCGGCGCCTGTGTCGCGCACGGCGCGTATGGCGTAGCAGCCATCGGCGACCTGCTCGGCCACTCGGACCCCGGCGCTCGCGCGGGCGCCTTCCTCGCGGCGCTCGCAGCCTCGACGGCGACCCCAGCGCCTGGCACGCGCCCAGCGCCTGGCACGCGCCCAGCGACTGGGGCAGATGCTGCAACGCCGGCACCGCCCCCGGGAGGGGACGCGCCGTGAGCTTCGATCCGCGCCGCGTGCTCCGACCGCTCCAGCGCGCGACTTGGGCCGCATCGCTCTTGGGGGTCGCGTACCTCCTATGGCGCTTCGAGTCGTTCCAAGCGCCGGCGGGGCTCGCGCCGACGGTCGGGCTCGCGCCGGAGGAGCGCGGTATCCTCGACCTGCGGCCGCAAACGTTGGGGGCCGGCGACATCGTGCTGTACGCAGACACGAGCGGCCTCCGCCACTTCGCGCGGCTCCAAGGCGCCGCGGGCGCAGAGGACGTCGCCCCCGAGCGCTGGACCGCAACGGGCGACGACGGCCGCCCGCTCGAGGTTCCGCGCGCCGCCGTCCTCGGACGTGTCATCCTGGTCTGGCCCTTCTGATACCCGCCATGCCCGATTGGAACGAGGACCGCGTGCATCGTTGGCTCGCGCGCAGCGGCCGCCCGGCCGGCGTCGTCGGCAGCGCGATGCACGATGCCGCTGCGTTGAGGGCGCTCGGCGGCGCGCTGCCGGTCGTGTGTGTGGACCAGTGCATCGAAGGTGTGCACTTCGACCCCGGCGAACGGCCCGCGCTCATCGGGCGCAAGGCCGTTCATCGCGCGCTCTCGGACCTCGCGGCGACGGCAGCGGCGCCAGTCGCGGTCCTGCTCGCGCTGCGCGCGGCGCCGACCGAGCCGGAGGCGCGGATCCAGGCGCTGGTGCGCGCGGCGCGGCTCGCTGCGCAGGCGTGCGGCGCCGCGCTGGTCGGCGGCGACCTGGCTGCGGCGCCCGGGCCGCTCGGCTTGACCGTGACGGCGATCGGGCGCTTCGACGGCCGCCGCCCCCCGGGCCGTGATCGAGCGCGCCCTGGCCAGCTCGTCGTGCTCACGGGCCCGGTGGGGGGCTCGAGGGCGGGCCGGCACCTGCGTTTCCAGCCGCGGTTGGCGCTCGGCGCCGCGCTCGCAGCGGCCGGGGCCACGGCGCTGATGGACGTCTCGGACGGCCTGGCGTGGGACCTCTACCGCCTCGCGCGCGCGAGCGGGGTGGAGCTCGAGCTGGACCTCGAGGCCGTGCCCGTCCATCGCGACGCGCTGCGCGCGGCGGCGGGCGACCATGACTCCGCGCTGCAGCACGCGCTGCACGATGGCGAGGATCACGAGCTGCTCGCGACGCTCTCCGCGCGGGCGGCGCGGGCGCTGTGCGCCGGGTTCCGCGCCTCGGACGCGGCCCGACGCTCGAACTCGCGCGGCGCGCGGCCCACGATCATCGGGCGCGTGGCGCGTGTGGCACAGTCTGGCGGCGGGCTATGGCTCGTGTCACAGGGCCGGCGCGCGCCCTGGCAGCCCGGCAGCGGAGGATGGAACCATGGCAGCTGACCCCGATACGAGCGTGAGCTCGACCAGCCTCGGGCCCTTTGTCCTCGCGGGGGCCGAAGCCACGGAGGCCCTCGGCGAGGCGCTCGGGCGCGCGGCCGTCGCCGGTGACGTGATCGCGCTCGAGGGCGAGCTCGGCGCGGGCAAGACGGCCCTCGTGCGCGGCATCGCGCGTGGGCTCGGACTCACGGATGCGGTCGCGAGCCCGACCTACATCCTCATGGACGCGCACCAAGGCGGGCGGCTCCCGCTCTTTCACTTCGACGCCTGGATGGAGGGCCGCGAGAAGGCGCTCTTCCTCGATGGCGGCGACGAGTGGCTGAGGGCCGGGGGCCTGGCCGTCATCGAATGGGCGGGGCGCGTCGAGGCCTGGCTCCCGACGCCGCGCCTGGCGGTCGAGCTGGCGCACCTCTCGCTCGCGGCGCGCAGGGTCACCTTGCGGGCGGTGGAGGACCCGGCGGAGGGCGCGGGGGGCCTTCCTGGCCGCTCGTCGGCTCAGCTTTGGAGCCCGCGCCTCGCCGCGGTGACCGCCGCCCTGCGCTCCGAGGGGCCGTGAGTCCCGACGAGGGACCGGCGCCGAGCAGAGACCTCGGATTCCCTGAACCGCGGCCGGACCGGCGCGTTCCTACGGTCGTGCATGCCCGCCACGACGACGGAGGCGACCCGCTCGCCGCCCTCGCCGAGGGGGACCCGGCGCCCTTCGAGGCCTTTGTCACGACCGAAACCCCGCACCTGCTCGCGTTCTTCCACCACCTCGGCGCCCGGCGCATGGAGGCGGAGGACCTCGTCCAGGACACCTTCCTGAAGTTGTTCCAGAGCTCCGACCACTACCGACCCGATGGCCGCTTCCGCGGCTACGCCTATCGCATCGCGCGGAACGCGTGGATCGATCGGGCGCGCCGGCAAGCGCACTCGCCGTTGCGCGAGGAGCGGGAATCGAACGGGGGGCCGCGCCAGCCCAGCGCGCTCGAGGCGACGATCGATCGGTCCGTGCCCGACCCTCCGACGGCCCTCGAGCGCCGTGAAGGTCGCAGCCAGCTCATGGCGGCGCTCGCTGCGCTCCCGGAGGCCCAGCGCTTGGCCTTCGAGCTCGGCGTCGTGCGCGAGCTCCCGTATGTCGAGGTCGCGACGGCGCTCGAGGTGCCGGTCGGCACCGTCAAGTCGCGGGTCTTCCATGCCGTACGTCGGCTGCGTGAACTGTTGGGCGACGCCGCCCCGGCCCATGCACCCGCGGCTCCCCCCTCCAGCGCGCGCGCGAGCGCACCCGGCGCGATCCGAAAGGAACTCCGATGACGAGTGAATCCCCTGACGCGGCGCACGAGGCCCTGCTCCTGCAGGCCGTCCTCGATCCGGCGAGCCTCGCCGAGGAGCTTGGGGACGAAGGCTTCGCGGCCCTCCTCGCAGCGCCCGAGCACGCCCGCGAGATCGAGGCGCTGCGGTCGTTCTTGGGGAGCGTGAAGCGCGACCTCGGCGGCGCAGAGGCGCTCGGCCTCGACGCGCAGCACAGCGGTGTCGGCGCGCAACGATCGAGCGCATCGGCGCGCTCGATCGCGCGCGTGACGCGGCGTGTCCTGGCGCGCACGACCCGCGAGGAGCGCTCGTGGCGCGGCGACCTGCGGCTGGTCAGCGACTTCGTGACGGATCGCCTGCGCGCGTCCGTCGCGCTGCGCGTCGCTGCGGCGCTGCTGCTGGTGCACGCGACGGTCGTTCCGATCTTGGCTTGGCACTTGCTGACCCGTGAGGACCGTGGGTCGTTCCGATTGCGCATCGAACGCGCCCCAGCGGACCCTGCGTTCATTGAGGACTTGGTCCTGCCGAACGAAGCGATCGGCGCGCCGACGATCGACCCGCCGTTCGGGGACCTCTTGGACACGGACTACGAAGCGACGCTGGACGCCACCAGCGGACCCTCGGGCGAGCGCCTCCAGCGCCTCGGGGCTGCGGTGCTCGCGGCCTATGGCGCGCACGTCGGGCGCCCGGCCGACGTCGAGCTCGACCTCGTCGAGCGGGCGGACCTGTCGCCGCTCGAGCGCGAGCTGGCGCGGCGCGCGTTTGTGCTGGAGGCCGGCGGGCTCGATGTCGGCGAGCGCGCGGAACAGGCGCCTCTTGGGCACGCAACGGGGGGTGAAACGACGCCTCGAGCGGGGTCCGAAGAGGGGCTGCACGTGGAGCGCCAGGCGGAGCTCTTGGCTCTGCTGCGCCTCGAGCGCGCCCTCGACCGACGCGCGCTGCTCGGCCACGACTCGGCGCTGAGCGCGCGCCTCGCGGCCCTCGATGCGGCGCCGGTCAGCCCTGGGATCGCAGCCTTCCAGTCCGAGGTCCGGGCCCGGGCGCGCGCGCTCGGTGTGCTGCCCGACCCCCGGGCTGGGTCCAGCGGGACGGCCGTGGCGAGCGCCGCGGCCGCGAGCGACCCGACCTGGGACACAGCGTACGCGGCCGCCCTCGCAGGGGCCCTCGCTGAGTCCCTCGCAGGGGCCCTCGCAGAGTCCCTCGCAGTGTCCCTTCCTGGGGCCCGGGAGGGATCTCCGGCCTCGGCGGACGGCGCAGGCCCCTGGGCCGCGGCGTGGCGGGCGGCCCTCGGCGCGCGCTGACCATTTGGTCGGAGGGCGGACAGAGCCTGGTGGGCGAACCGTAAGGGATGCGAGGTCTCGATGGCCTGCCCCTCCCTGGTCCACTAATCTGCTCGCATGGGTCTCCTTCGACCGAATGCATCCACCGCCTGGGCGCCCTTGATCGCCTTGGCGTTCGTTTCCGCTCGCGGCGCGTTCGCCGTCTCGGCCTCGACCGACGGGGCGGGTCAGGACACCCCAGCGGCGGCCGCGCCCGCCACATCCCCGGAGAGCGCGGCCGAAGCGGCGACGGCCGCGGCGGCGCACCAGGTCCCGCTCGACCAGGCCGCCCAATCGAACGCGCCCTGGGAGCTCTCTCTCGAGCAGGTCCTCGCGCTCGCGCTGCGGGACAACCTGGGCCTGGTCCGCGCCGAGAGCGACGCCAACGCCGCACGCTACGACGCGCTGTCGTCTTGGGGGGCCTTCGATTGGGTCTTCCAGGCGAGCGCCAACTACCGGGACTCCCAAACGGAGGGCACGACGTCGCTCGCCGGTGGCTCGGTCATTTCGACCGAGGCTGCGGAGGTCGCCTTCGACCTCACCCGGCCCTTTACGACCGGCGGGCGGTTCGTGGCGCACTTCGACACGACCCAGAGCTCGACGACCAACACATTCTTCAACGCGCCGGAGCTCGTCGAGGACAACCTGCGCTTCTCCTACGTGCACCCGATCCTGCGCGGGGGCGGCTTCGAGGCGGCCTCGTCCCAGCAGATCGTGGCGGACCTCACGGCGCGGCGCGCGCGCGAGGGCTCGCGCGGCACTCGCCAGCAGCTCATCGCGGACGTCGCGAGCGCGTACTGGGACCTGGTCGCCGCCCTCGAGCAACGCGAGGTGCGCCGGTCCGCCCTCGACCTCGGCCGCGAGCAGCTCGTGCGCGAGGAGCAGCGGCTTGTCGCTGGCGATGGCACGGAAGTTGACGTACTGCAGGCCAGGACGGAGATCGCCACCCGCAGCGAGCAGCTGCTCCAGAGCGAGAACGAGGTGGCCGCCGCCGCCGACCAGCTCCGTGCACTCTTCCTGAACGAACCGAGCTCCGAGAGCTGGAATCGCCCGATCGTCCCGATGACACCGCTGCCAGAAGTCGAGAGCCTCGCGCTGCCGCCGACGTGGGAGTCGGCGTGGCAAATCGCGAGCGAGCAGCGCTCGGAGCTGCGCCAAGCGCGGCTCGACGTCGAGGCGTCGCGCGCGCGCCTGCGCCGTGCGGCGACGGATCGCCTCGCGGGGCTCGACCTCACGCTCAACCTGTCCGCGGGCGCCAACGACGAGGTCGCGCGCAACGCCGGACGGGACACGTTCCAGTTCGACTATCCGTCTTGGTCGGTCCTGCTCGCGTACGAGCTGCCGCTCGGCAACCGGACCGGCGTCAACTCGGAGCAGGCCGCCCGCGAGCGGCTCCACTCCGCGCTCGTCGCGCAGCAAGAGAGCGAGCTCGAGATCCTCGCTGACGTCCGACGCGCGGTGCGCGAGGTCGACTATCGCGCGACCGCGGTGACCGCCTCTGCCGAGAGCCTCGACCTGGCCCGGCGCCAGCTCGACGCCGAACGCGCACGCTTCGACGCGGAGCTGTCTACGACCTTCCGAGTGCTCGAGTTCCAGCAATCCTGGATCGAAGCGCTCAGCAACGCGCGCCGCGCCCGCGCCGACTTCGCCAAAGCGCTCTCTGACCTCGCGCGTGCCCAAGGGCTCGACGTGGCCCCCCGAGACTGAAGACCGATGTTCGTTCGCACACCACAGATTCCCTCCGCCGCAGCGCAACGCGGACGCGGCCTCGGCGGCCTCCTCGTGGCGGTCGCCATCCTTGGCGCGGTCGCCTTCTTCGGGCTGAGGCGCTCCCTCGAGCCCAAGGCGCCTGAGCTCACGTTGAGCGAGCGCTACGAGGCCGACGCGCGCCTCGTGCCGATTCTGTTCCCGTGCGGTGAAGGGCGCCCCTTCACAGGCGACACGTCCGCGATGATCGACGTCCTGGTGTCGAAGCTCGACGCCGGCGCGCAGCTCGAGCCGCTGCGGCGCGCGAAACAGGAGCTCGCGCGGCTCGGACCGGAGGTGGAGCGGCCCCTCCGGCGCTTGTTCGACGACGCCTCGCGCGACATGTGGCGCGTGCCTGTCGTCATGAACGTGCTCGAAGTCTGCGCCTTGGCGGAGCAGCCGTGGGGGCTCGACATCGGGCTCACTGGGATCGTCTCCGCGCGTGAAGACGTGCGCGCGAAGGCGAGCTACGTGCTGCGCAAACACGGCCGTCCGGAGGACTACCCGGCGCTGCGCGATGCTCTGTGGGCCTCGGGCGCGCCCGAGACAGCGAGCAAGTTCGCGCTCGCGATGAAGGCCTGCGACCCGGGGCTCTTCCACTATGAGGTCGCCGACTTCATCGACCGCACGCGGTCTGAGCCGAACGGCCTCTCGCTCTCAACCTTGACGGATACGTTGACTGTGGAGTGCGTCGACGCGGTCGACCCCATCGTCATCGACAAGCTCTATGAGCGCTCGGTCGGCCTGGCGCCGCGGCACCGCGCGTACATGATCGCGCCAGCCGCCGCTTCGGCCGAGTCGAAGCACTCGGCCGCCGCCCTCGAAGAGCTGCGCGCGATGGTCCGCGACCCGCTGGTCGGACCGCGCCAGAACGCCAGCACCGCGCTGATGCGCGCCGGGCTCGCGCAAGAGGTGCTGCCCGTGCTCGAGCTCGACGCCGACGCGCGGCTGCGCGCGGTGGCGGCGACGCTCGTCGCCAACGCAATCGTGGACGGGACGCTCGACCGCGAGCTCGGCGTTGTGGCGCTGCGGCGCGGCCTGAACGACGCGGATCCGTCGGTCCAGGTCGAGTGCCTGGCCGGCCTCTTGCGGCTCGGGGACGACGTCGCTTGGGTCGAAGCCGTGCGGCGCCTCGAGGGCTCGATCGGGGACCGTGACATCGCCGTCCGCACGCTGCGCCCCGCCTGGGATCGGCTCCCCGCGGGGGCCCCCGAACAAGCGCGCGCGCGCCTCGCGCAGCTCTGGACCCGCCGCTCGGGCGAGGGCGCCCCGAGCGACGAGCTGATGAGTGTCATCTCGGCCCTCGGCGCGGTCCCGGGGCGCGCGACCGCAGAGTTCCTGCTGCCGATCGCCGAGCAGCTCGCCGGGACGACCGTGCGGGGCATCGACGGGCACCTCTGGGTGCTGGGGCAGATCTACAACGCGGGCCCCGAGGCGCGCGCGGTATTGCGCGAGCGCTTGGCCGGTGAGACCGAGCCCTTCCGGCGCCTCGACCTGATCTTCTACATCTGGCAGGACGAAGACCCGGCCGCGATCGAGGTCCTGCTCGAGGCGTTCACGGACGCGACCCGCAGCCCCTACGAGCGCCTCTACGTCGCGGAGCGCCTCCTGAACATGCGGGCCACGACGCGCATCGCCCCGATCCTCAAGTCGGTGTACTGGGAGTCGACCGACCCGATCCTGCGCCCGGGCCTGCAGTGCCTCCTCTGGATCTGGTACGGCGTCTCGACCTGACCTGCCGCGCGCGACCAGGGGGGAGCTACTCTGGCTCACCCGACTGCGCGACGCGCCAGCCGTCGCGCAGGTCGACCCGCGCCAGCGGCCGCGCTGCGCCCGTCCACCGGCCGCTGTTGGGGTGCCTATAGGTGCGCCCGTCATCCGTGACGATCCACGCGTCGCGCCCCGTGCGGCCATAGTCGACGGGCCAGGCCGCGAGCGCGGATGCACCGTCCTCGAGGGTCACCTCATCGATCAGATAGCCGTGGTAGCGCATCCGTCCGTCGGTCCCGGCCGGGCGCGCGTCGCGCATCCGGTGCCGCAGCGACACTTCGTCCGCCAGGAGCGCCGCGACATGCCGGTGGCCGCGCTCTTGCGCGACCTCGCCCACGAGCAGCAGCGACTCGCGCGCGCCCGCCGTGTTGTCCTGGATCACTTGCGCACGAAACCGCGGCATCGAGACCACGAAGACGACGAGCCCCAAGCCCAACAGGAGATAGGTCGCCGGGATGGGCGGGCGCTCCGGTCGCGCAGCCGTCTGCGCGCGGGACTTGGCCTTTGCAGGCGGGCGTTTCTTCGATGACATGGCGGACCCTCGGGCGCACGCGCGGGCTCCTGCCATCGCCGCGCGGTCTGAGTGTGCCAATCGAGGGCGGGGCGTTTCAACGCTCGATGCCCGATGCCGCGCGGGCGCTATGTTGTTGCGATGCAGACACCGCGGGTGGACGACTTGCCGCAAGACCTACGTGACGCGACGCGCGCGGTCGCGACACGGCTCGGGCAAGCTGGGCATCGCGCATGGCTCGTCGGCGGCGCGGTCCGTGACCTCGCGCTGGGGCGGCCCGTGCACGACGCGGACCTCGTCTCCGACGCGCTCCCGCACGAGGTCGAAGCGCTCTTTCCGCGCACCGTGCCCGTCGGCGCTGCGTTCGGGATCGTGATCGTCGTGCACGGGACGCTCGAAGTCGAGGTCGCGACCTTCCGCGAAGAGCGCGGCTACAGCGACGGCCGACACCCGGACGAGGTCCTGTTCAGCAAGGACGCGGCGGTCGACGCCGCGCGGCGCGACTTCACGTGCAACGCGCTCTACCTCGACCCCTTGGACGGGACGCTCTTCGATCCGCTCGGCGGGCTCGCCGACCTGGCCGCGGGGCGCCTCGCTGCAGTGGGGGACGCACGGCAACGGTTCCTCGAGGACGGGCTGCGCCTCATGCGGATGGCGCGCTTCCAAGCGGCGCTGGGGCTCGAGCCGGCGCCAGGCTTGCACGACGCCGCGCGCGCGGCGCTCTCGGCCCTCGTGGGGGTCAGCCCCGAGCGTGTCCTCGATGAGCTCGGCAAGGTGCTGAAAGGGCCGCGCGCGGGCGCCGCGATCCGCGTCTTGGATGCGTGCGGGATCGCAGATGCCGTCATCCCGGGCTACAGCGCCGCCGACGCCCCATGGCGCGCGTCGCGCCTGCGGGTGCTCGACGGGCACGGCGCTGTGCCCGGTATCGACGGCGGCCTGACCGTGGGCCTCACTGCTTTGCTTCAAGGCCCGGAGGCCGGCCGATGCGCGGGCACCACCGGCGAGGGGGACACCGCAGGCGAGGACGCTGCGCTCGGGCTGCTCCAGGCGCGCTGCGCGGCGCTGCGTCCGTCCCGGGCGACCTTGAACGGAGCGCTCGAGGTCGCGCGCCTCGCCGCGGCCATGGCCGCGCTCGCGGCGCCGGACGCGAGGCGGGCGACGCGCCTGCGCGCGCTCCGCTCGCCGTGGTTCGAGGCGGCCCTCGATCTCGCGTGGCGTCGGGCCGCCGCCAGCCCAGACGCAGCCGCCCGCGCGCGGCTGCCCGCCCTCGCCACCCTGCGGACCTGGTGCGCCGACGCCGGGGACCCGTGCCCCGCGCCGCTCTTGACCGCCGCGGACCTCATCGCGGCCGGCCTCCAGCCGGGCCCCAGGTTCGGCGCGCTGTTGAACGCGGCCGAGGACCTACAGCTCGACGGTGACCTGCGCGATCGCGGCGCGGCCCTCGAGTGGCTGAGGGCCCAACCCGAGTGAGCGCGGCGCGCGTTGAGCTCAAGTCGGCGGGAACAGGTGGCGCAGGGCCTTCGCCAAGGGATATCCCAAGAGGCACGCCGCAAACGCGACCGCGCCGAGCGGGCCGACCGCCGCGAATGGCAGCGCGATCGCCGCTTGCAAGAGGAGCAGCGCGCGCAGGTAGACCCCCGTCGCGGAGCCCGCGTCACGCCGCGTCCAATTGCGGTGGGCATACATCGGCACGACCACACGCGCGGCGAACCACAGGGCGCCGAGGAACGATATTCCGATGCCGACCAGGAACGGCGTGCTGCGCGCCAGGCCCTCGGGCCACGCGATGAACGTCCCTGCGACGGCCATCTGGAAGCCGACCATGATGCGCGAGAGCGCGCGCTGGGGCCGCAGCCCGAGCGGCAGCTGGTCCTCCCCGTCTTCCAGGCGCCCGAGGGACGACACGCCGAAGATGTAAGTGCCGTAGAGCAGCGCGATCCAGAGCACGCCGGCGTCTGCCGCGACGGGCGCAGCGCCAAGCGCGTGCGCGACGATCGTCCCCGCGGCGAGGTTCCCGCCGCGGCATGCGCCGAGCAGCAAGGGCCCAAGGTAAGGCCCACGCCCGAAGAGGTCATAGGCGGCCGCGAGCGCCGCCACACCCGCCATCCAAGTGCCGACCGCAGGCGCGATCGCAGCAGCGAGCGCGACGCCACCGAGCATGCAAGTGAGCGCGACCGCGAACGCCGCCCGCGGCGTGATCTCGCCGCGCGGCAGCGGCCGCGGGCGCCCTTCCCGCGCGTCTGCCTCGCGATCCGCCCAATCGTTCAGCGCCATCGCGCCGTGATAGACGCCGAGGCTCGCGAAGACGAGCAAGAACGCCTTGGGCGCAGGCCAAGCGCCGACGTACGCGATCGCGAGCCCGACCAGCGCGTCCCCGATCGCTGTCGCGGCCAGGGAGACGCGCACCAAGCGGCCCAGCGTCAGGAGCGTAGGCATACCCCCGCTCACGTCGTGAGGAACCAGCGAACGACGTCCTGGTAGGTCACGTAGATCATGAGCGACAGCAGCAGCACGAGGCCGACCACCTGGCTGTAACCGAGCGTCCGCTCCGAGACCGGCGTCCCTTTGACGCCCTCGACGAGCAGGAACATCAGGTGCCCGCCGTCGAGGATCGGGATCGGGAGGAGGTTCAAGATCGCGAGGTTCAAGCTGATGAAGGCGAGCAGGAAGAAGAGCTGCGTCATGCCTTGGCTCGCGGAATGGAACGAGAGCACGCTGATGGTGATGATCCCGCCGAGGTTCTTCGTGCTGACCTCGTCCGTGAAGAGCATCTTCTGCAGCGTACGCCAAGTGTTCGCGAGCAGGCGCCACGACGCCAGCGCGCCGACACGGAGCGCTTCAGGCACGCTGTCGGCGCGCTGCACGCCCATGTAGGTCGCGAGGGCGATGCCGTAGTCGGTCTCGATCGCCGGCGCCGGCGTGACTTCGATCGCGAGCGTCGCGACCTGTTCCCCGCCATCGGCCGCCGCGACCGCGCGCCAGACCTCGAGCACCGCGGACCGGTCCTCGCGGGTCGCGACCTGAATCGCGTCATAGACCTCTTTCCAAGTCGTGGTCATGTGACCATCGACGGACATCACCCGATCCCCATCGAGGACGCCGGCCAGGGCGGCAGCGCGCCCAGGCTGGATCGTGATCGTCGATGAGTCGAGGTCGGTGTCCAAGAAGAGGTCGGCGTCGAGCGCCACCTTCTCTGCCGCAGAGAGGCCGGGCGACGGGAGCGTGACGACGCCCCCCTCACGCTCGACCACGATCTCGAACGGGCCATCGACGGCGAGCAGCGCCGGCAGGAAGTCGCTGCTCCAGTAGATGCGACGGCCAGCCACCGAACGAATGCGGTCGCCAGCCTCGAACTGAGGCCGCTCAGGGCTGTCGGCTGGCGCGCTGCGAACGTCGCGGACGACGTTTTGCATCGGCATCACCCCGAAGAGGCGCCGCTTCAAGTTGCGCTTCTCTGCCGGGGTGATGCTGACCTCGCGCACGACGTCGTCCGGGCCAGCGACACGGATCGTGACCGGGCCGCCGCGCTCGAGGCCGCGCTGGAACTGCTGCAGCGGCGACAACGCGTCGGGCTGCCCGACGACTCCGAGCAAGCGGTCGTCGTTGGTGAGGCCAGCGACGGCGCCCGGGGTCTCTGGCGTCACGACGAGCTTCGCGTCCGGCGAGACCGCGTTGGTGACGCCGAGCTTGCGCGTGCCCGTGTCCTCGTCGAACTCCGTCTCGACGGCGACACGCACGCGCTCGCTGGTCCCAGGCAGGACCAGGTCGAGCTCGACGGGCTTCTTGCCGCTGAGCGCGATCTCCATGGCGAGCCCCATGAAGTCGAACGGGTCGTGCCCGTTGACCGCTTCGACGCGCGCGCCCGCTTCGAGCCGCGCGTGCCACGCAGGCGACCCCTTGGTCGATTCCCCGAGCACCGGCTCGACCCCGGGGAGCCCGACGAGCAGCACGATCGGCATGACGACGAGCGCGAACAGCACGTTCATCACGACGCCGCCGGAGTAGTAGACGAAGCGATGGAAGACGCTCATCGAGCCGAGCTCGCCCGGCTGCGCTGTGCGGCCAGCTTCGGGGTATTCGCCCGCGAGCTTGACGTAGCCTCCGATCGGCAGCGCCGCGACCTGGAAGAGCGTGCCCCGGCTCTGCCAGCCAAAGAGCTTCGGGCCCATGCCGATCGAGAACACCTCGACCTTGGCGCCTGCCCAGCGCGCGGCGAGGTAGTGCCCTAACTCGTGGACAAAAATGACGAGGCCGACGCCGAAGACGACGAGGATGCCATGGAGAAGGTCTGCGGCGCTCATCGCGGATGATGGGTTCGGGCGTGGGGGGGCTCGGCGAGGTCGAGCGTACGCCGCTCGACCTCCGTTCGCGCAACGGCGCGGGCATGGGCATCGGCCTCGAGCAAGGCCTCGAACGAATGATCGCTGCCCCGGCGACCGTCGAGCACGGCTCGGTTGACCTCGGCGATCTCCGCCAGACCGATGCGACGCGCCAAGAACGCTTCGACGGCGATCTCGTCGGCGGCGTTCAGGACCGCGCCCGCGTCGGAGCCCTCTGTCACGCAGCGGAAGCCCAGCCCGAGGGCCGGGAAGCGCGCGAGATCGGGCGCCTCGAAGTCGAGCCGCCGGAAGAGCGCCAGGTCGAAGCCGACGAGGGACGCCGGCGCGCGATCGGGGTGGTGGAGCGCGTAGTGAATCGGGCCGCGCATGTCCGGCGGCCCGAGCTGCGCGATGACCGACCCGTCGACAAACTCGACCAGCGAGTGCACGAGGGACTGGGGGTGGACGACGACCTCGATCCGATCCGCGCCGAGCCCGAACAGGTGGTGCAGCTCGATCACCTCGAGCGCCTTGTTCATCAGCGTCGCAGAGCCGATCGTCACACGCGGCCCCATCGCCCAGTTCGGGTGGGCGAGCGCGCCCTCGGGCGTCGCAGCGGCGATCTCCGCGGCCGTCGAGGTGCGGAACGGCCCGCCGCTCGCCGTCAAGAGGACCTTCCGGACACGGCCGAGGTCTTCGCCGCGCAGGCATTGAAAGATCGCCGAGTGCTCGGAGTCGACGGGCACGATCGCGCCCCCGTGCTCCCGCGCGAGCGCCATCAAGAGGGCGCCCGCGATGACGAGGGACTCCTTGTTGGCGAGCGCGAGCACCAGGCCGCGCCGCAAGACCTCGACGGAGACCTCCAGGCCGGCCGCGCCGACGATGCCGTGCACCGCGACGTCGTACTCAGCGATCCGCGCCAGCTCGCGGGCGGCGCCGCCGCCCTCCAACAGGGTCGTGCCGGGGCTCAGTCGCGGCCGGAGCGCAGCCGCCGCCTCAGGGTCCGCGACCGCGACGAACTGCGGGCGAAACTCCTCGACCTGACGCAAGAGCGGCTCCCACGAGCGCTGGGCCGCGAGCCCGACCACGGACAGCCCAGACCCAGCCTCACGCGCTAAGGCGAGGGTCTGAGTCCCGATGGAGCCGGTCGAGCCGAGGACGAGGATGCGGCGGGGCACTAGGAACGGGGCACTAGAAAGGAAGCCCGAGGAAGGAAACCCGAGGAAGGAAACCCTGCTGAGGGATGTGAACGAGGGTCAAGCCAGCGCCCGCTCGGTGACCGCACCCTACTCGTATCGGACACCCTGGGGCGCCGCCGAAGGGGCGAAGCGGAGTTCACGGGGTGGATTCTGCCGAGCGAGGCGAGGCGAGTGTCGCGCGAGGTAGGGAATGGAGTGGAGTTTACGGGGCGACGCGGCCCCGATCGAGCGGCTATGCTCCGTCCCGTGACCGAGACCAAGCCGCTCACGTATCGGGACGCCGGGGTGGACATCTCCGCCCAGGACGAGGCCCTTTCCCGCGCCAAACAGGCGATCCGCGCGTCCTTCACCCCCGGTGTCATGGCCGACGTGGGGCTGTTCGGGGGGCTCTTCGACCCCGACCGTGTCGGGCTCGGGGACCAGATCCTCGTGGCCAGCGCGGACGGCGTGGGCACGAAGATCGACGTCGCTGCGCGCGCCAAGCGTTACGACTCCGTCGGCCGCGACCTCGTAAACCACTGCGTCAACGACATCTTGGTCCAGGGAGCGCGCCCGATGTTCTTCATGGATTACGTCGGCACGGGCAAGCTCGAGCCTGGCGTCGTCGCCGCGCTCATCACGGGCTGCGCCGAGGCCTGTCGCGAGAACGGCATGGCGCTGCTCGGCGGCGAGACCGCGGAGATGCCGGGCCTCTATCAGCCGGGTGACTTCGACCTCGTCGGCTTCATCGTCGGCGCCGTGCGCCGTGACCGCGTGCTCGACGGGAGGCGCGTCCAACCGGGCCAAACGCTGCTCGGGCTGCGCTCCAGCGGCCTGCACACGAACGGCTATTCGCTGGCGCGCAAGGTCATCTTCGAGCGCCTCGGCCTCGGCCTCGAGGACACCCCGCCGGAGCTCGGTGGTCAACGGGTCGTCGACGCGCTGCTCGCGGTGCATCGCTCGTATCTCGGGCTCCTGTGGCCGCTGCTCGAAGGGGGTCACCTCGAGGCGCTCGCGCACATCACCGGCGGCGGGCTCGTCGACAACGTGCCGCGCGTGCTCGGCGCCACGGACGCCGTGATCGATCGCACCGCGTGGCAGCGCCCCGGCTTGTTCGAGCTGCTCGTCGGGCGCGGCGGCGTCGACGCTGAAGACTGTTGGCAGGCGTTCAACATGGGCATCGGCATGGTGCTGTTCGTTGATGCGTCACACCTCACGGCCGTCCGGACGCACCTCGAGGCGCAAGGCGAGGATGTCGTCGAGCTGGGCGTGACGCGGGCGGCGAGCGGCGAGAAGGGCCGCGTGGTCTGGTCGTGACGCTGCTCGCGCTCCCGTTGGCGGTCGCGCTCGGGTTCGCCCCCCCGGCGCTGAGCCCTTGGTCGGCCGCTGCGGCGCGTGGCGCGCCGAGCAGCGCGCGCTGCGCTCTAGGGGCGCCGCGCGGCGTCGACGCGCCGCTGGGGGCGCCGCAGGAGCCGAATCTGGGCGGCGGCCCCCTGGACCCCTGGGGCGAGGCGCAGCGCGCGCCGGATGGGCCCGAGAGGACGGCGGCCCTCGTGCGCGCCCTCTCGGCCGCGGCCTTCGCGCCCCTGGCACCCCAGGCGCGCTTCGAGCGCTTGGACGTGGCCTATCGCGCCTTCCTTTCGGCGGAAGAGCGCATCGCGGCCGACGAGCTCTTGGCCCTTGCCCAGGCCATGTACGACCGCGACCCCGCGATCTGGAGCGGGTTCTGCCTCGAGGGCGCGCTGCGGCGGGGCTTCGGCCGGTACGCCGAGGCCGACGCGCTCCTGGCCAGCCTCGCGGCGCGCTTCGCGGACGACCCGGCTGCCGTCCTCGCCCTCACGGAGCGCCGCACGCTCATCGCGGCAGGCGCTGGCGATGCGGCCCGTGAGCGCGCGCTCCTCGGCAGCGCGCTCGGGGCCGGGAGCCTCGACGCCCGCCAAATCCTCGGCTTTGCCGCCCTGCGCGCCGGAGACGACGCCGCTGCCCTCGCGCACTTCAGCGTGCTCGTTGGAGCGCCGGCCCCAGCGGCGCCCGCGGCCCAAGGAGCCAGCGGTGGAGCCGACACGGGGGACCAAGCGCCGAGCGCCTTCACGCCCACCCCGGCACGCGACCTGCCCCCTTGGGCCTTGCGTGGCTTCGGGATCGCGCTCCTGCCTCGTAAGCGCCCTTGATCGACCGCCTAGCGGGGCCCATGCACTGGCGGGGGCGCCGCTGGGCCCCCTCGCCAAAGCTCGGGCCTTCCCGTCAAAGCGCGTGACCCTCCGGGGGATATGCGACTACCCTCGTCGGGCCCCAGGGCCACACCGAAGACTCCTCCGATGATGCAACCGACGCTCCGCACCGAATTCCGCACCAAGCTGGTCACCTCGTCCGCTGTGTCCTCGATCGTGACATCGATCCGCGCCTCAGCGCGAAGCCTGGCTGCGGCGGGTGTCGCGCTCGGCGCGGTCTTCGGGCTCCCGTCGCTGACGGCGGCCAGCGCTCCCGCGGCACAGAAGGCGACCGCGGAACAAAAGTCGATCCAGGACCGAGAGCTGAACGGGGCCGCCAAGCTGTTCGCGAGCTACGAAGAGGCCAAGCGGATCAACAAGGGTTCCTACGAGGTGCAGGCGGACCTCGAGAAGGAGTTCGGCAAGGTCGGCAAGAAGCTCGGCGGCGATGGGAAGAGCCCCGACGCGCTGCTCGCGCACCCTTGGTCGCTCGCTCGAGCGGTCTGGCTGTCGGCCGATTACGAAGGCAAGGCGAGCAAGCAGCGCAAGGAGTTCGGCAAGGTCACCGAGCGCACGACCGAGGGCGGGACGAAGCTCGCGCTCTGGGTCCCTGGCAAGTACCGACCGAAGGACGGCCCGTACCCCTTGCTGCTCTGCATCGCCGACGAAGGGGTGAAGCCCGAGCAGCACATCATGGAGGACTGGGTCGACGGTTCGATCCGTGACAGCTTCCTCATCGCGACCCCAGAGATGCCGGGCAACGCGAGCCTCTGGCTCGACACGGACGGCATCAAGAGCGTGATGTTCGCGCTGCGCGACGTGCGCAATAACTACGCGATCGACTTCGACCAGATCTTCATCGGCGGGCGAGGGCGCGGCGTCGAGACGGCGCACGCGATCGCGGCGCGGTTCCCCGACCAATTCGCCGGCGTGTTCGGCTGGGCCGGCGACGCCAACGGGGACGTCCAACCGGAGAACTTCCGCAACATCCCGTGTTACTTCGCGGGCGGCGGCACAAAAGCGACCGCCTTCAAGAAGGCCTGCGAGGACCTCAAGCTCGGCTCCGTCACCCTCAAGCAGGATGGCAAGTCGGTCGACATCGCGGACTGGGCGAAGACCGTCCGTCGCAGCCCGTACCCGGACGAGGTGAGCCTCGTGCAGAAGAACGGCTCGCCGACGAACTGCTATTGGATCACGGTGGCCCGCGTGGACGCCGAGCGTGTGGCGATCGATGCCAAGGTCGACCGCGCGACGAACACGATCACGATCGAGGCAGAGGGCTTGGATGCCGCCACGATCTACCTGAACGACGCGCTCGTAGACCTCGACAAGACCGTGACCATCATCGCGAACGGCGCTGAGACGAAGTTCACGGAGAGCCGCAACATGTCGTTTGCGCTGGAGCTCTTCATGCTCGGCCGCAACGACGGCGGGCGCTTCTTCGTGGCCCAGCGCGCGGTCTCGATCCCCGCGCGTGAGACGTCGGCCGACGAAAAGAAGGACGACGGTAAGGGCTCGCTGGACGCGGGTCGCTGATCCGTGAGCGGCGCCACCGCGGGTCCGGCCGACGAGCCCCCTTCCGCTCGAGGGTCGCGCATGGGGGAGCAGCAACAGGGACAACGCCCAAGCGCTGTCGGCCGCGCCCCAGCGGGGTGCGCCGACCAGGGGGCGCCTGCGGACGCTGTCCCGGGTGTGGTGCTCCTCGCTGCCGTCCTCGCCGCGGGGGCAGGCACGATGACGGTCGAGCTCGCGGCCGTGCGGCTGCTCGCGCCCTGGTTCGGCGCGTCCGCCGGGGTCTGGACCAACGTGATCGGGGTCGTCCTGCTCGCGCTGGCCCTCGGCTACCTGCTCGGCGCGCGGCTCTCATCGGGCCCGCGCCCGGCGCATCGCCTGGCGACGCTGCTGCTCGCAGCGGCGGTGTGCGCCGCGGTCTTGCCGGCGTTGGCGGCGCCGGTCGCGAAGGTGTTCATGCCGACCGGGGTCCCCTTGCACGAAGCCGCGGAGCTCCTCGTGTGGGGGAGCCTCGCCGCGACCGCGGTGCTCTTCCTGCCAGCGGCCGTCTTGCTCGGCGCCGTCGGCCCGCTGGCCGTCGAAGCGACACAGCGGGCGCACGGAGGCGGCGCAGGCCGCGCAGGCGGCCGCGTGCTCGCGCTCTCGACGGTCGGGAGCCTCGTCGGCACCTTTGGCACGACACACGTCCTGATCCCGTCCCTCGGGGTGCGCGCCACCTTCCTGGTCGCCGCCGGGGCGTTGTTCCTCGCTGGCGCGGCCGTCGGGCTCGCGCAGCGTCGCGCAGCGAGCGTGGGGGGCGGCCTCGTCCTCATGGCGCTCGCGAACGGGCTCGCCTATCACCCGCCTGGCGCGCGCGAGGGAGAGACTGAGCTGGCCGCAGTGGACTCGCCGTACCAGCGCCTGCGTGTCATTGAGTCTGGCGCTGGCGACGAACGGATGCGGCAGCTGCGTGTCAACGAGAGCCTCGACTCGTTCCAGTCGGTCTGGTCGCCCAAGGCCGGCCTCTTGCCGCCAGGTCACTACTACGATCACTTCGCGTTGCCGCTCGCGTTCGAAGGCGCGGACGGGCCGCCTGCCAAGTGGCGGGTGTTGATCCTGGGCCTCGGCGCTGGGACGACGGTGCGCGTCCTGGAGGGCGTGGTGGACGCGGCGACCCAGTTGGACATCGTCGGCATCGAGATCGATCCTGTGGTCTTGGCGCTCGGAGAGGCCCACTTCGACCTGCGACCCGGCCCTGGGCGCGAGTACATCGGCGGGCTCGACGCGCGCGTCGCGCTCGCGCTCACCCAGGGCGAGTTCGACCAGGTCGTGCTCGACGCCTACGCGAACAACATGGAGATCCCGCCGCACCTGGCGACGCGGGAGTTCTTTGGCGCCGTCGCCCGCGTCCTGCGGCCGGGCGGCTGGCTGACCGCCAACGTCGGCGGCTTCGGCGCCGAGGACCCCGTCGTGTCCGCGGTCTCGGGGACAGCAGCGAGCGCGCTCGGCGTGCCCGTGCAGCTCGCGCGGGTGCCCTTCTCGCGCAACGTGACGTTGCTCGCGCGGATCAGCGGGGACGTGCCGACGCCAGGCTCGGCGGGCTGGCGCTTTGCACCCGGCCTCGATGAGCTGCGCCCTGCGCTCGAGGTGCCGGGCGCCTGGAGCACCGTCCGGCCGGGGTCCGAGACGGAGCGCCGGGAGGACACGCCCCCGGTCCTGACCGACGACCTCTGTCCGCTCGACTGGCTCCAGCTACGTTCCATTCGGGAGGCCCGCGAGCGATGGCTGGCGCGCTCCTGATCGCGGCGGCGTGCATCGCCCTGGCCAGCGCTTCGCACGCGGGTGCACAGGACGCGTCGGCCGCAGACGATGTGCACGCGCGCGTGGCCGCGGGCGACCTCGTGGGCGCGCTCCAGCGCGCGCGCGATGTGCACGCGCCAGGGCTCGCGGCGCGCCTCGAGGCCGAGGTGTTGTGGTCGGCAGGGGACCTCAACGGCGCGCTCGCCGCCGCGCGTGAAGGCCTCGTCGCTGCGCCCAACGAGCTGGCGCTGGCGCGACTTGCAGCGGACCTGTCGCTGGCGCTCGACCTGGCCCATGAGGCGCGACGGCACGTCACTTCGCTCGCGCGCGATGTCGCGCTGCTCCCGCAAGGCGACTCCGATCGGGACTGGTGGCTCGGACAGTTGGCCGCGCTCGAATCCAGCACCTCGGCAGCCGAGCGTGCCCTCGAGGCGCGCGACACAGCGCTCTCACGCGCGCGGTCGCTCGGGTCCATTCTGATCGCAGCGACGCTTGGCGCGTTGCTCGTCTTGTTGCGCCCTGAACGTCGCGCGTGAACATGGCCGACTCGGCCACGATCGCGGGTCCGGCGGGCGCGCCCTGAAGCCATCGGTAGACCTAGGTCCTCGGTCAACCTTGGCACCCGCGAGGCGCCCGTGGCCGCTCGCGCGCGTTCGAGCGCACGGGATTGCGTCCCTGGCTGGGATTGGAACGAAGGGGAACATGAGGACCTACGAACGTCGTCCTTCGGTCCGGTACTCTCTATCGTTGGGGCGCCGACAGACCGCCCCTGACTCTCTCTTCGATCGCCTCGACCTTCTATGCACGAATCGCAACGATCCGCGTCGCGCCGCACGCGCTGCGCTCGGATGAGCTCGCTGATCGCGCCGGCCCTCGCCCTGATGGGCCTGGCCTCGGCCCAGATCGGGACCACGTACTGCACCGCCAACGCCAACTCGACGGGCAGCCCCTCGGCCATCTCGGCGACCGGCTCGACGGACGTGGCGCTCAACAACGTCACGCTGGCCTGTGCGGGCCTGCCGAACAACTCCTTCGGGTTCTTCATCGCGAGCCGCGACCAAGCCTTCGTGGCGAACCCCGGCGGGAGCACCGGGAACCTCTGCCTCGGCGGATCGATCGGGCGCTACTCGCTCAACATCGTGAACTCCGGCGCCACAGGCCAGGTCAGCCTCGCCATTGACCTGATGAGCATCCCGCACCCGACGACGCCGTTCGGCGTCGCCGCGGGTGACACGGTGAACTTCCAGTACTGGCACCGCGACGCTGCCCAAGGTGGGGGCGCCACGTCCAACTTCAGCGCAGGCCTCGAGGTCACGTTCACGGGCGCGCCGCCGACGCCGAGCTTCGCCAATGACGTCTACGCGCTGCTGTCGACGCAAAACACCGCCGGCTTCTCATGCACGGACTGCCACGGCGGCACGTGCGGGCTCGACCTCGCGACCGCAGCGATGGCGTACACGAACCTCGTCAACGTCAGCGCGACCTGCTGCTCCGGTGAGACCTACGTCATCCCGGGTGACGCAGCAGGCAGCCTTCTGTACTCCAAGCTGACGAGCCCGACCTGCGGGAGCATGATGCCCCTGGTCGGTGTGTTCCCGGGCGATGTGAACGTCATCCGGGACTGGATCAACGCAGGCGCGCCGAACAACTGAGCCCCGCGCGACCGAGCACCAGGCCCGGCGCGACGACGAGTCGCGCCGGGCCTCTCCTTGGCTGAAGGCGAGCGCGCGGTCCTCTCAGAAGATGTCGATGACCCCCTTCTGGCGCACCGGGTCGTGCAACGTCGGCGGCGTCTCGAACCAGCCGAGGTCCTGCGCGAGCTTCGAGTTCCACGGGAACGGCTCCTTATCGCAGATCAGGCCTAGCGCGATGACCGAGAAGGCGCGCGTGGACTCATTGACGCGTCGTCCGGTGAGCAGCTCCAGCAGCGGATCGACCGCGGTCACGTCGCCAACGAACGCCAATGCGCGCGCGACGCTCGCGCGCACGTAGAGGTCGCTGCTGCGCGTCAGGGTCGAGACCAGCGAAGCGACGACTGGCTTATGGCGCATCATCGCGAGCGCGATGGCGGCATCGCGGAGCACACCCGGCTGCCGGCTCGCGTTCTCAACGAGCTTCATCAACGCCGGGATCGCAGGCTCGTAGCGCATCATCCCGAGCGCGACCGCGGCCTGGCTGCGCAGCTCAAACTCACCGGAGTCCAGCCACTTCATCAGGTCCGGGCCGGCTTCACGGTGCCCGATCAACCCGAGCGCAGTGATGATCGCGCCGCGCTCGCTCGGGGATCCAGGTGATCCGAGCTGATCGCGCAGCGTGAGGCGCAACCCCTCGGACGGCGGCGCGCCCTCTGCGAGCGCCGCGCGCTCCAACAGGCCCAACGCGAGCGCAGCCCAGGGCCTCTGGATGGACTGCCCGCGCACGAGGACCGTCGAGAGGCGGCTCCGGACATCGATCCGCGCGGCCCCCCGTGTGCCGGTCCCTGCGCGCCCCGCGACGCGCCCCAAGGACACGAGCGAGACATAGCGCGAGACTCGATCGCCCTCGGCGGTGGCCTGGAAGAGCGCGGCGCGGATGCGTTGGTCGGACAGGTCATCGTCGTCGTCGCCGAGCAGCCCGAGCGCTTGAACCGCGCCATGCCTGACTTGGAGCTCGACGTCGCGGTCGCCCCGAACGATCGGAACGAGCGCATCGACGATGACGTCCTTCATGCTTGGGCTCGCCCCGTCCTCGAGGCGTGCCAAGGCGACCGGAACGAGCGCACGGACCTCGCGCTCGAGGCGCGCGTCGTCGAGCAGGTCCAGCAAGAACAGCAGCGTCGCTTGGCGCGATGCCGCAGGGCGCTGGGGCTCCTGCTTGTCCAGCTTCGGGAGGTCGCCGTTCTCAATGGGCACGAGCCCGAGCCCGAGGATGACCGCCGTGGCGACGTCCGGCCGCGCGTGATCGTCGTGCTCCAACACATGCGCGAGGTGGAGGACCACGAAGCGACGCACGGACGCGCGCTCGGACTGGTTGCCGAGCAGTCCCAAGCCGTAGGTTGCGAAGGCGCGTGTGCGCGTCGAGACCTTGCCGCCACCGACTGCGGCGCGGCCTTCGCGGGTGTCTTCGGCGAGCGCGACCAGCAACGGCGCTTCATCCGGGTCACCGAGGATGCCAAGCGCGAGCGCAGCGGTCTCCTGCACCTCGCCGTTCGCGTGTTGGAGCCAAGGCCGCAGGACGGCGGCGACATGGATGTCATCACCGGGGCGGTCGCCGATCTTGGCGAGCGCCATGAGGCTCGCGGTGATCAAGTCGACGTCACGCTGTCCCTCGAGCGCCGCGATGATCGCGGGCACGACGCGGTCGTGGACGAGGGCGGGGTCCGGCCGTAGATCGTTGCGACGCGCGCCGTTCCCGCCGCGCTTCAGGAAGGAGTCGCCGTCCGGCGACTCGGCGGAGTTGGAGTCACCGACCGCGTTCTTCAGCTCGAGGAACGGCTCTCGGTTGAACTCCCACCAGCGGCTCCAAGCGCCGTCGTCTGGCGCCGCGCCGGGGCCGTCACCGCTGTTCGGGCCACCTGGCCCCGCCGGGGTCGGCGCGGGGCCCCGGTATTGGCCACCGTGTGCTGCGAGGACGGGCGCGGCAACGCACAACGCAGCGCAGGTGCCCCAGAGGGCCATCGACGCGCAGCGCAGGCGGAGGCGTGACGCCGTGCCGCCAAGCGCCCTTGGGATCCAGTTCATGCGAGGCAAGGGCAAACGGGTCGCATCCATGGTCGAGCCAGCAACGCGCCCGGGGGGACGGGCGCCGTACGGGGGAGCGCCAGGTCCGGCACTGCAACAGGGTCTACCCGCAAAGCCGTCCCAGGTCACGTCCTGCGGTCTGGAATGGACACCAGGGAGCCGCAGCGCAAACGCCGGACGCCCCATCCACTCCACACTGGAGAGGATGGGGCGTCCGTGCCGGGGTCGGACGTCCGCTTCACGGACGCCCGACGCCTGTCGGGTTCACAGGATGTCGAGGATGCCCGTGCCGCCGTCGCCGGTCAGCGTGACCGTGTTGGCGCGGTAGTTCGCGTTGATGGCGAGCTTCGCGTTCCACGGGAGGTCTTCCTTGTCACACACGATCCCGAGCGCCACCGCCGCGAAGCCGCGGGCGGTCTCGGTGTAGCTCTTGTCCTTCAAGAACTCGACCAGCGGGTCCACGGAACGCGAGTCTCCGATGGTGCCGAGCGCGCTCGCGATCGCGGCCTGGCTCGAGAGCCCCTTCGCGGTCTTGAGCATCTCGATCAGGTCCGGAACGACCGCCTTGTCACCCAAAAGCCCGAGCGCGATCGCCGCTTGCTTGAGCAGCTCCGGACGGTACTTCGAGTCACGGACGACCTTCTGGATCGGCTCGATCGCCTCGCGGGCCTCCATCAGACCTAGGCCGACGGCGATGTAGCCGCGGGTCTCGTCGGAGCCGTTGAAGTCCTCGTTGAAGCGCTTGACCAGGAGATCGCGGGACTCTTGGTCACGGATCAGCCCGAGGCCGATGGCGTGGGCGCCGACCGTCTGGGGGGTCTTGTCCTTGCTAAACGCTTCACGCAACGCGGCGCGCACCGAGTTGTCGAAGGTGCGACCGTTCTCGAGCATCTGACGCCCGAACACACCGAGCGCGAGGCCCGACCAGGGCGCCTTCTGCCCCTTCGCCTTGACGGCGAGGCCGAGCAGGTCCTTCTGGATCTGCCCTTCTGCGGCCGTGCCCTTCTCGCCGAAGCCAGGGCGACCGCCGGACTGTGCAAGCGCGATCAGCGCGAAGTACTCGGACTGGTTGTCCGCCGAGTTCGTCGCGACCTCGAGGATGCGCGCGCGCATGTCCTCGTTGTACTTGCCTTGCACGTCGTCCTTGTCCGCACGCATGCTGGAGTTCGCGAGCATGCCCATGCCGATGACGGCCGACTGCTTCGTCTCTTTGCGCTCTTTCGAGAACTCGCCCGCCATGGCGAGGACCGTCTCGATCGCATACTTGTAAGCGTCCTTGGCATCCGCCGGGATCGCCTCGCCCTGCAGGAGACGGCCGAGCGCGATCGGCGCGTGGGTGCGCACGAACCAGTGGCGCGTCTTGCTGTTGGCGCGCTCCTTCTCAGGGTCCATGTAGTCCGCGATGTAATTGACGAGCGCGCCGCGGCTGACGACGTGACGACGGTTCGAGTCCTTCTCGACCTCGCCCTCGGTCACGGCCCAATCCAACGGCACCAACCCGAGCGCGTTCATCGCGCCGACCTTGATGTCGCGCTGGGCGAACTCGGGCATCTCGAGCACGTCGATGAGGTGCTCGGCGACGTCCTGGCGTACCGCGTTCGACTGGGTGCGGTAGGCGAGCAAGCCCAAGCCGTACGCCGCGAATGCGCGGGTACGCGTCGGGACTTCCTTGCCACCGACAGACTTGCGCCCGTCCGCCTCGTCCTTCATCAAGGATACGAGCAGGGGCATGGAGCGCTCGTCGGCGAGGATACCGAGCGCGATCGCTGCGGTCTCCGAGACCTCCTGGCTACCTGCCGAGAGGAACTTCGAAATGATCTCGACGAACTGACTCGTGCCGTCCTCGCTGGCGACGTCGCCGATCTTCGCGAGCGCGATCATCGCGCCCGTGAGGATGTCGTTGGCCGTCTCCTTGTTGAGCGTCTCGATCAGCGCCGGGACCACGACCCCGCGGATCGTCGCCTCTGAGGGGCGCAGGGTGTCCTTCGCTTGGTCCTGCTGGTTCTTACCGAGGAAGAAGTCGTCGCTGCCCGTGGTCGCCGCGCCAGAGCGGATCTTCGACTTGAGGTTCAGGTACGGCTCCTTGTTGAAGCCCCACCAGAAGTCCCACAGCGAGAGGTCCGGCCCCGAGTCGCCGCCGCCGCGCGACTTCGGGCCGCCACCGCCACCGCTCGGCGCGCCGCCGGGCGAGCCGGGTGACGAGGGGCCGGGCGAAGACGGGCCGCTCGGACCAGGGGAGCTGGGCCCGCTCGGGCCGGGCGAGGACGGGCTACCGCCGCCGCCACCACCACCCCCGCCGGGGGGCACGGTGTCGCCGGGGCCACGATAGGTGCCACCGTGGCCGATCGAGATGTCCTGGAGAGCCAGGCCACCGGCGGCAAGTAGTGCACCAGTTAGCAGCAGTTTTTTCATGGGCGAGTCTTGGACTCGAGTGATGTCTAGTGGGAACGCGGCGTCGGACGGACACCGGGCATGGATGGCACAGCGCAGGACTCGAAACCCGAGCCGCACCATGCCCAACCCGAGCGCAAGCAGCGTGCCAGCCCGCGGGGCGAGCGTCCAGAATAGGCCCTCGTGACCGAGCGCCGCAAGGCCGAGTTGCCGGCCCAGGATTCACGTTTCGACGCCGTAACACGACTGCACACGGGTCCGCCGGGCGTTCTCCCGCAAGCCGCCGCCGAGACTCGGACCCCGAGGTGTCCTGGACTGGGAATCGCTCTGAGCTGCCACAAGGAGTTGAGCGCGGGCTTCTTCCGGGCCTGAAGAGACGGCAAACTCCGCCGGTGACGATCTCGCCCGTCCCGTTCGACCCGCCCTCCCCTGGCGATCGATCCAGCCCGAAGCGCGGGCCCAGCCAGGTGGCCCGCCCAGGTGCCAGCCATGGGAATGCGCCGGTCGCCAACTGGGCGCCCGGGGACGCCGTCGCGGCCTTCGAGCGCGACCTCCTCGACGGCCTCGGGGGCGAGCTCCAGGGCGCGAGGCGCCGGGGGCGGGCGGCGCGGCCCTCGTTGGGGACACAGGCCCTGGCGCGCCGCTGGGACAGGCTCCGTTGCGACCTGCAGTGGGCGCGGCTGGAGCTGCGCCAGAGTGGGGGACACGGCACGCTGGCCGCGCCGTTGCAGCAGTCTCGTCGCGTCGACGAAGGTTGGGTGGAGTGCGCCGTACCCGGTCGCATCGTACGCAACTCCCCGGGCACAGGGGCGCTGCACGGCCTCGAGGTCGAGACGCTGGCGCTCCGAATCGAGGGCGCGCTGCTCCTCGTGCAGGCCCATCCCGGCGCGGCGCCCGATTGCGTGCCTGGGGTCACCGCGCCAGCCGTCCCCGACCTCGCGCTCCTTACGGCGATCACGCGCGCTGGGCTCGCGGCGCTCGCGCTCACGGCAGCCGCGGAAGAGCGCCACGAGCTGCGCCAGCTCGCGCGCCTCGGCGCCCGCGCCGGCGGCCGCCTGCACGACCTGCGGAACCAACTGACCCTGGCGCTCTTCCGCGCGGACGAGGTCGCCCAAGGCTCCTCACAAGGGGACGATGAGCGCGCGCGCCGCGCGCGAGCGGCCCTCGTCGATGACTTGCGCCGCGCGCGTGAGCTCGCCGCGGACGGGATCATCCTGCAGCGCGCGCAGCAAGCCGTCGACGCGTCCCCTGACACCGATGCGCGCCCCCTGCGGCGCGTGCCGCTGCGCGCGCTGCTGATGGAGGAGGCCCGCGCGCTCGCCGCCACTTCACGCGCCGCGGGCGCACGCGTCCGAGCCCGCTGCCCCGCGGACCTGGAGGCGCTCGGCGATTCGACTGTGCTCGGGCGACTGGTCCGCAACCTGCTCTTGAACGCGGCTGAGTCGCGCAGCGGCGGCGCGTCGATCACCGTCGATGCCGCTCGGCTTGGCGTCGCCAAGCTGCGCCTCTCCATCGAGGACGATGGCGCGGGCATGGACGCCGAGGCGCTGGGCGGCTACCTCGAAGCCGGGCGCACAAAGCGCGGCTCGGGCTTCGGCACTGCGAGCGTGCGCGAGGCGCTCGAGCGGATTGATGGCGCGATCCAGGTCGCGAGCGCCCCGCGTCGCGGCACGCGCATCACGTTGGGCTCTGGGCCGCACCGCCGAAGGGCGCGGCGCCCGTGCTCGTCGTCGCGCCAGAGGCACCTTCTGCGCGGAGCGCCGGCGCGGCGTCCGACGCCGGCCCCAACACCATCTGGGTCGACTCGCCGACGCGCGCGATCGCGCTCCTGGACGGCCTGGCGCCCGGACGGATCGAACTGCACCGGGCGACGCTCGGCCCGGGGCGGCGCCAGCTCATCCGTGCAGCCGCGCGCCTCTCCATCCCCGTCGTGCACCGCAGTGTGCGCGAGTCGTTTGCGCTGACGCTGGACGGCTGACGGGCGCGGCGCCAGCGTAGGGCCGCCTTTGCTGGGCACCCCTGGCTGGGCACCCCTGGCTGGGCACCCCTTGCTGGGTCGCCTTTGATGGGCACCCCTTGCTGGGTCGCCTTTGATGGGCACCTCGCGTCGCCCTCCAGAGGGCACGGGCGCGTGCGAGGAGCCTCCTCGCACGCGCCCGCGCTTCAGGTCGCCTCTCTCAGCGGCCCGTCCATTCCCTCCTCGCCGGTCACTCCTCAACCGAGGACGAGCGCGGAGCCTCAAGCAGCATCGCGCGCATGTACTCGCGATTGAGGCGCGCGATGTTCGTGACGGAGATCGACTTCGGGCACGCCGCCTCGCACTCGTAGTGGTTCGTGCAGTTGCCAAAGCCTTCGCGGTCCATCTGCTCGACCATCGCGATGACCCGCTCGCGACGCTCCGGCTGGCCTTGCGGCAAGAGCGCGTACTGGCTGACCTTGGCGCCAGTGAACAGCATCGCCGCCGCGTTCGGGCAGGCCGCGACACAGGCGCCGCAGCCGATGCACGCCGCGGCGTCGAAGGCCTCGTCGGCCGCCTCTTTGCGGATCAAGGTCGCATTGGCGTCCGGCGCCGCGCCCGTGTTCACGGACACGAAGCCGCCCGCGCGCTGGATTCGATCGAACGCGCTGCGGTCGATCGCGAGGTCCTTCACGACGGGGAACGCTGTCGCGCGGAACGGCTCGACGCGGATGTGCGCGCCGTCGGTGAACTCGCGCATGTGCAGCTGGCACACCGTCGTCCGCGCGCGGGGCCCGTGGGGCTTCCCGTCGAGCGTCAATGCGCAAGACCCACAGATGCCTTCGCGGCAATCGTGGTCGAACGCGACCGGGTCCTTGCCCTCCGTGACGAGCCTCTCGTTCAGCACATCGAGCAACTCCAGGAACGACATGTGCTCGTTCGCATCGACCGTATGGGTCTCGAACTTGCCCGGCGCGCCAGCGCCGCTCTGCCGCCAAATGTCGAGCGTGACGCGCATCGCGCCGTGGTTCGCGTCTTGGATCACTTGTAGCTCCTCGTCGTCAGCTTGACCTCTTCGAACGTCAGCGCCTCTTTGTGACGCACCTCTGCCTGGCCCTCGCCGCGGTACTCCCACGCTGCGACGTGCGCAAAGTGCTCGTCGTCGCGCTTGGCCTCGCCGTCCTCGGTCTGGTGCTCTTCCCGGAAGTGCCCCCCGCACGATTCATCGCGCTCGAGAGCGTCTCGCACCTTGAGCTCGGCGAACTCCATGAAGTCGGCCAAGCGGCCGGCCTTCTCGAGGTCTTGGTTGATGGTGTTCGGGTCGCCGATCACCTTCACGTCCTGCCAGAACGCCTGGCGCAGCCCCGCGATCTCCGCGAGGGCGCTTTGCAGCCCGGCCTCGTTGCGCGCCATACCGCACTTGTTCCACATCACCTTGCCGAGCTCGCGGTGGAACGAGTCCACCGTACGCGAGCCATTGACGGCGAGGAGCGCGTCCAACCGCTGGCGCGAGTCGGCCTCGGCAGCGGCGAACGCCGGGTGGGCCGTCGTGACTTCACCCAGCTTGCGACCTGCGAGGTGGCTCGCGATGGTGGCCGGGACGACGAAGTAGCCGTCGGCGAGGCCCTGCATCAGCGCGCTCGCGCCCAAGCGGTTGGCGCCGTGGTCGGAGAAGTTTGCTTCGCCGAGCACGAAGAGCCCGGGCACGGTGCTCTCGAGGTTGTAGTCCACCCAGAGCCCGCCCATGGTGTAGTGCACCGCGGGGTAGATGCGCATCGGTGTCTGGTACGGGTTGTCGCCCGTGATCCGCTCGTACATCTCGAACAAGTTGCCGTAGCGCGCCGCAACAGCAGGCTGTCCATCGCGGCTGATCGCGCCAGCGAAGTCGAGGTACACCGCCTCACGCGACGGACCGACGCCTTGGCCGTCATCGCACACGCTCTTGGCGTTGCGCGACGCGACGTCGCGCGGGACGAGGTTGCCGAAGCTCGGGTAGCGCTCTTCCAGGTAGTAATAGCGCTCGCTCTCCGGGATGTCCGACGGCTTACGCTCGTCGCCCTTCTTGCGCGGGACCCAGACGCGCCCGTCATTGCGCAGGGACTCGCTCATCAACGTGAGCTTCGACTGATACTCACCGGAGCGCGGGATGCACGTCGGGTGGATCTGCGTGTAACACGGGTTCGCGAAGAACGCGCCGCGCTTGTGCGCGCGCCACGCTGCGGTGACGTTCGAGTTCTTGGCGTTCGTCGACAGGTAGAAGACGTTGCCGTAGCCGCCGGTGCACAGCAACACCGCGTGGCCGGCGAAGCGCTCGACCTCACCGGTGGTGAGGTTGCGGGTGATGATCCCGCGCGTCACGCCGTCGACGACCACGAGGTCCAGCATCTCGCGGCGCGTGTACATCTCGACGCGCCCGGCCTGGATCATGCGGTTCAGCGCGGAGTACGCGCCGAGCAGGAGCTGCTGGCCGGTCTGGCCGCGCGCGTAGAACGTGCGCGAGACCTGCGCGCCGCCGAACGAGCGATTGTCCAAGAGGCCGCCGTACTCGCGCGCGAACGGCACGCCCTGCGCGACGCACTGGTCGATGATCTGCACCGAGACCTCGGCGAGGCGGTGCACATTCGACTCACGCGAGCGGTAGTCGCCGCCCTTGACGGTGTCATAGAACAGCCGGTGGACGCTGTCGCCGTCGTTCTTGTAGTTCTTCGCCGCGTTGATCCCGCCCTGGGCGGCGATCGAGTGCGCGCGGCGCGGGCTGTCATGGATGCAGAAGGCCTTGACCTTGTAACCCATCTCGGCCAACGACGCGGCGGCCGAAGCGCCGGCGAGTCCGGTGCCGACGACCAGCACCTCGAACTTGCGTCGGTTGGCTGGGTTGACGAGCTTCAGGTCGAACTTGTGCTTCGACCAACGCTCGCTCATCGGCCCGCTGGGGACCTTCGAGTCGAGGATCGCGGAGTCCGAGCTCGGACGCGGATTGGGGTTGTCGTGAGCCATGGATCAGCCGCGCAGCATGAAGAGCCAGAAGGGAATCGACACGAAGCCGACGAAGAGACCGACGGCGAGGAGGCGCCCGATCCACACGATGACTTGGCGCGCTCGCGGGTGGCCGAGCCCCAGGGTCTGGAACGAGCTCTGGAAGGCGTGCCACAGGTGCACGCCCAAAGCCAAGAGCCCGAAGATGTAGATCGTGGCCCCGAGCGGGGACGAGAGGCGCGCGCGGACCGCGAGCGCCAAGTCATAGCCCTCGTCCGCGAACATCTTGGAGATCCGGAAGTCGTACAAGTGGATCAACAGGAACACGAGCACGATCGGCCCCGTGATGGTCATCGTCGCCGACGCGAGCGAGCGCCCGCCGCTGCCGAGCTCCGATTGATACTTGTCCTTGCGCGCGGCGCGGTTCTTGGCGATCAGCACGAACGCGAGCGCGATGTGCACGAGGAACACACCGGCGAGGCCGGCCTCGGCCAGCGGCAGGAGCGGGTTCGACTCGAGCGCGTGCGCATAGGCGTTGAACGCGCTGTCGCTGAAGAACAGCGACAGGTTCCCCGCGAGGTGCGCGACCAGGAAGAGGACGAGCGACAGGCCGCTGACGGCCATGACGTACTTGCGTCCGAGCGAGGAGGACAAGAACCTCCCGAGCCAGTTCTTCATCGGCGGGGCCCCTCGGGCCAAGGGATGGTGCGGAGGCCAACGGCGCAGTGGGGGCGCCGATGGGGGAGCGAGTGAGTGGGGGAGTGGTTCACCTTCGGAAACCGTGGGCAAAGATGGTATCGCTCGCACCCTCTCGAGAGGATGCGGGAGCGGGCCAAACAAGCGCCATCGGCGTGACTCTCCTGTGGCCCCTTGCCGCGAGGCCCCCTCTTGGACCCCCATCGGGACACCCACCTGGACGCGACGCCCCACACGACCCGGATCTACCTCATCCGCCACGGTGAGGTCGACGATGCCTGGCGCGACCGGATCTACGGCCGGCTCGACGTGCCGCTCTCGGCGCGCGGCCATGAGCAGTGCGTGCGCATCGCGGCGGCGCTCGCGCCGATCGCGCTCGACGCCGTGGTCAGCTCCGGCCTTATGCGAGCCGAGGACGCCGCCGCGGCGCTCCGGGCGACCCGGCCGGGGCTCCAGCGCCGGGACGAGCCCAGCCTGCTCGAGCTCGACCGTGGGCCCTGGGCCGGCCGCTCGAAGTCCGAGCTCCGGGCGGAAGATCCGGCGGGACTCGAGCGCTGGGAGCGCTCTCGCGGGGTCCTGGGACCAGCCGGCTCGGAGTCGGTCGCCGAGGTCGCCGCGCGCGTGCTCCCAGCCCTGGACCGGCTCGCGGCCGAGTTTGCTGGGGGCGCCGTAGCGGTCGTGGCGCACCTTTGGATCACGCGCGTGGCGGCCTGTCGGGCCCTGGGGCTCGCGCCGGACCGGGCGGCATCGCTGGCGATCCCGCCCGGGGGCTTCGTGGTCCTGGACTGGCCAGCCGTCGCGGCTGGCGGGCCGCAACGGCCTGAGCTTGTGGCGCTCGTTCCGGATGCGCCGTTGCCGGGGTAACGCGGCGCCCTCAGGGCGCTCAGTTCGGTGAGACGCCGCCCTTGGGCCCGAGCCCGGGCTTGCTCGGCGGACCGCCGTGGGTATCAGGACCATCCGTGTCCGGGCCGAGGCGCATCTCCATCATCCGCCGAAAATCGAACGCGCCCTCGCCGACGTGCGACGCGAGCCAGATGAAGTAGCAGTCCACGGGATCCACCGCGTCGTCGACGGGGAACGCCGCCTTGCACGTCAGGTCGCAAGGCCGTGCCTTGTCGATGAAGCAGTTCTTGGTAGCCATCGCGCTGGGCAGTGTAGACAGCGACCTCGATCGTCTTGCAGCACGAATGCGCGTTGGCGGCGCGCCCAGGGAGCGACCGCCCTTTAGGACAACATAACGTACATTATCCGAAGTTGCGGATCACAGGGGAGTGGGCCGCGCCGGAGTCCGGGCCGGCCGGGGATTCGGGGCCGGTTCCGCGCTCGCCGGTCAATGGATCCCCGCCATCCGCCGATCAACCAGTGAGAGCCTCACCATGTCGCACACCTCGCAGCTCGCGCGGCGCCGCCGCGCTCGATCGTTCGGCACCCTCGGGTCACTCTGGATCGCGATCACCCTCGGCGCATGGAGCGGGTGCGCGTCCGGGCCCGGCACCACGTCGGCCACGGTGGGCCCCGAAGCGCCCCCCCGCGTCAACGTCTATGCGCCGGGCATCCCCGTGTCGCATCCGCCCTTCACCGTCTTCCACGCGAGCTGGAAGACCCGCGCGGACGCGCACTACGTGTACTTCGAGCACTACGGCAGCTACGCCGAGACGGGCTCGTTGATCCCGAGCCTCTTGCGCGAGCTCGCCGCCCAGGGCCTCGAGGACGACGGCCCGCCCTTCGCGCTCTTCTATGACGATCCGGCGGTGACCCCTGTCGACCAGCTACGCAGCCGCGTCTGCGTGCCGATCTCGGGCGCGCGCTCGCCGCGCTCGCCGCTGCGGTACGAGGTCCTGCCGCAGTGCAACGTCGCGTACGCCGTCGTCAGCGGCGCCTACAGCGAGGCCCCGCGCGCCTACCCAAAGCTCTTCGAATACATGGAGACATACAACTGGGAGGTCGACGGCCCCATTCGCGAGACCTACGTCGTACCGCCGACCGGTGACCGCAAGCTGCAGGACCTCATGTGTGAGATCCAAGTGCCCGTCGCCACGCGACGCTAGACGTTAGACGCTAGACGTCAGAAGCTGAGGACGGCCTCAGGCGGATAGATCCGAACGACCTCCAGCACGCCGGAGGCGGCGCGGCCGCGGACGCGATCACCCGCAGCGAGCCGAGCGCGGACGCGCGGGTCGATCGCGAGCGGCAGCTCGTTGCCATCCAGCGCACGCAGCACCGCAGCGGAGTCGTCTACGACCTCGAAGACATCGCCTGCTTCGCTGCCGTCGAGCGCCGGCGCCTCGCGGACCTCGGCGTTGGCTTCCACGACACGCGGCAGCGACGCATCGAGCCCGTCGAGCGCGGGCTCCAAGGCCCCCATCACGTCGTGCTCGTGCGCATCACGGCACCATTCGCCGAAGCGCCGCAGGGCCGCCAGCAGCGCGCGCGCGGCGTCTGCGTCGCGCACGACGCCTCGCTCGATGACCCAGAAGCTCGCGAAGCGTACGAGGTCGCGCCCGGCGAGCTCCTCGAAGACGCCGATCGGCTCGGCGAACGTCGCCAAGTGCGCGAGCGGCGCGAGCTCCCGCGCGGCGGCCTCGCCGGCCGTGACGCTCGTCTCCCACACGAACTCGTGCACCATCGCGCCGACGACGCCGGGGAAGTCGGGCGCGGGCGCGTCCTCTTCTTCGACGTCCTCGCCGTCTTCGCCGAGCCCCAGCGCGACCCGCAGCGCAGCGAGCTCCGCCAAGGCGTCCGCGCCCGCTGCGCGGTTGCGCGCGAACTCATCGACGGCCTTGGCGCGCGCTTCGTCGCTGTTCGGCGCGCCTTCGAGGTGTGCATTCGAGCGGGCTTGGCGCAGCGGCTTGCGCTCGGCGCCAGGCGTGCTGGTCACGGGGCCCGGACCCTCGACCGGGCTCGTGGCGCCGGGGTCCGGGCTGGCGAGCACGTTGGCTTGATCGAGCGCAAAGGCGCGCCCGAGCTCGATCAGCCGCGCCCGTGCGAGCCGGAGGTCGATCGAGGTGTCGAACGCGAGCTCCTCGAGGACCTCACCGACCGCGTCGCCGAGCCCAGGGACGATCTGCGTGCCGTCGAGCGGCATGGCCGCGAGGCGCGCGAGGATAGACTCGACGTGTTGCGGCTCGAGGTCGTGCGCGAGCAACCACTCGCGTCCAGCCGCCACCGTGGCGCGCACGTCCGGCACGGCCGAGGTCGGTGCGGCGCCGCCGCCGTACGACACCGGCCCAAAGAACATGCGTTCGAGCTCGGCCTGGGCGAGCCGCAGGACCTTTGCGCCCGGCCCTTGGCGCAGGCGCGTGAGGTCGCGCTGGTACGCTGCGACCAATCCCTCGCCGCGGAAGACGGCGGCCGCAGGCGACGCGACGTGCAAGCCGTCCCCCACCGGGTAGAGGCGCCCCACCAAGAGGTCCCCGGTCGTGAGGCGCAGCGAGAGCTCCGGCGCCAACAGCGCGTACTGCGCCAGGCCCGAGAGGTCGCGCAGCCACGCGCCCTCGCTCGCGCGCACCTCTTCGACCTCGAACGCGCCCGTCGTCGACGCGAGGAAGCCGTCGAGGGCGACCTCGAGCGCCTCAGCGTCCTCGCTGTCCCTGGCGGTCCCGGGATGGTCGCTCGCAGCCAGCGCCTGGCGTGCCTCGCCAAGCAAGCGATCCGCTGGCGCGCCGACAAGGGCTGGGCTATGCCGCTCGATCAGGAACCACTCTGCGTGGCGGCGTGCCGCAAGCATGGCTGCCTGCGGGTCGGTCACCGGCGGCGCGCCGGCGAAGAAGACGGGCACGCTGGCCTCGAACTCCCGCGCGGCGTCGGCGTCCTTACGGACAGCCTCCATGAGCACGTTGATGACACGTTCCAGGGCCGCGGAGAGTTGATCATGGGAGAGGCTCACGCAGCGATCTTAGCCCAGGAGCGGGTGTCGTTGGGCCCCCCATCGATCGACCGCGGGTCGGCGGCGGCGCGATTCGAGCCAGATCCGGTCTCGAAGCCGCGCGGCGCGGCCGATAGCCCTGGTGGGAGACTCCGACCATGGCACTCATCATTCAGGCACAAGCCCCCACGGGCGGCGGCGGCACGCTGCTCGGGCACTGGTTCAGCGGAACGCCTTGGATCGACATCGTCGGCCTCGGCATCTTGCTGACCTTCCTCGGGCTCGGGATCAAACACGGGCTCGTGTGGCAGGTGACCCGGCTCCTGGGCATGGTCATCGCGGTGGCGATTGCGCGCAGCGCCGCGCCGGACCTCACGCCGCGCTTCCAAGCGGCGCTCGAGCTGCCCGAGCGTGCCTGCCAAGGCATCGTGTGGGTCCTCGTCTTCGTCACCTGCCTGCTCATCGCCTCCGGCATCGGGATGATCGGCAAGCGCGCGCTCGAGGCCGTCCAGCTCGGCCCGATGGACCGCGCCGGCGGCGCGCTCGCAGGCGCGATGACCGGGGTCGTCGTGCACTCCGCTTTGATGGTGCTCTTGATGTCCGTCGGGAGCGCGCAGTGGTCGGCGCACACCTTCGAAGGCTCGCGGAGCGCGGTGGTCCTCGACAACCTCGCCCGCAAGTCCAACCTCCTGCTCAACGCGCAGGCGGCTGAGCGCATCGTCGGCCCCTGGGGGCAGCACTACGACATGCAGCGCGGCCGCGAGATGCGCGAGCAAGGCGAGATTGTCCAGCGGGGCGCGGCCGCCAGCGTCCGCTGACGCGCGGCGTCGGCGGGTCCGCCCCCCCCTGCCGATCCAGTCCAACCGATCCGGTCCCGCGCCGCGCCCTCAACCCGTCGCGGCGGGCTCGACCTCGAGCCACGCGCCCGGCAAGATCAGCAGCGCTCCGCCCGGGGTGAATTCGAGCTCCGCCCCCGGCGCGATCGCGCACAGGCGAGCGATGCGCTGCGGGTCCGCGCGGAACGGGCGCAGCTCGAGGGCAGCAGCCCCATCGCTGCCGATGAGCCAGCGCCCGGAGCACGAGCGCCCCTCCGCCTCGGCATCACCGACGGCGAGCCAGGCGCACGCCGCGACCACCCAGGGGATCTGCCACCCATCGAGCGCCGCAGGCGAGAGGAGCGGTGTCACGGTTCGGTCGCACCCGAACGTGACCTCGCGGCGGCGCGCTGCGACGGCGACGAGGTCCAGCATCAGGCGCAGCCCGCGGCGTTCACGACGGCTGAGCAGCGCGTTGGCGCCCAAGGCGCTGCCGAGGACTGCGAGCACGTAGCCGAGCTCGCGCGCGCGCTCGCCCGCGCGCGCCAGGTCGTCCGCGCGGTCAAAGAAGAGCGCGTCGGCCCCGCCGAGCTCCAACACCGCCCGCATGCCCGTCAGGAGCTGCGTCTGGTTGTTGAATTCGTGCAGCAGCACGGGCAAGAGACCGGCGACCCAGGGGTCGACCTTGCGCTCAGAGAGCGCTTTCGAGGTCCCCGCCGCGCAGCTGCCCACCGCAGGGCTCCCGGGGCCAGGGCTCCCGAGGCCAGGGCTCCCGGGGCCAGGGCCCCCAACGGTGCCCGCTGCGATGGACGAACCGGCAGCAGGCCTATCGCCAAGGGGGTGGGGCGCCATCGGTGTCACTCGTCGTTGGTGCCGGGCGTGGGAGTCGAACCCACACTCCCTTTCAGGAAGCGGATTTTGAATCCGCCGCGTCTGCCATTCCGCCAGCCCGGCCCTCGTTGTGCGCACGGTACCCGACCGCGCCGCAGTTGCAAGCGGAGACCCGCTGAGCAGCGCGAAAGAGCGCTACCACGCGGGCCCCCATCCCTTCAGCGGCGCTGCCGTCGCCGCGTGTCGTCGATCAGTTGAACGTCACAGAGAGACCGTCCGCGAAGTTCGAGGTCGCCGAGCCGCCGACGACGTCGCGGTACCAGGAGGTGAAGTGCCAGGTCTGACCCGGCATCACGGTCACGAAGCCGCTCGGGCTCGGGTGCTGCATGAGGTCGATGGCGAGCTCGAATTCGCCGAGCGTCCCCGAGTTCTTGATCTGACCGGCGCCTACGTAGCGGCCGATCGAGCCGGAGAGGCACAGGAGGCCCTGGCTGCCGCCCGGGTTCGGAGTGTTGCCCTGGGTCATGCTCGTCAGGAAGAAGCCGAACGCGTTCTGCGGCATGCCGGACGACATGAGCACAACGTTGTTCGCCGCGACGGACGCGCTGCCCATCGCCGACATCGCCGCAGCACTGCCCGTCGAGTTCGCGTTCGCGGTGCAGAAGTTCGATCCGAGCCCTGGCGGACCCAACTGGGTGATCTGCAAGCCGTTGATCGAATCGAACTGACTCGAGACCGTGAAGTTGATCACGACTGCTGCGCCGGTGGTGACCGTCACTGAGTGCTCCGCGTGCGTTACGCCCGGCGCGAACCCGGCCGAGAAGTCCCCGCCGACAGACTGCAGCGGGTCGATCGATCCAACGACCTCCACGCCGGTGAAGAACGAGCTGTTGTCGGGCGCCATCGCGTAGGTGAAGAAGCGATAGTTGCCTGGCGCGAGGCCGCGAACGGTGAGCGTGCTCGGTCCGCCGTTGTAGTAGCAGTCGTCCATCAGCGCCTGGTCATCGCCGGTCGTGTTGACCTCATCCACCCCCAGGGAGAAGAACCCGCCGCTCCCGAGCGCATCGATCTCGAGCACGACGCTCGAGACGGCGCCGGTGGTCGTTGTCAGCGGTGACGAGGCGTAGAACACCCCGAAGGCGTCGGAGTCCAGGGCGTTCCAGACCCCACTTTGCCCGGACGCGGCGCCGTAGGTGCTCGCCGGCGTACCGAATACGCTGGCGCCACTACCGAAGTCGACGTTGAAGGTCTGCGCTTGGGCCGCACCGGAGACGAGCGCGAACGCGAGGGCGAAACGAGTTGTGTTCATGGACAGAGGCAACCTGCAGGACTTTGGAAGGAAGGGGCCGCCGCCCGGCCCCGCCCGTGCCTCAAGGATCCCCGACTGAGCGCTAGCGCGCAACCGAAACGCTCACCAGGCCCAGGAACGAGCGGCTCCCCCATCGAGCCCTCACGTCGCCAATTGGATCAACCAGTCGCGCTGGGTGCCTCACCTGTCCAGCGCACGCGCCAGGATCTCGAAACAGAGCGCCCGGTAATCGAGGCCAGCGACAGCCGCTTCCCTCGGCAGGAGTGACCGTGGGGTAAACCCAGGCAGGGTGTTCACCTCGAGGAGGACGGGCGCCTCCCCTTCGCCGCACACACCGCCGCGTGCCCCGGGGACGATGAAATCGATGCGGGCGTACCCGGTGCCACCGACGGCCCCCCAGGTCGCGCAGGCGGCGGCCTGGACCGCGCGCTCGTTCCCGGCGCCCAGGGCCTCGGCTGGGCAGCGCTCGAGGGCACCGTCGTCGGAGTACTTCTCGGCGTAGTCGAAGAAGGCCGCGCTGCCCTTCGGCAGGATCTCGATGACGGGCAAAGGTGTCGCTCCGGCGCCGTTCCCGATCAGGCCGACGCTGACCTCCAGCCCAGTCACGGCCGCCTCCACCACGGCATCGCCGCCGGCCTCGGCGATCGCGTCGAGCGCGCGCGCGGTCTCGTCGTTCGAGGCGCAACGGAAGACGAAGACCGACGAGCCCCCGGTCGCGTGCTTCACGAAGCGCACGGCCCCAGGCAAGGCTGCGGCGCGCGCCAGGACCTCGGCTCTGTTCGCGCGCAACACGTCGAGCCCGGCGCAGAAGCCCGGCGCGACTCGGACACCCGCCTCTTGGGCCGCCAGGCGCGTGCGCCCCTTGTGCATGCAGAGCGCCGCCGTCGCGTGCCCGGTCCCCGTAAACGGGCGCCCCGACACCTCGAGAAAGCCCTGGATCCTACCGTCCTCGCCGGCGCCGCCGTGCAGCGCGAGCAGGAAGATGGCTTCCCGCGGGAGCGCGCCGAGCGCAGCCTCCGGGGCCAGCGGAACGCCGTCGACATGCCAGCGGTCGACCCCATCGATCTCGACGGGGAGGATCAGTGGCCGCAGGGCGGCTGTTGGACCGTCACCGGGCGCGCGCAGCGCGGCCAGGATCGCGCGGCCGCTCGTCAGCGATACCTCGCGCTCGGTGGACGTGCCTCCGTGCAGCACGACGACTGGGCGGCGGGCCAGAGCTTCGGTGTGCCGCGGCCATGCGAGTGCGGACGGGGCGAGTGCGTAGGACATGAGCTGGCTGGTGCGATGCGGTAGGTGACCGAGGGTCGCGCAGGGGGATCGCTCAGGCGTAGTGGTGTCCGTCGTTCAAGACGCGCGGCGCGGCGCCGCGCGCGCGCAGCTCCTCATGGCTCTCCGCGTGGCGCGGATCGATCTCGATCAGCGGCAGCCCGTCAGCCCCAAGCGGCGGCTCGGGCAACTGTGCTGCGCTCGCGAGCTGAGCGAAGTGGCGCACCAAGTCCGCGCGGCACGAGGCGGGCGAATCGAGCCCAGAGGCATTCTTCACCGGGCTGAACTCGAGCCGCCGTTCGACCTCCAGCGTGACGCTCGCGTCGGTCGCGCCGAGCGCGTCGAACACGAAGGTCTCGAACTTCACGCCCTCGACTTCGATGGGTCGCCCATCGGGCCCGACGCTCTTCAGCTTCTTGCGCGCCAGGTGCCACGGCAGGTGCAAGCGGCCGCCGCGGTTCAAGTCCTCGACGAACCCGCGGGCCAACATGTGCGCGGCGATGTTCCCTGCGCCAAAGAGGAGGGCGCCCTCGGCGTCGCGGGCGTCACGCAGCTGCGCGGGGAGATCGGAGTACTCGATGCAGCCGAGCTTGCCGTCCGCGCGACCGATGACACCGACCTTCTCGTGCGCGTCGCGCTTCGTCACGACTTTGCTCGACATCCCAGCGCCAGCCTCGGCGTGCAGGCCGACAAACAGCGGGTCAGCGGGGCGCGCGAGGGGATTGTCGACCTGGAAGTACGAGAGCCGCTCGATGCCACGGGCGGCCATGTCCGCGAGCGCGCCCGGAGGTCGCAGCGCAGCGAGCGACCCGCCGTGCCCGTTGGGCGCGAGGAACAGGCGCTCCGCGCTCTCAAGCACGATGCGGCCGTCGGAGGTCAGCGCGGGCAGCATGGCCTGCGAGAAGAAGAACACGTCCTCCGGCGCCAGTCCAAAGTGCGCGTGCTCGGCGAAGAACCGGCGTGTCTCGGCGTCGTTCGCGGGGGACGTCATGACGTACCACGTCGGCCGGAACCCGTGCCGCGCTCCGGCAGCGACGATGCGCGCCGCGTGCCACGCAAAGAGCGGCGACGCGGTCAAGGGCCCGATGGGATAGCAGCCTTTGGGCCCTTCGTAGCCGAGCCGCGAGCCCTGCCCGCCAGCGACGAGCATGAAGCCGACGCGCCCCTCTGCCAGAAGGGCCGCTCCTCGACGGCGAGCCGCATCTGCCGCGGCGGTCGAGGTCTGACCGAGCCGGAAGAGCTCCGGCGGCTGAAAGTCAGCTTGGCCGTGGCTCGCGCCGCCGTCGTTGAGCAACCCGACCAGGTCCGAGATGAGCGCGAGGTCGAGCGCTGCGAGCTCAGCGCCGAGCTGGGCTTGGGCGGAGCCCTCAAGGCCCTGCCAAGCACGGACGAGGTGGCCTTGGCCAGAGGCCTCGAGTCGAGATACGAGGGCGGGGTCGAGGGACTTCACGATTCCCTAGCGTACCCCGCCCTAGCGGTGCCTGTCACCGGCGCTGGGCTCCGATACCCAGCGCGCGCGAGCACCCGCTGGGCTCAAGCGTTGGGTTCAACTGTTGGCGCTGACGCCGTCACCCTTGGACAGCGCGGTCAGCATCTGCTCGATCAAACGCACCATCGCCTCGAGGCGAATCTCCGTGCGCATCTGACGCTGCACGATGCGTTCCACCACCGGCGGCAGGACTGCCTCGCGCACATAGTTGTTGATCATGTTGATGATCTCAGCGCGATTGGCATCCGGGAGCTTGTGGAAGTGGTAATCGAACTTCGCCCGCAGGATGTCCTCGGTGGTGTGCATGCACTCCTTCGAGATCTCCTCGAGGTTCTGCTTGTCATGCTCCTTGTGGAACACTTCGAGCTTGTAAGCGTGCAGGAGCTCCTGGAACTTCTTGTGCACGGGGTGCCAGTCCTGTTGGTGGGTCAATTGGGGACACGGCCGAACGCGCGTTGCGTCGGCACGCCTTGATTGTACGACGCCGACCGGCGGGATGACACTCCGGCGGCCGGTCCGTCTCCGTCTCTTCGCGTGTCTCACCGCAGGCTGCGTCCAGCGCTTCGCCTACGGCCAGATTGCCGCAGAAGCCCAGATCGCGGCACAGGTGCTGCCCCGCGCGCGCGGCTCAGGACGCGAGCTCGCCCACGAGCACCGACACGTTGTGCCCCCCGAAACCGAGGGAGTTGCACAGCGCGTTCCGCACCCGCATCTCACGCGCAGCGCCGGGCACGTAGTCCAGGTCGCAGGCGGGGTCCGGCGTCTCATAGTTGCGCGTTGGGTGCACCGTGTTCGAATGCACCGCGAGGACGGTGTACACGAGCTCGACGCCCGTCGCACCGCCGAGCAGGTGCCCGATCATCGACTTGGTCGAGCTCACCGCGAGCTTGTCAGCGTGGTCACCGAACACCCTGCGAATCGCCTTCGTCTCGGTCGCGTCGTTGTACTCGGTGCTCGTCCCGTGGGCGTTGACGTAGTCCACCTCATCGAGGTTGACCTTGCCGTGACGCAGCGCCTCTTCCATCGCGCGCGCCGGCCCATCGCCTGACTCTTCGGGCGCGGTGATGTGGAACGCGTCGTCCGTCGAGCCGTAGCCTTTGACCTCGCAGTAGATGCGCGCACCACGGGCCTTCGCGCGCTCATACTCTTCGAACACGAGCAGGCCGCACCCTTCGCCCATCACGAAGCCGTCGCGGTTCAGGTCGAACGGGCGCGAGGCGGCACCTGGGTCATCGTTGCGGGTCGAGAGCGCCTTCGCAGACGCGAAGCCCGCCATCGAGAGCGGCGTGATCGCGGACTCCGAGCCGCCGGTCACGACGATGTCGCAGTCATCCCACTGGATCGCACGCCAAGCCATGCCGATCGCATGCCCAGCGGAGGCACACGCGCTCGAGGTCGTGAACGCTGTGCCCATCAGGCCATGGCGGATCGCGACTTGGCCGCTCACCGCGTTGGCCATGATGCGCGGGATGAAGTGCGGGCTCACGCGACGCGCGCCCCGCTCCACGAGCACTGCCTGTTGCTCGAGGATGCCCGTAATCCCACCGATGCCAGTGGCGATGATCGTGCCACAGCGCCTGCGCAGCTCAGGGGATTCATTCTTGATCCCGTCGAGCCCCGCATCGCGCAGCGCCTCGTCGGAAGCCATCAAGGCCCACATCGTGAACGGGTCCAGCTTGCGCTGCTCCCGGTCATCGAAGCCGTGCTCTTCGGGCTTCCAACGGATCAATCCACCGATCGTCGCGGTGAGGCCGGTCGTGTCAAAACGATCGACCGTGGAAATGCCGTTCTCGCCCGCGAGGATCCGCGGGAGAGACGACTCGACATTGAGCCCCAGGGAGTTCACCGTCCCCAGGCCCGTGACCACGACTCGGCGCATGCCGTCAATCCTTTCGGCCCGCCCCCGCAGCGCTGTGTAGCGCGGGTGCCGCACCCGGGGCATCGCTGAATATCAGCGAAACCCGAGCGCGCGTCGGCCCCGACTTCGGAGCCGCACGCCACCGGCGCAGGAGGACTTGGCGCGTTGGCTCAGTTGAGCTTGTCTTGGATGTACGTGACCGCCGCACCGACGGTCTGAATCTTCTCAGCGTCCTCGTCCGGGATCGAGATCTCGAACTCGTCCTCGAACTCCATGACGAGCTCGACCGTGTCGAGTGAGTCAGCGCCGAGGTCGTTGATGAACGACGTCTCGAGGTTGATCTTGTCCGCGGTCGTACCCATCTGATCGCAGACGATTTTTTTAACGCGATCTTCGACGGTAGCGTTGCTCACGATGCTCGAGTCTCCGAAAGGGGGGTGCAGGGGGATCCTGACGGGGGGTCGGTTGACCAAACTCGGCCAACCGGGTCGCCCAGGCGCGCGGCGAACCTCGCCGCGCGCCTGGGGTGGAATCGATCCTAGAGAGAGAGGCCCCCGTCGATGACGAGGGTCTGTCCGGTGATGTAACCGCCAGCGGGGCCGGCGAGGTAGGCGACGGCTTCGGCGATGTCTCCGACGGCGCCGATCCGACCGAGGGGAATGGCGGCAGTGAGCTTCTCGCGCTCATTGTCCGGGATCCCGGAGGTCATGTCCGTATCGATGAAGCCCGGCGCGACGGCGTTCACGCACACGCCACGCCCAGCAAGCTCCTTGGCAGCCGAGCGCGTCAAGCCGATCACGCCAGCTTTGCTCGCGGCGTAGTTCGCTTGGCCGGCGTTGCCGGTCACGCCGACGACGCTGGCGATGTTCACGATCCGCCCCGCGGTCTTCATCATGGGGCGCACAGCGGCCTTGAGGAAGTTCCACGTGCCCTTGAGGTTGACCTCGATCACGCGGTCGAAGTCCTCCTCGCTCATCCGCAAGAGGAGCTGGTCGCGCGTGATGCCTGCGTTGTTCACGAGGACGTCGAGCCCGCCGAGCTCCTTGCGGATCACTTCGACGAGGCTCGCGACGGCCGCGCTGTTGGCGACGTCGACGCCGTAGGCCTTTGCGCCCTCGGTCAGCGCCGCACAGGCGGCTGCGGTCCCAGCGGCGTTCTCGGCGGTCGTCGCGACACACGCGACGCGGGCGCCGTCGCGCGCGAGGCGCTCGGCCACGGCGCGGCCGATGCCGCGGCTCGCGCCGGTCACGAGGGCGACCTTGCCGGCCAGGGGGAGCGTTCGAGTGGAGTTCACGGGTGGTGCGGAGGGGGGCTCGCCGGGGCGTCGGGCCCCGTGAGCGCGGCGAGAGTAGCCGCGAGCACGGGGGGCTTCAACCGCCAGCTGGCCGAAGGATCAGCTGCTGGGCTGCAGAAGGTCGCCGGTGAGGTCCCCTGGACGGGCCGCGGAGCGCACAGAAACGGGGGGCGTGAGGGGGCTGCCCTGCTCGGCGACGACCGCCTCGGCAATCTTGCCAAGCATGCTGCCGAGGACGGTCCCGGGGCCCGGCTCGACGTAGGAGCGCACGCCCTGGGCCAGGGAGGCGCGCATGGAGCGCTCCCAGAGGACCGGGGCGCAGACCTGCATGCCGAGCGTTCGGCGCACCTCGTCGATCGACGTGACCGCTTCAGCCGTGACGTTGGACAGGACCGGCACCCGAGGCGCCTGGAGCTGGGTCCCGGCGAGCGCCGCCGCCAACCGCTCCGCCGCCGGACGCATGCACTCCGAGTGGAAGCCGCCCGCGACCACGAGCCGTCGGGCGCGGCGTACGCCGTGCTCGCGCGCGGCGGCCTCGACCGCGTCCAGGGCCGCGAGCTCGCCCGAGAGCACGATCTGCCCCGGCGAGTTCAGGTTCGCGACCTGGCAGATGCCGACCCGCGCGCCGACCGCCGCGAGGCCCTCGGCCTGCTCCAGCGACGCCCCCATCAGGCTCAGCATGCCGCTCGGGCACGCCTCCGAGGCCGCCTGCATCGCCTCGCCACGCAGGCGCACGAGCTTCAGGCCGTCGGCGAAGGAGAAGGTGCCGGCGGCCCAATGCGCCGTGTACTCGCCGAGCGAGAGGCCCGCGGCGAGCGGGACCGCCGCGCGGTCGATCCGGTTCGCGCCCTCCGCCAGCGACTCCAGCACGCGCACGATCGCGACGCCGGTCGTGTAGATCCCGGGCTGCGCGATGTCCGTGCGATGGACCTCGTCCCCGCGCGACCAGCAGGCCTCGCTGAGCGCGAACCCGAGGACCTCGTCGGCCTCGGCCCACGTCGCGCGCGCGACCGGGAAGGCCTCGGCCCAATCGCGGCCCATGCCCTCGAACTGGGCGCCTTGGCCGGGAAACAGGAGCGCCGGAGTGTGCGTCGGTTCAGTCGTCATGCTCGCGGATCCATCGCTCGTGTGCCCGGTCGAATCGCTCGCCGTTGGGACACGCGCCTCACCATTGAATCAGTGTGGAGCCCCAGGTCAATCCGGCGCCGAAGGCGACGAGGATGACCTTGTCGCCGCGCTGGAGCCGACCTTCACGGACCGCTTCGTCCAGCGCGATCGGCACGCTCGCAGCCGAGGTGTTGCCGTACTTGTGGATGTTCACGAAGAACTTGTCCAGCGGCCACCCGAGGCGCTCCTGCGCGCCTTCGATGATGCGCTGGTTCACCTGGTGCGGAATCACCAGCTTGATCTCCGAGGGGTCGTAGCTGCCACAGGCCGAGCGAATCATCTCCGCCATCTTCGTGACGGCGAAGCGGTACACCTCGCGGCCCTTCACTCGGATGAAGTGGTTCGATGCGTCATAGTCTGGGTGGTTGTGAGGGTGCTCCGCGCCCCCCTCCGGGATGTGGATGAAGTCGTAGCCCGACCCGTCCGCGCCCAGCTTGTGGTTCAAGATCTCGCCCTGGCCGCCGCCCTCACCGCAAAGCTCGAGCGGCCGCACCACCGCAGCGCCCGAGCCGTCGCCGAAGAGGATGCAAGAGCCACGGTCCGTCAGGTCGAGGTAGCGCGACAGCGTTTCGCCGCCGATCGCCAACGCCGTCCGCGCGCGACCTGCCGCGACGAAGCTCTCCGCGGTGTGGAGCGCCGTCAAGAAGCCGGTGCAGGCCGAGAGCACGTCGAACGCCGCGGCGTTCACCAGGCCGAGTCGCGACTGCACGAGGCACGCGACGGACGGCATCAGGTGGTCCTGAGTGAGGGAGCCGACGACAACGAGGTCCACCTCGTCCGGCGCCACTCCCGCGGCCTCGAGCGCCTTGCGCGCCGAGCCCTGACACAGGTGCGAGCAGTTCTGGCCTTCATCGACCCAGCGCCGCTCTCGAATCCCTGTGCGCTGGACGATCCACTCGTCACTCGTATCGACGAGCCGCGCCATGTCGTCATTGGTGACGACACGCGTAGGCAACTCGGAGCCGGTGCCGGCGATGCCGACGCGGGTCAGTGTGACGGCCATGCTTCGTGATCTCTCGGGGACGCGCTGCGGCGCGGGGGTCTCCTTATGGTCCCGGATCCGCGCTTCAGGATCAACCGGCGAGCCGGGTTGAGTGGCAGGAGCGACGCCCAACGTCTGCCAGGATCCGGCCGGCTCAAGCCAGGGAGCGGGCCGTGTCTGGCGGCCGTGAGCTGCCAGGCGGACGCACCTTCCCCCCAAACTGCGACCGCGCCTTCGGCGGCCCGTCAGCGATCGGTGCGCGCAGCGAGCCCGCGAACGATCGCGTCGTTGACGCGCGCATCGAGCGCCCGGGCAGCGAACCGGATCGCGTTGGCGACCGCGCGGCCATCGGAGCGCCCGTGGCCAATGACGACGACGCCTTGCACGCCAAGGAGCAGCGCGCCGCCATATTCCGCGTAGTCCACCTTGCGCGCGAGGCCGCCCAAACACTCCCGCGCCCAGGGCGCGCCGCGTTGGGCGAGCTCGGCGCCGAACTGCTTCAGCATGTACTCGGCGAAGCCCTCCATGAGCTTCAACACGACGTTGCCGGTGAATCCGTCCGTGACGATGACGTCAGCCACACCCCGGAACAGGTCGCCGCCTTCGACGTTCCCGATGAAGTTCTGGCCGCTCGCGGCGAGCAGGTCGTGGGACTCACGCAGGAAGTCGGTGCCCTTGCTGGCCTCTTCGCCGATGTTGAGCAGGCCGACGCGCGGCGTCGCGACGCCTACGACCTCGCGGGCCAGGGCCGTGCCCATCGCGCCGTACTGGACGAGGTGCTCCGGCTTCGGCGCCGTGTTGGCGCCCATGTCGAGGAGGGTCAGGGGTTGACCGCCCAGGTCTGCCGTGATCGCGATGCCCGGGCGCCGCACGCCCTCGAGCGTCTTCAGCCCGACGGTCGCGGCGCCGACGACGGCGCCGGTGTTGCCCATCGAAACGTGCGCGCCTGCCAGGCCCTGCTTGACCGCGCCGGTCGCCAGCGCGATCGATGAGCGCGGCTTCGCGCGCAGCGCGACGCCCGGCTTCTCGTCCATGCCGATCACCTCGGGCGCGTGCAGCACGTCACAGCCGGCGATCCCGCGCTCTGCGAGGCCAGCCCTGACCTGTGCTTCGTCACCCACGAGGAGGAGTCGCTCGGCCGGGATTCCCCCGTCGAGCACGAGGCGCACACCGTCGAGCACGGCGGCCGGGGCATGATCGCCCCCCATCACGTCTAGCGCGATGCGCTGTGCGGCTTCCAAGGTCGAGGACCCCTTCCGGGCAGATCAGAGGCTGAGGGGGCCGGCGCGCGGCTGCGCACGGCCCAAGGAGCGTCCCAGCAGCGAGCCAGCCTCCCCGTCGGCAAGTGCTGTCGCGGGGGTCTCCGTGAGTGAAGATCCCCAGCACAGGGGGCCGGCACAGGGAGCCGGCGCCGGGAGGCCGCCCACGCGGTACGTCAGATGGTGTCGTCGTCCGTCTTGACGAAGACCTCGCGGCCCTTCAAGCCGCCCTTTTCGAAGCCGTAGTGCGTCGCGTCTTCACTGACGCGGTGGCTACGGGTCAAAACGCCCGAGCGCGGGCAACGGGCGGGCTGCGGGGCGACGAGCGCAAGGTGCGAACGACGCTTGTTCTTGCGGGCCTTGGAGTGGCGGCGCTTGGGGTTCGGCATGACGGACTCGCGGTGACGGAGCGCCCGGGGCCGAGAGCGGCCAGGGCGTTGAGAGCGGAAGAAGGTAGCGACGGGGAGGGGCCACGGTCAACGTCCGACCGCAGGTCTCTGGAACTTGTCCCCCCTAGGAATGGTCAGCGCGCCCCCCCTTGGGAGGGGACGGCGCGGCAAAAAGCGACTCGGTTCAGACCCTGAGGCCGGCGGTGAACCGCTCGCGGAGCGCCTCGATCGCCGAAACGACGGCCGCGGGGTTGTCGCCGCGTCCCTGGGCCGAGTCGGGGCGCCCGCCGCCCCCGCCGCCCAAGTGTGTCTTGACCACCTGGGCCAGGTCGCCGGCTTTCAGCCCCTTGGCGAGGGCAGCGCCTTGACACAGGGCGACATAGGGCACCTTGCCGTCCGCGCGGCCGAAGAGGACCACGGCCAGGTTGGGCGCGAAGCCCTTGAGACGATCGCCGACCTCCCGCAGGGTGTCCTGGTCGACCTCTCCCAGATCGAGCGCGCCGGCGCTGACCCCCGCGCGCTCTGTGAGCGTCTCCTTGGCCTTCTCGAAGACCACGCTGATGTCAGCCCCGGCGGCCGCCTTCTGTGCCTTCTTGGCTTCCTTCAGCTGGGTCTGGAGCTGCGTGATGCGCTCCGCGAGGTCCGCCGGCTTCGTCTTCAGCTGGTTCGAGAGCGCTTGGAGGACCGCCCGCTGCTCCTGGAACGCGCGCACGGCCTCGCGCTGCGTGACCGCTTCGATGCGCCGGACGCCGGCCGCGACCGCGCGCTCGGAGACGACGATGAACGGGCCGATCTCGCCCGTGCGTGCCACGTGTGTGCCGCCGCAGAGCTCGAGCGACCACGGGCGCTCGCCCGGCGCCCCGTCGATCGACACGACGCGCACCTCGTCGCCGTACTTCTCGCCGAAGAGCGCCATCGCGCCCCGCGCCTTCGCGCGCTCCGGCGAATCGATCGTCGTCACGACCTCCGAGTCGCGGGCGACGCGCGCGTTGACCGCGTCCTCGACCGCCGCGAGCTCGTCGTGCGTCATCCCCTTTGGGTGGCTGACGTCGAAGCGCAGGCGATCGGGCCCGACATACGAGCCCTGCTGCGCGACGTGCTCGCCCAACGTGTCGCGGAGGGCCTGGTGCAGCAGGTGGGTCGCGGTGTGGTTCGCTCGGATCGCGTCGCGCCGCGCCCGGTCCGCGACGCAGCGCACCGCGGCGCCGACGGCCGGCGCGCTGCCGCGCAGCTCGCCGACGTGCACGTGCACGTCGCCGAGCTTGTGGGTCTCCGCGACCGTGAACTGGAACGAGCCGTCCGCGGCCTCGATCACGCCTGTGTCCCCCACCTGACCGCCGGACTCCGCGTAGAAGCTGGTGCGATCGAGCACGAGTCGATCCGGGCGCCCGGCTTCGCTCAGATACCGCACGACCTGCGCCGCGCACTCCGTGCGCCCGCCATGGTCCGCGTGATACTCCGCGGCGGTCCGAGACAGCCCGGTGAGCTGCTCCGCGGACAGGAGCTGCTTGAACGAACCTTCGCCGCGGCTCGCCTCCGAGTGCTTCGCGCGCGCGGCCTCGAACCCCCCGCGATCGACGCTCATGCCGCGCTCGCGCGCCATCAGCTCGACGAGGTCTTCGGGGAAGCCAAACGTCGCGTACAAGTCGTACGCCGCTCCGCCGTCGAGCACGTCGCCTGCGGCGCGCCCTTTGGCCAGCTTCTCGAATTGCACGAGCCCGCGGTCGAGGGTCTTGCGGAACGCCTCTTCCTCTGCGCGGATCACGAGCTGCACGTGCTCCACGCGCTCGCCGATCTCCGGGAACGCGCCGCGGAGGACCTCAGCCACCGCGGGCACGAGGCGCCACAGGAACGGCTCTTCGAGCCCGAGGTTCTGCTTGCCGTAGCGCGACGCGCGGCGCAGGAGGCGGCGCAGGACGTAGCCGCGGCCTTCGTTCGAGGGCGTAACGCCGTCCGCGATCGCGCTCGAAACGGCGCGCACGTGGTCCGCCGAGACGCGGAACGTGACGTCGGCCTCAGAGTCACCGCCCGAATACGTCGCGCCCGAGAGCCCTTCCAGCGCCCTGAAGATCGGCTGGAACAGGTCCGTGTCGTAGTTCGAGCGCTTGCCTTGGAGCACCGACAAGACGCGCTCGAAGCCCATCCCCGTGTCGACGTGCTTCGCCGGGAGCTCGACGAGCCGCCCGTCGTCCTGGCGGTTGAACTGGATGAAGACGTTGTTCCAGAGCTCGATGAAGCGCTCGTTGCCGGCGTTCACGCCGATCGCGCGGTCCGCGCCGTCGCGCGGGTCGGCGCCGGCCTCGCCGCGATCGATGTGGATCTCCGTGCAAGGCCCGCACGGCCCCGTATCGCCCATCTCCCAGAAGTTGTCCTTCTTCCCGAACAGCAAGATGTGCGTCGGATCGATGTCGGTCTTCTCGGCCCAGATGCGCGCGGCCTCGTCATCCGCGGGCAGGCCGTCTTCCGCGTCGCCCTCGAACACGGTCACCCACAGGCGCTCCTTCGGCAGCCCCCAGACCTTCGTCAAGAGCTCCCACGACCACGTGATCGCCTCCTCCTTGAAGTAGTCGCCGAACGACCAGTTCCCGAGCATCTCGAAGAACGTGTGGTGGTACGTGTCGCGCCCGACCTCCTCGAGGTCGTTGTGCTTGCCCTGGACGCGAATGCACTTCTGGGTGTCGGCGGCGCGGCGGTAGTCCCGCTGGCCGGTGCCAAGGAAGACGTCCTTGAACTGGTTCATCCCCGCGTTGGTGAACAGCAGCGTCGGGTCATCCTGCGGAAAGACCGGCGCCGAGGGCACGATGCGGTGGCCACGGGCCTCGAAGAAGTCGAGGAAGTCCTTACGGACGCGGGCGGCGGTGAAGCGGCTCGGATCGCCAGCGGTCATGGCAGAGGGGTGGGATGGACCCAGGTGCAGAGAGGTGCTCGACGGCTTCGGGTGCGCCGAACGCCGCGAATGGGCAAAGGGAGGGCCTGCAACCAGGTCGCTTGCAGGCGGTGTTCAAGAGGTCGCGCCCGTCCAGCAGGCCCCTCGCGGAGCGCCGAACGGGCGCGGGATTCTATGCGAGGCCGGGACCCGTTGAGCGCGCAGCCCCCCCGGAACCGGCCCCAGGGGCCATCAATCCTCGCTGTCGGAGGACGTTGCCGCCTCGTCCGCAGGGGCGCCGACCTCGGCGCCAGGGGTCCCATCCTCCTTGGGCGCGAAGCGGTCCATGACCGCCGTCTCGACGATCAATGCGAGGTCCGGGTTATCGACGAGGAAGGTCCGCGTGCGCTCCATGCCCTGACCGAGGCGGATCTCACCGTCGGTGGGGTGCTTCATCGAGAACCAGGTGCCGGACTTCACGACGACGCCCGCCTTCACGCCGAGGTCGAGCAGCTCGCCCTCTTTGCTGATGCCGCGGTTGTAGAGGATGTCGAACTCGACCTTGCGGAACGGCGGCGCGATCTTGTTCTTGACGACCGTCACCTTGGTCCGGTTGCCGACGACGTCGTCCCCGTCCTTGAGCTGGCCGATACGGCGGATGTCGAGGCGCACGGAGCTGTAGAACTTCAGGGCGCGGCCGCCCGTCGTCGTCTCGGGGCTCCCGAACATGACCCCGATCTTCTCACGGATCTGGTTGATGAAGATCACCAGGCAGTTCGACTTGGAGATCGCGCCGGTCAGCTTGCGCAGGCCCTGGCTCATCAAACGCGCTTGGAGACCGACGAAGCTGTCCCCCATCTCACCTTCGATCTCGGCCCGCGGGACGAGGGCGGCCACCGAGTCGACGACGACGACGTCGACCGCGTTCGAGCGCACGAGCGTCTCGACGATCTCCAGCGCCTGCTCGCCCGTGTCCGGCTGGCTGACGAGGAGGTCCTCGAGCTTGACGCCCAGCTTGCGGGCGTAGGCCGGATCGAGCGCGTGCTCGGCGTCCACGAACGCGCAGATCCCGCCCGAACGCTGGGCGTTGGCGATCACGTGCAGCGTCAAGGTCGTCTTACCGGAGCTCTCCGGGCCGTAAATCTCGACCACACGCCCCTTCGGCAGCCCTTTGCCGCCGAGCGCCAGGTCGAGGTTCAGCGAGCCGGTCGAGATGCCCTCGATCTGCCGCGCGAGCGAGTTGGCGTCACCCAGACGCATGATCGAGCCCTTGCCATAGCTCTTCTCGATCTCGGCGAGCGCAGCGTCGAGGTTGCGATCGCGCTCTTTGGGGAGGTTCGCGGCCTGCACGGCCGCGCGGGAGGGTCCACGGGAGCTCTTCGTCGTCATCGGAGTATTTGGCTTCTCGGAGCGGTGCCTGACGCCGCGCCGTCGTGCGGACGAGCCGCAAGGTTGGGGATTGGATCCCGGCCTTCCTGGCGAGGATCGTAGGTGTCTCCGAGTGCGGTTGGAAGGCCCGAGGCTAAGGACTCTCGAGACCGCGTCCGGCGGCGCCTGGTTGCGGCCTCCGCGGGAAAAATCGCGCCCAGGTGTGCCGAGGCGCGCGGGGCCCCGCCGCGCACCGAGGCCCCAACTCAGCCGGGCCGCACGGCCAGCGGCGTCTCCGCGAGCACGCGGTACCGCTCCTCGGGCCGCCCCGGGTCGCTGTCATACAAGCACGCGGTCGGGACGAGGAACGACCCCCGCGGCCGCAGGCCGAGGAACGCTGCCGGGATGGCCGCACGCGCGCCACCACCCGAGTCCACTCCAGCGGGCGGTCGCGGCGCCCCTACCTCCCCGGACATGCGCTCCCTCGACACACGCGGACGCGCGACCGTCACGTGGGGCCGGAACGGCCGCGCGCGCTCGCTGGCCGGCATGCGCCAGCCCGCGCCCAGGGCCGCGTTGCGCGCGCGGTTCCGCAGCGCGTCGAGCCGCCCGAACGAGTCCTCTTCCTCTTCGACGCCGGCCCAGAGGGCGCGCGGGTCCTCCAAGCTCGGGAAGGCGCCGACGCCCGCGAGCCGCAGCTCCGGCGCGAACAAGCCCCGCGTCTCGTCGCCGAGCGCCCGGGCGACCTGCGTCGGGTTCGGGTGCTCGCCGAGGAAGCACAGCGTCACATGCAAGTCACGGGCCGGGTAGATCCGGAATTGCGGCTCGGCGAGGGCGCCTTGGACCAACCGCGCGAGCGGCTCCGCGACCGAGTCGGGCAGGGAGAGTCCGATGAAGAGGCGCGCCATGGCACCACTTCACCCGTTCCCCGCGGCGGTTGCCAGCGGCGCGCGATGAAGGCGCCCAAGGGCCCGATAGGCGGAGGGCGCCCCGACCAATCCCGGTCGCGGCGCCCTCCAGGGCTGATGACTCTCCTGTTCAACCCGAGTGGAGTCGGGCTCGCAACCGACTCCGGCCAGGTGTCCGCGACGTCGGGCCGCGGCGGGGCACATTTCTTGTGCGGATTTTTTTGGCGTCGCTCTCCGCCCGGTCCGAAGAGGGGCCCCGCGCCGCCCCGCCGCGGTCAGATCGAGACGATCTCGCGCAGCTCGTCGTAGCGGCGCTGGTAGTCCTCGAGGCCGCGCCCGGTCAAGCCGTCGACGCTGAACCCTTCGACGCAGAAGGACGCCGTCACGGTGCCGTGCAGCATCGCGCGGCGCAGGTTCGCAGCGGTCGCCTCGCCAGCGCGCGCGAGCGAGCCCATGAAGCCGCCGGCGAAGCTGTCGCCTGCGCCGGTCGGGTCGACGACCTCGGTCACGGGGTACGCCGGCAGGGAGAAGTGCACATCGCTGCCCATCACGAACGCGCCGTGCTCGCCCTTCTTGAGGATCACGTAGCGCGGCCCCATCGCGAGCACCGCCCGCGCGGCGCGGATCAAGTTCGCTTCGCCTGTGAGCATCGAGGCCTCCTCGTCATTGAGGATGACGCCGTCGACGCGCTTCAGCAGGAGGTCGAGCTCCGGCCGCGCGATGTCGATCCACAGGTTCATCGTGTCGGCCACGACGAAGTGCGGCTGCTTCACCTGCGCGAGGCCGGCCATCTGCACGGCCGGGTGCGCGTTCGCCAGGAACACGAAGCGCGAGTCTCGGTACGAATCGGGCAGCTTCGGCTGGAACGTCTCGAGCACGTTCAGCTCGGTGAAGACGGTGTGCCGCTTGTTCCAATTCGCCTCGTAGCGGCCGCCCCAGCGGAACGTCTTGCCGTCGGCGACTTCGAGCCCGGCCAAGTCGACGCCCCGCCCTTCGAGGAGCGCTGAGTCCTCGGCCCGCCAGTCGCGTCCGACGACGCTGACGAGTCGAACGGGCGCGTACGGGGCCGCGGCGACCGAGAAGTGCACGGCGGAGCCGCCGAGGACGCCCGTGCGTTTGGCGTGGATGGTCTCGACGTCGTCGTAGCCGAGGGTGCCGATGGCGAGGAGGGACATCAGGTGCGCTCTTGCGGGGGTGCTGGGGGGATCTCGAGGGTCTCGGGCGTTGACTTGGTCCCGCCCGACCCCATATGCGAACACGGGCGAACCCTGCGGGTCAAACCCCGAATGGCGCCCCGGCGCTCGTCAGCGGGCCTCCATCGAGGCTCGGCGGGCCTCGGCGACGCGCGCGCGGAGGGCGCGCCCCCCCGCGACCATCACGACGCCGCCGAGCGCTGCGAGGCCGAGGAGCTCGACGCGGTAGAGCAGGCTGGTCGCGACTCCGATGACGTAGGTCCCGCCGAGGAGCTTTGAGAGCCCGCCGAAGAGCGCCTCGCCGACGCCGAGCCCCCCGGGCGAGATCGGCACCGCGGCCAGGGTATTGGCGATCGTCATGACCGCCAGCCAGTCCTGCGCGCCGAGCATGCTCCCGAGCACCCGCGCGGAGAGGACCACGGCGACCGCGTTGGAGAGGTGATTGCCGAGCGACAGGCCGAGCGCGATCAGGACCTCTGTCGGGTGGCTCATCAGCCGCCGCGCGGAGGCCTCGAGCCGTGCGATGCGCTCGCCGTGCGGCAGCCGCGCCAGGAGCGCGTCGAAGCGCACGAGGCGCCGCAGCCACGGCGTCAAGTACGCCACGAAGCCCAGCAGCATCGCGCCGCAGAAGGCCGCGACGGGGAGCTTCAACGCGTTGAGCTGGTCCCCTCCGGACAACACAACGACCGTAGCGAGCAGCACCATCGCAACGAGCCCGAAGACCCGGTCCACGACGACCGTCATGAGCGCTGACGAGCGGTTCTCGGGCTGATCGCGGACGACGGCGAAGGCACGCGCGACGTCGCCGCCGTTGAGGCCCGGGATAAAGCTGTTGAAGAAGAGCCCGATGTAAGTGAAGCGCATGGTCGTCCACCACCGCACGTCGCAGCCTTCGAAGCGCAAGAGGCGCCACCAGCGCGTGATCACGAACAGCGTCGAGAAGATGAGGGCTAGGAAGGGCGCGAGGACGCTCGCGATGCGGACGCCCTCGAGCGCGTGCGGGATGCCTGGGCTCCAGCCGATCTCGGGCGCCTTGGGCCCGAAGTCGACCTCCACGCCGCCGAGCGCCAGCTCGCCTTCGCGCAGCGTCACGACGCCTCCTTCGTGGGCGAGCGTCCCGAGCGCTGCGACGACTTCGGGCAGCGCCTTGGGAGAGAGCGCTTGCCCGGGCCAAACGTGGAACTCGACCACGGGCGCGCGCCAGTCGCCCTCGAGGTCGCCTTCGAGCCGCGAGGCGCCGACGGTCAAGGTGTCGTGCCACGTGACGTTGCCGGCCACGATCCAGATCGCGGCGGCGAGCACCAGGAGCGGCAGGAGGCGCGCCAAGAGCGCCCGCCCGCCCTTGCCCGTAGGCTTGGCCGGGCTTGCGGGCGTCACGACGGAGTTGACCGGCAAAGGAGCCGAGGCGGGGGTCCTGGGAGGCATGGCGGGCGAGCGACGCGCAGGGAAGGCATCGACCCGCGCTGACAGCGTTCTTAAGGGGTCCCGCGGGGCGGGCGGCCCTGCGCGCGACGATCAGGGCCTTGACGCCCCCTCTTGGCCGGTGACCCCGGCGCGCGCATCCGTTCCACTGCGGCCTGCCGCGTCTAGCTTGCGTTGCTCACGGGCTTGGGCGTCGAGCCCTGGCCCCACTTCGCGCCACCAGGCGTCCCAGACCTCTTCGCGGAGGCTCCCGAGCCGTGCGCCGGAGACCGCGTCGAGCGCGAGCATCGCGTGCGACCGGGCCATGGGGTGGAACAGGTTGTAGCTCGTCGCGACTTGGGTCAGCGCGTAGTAGAGGCCGAAGCGCAGCGTCAGGCCGGCGCCGTCGGATGCGGCGGCGACCTTGGGCAGCCCGCGTTCGACGAGGAGGCGGCACACCTCGACGCGTGCGTCGGGGATGTCGACGTCTTCGCTTGGGACCCCAAACGCGGTGTAGGCCTCACCTAGCCCGTCGGGAAGCCGCGCCTGGAGCGGCTCGACGCCGAGTGAGAGGGCGGCCTCGATGAGGAAAGGATCGCCGAAGACCGCTGCATTCGCGCGCAGCGCCGCTGCGCGCACGTATGGCGCCTCGTCGTGCAGTCCGCGCGCGAGCGCTTCAGTCACGAGGCGCTTCTGGAGCGCCTCGGACAGGTCGACGAGCGCGCGCTCTGCGGCGTCGGGCAGGCCGCTGAGCCGCAGGAATGGGCTCACCGCGCGCAGCACGCGCCGTCCGCCGGCGATGTCGACTTCGGCCTCGGCCAGCACGCGGCAGGCGGCTTCGAAGTCGGCGGTCGCGGTCGCGTCGGCCTTGTTGCCGAGGGCGAGCATCTGTTTGGCGCCGTCGACGAGCGCTTCGAGGCGCACGCGCAGCTCTTCGGCGTTGGCGACCTTGCCGGCTTTGAGCGGTTGGTCGATCCCGAGCCGAAGTCCGTGGGGGGCGAGCTCGAGCAGGGCGCGCTCGCGTCCGAGCCCCGCCGGGCAGACGCTGGCGTAGCGCGCGAGCTGGCGCACCTGTTCTGCTTCGCGCCACCGGTCGGGCCCGTCGGTGCTGTGGCTGAGGGCGAGCAGGTTTTCGACGACGGCGTCGGTCGGATCGGGAATGGCGGTATCGTCGCTGCCGCCGAGCCAGCTGCCCTCTTCGAGCATGCTGGGGTCAACGAAGCCCCGGACGAGTTGCTCGATGGCGCTGCGGAGGTCGCCGACGTAGCGGAGCCGTTCTTCGGACGACATGAGGACGTCCAAGTTGTGGCTCGCCGCCTCGCTCGACTTGCAGCCACCAGAGACCAACATCCCGGGCCCGAGGAGCCCGAGCACGGCCGCCCCACGCGTCCACCGCGCCACCCAATCTCCGCGCCGTACGTCCATCCCGCGGAGTCTAAGCCGCCCTCCCCCACAACCCAAACCGGAACACCCACCCCCCCAACCCAAGCCCTCCCCCGAGTCCCAACGCCGCACGAGGCCCACGCCACCCGAAGCCCACGCCACCCGAAGCCCACGCCACCCGAAGCCCACGCCCCCTGAAGCCCACACCCCTGAAGCCCACGCCCCCTGAAGCCCACTCCACCTGAAGGCCACGCCCCCTGAAACCCACGCCCCCTGAAGCCCACGTCACCTGGAGTCCACGTCACCTGAAGTCCACGCCACCTGGAGTCCACGTCACCTGGAGTCCACGTCACCTGAGTCCACGTCACCTGGAGTCCACGCCCCCTGAAGTCCACGTCTCCTGGAATCCACGTCTCCCTGGAATCCACGTCACCTGGAATCCACGCCTCCTGAATTCCCCACGGCTTCGTCGCGCCAGCGACAGCGCAGCCGCGTCAGCGGCTGCGCCAGAAACCGCATCACCCGGGCCAGGGTCGGTCGAGCGAAGCTCGACAGACCCTGACCCGGGTGATGGTGGAGGCGGGGGGAGTCGAACCCCCGTCCCGGAGCCGGCGCGTGCCGGGCGTCTACGTGTGTAGCCTCATGGATGGTTCTCGCTCCGGGGTCCCCCATGGGCAATGGTTCCGGTGCCAGCCAAGGTAAGGTCTCGTCGGTCTGCCCCGTGGCGCAGCTCGCCGACCAGTCCGCTAAGTGTCGTCCCCACACGGCCGCGGACACTCCGCGTGGAGACGTGGCCTTACCTAATCAGGCGGCCAGTGCGTAGTTGTTGTTGGCAAGTAAATTGCCTTCCCTAGAGGATTTTACGGGGTGACTAGAGATCCCCGACACGCAGCCCAGTGGCGGACGGAACCGGTCGAATCCAGTACGCCCCCAAAGGTAACGCGGGAGCTTAGGCGCAACGGAGCCCGGGTTCAAGGCCCGAATCGGGCCTCAGCGCTGGCGCGAGACCGCGCGCGCCATCTCGCGCTTGTCCGACTTCTCACGCTCGCTCTGGCGCTTGTCATGCAGCTTCTTGCCCTGCGCCAGCGCGATCTCGAGCTTCACCAGCGAGCCCTGCCAGAAGACCTCCAAAGGCACGATCGTCGTCCCGCGCTGCTTCACCAGCTTCGACCAACGGTCCACCTCGCGCCGCTTCGCCAAGAGCTTGCGCTCGCGCGTCGGCGCATGGTTCCACATGTTCCCGTGGGTGTACTCGGGGATGTGCGCCTGAATCAACCAGAGGTCGCCCTTCTTGATGACGATGTACGACTCCTGGAGCGAGATCCGCCCCCCACGCAAGCTCTTCACCTCGGTCCCAGTCAGCACGATCCCGACGGTGAGCTTGTCGAGCACCTCGTACTCATAGAGCGCGCGGCGGTTCTTCGCGATCGAGCGCGGGGCGTCAGACTTCGCTTGCGGCATGGGGCTCGGGCGCTGCCCGAACCGACATTGTAGGACGGCCCACCCGCACGTCGTGGCCGCCCCACCCCGAAAGAGCGTGGATTCGGCGCGCCAGCGGCCTAACCTCCACCACCATGCCGCACGAACCCGCCCACGCACGGCCCACTTCGGCGTCCCCGGACCCCCGCCCCTTGCTTACGGAGGCCCTGCAGGGCTTCGCCGGCGACTACGCCGAGCTCCGCTACCACCGCAAACGGACCCGCACCGTGGCCGTCGAACGCGGCCGCGTGGACCAGGCACGGGCCAGCGAGCACACCGGCGTCGGTGTCCGCGTCATGGTCGACGGCGCCCTCGGCTTCGCGACGACGTCCGACCTCGAAGCCGGCGCGATCCGCACCGCCCTCGACGAGGCCACCCGCGCCGCCCGCGCGTCCGCCCGCGCCGCCCGAGGGCCGCGCCGGACCCCGCCGCCCCGCACCGCCCTGGCCGTCGGCCGCTTCGAAGCCCCCGGCGTCGACGACGTCGCCCTGCGCCCGCTCGGCGAAGCCCTCGACCTGACGCTGCGCCTCGAAGAGCGCGCCCGCGCCGCCAGCGCCCGCATCGCCAGCGCCTCGTGCGCCTACAACGAGATCCTCGAAGAGAAGGGCATCGTGACGAGCGACGGCGCGAGCGCCTGGACCCGCCTCGTCCGCCCCGAGTTCCGCGTCAGCGCCGTCGCCTCCGAAGGCGGCGAGATGCAGCGCGGCGGCCGCTCGATCGGGGCGACGGGCTCATGGGACTGCATGTTCCGCGCCGGCTCGGCGGAGGCGCTCGTCGACGAAGCCGCGCGCATGGCCGTCGACCTCCTGTCCGCCGGCTTCCCGGACGCCGGCCGGCGCAAGCTCCTCCTGTCGCCCGCGCTCGTCGGGCTGCTCGCCCACGAAGCCATCGGGCACACCGTCGAGGCCGACTTCGTGCGCGCTGGATCGTGCGCCGCCGCCACGCCCGGCCCGCGCCTCGCCTCGGACCTCGTCAACCTCTGTGACTCCGGCGCGAGCCCGTACGACGACGGCGCCAGCGGCATGCTGCACGTCGACGACGAAGGCGTCTTGACCCAGGACGTCACGATCATCCGCGAGGGCCGGCTCGCGAGCTACCTGCACGACCGCGAGAGCGCCGCGCACTTCGAGGTGGCGCCGACAGGCAACAGCCGCGCCTGGGAGTACGACGACGAGCCGCTGATCCGCATGCGCAACACGTTCGTGATGCCGGGCGAGTCGTCGCTCGAAGAGATGATCGCAGGCATCGACGACGGGCTCATGCTCGACGGCGCCTCGAACGGCCAAGCCGACGCCAACGGCGAGTTCATGTTCGGCACCCGCCAAGCATGGCCCATCAAGAACGGCAAGCTCGGCCCGCTGCAACGCGGCGTCAACATCTCCGGCCTCGCCTTCGATGTGCTCTCGACCGTCGACGCCGTCTCGAGCGACTTCAGGTGGGAGCTCGGCGCCGGCTACTGCGGCAAGGGACAGCCCGCAAAGGTCGACGCCGGCGGCCCGTGGCTCGCATGCACCATGCTGGTCGGGAGCCGCGCATGAGCACACGACCCACTTCAACCGAGCGCCACGCCGACGCGACACAGGACCAGGGCGGGCCCGACACGAGCGAGCTCGCCGAGCGCGCAGAAGAGCTGCTCGCGCTGGCGCTCGCCGCAGGCGCCGACGAAGCCGAGGTCGCCGCGAGCGCGAGCCGCTCCGTCTCGCTCGGCTTCGAAAAGGGCGAGGCCAAGACCGCGCAGGTCGAGCGCGCGCGCGCCCTCGGCCTGCGCGTGTTCGTCGATCGACGCTTGGGCTTCGTCTCGACGAACCAACTGCACCGCGGCGCGCTCCACGCGGCCGCCGAGGACGCCATCGCCCTCGCGCGGTCCTCGCCGCGCGATGAAGCCAACGTCCTGCCCGCGCCGCGCATCGCTGACGAGACCTCATTGACCCCCGCCGCGCTGCGCGCCGCGTTGGATCCCCGCCTCGCCGACTTCGGGATCGACGCGGTTGTCGCGCACGCGAGCGACTTCGTCGCATCCGTGCGCGACCGCGACCCGCGGCTCTCCGTCGATCAAGCCCATGTGACAGGTCGGATCGAGGCGTTCCTCCTGCGCGCATCCAACGGGCTGGCCCTCGAGCAGACCGACGCCAGCGCCAGCGGCTCCGTCTTCGGCATGGCCATCGCGGGCAGCGACGTCGGCGGCTTCGACGCGCGCGGGACGATGACACGCACGCTCGACGCGCTCGCCCAGAGCCTCGCGCAGATCGGGGCGCGCTTCGCCGAGACGGCGCTCGGCAACCTCGGCGCCGGCGCAGGCGAGTCCTATCGCGGGCCGGTCCTCCTCTCACCCGAGGCGTTCCACGCCATGCTCCTCGGCCCGCTCGTCGCGGCGAGCAGCGCGATCGCGGTCCAGCGCAAGCGCAGCCGCCTCGCAGGCGCGGTCGGGACCGCGATCGCAGTGCCCGGGCTCACCGTTCATGACGACCCGACCGACCTCGCGCTCGCCGGCGCGAGCGCGTTCGATCGCGAAGGGCAACCGGCGACGCGCCGCGCCCTCGTCTCCGAGGGCAGGCTCGAGTCCTACCTCTACAACGGCTATGCCGCTGCGGTCGACGGCGTCGCCTCGACCGGCAACGCCATGGGCGGCGCGCGCTCGCTGCCAGGGCTCGGGACACACGCGCTTGTCGTCGATGGCGGCGACGGCGGCGACGAGGCAGCGCTCGTCCGCACGCTCGGACGAGGCCTCGTCGTCCAACGCTTCTCCGGCAGCGTCGACCCGGCCTCCGGCGACTTCTCCGGCGTCGCGAAGTCCGCGCGCTGGGTCGAGCACGGCGCGCTCGCCCGCCCCGTGCGCGAGGTGCTGCTCGCCGGCAACGCCTTCGAACTGCTGCGCGGCGCGCTCGTGCTTGCGTCCGAGCCCGAGCTCGTCAGCGGCGGCGCACGCATCCCGTGGGTCATCGTCGACGGCCTCACCGTGACCGCCGGATGAATCCGAGATCTTCCGCCCTTCCCCCATTGACCCCCGCCCCCGCGCCCTCTATTCTCCGCCCCCTCAAAGCCCGGGTGGCGGAATTGGTAGACGCGCAAGGTTCAGGTCCTTGTTTCCGCTAAGGAAGTGGGGGTTCGAGTCCCCCGGGCACCAAACAGCGGAAGAGCGCTGTCATCGCGAAGCGATGACGGCGCTCTTCGCTGTTTGGTGCCCTAGTGTTGCTGGCGCATCTGCTGACGCAGATGCGCGGCGGCGCGGAGCGCCGCGGAGGGGCGCCGCTGGCGCGGGCGCCCTCGCGGCGCTCTGGCGCCACGATTTGGCGCCACGATTTGGCGCCACGATTTGGGGCCACGATTTGGGGCCACGATTTGGGGCCACGATTTGGGGCCACGATTTGGGGCCGTGGCTTGGGGCCGTGGCCTGGGGCGATCGTTTGGGCTTGGGGCGATCGTTTGGGCTTGGGGCGATCGTTTGGGCTTGGCTTGGGGGGGGGCTGGTTACATGCCGGCGCCGCCGGGGGCGCGGTAGACCAGGATGGCGTGGCGGCCCATATCGTCGGGGAGCTCGTGCTCCATGACGGTGTCCAGCTTGAAGCCTAGGCGCTCGGCCTCGCGCTCCGCTGCACGGACCTCACGGCCCCACGAGTTGCCCTTGAACATCACCAGGTCCTGCATCGCATGGCGGACCTTGCGCAGCGTGCGGATGTTCTCCCGCACCGACGAGACCGCGCGAATGACCACGATGTCGACCCGCTCACGGGCCAAGTAGTCCTCCGCGCGCTCATTCACCACGCGCACGTTGCGCAGCCCGAGCTTCGCAATGACCTCCTCGAGGAACTTCGCCTTCTTCGTGATCGACTCACAGAGGATGACCGAGCACATGGGCTCCGCCAACGCGATCGGGATGCCCGGGAATCCGCCGCCGCTGCCCAAATCGAGCACGCGGCGCGCCATCAACGGCACCATCCGCGTGATACGCCACGAATCGAGATAGTGCTTCACCGCGACCTCCTTCGGGTCCGTGATCGCGGTCAGGTTCATCACGCGGTTCTGCTCGAGCAGCGCGAGCGCGTGCTTCGTGAAGCCCGCCAACAAGGCCGCGTCGACGTCGTCCTGCCCCTCGAAGGCCGCCTCGAGCGCAGCGAGCATCTTCTTGTCCGTCGGCACCGGGGTGTCCGGTAGCGCGACCTCCTCGTCTTCGTCCGTCGGCTTGCGCTTCTTCGGCGCAGCCTTCGCCGCACGCGCCGGCGCGTCGCCGTCCTCGTCCCCGTCGCTGTCGTCTTCGTCCTCGTCGATGTCATCGTCGTCGTCGAAGTCGTCGTCGAGCGCGTCGACGACGTCATCGTCGAGGGTCGGGCCGAGCTCGTCGAACTCTGGCGCCACCGGCGGCATCAACAGGTCCGGAATGAGGTCATCATCGGCACCGTCCGCCCCCTTGCGCGGCAGCTCGCCAGCGTCATCGGAGTTGCCGAAGCCTTCATCGGCATCGGCATGGTCGGAGACGTCAAAGGTGTGCATCAGGCGCGCTCGGCTGGCGGCGCCCCGCGAAGGCGACCGTCAGCGGCTCACCCGGCGCGGGGTCGAGAGTGGCAGGACAGGAGGGATTCGAACCCCCAACCTACTGATTTGGAATCAGTCGCTCTACCGTTGGAGCTACTGTCCTGCATGCGAGGGCGCAGAGGCTACCCGCACCCCACGCGAAGAGCAAGCGACCCAACGCGGATCGATGTGTGGCCTCGCCTACGACGCTGGAGTACCATCCCCCCGGGGACGGTGCCCGGGCTCGCCGAGGTGGGGCACGTCGCCCCCGAAGACGACGCTCACCCCCTATGACCCGCCCCCGCTCGCGCCCCGACGCCTCACAACGGACGAGCCGCAACGGACGCCGCACCCCCGCGCGACGCCCTGGCAATCGCCAACGCTCCTCCGAGCGGCACGCCTCGGCCGAGGCCGACGTCCCCTACGGGGAAGCAGGCGAAGAGCTCGCCGACGAAATCGAGTCGATCGACGAGCTCGACTTCGACGACCTCGACGACACCCTGCCTGCTGCACCAGCCAAGGCGCGGACGTCACGCCGCTCCGAGAGCACGCGGGGCAAGGCCAAGAAGGCGACCGGCGGGAAGGCGGCCAGCGCGCGGGCGCCCAAGGCGCCCGCGGAGCCCTCTTCGGGCTCCTCCAGGGGCTCCTCCAGGGGCTCCTCTGCAAGTCCCGCCGCCAGGGACCGAACGTCCAGACCGGGCGCCGCGCGCCGGGGCGCCGCAGGTCGAACACCCGAAGAAGACCGCGCCGACGAGAGCGAGGCGCCCGCAGGCCGGGAAGCTCGCCACGAAGACCCCGAGCGCTCCGAGCCGACCCGCACGCGCACGCCCGCCCGCGGCGCGCGCGATGACAGCGGGCGCCGCCCCCGCCAGTCGCGCCAAGAGCACGACGAGCCGCTCGACACCGAACGCCGGTCGCCGAGCAGGCGCCGGCCCCGTCCCGACGATGGCGGCACGCGCGTGCCCGCGACCCAGATCGATCCCGCCGCCCTCGACCGCGACGCGCGCCGCGTCGTCGGCCGCCTGCAGGCCCACGGCCACGAGGCCTACTTCGTCGGCGGCTGCGTCCGCGACCTGCTCATCGGCCGGCGCCCGAAGGACTTCGATATCGCGACCGACGCGACCCCGCAGGAGATCAAGCGCCTGTTCCGCAACGGGCGCATCATCGGCCGCAGGTTCCGCCTCGTCCACGTGTTCTACGGCGACCACGTCATCGAGACGTCGACGTTCCGAGCGGCCCCGCGCCCGTCGGACGGCGACGAGGACGAGGACCTCCTCATCGTCGAGGACAACGAGTACGGGAGCGCGCGCGAGGACGCGCAGCGGCGTGACTTCACCGTCAACGCCCTCTTCTTCGACCCGTCCGCCCACGAGATCGTCGACCACGTCGGCGGCCTCGCCGACGTCGAGCGGCGTGTCCTGCGCACCATCGGCGACCCACAGGTGCGGCTCGCTGAAGACCCCGTGCGCATCCTGCGCGCCATCAAGTTCTCGACGCGCCTCGACTTCGAGATCGACGATCCCACCTGGGACGCCATGTGCGATCTGTCGCCCCACCTCGAGCGCAGCGCGCCGCCGCGCGTGCTCGAGGAGATCCTGCGCCTCTTGCGCTCCGGCACGGCCCTGGGCGCCGTGCAGCTCATGCGCGACTGCGGCGCCCTCGAGGTGCTCCTGCCGCAGCTCGACGACTACCTCGGCGGGGACGAAGATGACCCTGACCGCGCAGAGCCGTTCTGGAACCTCTTGGCCGCGCTCGACGGCTACATGCAGCGCAACGAACCGTCGACCGCGTTCCTGCTGGCGGCGCTGTTCGCGCACCCCTTCGAGCTCCGGCTCGGAGACTTCGATGCCATAGAAGACCCGTTGCGCGAACCACAGCGCGCCGCGTGGGACGTCCTCGAGCCCGTCGCAGAGCGCTCGCGCCTCGCGCGTCGGGACCTGAACGGCGCACGCCGTATCCTGGCGGCCCAGCTGCGCTTCACCCACCCACCCGAGCGCTTCTCACCCGTGCTGTTCGCGCGGTCCGAGGAGTTCCCCGAAGCGCTCGATCTCTTCGCGCTGCGCGCGCAGGCCCGCGGGGTCGGGCGCGATCAGGTCGAAGCCTGGCGCGACCGCCAAGCCCGCGCGCTGGAGGTCCCCGAGGACGAGGTCGAATCCGAGCGGAAGCGCACACGCGGCCGCAAGCGCCGCAAGCGCCGCCGGCGGCGCCCGCGGGGCGAGTGAGCCACCCGTGCGGCCCAGGGCCGCTCCCCCACGACCAGCCCGGGTCCATGCCGAACAACGTGGAGAAGTGACTCTTTTCCCCACCGGACCGGCCCACGGGAGCGCCACAAGCGACCCCGCTAGGCACATTTCCCGGAACGAGACCGCCCGCGACGCCGAATTTTCCACAAGCCCCTCCCCCCAAGGCCCTCGGACGGAGTAGGGTTCTCCGTGTGCGGTGAGGCACCGGTGTCCCGGCTGCCTGTCGCTCAGCGCCCCTCCCTCGTGGGTTCCGCGACCGTGCGGTGATTGCGGGACCCTTGCTGAGCGCCAGGTTCGGATCCATACCAGTGTCTCCAACACGTCGGCCTCGGTCGACGTGCCGGCGAGAACGACCCCTCCTTGTTCTCGCCCCCCTCCCGCGGGGCGGCCATTCGGCCGCCCCGTTTTTCGTGCCGCTCGAACCCCGCGAGATGCGCAGCTGCGCGACCGGCGTGGACGACGACGGCCCCGCGCGTGGTCCGCCATTCCTCGCAGCCAGCCGATCGGGCATCATTGCGACGATGTGGGCAACGCTCGTCTCTCGGCTCGGTGTCGGCTTCGTCATCTGTGGCAGCGCGCTCGCGCAAGGGGACAGCGCCCCCAACGATGAGGCCCTCGTCGCCGCGTTTCAGAAGCTCGAGCCTGGCCTCCAGCAAGAGGCCGTCGAGTGGTTCTGCGCGGAGTGCGAGCGCCTCCCGACGTACCAACGCGAGCTGATCGACTTCGTGCTGAAGTCGCTCGAGCAGGACCCGCTCGCCTGGCCGGACGCGCCCGAGCCCAAGGTCTACGACGCCGCCGAGCACTGCCCAGCGCAACCCATCGAGCGGCGCTTCGTCGACTCGTCGAAGCCGACGCACAAGGCGGTGCTCGAGCGCATGCTGCGCAAGGTGCCGGCCCGCGAGCTCGCGCCGGCCTTCACCTATGACTGGTCGCTCGGGACAGTCGTGCGCGTCGCCCCGCTGCGGGACCCGCAGCGCGTCGCGCGCAACGCCGCGCGCGGGATCGAGCCGCGCGTCGACCTGGTCGAGGCCATCGTCACGCTGAAGCTCGACTCCGGCGCGGTGCGCGACGTCGCCACCGCGTTTGCCCACGCCTACTCTGACCGGACCGGGAACGCCTACCGCGAGCTGACGCTGTACGACGCTTGGGCCTCTGGCGCAGAGATGGAGATGCCCGACGTGGAGTGCCTTGGGATCGTGCACGACCTCAAGGACGACTGGAAGACGTGGGTCGCGCCCGTCGCTGAGCGCAAGCAGGAGAGCCTGTACGAGTGGATTGGTGAGCGCTTTGTCCCCTATCACCGCGAGCGGAACTTGCGCACCGCGCTCGCGCGCTCCTACCTCCTGGCCGCGCCCGTCCAGCGCGACGGCTACGGCCCGGCGCAGGGGCGCCTGCACGCCTTCTGGGAGCGCAGCGCCTCCGACCCCGCCGCGCTCGCCAAGGACCTGCCGAACGGCGCGCGATGGGCCAAATGGCTCGAGGTCGAGGGCGAGAAGGTCGACACGAACCTCGAGCTCTGGCAGCGCGCCGAGGCGCGCCGCGACGCCCTCCGCGAGAGCCAAGACTACGTGCGCCGCACCTGGGTCGGGATCCTGCGTGAGCTAGGCGCGCTCTGAGGGGACCCCAACGGCCCGCGGATTCAACGGTTCGCGAGGGCGCGCCCCGCGAGCTCTGCCGTCGCCCACGCCGCCTGGAACGACAGCCCACCGATGGGCCCATCGACGTTGAGCAGCTCGCCGACGACAAAGAGGCCGGGGACCGCGTTCACCGCCATCGAGCGCGGGTCTACGGCCTTCAGCTCGAGGCCGCCCGCCGTGACCTCGGCCTTGTCCCAGCCCTCCGTGCCGACGATCGGCACGCTGAGCCCGCGCAGCGCCTCGACGACGCCATGCCGCGCCGCGCGATCGAGCGCGTTGCAGCGCGGAATCCCGTCTGCCACGCCGGCCTGACGCAGGAGCGCCTCGAAGAGCCGCCGTGGGACCGACTCGGCGACCCGCGCCCCGAGGAGCGTCCCGAGCGCGCGATCGAGGCGCGGCGCGCCGGGCGCCGCAGCGAGCGCGACGAGCCCCTCGCGCAACACCTCTCGCTCGACCCCGGGCAGCAGATCGAGGCGCAGCTCGAAGCGCTCTTGCACAGCGACGCCAAACGGGCTCCCGGTCGCGCGCGCGACGTGCGCGGACACGTCCATTGCGCCGGGTCCAGAGACGCCGCGATGGCTGAAGACGACGGGCCGACGCCGCCGAGCGAGCACCTTGCCGCGGGAATCCACGAGCGACACCTCGCCGCCTTGCCACGCGATCCCGGCGAGCTCCGTCACCCACGCGGCATCGCTGACCAACGGCACGAGCGCCGGCACAGGCAGCGTGACGGGCAGCCCGAAATCACCCAGCCAAGCGTACGCATCGCCGGTGGTGCCCGTGGCCGGATAGCTCTTGCCGCCCGCCGCCAAGACGAGCCGCGGAGCGCGCGCGACCCGCCCATCGGCGAGCCGCGTCACGAACTCACCCGCATCGAACGCGAGGGCGCGCACGCCCGCGTCGAGCTCCACACGCGCGCCCGCGCCGCGCATCGCGCGCTCCATCGCGTCGCGCACGTCGCGCGCGTTGCCCGACTTCGGGAAGACCTTCTCCAGCGGCGCCTCTTCGCTCTCGACGCCCCACTCGGCGAAGCGCGCGCGCACTGCGCGCGGCGGCAATGCCTCGAAGGCGAAGCGCAAGAAGCGCTCGCCCTTCGCGCCGAAGAGACGCGCCGCCTCGAGCGGGCCGAGCGTCGTGGTCAGGTTGCAGCGCGAGCCGCCCGATGCGAGCACCTTCGTGCCCGTCCGAGGCGTCTTCTCGAGCACGAGCACATCGCGTCCGCCGCGGGCCGCGACCTCGGCCACCCACAGCCCCGCGGCGCCCGCGCCGACGACGATCACGTCCGCGCGCAGGTCCGCACCAGAGCCACGGGCCAAGGCGCCAGCGTCAGCCGCCATCGAGCGCCTTCTCCCACTCTGCGATCTCTTCCGCGGTGTGCGGTCCGCGCGGCGGCGTGTCGTCCTCGAGGTCGTCCAGGTACCCCTCCGGGAGCCGGACCCGCTGGGTCTTGCTGCCCTTGGCGCGCCCGGCACGCAGCGCCGCGACGGGGAACGCCGCGTGCGCATCGAGCTCGGCGAGCAGCGGGCGCAGGTCCTCGAGACGCTCGATACGCATCAGAGCGCCGCGCACCCGCGCGGAGCCCGCGAAGCCCTTCGTGTACCACGCCGTCCACTTGCGGAACTGGCGCATCCCCATGCGCTCTCCGAAGAGCGCGATCGAGCGGGCGGCGTGGTCGCACATGACCTCGATGATCGCGTCGAAGCGTGGCGGCGGCTCGGGCTCGCGGCCGTCGAACACCGAAGCGAGCTCGCGAAAGAGCCACGGGCGTCCCAAGCAGCCGCGCCCGACGATCACGCCGGCGCAGCCAGTGGTCCGCATCATCCGCAGCGCGTCCCAACACTCCCAGATGTCGCCGTTGCCGAGCACAGGCACGGAGAGGTCCGCGACGAGCTGCCCGATCGCGTCCCAATCGGCCTCCCCCGAGTAGAGCTGCGCCGCCGTGCGCGCGTGCAGCCCCACCGCGCTCGCGCCCTCGTCCGCGGCGACTCGGCCGGCAGCGCGGAACGTCAACAGGTCGTCATCGATGCCCTTGCGCATCTTGACCGTCACCGGCACGTCGCCCGCGTTGTGGACCATAGCGCGGACGAGCCGCGCCAGCAGCCGCGGCTTCACCGGGATCGCCGAGCCGCCGCCCGCGCGCGTGACCTTGGGCACGGGGCAGCCCATGTTGATGTCCAAGTGGTGGACGCCTTGATCGACCAAGCGCTTGACCATCTCCCCCAGGTCCACGGGGTCGGCGCCGTAGACCTGCACGGAACGCGGCACCTCGTCGGCGTGGGAGCTCGCCAGCAACGTGGTCAGCGCGTTCCCGAGCAGGAACCCTCGCGCCGTGATCATCTCCGACACGTAGAGCCCAGCGCCGTACTCGCGGCACAGGCTGCGGAACGCGTAGTTGGTCACGCCGGCCATCGGCGCCAGCACGACCGGCGGCCACACGGACAGACGGCGCAGCTGCAGCGGACCGAACTCGCCGCGCGCCGCGACGGGCACGTCGCGATTCACTTCGGTCGCGACCCGCGCGGGACCAGCCCCTTCAGCGACCATCACCGTCTCCGCCGCTCGCCCCATCACTCTTGTCGCCGCTCTTGTCGCCGCTCTTGTCGCCGCTCTTGTCGCCGCTCTTGTCGCCGCCCTTGTCGCCGCTCTTGTCGCCGCTCTTGTCGCTCTGGGGCGCGCTCGCCTCGACCGGAGCGTAGACGCGGTCGCTGGAGAGGCCGAAGGCCCCGCCGCCGCGCACCTCGGCGCGCACCTCTCCGAGCTCCAGCTCGGCTTCGCCGAACTTCTTCAGGCCAAAGCTCGGCACGCCATCCGCCTGCAAGCCGAACACCAAGAAGCCGCGGGACGTCAGGACTTCAAGGCGATGATCTTCGGGCCGCACGCGCATGCGCCAACGGTCGAGGGTCGCCTCCAGCGTCGCGCCCTCGAAGGACAGCACGTAGCTCACGTCTTCGGGGAAGTGCCGCCCGATGATCAACCCGGACAGCACGGTGCTCATGTCGATCAGCGCAATGCCGTCCTGCGACGTGACGGTGTCGATCAAGGTGCGCCCGATGCGGCGCTCGATCGTCATGAGCCCCTCGCGACCGACGCGCCGGCCGCGCGCGGTGAACAAGCGCTCCGCAGCCTCAGCATCCGTACCCGCGGCGGCATCGTCAGCGGCCGTGCCGATGCGGAGGTCGAAGCTCTCGACCAGCCCATTGCGAATGGTCTGCACGAGGTGCATGCCGCGCGCTTCCTCGGTCGCCGAAGCTGGGACCTCGACGCGCGCGCCATAGGCGACCGCGCCGTCTGGCATGTTCATCACGGCGAAACGCTCGGTCGAGAGCCTCTGCCCGAACGCGCGCGTATCGACCTGGCCCGACAGTACCAGCTCCCCGAGCGGCATCTCGGGCAACGCGAGCTCGGGTGAGCGGGCGTTCTCCGCGCGCACGGCGGCCTGCTGCTCGACGAGCTTACCGATCAGCTCTTCCAGCTCGAAGCGCTCGAGCACGCGCCCGCGGACGACGACGAGCTCGGGGTCGGCGAGCGCACCGATGGCCTGCCGCGGGTCGCTGCCGAGGACGGTCAGGTCGGCGCTGTAACCCGGCGCGATCCGGCCGCGCTGATCCCCTTGGCCGAGGACCTCGGCAGCGCCGCGCGTCGCGAGCTTCAAGACCTCGTCTGTCGGGATCCCGGCGGCGGCCCATTCGCCGAGCTCGAGGGCGACCCCTCGCCCAGGCGGGATCCAGGGGCTGGGCGAGCCCGTGCCGGGCACCAGGCGCACGCCCGCGCGGTGCAGCGCGAGCACGAACGCGCGCTGGCGGTCGAGCGCGCGGCGCCATGGCGCTTGGCGGTCGGCGGACGCTTGCTGCGCGAAGAGGCGCGCGTCGGCCCGCCAGGCGAGCTCCAGCGTCGGCGAAAGGCGCGCCAGATCCGCGGCGTCGGCGTCAGAGGCTTCGCGCAAGATGCGCGCGGTCCCGTAGAGCAAGGGGACCACGGCCCATTGGCCCGCGGCCAAGGCGGTCGCGATCGGCGTCAGGTCGGGGAATTCACCCTCCTGAGTCCACGTCACCCCCTGCGGCAAGAGGCTATCGAGCCCGATGAGGCCGCGTTGCCCGAGCTCGCGCGCCTCACCCAGGGTGATGCCATTGGGCCGCGGGCCGAAGAGCTCCACCTTGGCGCTGGCGGCGAACGAACGGACGACTTGCATCGTCGGCACGTCGATCGACGCGTCGAGCGCGAACGCGTCCGGCGGCGCTTTGGCCGCCACGAGGATCTCCAGGGTGCGCTCGAGGTACTGCTTCGCCTGCGCGGGGCTCGCCAGCAACACCGCGTCGCTGCGGGTCGGCGCCGGGCCACCGAGCGGCGGCCCCGTCACCAGCAAGCTCGGGCCCGGGTTGCGATCGCGCAGGCGCGGGTCGCGCTCGGCGAGCACCGCCGCGTAGGCGGAACCATGGTCGCGCACGAGCGTCACCCCCGACCCGACGTAGAGCACGTCATGCTCGGCTTCAAAGTTGACGACGGCGTCGACCAACCCCGGCAGCACGTGCAGGCCCGTCACATCGATGACACGAGCCCCGGCCGGCGGCGCGAGGTCCGCGCCAACAGCCGTGACCCGACCGTCCTCCATCAGGATGGTCGCTACGCCCACGGGCGTCGCATCGGTTTCGGTGTGGACGGTGCCGCCGACGAGGGCGATGACATCGAGGAGGAGGGCCACCGCGCAGGTGCTCATGGTTCGGTCTCCGGTAAGACGAATGCGGGACGACGGGTGGACGGTGTCTGAGCTACAGGGCGACCGACGTGGCGCGGCGAGCCTCGACTCGGGGCACGTGACCCCACCGCTTGGCTCCCCCCTCGGTTCCCGCCCCAGCCCCAACCGCGCTGGACCCGAAGGCCAGCACGACCAAAGAGGGTACGTAGCACAAGGCTGCTGCGGTGCGCCACGTTACGATCTCTGAGATGCCCTACCCCGTCGTGACCATCGCAGTGGACCGCCTTCCGCGGGGTCCTTGGATCTACGGTCGCCAGGTCGAGACGCGCCATTCGAGCGACGAAGCCGCCCCCGAGAACGGGAGCCTGGTTGAAGTCCAGGACACGGAGGGCAGGTTCATCGGGCACGGGCTCTACAACGGCGCGTCCGACATCCGGATCCGCATGCTCGCGCGCGGCCGGCGCACGGACATGGAGCGGCCGCGCGAGTTCCTGCTGCGCAAGCTCGCCGCAGCGCTGCGGCTCCGCCGCAAGGGCCTGCGCCTCGACGAAGTGACCGACGCATACCGCATCGTGCACGGCGAGGGCGACGACCTGCCTGGCCTCATCGTCGATCGATTTGGCGACGCCGTGGTGTGCGAGCACCACTCTCTAGGGTTCTGGAACCTGCGGGAGACCGTCGCAGACTGCATGCGCGAGCTCTTGCCCGGCGCGACGGTCGTGCACCGGATCCCCGCGACCGCCCGCAACTCCGAGAACTTCCCCGACAGCGCACAATCGGACCCGGCCGCGCCCGAGCGCTGGATCCACGAGCACGGCGTGCGCTTCCCGGTCGTCCCCGGCGGGAGCCACAAGACGGGCTGGTTCTGCGATCAGCGCGACAACCGGCGCTACGTCGCCGAGTTCGCGCGCGGGCGGGACGTGCTCGACCTGTGCTGCCACGCGGGCGGGTTCGCCCTCGCTGCTGCGCGAGCGGGCGCACACTCCGTCACGGCCGTCGACCTCGACGAGGAGCCGCTCGCGCGGGGCGTGCGCGCAGCCGCCGAGCAGCAGCTCAACGTGCGCTTCGAGCACGCGGACGCCTTCAACGTCCTGCGCTCCGTGGCCGCAGGCTCCCGGCGCCCTGGGCTCGTCATCCTGGACCCTCACAAGTTGATCCTGGGCAAGCCCCGCCTCGAAGAGGGCTTGGTGAAGTACCGGGACTTCAACACGTTGGGCCTCTCGGCGGTCGCGCCCGGCGGGTTCCTGGCGACATTCTCTTGTTCGGGAGCCCTCGACCTGGCCGGGTTCACGGGGATGGTCTTCCACTCCGCGCGCCGCGCAGAGCGTGAGATCCGCGTCCTGGCGACCCTCGGCGCGACCCCGGACCACCCCCAACGCCCGGACTTCAGCCGCTCGCGGTACCTGAAGGGCCTCGTCCTCGCGGTCGACTGACGCGCGACGCGCCGTCGATCCTCGGAATTCACGTGCCGCGGAACAGCGCCGCGCCTTTGCACTGGATCCTGCGCCCTCCGTCGCCCACAATGGAGGTGCGCCTCCGCGAGATACGCCCCAGCGGCTAGACCAGCCGCGCCTATGGGACGTGCCTCACGGAGGCGCATGTCACACCCGCGCGTTTCGGCGCACGGACGTCTTTCGCACGCGCCCTCTCAGACCCCGTCGACAGGAACTTCCTTTGAGCCTTCCCCTTCTCGTCACCAAGGAACGCTGGCAGGAGTTCGACGAGGCCTGGACGGCCCTGCGCCTTGCGCAAGGACCGATCGAAGAGCTCTTGGTCGCGATCGAACTCGCGGGTACGAAGAAGCGCGCGCCGCGTTTGGTGCCCATGGCCAAGGACCATGCCGCTGAGCTGGTCGCCGCGGACCGCGCGGCGTGTGCGGCGAGGCTGCTCGGCGCGGTGCTGATCGCAGGCGGCAATCCGCCCGAGCTCGTCAACGAGTTGATGGACGCCGTCGACGCTGGCTTCTCGAGCGAGCCTTGGTTCGAGACCTTCCGCAACGTCTCTGGACTCACGCGTGGCGCAGCGGACATGCGCGGTCCTTGGCGCATCTACGCGCGCTTGATCGCGCTGAAGCCGGGCTCGACGTTCTTCCACGCGGGCGGCTGGGGCGCCGGTGACGTCGAGGGCGTCGACCACGCGCTGGGTGTCTTGAAGGTCGCCTTCCCGAACGGCCGCAAGGACGCGGTCCCGTTGCACGCGGCTGTAGAGATCTTCGAGCCGTTGCCCGCTCGTGACCTCCGTGCGCGCGCGATGAAGAACCCCGATGCGCTGCGCAAAGAGGTCAAGGAAGACCCCCTGGACGCGCTCGAGGCGGTCCTCGATCGCTATCACGGTGAGGCGAACACGACGAAGATCAAGAACGCGCTGATGCAGATCGGCGTCGAGGGCAGCGCTTGGTCGGCGTGGTGGCGGAAGGCGCGCAAGCTCGCCGAAAACTCGGACAGCCTTGAGGTCTCGGGCACCCCGACAAAATCGATCATCTCCAAGCTGCTCGAGCGCAAGGACCCGGCTGAGGCGCTCCGCCGCCAGTTCCGCCGTTCGCTCGGCCTCGCCGAAGCGCACGCCAGGGCGCGCGACCTCTTCATGGGCTCCAACGTCGAGGAGTCACTCATCAACGTCGCGCTCGAAGAGCTCGAGGCTGCGGCTGCGGTCGAGTCGGCGCCGCTGCAAGAGCGCGTCGCGGCGTGGTTCCTCTTGCGTGAGCGCACCGGCGCCATGCCCGAGGTGGGCGTGAACGTGCTGCGGGAAGTCGCGACCGCTCCGTTGCCCGCGGACACGTCCCAGCCGGCGGAGATCTGGCGCTTGTTCCAGGCGCTCCCGGGCGCCAAGGACCAAGAGCGCAGCGTCGACATGTTCCCCGACCTCTTCGGCGAAGACGCGTGGATCGAGTTCGCGCTCGACAACCTGCAGCACGCTGCGCCGGGTCAAGTGCGGGCGTTGCTCGACCGCCTCGGGCGCGCGGACCAGGACCCGAAGCTCCGCACCCACTACGCCGGGCTCCTCGCGCGCCCGCTGCGCAACCCCACGCTGCTCGTCGCCCTTGCGACGCGCTTCGAGGACGCGCAGATCGAAGAGGGCCTCCCGACGCCCGTGCAGCGCGCCCAAGCGCTCGTCACCGTCGCGCAACACCTTGCAGTGCAGCGTCGCGGAGACCCGCAGCTCACGCGCGTCTCCGCGCGCTTGACCGAGTTCCTCACCAAGAAGCCGAACCCGCTCCTGGGCCGCCTGCTGAAGAGCGTCGACGTGCCGACGATGCGCAGTATCACGATCACTGCGAGCCGCGGCGTCGACACCGAGATCGACTCGCTGCTGACCGACATCGCGCTGAGCCTCGATCCGCAGTTCTTCGCCCACGACACGGGCCGCTTCTGGGAAGGTACGTCCATCTGGACGACCCGCGCGGGCCTCGAGCGTCGCTCGGCGGAGCTGCGCGAGCTGCGCGAGGTCAAGATCCCCGCGAACCAGGACGCGATCGGTCGCGCCGCGTCGTTCGGCGACCTCTCCGAGAACTCGGAGTGGGAGGCCGCGATCGAAGAGCAGCGCAACCTCACTGCGCGCGCGATGGAGATCGAGGAGGAGCTGCGTAAGACGGACCTCATCGAAGAGGCGCCGGTCCCGGAGAACACGGTGTGCCCTGGCACGCGCGTCCAGTACCGCGAGTCCGTCTCGCGTGAGGTCAACACGATCCTCATCCTTGGGCCGTGGGACGCGGACGAAGTGCTCGGCACCCAAGTCGTGTCGTACCGCGCGCCGCTCGCGAAGGGCCTCCTGGGGCTCACGCCCGGCAAGAAGGCGACCGTCAAGCTGCCTAGCGGCGAGCTCGGCGTCGAAGTGATCTCGGTCGAGGCGCCGGACCTGTCCAAGATCTCGAACGCCGCGCTGAGCAGCGCCCGCTGACGGAGCGCGGTCACTTCGCGCGTAGACGCTCGAGCTCGGCCAGCGCCTGAGGCTGGTCGGGCTCGAGCGTCAGCACTTCCAGCAGAACTGCGCGCGCGCCCTCGCTGTCTGCTGCGGCGACTCGGGACCGCGCGCAATCGATCAAGTCGCGGATCAAGTCGGTGCCATCCTTCCCTGCTCGCGCCGCGCGGGCGTGGCGGGCCGCGGCGGTGAAGCACTCCGCCGCCCGCTCCGGTTGGTCGCCCCGCTGAGCCAAGACCTCTCCGAGCATGCGCCACGTCGCGCGGGTGTCCGCGCCCGCGGCTACGGCCCGCTCGAGGACCTCGCTCGCTTCGCCGAGCACGCCCTTGCGTGCAAGCAGCCCCCCCAGCGCGATCCACCCTGCCGGGTCCTCGGGCGCCAGAGCGCAGGCGTGCCGCAACAGCGGCTCCGCCTGGGCGCTCTCGTCGATCGAGGCCAGGTAGTTGCCAAACTCGAGCGAGCCCCCGGGGTACCTCGGAGCCTCGCGCAGGAGCGCCCCGAACGCGGCCTCGACCGCGACCCGATCCCCGGCTGCGACGGCGGCGCGCGCCAGCGCGAGCTGCGCCTCAGGCCCGGATGCGCGCTGCTGACAGCCCCAGAGGGCGCACAGGAGGCCCCCAAACGCGACCAATGGCACCGGAGGCGCGCGTCGAGGGCCGGGGTCCGTTCGCATGCCCCACATTGTGCTCAAGCACGAGCTTTCGGCGGCCGAAGACTAGAACATCACTCCATCATGATGTAGTGTTATCCCAGTCTGGAGCGCCTCCAGCCGCCACCGTGAACCTCGCGACCCCCACCCCCGCCGCCCATTCGGCGAGCCTCACCGGCCCGGCCCTCCTGCGGGCCTTCGGTGAACCGACGCGCCTGCGCATCCTCGCGCTCGTGCTGGCGAGCGAGCTCTCTGTCGGCGAGCTCTCGCGGGCGCTCGGGATGGCCCAGAGCCGGGTCAGCAACCAGCTGCGCGTGCTGCGCGAGCACGGGCTGCTCGCCGAGCGCCATGCGGGCTCGAGCACGTTGATCCGGGCGGCCTTCCAAGCGGATGAGGGGCCCAGCGTGGAGCGCTCCGCCCGCCTGTGGGAGCTCGTCGCCGACGACGTCGAGGCGCTGCCCGAGCGCGCGGCGGACCGGGTCCGGCTCGCCGAGATCTTGGCGGCGCGCGGCGACGGCGACCGGGACTTCTTCGACCGGGTCGCGGGTGACTGGGACAAGATCGGCTCGTCATTCCAGAGCGGCCTCGCGCGCGCGCGCGCCGCGGCGAGCCTCTTGCCCGCGGGCCTCGTCATGGCAGACCTGGGCTGCGGGACAGGTTGGGCGGCGCGTGAGCTCGTCGGGAACGCCGCGCACCTCGTCTGTGTCGACCGCTCGCCCGGGATGCTCGCAGAGGCGCGCCGCGCGCTCGGAGACGCTGCGCGCGGCACGACGATCGAGTACCGCGAAGGCGAGCTCGATGCGCTCCCGCTGGGCGATCGCTCGCTCGATGGCGCCATCGCCGCGCTCGTGTTGCACCACCTCGCGGCGCCGGACGCGGCCTTGCGCGAGGCGCGGCGCGTGCTGCGGCCTGGCGCGGCGCTCGCAGTGATCGAGCTCGCGCCGCATGACGAGGCGTGGATGCACACCGAGCTCGGTGATCGCCACCTCGGCCTGCCAGAGGACACGGTCGTGCGCGCGATGCAGCGCGCCGGCTTCGAGGACGTCTCGGCGTCCCCCCTCGACGACCGCTATGAGCCGGCCCGCCCGGACGGCGGCCACGCATCCCTCCCCCTCTACCTCGTGCGAGGTCGTGCCAAGCACGACCTGTGCGAGTGACGACCTAGCTGCTCGCGCGACGCGAGCCGACGACACCCAACCGAACCATGAGTAGCACCACCACCAAACAGTCGGGCGCGCGCCCGGTCGTGACCGACTTCAAGGTCAAGGACATGCAGCTGGCCGACTTCGGCCGCAAAGAGATCCGCCTCGCCGAGGTCGAGATGCCGGGCCTGATGGCTTTGCGTCGCGAATACGCGGGCAAGAACCCGTTGGCGGGCGCCCGCATCACGGGCTCGCTGCACATGACCGTGCAGACCGCGGTGTTGATCGAGACGCTCGTCGACCTCGGCGCCGACGTGCGCTGGGCCTCGTGCAACATCTTCTCGACCCAGGACCACGCGGCCGCCGCGGTCGTCGTCGGCCCGCACGGCACGGTCGACAAGCCCACCGGGGTCCCGTGCTTCGCCTGGAAGGGCGAGACGCTCGAGGAATACTGGTGGTGCACCGAGGAGGCGCTGACGTGGCCGGACGGCGGCCCGAACATGATCCTCGACGACGGCGGTGACGCGACGATGCTCGTGCACAAGGGCCGCGAGTTCGAGGCCAAGGGCGCGGTCCCGGCGACGCCCGCGGGCTCCTCCCACGAGTGGAAGGTCTTCCTGGACCTCTGCCGCGCGAGCCTCGCGAAGTCGAAGACGAAGTGGACGACCATGGCGGCCGGCATCCAGGGCGTCTCCGAGGAGACGACCACCGGTGTGCACCGCCTGTACCAGATGGTCGAGCGCGGCGAGCTCCTGTTCCCCGCGATGAACGTCAACGACTCGGTGACGAAGTCGAAGTTCGACAACCTGTACGGCTGCCGTCACTCGCTGACGGACGGGATCATGCGTGCGACGGACGTCATGTTGTCCGGCAAGGTCGCGGTCGTGTGTGGTTACGGCGACGTCGGCAAGGGCTGCGCGCAGTCGCTGCGCGGCCAGGGCGCGCGCGTCATCATCACGGAGATCGACCCGATCTGCGCGTTGCAGGCGGCGATGGAGGGCTATCAGGTCGCGACCGTCGAGGACGTCGTCGAGACCGCTGACCTCTTCATTACGGCGACGGGGAACATGGGCGTGATCACGCTCGACCACCTGAAGCGGATGAAGAACAACGCCATCGTCGGCAACATCGGCCACTTCGACAACGAGATCGCGACCGAGGAGCTGATGTCCATGTCGGGCATCAAGCGCGACACGATCAAGCCGCAGGTCGATCGCTTCGAGTTCCCGGACGGGCACGGCGTCATTCTGCTCGCAGAGGGTCGCCTCTTGAACCTCGGCTGCGCGACGGGGCACCCGAGCTTCGTGATGAGCTGCTCGTTCACGAACCAGGTCATGGCGCAGATCGAGCTGTTCCAGAACCACGGCCTGTACGAGCGCAAGGTCTACACGCTGCCGAAGCACCTCGACGAGCGCGTCGCGCGCCTCCACGTCGACCAGCTCGGCGTCAAGCTGACGGAGCTCTCGACGGAGCAAGCCGAGTACCTCGGCGTGCCGAAGGACGGGCCCTACAAGCCCACCCACTATCGCTATTGATCGCATCGAGCGGCCCGGCGGATCATGCCGGGTCGCATAGTCGCCTGTGACGCCGCTTGCATGACGCCGCGCCGGTCGCTCTAACGAGCACCGGCGCGGCGTCCTATCCAAGCGCCCCTTCACTCGGGATCGGCATGCCTAACGGCGCTCGGCCTTCCGTACCATGCCAGTCATGACGAAGAAGACTCGCAAACCGGCCCGCATCGGCGTCTTGACGGGCGGGGGCGATTGCCCTGGCCTCAACGCGGTCATTCGCGCGGTCACGAAGGACGCGCGTTACCACCGCATCGAGGTGATCGGCATCGAGGACGGGTTCCTCGGCTTGATCGAGAACCGTGTCCGGCAGCTCGACTACCGCAAGGTCTCGGGCATCCTGCAGACGGGCGGGACGATCCTCGGGAGCTCGAACAAGGCGAACCCCGCGCGGTTTGCGACGGGCAAGGACGCTGCCGGCGCGCCGATCTTCGAGGACGTCACGAACCGGTGTTTCGCGACGATCGAGGAGCACAAGATTGAGGCTCTGGTGGTCATCGGCGGCGACGGAACGATGACGTGCGCGGAGCCCTTTGCCAAGGCTGGCATCCCTGTGATCGGGGTACCCAAGACGATCGACAATGACATCGTTGGGACCGAGCTCACGTTCGGCTTTCAGAGCGCCGTGGACGTGGCAACGAGCGCGCTCGACCGGGTCCATACGACCGCTGAGAGCCATTCCCGTGTGATGGTGGTCGAGGTCATGGGGCGCAACGCGGGGTGGATCGCGCTCCATGCGGGGGTCGCATCGGGCTCGGACGTGATCTTGATCCCGGAGATCCCATTCACCTTGGACGCGATCGCGGAGCATGTCCTTTGGCGGCGTTCGAAGGGCCGGCGCGCCACGATCGTGTGCTGTGCGGAGGGTGCGGCGCCGCTCGGCGGCGAGCAAGTCGTGCGTGAGGTGGACCCGACCTCACCTGACCCGATCCGACTCGGCGGCATCGGCGCGTGGGTGGCGCGTGGAGTCGAGCAGCGCGTCGACGTCGACGCTCGGCACGTCGTGCTCGGCCATGTCCAGCGCGGCGGCGCGCCGGTCCCAGCGGACCGCGTGTTGGCGACATTGCTCGGTGATCGAGCGACGGAGCTGCTCTTGCGGGGCAAGGGCAACCGCATGGTGGCGTTCCAGCGCGGTCGGATCACCGACATCCCGATCGACGAGCCGGCGGGCCGCCAGCGCACGGTCCCGATGGACGAGCCGTTGCTCGAGGCCGCCCGCTCCGTGTTCACCGTCTTCGGCGATGGGAGCGCGCGCCGCGAGTGAGCGCAGCGCCGGACCCTCAGCCGTCGCGTGCACGCGGCGCCCCGCGACCGGTCGTCGGGCGTTTGGCGCCGAGCCCGACGGGCCACTTGCACTTGGGCCATGCGCGCTCGTTCCTCATGGCGTGGTGGAGCGCGCGTTCGAGGGGCGGCGCGTTGGTCTTGAGGTTGGAGGACCTGACGTCGAGCGCGTGCGTCCGGGCATGGTCGAGGCGACGATCGCGGATCTCCTCTGGCTGGGCGTCGATTGGGACGGGGCGCCGGTCTTGCAGTCGACGCTCGCGGAGGGCCACGCGCGGGCCTTGCAGCGCCTCATCGCTGCGGACCTCGTGTATCCGTGTGTGTGTACGCGGCGCGAGCTGGCGGAGGCCTCGAGCGCGCCCAACCGCGGCGCAGCATCCGAGGCGTACCCGGGCACGTGCCGCGGCCGTTTCAGTTCGCGGGAGGAGGCCTTAGAGCGCACGGGCCGGGACGCGGCGCTACGCTTCCGAACGCCACCGGGCCGGGTCCAGTTCGAGGACCGTCTGCATGGTGTTCAATCGATCGATGTCGCGTCCGAGGTCGGCGACTTCCCGGTGACGCGTCGAGACGGCGCGCTTGCGTACCAGTTGGCGGTCGTGGTGGACGATGCGGCGCAGGCGGTCACGGACGTGGTGCGAGGAGACGACTTGTTGACGAGTACGGCGCGCCAGGTCCTTCTCCAGCGCGCGCTGGCAGTGCCGTCTCCATCGTGGCTGCACGTCCCGTTGGTCGAGGACCACACGGGTCGTCGCCTCGCGAAGCGCGACGACGACCTGTCGCTGGCGACCCTCCGAGCGTCGGGCGTCAGCCCGGCCTCGATCGCGACGTGGGCGGCCCGGACGGCGGGCCTGACCGCTGCGGGCCCCGAGTCCTCCGCAGAGCCAGCCGCAGCGTGGCTGGAGCGCTATCAGGAGCGCACCCTGACCCGATCTCCAACACGCCTGAACCCACCCCCCGCCCCCCCATTGTGACCAAGAAGCCCCCCACCTAGCCCCCCCACCCAACTTTCGCCGCTCAAGGTTGACACCCCGGCAGGAGCGGCTATCCTTCCGCCCATCGTTCCCCGATAGCTCAGTTGGTAGAGCATGCGACTGTTAATCGCAGTGTCCCTGGTTCGAGCCCAGGTCGGGGAGCCACCTTCTCGTTGCCGCGACGACTCGCGCCGGAGGGTTGACGCTGCGGGCCGGAATGGCCGCCTTGGCGCGGACGCAAGGTGCTGCGGAAGCGCCGGTTATGGCGATGCGGCCTCCGCGCCTCGATCTCGGCAACGCTGCCGCCGGCCCGACCCTGGGCCCCCACCGCCCCCCGGTGCCCCCGCCTGCCCCGCCAGCTCTCAGGTTTCTCTGGAGGGCGCCGATGGGCGGTTGACACCTCCGCGCGGGCCACGGCGGCGACGGCGACAAGGGCGCTCGCTGGCGCATCCGCGCCCTTGCAGGCACGGCTCGCCAGGCGCGTGAAGCAGCGCGCGGCGCAGGCGGGCGTCACGGTGCGGCCCATGCACGCGAACCGGTGGCAATTCGTACCCGAAGCGCGACGCGCGGGCCTCGACCCGGTCGTCGTTGCGCGGCTCGTGGGGCACGCGGACGCGCGCACGACGATGGCTCACGACCGGCGCGGCGCCGAGTGGGATGCAGCGCGCACTCGACAGCTCGGCCGCGGTCGATTTCGCACGGAGCCCGCGGGGCGAGCGAGCGCCTGTATGAAGAGCGACGCCCCGGCGGTCTGCGGGCGGAACGGACTCTCGCCCACCAGCGGTCGATTGCCGCTCCGAGTTCGCTCCGCTCCCGGCTCCGTGCCGTCGACCACGGGCGAGCTCTCACCACTGGCCCAACGGACGAATTCTAGGGAGGGGCACGGGTGCTTTTGCCGCGCCTCTCACTTCGGGCACTCGTCCCGTGCCCGACTGACACCTATATCCGTGGCCCTGTCGTATCCTTGCGGGTGCCATGCGTTATTTCAGCCTTGTGCTTGCCACCCTTGCTCTTACGTCCACGGCGACCGCACAACTCTGCCGCGAACACGTGGACCCAATCTTTCCGCCGACGGCACCACCGCGCTTTGGTGCGTCAGTCGGTCTCAGCGACATAGCGGCCGTCATAGGCAGCCCTGAGGACAACTTCCTTGGTGACTCATCTGGTTCGGCGAGCTTCTACGCGCGAACACTGACGTCCGGCGCGCTCACGCTCATCGACACCGTAACAGCAAGTGATGGTAGGGTCGGTGACCGGTTCGGGTCTAGCGTGGCCGTCGACGGAGATATCGCCGTGATCGGGGCGCCTACCCAGGATGCCGCAGGACAATGGCTCTCGGGTGCTGCCTACGTGTTTCGAAACATCAACGGGGTTTGGTCCGAGGAAGCCAAGTTGACCGCGGCCCCCGCGATACCCCAGCAGATGTTCGGCAGATCGGTCGCGATCAGCGGCAACCGCATTGCCGTGGGCGCTACGAGCGGTACCTATGTGTTCGACTTCAACGGGTCGCACTGGGCTCAACAGGCCACCTTGCCTGGGAACGGGTACTCGGTTGATGTCGAAGACAACTTCGTCGTCAGTTCGGGCAACGGCGGCATCTTCCGCTTCGATCCAGCGCTCAACATCTGGATCCAGGAGCGGGCGATCTCGTCAGTCACTGCCGCAATTGACGGGAACGTAGCGGCCTTCGTAGGTTGGCAGGCGGAATACTACGAGCGCGACGCGGTGACTGGTTCCTGGGGTGCACTCGGATCAACCCTACTACCGGGGTTTGGCGGCGGTTCCAGAGCCTCGCTGAGTGGTGGACGTCTTGCACTCGCCGATAACTTTGGCGACGTTCTAGTCGTCTCCGGGTACCCAGGTGCCAACTCAAGCCTGTATTGGATCCAGCCGGCGAGACCAATCAATGGCCCATCTTCTGGAGGTCACGTCGATGTTATCGTCCTCGGGGACGCTGCTCTTGGGGGATTGCCTAACTGGGACTCGATCGGCCGTGCTTACCTATACGACCTCACGTGCATTGAGTCAATCATCAGCACGACCCCATGCACCCAGACCGTCTCGAACTCGACCGGCACAATTGGGCTCCTCGATGTTGTCGGATCGTTGGTCCTCGTGAACAACGATGCGACGCTCATCGCGCACAACTTGCCACCGAACTCCTTCGGCTTCTTCATCGCCAGCCGCGCATCCGGGGTAACGGTTGCTCCTGGTTCGGCGGTGGGCAACCTCTGCCTCACGGGCAACATCGGGCGCTACGTCGCGCCCGGCCAGATAATGAGCTCCGGCGCGTTCGGGAGGATCGAACTCGCACTCGACCTAAGTTCTATGCCGACGCCGTCCGGCTCGATCGCGGCAAACGCAGGGGAGACGTGGTTCTTCCAAGCCTGGCACCGCGACGCCATCCCGATGGTCGTATCCAACTTCACAAACTCAGCGTCCGTGACTTGGCAGTAGTCGCGCGCGGCACCTGTTGAAGCGGGATCACAAGCGCTTCACTCGCAACGGACGCGCATTACTCGCATGCTCGCCGCGGCCATCGTCGAATTCGGCGGTCGATCGCAAGTTCGTCCTCGGTGGTGATCCAAGGTATCCCCCCCGCCTCAACGCGCTGCGGCTCGAGCGAAAGCGGTGACACAGGGTCACCGGTTGCAGCGCGCCAAGGACGGACGGCGACGCACGGGGCGCAGGGCGGCATAGGCCATTCGTTGACCTCGAACTCGTTGGCCCATTGCGGTGCCCCGCGAGCGTCGTTCTTCTACTGAAATGTCACGCTTACTGCATCGGTGAAGTTCGACGTGAGCGTCGGGTTCGCGTCGCGGTGCCACGCCTGGAAGTACCAAGTCTCTCCCGGCATTGCTGCCACAAGCCCCGTGGGTGTCGGTAGCGCGCCAAGGTCCACGTTGAGCGCGAATGTGCCCACGTTGCCCGAGTTCATCACCTGACCCGGCGCGACGAACCGGCCAATGCTGCCCGCGAGGCAGATGTTGCCCTGGTTGTTCGGGATGCCGCTGGAGAAGCCCTGCGTGCGGCTGGCGAGAAAGAACCCGAACGATCCCTGCGGCAGGAGCGTCGCCGTGAGGTCGAGTGAGCCGAAGAAGAGCAGCGGGTTGCCGCGCGCGAGCACTATGCCGCCGCAGCCCGTGCTGTTCGAGACCGTCGGGCGGCAGTACGTCGTGCCCATGATGCTGGACTGGGATCGGAAGGCGCGGGGGCGCGGAGAAGCCGCGTTCGTCGCGCCCACCACGACCGTTCCGTCCGCACTTACGCCGTACGCAGCATCATAGGGACCTCCGAGGGCTGTGACCGCCTGCATGCCGGTCGGGCCGGTCCAGCGAAAGGCCGTAGTCGGGGTGCCCGATGACTGAGCGTACGTCTCTCCGACCACAACCAGACCGTCGGCGCTCACGCCATACGCGTACGAGAGCTGACCGCCCAAGGTCCCTAGGCTCTGCATGCCAGTCGCGGCTGTCCACCGGAACGCCATTGACGATACCCCGACAACAACCGTGCCGTCCGCGCTTACTCCAAACGCAAGTGAGCTGTTGCCGCTGAGGGTCCCGAGGTCCTGCATACCGCCCGCCGCGGTCCAGCGGAAAGCGTGGTTGTTGTTACTCAATTGACCGACGACGACCGTACTGTCCGCACTCACTGCGTACGCAGTCGCGCCGTTGCCACCCGGCGTGCCGAGGTCCTGCATACCGCCCGCCGCGGTCCAGCGAAAGGCACGGATCTGACCTGCCGCGTTCGTTGATGAACCGACCACGACCATGCCGTCAGCACTCACGCCATTCGCGCGCGAGTCGTTGCCGCCGAGCGTCCCGAGGTCAGCCATGCCGTTCGCCTCGGTCCACCTGAACGCGCGCTGCTCGTTACTGCTGTTGTACCGCGCTCGGCCCACGACGACGCTGCCATCGAAGCTCACCCCGGCTGCGCGTGAAGCGTTGCCGCCGAGGGTACCGAGATCTTGCATCCCGCTCAGGGCCGTCCACCGAAAAGCACGCTCCTGCCCCGACGCGTTCGTCGAGTAGCCGATAACCACAGAGCCGTCCGCGCTGACCCCGTACGCGACCGCGTCGAGGCCTCCGAGCGTCCCAAGATCCAGGGGTCCCGCGCACGTCTGTGCGCGCAGCGGCGTCGAGAGCAGGGCGGCTAACAGGGCGGCGAGGATGGCGGGCTTCATGTCCTGATGCTCAACCATCCACGCCCTCCGCGCCAGCCCTCGTCGCCGGTAAACGACGTATGGGCGATGCCCGGCCCGCCCACCGGTCACGCGCTGCTACCGGTCGCTCGGGTCGCCCTCGCTGTCGCCAGCCGGCTCCCCGCGTGGCGTAGGCTGTTCGCGTCGGTCGAGACGAACCACTCGATGGCCGCCGGCTCCGCCACATCCCCTACGAAGAGCCCCGTCCAGACCGACAGCCCCTCCACCACCGCTAGGAGCGCGCCGAGGGCCTCGGCGGGGTCGCTGCTCGTCATGGCGCCAGGCACTCCTCTTGCTGCGTACCCGGCGCCCACCGCCGTCGCATGACCTGGCTCAAGCGGGCTCGCGAGAGGCCCAGCACCCGCGCAACCTCGGCGACGCTGCCGTACCTGCCATCCTCAACCGCGGCCTCGATCGCATAGGCGAGCGCGAGCAGCTGCGCCCTTCGCGTGACGCGCACGGGGACTGACGGCTCTAGCGGCTCAGCGACGTCTTCCTCGCGGAGTCGCACGCGAATGACCGGCCCCATCAGCGCCACCCCCGGAAGCGGATCTCGGCGTCGCCAGCCGCGCCGTCAACCACCACCTGGTCGAGGACCAGCGCCAGCACCCGAGCCTGCTCCTCGGGGCCCAGCGCGCCCCACACGCCGTCGAACTCGGCGAGCGCGGTGCGGAGGCCATCCGCATCGGCGTCGCCTTCCAACGCGCGCACATCGCGCTCCAGCGCGGCCACGCGGGCGTCTGCTTCAGCTACCAGCTCGTCGAGCTCACGCACGCGACCCAGCAGGCCATCCGGGGCGTCCTTCGCCCCCACCGCGCCCAGCAACCGCTGCTGCTCGGCGACGTGGCGTCCACGGGCAGTTCGGAGCTCGCGGACATCGGCTGCCAGGCGATCGCGTTCGACGCCGCGCTCATCTCGGTCAGCGGCGACAGCCGCCTCGAGCACTGCCGGGTCACGCGCCACCTCGCGCACGCGGTCGATGACGATCTGCTCCAGCTTTCCGCCTGCGACCCGTGAGCCCGGGCAGGCGTCCTTGCCGCGCTTCACCATCGTCGCGCAGCTGTAGTACGCGTACGTCCGCCCGTGCCGCTTTGCCGAGGTCGGCGTCATCGCGGCGCCACACTTGCATCGCGCGATGCCACTCAACAGCGCCGTGCTGCGACGCGCTGGGCGTGTACCGACCTCAGGCGCCTGAGCGTCGAGCATCGCTTGGGCCGCGTCCCACAGCTCGCGCGGCACGATCGCCTCGTGCTCGCCCTCCACCACCTCGTCGCCGGCGCGGACCAGCCCGACGTAGAGCGGACTCCGCAGCAACGCGAGCACGGTGTTCTTGTCGAACGCGCTCCCGCCGGTCTCGACCCCGGCGGCGTTGGTCCAGCGCTTGTTGCGGAGGCCCAGCAGCTTCAGCTCGTGAGCCAGGACTATCGTGCCACCGACCTTCAGGTAGAGCGCGAAGATGCGCCGCACGTCCTCGGCCTCGCGCTCGTTGACGACGAGCTTCTTGTCGACGACGTCGAAGCCAAGCACGGGACGCCCGCCGGTCCACATGCCGCGCCTCCGCGTCGCCTGGACCTTGTCCCGCGTGCGCTGAGCGATCGTCTCGCGCTCGAACTGGGCGAAGGTCGCGAGCAAGTTCAGCACCATTCGCCCCATCGGCGTCGAGGTATCGAACCGCTCGGTGACGCTCACGAACGCCACCCCGCGCTGCTCGAAGTCGCGCATCAGGCCAGCGAAGTCCACGAGCGACCTCGACAGCCGGTCGAGGCGGTACACGACCACGACGTCCACCTTGCCCTCGGCGACGTCCGCCATGAGCCGCTTGAACGCAGGGCGATCGGTGTTCGCGCCGCTGAAGCCGCCGTCGTCGTAGCGGTCGGGTAGCGCTGTCCAGCCCTCGCCGCGCATCGACCGGACGTAGCCCTCAACGGACTCGCGCTGGGCGTCGAGCGTGTTGAAGGCCTGGTCCAGCCCATCGGCCACGGACTTCCGCGTGTACACCGCAACTCGCACCGTGCCGGCCTCGCTCGAAGGCTCGGGCCGGCGTGCCATCCTGTTGGCTGTGCGACTCATTCGGTGCCGCCCTTCCGCGCCCGCAGGTTGAAGAACGCCGGGCCGCTCACGTGGCTGCCCGAGATCGCCTTCGCCGCGGCCGACAGCGACTTGTAGGTCGTGCCCTCGCAGCTCCAGCCGCTCTCGACGCGCACGGCGACGATCAGCCGGTCACGCCACTTGCGCTCGATGCGCGTGCCGAGCGGCATGTCGTCGGCGCTGCGCGGCGCGGTGAGCTTCGCCTTCTCGCTGGGTCGCGGCTCCGGGAGCTGGATCTCGCCCATGAGCTCGTCGAGCCGGGCTTTCGCCGCGTTCGAGAGCCCGCCGAAGCGCTTGGTCTGCTCGTGCCAGGCAAGCTTGCGCTGCAGCCAGGTGCGGTTCTTGATCCGCGGCCGGCGCCCGAGCACCTCGACGTGGCGCTTCACGAGCTCAGGCACGCTCATGCGGCCGAGGTCGGCGATGACCTCCTCCATCGAGGGGAGCGCGCTGTCGGGCGGCGCGGCTTCGGTGCCGGTGGCCGTGGGCTCGAGGGCCGTGGGGACCGTCGGCACCTGGACTCGCTTCGCCGCCTGACGGCCGTGCGCGGGGCCCGGTTTCGCGCGTAGCGCGTTCGGGGTTTCCGCGGGCGGTGACTCGGCTTCAACCCAGGCGATGCCGTCCGGCCCGCGCTCGGGGCCCTCAGCGGCCACGAGGTCGTACGTGGCCTCGCCCGCGGGTTCCACCCCTTCGAGCTCGGCCTCGCTCTGCTCACCGACGTCGATCGTCGGCACGTCGTCTACGAAGCCGTCCTCGACGGCGACCCACTCGATGCTCTGGCGCTCGGCGCCTTGCTTGCTCTTGGTGCTCTTCTTGGTCATCACGCGACCTCCAGGTCGGGCTGTGCACGGCGCCTATCCGCCGCGCGGTCGCATGCACGCTCTGCGCCCGGGTTGACATCCAGTTCGTTCTGCGGGATCTGCCGCGCCCGGCGGTATCCCCTCGCCAACAGCGCGCCCAGTTCCGCCAGGCGGGCCTCGACGCTCATGTGAGCCGCGTTACAACCACGCCCCCTCATCGCGCTGCCTCCTGGCGGTTCAGCTCGCGCAGGACCGCGTCCTCGAGCTCGAGGCGCGCGGCGTCGGAGATCGGGCGCATCAGCGGGTGCCGATTGCCCTGCCGATCGGTTCGCTCGGGCCAGCCCAGCGTCAAACGCCCGTCCAGGGTGCGCCGCAGGGTCACGCCGTCCAGGATGAGCGGGCCGAACTCGAGCTTCACGTAGGCGAGGAGCCCACGCTCTGCCTCGGCGTCGCTCGCAGGGATGAAGCGGACGGAGCGGATCATGCTTCGCCTCCGTCGAGGTCGAGGCGCTCAATGAGGGAGTCAGCCTTCGTACTGGGCGCACAGGTCGAACACCGGTACTCGCCGGGGGCACCACGTCCAGCGTCTGCCAGGCGCCAGAAGCGTCGAGAGCCGCATGCGTAGCAGGACTTCAGAACCTCCGCGGCCAGATTGAAGACTCGCTCAATCGGAACGACCGTCACCGCGTCCCTGGCAAGCGACCAGCCCGGAAGCTCGGATCGAATGAGGTCGAAGATGGGGTCGATGGACGACGGGTGGGTGCCCTCAGGTGACGCAGTCGGCCGGGCCTCGGCAGGTACGGACGAGGACGCCAGCGGCCCAGGGGTGGCGGCAGGGAGGTTCCGTGTTGCGTGTTGCGTGGTGCAGTCGTCATTCGCGCGAACGCTTTTGCTCCCAACGCTATTCACTTCTGGGACCGGGGAGGTTCCGTGTTGCAAGTCCACCCCATCTACCCCCTCTTCCAGGGGTCCCCCCCCATTCCTGGGCCCAGGAGAGGGGGTGTTGTGCATGAATGCATCTGCACCACGCAACACGCAACACGGAACCTCCCCGCAATGGGCATTCCTATCGCCATTGCCCGAATCGCCATGCGATGCCCGATCGGCAATGTCGATGCACAACGGAACCTCCCCGGGGCCGGTCCCGACGGCCGCGTTATGCGAGCACTCATGGGAGGTTTCGTCGACCGTCGGCTCGACCGACACCGCCCCCTCGTGGGCCTTCAGCGTGTCCTGGTCCAGGTCGATCTTCCCCCGCACCTCCCCTGGTTCTCCGCCAGGCCCTTCGGGCCCGGCGGTCACCAGTCGGCACTCCTGCGTCGGTGCCCCACCGCCTGATCCGCGGGCGCGTTCGACCCACTCAGCCAGTTGCGCTTGAACGAGCTCGTCCAGCTCGGACTTGGCCTCCTCTTGGTTCCGTCGGTTGTTCCGTTGGCGCCATTCCCGAATCGTCACCGCGCCCCCCATTGCGCGAACCTTCTCGACCCGCGCGGCGAGCTTGCGGTCAGCTCCCGGCTCGACGTCACGACCAAGCGTCTCGTAGACGCGAATGGCCTCGTCGCGAAACCAGCGCGCCAGTTCGGCGCCAGACTCAAGGTCTGCGATTTCGATTGGGTCGATATCGCGCGCCGTGCCGTTCGCCTCACGGCAGGTCTTGAAGATCAACGCAAAACGGAGCGCGTACCCCTCGAGCTTTGACATCGCCGCCTCGACGGCCTCGGCTGACTCCAACGCCTCTTCCGACCAGCGAGGGATCCACACCCGTAGGAAGTCGCGGCACGCACCCGAGAAGGGGACACGAATCGTGTCCTGCGTTGGAAATCCGGCCGCATTGAAACCCGACGCGAACGGCAATCCTAAGAGCCTCGTAAGCAGGCCCTCGTAGCGCTCACACGCTTGGTCCGAGGGCCCCTGTCGATACTGCTTCACAGGCAGCGTGGGCATGATCAACAAGAAGCGCGAGGCTAAGCCACTCGTGAACGACTCCTCGTCGAAGCATCGAGCGAGGATCGCGGGCTGAACGCCCCCGACCACGGACGCGAGGCCCCTCTTGACGTAAATTGTCCCTTTCGTAGCCCTATCAATCTTCGACGATGTGGCCCGGAACATCGACAGCCAGAACGCGCGGTCTGCGTCCGTCCGGCCAGTCCCGTAACGCCCCATTGACCCGAAGAAGCCTGCGAGCTCGTCGTTGATGACAAGCAATCCCCGTGGCGTCTCGGAGAGCATTGCCACCATGGCTTCCTGTGTGGCGTCTGTGGTGTAGATGTGTTGGAGCTTGGGCGGCCGCGGGCGTGGGACGTGCTCCTCATCACCCGATTTGGCGCTGGCCTTCTTCGTTCGCTTCTGCGCACGATCCCAGACATCAAGGTCATCCTGGTACTTCTCCTGAAGGGCAACGAATTGCTCGTGCAGCTCGGCTTGCCACCGATCGTGAACACGAAAGACGTCTTCCAGCACGGGACTCTTGCGGCCGCCTGAGCGCATGACAAGCGCCGCCCAGATGGCGGGTGGCTCGGACCAGCGCGAGAACGAGTCCCAGGCCGAGCGAGAGAGGCCTATCGCGCTTCCGAGCCCGACAAGGACCGCCGCTGCGACCATGGAGACGTCCACGCTCCGGGCATCGGCCACGGCTTCGCAGAACTCATGGACGTCCGCAGGGAGGAGATGCAAGGGAAACGGCCGCTGTATGACCCGAGCCTTGGCCTTGCCTTTGCCTTTGCCTTTGCCTTTGCGATCTGTGTCCTGAGCTAATGGCAAGTCGGCTGTGGCGGCTGTCGTACTGGCGGGGACTGGCCGCTCCTCTGATCCGGTTGCGTCCACTGGACGCGCCCCGAATTCCCCCCCCGGATGGTCGTCGGGCGCGCACGTTTGGGGCTCATCCGCGTCCCGGTCCTGCGCGTGAGGATTGACGTTCGATGTCGAGTCCTGTGGATGCTTCCACCGAGCAGGCCCTGTCCGTGCGAGAGGCCTCTCGATCCCCTTGCTGAGGCCACTCGCGATCGTGGCGCGCGCCTCGCGCTCCGGGAGCCCCACCTGAATCGCGGCGTCGAGAAGGTCGTCCTCCGCGTCTCCTCGATCGAGGTCGCCACGCCCCACGAGACCACCCAGGGTGAACGCGGCACGGTTGAGCGCGCTGTTTCGCGTCCCCTCGGTTGCTAGGCGCACCTCAGCAAGGAGCCGGTCACGCAGGCTGGTGCCATGTGGGACTTCGGCGCGCTGTGCTCCCGGCGGTCGCGCGGGTGTCACGGGGCGTCGGAGCCCATCAAGATGCGCCTGCGGCAGCTCGGCCAGCTCAATCGACGCGGGATCTAGCCCAGGGGCCCACTCATACAGCCTATTGGTATCAGGGTGGACCGACCCTGGGTAGAGCACCGCCATGCCGTCGCCGCGAAGCTCAACCTTCAGGCCGAACGCCGAGGGCCGGTTCGGCACCGGCTCGTCGGGCCACTTGAAGTAATAGTGGTGCCGTCCCGATCCTGTGCGAACGGTCCACGTCCGCGGCAAGCTCAAGAGCTCGGCCGCGCCCTGCTCCTCGCTGTCGTCATCGATGACGAGAACGCCTGAGACCGGCCCGCAACGCAGCGACAGGTTGAAGTCCTGGGCGTACGCAACCAGCTGGTCCAGCTCCAGCGGCTGCTCTTCATTCCAGCCCTTTCGGAAGGCAGCTTTGCCTCGAGCCGGGGTCAGCACGAGGCCAAGTTCGTGCGCCCGACGCACTTCAGCGACTCGGGCGTGAGCGTGTGCGAGATGCGGCTCCGTTGACTCGCCAAGGGCCTCAGAAGCAAGGCTGTGGGGTGTCTTCACGGACAGCCTCCTTGCTCTCGGTTGGCCCTCGCCTGTGCTCCCGTCCGGTCCGCGGTGAACGCTCGGGGAATGCGCCGAGCGTCAACTCGCAGGCCGGGAGAGGCCCCCAGCGGGCAGAGACAGTCCGATATGCACACGTATGCGACGGTCGGCCCAACGCTTGACGTCTCGCGCACGACGGCGGCACCGAGCGCTTGCTGTTCAACGAGGGGGTGCATCACTCGGCCACCTCCAAGGTCCGAGCGCCGAACTTGGAATCGACGTCGTTCGTGATGTCCTCGTCCTTCGGCGCTCCGTGCTCGTGTTTATCACTCCCGCCCTGCACGAGGCTCATGAGCGCTGCGAGCAGCGCGTTGATGTCGCGGACGACGAGGTGCAGCTCAGCTGGATCCGCCTGCAACGCGAGATCGCGAACCTCCCGGATTCGGGCGCGGACGCGCTGGATAGGAACGCCACGCCTGGCAGGTTCCGGCTGGCTCTGCACCAGATCCTTATCCGTGTGAGGTGCGTCTAGTGCATCGACGCTCGCCGCCCCCTCGACGATTGGGGAGTCAGCGGTGTGAACGACATCCAGGTCGCGGTCGTCCCCTCGGACCTCGGGAGTCGACGGAGTGAGACGCTCTTCCGGGCGTAGCCCTTTGCGAGTGGGATCAGCGCTGTGGACCAACTCGACCGCCTGGGATGCGATGCCGTCCTCCTGGGCGGGTGTCCTGTTGGTGTCGATGACCCCACGCGAATGGGTGGTATCGGTCCGGCCCGGTCGCCGACGCAACGCGATGAGCACCGACCGAACCGGTATAGGGTCGCGCGGCTGGACCCCGTCCGGCCCCTGCGGGCCTACCGCTTCCGGCCTCTCCCTGGGCGCGGAATCCACGTCTCGACGGCCCACCGAACCACCTTGCTCCAACGCATGCGCGTCTTCTTGCCCGTCCCGCTGATGATCGCCCCTTCGATGCGCCGCACACCGCTCCGAACCGTCGAGGGCGCGACTGCGGCGTTCTCGAGATCGGCCGCCAGGACCTCATCGCCCTCGATCTTCTCGAGGCATTCCAAGGCCCCCTTCGCCATCTCCAACGCCTTCCCGCGGAGCCCGCGGCTTTCGAGATGCTTCAAGCGCCGGTCCCGTCCCTCCTTGCTACGGTCGCTGTAGTCGACACCGATCGTAGGCCCACGCGCGTCGTGCTCCTCCGTATGCGCACGCTCAGCTTGAATGGACCCTGGCAGGGGACGAACCGCCTCGGCGCTCGGCAAGATGCGCTGCAGCTCATCCGCGTGATAGCGGGCGAACTCGGAGAGCTGCAGCCCGATGGCGAAGAGGCGAATGGAACTTCCGAGCGCGTCCTCCGGAAGTGCCAGATCAACGAATGGGTCCTCCCCGGAGATCTCGACTAGTCGGAGTTGGCACCAATGTTCGAGCCGATGCACGACTACTCCAGCCTCCACCGCGAGCGGGCGCGCCTCCTGCATGTGGCCCGCGAAATTGACCCAGCGGCGCGAAACACCCAGCAGCGCGAGAACGTTCGTGAGCAGCCGCCGCTGGTCGAGTGGATGCTTCCCATCAGCCACTCGACCAGGCGCGCCTGCCAGCGCGAGCGCCTTGCCCGGGTTGTATAGTGCGAAGGCGAAGCTCTCGAATTGGCCTCCGATCGATGCGACCGTGAGTGGAACCGCGTTGATCTCAGGCGGATCGACCCCCAGAGCAAACAAGCGCGGCACACGACTCGCTTCGGATGAAGTGCAGAGAGGCAACAGCTCGACAAGAGCGCCGTCACCTGCCTTCGTGACGTTGACGTAGTCGTCGTCCGATGGCTCGAAAGCACGCTCGGCGCCACGAGGGGGCTGCGCTTGCTCCGCGCCTTGCGCGTCGACGGGCACCGGCTGAGGATCTCGGCCCCTTCGGAACCAGTTCTCGAGCGTGAACTGCCCGGAGAAAATCACCGTCACCAGTCGGGGCTCCGCGCGAGATTCGTCCATTGGAGTTCGTGCAGATGACGCTTGCGCGAGCCAGAGGTGGTCACGGCGGGGCCGCGTCGGAACCGGGGCGATCCCCGCAGTCGGATCCTACATCCGCCAGCCGCTCCTGCTCCAGCCACGCCAACTCCTCGTCCGGCCCCACCTCCACCTGGATCCGGACCGTCCCGTCCGGTAGTTCGGAGCCCACCGGCTCGCCCTCCGCCGTCAGCGGCCGCCCGCAGTACACGCACTCCCGCCGCGCCCAGTACTCCGGCGCCCACAGGATCGTCTTCTGCCAGTCCCGACCCCAGCCGCAGTGGAGGCAGACCGCACCGAACCTTCCAATGAACCGGGCCTCATACTCCGCCTGGAACTCGTGCCGGGTCAGCCGGGCGGCCTCGAGCTCGATCACCGCCGGGTGCACGGCGGGGTTCGACCGCGTCGGCGCCACCCACGAGGCGTAGCCCTCCTCCCCGCGGATGCCCCGCTCGACCTGCTCGCGGAACCAGCTGTCGAACCCGTGGGGAGTGCTCAGGAGCAGGGCCCAGCCGTCGCGATCCACGAGGCGCTGGCTGAGGACCGCGGCCCAGACCTCCTCCTTCAGGCGCGCCGCCTCGTCCACGATCAGCCAGTCGAGCGAGGTGCCGAGCAGCGCTGCGGGCCGATCCGCGCTCCGGCCCGCAACCTCCGTGGTCCCGCCACCGAGGTTCTGGACCGTCATCCGGCGCGCGCGCTCGTCGAAGTCGAGCACGCGGTGTGGGAAGTGCGTCCGCAGCGCGTCGAACAGAACGTCGGTCACGAGCCTGGTGGTCGCCACGGTCGGCGTCACGATCCAGCCGCGCGCACTCTCCGCCGGGGCCAGGGCGGCCAGCAGGGCCTCGTGGACGGCCAACGTCGACTTCCCGAAGCGCACACCGCAGGCCACGACCCGGCGCAGGGCCTCCGACGCGTGGATCGCGCGCTAGACCTCGTGCGGCTGGTAGCCGACGGCGCGGAACACCGCCTCCTTGTCGAGCCTCGCCATCACCCCTCCTCGGGCGGCTTCACGTCATCCGTGGTCAGCGTGAGCACGTAGAGCCCGCGGGGCGTCGGCACGCCCAATGGCTGGCCGTCGCGGCCCAGGGGCCGACCGCACGCATCGCAATGTGCGAGCACCTCGCCAAGCGGCAGGATCACGGACGACCGGCACCCTCGATGCGGCCCGCCACAGGTCAAGCAGAGAGGGCCGTCGGGCCCAACGAACTGGCCGAGGTACTCACTCGCGAACTCTGCCGTCGACAACCTATCGCGCTCGCGCTCGACCAGGGCTGGATCAATCGCGGGGTTGTCGACCGTTGGACCGGTCCATGACTCGACCGTTGGGTCCTCGCCCTGCCCGCGCGCAAACAGTCGATGGAACCAGCTGCCTTCATTCCGCGGCGTGCCACACACAAACGCCCGGCCGTCGCGCTCGACGAGACGCTGCGAGAGCGCGCCTTCCCACGCCTCGTCGCGGACGCGTCCCGCCTCGTCCACGAGCATGTAGTCGAGCGACTCGCCGAGCAGCGAAGGGACGCGCTCGGTGTTACGGCCTTCGATGCGGACTTCGTTTCCGGAGAGGTTGCGGACTACGATGCGGCGCGGGCGTCGGTTGACTTCCACAAGGCGGTGCGCGAGGCCCCCACTCATCTGTGCCACGAACAGGTCGAGCAGCTTGTCGACGACCTCGAAGCGGGGTGCAGCTATCCACGCGAGGCGGCTCGGACCGGGCGCGAGTGCGAACACCAACAGCTCCATCACGGCGCAGCGGCTCTTGCCCCAGCGTGCGCCACAGGCGAGCACCTTGGTATGCGCGCTCGACTCGTGCACGCGACGCTGGGCTTCGTGCGGGACGTACGCGAGCATTCGGAACAGCTCCCACTTGTCGAGGCGTCGCGCCTCAGGTTCGGTCTTCATCGCCCTCGCACTCGTCGCCCGCGCCGTCTTCGTCCTCATCGTCAACGAGCAGCTGGTCGACTTCGCGCTGCTGCCGCTCCTCGACGCTCACGTTCGTGTTCGAGGTGCTCTCGCCCAAGATGAGCCGCTCGAGCTTGATCGCGGCCTCCAGCGTTCGCGCAGCCTCGCCGACGCTGCGCACGCTCTTCTCACGTAGCCCCGTCAGCGCCTTCGCCTGCATGATCTTGAGCGCCTTCAGGTGCCGCTCACGCGCCTCGACGATCGAGACGACCTGAGATTCGCGCAATCGTCGCGCGGCTTCCTCCTCGATCTCGCGCAGGCGCTCGGGCCAATGGTGGCGTCGAGCCAGCGCGACCACCGCGCGCTTCGATACGCCGTATTTCTGGCAGATCGCGGTGTAGCTGCGCGACTCGCCGAGGCCGACGTAGAGCGCGAACGCCTCGGCGGGCGGGACCTTGCCGTTACTCAACGCCACGGCTCTCCTTGACCGTGCTGAACGGGACGCCGTCGAGCGTGGCCTCCTTGCCGGTTGCCTCCTGCCAGCGGCGTACGATCACATCGCAGTACTTGGAGTCGAGCTCGATGCCGCGCGCACGTCGCTTCGTCTGCTCGGCTGCGAGGATGGTCGTGCCCGCGCCGCAGAATGCGTCAAGCACGATCGCGCCGCGCTTACTCGAGTTCTCGATCGCACGCACCACCAACGCCGTCGGTTTGGTCGTCGGGTGGTCCGGGGACGCCTTGGGGCGTGGGCATTCCCAGATCGTGTCCCGGTCGCGCGTCGGGGGCGGTTGGTGCGCGGCGCCTGGCGTCCAGCCGTAGAAGAGCGCCTCGTGGCGGTAGTGGTAGTCGCTGCGCCCCAGCACGAGCGAGTCCTTCACCCAGACGAGCGTTTGCCGCCAGATGCCGAGGTCGCTGAGCACCTGCGCGAACGGCAGGAAGTTGGGGCCCGCCGGAGCCGCGACGTACCAGCACGCGCCCGGCTTGCATGCGGCTGCGGCCGGCGTGAGCGCATCGCGCAGGAAGCCCTCGAGGTCGTCGCCCTGCAGCTCGTCGTTTTGGATTGTCAGCGCGTCGTCCGTACCGCCGACGTAGCTCACTCCGTACGGCGGATCAGTCCACACGAGGTCGGCGCGCTCGTCGCCCAGGACCCGCTCGTAGCTCGCCGCATCCGTCGAGTCGCCACAAAGCAACCGATGCTCGCCTAGGACCCACAGGTCGCCCGCACGCGTGACAGGCGTCGCAGGGAGCTCACCCGGCTCGACGTCCTCGATGGCCTCCTCGTCCTCGAACTGCGCGAGCAGCTCGTCCAGCTCGGCCTCATCGAAGCCTACGCCGTCCAGGCCGCCCTCGTCGCGCAGGGACGCGAGGAGCTTGGCGAGCGCCTCGTCATCCCACTCCGCAAGCTCGCCGGTGCGGTTCAACGCGATGCCCAACGCCGTGGCATCGACCGCCTCCAGGTCGAGCTCGACGACGTCGGCCTCGGTCCAGCCAAGGCGCTTCATCGCGGCGAGCCTGCCGTTCCCGCCGATGACCCGCCCCGTGCCTGCGTGCACCACGAGAGGTTCTGCCTGGCCGAAGCGGGCAAGGCTGGCCTCGATCGCGGCCATGTTCTCGGGCCCGTGGGCGCGGGCGTTGGCGGGGTCTTGGTGCAGCGCGTCGAGCGCGACGCGGCGGATGGTGAGCTGTCGGTC
>JAWKUK010000022.1:0-125141 GCA_041398605.1 Planctomycetota bacterium
GTCTTGCAATAGCGCGGGCCCGCGTCCGTGCGACCGCTCGAACTCACAAGGACTCTGGTGTGCCTCCAACCCCCTCGATCGACGACCTCATGCAAGTCCCTGCCCGCTCCACCTTCTCGCTGCTCGCCTGTGTTCTCTTCGCGCCGTCCGCGGCCGCGCAATGGACCACCGCGACACTGTCCGTTCCGCGAATCTCTCTGGCCGCCGAGACGGTGGGTCGCAAGGCGCTGTTCGCTGGAGGGTGGGACCCCTACGTCGGGGGCTCCGACGTCGTCGACATCTACGACGATGGAACGGGTCAGTGGTCGACGGCTTTGCTCTCCTCTCCCGGGGCCAGCTGCGCCGCGAGGGTCGGGAGCAAGGTCTTCTTCGCCGGCGGCGTTTGCGCCGGCCCGGCATGCACCGGCGGGCCGTCGGGTGTCGTGGACATCTACGACGACTCGAGTGGTGCGTGGAGCGCGGCGAATCTCTCGAGCGCCCGCGGGATTCTCGTTGCGGTGAATGTAGGGACGCGTGTCCTCTTTGCGGGCGGGTTAACGGGTCAAGACCAGCTGGGCCTCGACACGGTGGACATCTACGACGACGCGACCGGCGTCTGGTCGACGGCCGCCCTCTCGGTCGGACGGTTCGATATGGCTGTCGTGTCGGTCGGCAACAAGGCGATCTTCGCGGGGGGCTCCATCTTGGCAGGGCAAGTTTCTCCGTCTGATGTCGTCGACATCTACGACGCTGCCACCGGGACGTGGTCGACGGCGACCCTCAGCGCCCCGCTCGCCAATGGCGTAGCGACGTCCGTGGGCTCGCGGGCTTTCTTCAGCGGGAATGGAGCCAGCGTGGTCGACGTCTACGACGATACGACCGGAACGTGGTTCACCATGCCCGCACCGAACTCGCATTGGGCTGGCGCGGCGACGAGCAACGGAGCAAAGGCCCTCTTCGCGGGCGGTTTCTCGAGCGGCGTCCACGACGTCAGCGTGTACGACTCCGCAGCGAACACGTGGTCGACCTACGCGCTCTCCGTGCATCGAGACCATCTCGCGGCGACGACCGTGGGCACCAAGAGCTTCTTCGCAGGCGGGCGGTTCCTCGGCAGCTCCGGTGGAGTCATGGTCTACGACACCGTCGACATCTACGACGACGCGCTCGGCGCCGCGTACTGCTCGCCGGGCGTCGCCAACTCGACCGGCGCGCCTGCGCGGATCACCGCCCAGGGCTTCCCCGGCGCCGCCGCGCAGGGCTACGTCATCCTGTCAGCGCGTCAATTGCCGACGCAGTCCGTCGGCTACTTCTTGACGAGCCAAATGCAGGGTTTCGCCGCGGGGCCGGGCGGGAGCCAGGGCGACCTCTGCCTGGGAGGAGCCGTCGGCCGCTTCGCCGCAGCGGGACAGCTCCAGAACTCCGGCGCGAGCGGCACGTTCGAGCTCACGACAGACCTCACGCAACACCCGCAGCCGACGGGCCTCGTGTCCGTCCAGGCCGGCGAGACCTGGAACTTCCAAGCCTGGTACCGCGACGCGAACCCTGGGCCGACGAGCAACTTCACGGACGCGGTGAGCGTGACGCTGCAGTAGCGCGGGACACGCCTCGGGCGACGCCATTGCTCTGGCGAAACCACGCAAGTTGAAGGGCCGTGGGCGCGGTGCGCGCATGCTCTACGCGATCACGGCGATCGTGGGCGTCAGCCAGGCGAGGACCGCCAACCACGTCCCTGGCAGCCCCAAGAGCACGGGCAGCGGGCCGACGAGCCCGACGAGCGGCAGCAGAATCTGAGCGATGGGCGGCGGCATGCGGCCGGAAGAGGCTACGCGCCGGGGAGCCGGTCGTTAATCTCTTCCGGACCGCACGCCTCGCACCTGCGGTGAATATGGATACCGACTCGCTCGAATTTGTCACGAGTGGCCGCGCCAGCGATGACGCGGTCGCCTTCGACGTCACGCTCGACCAGCATCTGCGCAGCCTTGCCCGGAGGCTCGTGCTCGATGACAGCGCCGCAGACGATGTCGTTCAAGAGGTCTGGTGCGTCGCGTCGCGGGCAGAGGGGGTCGCGCGCCCCGAGCCTTGGCTCAAGGTCCTGACTCGCCGCTTCGCGCGCAAGCGCCGCCTCGCCGATCGACGCCGCGTCGAGGTCGAGCGCGCCGCCGCCCGGCCCGAGGCCACCATGGGGGCGGGCCGAGCTGGGACCGAAATGGTCGCCGACGCGGAGCGAGAGGAGTGGCTCGAGGCGCTCCAGACTGCTTTGGTCGCGCTCCAAGGCCGCCAGGGCGACGTGCTGCGCCTGCGCTATCGCGAGGGCTTGCGCTTGCGCGAGATCGCGGAGCGTCTCGGCGTCCCACTCGGGACGATCAAGTCCGATCACGCCGTCGCGCTGCGCTGGCTGCGGCGCAGCTTGGACGCACGGGCCCAAAGTCGGGCCCGGCAGTTGGCCCAGCAGCGGGCCCAGCAGCGGGACCAGCAGCGGCCGGGCGCTGAGCGCTCCTGGGCGATCGCCTTGGCGCCGTGGGCGTTCGAATTGGCCGACGTCGGGCGTGACCCGATACCGGCGCGACCCGCGCCGCTCACGCCCCCCACCCACACATGGTGGTCCGGGCTCGTCGCTTGGCCTTTGGCGATCGGTGCAGCGGCATGGGTCATTCTCGGCCTCGCCCCTGGCGCAGGCCGTGGCGACAAGGTGGAACGGCAGGCAGCGCTCGACCTCCACCCGGCGCTCGACGACGTCGTTGTCAGCGCACGGGCAGCGCTCGCTGACGGCTCGGCGACCGGGCCGCTGGACCCTGGGAGTGCATCGACGTCCAGCGCGAGCCGCGTGACGGCCGCTGAGCTGAGTTCGTCCGAGTCAAGCGCCGCGGCGTTCGAGCCGGCGGACGTCGGTCGTATCCGAGTCGCGGTGACCGCCCACGGCGCGCCGCTGACGGAGGGCACCGTCCTCGCCTCAGGGCGCGACCAAGGAGAGCTCGACCGCGGGCTCCTCGACGAGTCAGGGCACGTGACACTCACCGTCGACCGCAGCGCCCTCTACGCGCCGCGGCGCGCGAACGGCGCTCCGGTCGTCGCGCTCGGCGTCGGCGGGGTCGGCCGCGCCGTGACCCACGTGCACTTCGTCGAGGTCCCTTCGGAGCGCGAGGGCGCGGTCGAGGTCGCTCTCGAGCTCCCCTACGACGAGCTCGTCCTCGAAGGGCGCGCCGCCACGGCCGACGGCGTGCCGGTGGCGGGCGCGCGGGTCTGGTTCAATGCCGGCGCTTATGGAACTCAAGAGGTCGCGCCTGGCCATTGGCGCCAGCGGCGCGTCGAAGAGGCCCACACGGACGTTGCAGGCGGGTTTCGCGGCGAGCGGCTCGTGCCAGGCCGGGTCGAGGTCGCGGTCTGTGCCGAGGGCTTCCTGACCCGCACGGTCTCGCTCGACGTCCCGACCGCAGGGCGCCACGTGTTGCCCGAGCCGATCGTGCTCGAGCGCGCCATGTCGGTCGCGGGCACGATCGTCGACGCGGAGGGTCAACCCGTAGAGGGCGCGCAGGTCTGGGCCCAGAGCCTCGACGGGGTCGCGACACGCAGCGCGGCGTACAGCGATGCCTACGGTCGATTCGAGCTCGGCTCGCTGCCCGCGGCCGAGGATGTCCTGTGGGCGCGCTCGGGGCGCGGAGGCGCGGTCCTCGTCGGCCGCCGATCGGTCCAACCTTCGGCTGACGGGCACGCGCGAGTCACCGTCGTCGTCGAGGAGCGATATCTCGGTCGCGTCCGCCTCGTGGATGATCAGGGCGCGCCGCTCGCTGGCTGGAGCGTCGAGGTCAGGACCGCGTCACAGAAGCTCGCGCCGAGCGAGCAGGGTCCGACCCAACACCCGACCCACGCGCGCTTCAGTGACCGCGTCCAGGTCGACGCGCGAGGCGAGGCCCTGCTCGCGCGCGACCCAGGCGGCGCCGTTTCTCTGGAGCTCTACGACACCGGCACCGATCGCTTCGAAGCTCGGATGCCCGTGGAGGTGCGGGGCGTCGATGGGCCTTGGGGCGGCGTGCTCGAGCTCGTCGTTGCGGGCGCGAATGCGCCGCGTTGTTCGCTCGTAGGCCGGGTTGTCGCTGCGGACGGCGGCGCGCCGGGGCCTGCCAAGCTCCTGCTCTTCGCGCCCAAGTCCCATTGCAGCGCGCGCATCGACGTCGACCCTGAGGGGCGGTTCCAAGTCGACGGCGTGCCGGCAGGCGAATACGCGCTCCTCGGCAGCACGCCGGGCGACCAGCACTTTGGGCTGATGATCGGCGTCATCCAGCCTGGGTCCGTGACACACTTCGGCGAGCTCCGCCTGCCCACCGAGCTCGGCGTCGCCGCGGATTCCGCCGCTCCCCTGGCGCGCTGACCGCCGCACGTGCGATGAGCTGCGACGACGCGACGTTGGCCGGGCTACGCCGCGAGATCGAGGCGTGCGACCGCGACCTGTCGGCGGCGCTGGAGCGCCGCGGCCGCCTCGTGCGCGCCATCGGCACGTGGAAGCGCGCGCAGGGCCTCGCGCCCATCGATCTGGCGCGTGAGGCCGAGCTCGTGCTGGCGTTCCGCTCGGGCGCCGCGCGCGACGGCTACGGCGCCGACGCGTTGGAGCGCGTCTTGCGCGTCATCCTCGAGGAATCCCGCCGCATCGTCGAGGGGAGGTCGAGCGCGGAGGCGCCCGACCGCTTGGATCCTCCGCGGTAGCCGCGGTCGGGTCGCGACGTCGGGCAGGACCGCGGTCAGCGGCGACGAGCGCGAGGGTCGATCAAGTGACGATCCGACCGTTTGTGGGCTGCATTCTGCGAGGCGAGCACGCCCGAAGGGAGCTCGCTCGCCCGGCGGCTCGTGCAGACACCCCGGCCTCTGTAGCTTCGGTGCGCGTCACCGTACGACGAGCTCGGCCCACTGCGTGCGTGCGAAGCCGCGCGGCGCGCCGGCGTCCGCGATCAGCCATTGGAACCACATGCTCTGGCCGACGAGGGCTGGGGCGTTCGGGATGCCGCGCTGCCACGTGCCGTAGCCGTTGCCCGCGCCGGTGCCCGCGAGCGTGATCGGCGCGCCGTAGAGGCTCGGCGTCGCCGCGAGCGGGCCGCCGCCGGCCGGCGGGCCGCCGGGCGCAGCGTTGCGCACGACGATCCGCGCGAGCGCACCCCCCAGGCCGTCGCGCACGGCGACATGGAAGCCTCGGTCGCCGCTGACCGCGGGCATGTCGGCCAGGATCACCGGCGCGATGCCGCCGCTGCCTGCGCGCGCGACACCCGAGAGGACCGCGTTTGGCCCGAGCTCGCTGCGCAGCGTCGGCCGATCGAACGGCGGCAGCTCCGCGGCCACGCGCGGGTCGGTGAGCCCGACGCGGATGAACTCCGTGATGTTGAACGCCGTGCTCGGCGCCATGGAGACGTTGTTCAAGAGCGGGTCCTTGTTGTCGAGGAAGAACCCGCCGCCCTGGTTGTAGAAGAACACCGCGTTGAAGAGGCTCGGCGCCTCGAGCGCCCCGCTGTGGAAGTAGCGCGGGCGCAAGCCGGCGTTGCGCAGCGTCGGCACCTTGAACTTGCCGCGGTCGCTCGCGAGGCCGGTGATGCCCTGCCGGCCATTGTCCTCCGCGATGTCGCGCAGGCCGAGGTTGCGGTAGGTCCCGTCGGAGAACAGCGGCGGCGTGTGGCACTGCGAGCAGCGGAGCCCTGCGCTCATGAACGACGTCAGGCCGCTGCGTTCGGTGGAATTCAGCGCGTTTGTGTTGCCGGCGATATAGAGGTCCCAGGGCGTCTGGTCGGGATTCAGCGTCCGCTGGTACGACGCGAGCGCAAACGCGATCCTCACCGGCGTGATGTCCGGTGTGCCGAACGCGTGGTCGAAGAGGTCGGGGTACGTCGGGTCGAGCGCGAGCGCGCCGACCAGGTCCGGGTTCAGGTCGGTCGCGAGCGCGAGCGGCCGCACGCGCGCGAGCTTCTCTGTGACGTCGCTCCAAGAGCGCCCCGCGCCAGCCATCTCGACGGACGACAGGATCGGCCCGAGCGATTGCGACTCGAGCGCGCCGCCCTGCGCGATCTCGGTCGCGCCCGTCAGCGGGTCGACAAATGTCGAGGTCGCGCGCCCATCCCAGAAGAGGTCGTCGAAGAAGGCCGCGCCGATGTTGGAGGGGGAGCGGCGCGGCGTGACCTGACGCGCGAACCCGAACGTCGGGTCGGGTTCGACCTCGCCATAGGCGTTCACGCGGCGCACACCCGCGGAATCGAAGCGGTCGTCCTGGGTCCCGTATATCCCGTCGAGCCCGGGGTGCCGGTTGTCCATGTCGACCCGGGGGTCGGAGCCGCCGGCCGACGGGATGTGGCACGTGCCGCACGCGACCGTGTTGTCCATCGAGAGCTGCTCGTCCCAGAACAGCGCCTTGCCGAGCACGCGTTTGGCTTCGGTCAGGGGGTTCTCCGGCGGCACGGGCGCCGCCGGGAGGGCTTGGCCCAGAGCGTGGCCCGCCGAAACGAGCCACAGAGCGGGGATACAGGCGAGGGAGAGAAAGCGGCTCATAGCGGGTTCACGATCAGGTCGATCGAGTGCCGAAACGTACCACGGAGCCGCTCGGATTGGGCGATCACCCGGGCGGCGCCACAGGACACCTGTGGACGGGATCGGGACTGGACCGCCGATTCTGCCGCTCAATTGCTCGACGGGACCGGTTGGTTCAGGGAACCTTCACGTCCAATCACGCCTTAGCCTGCCTTGACCTCACGATGTCCCGCACGCGCCGACTCCTGAAGAAGCTGCTCCTGTCATGCGCGTCGCTGGGGCTGGCGGTCGCCGCGGCCGAGCTCATTTGCCGCGCCCAGGAGCCTGGCCCGTTCTCATTCTTCGATCATCAACCCTACGTCGACTCGCCCGCCGACCTGCACGTGCGGCATGTCCCCGGCTTTACCGGCCGGTGGGACGCGACCTGGTATGAGATCGACTCACGGGGCTTCCGTGGCCCCGAGCGCGTGCCGACGTTTGCAGAGGGCGAGCTGCGGATCGCGTGCCTCGGTGACTCGACGACGTTTGGCAAGGGGGTGCTCGAGCCAGACACTTGGCCTCGGATTCTGGAGCGTGAGCTGCGCGCCGAGGGCCGCAACGCGCTCGCGTTCAACATGGGCATCAACGGCGCGCACGGGCGCGTGTACCGCCAGGTGCTGACGGAGCACCTCGACGAGCTGAAGCCCAACCTCGTGGTCGTCGGCTACAACATCAACGACTTCCCGAACTCGATCAAGGCGGTCAACGAGAAGGTCTTCGAGCAGCGCAAGCTCCGGCGAGTGATGCCCCAGGGGCTGCGGGACGGCCTCGGGCGCCTCGCGCTGTATCGCAAGCTGCGCGCCGTCTATTACGACACGCAGAAAGCGCGCGACTGGGCGGCCGCCGAGGCGACCGCGAAGGGGGCAGCCAACGAGCCCCTCGACTCGGCCGTGTGGGAGCTCCAGCGGGAGTACCTGAGCGGCATCCAGGCGCTCGCCGCGCAGCACGGCGGCCGGGTGATGGTCTTCCTCTTCCCGTATGAGAGCCAGGTGTACCTGGACTCCTTCGACACGACGCCCATCGAGCGCCTCAGCGAGCTCTGCGCCAGCCTCGACCTGCCGTTCTTCGATGTGGCTGGGGAGTTCCGCGCGGTCGCGCGCGCCACGACCCCGCCCGCGCGGCTCTTCCTCGCGGGTGATCGCTTCCACCCGAACGCCGTTGGCTACGAGATCGTCGCGGAGCGTGTGCTCACCCGGCTGCGAGAGCTCGGTTGGTTGCCGGCGCTGTGACGCGGTCCGGGCAGTTCGTCGCAAGGGGGGTGCGAAATGCGCACACCTTGGTTACTTTCCCCGCGACGGGGGTAGGTCACGCACCCGGTGGCCGTCGCGGTGACCCGCGCATGACTATCCCCCCAGTCTTCACCCGCGCTGTCAGCCCCTCGGGGTTGGCTCGCTGGGAAGAAATCGCGACGGAATCCCCCCAGCGCCGGGCCCCTCTCTCTCTTGGCTGATCCATGTCGTCTCTCTCGCTGCGCGTGGTTGCGGCGCTCGTCGCGCTCACGACGACGCTCGTACCTTCGTACGCCAGCTCCCCCCAGGAGACGCCGCGCGAGCTGATCGAGAAGGTCAAGGACCAGAAGGACCGCTCTGCCGGCGCCTGGTTCGAGACCCTCGGTTCGCGGCGAGATGCCGCAGGCCTCAAGGCGCTCGAGCAGGCGCTCGGGATCGTCAAGAGTGAAGCGAAGTTGTCGGAGGTGGCGCGGGCCCTCCGGCACTTCGCCGGGGTCTCCCCTCAAGAAGCGCGCGCGCTGCAGCTGCTGCGCGACCTCGCCTTGGACCGCAAGCCGTCCGAGGCGCGCGCGGGTACGAAGGGCCTCGTGGCCTTCGGGCCGCCGGCGCTCGACACGTTGCGCAGCGTGATCCCGTCCGTGACGGACGACGTCGCGCGCGCGCTCGGCCTGCCGCCCCTGTTGCCGGAGCTCATCGCGGCGGCCGACGTGAAGAGCGTCGAGCTCGTGCTCGCTGCGTGGCGCTCGCCCCATTCGGGGAGCCGCGACAGGGGGCTCGAAGTCCTGCGCGCCTTCCGCTCCGTCGACGCGCTGGCCGCGATGGGGCGCGTCGTGTCGAACGAGGACGCCGCGCGCCCGGTGCGCGAGCTCGTCCTCGGCGCGGTCGCGGGGATGCAGCTCAATGGCGACGCGCTCGAGGAGGCCGACGAGGTCATCGACCGCGGGCTCGTCGCCAAGGACGACGCGGTGCGTTACCGCGCCCTCGAGGCGACCGTCGCGCGCGGCCGCGCGCTGCGCAAGCAGCCGATCGAGCTGCTCACGCGCTCCGAAGCCGACGAGCTGCGGCGGCTCGCGCACGTCGCCTTGGCGCGCCTCGAGCTGGGCGACGGCGACGCCCCCTCGCGCGACGTGCTGAACCTCGCCCGCTCCAAGGATCCCGCTGCGCGCCAGGCCGCGGCGCTCGAGCTCGCGCGCCTTGGCACCGACGACGCGCTCGACGCGCTCGCGGCGCTCCTGACGGACCCCGATGCCCGCGTGCGCAGCGAAGCGATCCGCGCCGTCGCGGCGCGCCGCAAGGCATCGTCGGTCGTCACGCTGATCGATCGGCTGGACGGCGAGTCGGGCAAGCTGCGCCTCGAGGTGCATTGGGCGCTGCGCATGCTGACCGGCGTCGACAATGGCAGCCGCTCACCGCGTTGGCGCGCGTGGTGGAAGGGGGAAGGCGCGACCTTCGAGATCCCGTCGCTCGCCGCGGCGCAGCAGGCCGAGGACGCCCGCAAGGACCGCAAGGACGACAACTCGTCGAAGGCCAGCTTCTATGGCCTCCAGGTGCTCTCCGATCGACTCGCGTTTGTCATCGACGTCAGCGGCTCGATGAACGCGAAGGCGTACGCCGGCAAGACCCGCCTCGAGACCGCGAAGGAAGAGCTGTCGGGCGTGGTCGAGCGCTTGCAGGCAGACGATCGCTTCAACGTGATCGCGTTCAGCACTGGGGTCAACGACTGGGTCAAGGAGCTCGTTGCCGCGGACCAGAAGCGACGTGGCGATGCCTTGGCCTTCATCCAGCGCCTGCGGCCGAACGGCGGGACCGCGATCTACGACGGCCTCGCGCGCGCGTTCGCGGACACTACGGTGGACACGATCTACCTCCTGACCGACGGCGACCCGAGCGGCGGCCTCGTCACCGACCCGGCGGAGATCCGCAGCGAGGTCGCGCGCTGGAACTCGTCCCGCAAGGTCACGATCCACTGCGTCGCGGTCGGCCAGGATCGCCCGCTCTTGCGCGAGCTCGCGGCGGACTCGGGCGGGACGTATACGCGGATCGATTGACCGCGTTGGCGGATCCGGAGGCGCCAGCGACAAGCCGAGGTCGTAGACTCGACCCGCGTGGACACCGTCGCAAAGGCGCGCGAAGAGCGCGCGAGTTTCACTGACCTCCTGCCGACCGGCCTCTGGTTCGGCGGCCTCCTGGCCATCGCTCGGCTCTGGCTGCTCGTCGCGGCGGCGCCGGACCTGACGCCAGAGGAGGCCGCGATCCAGCGCTGGTCGGTCTTGTACTCCTTCCCGTCGCTCCTCGCTGAGGCGGCGGTCGCCGGCGTCGTCGCGGGCATGTTGCTCGTGACCGCAGCGAATCGGCGCTCGAACGGGCTGCGGCTGATCGCGCTCGTCGCCGCGGTCGTGATCGCGACGCTCTATCTGGCGGGTTTGCCGCCCGCGGCGGGCGCGCGCGCGGTCCCGGGCCTCGATCGCGACGTCGCGCTGCTCGGCGGCGGTATCGCGCTCATCGCCGCTCTGCTGGCGCATACGGGCAATCTCGTGCGCGGCGCGCTGGCCCTCGCGACCGCCGGATTGGTCGCGGTCGCACTGCCCGTCGCCGTGACGCGGGTGCTCGCCGACGACGCGCCGACGATGACGCGCCGCCTCGTGATCGCCGACATCGTCGCGTCGCAGGACTCGTGGCGCATCCTCCAGCAGCGTGAAGGCGCGCCGCCTACGCCGGTCACGTTGACGCCGATCGTGGACCAGCACGCGGACGTGGCGGACAAGCCCTCGATCCGGATGGCGCCGCCGTGCGCGGTCGGCTTCGACGTGCCTGTCGAGGCCGGCGAGTGTGTCCTGCGCGCGTCCGCGGGCGCGGATCAGTCGGTCATCCAGCGCCTGCCCCCTGGCCTCGCGGCGCTCGCCATCGACTACAGCGTCGAGGTGGATGGCGCGGTCGTGTGGAGCGAGCGGGTCGAACACGCGCGCATGCGGCTCGGCGCGTGGGAGCCGGAGCAGTACGCGTGGCGCCACGCCGGTGGCGCCGCGGGAGTCCGCCTGCGCCCAGGTCAACGTGTCGTGCTGCGCACCGCGTTCGCGCCGGACCAGGACCTCTCAGCGCTCGACACACAGAGGGGCCTGGACCTCGGCTTCGGCGGCGTGGTGCTGGAGCGCACCGCGCAGCGCGCGCGCACCGTCGCGCGGCCGGACGCGCCCAACATCGTGTTCGTCGTGATGGACACGCAGCGCGCGGACCGGCTGGGCTGCTACGGATACGGGCGCCCTGTGTCGCCGCACGTCGATGCGCTCGCCGAGCGCGGGGTCTTGTTCGAGGACGCGTACGCGACCGCGAGCTGGACATGGCCTTCGACGGCGTCGATGTTGACGGCGATGCTGCCTGGCGAGCACGGCGTGACGGACGCCGCGCATTGCACGCTGTCCTACTCGCTCCAGACGCTGGCGGAGGCGCTGCAGGCGCGCGGCTACACGACCGCCGCGTTCTCCGGGAACCCGCTCATCGTGGAGCAGCGGCAGTTCGACCAAGGCTTCGAGCACTTCGATGGCTCGGTGCCCGAGTTCCGCATGTCCGACGAGCTCGTGCCGCCAGCGCTCGATTGGCTGCGGCGCCACGCGGGCGCGCGGTTCTTCCTCTATTTGCACCTCGTCGACCCGCACACGCCGCATCGCCCGCACCCTGACGAGGCCGCGCGCCTCGGGCTCGGCGCGCCGCCAGAGGCCTGGCCGGAGCGCGGCGCCGACGGGATCCCCGTGCACCCGGAGTCGAAGGGCTACGAGGTCACGCCCGACGTCGCGCGCTACATGCAGGACGAGTACGACGCGAGCGTCGCGACCGGCGACCGCTGGTTCGGCGCGGTGATGGACGAGCTCGCCCGCCTCGGCCTGACCGACCGCACGGTCGTTTGTTTTACGGCGGACCACGGCGAGGGGCTGCTCGACCACGGCCTGCGCGGCCATGGCAACTCGGTCTTTGTCGAAGAGGTGCGCGTGCCGCTCATCTTCGCGGGGCCGGGCCTCACGCCGGGGCGGCGTGTCCGCGGCCCGGTGTCCAATCGTCACATCGGCTCCACGCTGGCCGCGTACGGCGGCACGGAGCTCGGCTCGCGCGATCCGCGGCACCTGATCGACGACGCGCCGTTGGAGACCGCGGTCTTCGGCACGCGCCGCGGGCGCGTCGGCGCAGAGGGCAACCTTGTGCTGCACGGAATGTGCGCCGGGGAATGGGTGCTGCACTGGCGCGAGCGCCCGCTCGAGGGCGGGATGCTCGCGCCGGTCGACGTCGTGCGCGCGGACCTCGGGCTCTACGACATGACCGCGGACCCGCGCCAGCGCAACAACCTCGTCGCGATCGAGGAAGGGCGCGCGCGGGACCTCCTGGCGCGCCTCCAGGCCGCGTTGAATGACGCGAGTCAGCACGCGCCGAGCCTCGTCGCTGGCGTCGGCGCGGGCGGCCAACAGACGCTGCAGCACATCGGGTACGCCGGCAACGATTGAGCGCGCGGGCCCAGTGAGGCGCGTCGAGGCCGCACTGTGTGCGCGCCGCTGCGCCCTCACCGAGCCTGCTTTTGGCGACCGGGTCGAAGAAGAAGGGTGGAGGAGAGTACGGGAATGCGCCGATACTCTCGATCACACCATGAGCCCGAACCCTCCTAGCGGCGGCCCCCCGCCCAGTCACTGGCCGCCGAAGCTCGGCGGCGCCGGACGCCCGCAGTTTCCCAGCCCGCCCCCGGTCGTACGCTTCGCCGGCGTGCTCGTCCTCATCGCAGCGCTGTCGCTGGTCGTGCTCGCGTCCCGCGGCGGCCTCGGCGTCATGCAGGTCGAGGCCAACGAGATCGCCGTGCGCGTCAACTTCTTGACGGGCGAAGAGTCGGTCATCACGCAGCCCGGCTATCAGTTCTACCTGCCTTTCGTCCAAGCGATCTACCCGCTGGACCGGACGACGCAGGAGTACGTGATGTCCGGCACGAGCCGCGAGTCGGTCGACACGCCCAACCAGGCGCAGCGCCTCACCGTGCGCGCCAACGACGGCTCGAACTTCTGGTTCCAGGAGATGCGCATCCAGTACGAGCTCGTGCCTTCGTCAGCGGACCGCGTGCTGTCGGACTCCGGCCCTGGAGACTCCTTCAAGGAGGAGTGGATCAAGGGGCACGCGCGCTCGATCCTGCGCGACGAGTTCGGGCGCTACAGCGCCGTCGAGGTCGCGAACCCGACGGTGTACAAGCAGGCGCCGGAGGCGGCGCGCACGCGCCTGAACGCGCTGCTCGAGTCGCACGGCATCCACATCGTGCGCATCATCACGCCGAACCCGAAGTTCGACGAGCGCTACGAGCGCGCGATCGACGACCGCAAGGAGGCGGACCAAGAGGTCCAGGAGCTCAAGGCGCGCGCCGAGCAGCTCGAGCAAGTGCGCGAGCAGCGGCTCGCCGCGGTGCGGAAGGAGAAAGAGGTCGAGATGCAGACCCTCGAGGGCGAGCTCTCGAAGGAGCTCTTGGCGTCCGAGCGCGACGCGATCCGCATCCAGCGCGGCGCCGATGCCTTCGCGGCGACGCGTGTCGCCGAGGGGCAGGCCGAGCGCGAGCAGCTCTTGGCGCAGGCAGAGGGCCTCACGCAGAAGTACACCAAAGAGGCCGAGGGCATCGCGAGCCGCGCGAAGGCCCTCGCGCAACGCGGCGAGGTCATCGTGCGCGAGGCGCTCGTCGAGAAGCTCCTGGGCGTCAAGTTCACGTTCGTACCGTACAGCCGCGACCCGGCCCCGCAGCGGCTCGAGCACTCTGGCTCGCGCGACGCGGTCGACCCCAGCATGCTTGGAGGGAGCTGACATGAAAGGCATCGCACGACTCATCATTGGCGTCGCGGGGCTCTTCCTCGTGATGGCGTTCGCGCTCGCGTTCCTGACGGTGCGCGTCGAGCCGTGGCAGATCGGGGTCAAGCAGAACCTGATCGCGGGCGGCGTCGCCGAGCAGGACTACGGCACCGGCTTCCGCATGCGGATCCCCGGCATGCATGCGTGGCACCTCTTGGAGCGGCGCACACACTTCATCTCCTTCTCGGACACGCGCAGCGACTTCCCGGTCGCGGACGAGCGGCCGCCGCTCGAGATCCGCACCAAGGACAACAACCTCGCCACCTACGACGTCACGGTGACGTACCGCATCCTCGACGGCGAGGCGCACTTGATCGTCGCTGAGGGCAACAAGTTCAGCTACCGCGATCGTGTCCTGACGACGGTCGAGTCGGTGCTGCGCGAAGGCCTCGCGGAGCTCGCCTCCGAGGAGACGTACAGCACGGACGAGCGCCTGCGCGTCGTCGAGGAGATCATGCCGCGGCTGAAGACGGCCTTGGAGGGCAACCATGTCGTACCCCAGCAGGTCCTGATCCGCGCGATCCGCTTCCCCGAGGGCTACGAGCAGCGCTTGCAGGAGAAGCAACTGACCTACCAGACCCGCGAGCTCGCCGAGGCGCAGAAGTTCGTCGAGGACCAGCGCGCGATCACGGAGACACGCTCGGCTGAGATCGCGGCGGCCGAGAAGTCGCTGCGCGGTGACTGGGACAAGCAGCTGCAGGAGAAGAGCTCGAACAACCAGGTCAAAGTCGCCGAGATCCTCGCAGCAGCGGACGTCTACGACCGCGGCACGCGGGCCCGGGCGGACGCGCTCTACACAACGTCCGTCGCCGAGGGCAACCTGGCGATCGAGACGGCGGAGGCGCTCCGCGACGAGCTGCGCAACGCGGCCCTCGACACTGTCGGCGGTCGGATCTATCTCGCCCAGAAGGCCGCGACGAACCTGCAGTTCGAGAGCGTGACGCTGAACTCGAACGACCCGCGGGTCCCGAGCGTGATCGACCTCGACGCGCTCGTGAAGATGCTCGTCGGCGAGTCGAAGTAAGGGCCCGGAACAAGGTTCCGACCAGGGCTCCAGAGGCCGAGCCAGGGCGCACGCCCTGGCTCGGCCTCTGCGTTTCCGGGCGCAGCGCGCGGGGGCAGCGGCGGCAGCGCCCCAGGTCCATCGTCGAGGCGGATTCGGCAAGATCTCGCCAAGAGGTCCCAGCGGGGCGGCGTTGTGCTCCCCGGAAGACCTGACATGGCATGACCGAAGACGCCTCGGATGGAACTCTCCTGGACCGGTGGCGCGCTGGCGAGACCGCTGCATTCGTGGTCCTCGTCGAGCGCTACCAGGCGCCGCTCCTGAGACACGCCCACAGCGTGCTGGGGCCCGCACGGTCCGGCGGAGGCCGCGGGCCGGAGGACGTCGTACAGGAGGCCTTCCTGAAGCTCGCCGAGGCGCCACCCGCGCTGCCCGAGCGCTGCCGCGGCGACGCTGCCGCGGAGCGCGCGCAGCTCGGCGCCTGGCTCCACACCGTCACGAGGAACCTCTGTATGGACACGTTACGCGCCGACCGCCGCAGGCAATACCGCGAGGGCGAAGCGGCGCCCGAGCACTCCGTCACCGACGGCGGGCTCAAGGGCGTCGAGGCCGAGGACACACGGGCCGCCGTGCAGCGCTCGCTCGACAAGCTCCCGCAGGACCAACGCGAAGTGCTGGTCCTGCGCCTGCTCGGCGAGAAGAGCTACTCCGAGATCGCCGACATCACGGGCCGCAAGGTCGGCACGGTCGGCTGGCTCATCAGCGTGGGCTTGAAGGCCCTCACCAGGGAGCTCGCGCCGCTCCTCGTCGGCGCGCCGCTGGGCAGCGGTGACGGAGCCGCGCGGCTGCAGGCCTGAGGCCCGGCGCGCAACGCGCACGACGCAGAACACAGAACAACACGAGCGAGACCATGGAAGACAACCACGACATGCAAGAGCTGAGCGCGGAGGACGCGCTGCACGCGGCGCTGTGCGCGCTGGCGCTGGGCGAGCTGGCCGGAGACGAGGCCGCGGCCCTCGAGGCGCGCGTCGCTGCCGAGCCCGAGCTCGGCGCGCAGTACGCCGAAGCGCGCGCGACGATCGCGTTGGTGCGCACGAGCCTCGCCGGCGGCGACGCGCTGCCGCCCGAGCACATGGAGCGCCTCTTGGAGGGCGCGCGCCAACAGGCCCAGCCGACGCCGATCCTGCACCTCGCTTGGTACCGGCAGCCGGCGGTGCGGCTCGCGGCGAGCCTCGTGCTGCTGGCGGGCGCGGGGTTCGTCGGGCTGCGCCTGGTGGACCAGGGCCAGCGCGCGGCTGACGACAGCAGCGCGCGGCTGCTCGAGCGTTCGTCGAACGCTGGGGCGGCCGTGGCTGGGGTCCCCGCCCACGAGCCGGCGGATGAGTTGGCCGTGGATCCGGCTGAAGTGAAGGCTTCGCGCGCTGAGCTCGAGCCTTTGATGGAGGCCGCGGCCAGGGACGCATACGTCCGGCGCCTCACTGCCGGGGAGATCCGCCAGAATGGTCAGCCGAAGTACGTCGATCCGGACGCGGAGACGGTCGCGGTGGACGGCTTCGTTGACCACTCGGCGTCGCCCACGAGCGAGCCTGTCCCAGCGCCAGATGCGTCCGCTCTCGCTGCCCTCGGGTACGCCTCGGATGCCGTCACCGAGCGCGAGCAGGTGCTCGCGCAGCGGGCGCTGGGGGACGTGACGAATGGCCACGAGGAGGTGGCTGCACTAGGGTTGAACCTAGGTGAAGCCCAAGGGGAGAGCAAGAACGCCGCAGGCGTGCCTAACGCGCGCTTCTTCTTCGAGGCCGGGGAGCTCGCAGCCGCGCCCAAGGCCGGCGAAGAGACGCACTTTGCGGGCGTCGTCACGTCCACCGGCCGTTCGGGTCCGTCGTCACCCGGCCCTGGCGGCGCTCCTGCTCGCCGGGTAGCCCCGAGCGCCCCGAGCACCCCGAACGCGGGGAGCGCCCCGAATCCCCCAGTACCCCCAGGTGCTCCTCGGCCGGCGCAGGCGCCGCCCACCTCGACCACGCCCCTCGGCGGCGGCGGTGGAGCCGGTGGCGTTCTTGCTGGTCCGCAGCCCAGCGACTCCCGCTCCCAAGCGGCCCCGGAAGCGCTGGCACCGGAACAACCCCTCGCCGCGCCGGCCCCGGTACGGGAAGAGCGGCTGCGTAAGCGTTCCGCTGTCACGGCTGCGAGCGAGCCCAGGGACGCCGTCAGCGACGAGCTAGCGCTCGGTCGGGTCGGCGCGAGCCGCGAAGCTGCGCCGGCGACCGACCGAGGGCGAGGCAAGCAGGCGAAGGACGAGGGCCCGGATGAGATGACGCGCGCTATCGGCGGCTTCAGTCCTGGCTCGCCCCTTCCGCGCCTCAGCGACGAGCAGCTAGAGCTCATGGTTGACCAGGAGTGGGCGCGCTTCCACCGCGACTGCCAGCTGCGGCCCAACGAGCGCCCGCGCGACATGTACTTCCGCTTCTGGGGCGACAACGCCTTCGTCGCGACCGCGCAGGACGCGCAGAGCACCTTCGGCGCCGACGTCGACACGGCGAGCTATGCGCTCGCGCGCCGCTACTTGCGTGAGGGTCAGCGCCCGGAGCGCGCCCAGATCCGGACCGAGGAGTTCGTCAATGCGTTCACGCCGGACCTTGTGCCGCCGTCCGAGGAGACGTTTGCGCTCTCGTTGGAGCTCGCGCCGACCCCCTTCGGCGAGGACGCGAACCACTGGCTCTTGCGCGTCGGCGTGCGCGGCAAGGAGGTCGCCAAGGACCAACGCGAGCCGCTGAACCTGACGTTTGTCGTCGACACCTCGGGCTCGATGCGCGAGGGCGACCGCCTGGAGCTCGTGAAGCACGCGATGCGCCTCCTGGTGACCCAGCTCGACGCGCGCGACACGATCGCGATCGTGGCGTATTCGAACGAGGCGCGGCAGGTCCTGGGGGCGACCTCGGCCGCGCGGCGCGACCTGATCGAGAGCGCGATCCAGCCCCTGTCGCCAAACGGCAGCACCAACGCCGAGGCGGGGCTGCGCATGGGCTACGCGATGGCCGAGACGATGCTCGCGAGCGGCACGTACAACCGCGTCGTGTTCCTGTCTGACGGCGTCGCGAACATGGGGCAGACGGACCAGGACCGCATCAACGGCGACGTCAAGCGCTTCCGCGACGCGGGCATCTACCTGAACACGATCGGCGTGGGGATGAACAACCACAACGACGCGTTCCTGGAGCAGCTCGCGAACAAGGGCGACGGCATCTGTGACTACGTCGATGACGCCAAGGCCGCCCAAAAGGCGATCGTCGAGCGCTTCACCGGCGCGTTTGTGCCGATCGCGAGCGACGTGAAGCTGCAGGTCGAGTTCGACCCGGCGCAAGTGCTGCGCTGGCGCCAGCTCGGCTACGAGAACCGCGCCATCGCGGACCGGGACTTCCGCAACGACAAGGTCGACGCGGGCGAGGTCGGCGCTGGGCACCAGGTCACGTGCCTGTACGAGGTCGAGCTCGCGCCGGACCTCTCCAAGCAGGATCTTCGACGCGCGCTTGCGACGCTGCGCGTGCGCTGGAAGGCGCCGAAGCAGGCGCGCCAGGACGTGAACGAGGTCGACGTGTTCGAGCGCGAGACGGCGCTCGACTACGGGCTCGCCGCGGGATCGTTCCAAGCCGCGTCACTCGGATTCCGAAGGGCGGCGCTGGCGGCGGAGTTTGCAGAGGTCCTGCGCCGCTCGAGCCATGCGCGCTTCGACTCCTATGCCGCTCTGGTCAGCGAGCTAGGCGCGCTCATGGACGCCTCATCACGCGGGGGTGAGCAGAAGGTGATCGAGGAGCTCGTCGAATTGGCGGACCTCGTGCGGCGCGCGGACGCGCTGGGGTTCGGTCGCGCGGTGCCGGTGACCAATTTGGAGCGCACGATCGATGAGTATCGCCGCTTTCAGTACCTGCGCGCCACGCTGGAAGAGCTCGAGCGGGACCAGGACCCTTTGCTGCAGCAGATCGAGGACACGAATCGGACGCTGGAACAACAAATTCGTGACGCGCTGATGCGTGACCTCCGCGAGCGCCATGGGTAGTGGGCCCGTGGAGAGGAGAACCTGCCGCGTCCGCATGGCGGGCAGGTGACTCCGGAGCAGGAAACGGAAGCAGATTGGTCGGCCACACCGCAGAGCAGGCGGTGGGGCCGACCGCTTTCGTTCACGCCGGGTGTCGCTGCGAGCGCAGTGCTGCGATCGAACTCGGCTTCAGCCTGCCGGCTGGGCGCGCTGCGAGGGTTAGGTGCGGTACCCTCTCGGGATGCCTACCCCATCCGGCTCGCTCGTGCGCATCGGCGCGCTCCTCGGCTTCATCGGCGTTGCGGCCGGTACGTTCGGCGCGCACGGCCTGCAGGGCTTCACCGACGACCCACAGCGCATTGACTGGTGGCGCACCGGCGTCCTCTACCACCTCGTGCATGCGCTCGCGGTGCTCGCCGCGGGCCTCGTCGCTGCAGCCCCAGCAGGCGAAGGTCGCGCGCCGCGCATCGCCGGCTGGAGCTTCGCGTTCGGCACGCTGATCTTCAGCGGCACCCTCTATGCCATGGCGCTCGGCGCGCCACGCTGGCTCGGCGCGATCACGCCGCTCGGCGGCGTTGGGTTCCTCGTTGGCTGGGCGGCCCTGGCGCGCGCACGCTAACAGGCGAACGGCCGCGCGCTCCCGAGCCTCAAGGCCGAATCGTCCACGTCGCGCCGAGGGCGGCGTCGACCTCGTAGAGCGTCAACGTCTGGTTCGTCGCGCTGTACGTCCATGCGGTCGTCGTCACGCCCTCGCGGATCACTGCCGAAGGGGGCGCTGACTTGTGGGAGACCGCGACCTCGAAGGAGGCCGCAGTGCGCGACTGGACGTGCAGCGCCAGGTCGCGGTCGTAGCGCAGCCCGAGCGTCGCGTCGTCGATCGCGAAGCCTATGGAGCGGACGTTGTCGAGGTCCGTCAGCTCGACCCGATTGTTCGCTGGCGAGGTGCGCGCCTGGAACGAAGAGAAGCGCTTCGAGCGCGCCTGTCGCACCTCGTACGCGTGCCAGCGCCCGTCGCGGTCTGCCAGTATCGGCGCGGCGCTCCCAGGCGTCGGCGCCTCGAGCGTCAGCTGCTCCAGGTCATCCAGGATCGTCAACGGCAGCGTCGACCAAGAATGCGCGGCGGAGTTCACGCTGTTCCAGGTCGAGGTGCCGCCCCAGAACAGGAGCCGCAAGTGCGTCTGGAATGACTGCGACGACAGGTACTGCAGCGGGTCGCTAGACGCTGTGTAGTGCAGCACGGGAACGTGCAGGAGGTTGCGCACCATGTCCGTCTCGGGGTCGACGATCAAGCCGGGCTTGAGATCGATGGCGGACGAAAGCTGGTACCGAAAAGGCGCGGCGGACGGCGACGCAGAGAACATCAGCGGGCTCTCGAACACCGCTTGGATCCCGGCCGCCTCGTATGTGTTCCGGAGCGAGGTCGAGCCGGTGTGGTTGACGACCGCCGCGATCCGAACGTGCTGCGGATCGAGGTGCCGTGCCGCGTAGCTGACGGCGGCGCCGCCGCCCATCGAGAACCCGACCGCGTACACGCGGTCGAGGTCGAGCGGGGCCAGCGCCTGCACGAACTCGAACACGTCCTCGATGTTGTCCTGCCCGTAGTCGATGCCGTAGCTGAAGATGTGCGCGCACAGCGGCACGATGACGATCCAGCCGCGGTTCGCGGCCTCGGTCGCGAGCGCGGTGCTGTTCAAGACCGCTTGCGGCGTCTCGCCGTAGCCGTGGAAGAGCGTCAAGACCGGGTACGGAACGGGGAAGTTCGCCGCCGGGTCGGGCCGGACCACGGCGAACTCTTCCTTCCAGCGACGCTCTGGGAGATTGAGCTGGTACAGGAACGTGTTGGGTCCGACCAACCCGAGCGACACCACCGGCGGTGCGAAGGGGTCGTAGGCCTCACCGCCGAGCGCGGCGGGCGTCAGGTACGTCGCCGACCGGGGCGTGGCGCTCCGCGCGCCCGGCGCCTGACCGAGGGTCACAGCTTGGGAGGGCGGCGACGCCGCGAGGAGCAGCGGCGCGCACGCGAGCAGAGCGACGGTCGACATGGAGGCTTCGGGGCGGGTGCGCGGCAGCGCGCAGGTAGCTGGGCCGGAGGAGCGTAACCGATGGCGCGAGACCGTTGGCGATGTCGGGCGCGGAGGAGTCGAAAGGCTCTCCGAACGGGGTCAAGCCCGCGTCAGCGCAGCGCTTCTTCCACGTGTGCCTCGTAGCGAGTCATCATTTCCCGGGTCACCGGCCCAGGGCGACCGGATCCGATCACGTGCTCGTCGATGCGCACGATCGGCACGACCCCTCGCACGGAGCTGGTCAGGAAGGCCTCGTCGAAGCGGCGCAGGTCCCCGATCGAGACGTAGTCCCAGACGGGCTCCTCGGGTGAGAGCTCGAGGACGGCATCCCTCGTGACACCGCGTAGCACCCGCTGTGGCGCGGTCCAGAGCTTCTCGTTGCGCACGAACACCAGGTTGCTCTGGACGCCCTCGAGGAGGCGCCCGTCCGCATCGACCAGCATCGGCTCGTAACACTCGGCGAGGCGCGGCGAGGCCGCGATGTGCCGCTCGCGCACGAGCGTCCAGTGGCTGTCCTTGACCTCGGCGCGCTCGCGTCGGATCTCGGCCGTCGTGGCGACGTGGACGCCGTTCCTCAGGTGCTCGCGCTCGACGCCACGGAACGGGCTCAGCGTCAGCACGACATTGGCGCTAGAGCCGACGGCGAACAGCGGCCCGCGGCAGACGTCGATGCGGACACGCGCCTCGACGCCGTGCTCGATCCGGAAGAGCGCGCCGGCTTGGACCAACGCGCGGTGCACGTCATCGGGCTCGAACGCGAGCCCACCACCCAGCGCGTGACACGACGCCGCGAGCCGGCGCAGGTGCTCCGCGAGCGAGAAGAAGCAGGAGCCGTCATAGGTACGCACTCCTTCGTACGCAGCCGCCCCCAGGTGCTCGAGGACTTCGGCGGACGACCCCGGCATCGGCGCAGCGAACTCGACAGCGCGCGCGCCGTCGACGGCGAAGTAGCGGGGCGAGGGTGCGTCGTTCGGCTTCATGGGCCGCCCATGATCGTCGAACGCTCGGGCGAGTGGAACCTGTTCCCTCGGCATTGCTCCGATCGAGCGCTCGGGCCCGCCCCCAGCCTGGCCCGACGCTAGAATCTGCGCGTGAAGCGCCCCACCAACTACTGGGATTACATCAAGGTCGAAGAGCTCCTCGCGCTGCAGGGCGGCCTCGCCGATGACGACGCGAGCCTGGCGAGCGAAGAGGTGCTCTTTGTCGTCGTGCACCAGGTGTACGAGCTCTGGTTCAAGGTCGTGCTGCGCGAACTGACCGAGGCGCGCGACCTCTTCATGGCGCCGAACGTCGCCGAGCAAGAGCTCTCCGGCGCGGTCACGCGCATGCGCCGAGTGGTCACGATCCTGCGCGCTGCGTCACAGCACTTCGAGGTCGTCGAATCGCTCGGCACGCGCGAGTACCTGGCCTTCCGCGACAAGCTGTTTCCCGCGAGCGGCTTCCAGAGCGCGCAGCTGCGGCAGATCGAGATCATGCTCGGCTTGCAAGAGGACGAGCGGATCCCGCTCGGCCCGCCAGGCAGCCACATGAAAGCGCTCGACGACCCGTCGGGTCTGCCGAGCCCCGCGCGCCTGCGCGTCGAGCGCCAGCTCGCCGACCGCCCTAGCTTGCGCGAGGCGCTCGAAGCCTGGCTCGCACGGACGCCGATCGACGGCGCCCCGCACGACGCGCCGGACGCTGCGCAGCGGCTCGAGCGCTTCGTCGCGCGTTTCCTCGACGCCCACGCGACGCACGTCGATGCAGCGCGCGACCACGCCCAGAGCGTGACGCTCAAGACCGACAGCGCCGAGCGCCTCGCGGCGATGTACGAGCGCGAGAAGGCCGGCGTGCGCGCGTTCCTCGCGCCAGGTCCGACGCCGGAGCTCCAGCAGCGCCAGCGCGTCCGCGCAGCGATGCTGTACATCGAGACGTACCGCGACCTGCCGCTCTTGTCGTGGCCCCGCGAGATCCTGGCCGCGGTCATCGAGCTCGAGCAGGGCTTCGTGCTGTTCCGGCAGCGCCACGCGCGCATGGTCGAACGTGTCATCGGCCGGCGCACAGGGACGGGCGGGAGCGCGGGCGTCGATTACCTCGACCAGACCGCCCTCCAGTACCGCGTGTTCCGCGACCTGTGGGCCGTCCGCACGATGCTCCTGCCGAGGGAGCTCGTCGCCTTGCCCCCCGAGGCGTCGTTCTACGGCTTCGCCGCCGCCCCAGCCCCCGCGGATTGAGGGCGGCGGGCCGAATCCTGTAGCCTCCTTGACGATATCTTCATATTCACGACCTACGGTCTCGGCGTGAAGAGCGTCAACCAGGGTTCAACACCACGCGGGACCGGCACCATGACGAAGGAGACCATCCTGATCGTCGAGGACGACCCTGACATCGTCGAGCTGCTCCAGTACACCCTGGAGCGCGAGGGGTACCCGGTGCTCGTCGCGAAGGACGGCGAACGTGGGCTCGCCGAAGCGCGGCGCCGCAAGCCGGGCCTCGTGCTGCTCGACTTGATGTTGCCCGGCATGGACGGGCTCGAGATCTGCCGCGCTTTGAAAGGCGACACGACGACGCGCGCGATCCCCGTCGTGATGTTGACGGCCAAGGGTGAGGAGAGCGACGTCGTGCTCGGCCTCGAGCTGGGCGCCGAGGACTATGTGCGCAAGCCGTTCAGCCCGCGCGAGCTGATCGCGCGCGTGCGCGCGGTCCTGCGGCGCGGCGCGCCGCAGCCCGACGCGCGCTCGCGCATCGAGCTCGGTGACATCGCGCTCGACCGCGAGCGCCACGAGGTCACGATCGCCGGCGCCGTTGTCGAGTTCACGCGCTCGGAGTTCCGGCTGCTCTGGACCCTCGCCCGCCACCCCGGCCGGGTCTACACCCGGGACGAGCTCGTCGAGCGCCTGACGGACGGTGAGACGATCATTCTCGAGCGCAACATCGACGTGCACGTGAGCGCGATCCGCAAGAAGCTCGGCGTCGAGCGGGACGTCATCGGGACGGTCCGCGGCGTCGGATACAAGCTCGTGGACGCGTAGGTCGGCGCGCTCCGGGACCGGATCGGGCAAGATGGTGCTGGCTCATTCCATCCCAGCCAGCTCGAGACTCGCCTTGTTCCGCTCACGCATCTTTTGGCGGCTGTACCTCTCGTACGCCGTGCTCGTCTTGTTGACCCTCGGTGTCACGGGCACCCTCGTGCTCCGGCAGTACCGCGCCGGCCTCACAGAGCGGCTCGAGGACTCCCTGCGCGTCCAAACCCTGACGCTCGCGCACTTTGCGGAGAACGACTTCGCGGACCCGCCGAGCGACCTCGCGACGCTCGTCAATCGCTACGCGGAGGCGACGGGGCGGCGCGTCACCTTCATCAAGCGGAACGGCGTCGTCCTGGTCGACTCCGAGCGCCCCGGTCAGCAAATCTCCAACCACGCGGACCGGCCCGAGATCCGCACGGCGTTGCACTCGGGTTATGGCTCCGACCGCCGTCACAGCTTGACGACGGGCCGCGACACGCTTTACGCGGCGCACGTGCCGCACCACGCGGACGAGACGGCGGGCATCGTGCGCGTCGCGGTCCACGTGGATGAGATCGAGGCGCAGGTCGCGGACGTGCGAGGCCTCTTTGTCACGGCCGCGATCTTCGCCACGTTGGCGGCGCTGCTGTTCGGCGCGGTCGCGGTGCGCCGCGTCGCGCGGCCGCTCGATGAGATGCGCGAGGTCGCGCAGGCGCTCAGCGCTGGCGACTACGACGCGCGCGTCGATCAGCCAGGATCGGACGAGCTCGGCGTGCTGGGCAGCACGCTGAATCGCTTGGGAGGAGACATGAGTGAACGCGTCACAGCCTTGACGGCGGGCCAGGACCGCTTGCGGGCGATGGTCGCCGGGATGGTCGAGGGCGTCATCGCCGTCGACGACGAGGACCGGATCACCTTCACGAACCACACGGCGCGCCGGATGCTGGGGCTCAGCGCGTACGCCGAGCCCCGCAGCGAGCGGCTCTGGGAGGCCGCCCGCGTCCCGGAGATTCCGGAGCTGCTGAGCGAGGCGCGCCGCTCGGACGCCGCGGCGCAGCGCGAGCTGAACCTCTTGCTCGGCGGGCGCGAGGTCACGGTCCGCGCGCAGGCGCACCGCTTCGCCGACGGCGACCGGGTCGGCGTTGTCGTCGTGTTGCACGACATCTCGGAGCTCCGCAGGCTCGAGCGCATTCGGCGGGACTTCGTCGCCAACGTCAGCCACGAGCTGAAGACGCCGTTGACGTCGATCCGCGGCTACGTCGAGACCTTGCTCGATGGCGCGTTGCATGACGAGCAGAACAACACGCGCTTCCTCGAGAAGATTGAGCAGAACGTCCAGCGCCTGTCGCACCTGGTGACGGACCTCCTGAGCCTCGCCCGGATCGAAGCCCAGGAGGGCGCGCTGCCGCTCGAGCGCGTCGACCTGCACGGCTTGATCGAGCAGGCCCAGCGCCGGCACGAGCCCTCGGCCATCGGCCGCGACCAGACCCTGCGGCTGGAGTCGTGCACCGGCGCGCTGCAGGTGCTGGGTGACCGCGAGGCCTTGACCCAGGTGATCGACAACCTCGTCGACAACGCGTTGAAGTACACGCCCTCCGAGGGCCATGTGACCATTCGCGTGAAGCGCCACGAGCGCGATGCGGTCATCGAGGTCCAGGACGACGGCATCGGGATCCCCAAGGAAGACATCGAGCGGATCTTCGAGCGCTTTTATCGCGTCGACAAAGCACGCTCGCGCGCGGTCGGCGGCACGGGCCTCGGCTTGTCGATCGTCAAGCACCTCGTCGTGGCGATGCGCGGCGAAGTCGAAGTCGAGAGCGAAGTCGACGAGGGCACGACATTCCGCGTGCGGCTGCCGCTCGCGTAGCGCGGCGCGGGGCGCTGCAGGCGGGCCGATGCAGCTTGCCCGCGGTCACGCGTCGGCCTCGACATCGGGTACGAGCTCGCGCAGCAGCGCGTTGGGGAAGCGCCGCGAAGGCGTGATCGCGTAGAACGACTCCCGCAGGTCGGGGAGCCGGCGCACCTCGACCAGGATGCCGGACGCGAGCTCGTCCTGGACGACGATCGGGGGCACGACGGCGAGGCCGCTGCCCTCGCGAGCCATGAGGCGCAGCATGGCCATGTCGTCGACTTCGCCGGCGATCCGTGGACGGACACCGAGCCGATCTACGAGCGCATCGAAGCCCGTGCGGATGCTGCTCTCGATCGTCGGGAGCAGCAGGGGCTCATTGGCCAGGATGTCCGCGAGGCGTCGCCCCTTGCGGACCTTGTCAGGGTGACCGATGAGGCTCACCGGTTGCTCCGCGATCAGGTGCGGGACCCACGCAGTGTGCGCGTCGCGGAGCGGCGCGACATTCGCCAGCACGACGTCGATCCGGTGGGCCTCCAGCTCGCGCAAGAGGCTCGCGAGCGACCCCGAACGCAGCACCAGCTCGACGTCTTCACGGCCGATCAACGGCCGGAGGAACGCGACCTGGAAGTTGCGCGAGAGGGTCCCGAGCGCGCCGACCCGGAGGACGCGACGCGCTCGCCCGCCCAGCGTCCCGACGAGCTCGCCCCCGAGGTCGAACAGCGCGTCGGCGTATTGGAGCGCGATGCTCCCGGCCTCGGTCAAGACCAGCGACCGGCCGCGCCGCTCGAACAGCTCGTGGCCGAGCGCGCGCTCCAGCTTCTGGATCTGGACGGAGACCGCGGACTGGGACACGTGCAGGCGCTCGGCGGCGCGTGTGAGGTTGCCCTCGTGGGCGACAGCCCAGAAGTAGCGCAGGTGATGGAAGTTGAGATCGATCACACGTTCGTTCTATGAGATAGAACGATTCGATGCAATCTTTGCATTGGATGCATGGAACGGATGAGGCGAACCTGGGGGACGTAGCCCCGCTTCGTTCCATCAAGACCCTCCCTCCATGACCAACCTCGACCAGCAGCCTCAGACGTCCCCCACCCCTCACGCGCGCTCCACTGACAACGGGGCCACGCGCTCAGCCACACGCGTGACGATCGCGCGCGGCGACGGCATCGGCCCTGAGATCATGGATGCAACGCTGCGCGTCTTGGCCGCCGCCGGCGCGCCGCTCGAGTTCGATGAGATCGAGCTCGGCGAGCAGGTCTATCGCCGCGGCCACAGCGCGGGGATCGAACCCAAGAGCTGGGACGCGATCCGGCGCAACAAGGTGCTGCTGAAGGCGCCGATCACGACGCCTCAAGGGGGCGGCTTCAAGAGCCTCAACGTCACCATTCGCAAGGCGCTGAACCTGTTCGCGAACGTCCGGCCAACGAAGTCCTACGCGCCCTTCGTCGCCTCCTCGCACCCGGGCATGAACCTCGTCATCGTGCGTGAGAACGAGGAGGACCTGTACGCCGGCATCGAGCACCGTCAGACCCAGGAGGTCACGCAGGTCCTCAAGCTCATTACGCGCCCAGGGTCAGAGCGCATCGTGCGCTACGCGTTCGAGTACGCGCGGGCCTATGGGCGCAAGAAGGTCACGTGCATGACCAAGGACAACATCATGAAGCTCACGGACGGGCTGTTCCACCGCGTCTTCGACGAGATCGCGCAGGAGTACCCCGAGATCGCGAGCGAGCACCAGATCATCGACATCGGCGCGGCGCGCATCGCCACGCAGCCCGAACTCTTCGACGTCGTCGTGGCCCCGAACCTTTACGGTGACATCCTCTCCGACATCGCCTCGGAGGTCGCTGGCTCCATCGGGCTCTCGGGGTCCGCCAACATCGGCCAAGACGTCGCGATGTTCGAGGCGGTGCACGGCTCCGCGCCGGACATCGCCGGCAAAGACATCGCGAACCCGTCCGGCCTGCTGCTCGCCGCGGTCCAGATGCTCGTCCATATTGGCGAGTCGAACATCGCGGAGGCGATCAAGAACGCCTGGCTCGCCACGCTCGAGGCGGCATCCACACGGCTGACATCTACCGCGAGGGTGTGAGCGCGCACAAGGTCGGAACCCGCGCGTTCACCGCTGCGATCATCGAGCGCCTCGGCGCGGCCCCGCGGCAGCTCACGCCCGTGCAGTACCGACCGGGCGGGATCGCCGTGCAGGTGAGGGCGCAGCCCCGCGAGAAGAAGGTGCTGTGCGGCATCGACGTGTTCCTCGAATGGGCGGAGCCCGGGCGCGACGCGAGCCGCCTGGGCCGCGCGCTCGAGGCCGCGTTGCCAGAGCGCTGGCGCCTGAAGATGATCACGAACCGCGGCGTCAAGGTGTACCCGGACGGCCTCCCTGAGACGTTCTGCACCGATCACTGGCGCTGCCGCTTCCTGCCCGACGCTGGGAGCGCGACCGGCTTCGACGCGGTGCTGGAGCTGCTCAGCGCCCTCGGGGCCAGGGGCTTCGACGTCATCAAGACGGAGCACCTCTACACCTTCGACGGCGAGCGCGGCTACTCCCTCGGCCAAGGCGAGTGAGGCCGAGTCGGGAGCGGACGATGAGAGCCCGCCCGCGGGCGGTTGCTTCGCGACCGGGTTCGGGTAACGATCGCCTGATGCGCGCGCTCTCCATCGCACTCTCGCTCCTGGTGCTCCTGGCGGAGCCATCCCATGCCGCCTCGCTGCAGCGGCAGCGTGACGCGGAGGCCCCCCTGACGCGTCGCGAGTCCGTCGTGCGGCTCGGGCAGTACCGCTCAGCCCAACACTGGAGCGTGAAGGGCATCGTGCTGTCCGGCCTCGGCGCGTCGTGGCACCCCGAAGCGGCGGCGGCGATCGCGGACGCGCTCTCGGATCGAGACGAGCGCCTGCATGCGCTCGGCCTCGAGGCGCTGCGCAAGATGGACGATGAAGCGCTCCGCATGGTCGCGACGGGCGCGCTGGTGGAGGTCCTCGTCAAGGAGAGCCTGCAAGAGAAGAACAAGCTCTTCGCGGCGCGCGTGCAGGAGGTCCTCGCGCGGATCTTCCCCGACGCGACGGCGGACTCTCGCAGCGAGTGGCAAGGGTTCTGGCACAAGCTGCAGCCGACGTACGCGCCGCCTGCTTGGCGCGGGCCCGCGGACCCGACGGGCGAGGGCCGCAGCGCCGCTGCGACCGCGGCGGATCGCGCGCTCGACCTGTCGACCGCGGGGCTCGAGATCTGCTTTGCGATCGATGCCACGGGCTCGATGCAGCCGCTCCTCGACACCGTCGTGACCTCCGCGCAGGAGATGAGCGACGTGCTGGCAGGCTTTGCGTCGGACCTGCGGCTCGCGACCGTGATCTACCGCGACCTGGGAGACATGCCCGGCGGGAGCGACGTCGTCGAGCCGCTGACCAAGAACCTCGCGGTGGCCTACAAGGCGCTCGGCAAGGTCGTCGCTGGAGGCGGCGGAGACATCCCGGAGGCGATCGACGCGGGGCTGGAGCACGCGCTCTCGCTGAAGGACGTCGGGTGGACGCCGGCCGCGAACAAGCTGATCATCGTCATGGGCGACGCGCCGGCGCACGACGACGGGCTGACCCGCGCGCTCGACTTGGCGCGTCAGGCCAGTACGGACCTCGGCGTCCGCGCCGGCAGCGTCGACCAGCGGCGCAAGCTCGAGCGTACGGGCCGCAAGGTCGCGCCGCGCTCCGGCGAGAAGCTCGAGGGGCGCCCGTTTGTCGTCTCGTGCATCGCCGCGATGCACGCGCGCGGCGGCGGCGGCGGCGGCGGCCCGCAGCAAGACCGCAACCAGGTCGCGAGCCACATGCGCCAGATCGCAGAGGCTGGCAAGGGCACCTACGGCGAGCTCGAGGTCGGGGTCGGAGAGGACGCGCAGGCCTCCGGCGCGCGCCAGCTCGTGCAAATGGTGGTGCGGATGAGCTTCGGGTCGAAGTACGACCGCGAGGTGCAGCGCTTCCTCGACGTGTACTTCGAGTACCGCGAGGCGAAGCTGTATTGAGGCTGGTGTGCTGACGGGCGAGCGGGCATCGGGCACAATGCCCGGCGCCGATGAAGCTCCTCGTCATTCTCGCGATCGTGCTCTTCGTGGTCCTGACGGGCCGCAAGGGCCGCAGCGGTCACGCCGGGCAAGAGCCGTTGCCGCCGCGTGACGTCGACCTGGAGCCGTGACGATCCATTCGGCTGCGCGACGTCCCGGCGTCCCGCACGCCGGACCTGCAGCAGACTGCTTGCCCTTGGAGCCCTTGACCTACCTGCAGGGGTACCCGCCCGAGACGCTGGAGCGTGTGCGCGAGCTGCTCGCCACGCGGTCCCTCGGCGCACGCATCGCGCAGCGCTACCCGGGCTTGCACGACGTCACCACGAACAAGCTGCTGCACGATTACGTGCTCGAGCTGAAGCAGCGTCACTTGAAGACCGCGGCGGCGATCTCCAAGGTCACTTACGACGATCACCTGATGGCCGTCGAGCACGCGCTCGGGCTGCACACGTTCAAGTCGTTTGTCCACGGCGCCAAGCTGCGCGCGCGCAGCGAGGTCCGCATCGCAGGGGTCTTCCGCGCCGCCCCGCCCGAGTTCCTGCGCATGATCGTCGTGCACGAGCTCGCGCACCTGCGCGAGCGGGACCACTCGAAGGCGTTCTATCGGCTGTGCGAGGCCATGGAGCCCGACTATCACCAGCTCGAGTTCGATCTGCGGCTCTACCTCACCGCGCGCGCCGTGGAGGGCGACGCGAGCTGACCCGCTGCGTCACTGCTGGGGCGGCCCGGAGCGCAGCGTGACGACCGCGACTTCGGGTGGGCAGAAGAAGCGCACGCGCGGCGCGTGCCCGCGCTCCATGCCGACGCCGCGCGAGACGTAGATCGGAACGCCGTGGACGCGGTGCATCCCCCCTGCGCCGACCTCGCGCGGCACCTTGGACAGCGTCACGGGCGGCCCGAAGAAAGGGATCACGACTTGGCCACCGTGTGTATGGCCCGCGACGAAGAGGTCGAGGTCCAGCGACTCGTCGAGCCACAGCACCGGGTCAGGTCGGTGCGCGAGCACGATCCGCGCTGCGCCGCTCTCGCGCGGCGACCGCAGGAACTCCATCAGAGAGCGCTTATCGTTCCCCCAGCGGTCATAGCCGTAGAGCTCGATCGCTTGCCCGCGCAGCATGATGCGCACGTGCTCGTCGATCAGGACGCGCACCCCTGCCTCGTCCGTGATCTCATCAAAGAACGAACGCGACGCGTTGTTGCTGTCCACGTCACCGCGCACGACCCAGACACCGCCCGGCGCTTCCAGGCTCTGTAGCAGCGCGATGAAGTCGTCGCGCGTGCGATCGAAGTGGCCCTGCGAGCCTTGGAACAGGTCGCCAGCGATCAAGATGATGTCGGGCGCCTCTGCCATGAGGCGCGCGCACGCTTCGCGCTCGTGCGCGCCGATCGTAGAGCACTGGATGTCCGACAGGACGCCGATTCGCAGCTCTTCGGACAGCGGCGTCCGTGCCGCGACCTCGGCGACCTCGACCACCAGTCGATTGGGCTCGATCACCATCCCGTAGATGGCGGTCGGCACCATGCCGAGCCCCAAGATCGCGGTCCATCGCGCCGCGCGCGAGGTGGCGCGGCCGCCCTTGATCTGTGCCAGGACCGCGATGCTCGAGAGCGGCACTGCGACCGCGCTCGTCAGCCAGACGAGCTGCATCACGCCGAACAAGCGGAAGCGCACCGGGCCGACCAGGCCGAGCGCCGTGAAGCTGAGGAGCACGACCAGGACCCCGAGCGCTGCTTTGCCGATGCGACGCATGTCGAGCGGCAGGTCGCGCCGTGCTAGGAGCAGCGTCAGCGCGACTGCGCTCGCGATGGCGATGAACGACGCAAACAGGCCAAAAATGCTGGGAGGCACGTGGAGAGGGTACACACAGCCGGCGCCTCCGAGGAGCCTGCGCCACAGAACACGATTCGCATCGCAGCGCTCCCGCACGCCGGAGCGGCGTTGCAGCAAGGTCCTAAATAGCATCAAGCTATGAGGAACTTGCTGCGCCTTGCGCCGACGCACGGGAGCACCACGCTGCGAACCGCGCTCTGTGGCGCAGGCTCCCAGGGGCTTCTGGGCGAAACTTCACGTCCGGCTCAAGTTCGGCGGCGAGGAGCCGATAGGGACGCGGTAGGAAGGTCCGAACCCAGCATGCTCCACTACCTCGTTTGTGCGACCCCCCGCGTTGGCAGCAACCTCCTCTGCAGTCTGCTTTGGGGCACCCGCGCAGTCGGGCACCCGCGCGAGTACTTCTGCCCCTTCCAGATCGCCGAATACGGGCCAGCGCTCATCGACGCCAAGGCGGTCACGACGGCGGCGGACCTGCACCGGTTCCTCGACCGCGCAGCGGAGGCCTTCGGCACGAACGAGCGCTTCGGCATCAAGGCGCACCTACACCAGCTCCGCGCCGCGCTGCAGCTAGGCTACGACTTCGACGGGCGCTTCCCAGACCGCTTCGTGCACATCACGCGGGCCGACGTCATCGGGCAGGCGATCTCTCTCGTCCGCGCCGCCCAGACGCGCGCTTGGACGGCGCAGAAGCGCGAGATCTTCACGCCTGAGTACTCCAGCGAGCAGATCCGCGACGCCGTTCAGAAGATCATCACGGACAACCAGGCCTGGGAGGCTCTCTTCCGCGCCTACGACATCGAGCCTCACCGCCTCTCTTACGAGCGCCTCTGCGCCGACTTCGAAGGCGAGCTCTCCGCGGTGCTGGCGTTCCTCGACGTCGACCCGGGCACGGTCGACGTGCCCAAGGCGGTCCGCGCGGCAACGAGCTACTTCAAGCAGCAGCGCGACGCGACGAGCGCGGACTGGCGCGCCCGCTATGTGAGCTGGGTGCGCACCCACGCGGCGCAACACCCGTTGCGGCGAGCGTCAGAGGCGGGCCAAGTCGCTGACATCGCGCCGGTGACGTTCTGACCTGCGGCGGTCATTGGCCGCTGCCGGGCGTGGTCCCCTTCTTCGCTTGCAGCGCCGCGAACGCCTTCGCAAACGCGTTCTGCGCGGGCGGCGGCGGCGGCAGCTCATAGGCGCGCGGGACCTCGTTGCGCTCGCGCGGCGAGCCGCCGCGCGCGCCCCGGGGGCTCGCTCCACCGCGGCGGTCGGCGCCCTGCGCGCGACCTTGATCGTGCCCGCGGTCCTCGCGCGCCGCCGGGCGCGCATCGTCGTCGAGGCGCATGGTCAGCGCGATGCGCTTGCGCGGCAGGTCGATCTCCTGGACCTTGACGCGCACGACCTGGCCTGCCTTCACGACCTCGTTCGGGTCCTTCACGAACGTGTAGGAGAGCTGCGAGATGTGCGCGAGGCCGTCCTGGTGCACGCCGATGTCGATGAACGCGCCGAAGTTGGTGACGTTCGTGACCACGCCCTCTAGGACCATGCCGACGACGAGGTCCTTCATGTCCTCGACGCCCTCGGCGAACGTCGCCGTCTTGAACTCGGGGCGCGGGTCACGGCCCGGCTTCTCGAGCTCGGCGAGGATGTCCTTGACCGTCGGCAGGCCGAAGCGCTCGTCGGTGAACTTCGCAGGGTCGAGGCTGCGCAGGAACGGCGCGTCGCCGACGAGCGTCGCGACCGGCCGCCCCGTCGCCTTGGCGATGCGCTCGACGACCGGGTACGCCTCGGGGTGGACGGCCGAGCGGTCGAGCGGATCGTCGCCGTCCATGATGCGCAGGAACCCAGCGGCTTGCTCGAACGCCTTCGGCCCGAGGCGCGGCACGCCCAGGATCTCCTTGCGCCGCTTGAACGGCCCGTTGGCGTTGCGGTGCGCGACGACGTTCTCGGCGAGCGTCGCGCTGAGGCCCGCGACGCGCGTCAAGAGCGCCGGTGAAGCGGTGTTCACGTCGACGCCGACCGCGTTCACGCAGTCCTCGATCACGGCGTCGAGGCTCTTGCCGAGGAAGTGCTGGTTGACGTCGTGCTGGTATTGGCCGACGCCGATGGCCTTCGGCTCGATCTTGACGAGCTCCGCCAACGGGTCCTGCAAGCGGCGCGCGATCGACGCAGCGCCGCGCAGCGACACGTCCAGGTCCGGCAGCTCGCGGGAGGCGAGCTCCGACGCGGAGTAGACCGACGCGCCAGCCTCGTTGACGACGACCTTCTGCAGCTTCTTGCCCGTGCTGCTGGTCGGCATGCGCTTCAGGAGGTCGAGCGCGAGCCGGTCGGTCTCGCGTGAGCCCGTGCCGTTGCCGATGCTGACGAGCTCGACGTCATGGCGCTGCGCGAGCTCCTGCAAGCGCGTGAGCGAGCGCTCCCAATCGTTGCGCGGCGGCGTCGGGTAGATCGTGTCGGTCGCGACGACCTTGCCCGTGCGGTCGACGACGGCGACCTTGACGCCGGTGCGCAGGCCCGGGTCGAGGCCCAGGATCGCCTTCGGGCCTGCCGGCGCAGCGAGCAGCAGCGCGCGCAGGTTGCGCGCGAAGACGGCGATCGCCTCGCGCTCGGCCTCCTCGCGCAGGCGCGTCATGACCTCGGTCTCGATGCGGATCGCGAGCTTCAGGCGCCACGCAGCGCGGGCGACGTCCGAGAGCCACGCATCGGCGGGGCGGCCTTGATCCTCGATCCCGAAGCGGCGCGCGATGCGCGCCCGCGCGATGCCGCTCTTGTCGCTGCCGAGGCGCTCGTCCTCGGGGTCCAGCAGCAGGTCGAGCGCGAGCGTGTCCTCCTTGCGCCCGCGCAGCATCGCCAGCGCGCGGTGCGAGGGCACCTGCGCGAGCGGCTCGGTGTGGTCGAAGTAGTCGCGGAAACGCGCGCCCTCTTCCTCTTTGCCGGCGACGAGCTGGGCGCGCAGCCGCGCGTCCGACCAGACGTGTTCGCGCAGCCCCGTCGCGAGCTCCGGGTCGTCGGCGAAGCGCTCCATCAGGATCTGGCGCGCGCCCTCCAGCGCCGCGGCGACGTCCTCGACGCCTTTGTCCGCGGCCACGAAGGCGGCAGCGGCGACCTCGGGGGCCTGTGTCGGGTCCCCGAGCAGCCCATCGGCCAGCGGCTCGAGGCCCGCCTCGCGCGCGATCTGTGCCTTGGTGCGGCGCTTGACGACGTACGGACGATACAGGTCTTCGAGGCGCGTCTTCGAGTCCGCCATGAGGATCGCGCGCTCGAGCTCGGGCGTCAGCTTGCCCTGCTCTTGGATCGATTCGAGGATCTTCGTGCGCCGCTCCTCCATCTCACGCAGGTAGACGAGCCGCTCCTCGAGCGTGCGCAGCTGCGTGTCATCGAGCCCGCCCGTGACCTCCTTGCGATAGCGCGCGATGAACGGCACCGTCGCGCCCTCGTCCAAGAGCGCGACCGCCGCCGCGACTTGTTCGATGCGCGCGCCGATCTCGGTCGCGATGGTCTGGAGGGTGCGGGTCTCCGTGTTGGCCGCGTTGCGCGTCGTCGTGGTGCTGTCCATGGCTCGAGGGCCAGAAGATAGCGGCATCGAGGGCTCCGGACACGTGTGTGTCGCGCTCACATTTTTTTGGACACGCGCGTTGCGTTCTGCCGGTCACAGTGGCTGCGATTCGCCCGCGTCGCAGCGTCGGTCATGCGCCGAGGAGCGACGCGAGCACCGGCGTCAGCGCGTCGGCATAGCGCGTCATCCCGAGGTCGTTCGGGTGCGAGCCGTCCGTCATCGCTTCTTCGAAGTCCGCGCCGAGGAGGCGCTCTGCTTCAACGTAAGCCAGGCCCGTGACGCCGTGCTCGAGCAGCGCGCGGTGCGTCGCACGCAGGGCCTCCGCGTTGCCCGCGTTGCGTTGTCGGGCGCTCGCGCGCACCCAGCCGTACCCGAGGCGACGGTCCTCCACGAGCACGATCGGCGCGCTCGGTCGCGCCGCGCGGATCCGCTCGACGAGGGCCGCCGCGCGCTCTGTGATCATCTCGGGCGACATGTTCGGCGCGCAGTCGATGACGAAGGCCGCGGCGTCGAGCTCCGCCAGCAGGTCCGCGAGCGCCGGCTCCATCTTGCCGCTGCCGGAGAACCCGAGGTTGATCGTCGGCCGCGCGAGCCGCCGCCCGACGATCGAGGGCCACGCCATCCCGGGCCGCGACGCGCACGCGCCGTGCAGGATCGACGTGCCGTAGAACACGATGGGCTGCGCTCGCCGCGGCGCGATCAGCTTCAACGCCGCGCCCTCAGGCGCGCCGAGCTCCAGGCTCTCGACGCCGTTGTAGAGCGGCAGGTACGCGCGCCACCGTCGATGCCCCTCGTCGATGTTCTCAATCAGCGGGCCTTCGCAGAGCTGCGCGTTGGGGCGATAGACCGAGGCCCAGCGCCAGCGCGGCGCGGCGCCCTCCGCGGAGTCGGCGCCGTTCAAGTCGATGCCGTACAAGTCGATGCCGCTGACCCCCGTCGCGGGCATGTGCGGCATGGCGAGCGTGCCGGAGGTCAGCTTGTAGCGCACGTGCAGCGCCCGCGCGTCGCCCTCGAACTCGAAGGAGATGCCAGATGAGTGGCGCGAGAGGCGCCAAACCGCGGGCGGGACCAGGAGCTCGGCCCGCGCCGGCAGCCGGTCGAAGGGGAGCGTCGTGTCGCGCCAACCGCGCCCCTCGGTGTCCTCGGGGCCGATCGTTTGCCAGGTCACATCGCGCGGGGTCCGCGGCCCGGCCCCCGAGCGCGCCGCCGGGCCAGCCGCCAGGTCAGCCGCTGGACGAGTCGCCGGGCGCGCGAGCACGGACGGGTCCAGGGCTGCGGCGCCGAGGCCGGCGGCGATGAGGTTGCGTCGAGTGAGCATCCCGGGATCGTACGCCAAGGGCGCTCAGGTGCGGCGGGATGTCCCATGCCCCGGCTCGGCGCCGGGCGGCGAGCCGACGTCTTGATCGTTTCTTGATGGTCTTGACACAAGCGGTTGACGGGCCGGGGCGACCTTCTCCGCGCCCAGAAGGTGCAAGACCGGTCGGGCAACATCCTCACCCGCACCATCCGGCAACCCATGAAGCTCCACACCCTCCTCGCCGCCGCCGCGCTCTGCGCAGCCCCCGCCCTCGCGTTCCAGGTCAAGGTCGACGAGAACCTGCCCAAGTACACCCCCACCCGGGGCGTCTCCGGCACGATCTCGAGCGTCGGCTCGGACACGATGAACAACCTCATGACCCTCTGGGCCGAGGGCTACCTGAAGCACTATCCCGACGTGAAGGTCGAGATCCAGGGCAAGGGTTCGTCGACCGCGCCGCCCGCGCTCCAAGAGGGCACGGCCAACTTCGGCCCGATGAGCCGGGCGATGAAGGACAAGGAGATCGATGAGTTCAAGAAGAAGTACGGGTACGCCCCGGTGGGCCTCCCGACCTCGATCGACATGCTCGCGGTCTACGTCCACAAGGACAACCCGATCAAGTCGCTGACCATGCAGCAGGTGGACGCGATCTTCTCCAGCACCCGCAAGGGCGGCGAGGCGAAGGACATCCGCACCTGGGGTGACCTCGGCCTGACGGGCGAGTGGGCGAGCAAGCCGATCAGCCTCTACGGCCGCAACTCGGCCTCTGGTACGTACGGCTACTTCAAGGAGCACGCGCTGTTCAAGGGCGACTACAAGGACAGCGTCAAGGAGCAGCCGGGCAGCTCGGCCGTCGTCCAGGGCGTCGCGTCCGACAAGTACGCGATCGGCTACAGCGGCATCGGGTACATGACCGCTGACGTCCGCGCCGTGCCGCTGGCTGCGTCGTCTGCTGACGAGGCGATCTCTGCGACGCCGGAGAACGCGTACACGGGCGACTACCCCTTGGCGCGCTTCCTGTTGATCTACATCAACAAGAAGCCGGGCGAGGCCCTCGACCCGATGCGCCGCGAGTTCGTGCGCTACATCTACTCGAAGGAGGGCCAGAGCGACGTCGTCAAGGACGGCTACTTCCCGATCACCGCGCGCATCGCCCAGAAGGCGCTCGCAGACGTCGGCCTGACCTTGGCGGCCGTCGAAGCGGGCGCGCCGCGCTGAGCGCGCGCGCCTCCAGCCACCGATGACGGTATGAACTGGCGCCAGCACCGACACGACTCGGGGCTGGCGTCGTATTCTTTCGCCACCCGCCTCTCCCCGCGCTGATTCGATGTCCCCCAGCGAACCGCCGAAACGACCGCAACGCCGCCGGCGTGGCACCAATCGCAGCGCGCTGATCGTCGAGCGCCTCGCACGCGCTGCGATCACGTTCGGCGGCATTGGGACCATCTTCGCCGTCTTCGGGATCCTGTTCTTCCTGCTCTGGGTCGTGCGGCCGCTCTTCGTGGGCGCGCGGATCGAAGGCAGCCAGGTCTATGCGGTCGGAGACCTCGGCGCGAGCGAGACCCTGCGGCTAGGGATCGACGACGGGCTGAACCTCGCGTGGACGCTCGACCGCTCTGGTGAGGTCTCCTCGTTCGACCTCACCACCGGCGCGCGCCTCGAGCGCAAGGCGCTCTTCCCCGACGGCGCGCCCACCGCCTCGGCGTTCCAGTCGCTCTCCGACGAGGCGCTGTTCGGCTTCGCCGACGGTACGCTGCGCACCGGTCGGCTCGGGTTCGACACGTCGTTCCTGCTCGGTGACGATCTCCCGGAGCACCTGCAGGGCCTGCAGCCCGGCAGCGTCGAAAAGCACGCTGGCGCGATCGTCGAGCGCACGAACGCCGGTCAGCTGCGGGCGACGCGCTTCGTGGGTACGTTCGACGAGCCCGTGCGCGTCGCGGACGGTGACCCGATCGAGCTGCTCGACATTTCATACACGCCGGGCGGCGAGGCGATCGCGACTTGGCAGCGCGACGCGACCACCGGCGACGTCCGCATCGCCGTCTCGCGCGTGCGGATCAAGACGAACATGCTCACCGGTGAGGTCACGCGCAAGCTGACCACGATCGACCTCACGCCGGCGCTGCCGGACGTGCGCGAGACGCCGCGCGGGATGCTGCTCTCTGGGTCCGGCCAGTCCCTGCTCCTGGCATGGTCGGACGGCCGCGTCGCGAACTTCGACCTGCGCGACGCGAACGAGCCTCGCTTGATCGAAGAGCTCGATGTCGTGCCGAGCCCGACGGCGACCTTGACCGCCTTCGCCGCCCTCAGCGGCAAGATCGCCTTCATCGTCGGCGACTCCGAGGGCCACCTGTCCAAGTGGTTCACGGTCCGCGACGAAGAGAGCGAGCGCGGCGACCTCTTCTTCAAGAAGGTCTGCGAGTTCCCGCGCGGCAACGCCGCGGTCGAGCACGTCGCCGTCGCGAGCCGCTCGCGGGTCTTCATCACGTCTTTTGCGGACCTGCACCTCGCGGGTTACCACGGCACGACCGGGGACCAGACCTTTGACTCGGTGTCGGACGAGCACATCGACGCGCTCGCGATCGCGCCGAAGCAGAACGCAGTCCTCGCGCGCACGAAGTCGGGGCTGAAGCTCTGGCGGGTGCGGCTCGAGCACCTCGACGCGACCGTCGCATCCATGTTCGAGCCGGTCTGGTACGAGGGCTATCCCGGCCCGCAACACACGTGGCAGTCCACGGGCGGCGCAAGCGACTTCGAGCCCAAGTACGGCATGCTGCCGCTCGTGTTCGGCACGCTCAAGGCGACGCTCTACTCGATGCTGTTCGGCGCGCCGCTCGCGCTCCTTGCCGCGCTGTACACGAGCGAGTTCTTGTCGCCGCGGATGCGCGCGCCGATCAAGTCCACCGTCGAGCTCATGGCGAGCTTGCCCAGCGTCGTCTTGGGCTTCCTCGCGGCGCTCGTGATCGCGCCCTTTGTGCAAGACATCCTGCCCGCGACGATCGCGGCGTTCTTGATGATCCCGGTCGCGGTGCTCCTCGGCGCATACTTGTGGCAGCTCCTGCCGCAAGCGAAGGCGATCCGCTGGCAGGGCTGGCAGCGCTTCATGATGATCGCGTTGACGATCCCGCTCGGCGTGCTCGGCGGGGTCGCCCTCGGCGGCCCGATCGAGCGCGTGCTCTTCGCAGGCGACGTCGCGGCTTGGCTGGACGGCCAGCGCGGCGGCGCGCTCGGCGGGTGGGCGTTCCTGCTGCTGCCGATCTCCGGCTTGCTCGCCGCGCTCCTCAACGGGCGGCTGCTCGGCGGGTTTGTGAAGGAGCGCGCGGCCCGCGACTCGCGCAGCGAGCTCGCGCGGCTCGAGCTCTTCCGCTTCTTTGGCTGGTTCATCGCGACGCTCGTGCTGGCGTTCGGCCTCGCGGCGGTCTTGAGCGCGCTCGGCTTCGACCCGCGCGGGAACCTCGTCGGCACCTACATCCAGCGCAACGCGATGATCGTCGGGTTTGCGATGGGCTTCGCGATCATCCCGATCATCTACACGCTGGCCGAGGACGCGCTCTCCGAAGTGCCCGGGCAGCTACGCGAGGGCAGCCTCGGCGCGGGCGCGACCCCGTGGCAGACCGCGACGCGCATCGTCATTCCGTTTGCGATGAGCGGGATGTTCTCGGCGCTGATGATCGGGCTCGGGCGCGCGGTCGGCGAGACGATGATCGTGCTGATGGCGGCGGGCAATACGCCGATCATGGAGTGGAACATCTTCGCGGGCTTCCGCACCTTGACCGCGAACATCGCGGTGGAGCTGCCCGAGGCGCCGAAGGGCAGCACGCACTATCTGACGCTCTTCTTGGCCGCGCTCGTGCTCTTCGCGTTGACGTTCGTGCTCAACACGATCGCGGAGCTCGTTCGCCGCCACTTCCGCCGCAGGATGCAAGCGCTGTGACCGTGACGGATCCCACTCTCCTCGAGCCGGCGCGGCCGGCGGATCTCCCGGCAGGGAGCCCCGGGCGCGCGCCGCGCTCCGGCCCGCGACGTCGCACATCGTCGCTGCTCGCCATGGGCGAGCCGATGGTCTGGTTGATGGGCGGCGCGCTGGCGCTGTGCTTGCTGATGGTGCTGAGCCTCCTCGGCCACGTCGGCTATGAGGGCGCACGCACCTTCTGGCCGGGCGCGCTCGAGCGCTTCGAGACGAGCCGTGGGCCCTTCCTAGGAGAGGTCACGAAGGTCGAGGACTATACGCCCGAGGGCGCGACCGAGCCCGTCACGCGCTGGCTCGTGCGCACGGGGAACTTCGACATCTCGGGCACGCACTTCGAGTGGGTTGAGGCGCCGGAGGTCACAGCGCGGAGCCGTCCGGACTGGGCGGTCCTCGTCGAGCGCGAGTCGTGGGGCCGCTTCTACGGCGAGCCCGTCGCGCTCGAAGTGCGCGGCGCCGGCCAGCGCACCGAGGGCGCCGCTGAGGTGTGGGCCAAGCTGCAAGAGCATCTGCCGGTCGTGCACGAGCGGCTGGAGCGGATCCATGAGCTCGAGCGCGACGGCCTCGGTCGCATCAACACGCGGCTGAACGATGCGCGGCTCGCAGTGCGTCAGGCCGAGCTCGACCACGGCGCTGAATCGCCCCAGGTCGCTGAGGCTCGGGCGTACGCGGCGCAGCTCGAGCCGGAGGTGGAGCGCGAGTCCCAGCGCATCAACGACGAGATCCGCGAGCTGCGTTCGGTCAACGCGGACTACCACGTCGTCATGCGCGCGTCCGACGGCTCTGAGCATGAGCTCCCGCTGGCAGAGGTCGTGCGCGTCGTTCCGTCGAACCAGCTGGACTTCGGCGCCAAGGTGTCCGTCTATCTCGATCGGTGGGGCGAGTTCCTGACGGCGGCGCCGCGCGAAGCGAACAGCGAAGGCGGCATCTGGCCCGCGCTCTTCGGCACGGTCGTCATGACGATGATCATGTCGCTCTTGGTCGTGCCCTTTGGGGTGCTCGCGGCGCTCTACCTGCGCGAGTACGCCAAGCAGGGCATGCTCGTCAGCTTCGTCCGCATCGCCGTGAACAACCTCGCGGGCGTGCCGAGCATCGTCTTTGGCGTCTTCGGCCTCGGCTTCTTCTGCTACATCGTCGGCGCGAGCATCGACCAGGTCTTCTTCGAGGCGTCGCTGCCGAACCCGACCTACGGCAAAGGCGGCATCATGTGGGCGTCGTTGACCTTGGCGCTCCTGACGCTGCCCGTCGTCATCGTGGCGACGGAAGAGGCGCTGTCGGCTGTGCCGAACTCGATGCGCGAGGGCTCGTACGCCTGCGGGGCGACGAAGTGGCAGACGATTCGGCGGATCATCTTGCCGCGCGCGATGCCTGGCATCATGACCGGGATGATCCTCGCTGTCGCCCGTGGCGCGGGTGAGGTCGCGCCGCTGATGCTCGTCGGCGCGGTCAAGCTCGCGCCCGACCTGCCGATCGACGGCGCGTTCCCGTTCGTGCACCCCGAGCGCAGCTTCATGCACCTCGGGTTCCATATCTATGACGTCGGGTTCCAGAGCCAGAACTCCGAGGCGGCGAAGCCGATGGTCTACACGACCACGCTGCTGCTGATCGGCATCGTCATCACCTTGAACCTGCTCGCGATCTGGATCCGCGCGCGCCTCCGCCGACGCTTCCGTTCGGCCCGCTGAGGCGCCCCCGGCGGCGCAGGATCGGCACGCTAGACTTGGCCTCGGCCCCGGCAAGGGGCACCACTCGACTCCGCACCTTCGAACCATGGCAGAGCTTGACGAGCAGAACGACCTGTTGGCGCCGCGCGGCAGCGCATTGAAGCCTGTGGTCAAGGCAATGGGCGGCGCTGTGAACCCCGACGCCGCGCGCGGAGCGCATGCGTCACCCAGCAGTGAAGGCGGCGCCGTGATCGGTGGGCTCTTTGAGTCGATCTCGAAGGGTCAGCATTGGGAGTCGGTGATCCACCCCGAGGTCGAGAGCTGTGAGCCGGTGGTCGAGATCCAGCGCTTTGCCCTGCACTACGGCCAGAGCAAGGCGCTGCACGACGTGTCGCTCAAGGTGCCGAAGGGCCAGGTGACCGCACTGATCGGTCCGTCCGGCTGCGGGAAGTCCACGTTGCTGCGGTCGGTCAACCGCATGAACGACCTGATCGACTCGGTCAGCGTCAGCGGCGAGATGTTCCTGAACGGCGACCCGATCTACGGCCCGGGCGTCGACGTCATCGACCTGCGCAAGCGCATCGGGATGGTGTTCCAGAAGCCCAACCCGTTCCCGATGTCGATCTTCGAGAACGTCATCTACTCGCTGCGCATCGACGGCGTGCGAGATCGGGCGACGCTCGAAGAGGTCTGCGAGGGGAGCCTCAAGGGCGCCGGCCTTTGGAACGAGGTCAAGGATCGCCTGAAGGACAGCGCGCTCGCGCTCTCCGGCGGACAGCAGCAGCGCCTCTGCATCGCCCGGGCGATCGCCGCCGAGCCCGAGGTGCTGCTCCTCGACGAGCCGTGCTCGGCCCTCGACCCGATCGCGACCGGCCGGATTGAAGACCTCATCCAAGACCTCAAGGGCCAGTACTCGGTCCTGATGGTCACCCACAACATGCAACAGGCCTCGCGTGTCTCGGACACGACGGCGTTCATGTACCTCGGGCGCCTCGTCGAGTACGGCCCGACCGAGCAGATCTTCCTCTCCCCGCGGCTCAAAGAGACCGAGGACTACGTCACCGGGCGATTCGGCTGATCGGCGGGCGCGGCGCCGTTGTCTGCGTGCTCCAATGCGCCAAAGAGACCTCCTGGGTATGACCAAACACCTCCGACTCGACCTCGAGAACCTCGAGAAGCGGCTCCTTTTGCTCGGCGCGCGCGTCGAGGACGCCGTCCGCAAGTCCGTGCTCGCGCTCCGTAAGGGGCGCAAGGACTTGGCGGAGGAGGTCATCCGTGGCGACCTCGAGATCGACCGGGAAGAGGTCGCGCTCGAGGACCTCTGCCTGAAGGTCCTGGCGCTCCACCACCCGGTGGCGAATGACCTGCGCTTCGTCGCGGCGATCTTGAAGATCAACAGCGACCTCGAGCGCATCGGCGACCTGGCCTCCAACGTCTCCCGACGTTCGCTGCTCTTGCCACAGCCGCTGTCTGCGCCCGCTCCGCCGGAGCTCGAGGGCCTCCTCGAGAACACCGTCCTGATGCTGCGCGAGGCGCTCGACGCGTTCGTCCAAGGCGACGTGCGGCTCGCGCGCAAGGTGCTGGCGCACGACCAGAAGGTCAACGAGGCGTATCGCGCGATCGTGGACGCGACAGTGGCGCAGCTGAAGGCCCACACGACCGACGTCGAGGTGGCGATCCTCTACATGAACGCTGCCAAGAACCTCGAGCGGATCGCCGACCATGCGACGAACATCGCGGAGGACGTCGTGTACATCGTCGAGGGCGAGATCATCCGCCACAAGGCCGCCAAGGCGCGGCTCGAAGGCGGGACGTCGCCGCTGTGAGCGACGTGGTGCGCCCCGCCCCTCAGGCCGCGATGGGCCAAGATTGTTCGCGGCTTGAAGCGGAGACCGCGACGGTTCCAGCCCAAGCCTGCCGATAGACACCAGCGTGACGACCAAGCAGAAGGACCTCCCTGTCGGGCGCGCTACGGCGCGGCCCATCGCATGGACCCCGCGCTGGACCGGTGACGGCCCGCGCTTCGTCGACGAGCTGATCGGTTGGATGCTGTCGATCGGGCGCCGTACGTATGACGGAAGGGTGACGTTGCTCGACCATTCGCTGAAGACCGCGGCGCTGGCCAAGGCAGACGGCGCGCGTGAGACGTTGGTCGTCGCCGCGCTCTTGCACGACCTGGGCCACGCCCTCTCCGACGTGGTCAGCAGCGAGTTCGACGAGCCGTTGTCCCACGAGCGCCTCGCTGCCAGTTGGCTCGCGCGCTTCTATCCGGAGTCCATCACCGAGCCCATCCGCTTGCACGTCGAGGCCAAGCGCTGGCTCGTTGCGAACGAGCCGGGCTATGCAGGCACCTTGTCCCCAGGGTCGCTCGCGAGCCTCGTCGAGCAGGGTGGCCCGATGACGCCGCATGAGCGGCGCGCTTTCGAGGCCTTGCCGTTCGCCTCCTCTGCGCTCTCGCTGCGCCGTTGGGACGAAGTCTCGAAGGCCCAGAGCGCGCGCTTTGCGCCGCTTGAGACCTACCGCGCGGCGCTCTTGAAGCACCTCACGGCGGGGCGCTGAGCCGCGCAAGTTGGCCGCCGTGGGCCCTCCCTGCGCGCAGCCACCATCGGCGACGTTCAGTCGAGGTGCCCGCGCGCGGAGTCGCCCATCGCGACCCGTCCAGAGGGAAAGTACTCCGTCCAGCGGCGATCGACGAGCGCGCTGGTCTCGGGGTCGCAGAACAGCTCCTCGGGGTACCACGCCTTCATGCGGGCGTCGATCACGAGCGGCGGAGTGAACGCCGCGTGGTGATGGATCAGGTCGACCCGGCGCGCGACCAGATCGCGCGCGGGGTCGAAGCGCGTGAACGTCGTCCACAAGAAGTTCACCGCGCTCTTTGTCGCCCGTGCCGCATCGTCGGTCAGGACGATCAGCGGCCAGTCCGCGAAGGCCGGGTCGTCTGCGACCCGCTGCGCCGCGCCGTCGTCGGCGGACCAGGGCCCCACATCGACGGCCAGCGCGCCCTCCGTGAAGACGCGGACCGCGCGGACGCCGGGGCGCGGCGCGCCGGTGAACTCAGCCGGCAGCGCGCGGATCGGGTCCCCGAGGCCGAGCAGGACCCCCTTGCTGCCCTCGTTGATCTTGGGGCCGGCGTAGTCCAGCGAGTCCATCGAGAGGTTCGACAGTACGAACAGGTCGGTGCGGAAGTCGGCGCGAGCGAGCACGTGCCGCAGGAGCGCGGGAAAGTCGCGCAGGTCCACGGCGCGATCGGTCGCGAGCAGGAACTTCGTGAGCGAGAGCTGCCCTTCCCCGAGGATGCGGAACGCGCTCGTCATCGCCTCGCGCTTGTAGCGCTCGCGCACGACGGCCGCGGCCAGCGAGTGATAACCCGTCTCGCCGTAGCTCCACAGATCGAGCACGCCGGGCATCGCGACCTTGGCGAGCGGCAGCAGCAGCTCCTGCAGGAAGTCGCCCAGGAAGAAGTCCTCTTGCCGCGGCTTGCCGACGACGGTCGCGGGCCACACGGCGCCCTCGCGGCGCAGGAGCGCGTCGACGCGCATGAACGGGTAGTCGTGTGTCTCCGAGTAGTAGCCGTAGTGGTCGCCGAACGGCCCTTCGGGGCGCCGCGCGCCCGGCTGCGCGCGGCCAGCGATCACGAACTCGGAGCGCGCCATGACTGCCAACGGCGTCGCGCGCGACGTCGCGAGGTCGAGCTTGCGGCCCAGGCACAAGGAGGCGAGCAGCAGCTCGGGGACGTGCTCCGGCAGCGGCGCGATCGCAGCGAGGACCGCCGCCGGCGGACCGCCGACGTGGATCGCGACGGGCAGCTCGAGGCCGCGCGCTTGGGCCTCCTGCAGGTGGAAGCCGCCGCCCTTGCCGATCTGGCAGTGCAGGCCGACGTGGTCGTCGTCGAACACCTGCGCGCGGTACATGCCGAGGTTCGTCGCGCCGTTCACCGGGCTCTGCGTGAGCACCAGCGGCAGCGTCACGAAGGGCCCGCCGTCGCGCGCCCAGGTCCGCAGCGCGGGCAGGCGCGAGAGGCGCGGCGGCGTGTCGATGTGCTCGGTGACGGGCCCGCGGCCCTTGCGCCCGAGCCCGACGCGCAGGAGGTCGCGGAAGAGGCCCCGCTTGGCCCAGACGCGCCCCGGCGTCGGCGGCAACAGCTCTTCGGGGATGCGCGCGACGTCGCGCACGACCTCGAGCGGCCGCGTGCCGAACGCGAGCTCGACGCGGCGCGCCGTGCCGAAGAGGTTCGTGACGACCGGGAACGCCTTGCCGCGCGGGCGCTTGAACAGGAGCGCGGGCCCGTTGGCCGCGATCACCCGCCGGTGGATCTCGGCGATCTCGAGGTCGGTGTCGACGGGCGCCTCGACCTCGACGAGCTCGCCGGCGGCGCGCAGCGTCGCCAAGAAAGCGCGTTGGTCGAGGGGGGCGAGGTGTCGTTCCATCTGCCCAGGTTACTTCGCCGGTCGGGCGACTCCAGAGGCGCCACGCCCCGCGGTTTCGCAGGGGGGGCGAGATCTGCGAGGTGCCGCGCCGCCGAGGGCGCGATGTGTATCCTCTGGCGATGGGACATCGCTCGCCGTCGATCAATCGCCCAGGCGCTGGCTCCGCGGCCGGGGGCGTGGCAGGAGCCGGAGCCGGAGCGCGGCTATGAATCCGCTGAGCGACGAGGACCTGCTCGCCTTGGCCCGGGACCTGGAGAGCGATCGCGTCGAGCGCAAGCAGGCCTGGAAGGGAGATGCGCCAGAGAAGGGGCGGCAAGCGGTCTGTGCTTTCATGAATGACCTGCCCAATCACGGGCAACCGGGCATCTCGTTCGTTGGGATCCGCGACGATGGCAGCGCCGCCGGACCAGAGCTTGTCGTGACCGACGAGCTCTTGCAGACGCTAGCTAACATCAAGACCGACGGGAAGCTTGTGCCGCCTCCGACCCTCACTGTCTCCAAGCGCTCTTTGCTTGGCCGCGAGGTCGCCGTAGTCACCGTGTGGCCGGCGGATGCGCCGCCGGCGCGACTCGATGGTCGCATTTGGATCCGCACAGGACCGCGTCGCGGGTTGGCGTCAGCGCAGGATGAACGGGTCCTGAACGAGAAGCGGCGCTGGAGGGACAAGAGCTTCGACGCCCACGCGGTCGCCGGAAGCTCGTTGGACGACCTGAATGCGGGCTACTTCGAGAGTGAATTCCTACCGCAAGCTGTGGCGCGGGATGTCTTGGCTGCGAATCAGCGGAGCCTCCCCGAGCGGTTGGCCTCGTTGGGGCTTATCGCATCCGTGGACGAGCCGATTCCCACTGTGGTCGGTCTGCTCACGTTAGGCACGAGCCCCCGCACCTGGGTGCCCGCAGCTTACATTCAGTTCTTGCGTGTCCGAGGCACCGCGTGGGGGGATCCTGTCGTCGACGAAGCTGAGCTTGACGGCAACCTCGAGACGATGCTGCGGAGACTGGATGAAAAGCTCAGGGCGACGCTGGCCGTTGCGGTGGACTTCACTTCCGGTAGCACGACTGAGGTGCGCAGCGCGCCCTATCCGCTATCGGCGCTGCAGCAACTGTCGCGCAACGCCGTCATGCACCGCACGTGGGAGGGCACCAATGCGCCGGTACGAATCACCTGGTTCGACGACCGAATCGAGATCGCGAACCCAGGAGGCCCGTACGGCGCAGTGACTCAAGAGAACTTCGGTCGACCGGGTGTGAGCGACTACCGCAATCCCGTGCTCGCGAGCGCCTTAAAGACCCTTGGCTTCGTGCAGCGCTTTGGATTCGGCATCGCCGAAGCGCGCCGGGCGCTGGCGGCGAATGGCAACCCAGAGCTTGAATTCCAGGTGGAGCCAACGATGGTGCTCGCCACGGTCAGGAGGGCGTCATGAGCGTCCCGGTCTTGACCTTCTTCAACAACAAGGGCGGCGTTGGCAAGACCTCGCTGGTGTTCCACCTCGCGTGGATGTTCGCCGAGCGAGGTCGAAGGGTGGTCACGATCGATCTGGACCCCCAGGCCAACCTGACTTCGGCCTTCTTGTCCGAGGAACAACTCGAAGCGCTCTGGGATCCGCCCACTCCACCCAGTGAGGCGACGACCATCTATCGCTGCATCGAGCCGCTCACAAAGGTTGGTGACATCTCGACACCCGTGACCCAGGTGGTGCATCCCCGCCTGCACTTGGTGCCCGGCGACCTCGCGTTGGCGGGCTTCGAGGACCAGCTCTCGGGTGCATGGACCGAGGCCATGGGTTCGAACCAGAGCAACTTGTATCGGCCTTTCAGGCTCCTGACCGCGTTCTGGCAGGTCGCCCAAATGGCGGCCGTCCAGCACGAGGCTGAGATCATTTTGGCAGATGTCGGGCCGAACCTCGGCGCCATCAATCGCTCGGCCTTGATCGGCAGCGACCACGTCATCATCCCATTGGCCGCGGACCTCTTCTCGCTGCAGGGCCTGCGCAACCTCGGACCGACGCTCACTGCCTGGCGGGCTGACTGGCGCAAGCGCGTTGACAACTGGAAGGCGCCTGAGTTCAACCTACCCGCTGGAGACATGCGAGCTGAAGGCTACATCTTGATGCAGCACATGGAGCGGCTCACGCGCCCGGTGAGGGCATACATGAGATGGGTGGACCGCATCCCCATGACCTACCGCGAGAGCGTTGTGGACCAAGTGGTCGGGCCGCAGGACACCGCCCATGACGGCGACTGCCTCGCGCGGCTCAAGCACTATCGCAGCCTTGTGCCGATGGCCCAGGAGGCCCGCAAGCCGATCTTTCGCCTGAGCTCCGCGGACGGCGCCATCGGCAGTCACTCTCAGGCTGTGCAAGATGCGTGGCGTGACTTCGAGGCGCTCGCGATCAAGATCGAGGGGTGCCTCGGCTTGGCTGGCGCGCCCTCGTCGGTCACTCGTTCGAGGTGACGACGTCGAGGCCGCCGCTGTGGTTGCGGCGGTGGACGCTCCAGCGGGTCGGCAGGAAGAGGATGCCGTGCTGCAGGTGGTTGGCGTCGAGGACCTCGAACGTCACCGCGTGCTCGCGGTGGTCGATCGGCGTCGGCGCGGGCTTCCCGTGGTCATACAGGAACGCCGTCAAGTAGTACTGGCCTTGCAGCAGCGGGAGGCCCTCGAAGGCCATCTCGACGTACCCCGACTCGCCGTCGAACACGCGCCCGAGCTTGATCGGGTCGCGGCGCCAGAAGTGGTTGCTGCCGTTCACGTACGTGCCGTCGGAGCGGTACAGGCCGACCCCGAAGACCGGCTCCTTGCACTCCGCCGTCGCGGTGAAGTGGATGCGCGCGAGGAACGGCTCGCCAGGGTTGAAGACGTTCGTCTTGCGATTGTTCGCGCCGAACAGCTCCACCTCGCCGGTGCGGATCTCGCCCGAGCCCCAGCGCGGGTAAGCGTCGACCGTGCGGTTGATCGCCGACAGGCGCTCGTTGCCGCGCGCGTGCGCGCGCTTCAGGTATTCGTCGGCGACCTCCTCGGCGGTCCCTTGCTCGAGGACGCGGCCCTCGTGCATCAGGATCACGTGCTGGCACATCGACTTGATGGCGCCCATGTCGTGCGACACGAAGAGGATCGTCTTGCCGCGCTCCTGGAACTCGTTCAAGCGGTTGACGCACTTGCCCTTGAAGTGCTCGTCGCCGACCGCGAGCGCCTCGTCGATGACGAGGATGTCGGGGTCGACGCTGGTCGCGACCGAGAATCCGAGGCGCACGTGCATCCCCGAGCTGTACGTCTTGACCGGGCGATCGATGAACTCACCGAGCTCGCTGAACTCGACGATCTCCTCGAAGCGCTGGGCGATCTCGTCGTCGCTCATGCCGAGGATCGAGCAGTTGAGGCGGATGTTCTCGCGCCCCGAGAACTCGGGGTGGAAGCCGGCCCCGAGCTCCAACAGCGAGGCGATGCGCCCATTGACGTTCACTTCGCCAGCCGTCGGGTAGGTGATGCCCGTGAGCACCTTCAGCAGCGAGCTCTTGCCCGCCCCGTTCTCGCCGATGATCCCCACGGTGGCGCCCCGCGCGATGTCGAGGTAGACGTCGCGCACGGCCCAGAACTCACGCCCCCGCTTCTTCCACGGGAACATCAAGTCGTACAGGCGATGGACCGGCTTGTCGTACAGGCTGTACGCCTTGCCGAGGCCGCGCGCGACGATCGCGGACCCGCCGCCGTGCTCCGCCGCGGCGCTCGATGTTTTCGACTCGTACATGACGCTGGGCTCAGAGCAGGTCCGGGAAGCGCCGGCGCTGGCGGAAGAAGAAGGTCGAGCCGACGATGATCGAGGCCGCCGAGGCCAGCGCGAAGCGCGTCAACATCGCTGGGTCCGGCCACTGGTTCGAGATGATGATGTGGCGATACGAGTCGATCAGCCAGTGCATCGGGTTCAGGTCGAGGATCCAGCCGAAGCCGGGGCGCTCGACCATATGCGCCGGGTAGAAGATCGGCGTGGAGAACATCCACACGGTGATCGCGACCCCCATCAAGTGGTACGTGTCCCGCCAGAAGAGGTTGAGCGTCGAGAAGAACATCCCGAGCCCGGTCGTGAAGATCGCTTGCAAGAGCGCCAAGAGCGGCAGCGCGATGAGCGTGACGCCGATGCGCAGGCCGGGGTCGCCGGCCGCGGCAGCCCGGGCAAGTTGGTCCGGGTTCGTCTCTGGATCGACGTAGATGAAGTACGCCACGGCCAACAGTACGACCGGCAGCGCGATCAGCATGTTGATCAGCGACGAGACGACGATGTAGACCGGCAAGATCTCGCTCGGGAACACGACCTTCTGGATCAGGTTCGCGTTGTCGACGAGCGTGTTCGTCGTCCGCGACATGGACTCAGCGAAGGCCGACCACACGACGATCCCCGCGAGCATGATGAGCGCGACCATCGTCGCGCCCTGGTAGTCGCTCCAGCGCGTGTTCAGGACGAGCCTGAACACGAACATGTAGACGAAGAGGTTGATGATCGGAAAGATCACCGACCAGAAGAACCCCATGCTGGACCCGATGTAGCGCGAGCGTAGATCGCGCACGACGAAGTCTTGCAGCAGGCGACGGTTCTTCGAGAGTGAGCGGAGGAGCTGCAGCACGTGCGGGATGCGCCGAGGGGAGCGACGTTCCCCCTATCATCGGCAGCGCAGGGCCCGCGGCAACGATGGAGTTGCAGGAGTTGCGCTGGACACACGCTCGCCGTCCCTTGCTGACGCACGGCGGCCCGCCACGCCCCCCTCGTGGGACTTCATGTGGGGTCCTGAGTGCCTTGGGGGGCGGCAGCCTGTCGCGCGCTCCTCAGGCGGCGTTCAGGTGTGTATGCAGGCGCATGATCGCGGCGCGGTCGGGGTCGAGCCCGAGCGTCGGGTACGCCTCTTCGAAGCACGCCCAACGATGGGCGGCCCAAGCGCGCGCGAGCCGGCGCGTGTCGGGGGCGGCGTTCGCCTGGAAGCCGAAGGTCCACTCGACGATCTCCTCGTCCCCCAGCAGCCAGCGAGACGGCATCTCCAGGTCGACGAGCTGCGCCGGGGGCGCGAGGCCCGTGTCCTCCATGACACGGCGCCGGATCGCGCCTTCGAGCTTCTCGCCGAAGCCGAGGTCGCCATGCAACGGTCCCCAGAGCGACTCGATGCCCTGGGCCGACTTCAACAGCAGGTAGTCCGGCCCCGGCTCGCCGAGTCGGTAGACGAAGATCTTGATGCGATGCAGGAGGTTGCCCATCGTCATGCCCCATCGGGCCCCGGGAGGGGACCCGTCCCTACGGTCGAGCCGACAGATTGCCCCAGCCCGATCCATGTTCCTTCCGCAGGGACTATCGAGCGTGGGGCAACTGTCACCGCAATCAATTGAAGATTCCTAAACAGCCTGATCGAATCGCGACTTCAAGCGCTCCTCCGGACGGGCATCCGCGCCTCCTGGCGGCGCTCGTTCGTCTTGATGCGAGACAGAATTGGGAGCGCCGCGACCGCTCGCAGGGTTGGCGAGTCGACTTGGAGCCGGTCCGGGACCTGGCCGCGCGGCTCGGGAATCCGCACCTCGGTCGCGTGACGGTGCATGTCACGGGTACGAAGGGCAAGGGGTCCGTCGCCGCCCTGGTGGCGGCTGGGCTGCGCGCGGCGGGGCTCCGGACCGGCGTCTACACCTCCCCCCACGTCGAGCGGATCACCGAGCGCGTCCTCGTGCCAGGGCCCACGGGGCCGCTCGGGCCGCTCGGGCCGATCGGCGACGAGGCCTTCGCCGACGCCCTCGAGCGTGTGCTCGACGCGCAGGATGGGGCCTGCAGCGGGCCAGAGGGCGCGGCGATCGAAGGCCGCGCGCAGGCCGCGGACGGGGCTTCATGGTTCGACCTCGTCTCCCTCGCGGCGTTTGTGGCCTTCCGCGCGGCGGGCCTCGAGGCGCAGGTGATCGAGGTGGGGCTCGGCGGCAGGCTCGACTCGACCAACATCGTCCAGCCCGACGTCGCGGTCGTCACCAACGTGGACCTCGAGCACACGGCCCTCTTGGGGACGACCCGCGCCGCCATCGCGAGCGAGAAGGCGGGCATCCTGAAGCCGGGCGCGCCGGTAGTCTCGGGGATGCCCGCAGGGGACGAGGCGGGGGACGTCGTCCTGGCGCGCGCGCGGGAGCTCGGGATCCTGACCAGGCTGGAGCCGCCGCGCGCGGGCGAGCCGATCGCCGAGCGCAACCTGCGGCTGGCGCGCGCCACGCTCGACCTCTTGGGGGCGCGCGGCGTCGCCGGCGGCGCGGGGGCGACGATCGCTGGGTCGCTGCTCGATGCCGGGCTGGCCCGGGCGGCGGCGCTGCCGGGCCGCATGGAGCTGCGTGCCGCCGGCGCGACCCCTGTCCTCTTCGATGGGGCCCATGTGGCCTCGAGCCTCGCGCTGGTCGTTGACGAGGCTCTGGCGGACCCGCGCCTCGGCGCTGGCGAGCGCGGCCGGCGCCCGGTGACCGTCGTCGCGGTGCACCACGAGAAGGACGTGGCGCGGCTCTTGGCGCCCCTGGCGCGGCTCGGCGGGCCGGTCCTGTGCACGACGCTCCCGACCGGGGTCCACCGTTCCGCGGAGGAGGTCGCGGAGGCGGCGCGCGCGATCGGGCTCGCGGCCGAGCCGTGGCCCGAGCCGTCGGAGGCGCTGCGCGCGGCCTTGGCAGGCGGCGCGCCGTGGGTCTTGGTGACGGGCTCGCTGTACGTGGTGGGGGCGCTCCGCCCTTTGACCGCGCCGTGGCCCGCGCCGTGACGCTGCGCCGTGGCGCTGGGCCGTGACGCTGGGCCAAGAATCTCGCAGCACAGGGAATCGGGCCTCAAGGGCGCGGCCGATCGGGTCGATGACCCGCGCGGAACCAAGCGATGCTGACCCTCTGCTCCGACCTCTTCCTGACGGACGCTTTCCTGATCAAGGGGAACGTCGAGCACAAGTACACGCGCCTCTCGAAGCTGCTCGACGAGCACCGCAAGACGTTCCTGCGCGTGCGCGATTGCACGCTGATCGACCTGAACTCGCGCGAGCAGATCAAGACGCCGCTCTTGCACATGAACCTCGACGAGGTCCTCGTGGCTCACGAGTTCCTCGACGAGGCCGGCGACGGCTCGCGGGCGCTCTTGGGCAAGGAGCAGGACCTGCAGAAGGTGCGCGTGTTCTACACGGGCAACTTGAACATCGAGATCGGCGGCTCGATCCGCGCGGGCGCCTACGAGGTCACGGACAAGGCGACCCGCCGCTTCTTCGTCATGCGCGAGCCGAAGCTGCGCGGCTTCAAGGACCACGGCGACCAGGACCTGAAGAAGATGCAGGACCTGCCGTACGTGATCGTGAACAAGGCGCGCTTGTCGTACGTGTACGACTTCAACTGAGCCGCGGGTCCCGCCCCTCGCTGGCCGCCCAGCGCCCGAGTCAGGGCGACGCACGCGAGCGCTCGAGCTCCGTTGCAGCAGCGTGACTGTTCGATCGTCGCCAGCCCGGACCCAGCCATTTAGCGGCCCGTGGTGAAACAGCGTGGCGCGCAGTGCTGCTTCACCACGGGCTGCTAGGCTGAGCGGCACGACGACGAATGCCAGCTCTCGTGTGTCAATTTACGTGGTTGCGAGCGTCGACGGCGTCATCGCGCGCTCGGTGCCTGCGCCACAGAATGCGGTTTCGCGAGTGCTGCCAGGATTCGCGCCCGTAAGGCGCGTCGGCCCCTCGTGCTTAAACGCTACTGGGGCACGGCGCAACGCCGCGGACGTGTATCCTGGCTGTGCTCGCGGAATCGTATTCTATGGCGCCGGCTCCGAGTGCGGGCGTGTCGATTGCCTCGACAGCACGGACGAATTCAAGACGACTTGCTTGCCTTTGATCTGTTCAACGGCTTAAGGGATCGCTGATTTTTGCGGCCGGCTTCCGCCACGAACTCAACGACCATCGACCCCACAGCAGCCTAGGCATATCCGCGCTCGAGGAGTTCGTCGTGGGGCTTCGGGATCGCCAGGCGGGCTCGCCCTCAACGGCGTCGGCTCAGAAGAAGCCGATAGGCCCCAGACTCCCATAGCGCCTGGGCCAAGTTACTCGTTCGGTTGCCAGCAGAGCCTGTCGTGGATGTCGAGCGGGATGGTCCCATGAGCGGGACTTGGTGCTTGCACGGCAACAATTTCCAGCGAGCGTGCCGCCGGCTTGCCGCGGGTCGACGCTACCCTCGTACAACGTGACGCACGCACAGAGCGCGCGATCGTTCCAATGATCTTGAGTGCCAGGGGTAGGTGGCCAGAGTCACCTCGACCATAGGATGGAAGCGCTCCACGCTGATTCACCCTCACGTATTGTCCGGCAAGCGGCACGTCTACTCGTGATTGGGGGGGGTGTCACATGTCTGACGGCTTGGTCGCCAATCTGCGAACGGCTTGGCCTGGGTGCAGACTCGAGCACAAAGCTAGTGCTCGTCGGCATGGTCTGTGTTGGAGTCGGTCTCCTTGGCCTGATGCTGGGAGGGGGAACGGAACCACTTCATCCACGATTTCGGCCTTTGAACCGAGCGCTGTCGGGAGCAACCATTCCAGGGTCACCGATGAGGGCCTTGATGACCACTGTTTGGAAGTCCGCCCTGGTGATGTTGCTACCTTTTAGCCTAGGTGTAATGTCCTGGAGGCTTTTTGAGCTCGCGACTGGCTGGACCGACCGTGTCCTTGCGGGAATCGCGGCGTTCACGGTCATTGTTTGGGTTCTTTACTATAAGCATAGGCGGATTGAGCATTGGCGTTTGCGTCGGTTTTCGAGCATCTTGAGCCAGCTTGCTCGGTATGAGGTAGATCTGCGCCAGGCGGCCGTTTCTAATGAATCAGAATTTCTGAGTCGGATCGGTGACATTCTCGATGCAATGCGGCGTGCCCTCGAAGAGCTCCACGGTGGCGCCCACTCGGAAGGGCTTGTTGTTTGGATGCATGTGCTTGACCCCGAGCGCCAGAAATGCGTGGCGTATGTCGGCGTAACGGTGGATGGAGTAGAGGTCATGCCGGCTAATGCTGACCGAAATCTTTTTGGGGTCTATATCTCGAGTCGCAATGAACCGCGTCGCATTTCTTTTGGTTCGCTGTGTAGCTACTCGCTGCTTGGAGATCCACTTTGGAGCCGCGCCCGGCGATCCCCATGCGTGCGGCGCGCAAGCGCTGCTGGGTGTAGTGCAATCGATGCCAGTGCCGTGTCCGTGTACAATCGAGTCGGAGAAGGTCGGTACGGTGTTGGAAGCTATCTCCGATGTGCTGTCGCGCCCAAAGCTCCGCCTGCGATGCGTTGGGCTGGAGATCGCGCGCTTTTTTCGTTGCACGTTTGCCATAAGCAGGTTAAGTATTTTACTAACTTTGACCGGATGACTGTCGGTATTTTGGCCGACCTCTTGCGCGGTCATCTAGAAGATCACGCGCATTTCTTGCCACCTGAATGGTGGGTTTCTTATGAGCAACATGCCGCATTGAGAGCGGCGCTGGAGTGGTCAACGGCCCGAGTTCGCGTCGACGTTGGTTCAAAGATTCCGACCTACGGTCTAAGGCATGGCACGACGCGAAACGCAGCTCGAATTCGTGAGCTTGATCAACTGCATACCGCACTTCGGGTTGTGGAGAGTGCCGAACTGTCCGTTTGGTCAGGCGCCGTCGTGCCCCGAAAAGGTAATGGCTCGATCGGGCGCGCGGCGTGGCTCGTTGACCGCATGGCGTATGTGCCGCGGCGCAGTGATCCCTTCGCTCAGCTCGTTCATGCGGCAAGCTCGCTCAAGCTTGACGCAGTCGTAGAAGCTCACGAGGTGAGACGTTCGCTCTACATTCTTGCGGAGGCTGGTGGGGTCGACGACGTGCGGTTTCTGAGGGTCGAGACGCGAGTCGAGAGTTATGCCTGGGTTCTCCGTGAGTTGGCGGAGCTCTCTGATCGGATTGCGCGTACGGTGCTCGTCGTGGACGTTCCGGGGCGAGGCCGGGGGCGCGTCCAGGTTGCCGCAGAAGCACAGGCCCTCCGCCAGGCGGGCTACTCAGTTGCGTTGCGAGGTGACTTTGCCCCGAGTGACTTGCCGTCGCTCACACCTCTTGCAGACTGGGTCTGGGTACGTGCTGCTTGCCGTCGCTCCAAGTGGCAGAAACTGATTGAGGAGGCGCTTAAGTCAGGACTCTGCATTGTTCTCGAGCGGCCGGCTCCGGCACTCGGTGTGTCCTCCGCAACTGAGGCGGAGCGATTCATTGCAATCGAGGTAGGCTCTGCATGATTCGCTACGCCGGAGTCCTTTTGGATTCTGACTGGTGGCCACCTCGACCTAGGCCCGCCCCGCGTGGCAACTCGGTCCCAGCGTCGATGGTGACGCTGGACGAGGTCAACTGAACTGTCTATCCTCACGCCGCATCGTTGTTGTCTCGGCATCGCCAAGCCAAGAGGAATGCTGTAACGAAGGCTCCCATTGCAAAGCTCCACGGGCTACACTCTCGCCAGTCAGCCTGGACGTTTGCCTCTTCCATGAAATTTACACCCGAAACCGACTGGCCTCGTGAGAGGCTTGGTGAGAGCTTTACTTCGGACCTTTCGCGATGGTGGTCGAGAATGCTCGAGTCAATTCGCGATTTAATAGGGCTACGTTGACGGGCTGTCTTCGACGGCGCGTGTAGGCAACGGGGAGTCGCTAGGTCGGGCTCACCTATCACTCCAGAGCAAGCCGCGGATGACCAGAGATCGATGGTGCAGCGTCCACGTCTACGCAACGTGGGTGATCCATCGCCGTGGGTGCCGAGCGTTGAGGGATCTCGTCGCCCATCGTGTGGTCCGACGGGCTCCTCTCGGCGAATCGGAAAGATTTCGGCTTCGCCCTTAAAGTGACCCTTTGAGTGACCAGTGTCTCCGTCTGTCGCAAGGACTATGGCGGGTTTGTGACTGGCCGCCTCGGTGCCGACCCAATGCGCGTCGCATTCTCCGCAGGTGCTCGCTGCGCTCAGGGGCGCGCGTCGCCCGTCAGGCCGCGGAAGAACGCGCGGGCGTTCTGGCCGAGGCTGCTCGAGCGGTAGCCGCCCTCTTGGACGACGAGCGTCGGCAGCTCGAGGGCGCGCAGCATCGCGCCGTTGCGCACAAAGTCGTCCGGGCCGAGGCTCCACGAGCCCGTCGGGTCGCCTTTTGCAGTGTCCAGCCCTAGGGCGATGACCAAGAAGCGCGGCGCGAACGCGCGGATCCGCGCCAGCGCGACCTCCAGCGCCACGCGATACCCCGCGCCGTCGAGCTCTTCCGGCAACGCGATGTTGAGGTTGAACCCTGCGCCTGCGTCGCCGCCCCCGACCTCGTCCTCGAAGCCCGTGAAGAACGGATAGGCGTGGCTCGGGTGGCCGTGGATCGATACGGTCAGCACGTCCGCGCGCTCCCAGAAGACGTCCTGCTGGCCGTTGCCGTGGTGATAGTCGATGTCGAGGATCGCGACCGTGCCGGTGCCTGACAACATCTCCGCGGCGATCGCCGCGTTGTTCAAGTAGCAGAAGCCGCCGAAGACGCGGTGCTCGGCGTGGTGTCCCGGCGGCCGCACGAGCGCGTACGCGAACCGCTGCCCATCGCGCACGGCCTCCGCCGCGGTCAACGCGCAGTCCACCGCCCGCCGCGCCGCGAGCCAGGCGTTGCGGTTCAGCGGCGTGAACGTGTCGATGCAGTAGTAGCCAGCGGCGTAAGCGCGGTCCTTCGGCGGCTTCGTCGCGTTCCGGATCGGGAAGACGTACGGGTACACGGACTGGCCCTCGGGCAGGGCCTCGCACGTGCGCTCGACGTACTCCAAGAGCCCCGCGTCGTGCACTTCGCGGATGTACCGGTCATCGAACGCGCGCGGCTCGACGCGGCGGAAGAGCCCAGTCGAGTCGAGGCCCTTCAAGATCGACTTCACGCGCACCGGCGCCTCGACGTAGCCGCGGTCGCGCATGTGGTGGATGTCGTGCTTGTCGTTGACGACCAGGAGCACTTCGTCCGCGGGGGGGAGCGGCGCTGGGGGCGTCGGCTTCGCTTGCGCCTTCCGCGGCGCGCGCAAGGCCACCGGGTCGGAGACGACGGAGTCGACGACACGCTCGACGTACTCCGGCCCGACGAGGTAGTCGTACTTGCGCTCGAGCACCGCGCGGAAGACTGCGCGGCACGTGTCACGCCCGAGCGGCTGGCCGGTCCCGAGGTCGTCGTAGACGAGGTGCGGCAGGTCCAGGTCGCCCGCGTGGATCGGGGTCTCGTACCCGGTGCCGATGATCGGGTGCGCGCCGAAGCGCTCATAGAACCGCAGCCGCGCCGCATTGAGCTTGGCGGTCGCCGGGTCGCTGCACGCGCTCGGGTCGTCCGGGAGGCACTCGTAGAAGAGCCCCGTCGGCGCCGTCGCGAGCGCCATCTCGCGCACGCGCTGGTAGAGCGCGCCGCCCACGCCGTTCCCGCGCAGCGTGTTGCCCGTCGCGATGTAGTCGAGGAACCAGAAGCCGAGGTCCGAGGCGTACGAGACGAGCGCAAAGCCGCGCATTTGCCCGCGCAGGTCGTCAGCGACGAGCAGCGACATCTGGAAGCGATACGCGAGCGGGTCGCGCAGCTTCTCGGGCAGGCTCTCGATCTCCTCGGGCCGGAGCCCCGTGAAGCTCGCGCGCAGGATGCGCTGCACCTCGGCGAGCTCGCGGGCGTTCTGGGGGAGGGACGTCTCGGTCAGGTTTCGAATGCGGAACATGATGTCAGTTGTGTGCGCGCGCTCGTCGCTCGCTCACGGGCGGCGTAGCTGCTTGACGAGGATCAGCTTCCCGTCGCCAGGCGCGTAGAAGTCGGGCAGCTCCGCGGCGTCGGTGTAGCCCGCGCGGTGATAAAAGCGCCGCGTCGGCGCGTAGAGGGCCATCGTCGAAGTCTCGACCCAGAGGCGGCCCGCGCCGCGCGCCGCGGCGTCGCGCTCGGCTGCAGCGAGCAGCGCGCGCCCGACCCCCTGACCCTGGGCGCTCGGATCGACCGCGATCCAATAGAAGTCCCAGCTCGACTCGGTGCCATCGATCGGCCCATAACACGCATAGCCGGCGAGGCCGCCCTGTGCAGCGTCGTCGAAATAGAAGTGATAGCCGCTGGCTTCGGCGCCGCGTCGCAGCGCCTCCTCCACCAGCTCGACCGCGATGTCGACCTCTGCCGCGCGGAAGAACCCCGTCGCGGCCACGATGCGCCGGACCTCGTCGGCGTCGCCCGCGCGCGGCAGCGCGCGCAGCGGACGCTCTGTGTGGTGTGTCATCGTCTCGAGTTCGCGGCGCGTGTGTCGCGCCAGCGTACGCCTTCCTGGCGCTCAGCGTGGGTTTGATTGGCCCGCGACGGCCAGGATGCGCTCCAGCGCGCGCGGCAGGTCCAGGCCCCCGCGCGCGAGCGCAGCGGCGAAGCCTGCGTCCGGCGCGAGGCACGGGTTCGCGTTGACCTCGAGGATCGTCGGGCGCCCCGTGACGTCGTCGACGCGGAAGTCGACGCGCGCCCAACCCGAGAGGTCGAACGCCGCCCACGCGGCGCGCGCGAGCGCGCTCAGCTCCGACAGCAGCGCCGCGTCCGCCGGCGGGAAGTCGAAGCGGCGCGGCGTGTGGTGGTACTCGTAGCTCGACTCGTCCCACTTTGCGCGCCAACCGACCACCTTTGGCTTCGCGGCGTCGTAGCCCTCGAAGAGGATCTCAGCGGGCGGCAGCGCCGACGGCGCCGCGCCCCGCGCACCGGTATCGAGCAGCGCGAGGTTGAACTCGCGGCCGTCGATGAAGCGCTCCGCGAAGCCCTCGCCGCCGAGCGTCGGCTGGCGCCGCTCGAGTTCATGCGCGAGGCGCGCGACGTCGTCGCCGGGCAGCACCGAGTCCTCGTCGAGGCCGATCGACGCGTGCTCGTGCACGGACTTCAGGATCCAGCGCCCCGGCAGCGGGGTGGTCGCCGCCCGCAGCTCTGCCAGCGAGCGCTCGTCCGGCGTCGGCAGGCCCGCGGCGCGCAGGACGGCCTTCGCCGCGCGCTTGTCCGAGGACAGCGCCATCGCGCGCCCATCGGCGCCCGTGAACGGCACGCGCAGGGCCTCAAGCAGCGCCGGGACGACGTGGATCAGGCGCCCGTGCCCGCCGAGCGACTCCACGAGGTTGAAGACGAGGTCCGGCTGGTCGGACTCCAGCGCGCGACACAGCGACGCGAGGTCGAGCCCGACCCCGCGCAGCGTCGCATCGTGGCCGAGCTGCGCGAGGGCGTCTGCGACGGCGTGCGCCTGCACGACCCCGTCGAGCTCGTCGGCGCGTGCGCCAGGCCCGGGCGCGTCGAAGAGGATCAGGACGTGCATGGCGCGCCCGCGTCCTTCGGCGCGGCGCCGCGCTCCGCCTTGGGCGGCGCGGCTGGCCCGCGCTGCGGGAGCGGCTCGCGCGCGATCCGCGCCAGGCCGTGCCCCACGATGCGGCGCATCAGCTCGAGGTAGCTGAGCCCGAGCTTCGAGGCCAGGATCGGCAGGTCCGAGTGCTCCGGGTGCATCCCCGGCAGCGGGTTGACCTCCAGCACCATCAACGCGCCGCCGGCGTCTGCGCGCACGTCGACGCGCCCGGCGTCGCGGCAGTCCAGCGCGATCCACGCGCGCCGCGCGAGCGCGCAGGCCTCGAGGGCCAGCGCGTCAGTGGCGAGCCGGTACTCGACGACGACCTCGCACTCTTCCTTGCTGTCGTAGGTGTAGATGCCGTCGTCCTTGGCGTCGAGCAGCACCACCTCCAGCGCGCCGAGCGCCTCGGTGCGCGGCCCGTCGCCGATGACGCCGACCGTGAACTCGCGCCCTGGCAGGTACGGCTCGACGAGGACCGGCTGCTGGTACCGCGCCAGCAGCTCGCGGGCAGTGGCCAGGAGCTCTGCAGCGTTGCGCGCGCGGCTGTTCGTGGCGACGCCCTTGGACGAGCCCTCCGCGACCGGCTTCAGGAACACTGGGTACCCGAGGTCGACCCCGGCGACGTCGCCCTCATCGCGCACCTCGCAGAAGCCCGTCGTCGGGACCCCGCGGTCGCGCAGGACACGCTTCGTGTAGCCCTTGTGCAGCGTCAGCGCAGCGTTCAGCGGGTCGGCGAGCAGGACGGGGATGCCGTACTCCTCGAGCAGCGCCGGGATGGCGGCCTCGCGGCCGAAGCGCCCCGTGCCTTCGGCGATGTTCCACACCGCGTCCCAGCGCTCGCCGCGCGCGAGCGCCGCGACGAGCGCGCGCACGCCGCCGACGCGCACGGGCTCGTGCCCGAGCGCTGCGAGCGCCTCCGCGATGGCCGTGATCGTGTCAGCGCGGTCGAACTCGGCGACGTCGAGCTCGTGCCAGCCGAGCGCGAGGTAGTCGTCGCGCAGGTCGTAGGTCAAGCCGATCTTCATCCCGTGATCGTCCCGAAGGCGCCCGAAGCGCCTAATTGGTCCAGTCGGTCGGGTCGGCCCAGGTCGTCCGCGCGCGCGGCATCAGCGATACCGAGCTCCGCGTACAGCTGCGCGCGCCAGCGCTCCGCGGCGCCGGGGTCCATCGCCAGGACCCGCGCCATCCCGACGCCGTCGGGGTCCACGAGCGCGGTCGGGCAATACTCCGACGCTTCGCCGACGATCCCACGGTGCGTGTACTCAAACGGATAGAGGCGGCAGACGAGCGGCCGCGTCGCCTCGGGCAGCACGCAGCCCGCTGCGCCCAGGAACGTGCAGTCTTCGTTCGCGCGCTTCTTCAGCATCGCGCGCGTCCCGGTCCGGCCCGCGACGTCCATGAGGACCGTCGCGCGGCGCCAATCCGGGTCGTCGGGGTCGTCCTCCAGGTACGAGGCGTCGCGTACGGCGCGGCGCTCCCAGAAGTCCTCGCGGCCCACGAAGGCGGCGATCCTGCGACGGTCCCCCTCCGTCACCAGGATCTCGGTGCGTTGGCAACACGTCTTCTGGACCCGCGCGCAGCGCGCGCACGGGTGCAGGTCCATCGGTTCGCTCATCGGAACGACCTCCGCGCGGTTCAGGCCCGGGCTTCGACCGGGTCCGGGTAGCGATACACCTCGCCGGCGAAGTTCCGCAGGATCACCTCGTCGCCTTCGCGGCCGAGGAAGTAGTTGGGCATCAGCGGGATCTTCCCGCCGCCGCCAGGCGCGTCGATGACGTAGGTCGGGACGGCGTAGCCCGTCGTGTGGCCGCGCAGGCCCTCGATGATCTCGAGGCCCTTCTCGACCGGCGTGCGCAGGTGCTTCGAGCCAGGGATCAGGTCGCACTGGTACAGGTAGTACGGCCGGACGCGCGCGCGCAGCAGCTTGTGCACGAGCGACTTCATGACCTCGACGCTGTCGTTCACGCCCCGGGTCAGGACCGTCTGGCTGCCCAGCGGGACGCCCGCATCGGCGAGCCGGCCACAGGCCTGGCGCACCTCCTCGGTGACCTCGTTCGGGTGCATGAAGTGGATGCTGACCCACGCCTCGTGCTTGCGCAGGATCGCGGCGAACTCCGGCGTCACGCGCTGCGGCAGGACCGCAGGCACTTTGCTGCCGACGCGCACGAACTCGATGTGCGGGATCGCGCGCAAGCGGCCGAGCAGCCAGTCCAGGCGGTCGTCGCTCATCGTCATCGGGTCGCCGCCCGAGATCAGCACGTCGCGGATCTCAGGGGTGCGCGCGATGTACGCGAGGGCCTCCTCGTACTGGGCGGTGTTGAAGTGGTACTCGCCCGTCTTGCCGACGAGGCGCGCGCGCGTGCAATAGCGGCAGTACGTGGCGCAGAAGCTCGTCACGAGGAACAGCACGCGGTCGGGGTACCGGTGCACGAGGCCCGGCACGGCCATGTGGTGGTCTTCCCCCAGGGGGTCGTCCGCCTCGGTCGGGTCGACGTGGAACTCACCGAGGGTCGGGACCATCGTGATCCGGAGGGGATCCGTCGCGTCCTCGGTGTCGATCAACGACGCGTAGTACGGAGTGATCCCGACGGGCAGCCGGTCCCCGAGCTCGCGCACGGCGTCACGCTCCTCAACGGAGAGGGTGAACACGCGCTCCAGCCCCTCGAGGGTCCGGATCCGGCTCCGCAGCTGCCACTTCCAATCGTTCCACTCGGCGTCCGTGACCTCTGGATAGAGCCGCGCCCGGAACGCCAGGGTGCGCTCAGAGCAAGCGAACGGCGGGGGGGCCGGGGTCACATGCGTGACTTGGGCGCTCGGTGCTCGGGGCGGGGTGGTCACCCCGTCGAGTGTGTTTCCTGTGCGACCTCGACCGTTTCGGCTCGTCTTCGTGGACGAGCGTCCTCCGGCGGGTCGCCCGATAGGTGGGTCCGCGGCCTCGGCCTGGTCAGCGCCAAGAGGCACTTGCAGGGGGGCGCGGTTCGAGCGCTTCGCGCTCGTGCCAACGCTAGAACGCCGTGCGTTCATGCCAGTTGTGGGCTACGCGTGAGCGGGGAACCACTTGTGTCCGTCGTCCCGCAGAGCGGGCCGAACTTCGCGGACACTTTCGGACCCCTGACGCAGCGCGCGGAAAATAGAAGCCTGCGCGTCAGAGTCAAGCGAAGTCGTCCGAATCATTCCGGTCGGCGCCAAATGACCTCGCCGTCCTCAGCCGTCCCCGTAGATCTCATCCCCCGGCGGGGCGTTGTCGATGGGGTCGTACGCTCCCTCAGGGTCGATCTCGTCGAGGATCTCGACGTAGCTCGCGTAGCGCGTCGCGGGCAGGTCGCCCGCCTCGACCGCGTCAGCGACCGCGCAGCCGGGTTCGTGGTCGTGCGTGCAGTCCGAGTACTCGCAGCGCGCCTGGAAGGGCGCAAAGTCAGGGAACAGGTGGCGCAGGTCCGCCCGTTTGAGGCCGTACGGCCGGAACACCCGGATGCCCGGCGTGTCGATCACGTAGCCAGTCCCATCCCCGGCCAGCGCCCCGCGCAGCGGGAACATGCGGCTGAAGGCGGTCGTGTGCTTGCCCTGGGCCCAGTAGCTCGAGATCCGACCCTCCCGCAGCTTCAGGTGCGGCTGCAGCTTGTTGATGAGGGTGGACTTGCCCGCGCCTGAGGGCCCGTACAGCACCGTGACCTTGCCGGCGAGGCGCGCCGCCAGCTCTTCGAGCCCCGCGCCTGTCGTCGCGGACGTGGCCAGGACCGGGACGGGGATCGGCGCGTAGGTCGCCCGAAGCTCCGCGACCCTGTCGCCCTTCACGAGGTCGACTTTGTTCAGGACGAGGACCGTCGGGATGTCGTGCCAGCCGCACGCCACCAGGATCCTGTCGGTCCGGTTGCTCGAGAAGCCGGGGTTCTTCACCGACCCGATGCACAGCAACTGGTCCACGTTCGCGACGAGGACCTGCTCGCGGGGGTCGTGGCTCGAGGCGACCCGCCCGAGATGGTTCCGGCGGGGCTCGACCGCCTCGACGCTGGCGGGCTCGGTCGCGAGGTCCACGGCGACGAAGTCCCCGACGCTCGTCGGGTTCTTCATCGTCGTGCGCTCCTCGAAGAGCGCCCCGCGCAGGGCCGCCTGGACGACCCGCTCATGGCCGACGTCGACGTGGACGACCTTGGCGTCGACCTGAATGACTCTCCCGCGCACGATCTCGGACATGTACCCAGAGGGTACTCCACCGCCTCCTCCGGCTGGGGTCTCCGGCCTCTCGGCCACCGCGATTCGTCAATCTAGGTAGCCTGACTGCATGTCTCGACCCCTACGCGACGAGGCGCTCGAGGCGCTCCTCTACGAGTGCCTCGAGCGAATCGAGGAGGGCGACACGGGCGCCCTCGAGGCGCTCTCTGCGGCGCACCCCGAGCGCGCGGCCGCGCTGCGGGAAGCGGTGGCGGCCTTGGTCGGCGCCGGGTTGCTCGTGACGCCCTTCGCCCCCGGCGACGCGGGCGCATTCCCCGAGCGCCTCGGTGAGTTCCGCCTGTTGAAGCGCCTCGGTGGCGGCGGCATGGGCGTGGTCTTCCTCGCGGAGCAACCGTCCATCGGGCGCGACGTCGCCCTGAAGCTCATCCGGCCCGATCAGCTCTACTTCCCGAAGACGCGCGAGCGCTTTCAGCGCGAGGTCGAGGCCATCGCGCGGCTCGCGCACCCGGGCATCGTGCAGGTGCACTCGGTCGGCGAGGACAAGGGCATCCCGTACTTCGCGATGGAGTACGTACGCGGCGTCTCGTTGGCCCAGGTCATCGCCGCCTTGCAAGGGCGGCGTCCGGAAGAGCTTAGGGGCGAGCACGCGCGCGCTTTTGTCGAGCAATACACGCCGACGCGCAGCGACGCCCAAACGGACGGCGCGGCCGACGCGCTCTTCGTCGGGCCTTGGGCGATGGTCGCCACGCGCATCGCGCTGCTCGTCGCGCGCGCGGTGGAGCACGCGCACGAGCGTGGCGTGTTGCACCGCGACCTGAAGCCTTCGAACATCATGCTGACGCCGACGGGGCGCATCGTGCTGCTCGACTTCGGCCTCGCGAGCCTCATGGGCGCCGACCGCATCACGCGCACGGGCTCGCAGCTCGGCTCCGTGCCGTACATGGCGCCGGAGCAGCTTCGGGGCGAGGTCGCCGACATCGGCGCGCGCACCGACGTCTACGCGTTGGGGGTCGTCTTGTACGAGCTCTCGACGCTGTCGCCTGCGTACCAGGACGATACGAACTCTGAGCTGTTGCGCCGCAAGATCATCGAAGGTCGCGCGACGCCGGTCAGCCACCTCAACCCCGCCTTGTCACGTGACGTCGCGACCGTCATCGCGAGAGCGATGGCGCCCGAGGTCGCGGCGCGCTATGCGTCGGCCCGCGCCCTCGCCGACGACTTGCAGGCGATCCTGTCCGGGCGCTCGATCGCCGCGCGCCCGCCGGGCCCCGTCGAGCGGATCACGCGCTGGGTCCGCCGGAGCCCTGCGCGTGCAGCGGCATACAGCATGGCCGTGCTGCTCTTCGTCGGGGGGCCGCTCGGCTTCGCCAGGCAGCAGGCGCGCGCGAGTGAGAAGGTGCGCGGGGTCAACGTCGAGCTCAGCGCCGCGCTCGCTCGCGTCGAGTCGGAGAGCGCGCAGAAGGAGCTCGAGCGCAAAGAGGCCGAGCGCAACCTGCGCAAGGCGGTCGCCGCCGTCGACACGATGTTGACCCGTGTCGGCCAAGAGTCCCTCAAGGACGTGCCTCAGATGGTCACGATCCGCAAGGACCTCTTGCAAGACGCGCTCGACTTCTACTCGGAGTTTCTCCAAGAGAACGAGAGCGACAGCGAGCTGCGGCGCTCCGTGGTGCTCGCGCGGGTCCGTGTCGCGGGCCTGCGCGCGGTGCTCGGTGAGACGGACGAGGTCGTCCGTGACCTAGGCAATGTCGTCGACGAGGTCCGCGCGATCCTCGCCGCGCAAGGCGCCGCTGAGGTCGTCGGGGACAGCGCGGAGTATCGGATCATCCTCGCGCGGGCGCTCTCGACGCGCAGCGAGGCATTGACGCGCCTCGGGCGCGGTGATGAGGCAGAGGCGAGCGCCAGCGAGGCGGTCGAGGCGCTCGCCCGTGTGCCTACCGCGCGCATGCGCGCGCCGGAGCTGGCGCTCTCGGCCGCGAACTACAACCGGCTCTGTGAGAACGCGCTGCGTCGCGGTGATCTCGCCGCGGCTCTGGCGAGCATCGAACACGCAGTGGAGATCGGCCGCGGGGCGCTGGATGTGTATCCGGATGACTCCATCCTGACCATCGGCCTCGGGCGCCACCTCGATCGCCTTGGTGGCACTCGCTTGCGCCTTGGGAATCCGGAGGGGAGCCGCGCCGCGCTCGAAGAGGCCGTCGCGCTCCTGGAGCGCTATCACGCTGCGCGGCCGCTCGACAGCCATGGCCGCGAGAAGTTGATGGCCGCTCGGGTCAACTTGGCGAACACGCTGAACACGTTGAATCGCTTCGCAGACGCCGAGCCCCAGACCGATGCCGCGGTCGCCCTCGGCGACGCGCTCGTCAGCGAGTTCCCCGACGTCCCCTCCTATCGCGCTGCATTGGCCGTCGCGCTCAACCAGCGTTGCTTCTACGAGTTCCGGCGCGGCGACCTCGACGCGGCGGCGAGCTTATTGCAACGCGCTCTGGAGCACCAAGAGGTCCTGGCGCGCGAGGGGCCACCGGACGTCTCGCTCTTGGCGGAGATGGCCACCGCCTACGGCAACCTCAGCGGCATCCGCCTGCAGCAGGGCGACCCTTCGAGCAGCCTTGACTGTGCGAACAAGGGCATCGCGGCGATTGAACGCGCGCTGTCCAAGGCGCCAAAGCAAGAGCAATGGCGGATGGTGCGGAGCGCGTTGCTCAGCACGCAGGGCCTCGGCCTCGTGAAGCTCGGCCGCTGGCAGGACGCGGTCGCGACGGCCCGCGCCTTCGACGATGGCGCTGACGCGAGCTGGATCGCGCGGCGGGCGTGGCTGCTCGAGCGCTGCGCGCGCCTCGCTGCGGCGGACGCTTCGCTCTCAGAGAACGCGCGCCAGGAACAGGCGCTCCAGCTGCGCAATGACGCGCTTGCGTCCCTCACCCTCGCGGTCGAGCGTGGACACGCGGACTGGAGTGAGCTCGAGGATCCGGACGAATGGGCGTCGCTGCGCTCGGACCCAGCGTTCCAGGCGTTGGTTGGCTCGAAGTGAGGGCGGGCGCGCTCGCGGGCGCGGCGACCTCTGCCGCCCCGAGCCATTGGACGAGGCGCTCGATCCAAGGGCCTTGCCGCAGGGTCTCGCCCTTCGCGCGCGCGCCTGCGCACAGCTTGGTGTAAAGCGTCGAATCGTCTGCCAGGCGGCACATCGCTGCTGCGAGCGCGCGCTCATCTCGCGGCTCGACGAGCAAGCCGTCGACGCCGTCCTCGATCAGCTCCGCCAGCGCGCGGAAACGCGTCGCGATGACGGGCACGCCCGCCTGCAGCGCCTCGATGACGATGCCGGGCATGCCTTCGCCCGAGTGATAGGTCGGGAAGACGAGGACGTCGTGCTCGTTGAGCACGTCCGCGACTCGCGCGCTGGGGACCGCGCCTCCGTAGCGCCAGTGCGCCGACGCGGCGAGGGCTCGGACGTCGAAGCCGGGCATCGCTGGCCCGTGCACCGTGAGCGTCGCGCCGTCGGGGAGCGCTGCCGCGGCGCGCACCGCCTCGGCCACGCCCTTCTCGCGGCGCAGCTGGGCGAGGAACAGGAACCGAGCCGCAGCGGCTCGCGCCTTGCGCGGCGCCGACGCGGGCTCACGTGTCGTCGGGAACCATTCGACAGCGGCGAGCCCCGCGAACGCCGCGCAGAGGGCGCGGGTTTGCAGCAGGACGCGCTCGGCGCGCAGGATCGTTCGGGCGGCGACCCATCGCAGCGCGCGCGGCGCGCGGCCGTAGAAGAGGTCGAGGTCCCCGCCGAACACGCGCAGCGTCAACGGCAGCCCTCGCAGTCGGCACAGCGCCCAGACCAACGGGCCCGACTTCAGCGCGCCGCCGGACGAGGTGTTCAACATCACGGCGTCGAAGCGCTGCCGTGGGTCCAGGAGCTGCGCCGCCAGCGCCGCGAGGCCCTTGAGGTCCAGCCAGGCGAGCGCGAGACGGCCCCGCCCCGCGCGACGGCGCGCCGTGTCGTGCACGGCCACAGAGAGGCGCGGCTCAGCGCCGAGCGCGCCGACGAGCGCTGCGAACGACACCTTCGTGCCGCCGATCACGTCCCCGTCGATCGGCAGCGGGCCGATCAGAAGCACTCTGCGAGCGCGCGCAGGCATGCTCATGCCGCGACCTGGAAGCGCTGCATCCAGCGCCCGAGCTGTGCGAGCAGCCAGACGCGACCGGCCGCGGTTTGAGAGGAAATGCCACGTCCCGCGCGATGTGCGCGTCGGCCGGCCTCGATCGTCCGCCGCAGGGCGCGCGGCTCGAACAGGCTCGCGGCCGCCGTGCCTGGCGCGTAGAGCGAGTCCAAGAGGTCCCAGAACTCGCCGTTGAACCACGCATGCAGCGGCAGCCCGAAGCCCTTCTTGGGGTGCGAGTAGACGGCCTCCGGGAGGTAGGGTCGGCCAGCTTCGCGCAATAGGTACTTGCCTTGGCGACCGCGGACCTTCAGCGCGAGCGGACAGCGCAATGCGAACTCCACCACGCGCCGATCGAGCAGCGGCACGCGCACCTCGAGGCTCGCGGCCATGCTCATTCGGTCGACCTTGGTCAAGATCGCGGAGGTCATGTAGCTCTGCGCCAAGACCGCCATCGCGAACTCTTCAGGCTCGAGGCCCTCGAGCGAGCTTGGGTCTCCGAAGAACGCCGGGCGCAGCGCGCGCGCGTCGCGCGCCGCCAACAGCTCGCGCGCTTCGTCTTCGCTCCAGAGGCTCATCATGCGCCGCATCTGCTCCATCGGCGTGCAGAACGTCAGGTCGAGCCCCTTGCGCGCGCGGCGCGTTCGCGCGACGGCGCGCTCGCCGACGGCGACAGTGGACGCCCCCGCCAGCGCGAGCTGGCCGATGCGCCGCACGACCGCTGGTGTACGCGCCTGCACGCGCTGCACCTGCGCGGCCCAATGCATGTGGTCGTAGCCGCCGAAGAACTCGTCCCCGCCGTCACCCGACAGGATGACAGTCACCTCTTGGCGCGCAAAGCGCGACACCAGGTACGTCGGGATACACGAGAGGTCGCCCAGCGGCTGGCCGACGTGGTCGACGACGGTGTCCAGGATCGTCGGGTCGAAGCACGCGTTCTCCACGCGCAGCTCGTGGTGGGTGCTGCCAATGTGCTGCGCGACGGCGCGCGCGACCTCGCTCTCGTCGAACTCCGGCGAGGCGAAGCCTACATTGAAGCTGTGGATGGGCTCGCTCTTCGCGCGCGCTGCGAGCGCGGCCACCGTCGACGAGTCGATCCCGCCGCTCAGGAACACGCCGACTGGGACGTCAGCGACCAGCTGCGAGCGGACCGAGGCCTCCAAGAGGTCGCGCAGCTCGGCGAGCGCTGCGCGCTCCTCCAGCGGCTCGGGCGCCAGCTTGAGCTGCCAATACGGCGTCACTTCGATCTGTCCGTCGCGCCAGCGTAGCGCGTGCCCAGGGGGGAGCTGCTGCACGCCCTCGAACAGCGTCCACGGGTCGCCGATGCAGCGATCGACGAGCAGCATCGCCAGCGATTGCGGGTCGAGCCGGCGCGGCACGAGGGGGTGCGCGACCAAGCTCGCGAGCTCGCTCGAGAAGACCAGCTCGCCCTTTGGCCCGACCCAATAGAAGAGCGGCTTGATGCCGATCGGGTCGCGGGCGATCGTCAAGGTCTCCTCGTCGCGGTCATACACGGCGAAGGCGAACATTCCGTTGAGCTCGTCGAGGCACGCGAGGCCGCGCGCGGCATAGAGCTCCAGCAGCACCTCTGTGTCGGACGTCGTCCGGAACGTCGCGCCGCCGGCTTCGAGGCGCCGCCGCGCTACGTCACTGTCATAGAGCTCGCCGTTGTAGACCATGGTCCAGCGCCCATCAGCCGTTGCCATCGGCTGGTGACCGCCCGCCAGGTCGAGGATCGAGAGGCGGCGCATCCCGATCGCAGCCCGCCCGAGCGACGCAACGCCGCCCTCGTCCGGGCCGCGATGAAACAATGCGTCGTTCATGCGCGCGACGTGCCGCGGGTCCGCCTCGCCGTCGCGCTGGATGATGCCGTTGATGCCACACATGCTCGAATGTCCTCGCTGGTGCCTTCGCGCACCCCGTCGATTCAGTTTGCCGCGGGTGAGCCCGAATCAGTCTTCGATCCGGCCGAAAGGGCGCCACACGCCGGGGTCACCGGATTGGACGCAGACCCACCCGACGAAGTCACCGGCCCGCGGCGACTCCGAGAGCGCGATGTCCCCTCGGCGGCCAGCGCCGTTGATCGGCGCGCTGCCGGACCTTTCGAACGTCGGCTCCACGAGGTTCGCTGCGCCGCCGCTGGCGTCTCCGACGATGTCTTGGGCTGCGCCGGCCGCGAACGCAGCGACGTCGCGCAGCTCGTTCCCGCGCACCGTGACGCGCGACGCCTGGTTGATCAGCTGCACCTGAAAGAAGTTCGAGAGCCCCGACGTGCCGCTGTTCAACACGACGTTGTTGGAGATCACCGCGTCGTCGACGGAGGCCGCCACGATCCCTGCGCGCTCGCTCTCGACGACGGAGTTGCCCGTCACGTGCGCGCCCGTATGGTTCTCGATGTAGATGCCGTAGACGCCGCAGCCGCGCAGCGAGTTCCCAGAGACGAGCGTCTGCGTGCGGCCGTCTCCGCTGCCGTTCGCGAGCCGAATGCCAGAGGAGACATTGCCGTTCGTCGGATTGGTCACATCAGTGACGCGGTTGCCCGTGATGATCGTTCCGACCGGCGCGGCGCCGCCGCTGAGAGCGTTGACAAGGATGCCCACTCCGGTGCCCTGCTGAACGATGTTGTTCGCGCACACGACGTCGCGGTTGCTGGATAGCTGGATCCCGGTCCCGACGACCGAGTTGTTCTGCATCCTGTGACCGCCGAACTCGGAGACTTCGTTGTCCGTGACACGGACCCTGGTCGACGCGTTGACGTACAGCGCGCTCTTTGAAGCGCGCGTGACGCGGCACCCGCTGATCCGGACGCCCTCGGCCTGGGAGACCGCGATGCCATCGGCGTCGCAGCCCTCGATGCGGACGCTCTGCAGGTCGATGTCCGCGCCCCCGAGCACTTGCAGGAGGCCGTGGCCGAGCGCTTGGCCTGCTTCGGCGAGCCCGCGGAGCGTCACGTCGCGCATCGTGAAGCCGCTGACGTGGTACACGCGCAGCAGCTGCACGCCGCCGTTGACCTCGACCAACTGCGACGACGGTGAGCCACGCACGAGCATCGGCTCAGCGACGAGGATGCACCAGTTCTCGCCCTGTGCGCGCGAGACCCGGACGCTGAAGTTGGGCAAGACCAGCTCGCCGTTCGCAGCGGCCGCGAACGCCGCGCGGACTTCGGTCGAGTAGTCCACGCTGCCGTCGCGCACGAAGCCCTCGGGCAGGTAGTCGATCAGGTGCACCGAGCGCGACAGGTCAGCAGAGCCCGACGCCGAGCGCGCGATCGTGATGGGCGCTGGGATCGGCTGCCGGTCGGACTGCCAGACGACGGCGACGGCAGAGAGCATGACTGCGACTGCCAGCGCGATGAAGAGCGCTTGGATGGGCTTCATGTCAGGGACGCGCCGCGTACGAGGGGCGCAGGGCGGGGACCTGGATGAGGTCGTCGAGCTCGGGGGAATAGGCAGACAGGGCGCCGCCGTAGACGCAGCCCGTGTCGAGCCCGAGCGCGACGAGCTGGCCGCCGCGGGAGTGGAGGCGCGGGGCGGCGCTGTGCGTGTGACCGAAGAGGACGAGCTCGGGGCCTTCCCAGCGCTCGTACCACCACGGCCGCCCGCGGCCTTCGAGGCGGCGGATCCCGCACAGCATGTCCGCAGAGCAATCCTCAGGGCGACGGCCGGGGTCGAAGCCCGCGTGCACTACCAGCCACTCGCGGCCATCGTTGGTCAGCCCCGCGCCGCGGATGGCACTGCGCCTGAGCAGGTAGCCCGAGTGCTCGCGCTGCAGGAACCGCACGACCTCCTCGCGCCGCTCGGCCGGCACGGCGCACGGTGTCCGTCCGTCGCCCGCCAGGTCCTCAGCGTCGAGCTCCGGCAGCTCGATGTCGAGCGGCCCCCGGTCTGCGCCATCCCAGCGCTGCGGCGCGATGCCGATGCGCTTGAGGATCGCCCGCTCGTGGTTCCCGAGGATGAACGACGCCCGTGATTCCCGCAGCAGGTCCAGCACTCCGGCGGGATCTGGGCCGCGATGGAACAGGTCGCCGCACGAGACGATTTGGTCGTGCGCCGTAGGCGCGATGCGGCGCAGGAGCTCGGCGAGCTCCTCGCTGCACCCGTGAATGTCGCCGATGATCCAGGTGGCCATGTGTTGCCTGCGCGTGGTCCTTCCAGGAGTGCATCGACGGGATCCGGCCAATCCCTGAGGGCGGCGGAAAGAAACGCAGGCTCGCGCTCGGAAAGTTGTTCGGCGGCTAAGGGTCTGTCCATCTCGCACCGATACACGCAGGACCCCACAGGTCCCCGGACGCCCGAGGACCGGCCCCGAGAGGACCCGCGTTCGCCGTGCAGCCACGGCGCCGCCTCGAGCCGCCTACATGCCCCACCTGCGACCCTGCATCCAAGCCGCGCGCCCCTGGCCTCGCGTGCAACGGCGACCTTCGTGCGCGCGTCTCGTGCTCTCCGCGCTGGTCCTCGCCGCGGCCTCGGGCTGTCGCAGCGCAAAGCTCCCCGAGCGCATCGACGCGCCGGCGCTCTCTGTCGGCCTGCCCGCTGAAGAGCTCCTCAGGCTCGGCGCCAATGACATCGTCCGCGCGCGGGTCCACGGCCACCCCGAGCTCTCCACGCCCGAGAGCAACCTCTTGACCGGGACCCGGATCGACCCGGACGGCCAGCTCTCGCTGCCGCTCGTGGGGACTGTGGCGGTGGGCGGGCTCACGCTCCCGGAGGCGCGCAGCGCCATCCGCGCCGCCTACACCGGCTTCATGAAGGACCCGCAGGTCGAGGTCTCGGTCGTCGAGTACGCCGCGCGACGGTTCTACGTCTACGGAGAAGTGGAATCGCCGGGCGCCTTGCCGCTCGACCGCCCGCTCAACGTCTACCAAGCGCTCGCGTTTGGGGGCGGCTTCTCTCCGCACGCGAACCGCAAGCAGATCGTGCTGCTCCGCGAGACGCCGCAGGGCGTCGACGTGCACGTCATCGACGGCGAGCGCCCTGACGCCTCCGGACTCATCGCGATCCAGCCGAACGACTTCTTGTTCGTGCGCAGGACCGGCGTCGGGAAGTTCAGCGAAGAGGTCTTGCCCGTCTTGAGCGGCATCTCCTCGACGCTCAGCTCCATCACCACATTGATCCTCATCGAAGACCGGCTCAATGACTAATCGCAAGCTCCAGAGCTCCTCGGAGCGCGCCGAGAACAGCAGCGGCGAGGGCATCGTCGTCGCCGACGTGCTCGAGTTCCTGCGGCGGCGTTGGCTCTTCCACGCGATCGGAGCGGCGATCGGCCTCGCTGTCGCGCTTACGTGGTATGCGGCGCAGGCCCCGAGCTATCGCGCCGAAGCGACCCTGCGGCTCGAGCAGCAAAGCTCGAGCGGCAGCCTCCTGAGCGACCTCGCAGCCTTGACCCAGGCGCCCATGGCGGTGTCGGAGATGGAGATCCTGCGATCACGGACGATCGCGGAGGCCGTCGTGTCGAGCCCTCCAGACGGGATCGCCGCGCTCGCGCAAGCGGGCGACGAGCGCGACGGCGACCACCTGCACCTCGGGCTCACAACGCTCGTCGACGACGAGGGCCTGCGGCCGAGCGCGCGCCTCGCGCGGCTGGTCGGGCTCGGGCCACCCAAACCGCAAGCGGACTCGCCGCGCCTCTTCGCCGACCTCGTGGTGCCGGCGTCGATGACCGAGCCGCCCGACCTGTTGGTCGACTTCGTGACCTCCCAGCGCGTGCGCATCTCGGAGCTTGGCTCGTTCGGCGCGCGCGGCAGCGTCGAGCATGACTGCACGCCGGGGCAATCGATCGAGTACGCCGGGATGCAGCTCGCGCTCGCTCCCGCGGGCGACTTGACTGGCCGCAGCTTTCGCCTCCATTACGACACGCCTGTCGACGCGGTCACGCGCGTGATGCGCGCCACACGGGTCGCGGAGACCGACCGCAACTCGGGCGTGATTCGCATCGTGTACCACGACTCGGACCCCGTGCGGGGCGCCGCGACCGTGAACGCCATGTGTCGCAACTACCTGGCGCGGAACCAGGAGTCCTCCAAGCGTCGGGCGTCGCAGACCGTCGACTTCATCGAGGGCCAGCTCGAAGAGCAGATCGCGTTCCTCACCGCAGCCGAGGGTGAGGTCGTGCAGCACAAACAACAGAGCCCGCAGTTCATCGACGTCGGTGAGACCGCGAAGGCCCTCATCCAGAAGCTCTCCGAGCTCGACGTGCGTCGCCTCGACAGCCGCATCCAACGCGCGAGCCTCGAGGAAGCGATCGCGCTCGTCGACCAGGGCGACCTCGCGGCGCTATCGCGCTTCGGGCCCGAGGTCGCGGACCCTGTCACGGCGAGCTTCATCGAGTCGATCGCGCGCCTCTCGGCCGAGACCGAGCTGCTCGATCGGACGGACTCTGGCGCGTTCAAGGCGCTCTTGCAGCAGCAGCTCGTCGAGCTCCGCACGCAGCGTGACGCGCAGCAGCTCAAGCTGGATGCGCTGCGCGCGATCCACGATCAGCTCGCTGCTGGCGACGCGACGGTCATGGGTGGGCTCGTCATGACCTCGGAGGCCGGCACTGCGGACCCGCTGATGACGTCGCTGGTCGAGCGCTGGACCGCCCTCGATAGCCGCGTCAGAGAGCTCGAAGGCGAGTTCACCGATGCGCTGCCTGAGCTCGGGACCGTGCGCCTGGAGCGCGCGGCGACCGAGGGCCGCATCGTCGACTTGCTGGCCGGCCGCATCGCTGGCCTCGAGGGCACGCTAGGCGAGTTTGACGCGCTCGCGCGCACGCGCAACGGCGACATCGACGCGCTGCCGCAGACTGAGCGCGCACGCATCGAGCTCGCGATCGACAGCCTTCGGCGCCGCACGCTGACCCAGCTTCGCAGCCGCCTCGACGGTATCGACGCGTTGACCGCGTCGGTCGATCGGGAGGTCCAGGCGCTCGAAGCCGAGCTCTCCGCGCTGCCTGAGAGCGAGCGCTCGCTGGCCGCGCCCATGCGGGCCGTCGCGACGCACGGAGAGATCGTGAAGCTCCTGCTGCTCCGCAAGCAAGAGGCCGAGATCACGCGCGCTGCCACGATCGCTACGGCGGAGTTCATTGACTCCGCAGCGGCGCCGCAGCGCCCGATCGCGCCTTCGTTGCCGGTCCACGCGCTGATGGGCCTCGTGCTCGGGCTCGCGGTCGCCGCTGCCACAGCGCTGTTGCGTGAAGGACGCGGGTCAGAGATCCATACGGCGGCCGAGCTCGAGGTCGCGACAGGGCTGTCGGTCGTCGGCTCGATCCCGGACTTCCGACGCGGACGCACACGCGTCAAGAACGCGCCCGACCACTTCGTCGCGTTGCGCGATGACCCGGAGGGGCCGATCGCGGAGGCCTATCGCGCGCTGCGCTCGAACCTGAAGTTCATCATCGGCGGCTCGAACGGCCGCAAGACGCTGGCGATCACATCGTGCGTGCCAGGTGAAGGCAAGTCCGTCACGAACGTCGATGTGGCGCTGTCGTTCGCGATGTCGGGCAAGCGCGTGCTCTTGGTCGACGCCGACATGCGCCGGCCTTCCGTGAGCCGCTACTTGCAGATCGGACCTGCGCGCGGGCTCTCCGACGTGCTGCGCGAGACACACGCTTGGCAGGACTGCCTCGTGCCGTCGTGCCACGAGAACCTGACGGTCCTGCCCTCGGGCGGGGTCCCCGAAGCCCCGGGCGACCTCTTGGCCGGCGCGCGCTCGCGAGAGCTCATCGCCGAGCTGCGCGAGGCCTATGACCTGGTCGTGTTCGACGTGCCCCCGGTCCTCGCGGTCGCGGACATCGAGTGCCTTGCGCCGCACGTCGAGGCCGTCTTGCTCTTGTGCCGCAGCTCGAAGCTCACGGACTCCGCCGTGCGCCACGCCGCGACGCGCTTGCGTCAGGTCGGCGCCAACGTGGTCGGCGCGGTGCTGAACGCGGTGGTCGCGCGCGGTGTCACGAGCGGCGACTACGGCTATGGCTATGGCTACGGCTACGGCACTGACGGCGTCTCCAAGCGCAAGAAGAGGGCTGCCTGAACCCGAAGCGCTGCGCGCTGCGCGGCGCTCACCCGCAGAGCGAAGCAGAGAGAGAGGAGGCGCGCTCTACGCGCGCAATGAACGCGATGACGACTACAAGCACCAATCCTGCAATGGGCGCGCCGGACGCCCTCGATGCCCCGCGCGCGGCAACCGCGACCGTCCCGCCTCCGTTCCCCATGCCGAGCAGCGGCGGGGGCGGCGCCGCGATTGAGTTGATGCGCGTCCCCGAGCCGATGCGGCAGACCGCGACCGCGCGGGTGTGCGTGGTCGGGCTCGGCTACATCGGTCTGCCGACAGCGTCGCTGCTCTGCAGTCGAGGGTACCAAGTGCACGGCGTCGACCTAGCGCCGCACGTCGTCGATACAATCAACAGCGGGCGCATCCACATCGTCGAGCCCGACCTCGACATCATGGTGCGCAGCGCTGTGCACGGCGGCATGCTGAAGGCCGCTGTCCAGCCGGGCCCCGCCGACATCTTCATGATCGCCGTCCCGACGCCGATCGATGCAGACGCGCGCCCGGACATGCGCGCGGTCGAGGCGGCAGCGCGGGCGATCGTGCCGCACCTGAAGCCGGGCAACCTGGTGATCTTGGAGTCGACGAGCCCGGTCGGCACGACCGAAGACCTCGTCGGCCCGATCATCGCCGAGGCCGGCCTGCGCGTGGGCGAGGACGTCTACCTCGCGTACTGCCCTGAGCGAGTCCTCCCGGGCCGCATCCTCACGGAGCTCGTCGAGAACGACCGCATCGTCGGCGGCGTGAACCAGGCCTCAACGGACCGCGCCGTGCGCTTCTACGAGAGCTTCGTCCGTGGCGAGGTGATCGCGACCGACGCGCGCACGGCGGAGATGGTCAAGCTGACCGAGAACTCGTTCCGTGACGTCAACATCGCGTTTGCGAACGAGCTGTCGATGATCTGTGCGAGCCAAGGCATCAGCGTCTGGAACCTGATCCGCCTCGCGAACCGGCACCCCCGGGTGAACATCCTGCAGCCCGGCCCTGGGGTCGGCGGTCACTGCATCGCGGTCGACCCGTGGTTCATCGTGCACGCGAACCCGGAGCAGGCGCGCATGGTTCGCACCGCTCGCGAGGTGAACGACTCGAAGCCGCATTGGGTCGTCGAGCGCGTCCAGAAGTGCGTGCAGAAGGTCAAGGACCCCTTGATCGCTTGCCTCGGGCTCGCGTTCAAGGCGGACGTCGATGACGTCCGCAGCTCGCCGGCCGTCGACATCGTGCGCGCGCTGCAGCGAGAGCTCGATGCGCCTTTGATGATCGTCGAGCCGAACCTGGCATCGCACCCTGAATTCGAGCTCGCGAGCCTGGAGGACGCCCTGGAGCGCGCTAACATCGTGCTGGTCCTGACGGATCACAAGCAGTTCCGCCGGATCGATCGCGAGGTTCTGCACGAGAAGCTGCTGATCGATACCAGAGGGATCTTCCTGTGAGCGTAAAAGTCTTGAGCGTCTTCGGGACGCGTCCGGAGGCCATCAAGATGGCCCCCGTCGTGCGTCAGCTTGCCACCGACGACCGCTTCCTGTCACGCGTCGCGGTGACGGGTCAGCACCGTGAGATGCTCGATCAGGTGCTCGACGTGTTCGGGATCGTCCCCGACCACGACCTCGCGGTCATGCGGCCGGGGCAGGACCTCTTTGACGTCACGAGCGCGGTTTTGCTCGGCCTGCGTGAGGTCCTACGAGCGGAGCGCCCAGACATCGTGCTCGTGCACGGCGATACGACGACGTGCTTCGCAGCGAGCCTCGCGGCGTTCTACGAAGGCGTGCCCGTCGGGCACGTCGAAGCGGGGCTGCGCACCGGAGACTTGTCGCGGCCGTTCCCTGAAGAGCTCAATCGGGTCCTGACCGGGCGCATCGCGCGGGTGCACTTCTCGCCGACGCAAGGCGCGGCGCAGAACCTGCTCGATGAAGGTGTCCCGGCCGAGCACGTCATCGTGACGGGCAACACGGTCATCGATGCGCTCCTGGACGTGCGCGACGGCGTCAAGGCGCTCGGGGCGGCGACGTTCGCGGCGGAGCTGGGCAGCGAGCTCGCCGCGCGCATCGACCAGCGCTCTGGCCCGCTGGTGCTCGTGACTGGGCACCGGCGCGAGAGCTTTGGCGAGGGCTTCGCGAACATGTGCCAGGCGCTCCGGAGCTTGGCGCTGCGGCATACGGATTGGGCGATCGTCTTCCCGGTCCACCTGAACCCGCGGATCCGCGGGCCCGTGCATGAGTTGATCGGTGATGTGGAGAACATTCACCTCATCGAGCCGCTGGAGTACCGCCCGTTCGTCTGGCTGATGGACCGCGCAGACGCGATCTTGACGGACTCAGGCGGTATCCAGGAGGAGGGCCCGTCGCTGCAGGTCCCGGTGCTCGTGACACGCGACGTGACAGAGCGGCCGGAAGCGGTCGCCGCAGGCACGGTCGCGCTCGTTGGTACGGACACCGAGCGCATCATCGCCGGCCTCGAAGGCGCGGTGTTGGACGAAGCGGTCCGCGCGCGGATGTGCTCGGGGACGAACCCTTATGGAGATGGCCTCGCGGCCCGCCGGATCGCGGACCACTTGGCGCAGACGGAGCTGTGGCAGGCCGCGGCGAAGGCTGCGCCCGCGCCCGCCGCGAGCGTCGCTCGGTGATGATGAAGCGCGCGCTCCTCTACGCCCGGACGGTGCGGCACTTGCGGCCGGTGCAGCTCTACGGGCGCGCGCTGCGCGCGCTGCGCTCGCCGCGGATCGACGAGCGCCCCGCGCCGCCGGTGCGCGAGGCGCGTCCCATGGCCGCCCCAGCAGACCGCGAGCCCGTCCTCGTCGGGCCGACGCGCGTCGCGATGTTGGGCACCGAGGGCGAGCTCGCGAGCCCGCGCGACTGGGACGACCCGCTGTTGCCGGCGCTGTGGCGCTACCACCTGCACTACTTCGACGACCTGCGCGCGCGCGACGTCGAGGCGCGCAGGGGCTGGAACCTCACGCTGATCGATCGTTGGCTGCGCGAAGTGCGGCCGGAGGTCGGGGTCGGCTGGGATCCGTATCCCACCTCGCTGCGCATCGTCAACTGGGTGCGGTTCGCGCTCGCAGGCGGCGCGCAGGCGTCGAACTTGCACGGGGCCGCGCTGCACAGCTTGGCCGTCCAGGCGAGGCATCTGCGCAGCGACCTCGAGGTGCACTTGCTTGGGAACCACCTCTTTGCCAATGCAAAGGCGCTCGTCTTCGCGGGCGCCTTCTTCGCAGGGGACGAGGCGCAGGAGTGGCTCAGGAAGGGGCTGGCGCTCCTCGAGCGCGAGCTCGCAGAGCAGGTCCTGTCCGACGGCGGGCACTTTGAGCGGAGCGCGATGTATCACTCGGTGATCCTCGAGGACCTCCTTGACCTGGTCGCGCTTTCGCAGGCAGCGCCGGACGCGCTGACGCTCCCCGACCACTGGCTCGCGCTGATCTCGAAGATGCGCGCCTGGCTGCGCGCGATGTGCCACCCCGACGGCGAGATCGCGCTCTTCAATGACGCTGCGATCGGGCAGGCGCCGTCGCCGCGCGCGCTCGAAGACTATGCGCAGCGGCTGGGCCTGGGCGCATCGTCTGCGCCGCGCGAGGGCCTGACCCACCTCGACGCGACGGGGTACATTCGGTTCGAGCGCGACGCACTGGTGGCGCTCTTGGATGTCGGCGAGATTGGACCGAGCTACCTGCCCGGTCATGCGCACGCGGACACGTTGAGCTTCGAGGCGTCGCTCGGCCACGCGCGCTGGATCGTCGACAGCGGCACCTCACACTATGAGCCTGGCCCGGAGCGGCTGCGCCAACGCGAGACGGCCGCGCACAATACAGTCGAGGTCGACAGCGCCAGCTCGTCGGAGGTCTGGAGCAGCTTCCGAGTCGCGCGCCGCGCGCGGCCGCGAGCGCTCGCGATCGAGACGAGCGCCGACGGCGCCACGGTCGCGTGCTCGCACGACGGCTATCGCCGCTTGTCCGGCGGAGTCACGCATCGGCGTGAGTGGCGCCTGGGCGACCGTCGCATAGAAGTGCGCGACGAGCTGGCTGGTCGATGGACCTCGGCTGTGGCCCGCTTGCACTTGCATCCTTCGGTGCAATGCGCGGGCGACGCGGCGACGATGGAGGTCCCGCAGCCTAGCGGTGGGTCGCGCACTGTGAACCTCTCGGTGGAGGGCGCGACGACCTCCATGCGACCCTCCAGTTGGCACCCGCGCTTCGGGTCCAGCTTGCCCTCGCAGCGGATCGAGTCCGCCCTCGTCGGCGCTCACGCTTTACATCGACTCACGTGGTGAAACCGATGCACGTCCTGTTCCTGTCCGACAACTTCCCGCCCGAGACCAATGCCCCTGCGTCGCGCCTCCATGAGCACGCGCGTCGCTGGGTCGCCGCGGGCCATCGGGTGACCGTCGTCACGTGCGCGCCGAACTTCCCGCAGGGCAAGGTCCACGCCGGCTTCAAGAACCGCTGGTATCAACGCAGCGAGCTCGATGGGATCGAGGTCGTGCGCGTCAAGACGTTCATCGTCGCGAACAAGGGCTTCGTCTTGCGCACGCTCGACTACCTGTCGTTCATGGTGGCCGGGTTCGTGGGGGGGCTGTTTCAACGTCGACCGGACCTCGTCGTCGCAACGTCGCCGCAGTTCTTTGCCGCGGTCGGCGGCTGGGCATTGGCGCTGGCGCGGCGCGTGCCCTTCGTGTTCGAGCTGCGAGACCTGTGGCCTGCGTCCTTGGAGGCGGTGGGCGCGTTGAAGGGCTCGTGGCTGCTGCGCGCTTTCGAGCGCCTCGAGCTGTTCCTCTACCGTCGCGCGGCGGGCATCGTGTGCGTCACGGAGGCGTTCAAGGACGACTTGGTGGCCCGCGGGATCGCAGGGCACAAGATCAGCGTCATCACGAATGGCGTCGACCTGGACCAGTACCAGCCCGTGACTGGCGAGAGCCCGCTCGCGCGCGAGGTCGGGATCGAGGGCAAGTTCGTCGTTGGGTACGTCGGTACCCATGGCATGGCGCACGCGCTGGACGCCGTCCTTGACGCTGCTGCGGTATTGCGGGAGCGGGACGATGTGCACTTCCTGTTCGTCGGCGATGGCGCTGCTCGCGAGAGGCTCATCGAGCAGGCGAGCGCGCTGCAGCTGACCAATGTCACGCTGCATCCGTCGCTCCCGAAAGAGCGTATGCCCGAGGTCTGGTCGGCGTGTGACCTCGCGCTCGTGCACCTCAGGGATACGCCGTTGTTTGCGACGGTGATCCCCTCGAAGATCTTCGAAGCGATGGGTATGGGGCTCCCGATCGTGATCGGGTGCCCGGCGGGTGAGGCGACCCAGATCGTCGAGCGGACGCGTGCGGGCGTTGTCGTGTCGCCTGAGGATCCAGCGCAGCTTGCGCGCGCGGTCGCGGCGCTGGCGGACGACCGCGAGCGTGTCGCTGAGCTCGCGCGTGCGAGCTTGGCGGCAGCGCCGTTGTTCAGCAGAGATCACCTGGCGGGTGAGATGTTACGAGCGCTGACGGATTGCGCTCAGGGCGTCCGCGTGCCGCGGCAGCCGAGGCTTGTCCCCGCCCCGAGCCTCTCGCCGGCGCCTGCTCCACGAGCGCCGTTGCCTGGTGGAGTGGGTCAGGACGCGCACGTGACGACGGCGTCGGAGCCCGAGCAACGTCGCGCGGCCTGACCTGCAACGGTCGACCCCTGGCACCTGGCACCTGGCAGCCGTCGGGTGCCAGGTGCCCGGGGTCAGCCTGCGCGCTGCGCTGGGGCCTCCCGTGCTCGCCGGGACCGCACAGAGCGCCCGGCGCGCCGGTCCGCGCAGCCATTCACCCTCTGGTGAACACGCCTTGTTCGTTCCTTGATGTTGGGCCCTGACGATCGTCGGGTCGGACGCGGCCGCGCAAGTGCGCGGAGCACCGCCTCCCCCGCGCTCAGCTGCCCCCCCAGCATTCGTGATCCACTGGCGATCGTTCGGCCTCATCGGCGTTGGAGCCTTCGTGCTCCATGGGGTCTCGTGGGCGCTGCCCCAGGCGCAGGGGTCCATTCGTGGCCTCGTCCTCGACAAGGACTTCGACGCGCCCCTGCCCGCGGCGAAGGTGCTCGTCGTCGAAACGGGCGCATCCGTCGAGACGAACGACCAGGGGAACTACCTGCTCGTCGATGTCCCCGCGGGCAGGTACACGCTGATCTTCTCGAAGTCAGGCTACACACGCGCGCCCGCCGACGTCGTTGTCACGGCCGGTCAGCTTTCCGAGGTCAACGTCGCGCTCGCAGGCGAGTTCGTCGAGATGGAGGAGTTCATCGTCGAGGACGTCCTGGCGCTGGGCGGCGGCTCAGAGGCCGCATTGCTCGAGCTGCGCCTCGATAGCCCGGCGCTGATGGACTCGATCAGCGCCGACCTCATGAGCAAGGCTGGCGCGAGCGACGCGGCGAGCGGGCTGCGCCTCGTCGCCGGCGCGTCGGTGCAGGACGGCAAGTTCGCGGTCATCCGGGGCCTCCCGGACCGCTATGTCAGCTCGCAGATGAACGGCGTCCGCCTGCCATCCGCGGACGAGGACAAGCGCGCGGTGGAGCTGGACCAGTTCCCGAGCGCCGTCATCGAGAGCCTCCAAGTCGCAAAGACGTTCACGCCCGATCAGCAAGGCGACGCGTCCGGCGGCGCGGTCGATGTGCGTCTGCGCGGCGTCCCCGCGGAGACGACGTTTCAGATCAAAGGCCAGACGAGCTTCAACAGCCAAACGACCGGTCGCAGCGACTTCCTGACGTACCGCGACGGCGGCCTGAACACGTTTGGCCGCGACGACGGCGGCAGAGACATCCAATTCGACAACCTCGGTGACAACTGGACCGGCGCCGCGGGCGTGTCCACGGACGACGCGCCGGTCGAGCACAAGTGGTCGATGTCGGGCGGCGGCAACCGCATCCTTGACAATGGCTGGAAGGTCGGCGGGTTTGTCAGCCTCTTCTATGAGCGCGAGAGCGCGTACTACGACAACGGCCGCAATGACTCGTACTGGGTCGCCGACGTCGGCGGCCCGATGGTGCCCGAGACCATCCAAGGGACGCCGCAGGACGGCGACTTCAAGACCGCGCTCTTCGACGTCAAGCGCGGGTCCCAGTCGGTGAAGTGGGGCGGCCTCGCGACGGTCGGCGTCGAGACCGAGAGCAACGCGCTATCGCTGACGTACCTGTACACGCACACGGCGGAGGACAACGCGATCCTCGCCGAGGACACGCGCGGCAAGGAGTACTTCTTTCCCGGCTACGACCCGAACGACCCGACCGGGATCGGCAACGGACCAGACACTCGCAACGGGGCGCCCTACATCCGTACAGAGACGTTGGAGTACACGGAGCGCACGGCTGGCACGCTGCAGCTCAGCGGCCGCCACACGCTGCCGGGCGAGGGCATGTCGCTCGGCGACTCCATCCGCTTCGGCGCGCCGGAGCTCGATTGGACGCTGTCTTCGAGCTCCGCGAACTCGACGCAGCCTGACAAGCGCCAGTTCGGCGCTCTGTGGCTGCCTGCCTCGTACAACCCGGGCGCGCCGCCGTTCATTCCCCCGTTCACGACCGAGCCGACGTACCTCCCGTTCAAGCCGGCCGCGAACTTCAACCTCGGGAACCTCCAGCGCATCTACAAATCGATCGACGAGTCGAGCACGCAGCTGTCGCTCAACGTCGAGTGGCCGTTCCAGCAATGGACGGACACCGAGGGCTACTTGAAGGTCGGCTACTTCGACGACCGGGTCGACCGCAAGTTTGACCAGGACTCGTTCAGCAACTTCGGCGACGCCGGCGCCAACTTCGGCGGGCAATGGGACGAGTATTGGAGCGCCGTCTTCCCGTTCGAGAACCACGCGATCACGGGCGCGGAGACGGACGTCGACTACGACGGCGAGCAGAACGTATCAGCCCTCTACGGCATGGTCGATCTGCCGCTGAACGAGCGCCTGTCGGTCGTCACGGGCGCGCGCTTCGAGTCCACTGAGATCGGGATCGTGAACGACCCGGAGAGCGAGGCCACTTGGTACCCGCCGGGCGCGACGGCGCCCGTGACGCTGAACCCCGGCGACGCCGACGTGTCCTTTGACCAGGACGACGTGCTGCCCGCGATCGGCGTGAACTACAGCCTTACGGACACCGTCACGCTGCGCGCCTCCTTTAGCCGCACCGTCGCGCGCCAGACGTTCAAGGAGCTGACACCGATCATCCAACAAGAGTTCCTCGGCGGGCCGGTGTTCATCGGTAACCCGGAGCTCGAGATGAGCAACCTCGACAACTACGACCTGCGCGTCGACTACGCGCCCCAGCCCGGCGCCCTCATGTCGCTCTCTTGGTTCTACAAGTCGATCGAGGCGCCGATCGAGTACGTCCAACGCCTCGCGGGCTTCAACTTCACGACCCCGGTCAACTACCCGAAGGGGCGGCTGTCGGGCGTCGAGGCCGAGGTGCGCCAGGGCTTGGGCGACATCTGGCCCGACCTCGATGGGCTCTCGGTCGGCGTGAACGCGACTTTGATCAGCTCTCAAGTGAGCCTGCCCGAGGACGAGATCGCGGGCTTCAACCTGCCCAACATCCAGGCGCCGATCACCGAGCGCGACATGAGCAACGCGCCGGAGTACCTCTACAACCTCTTCCTGACGTACGAGCTCGCGACGACGGGCACCCAGCTCGGCCTCTTCTATACGTTGCAAGGCGACTCGCTCGTCGCGGGCGCGGCCGAAGCCTCCGGCAACTTCGTGCCCAGCATCTACGCCAAAGCGTACGACACCCTCAACTTCTCGCTGACGCAGCCGCTCGGCCCGTTCCTGGCGCTGCAGCTGCAGGCAAAGAACCTCACTAACCCGAGCATCGACGAGGTCTATCGCTCGGACTACATCGACGGCGACGTGTTGCACACGTCGTACTCCAAGGGCCTCGACTACTCGATCAGTCTCTCGGCGAAGTTCAGCTTCTGACCCCCTCGAGCCATCCATCATGGATCACGCAATTCACCAACGCCGCGCGCTGCGTCGAATCGGCGCTGCGGCCACCAGTTTGACGCTCGTCGCGGGCTTCACCTACTTCGGGACGGGGGCGTCCTCGGCCGCGATCGACGGCGACGTGGACTCGACGCGCGCGACGCTCGAGAAGTGGGTCGAGACCCGCCAGTTGATCTCGCAGGAGAAGCGCGACTGGGCGGAAGGGCGCGAGCTGATGGAAGCGCGCATCGAGCTCGTCAAGCGCGAGATCGAGGGCCTGCGGGCCAAGATCGCCGACGCCGAGGCGAACGTGGTCGCTGCTGACGGAAAGCGCGATGAGCTCGTCAAGGAGAACGAGAGCCTCCAGGACGCGACGCGGTCGCTCGCGGGGCTGATCGGGACCCTCGAAGCAGAGACCTTGGCGCTCTTGCCGCGCCTCCCGCAGCCGATCCGCGAGCGCGTCAAGCTCATCAGCCAGCAGCTGCCCGAGCCAGGCAGCGAAACGAAGCTCACCCTCTCGGAGCGCTTCTTGAACGTCGTCTACATCCTGAACGAGGCGGACAAGTTCAACCGTGAGGTGTCGCTCGAGGTCGAAGTGCGCGCGCTCGCAGATGGCACCTCGGTCGAGGTCTCGACGCTCTATCTCGGCCTCGGCCAAGCGTTCTACGCCAATGCGAAGGGCGATGTCGCCGGGTTCGGGATGTCGACCGCCGACGGCTGGGCCTGGACCGCCGCGAACGACTACGCCCCCGTGATCCTCGAAGCGATCGCGATCCACGGCAACACCAAGCCCGCTGCTTTCGTGCAGCTCCCCCTGCGCGTCGAGTGAACCCGCGATGAAGCTCTGTACTCTGTTCGACCTGCGCCGCGCAGCGGCGCTCACGTGCACCCTCGCGGGCCTGACGGTCCTGGCGGCGCCGACGCGCGCGCAAGACGCGGACCCTGCGGGCACGGCCCCGCCGGCGTTCAAGGACGCCCGGGCGAGCATCGAGCTCCAGCTGGCGGAGAGCCTCCAAGAGCTCTCGGCGCTGCGCGAGGCGATCACTGCTGAGCGCGTGCCCATGGGCGAGACGCTCAGCGCCCTGGAGCTGGAGCTGATCGAGGTGCGCCAAGAGAACCAGCGCGTCACGCGCCTGTTTGACAGTCGCACCTTGGACCTCAGCAACCTGCGCACCGAGCTCAAGCAGCGCCAGGACGAGGTCGGCTTCCTCTCCAACCTGCTGGCCGAGTACATCCGCAACTTCAAATCGCGGCTTCATGTCAGCGAAGAGCAGCGCTACCTCCCGGTCCTCGATGAAGCGGACATGGCGGCAGAGGACAAGACGCGCTCCGACAAGGACATCTTCGCAGTGCAGGCGAAGGTCCTGTCGGCGTCGCTGGAGCGCCTCCGTGACGCGCTCGGTGGCACCCGCTTCGAGGGCAAAGCGATCGACGCGGACGGGCTGGTGAACCAAGGCACCTTCGTGCTCGTTGGGCCGGTCGCGGTCTTCTCGTCGCGCAGCGGCGAGGCGGTCGGCACCGCCGAGCAGCGCCTCTCCACTGAGCCCGTCATCGTCGGCTTCAGCGACCCGTTGCAGGCCGCCGCCACGACCAAGTTGGTCAAGGACGGCGCGGGGATGCTGTTGTTCGATGCGACCCTCGGCAACGCCCACAAGGTCGAGGCGACCAACGAGACCTTCGTGGAGCACGTCAAGAAGGGCGGGCCGATCATGATCCCGATCTTCGTGATGGCGGGCGCTGCGTTGCTCGTCGCGGTCGTGAAGTGGCTCAGCTTCGCGTTCCTGCGCCGCCCATCGCGCAAGTCCGTGAACGCCCTGCTCGATGCGGTCGGCCGCCAGGACGAAGCCGCGGCGCAGAAGTCGGGCAGCGCCGTCAGCGAGAAGGGGCCGTTGGGCCGCATGCTCTGGGTCGGCGTGCAGCATATGCGCGAGCCGCGTGAGCTCGTCGAAGAGGCCATGTACGAGACGGTGCTGACGTCCAAGAACCGCCTGCAGTCGTTCCTGCCGTTCATCGCGATCTGCGCAGCGTCTGCGCCGCTCTTGGGACTCCTGGGCACGGTGACAGGGATCATCAACACGTTCAAGATGATCGAGCTCTTCGGCGCCGGCGACGTGAAGTCGCTGTCCGGCGGCATCTCCGAGGCGCTGATCACGACGAAGTGGGGCCTGATCGTGGCGATCCCGTCGCTGCTCTTGCACGCGTTCCTGGCGCGCAAGGCGCGGGGAGTCACGGCGAGCATGGAGGCGACCGCGGTGGCGTTCGTGAACCGCCTCGCGAAGTCTCACCCGGATGACGCGCGTGTGCTGTCTGCTGACGCGGGTCACGCGCGCGCCACGTCCGCGGACCCCGACTTGGTCCGCGCCGAGGTCCAGAAGATCCTCGGCGAGCTCTTGGGTCCGCTCGACGATTCGAACGGCCGCAAGCGGGCGCCAGTCGCGCACAGGTGAAGTGGCCCTGGGTAGCGGGCTGCGCCGCGCCAGCAGGAGGAGCTATGCAAGAGTGGATCGAACACATGAGCGCCAGCCTCGGCGGGGTCTGGCAGCAGGCGACGACGATCTGGAGCAAAGGCGGCTGGGCCATGATCGCGATCGCTGTGATCGCGTTCGTGATGTTCGCCATGGGCACGCACATTCACTTGTGCCTGAAGCGCAAGTCGCGGCTGACCGTCGGCGAGGAGACCTGGCGTCGGTGGATCGACCACCCGAACGAGCGCGCTGGCGAGCTCGGTGACATGCTCGACTTTGTGACCGGCGGGCGCTCGTTGAGCGAGATGTCCTACTTCTTTGGCCAGCTTCGCGGGACGGAGACCGCGCCGTTCGAGCGCGACCTCAAGGTGATGAAGGTGTGCGTCAGCGCTGCGCCGCTGGTGGGCCTCTTGGGCACCGTGACGGGGATGCTCTCCACGTTCGGCGCGCTCGCGTCCGGCGCGGGCGGCGATCAGACCATGGGGATGGTCGCGAGCGGCATCTCCGAGGCCCTGATCACGACCGAGACGGGCCTCGTCATCGCGCTCCCCGGGCTCTTCTTCCAGTATCAGTTGGCGCGTCGCTTCGCGCACTTCAAGGCGTTCCTGGCGCACCTCGAGACCGTCTGCACGCAGACCTTCTACCGCCATCTGAGCGACGAGCGCGCCCAAGCGGCGCGCCGCGTCGCCGCCGAGCAAGTCGCCACGACGTTGCGCGCGCGCTTGCAGGCGCGCGCCGGTTCTATGCCTGAGGCGCCTGTGCCTCAGGGCGCGGAGCTCGACACCGTCTCTTCCACCTGAAGCAATCCTCAGAGGCCATCCATGGGCAAGTTCCGCGATTCAAGCGCTGACGACGACAACGAAGCGGTGATCGATATGTCGCCGCTGATCGACTGCGTCTTCATCCTGCTGATCTTCTTCATCGTCACTACGGTGTTCGTCGACGAGACCGGCATTGAGGTTGACAAGCCACAGGCCGCGTCGTCGTCGCAGCTCGAGAAGACGAGCATCCTCATCGCTCTGACCGCGGATGGCCAGGTCGTCTACGACTCGCGCGAGATCGGGATCGGCGGGGTCCAGGCCATCGTTCGTCGGATCGTCCAGACCGAGGACATCCCTGTGATCATCCAGGCCGACCAGGCCTCGCAGACCGGGATGCTCGCGCGCATCATCGACGAGGCGAAGCTCGCGGGCGCCACGAAGATCAGCCTCGCGACCGCGATCAAGAAGGGTTGAGCTGCGATGTTCAAGGCACGCAAGGCCCCGCTGCTCGCGCGTTTGTCGCATGCGCTGCTCGTCGCGGTCGGCGCGTCAGGCCTGACCTCGGGCTTCTTCATGGTGCTACCTCTGATCCAGGCGATCACCGCGCCGCCGGAGCGTGACCTAGTCATCCAAGACTTCGATGTCGCGAACGTGCCGCCCCCTGTGGCGCCGCCAGAAGAGGAGCCAGAGCCCGAGCCAGAGCCCGAGCCGGAGCCGCCGAAGTTGGCCGAGGATGTCGCGCCATTGGACCTCGCGCAGCTCGAGCTCGCGTTGAACCCGACAGTCGGCGACGGGTGGCTCGGCGCTGACTTTACGATGAAGCTCACGAGCGCTGCTGCGAGCAGCGAGAACGTCGACGCCCTGTTCTCGCTCGCGGACCTCGACCAAGAGCCGCGCAAGGAGCACACGCCGCCGCCGACGATGACGCCTCAGATCCGTAAAAAGGCGCCCGGCACGGTGTACGTCCTGTTCACGGTCGATCAGCGCGGCCGCGTCGAGAACCCGATCGTACAGCGCTCGACCGACCCGATCTTCGAGAAGGCCGCGCTCGCGGCGGTCAAGCAGTGGCGCTTCGAGCCCGGCAAGCGCAACGGTCAGCCCGTCAAGTTCCGCATGCGAGTCCCGATCACGTTCCCCAAGCAGTCATGAAGCTCCAACTCACTCGCCCGAACAACGCCCTGTCCAGCGCCGTACGCGCGCTCCCGCTGGCGCTCGGCTGTGTCGCCTGCGCGGGGCTCGACGCGTCGCGTGTCGCGCCGTCGCCCGGCGCTCAGCTCGACGCCGTCGCCCCCGCGTTCGCCGCGACCGCGCCGGCGGTCGCTGCCGGCGTGCAGTGGACGGAGTTTGACCTCTCCCTGTGGGGCGACCCGAAGTTCCAGCGCCGCTTCACGGAGAGCTACGTCGCGGAGACGGACATCGAGCCGCGTGTGACGGAGCAGGAGCGGACGCAGCTCCAGCAGATCCTCGAGCTCATCAGCGGCGAGAAGGTCGACAAGGCCGTCGCGCAGCTACAGAAGTACGGCGGGCCGGGCGCGAGCGCGGTGTTCGACTTCACGCTCGCGAACCTCTACTTCCAGCAGGACGAGCTCTACCAGGCGTCGGTGTCCTACACGGACGCCGTGGAGAAGCACCCGAAGTTCCGCCGCGCCTGGAAGAACCTGGCGCTCGTGCACGTGCGCCGCGGCGACTTCGAGGACGCGGCCGCAGCGTTCGCGCGCGTGATCGAGCTCGGCGGCGGCGACGGCGTGACATACGGCCTGCTCGGGTTCGCGTACACGAACCTGGAGCAGCACATGTCCGCGGAGTCCGCGTACCGCATGGCGGTGCTGCTCGACCCGCTCACGCCGGACTGGGTCACCGGGCTCGCGCGCACCTTCTTCAAGCAGAAGCGCTACGCCGAAGCCGTGACGCTCTGTGGGAGCCTGATCGAGAAGGACCCGAACCGCGCAGACATGTGGCTCCTGCAGGCGAACGCGTTCATCGGCCTGGAGCAGCCGATGCGCGCGGCGCAGAACTTCGAGGTCGTCGATCGCCTCGGGGCCGCGACCTTCGAAAGCCTGACGACGCTCGGGGACATCTATGTGAACGAGCAGCTCTTCGACGTCGGCGTGCGCAGCTACCTGCGCGCGTTCGAGGTCAAGCCGGACGGCGACGCGTCCCGCGCGCTGCGCGCGGCCAAGTCGCTCACGGCCCAGGGCGCGCGCGCGGAATGCGCGGCGCTCGTCGATGGGCTGCAAACGCGCCTGGGCGAGCGGATGTCCGAGGGCGAGCGCAAGGACCTGCTGAAGATCCGCGCCCGCCTGGCCTCGGCGCAAGGCGCAGGCGAGGAGGAGGCCCGGATCCTCGAGGAGATCTTGGCCCTGGACCCGCTCGACGGTGAAGCGCTCATCCTCCTGGCGCAGCGCTACGCGCGCAACGACGAAGCAGAGCGTGCCATTCTGTTCTACGAGCGCGCGGCGAACCTCGAGGGCTCGGAGGCTGAGGCGAAGCTGCAGCACGGGCGGCTCTTGGTCGAGCGCGGTCGTTACGCTGAGGCGCTGCCGCTGCTGCGCCGTTCGCTGGACGTGCGGCCGCGCGAGAACGTCCGCAAGTACGTCGAGCAGATCGAGCGCGCCGCGCAGAGCCGCTGACGGGGCCGCTGACGGGGCTGCTGACGACGCCGTACACGGCGGCAGAGCCGCCGCGAAGGCGGTCGCATGGACGGGCGAGGGTCGCCGCGCAGCTCGCGCGCGGCCCTCGCTGCGTCGAGGGCAATGAGCGCACCGGAAGGGTGGGTTCGCGCCCACTTCCCTCGCGTCCGTCTCGATCTCGAACGCGTGGCAATCCTTGGGGCGCTCTTGATGGAGCCCTAACGAAGCACCTCTAACGTCCTCGCCCAATACCGGGAGCCGGTGGACGGGAACGGCCCGTACGCCCCCCGGATGCGAGCCCACCCAGTCCGAGGGGACGAACCCGTGAACCAAATCCAGCACCTCTCCTTCGCCGCCGCGCTCAGCCTGTGCGCCGCCGGTACCGCCAGCGCTGCCGACGTCCTCGTGACGTCGGACATCGCCGTCTCCACCACTTGGACGGCGAACAACGTCTACAAGCTCGAGCAGCAGATCTACGTGCTGCCGGGCGCCACGCTCACCATTGAGCCGGGCACCATCGTCGCGAGCCGCACGAACGTCGGCGGCAGCCTCGCGGTCTCCCGCGGCGCCCAGATCCTCGCGCTCGGCACCAAGGAAGCCCCGATCATCTTCACGTCGGAGGCCGACGTGGCGACGTGGGTCAACGGCGATCCGCGCACCGGCACGTGGCGTGAGTCCGCGAACGAGTGGGGCAACATCACGCTCATGGGCCGCGGCTACATCTCCGAGAACGCCACGGTCGGCAACACCCCGGCCCCGGCCGCTGGCAACTTCGCCGCGATGGAAGGCCTCGTCGCGTCGTTCCCCGGCGACCAGAAGGTCCTCTACGGCGGCGGCAACGACGACGACGATAGCGGCACGCTGAGCTACGTCTCGCTGCGCTACGGCGGGCGCGTGGTCGGCCTGAACAACGAGCTGAACGGCCTCTCGGTCGGTGGCGTCGGTCGCGGCACGGACATCCACCACATCGAGATCATGAACAACGTCGATGACGGCATCGAGATCTGGGGTGGCGCGGTCAACCTGAAGCACTTCGCGATCTGGAACATCGGCGACGACTCGCTCGACATCGACCAGGGCTGGCGCGGCAAAGCCCAGTTCGGCCTGATCGTCCAGGGTCACAGCCTCGACGCCTCGCAGGGCTCGGGCGTCGGTGACAACTGCATGGAGATGGACGGCGCCGAGGACTCCGACTGGCAACCGGTCACCACCGCGACGATCTACAACATGACCGTCATCGGTCAGCCGGTCGACGGCGACCACGGCACCGCTTGGCGTGACAACGCCCGCGTCCAGATCCGCAACAGCATCTTCATGGACCTCGGCGACCGCGCGGTCTCCTTCGACAACGTCGACGGCGACGGCGCGAACGGCTACGGCTTCAACGGCACGCTCTCTTGGGCCGACACCTGGACGACCAGCTACACGGCGACCTCGACGGTCAACGCGCCCGCTAACCCGGCCGCGTTCTACATGACGCAGACCTCCGGCAACCTCGCCGAGATCACGGACAGCGTCTTCTTCCGTAACCTCGGCGCCTCGGCGTACACCGAGGCCAACAACCGCGGCGTCTTCGCTGCGAGCAACAACAACGTCCTGATCCCCGGCTTCAACAACGTTGACGCGCCGGTTGCGTCGGTGACGCGTGGCGCCGCGGTCGTCCGCGGCGGCAAGACGATCCTCCCGGTCATCGGCCTCGACCCGCGCCCGGCGAACGCCGCCCTGACCAGCGTCGCCTCGGCGCCGAACGACGGCTTCTTCACCCCGGCCAACTATCGCGGCGCGTTCGCGCCCGGCAACGGCCCGACCTGGCTCTGTGGCTGGACCGCGTCCGACGCCTTCGGCTTCACCAGCGGCGACTGCATCGGGGCCAACTACTGCACCGCGAACGCGAACTCGACCGGCCAGACCGGCGTCATGTCGGCCGCGGGCAGCAACTCGGTCGCCGCGAACGACCTGCAGCTCACCGCGTCGAACCTGCCGAACAACGCGTTCGCGTTCTTCATCGTGAGCCGCGTGCAGGGCTTCATCGCGAACCCGGGCGGCAGCTCGGGCAACATCTGCCTCGGCGGCGCGATCGGTCGCGGCGCGGGCGGCATCGTGAACACCGCCGGCACCGGCCGTGCGTCGGTCAGCGTCAACCTGAACTCGATCCCGCAGCCGACCGGCAACGTCCCGGTCATCGCCGGCGAGACCTGGAACTTCCAGTGCTGGCACCGCGACTCCATCCCGGGCGGCGGCGCGACGTCGAACTTCTCCGACGCGTACTCGATCACCTTCCAGTGATCGCGCGCAGCTGACGGCGCCCCTGGTGACCGAGGCGCGGGCTCCCCGCGCCGCGGACGCGACCCGCCCAAGGTGACCCCGGTCACCTTGGGCGGGTCTCTTGTTGCGAGCCTGTCAGATGGCAGCCATGGCTTGATCTGTTCTTGATGTCGCGGCCGAGAATGTCCGGCAAAGCCCTCGATCATGAAGCACACGCAAAGCGCCGCTACTCTCTTCGCGCTCGGACTCCTCGCGCCCCTCGCGCTCCTCGCCTGCGGCCGCGCAGAGTCAGCTGTCCTGAGCTCGCAGGGCGACGAGGCGCGCGCGCCCGAGCCCGAGCCCCTCGCCGCCTTGGTCGACGCGCCGCTCGCGGCGCAGCGCAAGCGGCTCCTCGAGCTCTCCTTCGAGGCGGCCTCGAAGATGCCAAGCGCGCCGCACGTCAAGAATCGCTCGCGCGCGCAAGAGGGCGTCGTGAGCGCTGTGCTGCGGCTCGGTCAGGCGCGACAGGCGCTCGAGGCGAGCGCCCAGATCGACAACTGGCGGCGCGGGACGGCCTACGCGGCGCTCGCCCTGCACGAAGCCGCGGCTGGCCACGCAGCGGCCGCGCGGCGCTGCCTCGCGCTGGCGCAGGAGGTGCACGCGGAGGCGCTCGAGCAAGACGAGCAGGAGTGGCGCGCAGATCGGCTGCTGGCGCGGATCTCGCAGGTCAAGTGGGCGCTCGGTGATATCGAGGGCGCGCTCGCGCTAGAGCGCGAGATCGACGCGGCCGAGCTCGCGGACCTCGTCGCCGCCAAGGCCCGCGACGCTGCGGCAGAGGACTACGAGGCACAGTTCGCCGAGCTCGAGCGCCTCGTAGGCACGGGCGACTTCAACCTGACGCGCAACGCATTGGCGGTCGGCGCGGCCTTGCATGATCGCTTCTACGACAACGAGGCCCGGCGCGCCCAGCTCGAGGCGTGGATCACTACCGCTTGGAAGCCGCTCCCGATCGATCTGCGGATCGACCTGGTCGAGCGAATCGTGGCGAACGCGGAGGCGCGTGGTGACGCCGCGCGCGGACGTGAGATGACGGCCCTTGTCGCCCAGCTCGCTGACCAAGTCTCCTGGACGCCAGAGCTCCGCATCGCCGTGCAAGCGCGGCTGGCGAAGCTCCTGCTGCGCGTGGGGCAGAGCGAGCTCGCGCTGCAGCGCCTCGGCGCGGCCCTCGACCTGTTCTCAGCCGAGCGCGAGCGTATCTTCGACGTCTTCCGCGCGGGCGCGCTGCGCCCCGTCGCCGAGGCCTACGCGGCAGCGGGCCAAACGGACGCGGCGCTCTCGGTGTTCCGCTTGGCGGTCGAAGAGGGCGCGCTGAACCCGAACTCCAGGCCGAAGGCCGAGGACCTCGCAGCGACGTGCTGCGCGCTCGCTGAATCGGGCCTCGTGCTCGATGACGAGTTCATGGCCCGGATGGAAGCCATCTCGAACGGGCTTGCCGCGCCTTGGTGAGCGTCCGTCAGCGCCCCTTTGGCGCTCGCCAGCGTGTCCTGCGCAGGAGGCCCTCTCAGCCCTTGGCTTCGAAGCAGTACAGGGCCTCGGTGGTGCGTACGTAGACGCGCCCTGGGGCGAGCGCCGGCGTGGCGTAGACGTCCTCGCCGAGGTCGACGACCGCGCGCGGCGTGAGCTCCTGGGACTCGCGCCAGCGCGGGAGCACTACAGCGAGCCCATGCTCGGAGACGAGGTACAGCGAGTCTGCGCTCATCACCGGCGACGCATAGAACGTGTCCACGGCGTCTTTGATGCGCACGTTCGCAAGCGAGCGGCCGTCGCTCGGATCGATGACCGTAAGGATCCCGCCGCTGTCAGCCAACATGTACACGACCTCGTCGTCGTACAAGAGCGACGGTAGCTGGGGCACCGGCTTGCGGTACGCCCACACGAGCTCTGGCTCCGCCCCGGGGGCCGTGCCGGCGAGCCCGAAGGCGAGGAGCCCGTTCTGTGAGCCGAGCGCGAGCTGTAGGAACTCCCACTCGGCTTCGTCGAGCTCGCCGTTGCGATCGAGGTCGATGGAGGGGAACCACGACGAGGCCCGGCTCGCTGGCATCTCGTTCTGCGAGATCGTTCGATCACCGTCGGCGTCGTTTGTCTCGAGCACCGCTCGGAACTCAGGCACCTGGATCTGATTTCCAGGTTGGTTGAGCGGCGAGCCGTAGCCGTTGATGAGGACGCGCTCGCCGGCGAAGATCGGCACGGACTTCATCTCGAACGAGAGCCCCGGCGCGGCCCAGACCTTCAAGCCCGTCGCGACATCGTAGGCCGTCAACAAGAACGAGCCTGGCAACAACGCCGTGGCTCGGCGGCGCTCGGTGCCGGCCGTGATCGCGTCTCCGAGGATCGGCGTGCAGTGGCCACTGCGTGCCTCGGGGCGCGCCGCGCGCCAGCGTTCGACGCCGGTCGTATCGTCGATGGCGATGAGGTACGAGCCGCGCGCTTGATCGCAGGCCAAGAGCACGAGCCCTTCGGCGAGGATGGGCGATGCGCCCATGCCGTAGTCGTTGACGAACGGGCCGAGCGGGACGCGCCAGCGCTCTTCTGCTGCATGGTCGTAGGCGAGCACTCCGAACTCTGGAAAGAACACGACGACCCCGGCCGCATCGACGGCCGGCGTCGGCGACGCCGGGTGGTTCCGCCCATCCAGCTCGTCGCGCCGCGGCCGGGGCGCGACGCGCCGCCAAAGGAGGCGCCCGGTGTCCGCGTCGAGGCACAACGTACACAGCGCGTCGCCGTCGAGCGCGGTCAGGTACACGCGGTCCTGCCAGAGGACCGGGGAGGAGTGGCCCTTTGGCAGCGGCGTGCGCCACCGCAGGTTCTGCGCCGGGTCGAGCGCCGTCGGCAGGCCGCCGGCGTCGAGCCGACCCGCGCCGTTCGGGCCGCGAAAGCGGCTCCAGCCGGAGACCGGGCCTGGACTTGTGATGGTGATGTCTTGCGCCGTCGCGGCGACGCAGGCGAGGATCGCGCAGAGGGTGCTCACCCCGCGAGTCTAGCCGTCGGCGCCAGTTCACGCGCGGGCGCGCGCTCGGCGAGATGGGCGACGATGTGCGCCTCGTCCCAACGGATCAGTCGCCCGTGGAGGCCTGCCAGGGACTGGCCGGTCGCGAGCACCGAGCCGTCGTCGAGCTCCCCGTCGGGCAGCAGGACCATCGGATACTGGAGCCGGCCCTTGAGGTCGTTCAGGAAGGCCAGGTCGCGCTCGAAGCGGGCGATGGGGTGCCAGTCCTCGCCGTCGAGGCTCGCATAGAGCGCGACGCGCGGGTCCAGGTTGATGGGGCTCGGCTCGAGCGCGGTCGAAACGAGGTAGAGCGCCCGGGTCTGCCCGACGGTGAAGACGCTCCCCGGCACGTACGCCAGGCGCTCCATCCCTCCTGTGCGTGGGTCGAGCATCTGGATGAAGTTGGCTTCGGTCGGCGCGTCGGACGGGACGATCAGCCCGGCGGGCGCCGGGAGCGCGGACACCGCGCGCGCCCCTTGGAAGCCGCGCGCGACGGGCGTCAGCGTCCGGAACTCGTCGCTGGTCCACCAGATCCCGGCTTCGTCGCCTTCATCGCCCGTCATGACCCAGAGGCCGCGGCGGAAGCGGTCGTAGACGACGCCATGGACGTGCCGGATCGAGCCGCGCGGGAACACGTGCGCGACGCTCCAGGCGCGGCCGTCGTCGCTCCCGTAGATGTACACCTCGTCGCGACGCGCGTTGCCGAAGTACTCGCCGAAGTAGAGCCGGCCGCTCGCTGCGCGGCAGAGGTTGAGCGGTCGGGTGCCACGCGCGACGTGGTGCGCCGTCTGAAAGCGGTCAGCGGTCGCTTCGCAGCGCAGGATCGCGCCGCGCACGACGGCGACGTGGCCGCCGTCCGGCATCGGGAGGACCGAGTGAATCCCTGCGCGCAAGAGCCGCGCGGCGATGGGCGCCAGCGCCAGCGCGCGCTCGGTCGGGCGCTGCCAAGCGCGCGCGATGCGCTCGAACTCGACGCCCCCGTCATAGGACGCGAGCAGGTCGAGCCCGCGCGCAGCGAGCACCGTCGCGCCGCTCGTGTGCAGCACGCGCAGCTTGCCGAGCACCTCGGGGGCGAGGCCTTCCGCGACGCGCGCGAGGCGCGGCTGGACGAGCGTCAAGCCGGTCATCGCAGGCCCTCGAGCAGGCGCCGGGCAGCGAACACGCTCCTGGACATGGTCCGATAGAGCGGGGCCAGAGAGGGCGTGCGCGGCGCGGGCCCGGCGCCGCTCGCTGAGGCTCCGGCGCTGCGTCGATATCCGAGCCGATCGAAGGCCTCGCTGCTGACGCGCTCAACGAACGCGATCTGGGCCGCGGGCAGCTCACGCCGCCACTTCTCGACGTTGTCCGTCAAGAGCGGCCCGAGCGTCTCCTTCTTCCACGAGTGCTCTCGCGAGTCGACGAGCGCGCGCGCGGAGTTGCCGAACTGCAGCATCGCGGCGTCGTAGTCGAGCCCGATGTGCGCCGCGACCGCCGCCAGCGTCTGCTCGGGCTCGGCGACGAGGGCCTCGTAGCGCACCTCGAGGTACCGCGCGCCGAACAGCCGCGCGCCGAGCTGTCGGCCGCGTCGAAGCTGGTCCTGGGCGAGCAGCACGTGCTGCCACCATGGGCGCCCCTTGGACCACGCCGCGCGTGTCCGCGACAACAACACGTCGCGCGGGTCTCGAATCACGTGCAGCACGTAGGCGCTCGGGAACGCGCGCGCGAGCGCCGGAAGGTGGTCGAGGTTACGGGGGTCCTTGTCGCCGACGCGGTGCTTGCCCTGCCCGGCCGAATAGAGCGCCAGCAAGCGCTCGAACACGGCGAGGGGCGCCAACGCGCCGTCCTTCTGGCCGGCCAAGAGCGCCTCGGCCGCGATATTGGCGCGCGCGAAGTCGACGTCGGCATCGAGCCGCGCCGCGAAGCTCGCGACGGTGCCGCGCTCGAGCGCCTTGCGCACGCGCGACGGCGCGACGTAGCGGCGGAAGAAGTGGGTCTCCGGCGGGAACGCGAGCTCTGGGTGCGCGTTCAGCATGCTGTGCAAGAGGCTCGTCCCCGAGCGACCCACGCCGCAGATGAGCACGAGGCGGCGCACGTCCACCTCTGAAGCGACCGTCGCTTCAGGCCGCCGCTCGCCCTCGGCCGCGCTCAGGAGCGACCCGCGTGAGTGAGCGCCCACGGTTGTAGGTGCAGCCACGTTCATGCCGGAATGAGCTCCGTCTCTGAGGCCGCTCGCTTCGCTGCGCCGACCCGGCTGCGGATCCCGGAGTCCAGCACGTCCTCAATGAAGAGCCCGTGCCAGAGCATGAAGTTGACGAGGCTGAAGTACAGCCGGTCGCCGCGCGCGGCTGCGAGCGAGGCGATCGCGCCCTTGTCGAAGAGGCCCGTTCGATCAGCAAAGCGCCCGAGGTCCGCCAGGTGCTGCGTCCCGAACGGCTTGTCTTTCCACTCGGCCACCGGGGCGCGGAAGCCGCGCTTCTTGCGCCGCACGAACTCGCTCGGCAGCTCTCGCTCAGCGACAGACTTGAAGAGCGCCTTGCCTTCGCGGTCGTTAGCGCCGCGCCATTCCGGCGGCAGGCCTACGACAAACTCGATCAAGTTGTGATCGAGGTATGGGACGCGCCCTTCGATGCTGAACGCCATCCCCATCTTGTCGAGGCGCGGGAGCATCAATTGCGGCAGCCGGAAGCGCAGGTCGACGTAGGTCATCCACGCGGTCAGGTCGCGGGCGTTGCCCCGCGCTTCGAACGCTTCGCGCAAGGGGCGCACGACGGCGTCGTACGTGCTGGGCCCGGAAGTGTCGACCGCGGGGCCCAGGAGCCGCGCCTTGGCGCCTTCGCCGAAGTCCATCGCGCCGGTCCAGAAGAGGGGTTCGCCAGCCGCTGCGCGTCGCAAGACCTCCACGTGCGGCGAGAGCCAAGGTAGGCTCGAGGCCGCGAGGCTCGCTGCGCCGCGCCGCAGGAGGCGGCCGGGGAAGTCAGGGAGGCGTGAGTTCCAGCGCTCTGCGTCGCGGAGGCGCAGCCAGTTGCGATAGCCGATGAAGACCTCGTCGCTGCCTTCGCCGGCGAGTACGACCGGGACGCCGGCCTGCCGCGCGGCGCGCGAGAGGTAGTAAACGGACGTGCAGACCGGCGCGGCGATGGGCTCGTCTTGGTGCCATGCGACATCGATCAGCGCGTCGCCGTAGCTCGCTTCGTCCAGGGGGATCTCGTGGTGCGTCGCGCCGGCTGCGAGCGCCAAGCGCGAGGCTTCGTCGCCTTCGTTGTAGGAGTGGTGCCCTGGGTAGGTGACGGTGAAGGTCTCCGGCGCCGCGCGTCGCTTCGCCAAGAGCTGCAGCAGGTACGCCGAGTCGACGCCGCCGGAGAGGAACAGTCCGACGGGGACGTCCGCGACGAGGCGCGCGTCGAACGACTCTTGCAGCAGCTCGGCCAGCCGCTCCTTGGCCGCCGCGAGCGTGGGCGGCGGCGCTGCTGCGCGCTCCAGCGGGTCCCACCATACGCGCCGGTGCTGCGCGCCAGTGTTGAGGTTGATGTCGATCAGCTCGCCCGGGCCGAGGCAGCCAATGCCCTCGAACAGCGTGCGCGGCGCGGGCACCGCGCGGAAGGAGAGGTAGTGGCGGAAGCTCTCCTGGTCCAAGCGCGGGGTCACGCGCGGGTGCTCCAGGAGCGCCTTCGCCTCGGATGCAAAGAGCACATCGCCGTCGACGTCGGCGACGTAGAGCGGCTTGACGCCGACGCGGTCGCGCACGAGCACCGCGCGCTGGCGGTCCGCGTCGTAGAGCGCGAACGCGAACATGCCGCGCAGGCGATGCAGCAGCCCGTCCAATCCGAACGCGAGGTAGCCCACGAGGAGCACCTCGGTGTCGGAGTGATCCGTCGCGAAGTGCATGCCGCGCTCGAGCAGCTCGGCGCGCAGGTCGGCGTGGTTGTAGATCTCACCGTTGAAGACGATCGAGACCCGCCGCCCATCGTGCGTGGCGTGCATCGGCTGCGACGCCTCCGTCGAGAGGTCGATGATCGACAGTCGGCGGTGCGCGAGCCCGACGCGCCGATCGCCGCTGACCCAGAGCCCTGCGCCGTCTGGTCCGCGGTGCTCCATCGCGTCGCGCATCGCGATGAGCGCGCCGTCCTCGACGCGACCTTCACGCGAGAGCCAGCCGGTGATGCCGCACATCAGGCGCCTCCTTCAACGGGGCTGAGGGTATTGAGTGAGCGCTCAGCCTGCTCAGCCCGCGCACCGAGCGCGCGCCAAATGACGCCCGCGCAGGTCGCCAGCAGCATCACGGGCAGCAGCACTGAGAACAGGTGCTTGGCGATCGAGACGCTCGAGCCACGGTGGGCGAGAACGATCATGTGGACGAGATAGGGTTGGAAACGCGCCACAGCGCTCCAGGGACAGGTCCGCGACCGTCGCTCGAGGCTGGACAGGAGGTATGCGAGCGCGAGGCCCACGCCAAACGGGCCGACCAGCGAGCCGAAGTTCCACCAGGCCTCACCGACGACGCTGAAGGCGGTGCCGCCGCCCCGCGCCTCGAAGCTCGGGTAGTGCTCACGCGCGAACTCCTGCGCGGGGGTCGGAGGGCGGTCCGGGTAGAGCCAGAGCGGCAGGACGCCGAGCGCCGCATTGGCGTAGCTCGACCCACGGAGCGAGCCGGCCTCTTCGAACTGGGCGAGCTCCATCGCTGTGAGGAAGGGGTGGGAGAGCTCCGAGCCGCCTACGATCTGGCCGAGGGTCTGCTCGATCCCTTTCTGCTGCTGCTGGACGGTCCGCATGGCGTCCATCAGGCTGCCTTTCCAGGCGCCGCGCAGCATGGCGTACGACTCGATCCCGGCGTAGCCGACGCCGAGCGCGATCACGACCCACGGGCGCACTCTGGCGAGCGAGAAGCCACGGTCGCGGCACGCGAGATACACGTAGCCGAGGAACAACGCCACGGCATACGTACGGACGGCTACGATCCCGATCGACCAGATCATGACCCCGAGGGCGATAGCGCGGAAGGCCCGCGTCAGCCCGCGCGAGAGCGTGCTCGCCTCCGCCCAAAGACAGCCGGCGATGACGAGGTTGAGCCCGATGTAGAAGGTCCCGAGCCCGCTCGAAACGCGGTACTTCTCGGCGAAGTTGCTGCGGTCCATCAGCGGCGCGAGGCCGACCTTCTTGATGTAGATCGCATAGAGCAGGCCGCCACCGATCACGAGGCCGCCCGCGATGACGAGGTCGCGGAAGCTGCGCGCCGGGTCGTCTTCGGTCCGATAGGCCCGCGGCGGCTCCGCGCTCTCCGTGCGACGCCAGCGCACGCGCGCGACGATGGCGCACGCGCCCAATGCGAACGCGAGGTACTGCCATTGTGCGTCGAGCACGACCTCCTGCGGGAGGTACGCGCCGTGGCGCCAGGTCAGCGGCGGCACGAGCGCCGCGCCGATGGGGTAGAAGGTCCCCACGAGCACGGTCGTCGCGACCAGCAGCACGGACGGCTCCAACGGGGAGCGGCGCCTGACGCAGTAGAGCGTCGCAGCGCACAGCGCGACGAGGAGCGCTGCGATCACGAGGCGCTCGGTCATACGGGCTGCGCTCCTTGCAAGAACGTAAAGAGCGCGGTGGCGGCGAGCACCGCGACCATGCTCCCGAGGGCGGCGAGGCGCCAGCGAGGGAGCACGGCGCGTGGCATGCGGCAGACCTCGACCCCGATCAGGGTGAGCTCGGCGGTCCGGCCGCAGAGGTACGTGATGGCCGCGCCCAGGGCGCCGAAGCGCGGGATCGCGAAGAGCCCGACGACGACCATCAGGGTGGCGGAGCCGATGTACGCAATGCGGTGCGTTCTAAAGTCGCCGCACGCGCGCTGGTACGCGGTCAGGAGGAACCCAAAGAGGTGGATGAACACGCCGACGAGCATCAAGGCGTAGACATCGACGTCGAGGCCCTGTGCGAACCCTCGGCCGAGCACGAGGTCCATGACCTCGCGATGGAAGACCACGAGCGACCCGATGACCACGAAGTACGCGAGCGTGATCCAAGAGGCGACATGCACGAAGCGCCGCGCCGCGGCGTCGCGCCCGGAGGTCTCGTGTAGCCGCGCGAAGGCCGGCAGCAAGATGCTCCCGAGCGCGGTGCTGACGATGTTGATCTTCGTCGCGAGGTCGTACTGCGCGGCGTAGTGGCCGAAGGCGTCCTTGGGGGCATGGTGCTCCAGCAGCATCTTGTCGGCGGAAGCGACGACGGCGCTCGCCCCGGCGAACGCCGCGATGTTCCCGGCCTGCGAGCGATGGACGTGCAAGAGCCTCGCTCGTGGAGCCACGAAGAACGCGCCGAGCCGCGCGTCTGCGAGGCGCCAATACGTGGCGAGGATCCCGAGGTTCGCGGCCGCGAAGGCCCAGATGTAAGCGTGGGGCGTCGTCGTGGCGAACGAGAGGGCGACTGTGAGCGCCAGGGCGCCGGCCCAGAAGCCGTTGCGCACGCTCCCCGCGAGGCCGACCTTGCCGCGGCCTGAGAGGTCGGCATAGGCGGCGGCGGACGCGCCATGCAAGAGCACAGCAACTCCGAGCGCGCTCCCGACCCCAAGGCCCTGGAGCGCGACGCCCACGCCGAAGGCGACCGCCGCGAGCGCGAGGGCGCTCGTCAACGCGAGGGACTGCGCGGTCGCGCTCCCGCGCGCGTCGCTGCGGGCCAACTCGCGCACGAGGATCGGCCGCGCGAGGTCGAGGTTGGAGAGGACCCCGAGCGTCGTCATGAAGAGCGAGAATTGCCCGTAGGCGGCCGGCCCGAGGTTGCGCGCGAGCAACGGCAGGCTCGCGAGCCCCGCGATGGCGACGCCCAGGTGGCTCCCGACGAGCTGGCTGAAGTTCAGGGCGTGGGCGCGGGCCCCGCCCCGTGTCCCTTGGTCGCCTTGCGGGCTGCTCGGAGCGCCGCTCGAGGCGGGTTCCCGTAGGCGGCCCACCCCAGGAGCCGGGTCGTCCGGCGCCGAGGTCATCCTGTGCGAGCCCGTCTCGGGTGCGATCGCGATCGTGGTCCTCACTGCGTCTGGTCCATGGCCCGCGCGCGGCGAGCCCCTGGATGCTCGCCGTATCGGCCAGATGGGGGGAACCCTGTAGCAGCTGCGCGCGCCCTCTTTCCCCATCGGCCCAGGAACGCGGAACGTTCCCTCGGACTTCGCTTTCAGGGAGAGCCCTTAGTGACCGATACCTCTTCAGCGCTACCCCAGTGCTTTCCCCCATGCGGCTGAAGCAGCGATCCAAAGAGAGCCCCCACTCGCCCCGACCCACGTTCGCGTGGCGCGAGGCGTCCGTCTTGACCCCGACGTTCGACCGTGAGCGTCCGCCCGAAGGCGCGACGCTCGGGAGGTTTGGCGCGCTGCGCCTCGCCTCGTCGTCGCCGGGCGCGGGCGCCAAGGACGCGTCGGGCGCCCAGGTCAATGGGTACGAGCGCTTCGGCAAGCGCTGCGTGGACGCGGCGTTTCTGGCGGTGGTCTTGCCCTTCGCTGCGCTCGTCGCGGCGCCGATCGCCCTCTGGAACCTCGCCATCTTCCGTGATCCGCGCAAGGTCTTCTTCCTGCAGCGGCGCGTCGGCCACCGCGGGCGGATCTTCTGGATCTACAAGTTCCGCACGATGCGCGAGGCCTCCCCGCGCGCGCAGGGCGCCTGGTCGATCGAGAGCGATGTGATGCGCACGACGCGCTTCGGGCGCTTCTTGCGCAACGCGCACCTCGACGAGCTCCCGCAGCTGTTGAACATCCTCAAGGGCGACATGCACCTCGTCGGGCCGCGCCCGGAGATGGTCGAGGTGCACCGCTGGGCGTGCACGGAGGTCCCCGGCTTCGCGCAGCGCCTCGCGACGGTGCCCGGGTTGACGGGCCTCGCGCAGGTGACGCAGGGCTACACGGTGCGCGAGGCGCCGTCCTACGCCGAGAAGCTCGCGATCGACCTCGAGTACATCCGCCGCCCGTCGCTCGCGAACGACGTCGCGATCATCGCGAAGACGGTGCCGTGGGTCCTCCAGGGCCGCGGCTGGGGCTGGCAGAAGAACAGCCGCGCCGAAGCGCAGGGGCCCAGATCGACTGCGGCGCGCCCAGAGGACGCGCCGCTCGAGTCCAAAGCCGCGTGAGTGACCGTCCGTCCGGCTCACGCAATGAGCCAGACGGGACTTGGGCCAGAAGGGACTTGGACCGGACGAGCCCCTGGCCCGGACGGGGATCGAGGCCCGCTACTTCGCGGCGCCCTGACCGCACCAGCGGTCCAGCCACCCGAAGAACTCACGCTGCCACACGACGCCGTTCTGCGGCTGGAGCACCCAGTGCCCCTCCTCTGGGAACACGAGCATGCGGCTCGGAACGCCCTGCACCTGCGCCGCAGTGAAGGCCTGCAGCCCTTGGTCATAGGGCACGCGGAAGTCCTTCTCCCCGTGGATCACGAGCAGGGGCGTGTGCCACTGCTCGATATAGCGGTGCGGCGAGAAGCGCTGGTACAGCGCCGCGACCTCGGGTGACTTCCAGAACGGCCCGCCCAGGTCCCAGTTGACGAAGAACTGCTCCTCGGTGGCGAGGTACATGCTCTCGAGGTTGAAGACGCCGCAGTGCGAGATCATGCACGCGAAGCGGTCACCTGCGTTGCCCATCATCCAGTACACCGTGTAGCCGCCGAACGAGGCGCCCACCGCGGCGCTGTGCGCTTTGTCGACGTACGGCCGCGCTTGCATCGCATCGGCGACCGACAGGAGGTCGTTCATCGCCTGGCCGCCCCAGTCCTTCGAGATCTGGTCGTTCCAAGCCTGGCCGAAGCCCGGCAAGCCGCGCCGGTTGACGCCTGCAACGACGTAGCCCTTGGCCGCCATCAGGTGGAAGTTCCACCGGAAGGAGAAGCCCTGGCCGACCATCGATTGCGGCCCGCCCTGGCAGTACAGAATGAACGGGTACTTCTTCTGCGGGTCGAAGCCGGGCGGCTTGACGATCCACGCGTGGACCTTCTTGCCGTCCGTCGCGTCGAACCACTCTCCGTCGATCACCGGCAGCTGCAGGTTGGCGTAGACGTCGCCGTTGAAGTCCGTCAGCGGCGTGATCTGGCCCGTAGCGACATCGATCGTGACGACCTCGGCGGGCCGCTCCATCGACGTCCGCAGCGCATACACCACTCGCTCGTCGCCCGACACCGTGATGTTCGCGATCGAGTGCCGCCCGCGCGTGACCTGGCGCACCGCGGCGTCTGCGACGGAGGTCATGAAGAGCTGCGTCGTGCCTTGGATGTCCGCGACGAAGTAGAGGCGCTCTGAGCTCGCGCTCCACGTCACGTTGTGTGGTGAAGCATCGAAGTCCGGCAAGAGCTCACGGTTCGTGCGCGCTTTGCGGTCGTGCAGCATCAAGCGCGCGCGGTCGGATTCGAAGCCAGCGCGCTCCATGCTCGAGAACGCGATGTACTGGCCGTTCGGCGAATAGACGGGGTCCTGGTCGTAGCCCGGCATGTTCAGCGTCAAGCTCTGGTGTTCGCCGCCGTCCATCGGGACGACCCAGAGGCTGCTGTCCGTGCTCTCTTCCGGGTTCGGCACGCGGCGCGCCGTGTAGCAGAGCTCCTTGCCGTCTGGCGACCACGCGAGCTGCTCCGCGCCGCCGAAGGGCGGCAGCGGCGTGTGGACACGTTGGCCTTCCAGCAGGTCGAGGGCCGGGCCGGAGCTCGCGCCGGTCGTGGAGAACGGGCGCACGAAGAGGTGGCTGTACTGCCCTTCGTTCCACTGGTTCCAGTGGCGGATCATCAGGTCGTCGTACACGCGCGCGTTCGACTGCGGGAGGTCCGCGTACAGGTCGCTCGCGACCTGGTCGACCTTGACGTCTTGCGTGTAACTGAACGCGTCGCCGCGCGGCGACCACAAGAGGTTCGAGACGCCGCCTTCGATGTCGATCGGCATGACGAAGGCGCTGTCGAGCGTGTGCACGCGCAGGCCCTCCTTCGTCACGACCGCGAAGTGCTGCGAGTCGGGCAGCCACGTCGGGCTCGAGCCTTTGCCGACTAGGCGCGGCGCGGCCTTCGCCGCGGTGTCGATCAAGTAGACCTCGGCGGTGCCTTTGTTCGCGGCGAGGTCGGTGCCGCGCACCGTCACGAGGATGTGGCGCTCGTCCGGGCTGAGCGCGAGCTCACCGACGCGCTTCAGCCCGACGAGCAGCTCAGGCGTCAGGACGTTGGCGTCGGCCTGCGCTGCAGGCAGCTGCGCCGCGCGGGGCGCGGCCGCGAGCGGCGCCGAGGCGAGGGCCAGCGCCGCAGCGGACGACAGGAGCGCTGCGGTGGAGGAGGAGATTGAGGAGAGGGCGATCATGCGCGCATGATCGCCCGTTCGCTGCGGCGCCGCCACCCTCGCGGGGGCGCGCTCCAAGAGGCCCCCTCAGCCCCTCGGCACGAGCTGCACGACCCCGGTCGGCAGCTCTTCGAGGGTCGCGAGGTCGCGCTCCTCCAGCCAGTCGTAGACCTCGACGAGCGGCGTAACGAGCCCCATGGGGGCACGATCACCGGGCGCAGGGCGCCGTGGGTGTAGATCTTCGAGAACAGCCCCAGGAGGCAGCGGTCGTCGGCGCCGAAGATGCCGCCGCCTGAGTTTCCGATGTAGGTGGGGGCGGAGATCATCCAGAACGGGTGTCCGTCGACCTGGTGATGGGTCGCCGAGACGTTCCCGAGCGTCGGGATCGGATCGTTCCCCAGCGGGCACCCGACCGCGATGATCGGGTCGAAGACGTTGGCTGCCGCCAAGCGGGCGCGGGTCGGCAGCGAGGCGCCGTTCGGCACGGGCTCCGTCTCGTCCAGCCGCAGGAGGCACGCGTCGATGTCGGTGTTCGCAGCGATCACGTGCGCGCCGGTCAGCCGCTTTGAGCCGTCCGGCGCATAGACGGCGACTGGTACGGCCGCGTCGGCGGCGCGCCCATCCGCCTGGATGTCGCGCACGACGTGCCAGCACGTCAGGACGAGCGTCTCGTAGCTGCCGTCGGCGACCTGGCGCGACTCGAGCAGCACGCCGCTGCCGACGGTCGTGTCACCGGCCAACTGCACCGTCGGGCCGACCGTGCGGTCCCAGAGCATCTCGACGCTCGGCGCCGCGCGCTCGACCCGGGCCTGGGTGCTCTGAGCGAGCAGCGCCGTGGCCTCGACCGTCGCTGCGAGGCCCGTCCACCGCTGCTCGACCCCGCGCTCCAGCGCGACGAGCCGGTCTTGGGTCGCCGCCGCAGTCTGCAGCGACTCGACGTGTTGACCGACCTCCCCCAGGCGCTGCTCCTGGCGTGTCATGAGCTGCAGGGCGTCGCCGAGCGCCGCGCCGACCGCCGCGATGCGCGCGTCGAGGGCCTCGGTCAGCGCGTCCCCCGCCTGGGCCTCCACGAGCTCAGCGCGGAGCGCTGCGAGCTCCGTTTCGAGCCGCGCGACCTCTTCTTGGAGCGCCGGATCTGGCGCCGGCGCACGGCGGCCGTTGAACTCCAACGACTCGAGGCGCTGCTCGAGCGACGACTGCCGAACGACGCCCATCGAAAGCACTACGGCGCCGAGCGCACCGGCGAACAACATCCGCTGCATGGGGAGGAGGGTGTGGGAGAGAGAGGCGGAGCGGGCAGCCTCCAGGGGCCACCGACGCCAAATGCAACTTCCTTGGCGCTGGGCCCGTCATCGGACGTCTGCGGGGGTTGTTCTGAAGTCCTCCTCTGCTTTCCCACAAGGATTCCGCATTCCGTGTGGAGTCCTAAGTGCTTGCAATTGGAGCAGTTAGGTCAAATTGGGGCGACTTGTCCACATGCAGCGATCTTGGGCCGCAGGTCACGTTCCACAGCGCGGGGCTCGGCCTGAGACGTCGTCTATTCGCGTGAGCGGCGCGCGTTCGGGCCCGCGTCATGGGGCCTCAGTCCACACGTGCGGTCACGATCCCATCGCCCTCGATCAACGCTTCGAGGGTCTCGAAGCCCGCCCGGAGCTCCCCGAAGAGCGTGTAGCGCCCGTCGAGGTGTGGGGTGGGGCGGTGGGTCACGAAGAGCTGGCGCCCGCCCGAGTCCCGGTCTTCGTTGCGCGGCATTCCGAGGCTCCCCGTGCGGTACTGCCGGCGCGTGACCTCGAGCCGGAGCGCCGCGTCCGGCCCCCGCCAGGTCCCGCCGCCGTTGCCGTCGCCGCGTCCGTCCCCGCCTTGGGCGACGAAGTCGGGCACGACGCGGTGCCACTCCGTCCGGTCGTAGGCCCCGCGCTCGATCAGCGCCAGGAGGTTCGCGACGTGCTGCGGCGCTTCGTGGGGGAAGAGCTCGAAGGTCAGGTCGCCCCGGGTCGTCACGAACGTCACCAGCGGATTGGGGCCCTGCCACGGCCCGATGCTTGTGGCGGGCTGCGGGTCGACGCTCTGCTCCTGTCGCGCCGCGTCGATCGCGACGGACGCAGCGGACGCAGCGGACGTATCAAGCGCATCGGACCCAGCGGACCCAGCGGACGCCGCCGCGAGGAGCCCCTGCGCGACCCGCCGCACGTACGGCGCGCGGTCCTCGTGCGCCACGCGCTCCAACGTGCGCTTGGCGCTCGCCGTCGGGATCCGCGCCAACGTGCGCGCGGCCTCGAAGCGCGCTTCCGGGCCTGCGTCGCCCGCCGACGTCAGCGCTGCGAGCTGCAGCGCCGGCAGGTCGTCTTCGGTCGCGAGCTCACGCAGCGCCAGCGCCGCTGCCAGCCGCACGCCGGAATCGCTCGCGCCGAGCGCGTCGCGCAGCTTGCGCCGCGCTCGGTCGGTCGGGTGCCGCGCGAGGCCGGTCAGCGCCGTCTCGGCGACCTTGGGGTGGGGGTCGTCCGCCAGCGCGAGCAGCAGCGGCAAGGCCGCGTCGCTCGGCAGCTCCGCCGCCGCGTTCGCGGCGCCCGCGCGCTCGATGAGGTCCGTGGACTGGGCCGCCCGCGCGAGCACCGCGCGCGCCGTGACGCCCCCATGCTTGGCGAGCGCCGTCCACGCCGCAGCGCGCGCTGGCGGGGCGTCTTCGTCCTCGTGCCGCGGGAGCAAGTGCGCGATCGGGGCCGGCTCACGGAACGCGCTGAGCGCCTCCCACGCCACTTGGCGCACCAGCGTCGCGCGGTGCCCGAGCGCCGCGGCGAGGACCGTCACGGTCGTCGCATCGTGTGCGTCGCGCGCGCCGAGGTTCCCGAGGCCGCGCAGCGCTTCGATCGCGACGCGCGCATCGCCGTCGCTGGCGAGCTCCTCGAGCCGCGCGCGCGCGCGTCCGGTCCGCGCCGAGTCGAGGTCGGCGCGCGCCGCGAGCCGCGCGAGGCCTTGGGCGCCGAACAGGCGCGCGAGGCCGAGCGCCTCTGGCGCTGGACCCTCGGCGCCGTCTGCGGGCGCGTCGCGGCGGTCCGTCCAGCGCTCGAAGGCCGCTTGGCCGAGCGGCGCCCCGCGGCGCGCGAGCGACGCGAGCGCGCGCCATACGACCTCGGGCGCCTCGCCTGCCTCTGGCGCGGCGGCCGCCGTCGCGGGCGCGCGGGCGCCCTGCAGGTCCGGGTGCCCCGGGGCCACGACCCACGCCACGCGGGCCAAGGCGCGCGCAGCGAGCGCGCCATCGATCTCGCGCGCGAGGGCGCGCTCGTCCAGGGGCGCGCCGTCACGGTCGAGCCACGGCCAGCGCTGGGCGCCGTCGGCGGCGGCGGCGCGCACACGCGAGTCCGGGTCGGCGAGCGCGCGCAGGACGTGAGGCACGAGGCTCCGGTCCGTCAGCCGCGTCGCTGCCTCGACGAGCGCGGCGCGCACCGAGGGCTCGGGATCGCGCCAATGCGCGATCAGCGCGAGCGCTGCCGAGCTGTCGCCGCGCAGGCCCAGGCCGAAGGCGGCGCTCTCGCGCACCTCGGGCGCAACGTCGTCGAGGGCCGCGACGAGCGCCTCGGTCGCCGGCGCGTCGAGGTCCTCGCGCTCGAAGCGCGCGAGCGCCAACACCGCCCGCGCGCGCAGCACAGGCGAGCGGCCAGCGCTCGCGATCCGCAGCAGCTCGCCGTCGCCGGTGCGTCGGGCGTCCTCGAGCGCCATCACCCGCTGCAGCGAGCCGGCGCGGCCGGCGCCCTCCGGCCCGATGCGGCCGCGCTCGACCGCGCCCCGCTCCTGGAGCTGGCAACCGGCGACGAGCCACATGAGGCAGAGCGCGCCGAGCGGGGCCGTGACGCGCTGCCCCAGGGGCTGGTCGAGGCCGAGCTGGGGCGCCAAGTGCGATGTTCGGGGCGTGCGCATGTCCCGTTTGTACCGTGCGCGGCGCCTCTCCCGCACTGCCGTCAGTTAGAGCCCTCCGGCGCTCGGCTGAACGGCCTACAATCCGGGGTCAGCGAGGTCCCCGCGAATCCCCGTCGAACCCCTCGCTTCGAAGCCGCGTTCCATGGCCATCTCCTCGATCCCCGAGGTCCTCGAGGACCTCCGCGCCGGCCGCATGATCCTCCTCGTCGACGACCCCGACCGGGAGAACGAGGGCGACCTCGCGATGCTCGCCGAGAAGGTGACCCCCGAGGCGATCAACTTCATGGCGAAGGAAGGGCGCGGCTTGATCTGCATGCCGATGTCCGGCGAAGACTGTGATCGCCTCGACCTGCCGATGCAGGCGCGCCACAACACGAGCCAGTTCGGCACGGCGTTCACGGTGTCGATCGAAGCCGCGACGGGCGTCACGACGGGGATCAGCGCCGCGGATCGCGCGCGCACGATCCAGGTCGCGGCGAACCCCGAGAGCAGCGCGCGCGACCTCGCCCGGCCGGGCCACGTCTTCCCGCTGCGCGCGGTCGATGGCGGCGTGCTGCGCCGCAACGGCCAGACGGAGGGCATCGTCGACCTCGCGCGCCTCGCGGGGTCGCGCCCGGCGGGCGTCATCTGCGAGGTCATGAACGATGACGGCACGATGGCGCGCATGCCGGACCTCGAGGCGTTTGCCCAGAAGCACCAGCTGCGCATCGCGACGATCGCGGACCTGATCGCGTATCGCCGGCGCACGGAGCGCTTGATCGAGCCCGTCACCACGGACCTGCCGCTGATGACGGACCACGGGCCGTTCGCGATGCACCTCTTTCGCTCGAAGGTCGACGGCAAGGAGCACGTCGCGCTGACGCTCGGCATGCCGGAGCCCGGCGCCGACGGCGAGCGCGCCGCAGTGAACGAGCCCGTCCACGTCCGCGTCCACTCCGAGTGCTTGACGGGCGATGTCTTCCACAGCCAGCGCTGCGATTGCGGCGGCCAGCTGCACAAGGCGCTCGAGATGATCCAGGCGGTCGGGCGCGGGGTGCTCGTGTACCTCCGTCAGGAGGGGCGCGGCATCGGGCTGGCGAACAAGCTCAAGGCCTATCACCTGCAGGACAAGGGCCTCGACACGGTCGAGGCGAACGAGGCGCTCGGCCTCCCCGTCGACCTGCGCGAATACGGGATCGGCGCGCAGATCCTGCACAGCCTCGGCGTGCGGCAGATGCGCCTCCTGACCAACAACCCGAAGAAGATCCACGGGCTCTCTGGGTACGGCCTCGAGCTGATCGACCAAGTGCCGCTCGAGGTCGCGCCGAACCCGAACAACGCCCGGTACCTCGCGACCAAGCGCGAGAAGCTCGGGCACAAGCTCTCCGGCGGCGCGGGCTGACGGGCCCTGCGGCCGAGGCGCAGGCAGGCCTCGGGCCGACCCGCTGCCCGGTCGGCGCCCAAAACTGCCCCGAAACGGGCCACGGGGCCGTACGCAAGGCCGATGTAAGGGCTGTGGGAAGGACCTGTCGAGTCGCGGGAAGAAAGGCCCCGCCTCGGACGTCCGATCCCGTGCGATGGCACCCGCCACGATGAAGCAAGCCCCCATGGAGGATCAGAGCCTCGTTGCCGCGACACTCGCGGGCGACCGCGCAGCCTTCCAGGCGCTCGTCGAGCGGTACCAGGCGCGGCTCTTCGGGCTCGTGCGCCATTACCTGCGGAACCCGGTCGAGGTCGAGGACATCGTCCAGGAGACCTTCCTCAAGGCCTTCACGCGCCTGAGCTCGTTCCAGCAGAGCTCGGCCTTCTACACCTGGCTCTACCGGATCGCGGTCAACACGATCCTCGACCAGAAGAAGCGCAAGAGCCGCAGCCCGATCCAGCCGATGGCCGAGCCCGAGGAGCTCGGCGCGCCCTCTTCAGAGGCGATCGAGCGCATGACGGTCCGACCCGAGGCCCGGCTCGAGCGCCAGGAGATCGCCGACATCACCCACGGCGTGCTCGCAGAGCTGCCCGAGATCTTCCGGACGGTCCTCGTGATGCGCGAGTTCGAGGGGCTCGCCTACCAGGAGATCGCCGATGTGCTCGAGATCTCGATCGGCACCGTCGAATCCCGCCTCTTCCGGGCGCGCGCCCGCTTCAAGCAGAAGCTGTTGCAGCTACACCCCGAGTTTGCGCTCGAGGAAGGTTCTTGACCATGGATTGTGATCGCTCGAAGGCGCTTGTGTCTGTCTACCTGGACGGTGAGTTGAGCGAGGAGCTCGCGGCGCCGCTGCGCCGGCACTTGCTCGATTGCGCCGCTTGCCGCGCGTTCCGTGACGAGGCGCAGGCCATGTCGGGTTGGTTCGTGCCTGGGCCCGAGGTCGGCGCGCCGGCCGGGTTCGCGGCGCGGGTGGCGCGGCGCGCGTTTGTGGGCGAGGGCACGGCGAGCGGGCCTCGGTTCGCGCTGCCGTCCGTCGTGCCCGATGACCTGCGCGACCTCGATGACGTGTTCGTCCCGGCCGCGGGACCGCGGGTCCTGGCGCGCGCAGGCGGTGCGGAGCGTGGGGCGCGGGAGGGGGGCTCTTTGTCCTTCGCGCGCACGCTGACGGCCATGGCGGCGGCGGGGCTCTTCGGCCTGACGCTCTTGCTCGCGAACGGCGATCGGCAGCACTTCGACGGCTCGGAGCTGCACGCGGACGGGCGCCTCGAGGACACGTTGCGGAGCCTCGAGGTGTTGAACGAGAAGGAGCTGGCCGAGGCGGCTGCTAAGGCGGCTTCGGAGGCCGAGCCGACCGCTGGCGAGGCCCTGGTCACTCCGGCGCCCGACGCGAACCGATGATCGCCCCAGCCCGATGAACGACGCTCGCTTTTGGATCGCGCTCTCGGCGGTGGTGTTCTTCCTCGCGGGGACGGCCACCGGGGTCCTCTATGCCAGGCAGCGGGACCCTGAACCGGCTGGCGGGTGGGCCGCGTATGCCGCCCGGTTGGGCGCGGAGTTTGACCTCTCGCCTGAGCGCCGCGCGCACCTGCGCATGCTGCTGGACGGGTACGCCTCGGAGCTCGCCTACAAGCGCCGCGCGTACGAGGCGCGCATCCAGTCACAGCTCGAACCCGAGCTCCGGGAGCTCGCGACGCGCTTCGACGGGTATATTCGCGACTACGTGCTGCCCCCGGACGAGCGGGCGCGGTTCGATCAGCGTTCCTTGCCGCTCGACGTCGTCGCCGCCCATTAGTGGCGCTCCCACACGGCCCCACCGACGCCCCTGTTCTCCGTAGCCGACCCGCCGAGACCCGTTTCGACCACCTATGGCCCGCTCCTGCGCCCTCCGAATCGGCCCGCGCCGCTTCGAAATCGTCGTCCTCGACGGCTCACCCAAGAAGCACAAGATCACCGCCTACTATGCCGGTGACTTCGAGCTCGACCCCGAGGTCGACGAGATCCAAGCGAAGGCCGCCGCCATACGGGACGCGGCGCGCAAGCACCGCATCCCCAAGGAGAACATCTCACTGGTGATGAGCTCCGAGAGCGCGGCGTTCCGGCGCCTCAACGTGCCCTTCACGGACCGCGCGAAGATCGAGCAGGTGCTGAAGTTCGAGGTCGAGAGCGACCTGCCGCAGTTCAACATCGACGACGTGGTGATGGACTACTGCGTGCTCCAGGAGCGCGACGGGAGCGCCGAGCTGCTCGCGACCGCGGTCCCAAAGGTGGACGTGGCGAAGGTCATCACGATCTGCGAGAAGGCGGGGATCGAGCCGCTCGAGGTCGAGCTCGAGACCACGGCGATCGTCAACGCGGCGATGTCGGCGGACCTGTGCCACATCGGCGACGCGCAGGTCCTCGTCCACATCGGCGAGCACGCGACGTCGGTCGTCGTGATCGACGGCGGCGAGCCGCGCGAGATGCGCGTGATCCACATCGGCGCGCTGAGCCACGAGGTCGTGTCGGCTGACGGCGACGACGCGCCGGAGTCCGCCTCCGACGCGACGGACGCCTCTGACCCGATCGAGCAGGCCCGCCGCGTCGACCAAGCGATCAAGCGCATCCGGCGCGAGCTCGGCCGCACGATCAGCGGTGCGCGCACGATCAACACGATCGAGGCGGTGTACGTGTGCGGCATGGAGCTGCCAGGGCTCGTCGGCAGCACGATCCTCGATGTGCCCGTGTACGTGCTCGACTGCTTCGAAGCGGACTCGGGCCAGCCTGCGGATGGCTACGGACAGCTTGTAGCGGCCTACGGCGGCGCGTTCCGGCAGCTCGGCGGTGGCACGCTCAAGCCGTCGCTGCGCCGCGAAGAGCTGCGCTTCACGGGCACGTGGGAGCGGCTCGAGTTCCCTGTGGCCCTCGTGGCGCTGCTCGCTGCGACCTTCTTGGGCCTCGTGTGCATCATGCAGTCGCGCGAGATCGCCTCGGCGACCTACGACGGCGCGCTGTATTGGCTGCAGAGCTCGAACAACTACGCCGTCGGGAACACCAAGGAGGGCACCGGCGGTCGCCTGAAGCCCCCGATCAAAGCCCTGCGCGATCGCGCCAAGGTCTACGACGTCGACCTCATGGCGCGCGAGCCGCTGCCCGAGGGCGCCGCCGACCCGATCGACGAGCTGGTCGACTTCGACAAGGCGCTCCGCAACGAGCTGCTCGCTGTGCAGCGCGAGGTCGGTGAGATCCAGGACGTCGCGCCGCCGCAATCGGCGTTCGTCGCGATGGCGATCGTCCTCGACGTGCTCGAGGACAACGACGCCGCCTGGCGGGTCGCGATCCGCGGCGTTCGCTCGGAGACGCAGCTCCCGCGCGCGGGCAAGGATGAGTTCGTGCAAGTCAGCTTGGACCTCACGTTCTTCGCCCCGGACCCGGTCCAAGCCAACGAGCACTTCGCGGCCTTCAAGCGCAGCCTCGAGGCCAAGCCCTGGTGCCTCGGCACCGAGGAGCGCACCGTCGATTCGATCGAGGAGAAGGGCGAGGGCGGGGGCTTCGGCACGCAGATCAACGGCTTCCCGGTGTCCGTCGACGTCAACAAGTACTTCCAGGCACGTAGCTGAACGCCCGAGGGCATCCCACCATGGTCCGAATCCTGATCGTTCTCCTCGTGCTCGGCTGCGGCTTCTTGGGCTGGACGGCCTACAACCAGCAGCAGCGGCTCACCTACCTCCGCGGCGCGCTCGCCGCCGATGGCCTCGTGCCGAAGACCGTCGCGAGCATCCAGCAGAGCGCAGAGCTCTACTCGACCTACAAGGACCGCGGCGCGAGCGACAAGCTGCAAGGCGAGGACCCGCGCGTCTACATCAGCGCCCGCGCAGGTCACCCGCGCGTGATGATCGGCCGGGTGGACATCACGCCCGGGCGCGAGGCCGACGTCACCCGCGGCGTCGTCGATCGGCCGTACCGCATCGAGCCGAACGATCGCAAGGCGAGCTTCAACCGCGCGAACATCGCCAACTTCCTCTACAAGCTGGAAGAGGACAGCCAGCGCGTGAAGGTCACCTACATCGACATGAAGCCGGCGACCAAGACGCCCGAAGGCGAGCGCCCGGTCGACCTCTGGCAGCTCACCGCCGGCATCTCGACGCGCGAGAAGAAGGCCACAGGGCCTGGCGTGAGGTGACCTCGCCGAGCGGTCCTGCTCGGCGAGCCCGTTCGCTGGATCCCATCGGGCGCCCCGCCCGGGTCAGGCTTGTGCCTGGCCCGCGCGGGGCGCTTAGCTGACGATCGTCTTGTGCAGGTCCTGGATCGTGCGCACGGTGATCGGGCCGCGGTGGAGCGCTTCCATCGCAGCGACCACCGCGCGGATGCCGGCGAGCGTCGTGATGCACGGCACCCCGGTCGAGACCGCGGTCGATCGGATGTAGGAGTCGTCGTGGCGCTGTTGCTTGCCCGAAGGCGTGTTCATCACCATGTCGATGCGCTTGTTCTTCAGCTCGTCGACGATGTGCGGGCGGCCTTCATGGACCTTGTTGACGCGCTCGCACGGGACGCCTGCGGCCCGCAGCGCGCGCCACGTGCCCTCGGTCGAGACGAGCTCGTAGCCGAGGCGCTGCAGCGCCTTCGCCTCCGAGATGATCGCGCGCTTGTCGTCGTGCTTCACGGTCAGCAAGACCCTGCCGCGCAGGGGCAGCTTCATCCCGGCCGCCGCGTAGGCCTTCGCGAAGGCGTACCCGAGGTCGAAGTCGGTGCCCATGACCTCGCCCGTCGAGCGCATCTCCGGCGAGAGCAGCATGTCCGTGCCGGGGAATTTGTTGAACGGGAAGACGGGCGCCTTGACCGAGAAGTAGGGCGGGATCACTTCTTTGGTGAACCCGAGCTCCTCGAGCGAGACGCCCATCATCACCTTCGCCGCGAGCTTGGCGAGCGGGACGCCGATCGCCTTCGAGACAAAGGGCGCCGTGCGCGACGCGCGCGGGTTGACCTCGATGACGTAGACCGTGCTGCCCTTGACCGCGAACTGCACGTTCATCAGGCCGATGACGCCGAGCTCCATCGCCATGGCCTTGGTCGACTCCTTGATCTCGTCGACGATCTCCGGGGCGAGGGAGTGGGGGGGCAGCACGCAGGTCGAGTCGCCCGAGTGGATCCCTGCCTCCTCGATGTGCTCCATAACGCCGCCGATCACGACGAGCTTGCCGTCTGAGATCGCGTCGACGTCCACCTCGATCGCGTCCTCGAGGAACTTGTCGACGAGCACGGGGCGGTCCGGCGACGCCTCGACGGCCTCGGTCATGTAGCGGTCGAGGGACTCATCGTCATAGATGATCTCCATCGCGCGCCCGCCCAGGACGTAGCTCGGGCGGACGAGGACGGGGTAGCCGATCGTGCGCGCGGCCTCGAAGGCCTGGGCCGCGCTCTTCGCGATCCCGTTCGGCGGCTGGCGCAAGTTGAGCTTCTCCAGCATCGCCTGGAACCGCTCGCGGTCCTCCGCGCGGTCAATCGAGTCGACCGACGTGCCGATCAGCGGGGCGCCGGCCTTGTGCAGGCCGTTCGCGAGGTTCAGCGGCGTCTGGCCGCCGAACTGGACGATGATGCCCTTTGGCTTGATCGACCGGACGACGTTCATGACGTCCTCGTGCGTCAGCGGCTCGAAGAAGAGGTGGTCCGACGTGTCGTAGTCCGTCGAGACCGTCTCGGGGTTCGAGTTCACCATGACGGCCTCGTACCCGACCTCTTGCGCAGCGAACGCCGCGTGCACGCAGCAGTAGTCGAACTCGATGCCCTGGCCGATGCGGTTCGGGCCGCCGCCGAGGATCGCGATCTTCTCCTTGTCGGTGTGGCGGACCTCGTCCTCGTCCTCCCACGTCGAGTAGTAGTACGGGGTCGCCGCCTCGAACTCGGCCGCGCAGGTGTCAACCAGCTTGAAGACGGGCTGCAGGCCGAAGTCGGCGCGCATCGCCTCGATCGCGTCGGGCGTCGTACCCGCGGCGACCGCGATTTGGCGGTCGCTATAACCGAGCTCCTTCGCGCGCTTCAGCAACGGGCGGTCGAGGAGGCCGCCCTTGAGCTCCAGCTCGAAGTCGACGAGCTGCCGCATGTTCTCGAGGAACCAACGGTCGATGTTCGTCGCTTCGTGGATCTCCTCGGTGCTCCATCCGTCGCGGTATGCGGCGCGGATGTAGTGCAGGCGGTCCTGGTTCGGCACGCGCAGCTTGCGCGAGATCAGGTCCTTGTCCGTGCGACCGAGCGAGTCGATGCGCTCGCGCGGGTCGAGGCCGAAGCCCGGGCGCCCGGTCTCGAGGCCGCGCAGCGCCTTCTGCAGCGCCTCCTTGAACGTCCGGCCGATCGCCATCGTCTCGCCGACGCTCTTCATTTGCGTCGTCAGCGTCTGGTCGGCGCCGGGGAACTTCTCGAAGGCGAAGCGCGGGATCTTCACCACGCAGTAGTCGATCGTCGGCTCGAAGCAGGCCGGCGTCTTCTTGGTGATGTCGTTGAACAGCTCATCGAGCGTGTAGCCGACCGCCAGCTTGGCCGCGAACTTCGCGATCGGATACCCGGTCGCCTTCGAGGCCAGCGCCGAAGAGCGCGACACCCGCGGGTTCATCTCGATCACGATGATGCGGCCCGTCTTCGGGTCGATCGCGAACTGGCAGTTCGAGCCGCCACACTCGACCCCGATCTCGCGCATGATGCGGATCGACGCGTTGCGGAGCGCTTGGAACTCGCGGTCCGTCAGCGTCTGTGACGGCGCGACCGTGATCGAGTCGCCGGTGTGGACGCCCATCGGGTCGAGGTTCTCGATCGAGCAGATGATCACGACGTTGTCCTTCGCGTCGCGCATCACCTCCATCTCGAACTCTTTCCAGCCGACGAGCGATTCCTCGACGAGGATCTCGGAGTTCATCGAGAGCGAGAGGCCGCGCCCGACGATCTCTTCGAACTCGTCGACGTTGTAGGCGATGCCCCCGCCTGCGCCGCCGAGGGTGAAGGCCGGGCGGATCACGCACGGGAGCCCGATCTGGGTCAGGACACGGCGCGCGTCCTCCAGCGTGTGCGCGATCCCCGAGCGCGCGCACTCGAGCCCCGCGTTGGCCATGGCCGCGCGGAAGAGGTCGCGGTCCTCCGCCTTGCGGATCACCTCCGCGCGAGCGCCCAAGAGCTCGATCCCGAGCCGCTCGAAGACCCCGCGGTCGTGCAGCGCGAGGGCCGTGTTCAAGCCCGTCTGCCCGCCGAGCGTCGGCAGCACGGCGCACGGGCGCTCCTTCTCCAGGATCTTCTCGACGACCTCCGGCGTGATCGGCTCGATGTACGTGGCATCGGCCGTCTCGGGATCCGTCATGATCGTGGCGGGGTTCGAGTTGACCAGGATCACCCGGTAACCCTCCTCGCGCAGCGCTTTGCACGCTTGCGTCCCGGAGTAATCGAATTCGCAGGCCTGACCGATGACGATCGGGCCACTGCCAATGATGAGGATCGACTTGAGGTCGTCGCGGCGGGGCATGCGCGGCGGCTTTCGCGGCAAGAGAGCGTGGAGGGAGGGGATCGCTCGACCGCGCCTCGCGCTCCGAGTCGCGCGCTGCGCGCGGCACTCGAGAGTTGGCGAGATTCGGCCAAACTACCCAAGGATGGCAGAACTCCGCGGAGAAATCCACCCCGCTGGTTCGCGGCTCCGGCGGCCGATCCAGATCCTGAACAGCGTCCACGCGCCGCATGCGCTCGTCGGGCCTCTGGCCCCCGATCGCGCGGGCTATTCGTGCCTCAATGCCTCGACCGGGTCCATCCGCGCCGCGCGCCAGGCTGGATAGAGCCCGAAAGTGACCCCGACGACGGCGGAGATCCCGAAGGAGACGAGCACGTGGGCGGGCCGCACGATCGTGAGGTTCCCCGACAACCGTGACGACCTGCGGGATGACGAGCCCGAGCCCGACACCGAGGAGCCCGCCGCCGATGCTAAGGACGATCGCTTCGACGAGGAATTGGCGGACGATGTGCCGCCGCTGCGCGCCGAGGGCGCGGCGCACGCCGATCTCGCGCGTGCGCTCGGTGACGGTCGCCAGCATGACGTTCATGATGCCGATGCCGCCGACGAGCAGCGAGATCACCGCGATGGACCCCAGCACCATGTTGAAGATCTTCGCGGTCTGCTCCTTCTGGCGGAGCAGCTCGAGCGGGACGATCATCTTCACGTCGTCCTTCGGCCGGCGGCCGAGGTCGAGCGTGCGCGCCAGCAAGAGCGATGCGGGCAGCACCTCGTCGGTCGAGCCAAGCTGCACCTTGATCTCGTTGAGCTCGACGCGGGTGCGCTCTTCGCTCCCCGTGCTCTGGCGGCGCACTTCATCGCCGAAGCGCGAGCGCGACGTCGACATCGGGACGAAGACACACTCGTCGATCGGGACACCGCCCGGGCTCGCGGCGCGCCCGACGCGCTCCAGCACGCCGACCACAGAGAAGCGCGTCGCGCCGCACTGCACCGTCGCGCCGGCGGGGTCGGCGAGCGGGAAGAGCACGTCCGCAGCGGCCGCGCCGAGCACCATCACATTGTCGAGGCGGTCGCTGTCGACCTCGTTCAACCAGCGCCCGTACTCCACCGCGAGGCTCATCACCTCGAGGTAGCGCGGGGTCGTCCCGACGACGACGCTGCTCGTCCATTGCGGGCCCACGCGCAGGTTCTGCTGCGTCTCCCGGACCGGCACGACGTACGAGGCGCGGGGGAACATCGCCTGGACGCGCTCGAGGTCCAGGTACGTCAGGCCGTAAGCGAGCGCCTTGCGTCGGTTGCCTTGGCTGGACGACTCTGTCAGCACAGGCTTTTGGCTCCGCACCATGACGTTGGTCGGGCCCATCGTCTCGATCTGCTGGAGCGCCTCGTAGCTCGCGCCCTCGCCGACGGCGAGCATCGAAATGACCGCTGAGACGCCAAAGAGGAGCCCGAGCGCCGTAAGGAACGAGCGCAGCTTGTGCAGCAAGAGGCTCTTGACCCCGAGCCGGACTGTGGGGAACCGCTGCCTGGCCATGGTGGTGCGCGCGCGAAGCTCTGGGTTCACTCGGACGCGAGTGAGCTCGTGCCCGAGCTCGGCGCGACAGGGGCAGCGTCGTCGCCCGGGCCCGCCGGAGCCGGCGCGGTGGACTCCTCGGTGACCGCTGACGTCCCAGAGGTCTCCGGCACGCTCGGCGCTTCGGGTTCGCTGGGCCTCGCACCCCGCACCTCCGAGAAGGTCGGCGCCCTTGCGCCTTCCGGCGGCACGAGGTGGACCCGCTCGCCCTCGCGGAGCCCGCTGAGGATCTCCACGTGGGTGAGGTTGCTTCGACCGACCTCGACTTCGACCGCTGTGGGCCCATTGGGCGTCGACTTCCAGACGTAGCGACGCTCGCCGGCGCGCTCGAGCGCGGTCAGCGGGATGGCCAAGACGTCCGCCAGGGTCGCGATCTGGATCTCGACCGTCGAGTTCATCCCCGGGCGCAGCGCGCCGACGGCGTTCTCGCCCGTGACCTCGACGCGCACGCCGTAGACCTTCACGTCGCGACGCCATGAGCCCTGCACGTCGGGCAACGTCGACACTGACGCGACCTGCGCTTGGAACTCCCGCCCAGGGAATGCGTCGACGATGATGCGCGCGGTCTGGCCCGCGGCGACCTGGTCGATCTGCGCCTCGGGGACCAAGAGCTTCGCGACCATCTTGGAGACGTCGGGGAGCACGACGACCTCTTGCCGTTCGCGGATCTCCATGCCTTCGTAGACCGGCTCGTCCCAGTCGTAGCGGCCGTAGACGACGAGGCCTGGCCCGGGCGCGCGGAGCACGCCTTTGGCGAGCTGTTCTTCGAGGCGCGCGAAGTTCTGGCGCGCGATCACGAGCTCCGACTCGGCCCGCGCGAGCTCCGACGACTCGCGCACCCGCCGCGCCTCCGCGGCGGCTCGCTGGCTCTCCAGGGCGAGCTCGGCGTCCGCGACCCCTTGGCGCGCCGTGATGCGCGATTCCGGCAAGGTGTACGTGATCAGCAGCTCCAAATTGCTCCACGCGAGGCTCATGTCCGCGAGCCGGCGCTGGAAGTCGATGCGGTCTCGATTCAGCTCGCTGCGCGTCATGAAGCCCTCGGCTGCGAGCTGCTCGCTGTAGCGCAGCGTCTCGGTCGCGAGCTCGAGGTCCGAGCGCGCGAGGTTGATCTGCCGCAGCAGCTGCAGGATTTGGTTGCCCATCTCGCCCATCTGCAGCGCGAGGTTCGCTTCGCCGTCGAAGAGCGCGATGATCCGGGCCTCGAGGTCCTCCGAGACAGGCTGCTGGGCGCGCTCGGAGCGTCGGTCCGCGCCCGCCGCGGCCGCGTTTGCGGCTGCGTCCGAGATGACGATGGACGGCGCTTCGGGCGCTGCTTCGCTCGGCGCGAGCAGGGCGCGCAGCTCCTCGAGCACCTGCCCGTTCGTGCCCTCCGTCGAATCGCGGGTGGAGGCCCCCTCGGAGCGCGGCTGCCCCAGGAGCTTCCGCGCGCGCAGGATCGCGACCTCAAGCTCGCTCTCGCGCGAGCTCTCGGCGGCGCGCAGCTCTTTCTCCATGATCTCGACGATCTTGCGCGCTTGCTGGACGCCGGCCTCGGCCTTCGCGAGCGAGATCTCTTCGAGCGCGCGCTTCTCCGCGATCGCGCTCATGTCGAGCTCGGCCAGGACATCGCCTTTCTTGACGACGGAGCCTTCCGGGACGAGGTGGATGAGCGTCGCCCGCCCCTCGACCTCCGACAAGATGCGCGTGTTCTGCGCCGCTTCGAGCTCGCCGCGCTCCCGCACGGTAATGACCAGCGGGCCGCGCTCGACCGTGTGGATCAACGTCGGATCCAGCGTCGCGTTCGGGTCGTCCGCGCAGCCGCCCGCGAGCGCGGTGAGCCCAACGAACGCGACGAAGGGCGCAAACCGGAACGTGTACTTGGGCCGCAGCAGCGAGGTCATCGCCCGCGAGTATAGGCCCCAGGGTCATACCCGCGTGTTGCGCGAGCTAGCCTAGGAGCCAGGTCGTACACACTGCTTGCGCGGTGACCAAGGCGAGGCCGATGCGCGCCTCCGCGCGGCGGTCGCCGAGGCGGTTCAGGCCGTCGGCGAGCCCGAGGGCCATCGCTGGGACGAGGAAGGAGCCGACCGGCCCTGCAGCTGGTCGCCCCGCGAACATCGGCACGAGCGCCGCCGCGCACCACGGCAGGATCCAGCGGGGGGCGCGCTGGCCGCTGCGTGTGCGGCGCGCGAAGAGGAGCCAATGGACCCCGAGCAGCGCGAGCGCGAAGCTGCGCAGCGTCCAGAGCGGCCAGGTGAAGGCGCCGCGGATGTCGGGCTCCGCGCCCGCGAAGACGCGCTCGATGAAGTGCCCCAAGCGCGCCGCTTCATCCGGGCCGGAGAGGCCGATCGCGACCGAGATCGAGACCACGCAGAAGACGGAGAAGAACGTGACCTGCGCCTCTTGGGGACGCGCTGGATGGCGCGAGACAGCCCACGCCACCGCCGGCAAGAGGAGGACGAGCTCCGGGCGCAACAACGTGCCCAGCCCGAGCAACAGAATCGCGCGCCACTGATAGTCGCGCGGGAAGAGCTCGCCCAGGCGCGACAGCGACCACAGGAGCGCGCTCGCGCCGAAGATGCCCGGCGCGAAGTCACACGGCGAGGTCGCGCCGTGCCAGGCGATCGGCGCCGAGAAGGCCACGAGCGTCGCAGGGATGCTCGACGTGCGGCGGAAGCCGAGCCGGCGCAAGAGGGCCAGCGTCGCTGCGAAGCCAAAGCCGTAACACGTCGCAGCAATGATCTGCAGCGCCTGTTCGGGGGCCGCGCCAAACGAGTGGACGAGCCCTTGCGCGAGCGGCAGCAGGAGGCCGTACGTGACGCGCGGCTCGCCCTCGAGCCGCCGGAGCACCTCGTCGGATCCGAGCCAGCTCGAAGCAGGGAACGCGAGCGCGACCGCAGCGACGAGCAGGCCGTAGGCGAGCTCCTGGGTGCGCTCGCGCTGTTCGATGACGCGGCCAGCGCGACGCAGCTTGAACACGAGCCGCCGCCGCTGTCCATGGAGCGCCGCGGGATCGACCTCGGCCGCGCCCGTCGTAGGTTGTGTGTCGGTCACGCGGCCCCCCAGACCTCATCGAGCAGCGCGGCAGGCACGGTGACGCCGAGCGCGAGCGCGCCAGCGCGTCGCGGCAGGACGAACTCTGGCGCGCCGACCCGGCCCTTCTTGTCGTGTGCGAGCCCCGCGCTGAGCGCTGAGCGCGAGAGCGACACGCCGTAGCGTCCTGCGAGGGCGCTGACGTCGCGTGCGAGCCCCAGCCGCTCAGCGAGCGCGTCGTAACGCGCGCCGAGCTCGAGGTCCTCGAGGAGTCCCAGCTTCGCGCTCGTCCGCAGCGCGAGCGTCATCCCGACCGCGACCGCCTCACCGTGGGGGATCACGCCGTAGCCTGCAGCGTGCTCGAGCGCATGCCCAAAGGTGTGGCCGAGGTTGAGCGCGCGCCGACCATCCCGCTCGAACGGGTCGGCGGCGACGACCTGCGCCTTCAGCGCGATGGCCGCGGCGATCGCGTCCGAGGTCGCGCTTGTGTCCCGCGCGGCCAGCGCCTCGGCGCT
>JAWKUK010000023.1:0-120579 GCA_041398605.1 Planctomycetota bacterium
ACGATCCCGTGAGCTGCAAGTCGCCCGCTGCGCCTGTTGAGTTGGGCGCACCGGCGCAGACCGCTGCGCCGAGCGCGGAGCCGTTGAGGTACGCGACGACGTCCGCCGTGCTGACGGTGCGATCGGTCGCGACGACATCGAAGTCGCCGTCACCGTCGAAGTCGCCAACCGCGAAGCCGAAGAAGGCCTCGTGGAAGGGGTCCGCGACGAGGTCCTGCCGCGCGCCGAGGCCGCCATTCCCGTCATTCTCGTACCACGCGACGCGCACGAGCGTGCCGGTGCTCGTCGCGTTGGTCGGGCGGATCGACAGCACAAGGTCGTCGTCGCCGTCCCCGTCGAGGTCCGCGAGCTCGCCCTGATTGATGAAGCTCGAACCAGGCTGAAGCGCTGGCGGCACGAGCGTAGTCAGTCCGGAGAACGCCCCGCCGCCGAGGTTGCGGCTCCAAGCGACGTAGTTCGACTGCACGAGGATCAGATCGACCTGGCCGTCACCGTCAAAGTCCGTCGGCAGCGGGAACCGCGCGAACGGTGTGTCGCCCGTCGGCACCAGCGCGATCGGCCCGCCAACGGCCGTGTCGTTGCGGAACCACACCGCGGGAGTGAATGACGCGCTCGGCGCGACGACGTCCATGTCACCGTCCCCGTCGAGGTCCGCGAACGTAGGCCGGCCGAGGTCCTGGGCACCGACCAGGGTCGCGACGCGCGCGTAGCCGGTCGGGTCGAACCGATACGCGTGCAACGAACGCAAGTAGCCCCCCGTGTTGCCCGTCGTGCTGAGCACGAGGTCCTGGTCGCCGTCGCCGTCGAGGTCGCGCAGCAGCGCATGGACCCCCGTCTCCGGCGCGGCCTGGAACGGCTGCGGGATGGGCCGCCGCGCGAAGCTCGCCCCCGCCCCGAGGTTCTCGAGCCAGGCGAGGGTCTCGAACCAGCACGCGAGGACGTCCAGGTCCCCGTCGCCGTCGATGTCCGCGAGCTCGAGCGCGAGGACCCCCGGCGCGTTCGCCTCGAGCACGTGCTGGACGGACGGCTGGCCCGCCCTCGACTCGAACCAAACCAGGGCTTGGGAGGCCGCGTTCGCGACGACCACGTCCGTGTCCCCGTCCCCGTCGACGTCGCCCAACCGGATGGCGCCCGGGCTGGCGAAGGGGAGGCCAGAGGCCACCTCGACCTCCGTCCACGGCACCTGCGCTCTGGCGCTGGATACGGAGAGGGCGAGCGCAAAGGCGATTCGTGAGCGTTGGAGCATGGGCCGATCCTCTTATTAGGGAGAACCCCACTGTGACCGATCTGCGCGCAACTGCCCAGGGGACTGCGGGGAAGTCCTTAGGACGCATTTGGGGCCTAAACAGGTTCCTTGCGTTACCGACGACACATGTAGTACTACAGGTGTAGTCTAAGGCCCTCCCCGGGGGCCCTGACTGCCCGCCCCGCGCCCAGGTTGCGACCCGACGCCCGGTTTCCTGCCCGGCCAGAGCCCTCGCACCGTCGCAGGCCCCCCCCCCGCCACCCACCCTTGCCCACCATGAACGACTGGTTCCTGACCTACTTGCTGCATTCCACGGTGCTGGGCCTCGCTGGCCTCGGACTGTCTTTGTGCACGCGTTCGACCCGCTTCGGCCTCGCACCAGCCAGCCGGGCCGTGCTCTTGCGCGCGGCGCTGCTGGGGCCGATGGTCACGGCCAGCATCGCGACGGTCGCCCACACGGGGCGGACCCTCCAATGGTCAACCGCGCCCACCGCCGCGCCGATTGCGCTCAGCGCGACGAGCCGCACGAGCTCCATCTGGGAGCTCGAGCGAGGGCAGCCGGGGCCTGCCACGGAGGCCGCCGTCACCGCACCCGGCCAGCACGCCGCGCAGGCGTCCGCCGCCGTCACCGACGGCTCACACGCGCCCGAACATCCCCTGGCGCTCGCCCTCGCGGGCTTGCCGTGGCTCCTCGCCACGCTCTCCGCCTGCGCCTTGGGTGCCCTCGTGACGCGCGAGCTCCGTGCGCGCCGACGCTTGGCCGGGCGCACGCCTGTGCGTGACGCTGCGCTCCTGGCGCGCGCCGCATCCCTCGCGAACGGCGCGCGCGTCAAGGTCTCGGAGAGCGCAGCGCTCACGAGCCCCGTCGCGCTCGGGCGAGACGAGGTCGTGCTGCCAACGGGCGCCCTCGCGCGGCTCGCGCCTGGCGAACGCGAGGCTCTGATCGCCCACGAAGTCGCCCACCTCGCGCGCCGCGATCCCCTGTGGCTCGGCCTCGCGCGGACCAGCGCGGCGCTGACAGTGTTCCAGCCCCTGCAACGTGTCTTGCTGCGGCGCTTGGAGGACGAGACCGAGCTCGCGGCGGATGCGTGGGCCGCAGCGCGGACGCGCCGACCGCTGGACCTCGCGCGCTGCCTCGAACACGTCGGCGCTTGGCTCACGGCCGGCAGCGGTCGCGGCCCAAACTTCGGTCGCGACGCCGCGCTCACGTGCACGTCGGTCGCGATGGCCCGCCGAGGCTCGTCGCTCGTGCAGCGTGTCGAGCAGTTGTGCGCCTTCGACGTCGACCGCGCCAGCCCGCGCACGGGCGTCGTCACCGCATGCGTGGCCGCAGCGATCGTGCTCGCGGGCTGCAGCGGCCCTGCGATCCACAAGCAGCGCCCGCAGCAACGCAGCGCGGGCCTCGACGGCGCCGCGGCCTTCGCGCACTTTGAGAGCGCGCTCAGCAAGGGCGTCGACGACCTGCTCGACCCCAGCCTGACGACCCACGTCGTGGTCGCCAAGCTCACCTCCGCTGGTTGCACTGCCGACTTCACGCCGCGCGCTTGGGACAACCACGACCCGGAGCTCTGGATCGACACGACCGTCGAAGGCGGCCAGGTGGTGCTCCGCTCATTCGGTCAACAGCTGCGCGATGTCGAGGCCGTAGGCGACTTTCTGCGGCGGCTCTACGCGCGGAACCAGGACGTGCGCATCCGACTCACGACGGCAGCGAAGGTCGGCGCGGACACCCTCCAGTCCCTCGTGACGACCTCCGTGCTGGCCGGGTTCACGGACATCTCGCTCATCGACGCTGGCGGCCGCCCGACGCCCCACCCGTTCCCCGATTCCGCCGCGAGGATGGGGAGCGCCGGCGAGGCCACGGCCGTTGCGTCGCTCTCGCCGTCGATCGCGCCGTTCGAGGTCACGCCCTACACCGGCCCGGACGCCGAGCCCGGCGAGCGACGCTTCAAGCTGACCTATCTGCCGGGCAGCGGCCTCGCGCGCCTCCCCAAGGAAGGGTTCATCGACTCGAGCGCCATCTTGGACGTGCTGCGGCGCGAGATGCGCCAAGGCAAGATCCCCGGCACAGACCTCGCAGGGCGCCTCGACCGCCTCGTGATCGAGGCGCCCGCGGACTCGCCGTTCCTCTACGCGCAAGCGTGGTTCGAGAACGCGGCCGCGCCTGATTTGCACATCTGGAAGACGGAGGTCGCGCTCGCGGGCGATCCCACGATCACCTCCGTGTTCCTTCCCACCGACACAGGCGCCATCCACCCAGAGGAGCTCGCAGAGGAGGGCACGGAAGAAGGCGCCGGAGCCGCCACACAGCCGTCAGAGCCTGCGAGCGACCGGGTCGAGGTCCGCATCGACCGCGACGGCGACAGCGCGCGCTACACGATCGGCCCGCGTCGTTTCGCGAGCATGGAGCGCGCCGCAGCCGCGGCGCGCGCGATCGCGACGAACGACCCCTCGATCCAGACCTTTGTCATCGACGCCAGGAGCGGCGCCCTCTTCGGCGACGTCGTCCCGCTCGTACGCGAGCTGCGCGGCGCGGGGAAGCCGGTGACCTTCGTCGGGTCGTACAGCCCGCTCAGCCGCGAGCGCCGGCTCGGCCTCGAAGTCTCTGACCGCGGGGACCAACGATGAACGCGCTCCCCGACGACAGCGAGCGCCCGGGCACCGTAACGGGCCTGCAGCTCGACGTCCTGCGCGCCCTGTGGCGCGCGGGCGAGGCCACCGTGACCGAGGTCCACGCGGCGCTCCAGAGGCGCCGCCGCCTCGCGCCGACGACCGTGGCGACGCTCTTGAAGCGCCTCGCCTCGAAGCAGCTCGTCGAGCATCGCCAGGAGGGCCGCGCCCTCGTCTATCGCGCGCTGATCGCCGAAGACGAGGTCGTACGGCGCACCGTCGACGAGGTCGCAGAGCAAGTGTTCGAGGGCGACGTCGCCGCCTTTGCCGCGCAGCTCCTGCGCCGCGGCGACGTCAACCAGGGCGACCTCGACCGCATCCGGGCGCTGATCGAGGCCCGCGAGCGCGAGCTCGAGGGCTGACCGCCGCGTCAGCGCTGCCAAAGGCCGAGCTGGACGCCGCCCTGGATCAGGATCGCGCAAGTGCCGTGGTCCCCGAGCTTCATCGGCGGGAGCGCGACCAGCGCCCCCGCCGCTGTCGCAGCGGCGACCGTCGCTTCGATGTCAGCGACGAGCGCATAGGGGCGCACGACGGGCGTCTCCGTGGGGCTCAGCGGCGCGCGCACGCCGAGCACCCCGCCGCCCGAGAGCTGCGCCGTGCGCGCGCCGCCGAGCTGCGGCTCGCCTGCGCTGAACGCCACGCCGTGCAGCTTCGCGTGGGTCTCACAGACGCCGTCGACGTCGTCCGTCACGATCTCGAGGTAGTGGACCTGCATCCTGTTTGTTGTACCGCGAGCCGCCCCCGACCTGCGAGCCCGAAGATCGAGGGGCGCGGCTCGACGCGCAGGGGCCCGGGCCTCAAGTCGGAGCACGATCGGCCGAGAACCCCGCTGGAGCACCCCTTGGACCCCATTCGCCCCACCTCTGAAGGCCCGTGGCGCGGTCCGCTCCGCGGGCCGTTCGCGGGGACTGCCTACGGCCCCGCGGGGCTCGGGTCAGGCGGCCACGGCCGTCAGCAGCCGCGCGAAGAGGAGCCGAAGCCGCGCGCGCGCGAGGCGCAGGCGGACGGGACCCCGCGCCGGCGCGGCAGCGTCCCCCATCGCGCGGGCGACGATCTCGCGCGGGCCGCCGAGGCCGTCGATGCCGCGCTCGCCGCAGGCGACCCCCTCGCGGAGGCGTACGCGGCGCTGCTGGCGCGGCTCGCGTTGGACCCGGAGGGTGATGGCGAGGCGCTGCGCGCGCTGACCGGCCCGGGCGCGGTCCCGTTGCGCGTCGCGTTGTTGGCGGCGGCGGCGCACCTGCGCGCGCCGGACCTCGAGCCGCGCATCGACGCGCTGGCGGAGCACATGCTGGGAGCGCTCATGCCCACGGAGAGCGCCGCGCGCGCGCTGCCCGGCGCCGCGCGCAGCGAGCAAGCCGCGGTCCTGCGCGCCGCGGTGCAAGAGGGGCTGCGTGAGGTCGCGCGCATGGCGCTCAAGACGGACGTCGGGACCGAGGTCGTCGGCGTCGGGCGCGCGTTCTTGGTGCAGATCGCGGAGCTGTTCATCGAGCGCTGTGACCGGGCGCTCGGCCGGGGCGCTGCCGGCGCTGCGGGCGCTGCGGGCGTGGCGCGCTTGGCGTTGACCCATGCGCTGCGCGCGCGGGACCGCGGCCAGCTCGCCGCGCAGCTAACGGCGCCGGTCTTGGGCGCGCTGTTGGCATTGCCGAAGGAGTCGCCGTTGCGCGCAGCATTGGCCGATTGCGCTTTCGCGGCGCTCAATACGGGCGCGGCGGACGCGCGGATCGCGGCGCTCGTCGAGGCCGCGTTGGCGCCCGATGCCGCGGCGCCGCGCGCGCTGGCGCAGCTCGTGGGCGCGCTCGAAGCGGAGGCCTCGTCGAACGCAGCGCGCCGCGAGCAGGGCGAGCCGGCGTGGTGGACGCTCGCCTTGCGCGACGGCGACGCGTGGACGACGGCGCAGCTCTGCGAGGACCCGCGCGCGGGCGCGGCGCGGATCGCGTTGGGGCTCGAGCTCTCGGCGCTGGACGCAGTGCGCGTGGACCTCGCGCTGGTCGAAGGGCGCCTGATCGTGCGCTTGGTCGCTGAAGAGCCGACGACGGCTGCGCTCTTGCGCGCGTCGCTCGAGGACCTGCGCTCGGACCTGCTGGATGGCGCTCACGACGTGCTGGTCGCGATCGCGGAGAGCGTCGAGGCCGAGGGCGCCCGTGTCGCGCCGCCGCCAACGGACGTCGACCATTTGGACATCAACGGATGACGCCCATGGACCCGAACGAAGCGCGCGCCCAGGCGCAGGACGGCGCCGAAGACGCGCCCCCGCCGCAGCGTGTCATCGCTCGGGGCCGCGGCGAGGTCGCCACCCGTGTCCTCGCCGCGGCGATCGCGGCGGGCGTCCCGGTGCGCCGCGACCGGGACCTGGCGCAGCTCTTGGCTGCGGTGGACCTGGGCGAGGAGCTGCCCGCGGAGACCTACGACGCGCTCGCGAAGATCGTGCGCCACCTGCGCCGCCTCAACGCCGAGGTCAAGGCGCGCCTCGACGCCGCCGGCCGCTAGGCGCCTACACTCGCGACACTCGACACGGACTCAAGCGAGGGCTCCAGCGAGGGCTCGAGCCACTCCGCCGAGTCTCCGTGCATGCGCGTGCGCTAGGTCTCCGTGCATGCGCGTGCGCTAGTCTCCGTGCATGCGCGTGCGCTGAGATACGTCGAGCTTCGCGCCTAGTTGGCGCTCCGCAACGATGGCCTGCGGACCATTGACGAGCACCTTCGCGCGCGCCCAGCCCTTCGGCAACGTCGGGTGCGTGCCGATGCCGACCGAGCGCTCGGTCGAGCGCGCCCCGACCACGAGGATCACGACGCCATGTGCGTCGGCCCCCGCGGGCTGGGCGCGCCGCGGTCACTTGCGGTGGTAGACCCAGACAAAGCCCGTCGACTCGCGCTGGACGACCTTCGAGACCTCCGCTTCGAAGGCCTCATACTTCGCCGATTGCTCGTCGTAGAACTTCTGCTGCTCCTCTTCCGAGAGGCTGTCGAAGTCCTTGGGCGGCGCGCCGAAGATCTCCATCTGCCGCTCCATCAACGCGGCGTACTTCGCCGTCGCGTCCTCGAGCGAGACGCCCTCGGCAGGCGTGATCAAAGTCACGGTATCCCCCACCAGAAGGTCCCCCTTGCCGTCGCCATTGACGTCGTCGACCCAAATCCGCGTGGCCGACTGCGGCACCTTGATATGGCTGTCATCGACTGAGACGTTGTTCTGGCCACCGTGCTGACCCGCGTGTTCGATCAGCGTCTGGAAGCGCTCGAAGGCTGGCGCCGACCGCGTCCCTACGTTCTTGGCCAAGTACACGCCGCCCGTCGCAGATCCGCTCAAGAGGTCGAGGTCGCCATCGCCGTCCCAATCCACGAAGAACGGGTCGCTGTGCATCTCGACCTGGAGCGCCGCGCCCTTCGTGTCGAGCAGCGGCGTCGCGACCGGGGCGAACTTGCCCCCACCCTCGCCCGCGAACAAGTAGAACGTCCCCTCGAAGTTGCCCGAGACGATATCGAGGTCACCGTCCCCGTCGAAGTCAACGGCCGTTGGGCGCGTGCAGATACGGACGATGATGTTGTCTTCCTGCGCCGGATCGAGCGGGATGATGAGCGGCGCCCCGTCCGTGCCATTGAGCGGCTCCGCCTTCTTGTACTTGCCCTCGCCTTCACCCCAAAGGACCTGGAAGAGCCCGGCCATGTCCTTGTCCATCCGCGAATAGGACCCGGACAACACGTCCATCTTGCCGTCGCCGTTGACGTCCACAAACTGTGGCGTCGAGGACGTGCATCACCAGACGCCAGGCACCTCAGCGACCTCACCGCCGGCCATCAACCACTCGCCGGGTGCGAAGGTGCCCGCGCCCGTGCTCTTGTACACGCGCATCTTGCCGCCGGCGAACTGACCGACCACAAGGTCGCGCCGCCCGTCGCCGTCGACGTCGTACCACGCGGGCGCCGCGTAGCCGGGCGCCTCCGTACGAATGCTGCCGTCGGCCGCAGCGACGCGGACGGGCGCTTCGAAGAGATGGCTCTGGTCCTTGCCGAGGTCTGCTGCGGGCTCGTGCTCGCCGTAGACGACCTGCGCGCCAGCGAGCGGCGCCAGGAGGAAGGCCGCGCCGAGCGGCGCAGCGACGATTGAGTGGGTGTAGCGCTTCATGGTTAAGGGGCCGCCGGGGCTCCGGCGGCCTTGACGTCTCGCGCCGCGGAACGATCACCGAGCGCGGTCGCGAAGCGGAAGCTACCACGGCCGGTCACGCAGCGCAGCACCTGAGCCCTGCGAGGCGTCTACACGTGGCGCCGCGCGCGCTCAGAAGTGCGCCGGTCGCAGCACCTGCACGTCCGAGACCGTGACGATCCCGATCTGACGCGAGACGATCCCGAAGATCGGTTCGAGCACGCTCTCGAGGCGGTCCGCGTCGAGGATACAGAACACCATCACGACGGCGCCCGCGCGGCCCACGAGCCCGTCCCGGTGCCAGGCGCCGTCCTTGCCACGCCCCGCGAGCGCCGCGAGCACGGTGTATCCCGTCACACCCTGCTGGTCGAGCAACGCGAGGACCCGCGGCAACAACGGCTCCTCGACCATAATGTCGATGCGCTTCTTGGAGTGGGTCTGCATAAGAGAGACGCGCGACACCGTCGCGCAGACGTTCACGTGACGAGGGACGCCAGCGTCAGGTACAGCGGGATCCCGATCGTCAAGTTGAAGGGGAAGGTCACGCCGAGCGACAAAGGCAGATAGATCGACGGGCGCGCCTCGGGCAACGCGAGACGCAGCGCCGCCGGCACCGCGATGTAGGACGCGCTCGCGGCCAAGGTAGTCATCAACGCTGCGCTGCCCGTCGAGAGGCCGATCAAGAGCGCGGCGGCGAGCCCAAGGCCCGCGCCGACGAGGGGCATATACAGCCCGAAGAGCACGACCGGCAGCGTCAAGCTCTTGCGCGCCTCACGCAGCCCGCTGCCCGCGATCACGCCCATGTCGAGCAGGAAGAGGCACAGGACGCCCTTGAACGGCTCGACGACAAACGGCGCGACGGAGGCGAGGCCCTCCTTACCCGTGACCCATCCGATCGCGAACGAGCCGATCAAGACGACGATCGAGCCGTTCAAAAAGACCTCACGCAGCGTGCCCGCGGTCGCCGCCGACGCGTCCCCGCGCCGACCGAGCCACAGGCCCATGATGATCGCAGGCGTCTCCATGGCTGCTGCGACCGCGACCATGTAGCCTCCATAGGCGACCCCACGACCATCGAGGGACTGGCACGCGGCAAGGAAGGTGACGATCGAGATCGAGCCGTAGTGCGCGGCCACGGCGGCCGCGTCCACGCGCGGCAAGCCGCTGGTCCAGGTCAGCAGGCGATACGCGACGAGCGGCAACAAGGCGCTCAGCACGAGGCCCGCGAGCAGCGCCGCGAGGAGCGTCCCGTCGACGCCATGGTGCGCGACGCTGGCGCCGCCCTTGAGCCCGATCGCGAGCATCAAGTAGAGCGACATGCCCTTCGCCATCGCCTCTGGGACTCGCAGGTCCGAACGAGCCAAGGTCGCGCCGAGACCCAGCACGAAGAACAGCACCATCGGCGAAAGGAGGTTCGCCCGGGCGAGCTCGAGGATGACGTCCATGGTCCGACTTCGACAGGCGCGCGACCACCGAGCCGCGCCGCGCCGCGCACTTCCGCGCGCTAAGGGGCCGGGAGTGTAGCGAGGAACGGCCCCGGCGCACGCCGTGCGTCCGCCGGTCACGGGGCGCCCGCGCGGGCCCCTGCGCCCTCCCGCCTCTCCAGGCTCGACCGGCTCAGCAACGGTCGCGCGCGCGGCGGTCGCGCGCGCGCGGCGCCGGAAAGTGCGCGCCGCGCCGCCCGCAGAAGTCGTACGCTCACGACCATGGCCGGCCCTCCACGCCTCGCACGCGCGCTGCGCGAGGCCCTGCGCGAAGGTTATTCCTGGACGGACCTCAAGGCGGACCTCACCGCTGGCTTCGTGGTCGCAGCGGTCGCCGTGCCGTTGTCGCTCGCGTTTGCCATCGCGTCGGGTGTCCCGCCCCAGTACGGCCTCGTCACCGCGATCGTCGCCGGTCTGCTCACGGCGCTGCTCGGCGGCTCGCGCGTGCAGGTTACGGGGCCCACCGCGGCCTTCATCGTCATCCTCGCGCCGATCGCGACCCAACATGGCCACCGCGGCCTCGCGCTCGCAGCGGCGCTGTCCGGGGTCGTCTTGGTCGCGATGGGCCTCATGCGGCTCGGGCGGCTCGTGCAGCTGATGCCGTACCCGGTCACGATCGGCTTCACCGCGGGTGTCGGCGTCGTGATCGCGATCCTGCAGATCGAGGCGCTGTTCGGGCTCGCGCCACCGGAGGGCGCAGGCGCGCTGCGAGCGTTAGAGCGCCTCGCGACGCTCGCAGACCGGACCGCTGAGCTCGACCCTTACGACACCCTCGTCGGCCTCTTGACCCTCGCCGCACTCCTCGCCTGGCGCAAGGTGCCGACGCGGCTGCCGGCAGCGATCGTCGCGCTCCCGCTCGGCGCGCTCGCCGCGCTGGCATTGATGCACTGGGCGCCGGGCGCACACGTCGAGTCGCTCGCGGATCGCTTCGGGGACGCCGCCCACCCGTACGGCATTGCCGCGACCCTGCCACAGCTGCTTGCGCCGTGGAACCTCCCCGATGCGAGCGGCGCCCTCGTCGCGTCGTCGCCGCTCCCGAGCTTCGCGCTGCTGCACGACGTGCTGCCGGCGGCGTTTGCGATCGCGATGCTCGCGGCGCTCGCGACGCTCCTCTCCGCCGTCGTGGCCGACGGCATGTCCGGGCGCACACACGACCCCGACGCGGAGCTCACGGCGCTGGGCATCGCGAACATCGTGGCCCCGTTCTTTGGCGCGATCCCAGCCTCCGGCGCCGTCGCCCGCACGATCACGAACGTGCGCAGCGGCGCGCGCTCGCCGATCGCCGCGATCGCGCATTCGCTGTTTGTCCTGGCTGCCGTGCTGACGCTCGCCCCAGCCCTCGGGCATGTGCCGATGGCGTCGCTGGCAGCGCTGCTCCTGACGGTCGCTTGGAACATGGCCGAGCTGCCGCACATCGCGCGCGTGCTGCGCACCGCGCCGCGCTCGGACTCTGCCGTGCTGCTCGTGTGCCTCACGTTGACCGTCGCGTTCGACATGACAACCGCGGTCGGGGTCGGCGTGACGCTGGCGTCGTTCCTGTTCATGCGCCGCATGATCGAGCTGGGCGGCGCGCGGTTCCTGGAGCCGCAGGACTCCAAGGTCGGCGGCGCGACGCCGGCCGGGGTCGCCGTCTACGAGATCGCAGGGCCGCTGTTCTTCGGCGCGGCGCACAAGGCGACGGCGACGCTGTCAGGGCTCGATCGCGCGCAGACGCAGGTGCTCGTGCTGGAGCTTTCGAATGTCCCGTCGATCGACGCGACGGGCATCGTCAACCTGCGCTCGACGATCGAGCGCCTCGGGCAGACCGGGATCCATGTCGTTCTGACGGGGCTGCAAGCTGCGCCTTCGCGCGACCTGCGCCGCGCCGGCCTGTTCGACCTCGGCGCCAAGCACAAAGTGACGACGCGGCCGACGCTGCTGGAGGGCCTCGAGCTCGCGGCGACCATCGCGGCGGAGCTGCGGGGGGCGAGCCAGCCCGATCCCGGCGCGTCAGCTTGACGAGGGCGCTGGCGGCGTCGCGCGCGTCAAGCTGGCCTCCGCCAGCGCCCGCGCGTGGACCCAGTCCAGGGGCTGCGCGTCGCGCGCCGCGCGCTCGACCAGGACCTGTGCGACCGCTCTGCGGCGTAGAACGAGCAGGGCGTCGTCCGTCGGCGACTCGTCGCCGCGCGCCGCGCGGTAGTCGGCGAACAACTGCGCCGCGCGCGCACTTGCGAGCCGCGCGAGCTCTTCGGTCCAGCTGCGCAACGAGCCCTCATCGGGCGCGTCGGCGGCGGCGAGCTCGAGCCGGATCCAGCCCTGTGAGGCCTCGCGCAACGGCTCGTACCATGGATCGCTGAAGGGCACGCCGCGGTCCGAGAGCATCCCGTGCCCGAAGACCAAGCACCCCTGACACACGACCGGGGCCGCCGCGCCGTGCCGCTCGGCGCCGACGAGCATCGGCCCGAACATGTCGTCACAGAGCGCGCACGCGCCGAGCGGGGACGGCAACGGGCACATCGTCCGCGGGTCGGACGGCGGGGGCGTCGCAGCCGCGAGGGCCTCGACCCCGCGCGCGCAGCAACGGTCGCAGAGCCCGCCGTCGGGCGCGCCCATGAAGACCCACGCGAGCTCGCTGGGCTCATTACAGATTAGGCATCGCATCGGCGCTCTCGAGCCGCCCAGGGCCGCGGGACCGACCTCGAGCGAGCGCGGAGTCTACGCATGCAGCGCAAGCGGTGCGACCCCGAGCACGGCCAGCATGCGGCGCGGGGTCGCCCCGGCCGCGCGCGCTCAAGGCGCCGTCATCGCAGCGGCCACGCGTCCGCGCCCACTGGCCGCGACGAGGCTTCGGCTGGGCCGGATTGCGCCTCGAGGTCAGGCGCCGGCAACCGCGGCGCGGGGCGCTTCGGGTCGTCCTCACAGACCCAGCGGTTGCGCGCGAACTGGAAGGTCTCCGGCAGCGTGTCCGGCCCGACGTTGACCGCCGCCGCGAGCTCGTGCGAACGGTAGACGATGAGGTTGTCGGTGAATTCGCCGTCGCGGCACGCCAGAAAGCCGGGGGCGCGCGTCTCCTGCAGGATGCGCGCAGCCCATTTGCTCGGGTGCACGAGCGTGTTCCACGCGACGCGCGCGTGGACAACGCCGACAAACGCGATCGGGGCTTCGGAGCCCAAGAAGGTGCAGCCTTCGACGCGCAGGTCCCGGGCCTCCGCGCGGGCGCCCTCGGGGATCGTGGCGAGGGCGGGCCGGAAGTACTCGAGGCCGGTCGACCCGCCCAAGTTCACGGCGCGCGCGCCAGCGCGCTCGAAGCGGCACGCGAGGACCGCGATGTCTGCCGAGCCGCCTTTGATCTGCACGCCTGAGGCGCCGTGGAGGGCGCCGGTGCCCTCACCTGTGGCACCCGGTCGGTCCGCCGCGCGCTCATCGCCGCCGCGCAACACGCAGCCGCGTAGCTCACCCCGGTGGCAGCCGACCATGTCGATGGCTGAGCCGCCGCCGCCCCACCGCTCGACGCGACAGTCGATGACCCGGAAGTCCTCGACGCCAGAGAGCTTGATGCCGTCTTCGTTCCCGTCGCGGCCGGTGTCGAGGACGACCAGATCGCGCAAGACGACATGGTGTGAGGGCGCGTCGAACGTCCCGCCGTCGTCGATGTTCACGCCGTTGCCTGGCGCGCGCACGACCCGCAGGTCGCGCAGCTCCAGGTGCGCGACCCGCGACAGGTGCACGCCGCCGACAAACGTCGCAGGGCGGGCTGGGTCCGCGGAGCGGACGACGAGTGGCGCGCCCTCCTCGCCGCTCAATGAGTCGCCGTTCCAGCGCTTGTATTCGCCGGGCGCGAGCAAGACGCGCGTCCCGGGCCCTGCCTCGGTGAGCGCCCGGCCGAGCGCCTCGGTCGTCGCCACGCGCACTTCGCGCGCTGCGACGAGCGCCGCGGCGGCCCGACCGAGCGCGTCCCCTGCCAGCAAGTAGCTCTCGGCGTTGCCAAACCAGTGATGGCCGTGGCCGGTGTTCGGAGAGTCCTCCGCGCGGCGCAGGAACGCGCGCGTCGGGACAAAGCGCGCGCCGCGAGCGACCTCCGGCCGCGCGCACGCCGCCGCCTGCGCGGCGCGCAGCGCGGCGTTGTCCATGTTGCCGGTCTCGCCGACGACAAACGGCAACGCTGCGTCGCCGAGGGCAGCGCGCACGTCTTGGATCAGGTGGACGCAGTTCGCCTCGTACGCGCGCGTCGCGGCTTCATCGCAGCCATCGTTCCAGCCCTGGAACCAGATCACGCCGTCGAGCTGCGGCATGTGACCGGCGAGCGCGGGGAATGACTCGTCGAGCGATTCGAGGGCTCGCGCGAGCTCTGCGAGCATGCGCGTGTAGTACGGCCCGGTCTCTCCGCCAGCGCTCGGCGGACGGAAGTCATGCGCGAGGCTCTTGCCGCCCCAAGCGGTCTTGACGAGCAGCACAGGCTCCTCGAAGCGCTCGCCGAGCGCGTGGCCTATCCCGAGCTCGGGGCCGAAGTGGTGTGCATCGTCGTAGACCGCGAGGCCGACAGAGAGCGGCGCGCACTTCTGAGTGCCGTGCTCTGCGCGATAGGACACGAAGACATCGTCGCGGATCGCGAAGCTGCCCTCCGCGGTGAGCAGGTGCGGCCAGCGGGCGCGCGCGTCGGGCTCTGCGAGGTAGCGGACGAGGGTGCCACGTCCGCCGTTGTAGTCGCGCGGGTCGTCGAGGTCGACGACGCCGTGACCTTCCATGTTGGACTGCCCCGCGAGCAAGAAGACGCGTACGATCGGGCGGCTCGCGAACTCAGCGTCGACGGGCGCAGGTCCGCCGAGCGCCTGCGCTGCAAGCGTGAGCGTCAACCAAGTCAGGAGCGAGGGGCGCTGCAACATGGCAGGTACGGGAGCTGGGACATGTCCCGCAGGCGGAATGCGCTGCGAGGGTTAGGTACGGTACCCGGTACGATCCTGCCACGTGTCCTGCGGGGCACGCCTGGCGCCGCTAAGGCTCGGGGAATGGGGGCGTTACCGGCGCAAGTTGGTCCACTAGCACCTCAGCCCAAGTGTGTGATGCCCCCCCACAGCGATCCCCACAGCGCCCCCCACAGCGCCCCCCACAGCGACCCCCAACCGGCCTCGGCCGCGCGGGCCACCCTGCGCGCTGGGCGCTGCCACACGCTCGCCGGGGTCGCTCTGGTCCTGGCCAGCGCCGCGTTCGGGCAGCGCGCGGAGGACTCCCTCGAGAAGCTCAAGCGGTTCCTTGATCGCCGCCCCTACCACGCACAAGTCTTTGCGCAGCTCGAGAGCGCCGCGACGATCGCCGGCCAACGCGACACCCTGCACGCAGAGTACGCTGCGCGCGTCGCCGCCGCCGACGACGACCTCGCCGCCCGCGTCGTGCTCGCGCGCCTCGAGGCGCGCGCCCGGCGCACCGCCGAGGCGCTCGAGCTGCTCGCGCCGCTCGGCGCCGGTGACGCCGACCTCGAGTGCTTGCGCGGCGAGATCTACGCCATGCGCGCAGAGTTCGCGCTCGCCGCCGAACACCTGCAGCTCGGCTACGACGCGCTCCGCGCAAGCGCCACACCGATCGAGCCGCGCAAGGCCGAGGCGACCCTCGAGCAGCTCGCGCGCGCGCAGCTCGCGCTGAATGACCGCCCCGCGGCCACAGCCGCCCTCCTGCAGCTCGCGGACCTCGCGCCGACGGACTACGAACAACGCTATCGCGTCGCGGAGCTCATGGGCGATCTGTCGCTCAACGACGCGGCGCTGTCGCAGCTCGAGGTCGCAGCAGAGCTCGCCGGCGAAGACTCAGCGCGGCTCGTTCGCGCCGCGGTGGCCCAGGGCTCGCTGCTCGAGCGAAGCGGTCGCTGGCGCGAGGCCGACGCGTGTTTCGCGCGCGCGGTGGAGCGCCTCGCGGCGGGGCATTGGCGGCGCGCCGAGCTCAGCGCGCGGCGTCGCGCACTGCACGCCCGCCTCGGCACCCTCCCGCGCCTCGCGGATGAGCTGCGTGAAGCGGCGCTGCGAGCGCCCCATGAGCCGCTGTTGCGGGTCGAGCTCGCGGCGACCTTGACCGCGGCTGGCCAAGCCGAGGACGCGCGCTCGACCTTGGCCGAGGCCGCGAGCGCGTTCCCAGACTCATTGTCCATCGCCACGGCGTACGCCGAGGCCCTCGCGAGCGCCGGCGAGGTCGAACGGGCCGTCGAGGAGTACCAGCGCATCGCGGCCCGACACCCCGAGGTGCAACGCTTGCACCTCGCAGCGGGCCTCTTGCTCGCTGGCGCGGGCGAGCTCACTGGCGCGAGCACACAATGGCAGCGCGAGCTGGAGCTGGCGCCGGAGAGCGTCGCGCTGCGGCTCGAGCTCGCGGCGCTGATGGACTCGTTCGACCTGCGCGCGCGAGCCAATGAGCTCCTCAAGGAGGCGACACGCCTCGCCCCCTCGGACCTACGCCCGGTGCGCGCGCTGATTGCGCTGAGCGGCTCTACGGCGGCCCTCGACGACGCCGAACGCGTGGCGCGCGCGAGGGGCGATGCCGCGCTCCTGGAGGAGCCTCGCCTTTGAGTGGATCGAGCGCGAGGACGTACGGCACGCGACGGCGCTGCTGCGGGCAGCGTTGGACGTCGGCGCCCCGCGGCCGGACGAAGAAGAGCGGCTCCTCGGGACGCTCCTGGAGGTCGGGCTTACGGAGCTCGCGTCGAGCGCGAGGTCCGCAGCGCTCCTGCGCTACGCAGCGCTCGCGCGCAGCGCAGAAGCGCGCGTCGAGCGCTGTGCGCGCTACGCCCAGGCCCAGCTCGACGAGCACCGCCTGTCCCGTTCGTTGAGCGACTCGCGCGAGATCCCGGACAAGGCGCTGCGCCTCGGAGTCCGCGCGCAGCTCTTTGCCCTCGCCGACCAAAAGGCAGACTGGGACGCAGCCCTCTTGGAGCTGCGGCTCATGGAGGGCCATGAAGAGGAGGCGCTGCGGCACTTCATCTCCATCTACGCTGTCCAGAACGACAACGGGCGCGAGATCGCCACATGGGGGGCATTGGCCCAGGTCGCGCCCGCGTCGCGGATCGAAGGCCTCCAGAGGGTCGCAACGCTACAGCGGCGCACAGGGCAGGCGGCGCTCGCGCGCGCCACGGAGGACGAGCTCCTCGCGGCGGCCCCGCGCAGCGCGCCCGTCATTCGCGCCCTCGCGCAGTGCGCGGGCCACGCAAAGGAGTTCGACCGCGCGCGCGACCTCTACCTGCGCCTCATCGCCCTGGACCCGAAGGACCTGGTCGCGCGGTTCGACCTGGCCGTCGTATTGCATGCGCTGGGCGACGCCCAGGGCGCGCTCGACGAAGTCTGCGCCGCGCTCGCAACGGACGATGAAGCGCTCCGCCGCCGCGCGCGCGAATTCATGTCGCGCCGCCTGCTGCGGGGGGACCACCCAGAGCTGCGCGCCGAGGCGCTGCGCGCGGAGATCGAGCGCACTTCACTGACGCTCGAGCGCGGGCTGATCTGGGTCGACCTGCTGAGCGCGCGCGATGAAGTGCAAGCTGCGGGTGAGGTCCTGCAACGGCTCGCCGCGCGTTTCCCGCGCACGGGCGCGCTCGAAGAGGCCCTGCGCACGCACCTCGGCGCCACGGTCGCGAGCTGTGACCTCCCCGGCGCGCGGGCGCTCCTCGCCGGGGGCCCGCACGAGAGCGACCTGCGCGCCGCTGTGACGCTGGCGCGGGGCGGCAACCCCGCCTCCGCCTTGCGCGTCCTGAGGGACGTCGACCCTGTCCGCGCGAGTCAGGTCTTGCTCGTCGAAGGCGCGCCGGACCTCGCCGCGCGCGCCCTGACGCGGGCGCTGCGAACCAACCCCGACTCGGCCCCGTTGCTGCGGCGCCTGGCGGTCGCGTACGCCCGCGCGGGCGATTCACCGCGCGCCAAAGCCGCGCTCGAGCGCTGGCTCGCGGCCCTGCCCGCGGATCGGTCTCGGGCGCGCCACGCGGGCCTCCTGGAGCTTGGGGACATGCACATCGCCGCGCGCTCACGGAGCGGCCAGCGGGACGTAGGCGAGCGCTTATTCGCAGAGCTCCAGCGCTCCGAGGCGCTCTTGAACAGCCCCAGCACGAGCGTCCTGGCGCTGGGCGCACACACGCGGCGCGTCGCGGAGATCGTCGCTTACCACGCGCAGTCAGGGCTCGACCGCGACTTTGTCCGCAGCGCGCTGGCTGCGCCAGCCGAGGACCTGGCGCTGACCGTCGCGCTGCTGGCCCGAGTGGATTCACTGCGCCCTGGGGAGCGACGCGACGCCCTCGCCCGCCTCACGCGCCGCCCCTATGGCGCCTGGACGGAGGCCGATTGGCAGGCTGCAGCAGCGCAGCGACCGCGCGCAAGTGGCCCGAGCCAAGGGTCGTCCTGGGGCACGCTGCGCTGACCCGCGCAGGGCCTTCTCACGGGCCCTGTCACGGGCCTTCTCACGGGCCTTCTCACGAGACCTCTCAGGGGACCCCTCAGGGGACCCCTCAGGGGACGTCTCAGGGGCCAAGACCTCTGCATGGGATTGGAGCGGTCCACCCACCGAAGGATCAGCGCCGACCGGTCACGCGCACCCAGGCGATGAACGAGCGGCCCTCGGTCGTCGGCTCGACCGTCACGAGCGCCCACTCGCCGTCCTTGGCGCGGACCGTGCGCCGCGCGGACACCCCGCGCGTGACCGCCAGCTCGACCGTGTTACGCACGACGAAGTCGCCGATCGGCTGCGGGAGCTCGTCGAGCTTGGTCGTCGGGACAGGGTCCCAATCCGCGGTCGGGAACGGCTCGCTGGAGCGCGCGCTGCGCTGAAACACGAGATCGACCGCAGTCGAGACCAAGCCGTCAGGCGCCCGCAATGGCACGCACCAGAAGCTGACGCCATCGAAGCACGTCGCCGGAATGGGGTCGGGGACCGTCGAAGCTTGGGCGATCTCGACGTCGTAATCCTGTAGGTAGAACCACTCGCGACCGTCCATGACGATCGAAGTGTCGCCGCCGCGCACCGCGGTCGCGACGCGACCCGCGAGGCCCTGGATCAGGGCCCCCCGCGCGCGCTCATCCAGCTTCCCATAGAGCAGCTCTGCGAGCTGCCCGGGGTCGACCTCACCATACCGCGCCTCGACCTCGAACGTCTCGGCCACGAGCCCCGCCCCGATGCTCGCGACGTGCGCCCGCGCGGCGGCGCGTAGCGCGCCCTCCTCCGGCACATAGATGAATGCGCCGATCCGACTCATCCGCCCGCTGAGCCCGCGCGCACCGCTCGTGTCGCTGAAGCCATCGAACACCTCCTCAGGCGACATCAGCGCATCGGAGTCATCGAGCCACTCGGGCAAGGGCACCTCATCGACCGACCAGCCGCCGCTCGGCGCCGCGCGCGCTGGCCGAATGGGCTTGGTCCGCGCGCCCGTGACCACGGTGTCGCCGCACGCGATGAACGGTGATCCAGCGGTGCCCGGCGCCGTCGCCGGGCGCTTGCGCTGGACGCGCAGCAGATACGCGTCCGCGCCGTCGCCGCCGCCGAAGAGGAGCGCGCCGCCGTCATCGAGCGTCGCAGACGCCGTCGCGACGCGCATCTGCAGGTCGGGAAGCTGCAGCGCCGCGCCGCCGAAGCCCGGGATGACAAACTCCCGCAGCGGCCGCGCGGGCGTGGCTTCGCGCGCCCACGCGCGCACCAGAAGGCGCCCGTTCACGCCGACGCGCACGTTGACGGCGAACGCGAGCCCCGTGGGGAGCGCCGTCACCTGCGGGTCGATCGCGAGGGCCCCTTGCGCGACCTCGACGTCATAGTCGATCAGCGTCGACTCCGCGCCCGCGGTCGACAGTGCAGTGGACGTCCCCATCGGCACCGCGCGCCGCGCGACCAGCGTCGCAGCGCTGATTGGCAACGCCGTGTCCGCTTGCTCAGCGGTGAAGACAGACTGCCCCTGCTCCCCAGCGGCCGCGCACGCCACGCGGTGCAGCTCGACCTCGACCTCGTCGAAAGCCAGGCTGGCGAGGTCCGCGAGCAGGCGTTGCACATCGGCTTGCACGCGCTCGCTGCCGAGCACCCGCACGACTCCGCCGCGCTCGTCGACGTCGTATTCGCCGACGTCGGGCAGCTGCTCGACGAGCTCCTGGAGGATGTCGCCGAGGCCCTCGTCCGCGAACGAGAACGGCTCGCCCAGGTCAATGTCGTACTGGTCAGGCTGCAGGTAGTTGATCCGGGACGCCGACGCGGGCGGGCGCAGGTCCACCAACGGCGGACGCGTCGACTCGGCCGAGAGCAGCGCGCGCACGTCGTAGAGCCGCACGACTGCGTCGTCCTGGACCCGGATTGGGATGCGGGCCGGCGCGCCTGCGCTGGCGACACCGAAGAGCGAGGCGAGCGGCAGGGCGAGGCGGAGACAGGCGTGCGAGTGTGAAAGCATCGACATCAATGACATCAATCGGTAGAGGTCCGGCGAAGAGCTATCCAGGCAGAGTGACGAGGCTACCGGCTTCTGCCAGTTTCGCGCTTCGTCAGGTGCAACACGTCGAAGAGGCGCCCATTCTCGTCGATCGCCTGCAGCTCCAGGTGGCGCCCGTGGATGCCTACGTAGACGAGGTGGTGCCGGCGGGCCTTCTTGTGCCCGAACCACGTATTGGTCGCGTCGAAGTCCTCGAGCCGGCCGCCCCCACCTGCCGCGGTGACGTAGAGGACGCCGCCCTCCTCGTACGGCACGACCTCGCCGCCTTTGATCGGGAACGTGCGCTCGTAGTCGTGGACGTGCCCGGAGAAGCAAATGTCGACGTCATAGCGCTCCAAGAGCGCGACGATGTTGCGCACATTCATGTCGCCGCGCGTCGAGGGCGCCGCGCGCGTATCGCCGTAGTCGTCGGCGTCGGACGTATAAGGCGGTTGGTGCAGCACCGCAAAGCGCCAGAGCGACTTCGACGCGGCGAGCGCCCCTGCGAGCCACGCGAGCTGCTCGGACTGCTGCGCGAGCGAGCGGTTGCCATCGAGCATGAAGAACTCCGCGTCGCCGTAGGTGAAGGAGTACCAACGCTCCGGCTGCGGCAGGTCCATGTACTCGTAGTAGTGCCGCGCGTCTTGCTCGTGGTTGCCGAGGACCGGCATCATCGGGATCGTGCGCAAGAGCGGGCCGACGTGCTTGAAGAAGTAGTGGGTCCACTCGGACTTCTGGCTCCCCGTATCCACGAGGTCGCCTGCGTGCACCAAGAGGTTGGGGCGGTGCTCTTGCGCGAGGTCCGCGACGCGGCGCGCGACGTCGCCTTGGGTCTGCGTATCGCCGACGACGACAAACGTGAACGGGCGGCCCGGCGAGGCCGCAGTGCGGAATGACGCGACCTCGCTCTCCAGGCTCCGCGGCTCGTCGGGCTCGCGCGGCGCGTCCGTCGGCGCGGCGCTGTCGAGCGCGACTTGGTAGAAGTACTTCGTATCAGGCGAGAGCCCGGTGATGCGCAGGGTGTGCAAGCCGCGGGCCTCGGCGCTGGCCACGGCCCGCCACTCCGCCTCGTCGTCGGCGCGATAGCGCACGGTGACCCGCGACGCTTCAGTCGTCTCGCACCCGACGCTGACCGCGTCGAGCGCGGGCCAGGTGAGGTACGGGCGGACGAGCCAGTCGAAGCGCACATCGTCCCACGGGGGCAGGTCGGACAAGCGCGGGCCCTCCAGCGCCTCGCCCTCCTGCGCCTCGCCCTCCTGGGCCTCGCCCGCCGCGCTCGACGCGGCGCCCAACGCGCGGACACCCGCGGCGTCGCGCGCGGCGTCGGTCAGCACCACGGATTGAATGCGCCCGTCGTGCGGATAGCGCTCGTCCTTGTCGCGATAGGCGCCGACGACAAAGCCGCCGAAGTCTGCGTAGAGGACGTCACCGGACTGCTCGCGCGACTCCGCGTCGAGCGCGCCGTCGACGTAGAGCCGCATCACCGCGCCGTCGTAGGTCGCAGCGACATGGTGCCAACGGCCGCGCTGGTACGGCGCCCGGCCGCGCAGATAGGTCAGCTTGCCGTCGCCGTCATCTGCGCCCTCGCTCGAGAGCGCAAAGGTGAAGCGCTCTTCGTCGTAGCCGAGGAGCCAGCCCTTCTCGAAGCCGCCGTTGTCCTCCAACCGGCCGACGAGCCCGCCCCAGCGCTGCGGCGCATCGATCGACACCCACGCCGACACGGTCAAGGCGCGGGACGGCAGGGTGACGAGGCCAGGGGACGGCTCGCACCACACGTCCGCGTCCGTGTTGAAGGCGAGGCCGCCGCCAAACTGCGCCGGCGCGAAGGTCGGTGGGCGCTCTGCGCGGAGCGCGGCGCCCTCGAAGCGCACCACGGCCCCCTCGGTTGTCATCGCCCAGCGCGAGGGCTTTGAGCGCTGCATCGCGAGGCTGCCCGCTGCGCCACAGACGAGCAGGACGGGGAGGAAAGCCCGCATCCGGGCCAAGGACCCAGCGGCGCGGGTCGATAAAGGGCGCAGGGAGGGCGTCATGGCCCGCGCATCATCGCGTCCCGGGACCGAGCGGCCAAACCAAGATCAAACGCGCCCTGCGCCGCCCGGGCGCATCCCGCACGGCGCGCGTGACGAAGGCCCCACAAGGCGCGGAGCGCCCCAAGATGCCCATGAGAACGCGATCCAACACGACCTTGATTCGCCCGCGAGCGCTGGCGCTCCTCGTGCCGTTGGCGCTCACGCTGGGACAGTCCAGCTTGGCGCTCGCCGCTCAGGGGCCCGAGCTCGCAACGGAGCGGGCGGCCCCAGACCTCCCAAACGGCCCAATCGAGCGCGACGAGGCCGCCAAGCTCGAGTACCTGTCGGACTTCTTCGTGTTCGCGGGGCGAGAGGCCTCCAGCGACGGCAAGCCGGGCAAAGGCCTCGTCTTCGCGTTCGACGCCAACCGCGGCCGCGAGAAGCAGAAGTACGCGGCGGAGCACTTCGCGGTGCTCTGGGTCGAAGGTCGCGGCTGGGTGGACCTGGACGTGACGCAGTCGTTGCCGGGCGCCGCGGCGCAGTTTGCGCGCGCGGTCGGCGTCGGGTTGCCGACCTGTGAGCGCGCGCAGGTCGCGGGTGACGCGTTTGCGGGGTTGACGATCGAGGTGCCGAAGGTCGCGCTGAAGCTCGTCGCCGAGCCGATCGGCGTGGAGACGGACCGGCGCAACGGCGGCGATGTGTTCCTCACGGGCGCGACGAAGGGGCGGCTGACGCTGGGGGAGCGCGCGTTTGTCGGCGTGGTGCACCATGAGTTCACCTACCTGGTGGGCGTGAACCCGTTGGCGAAGACGTACACGGACCTCTTCGGCGAGGGCTTCCACAGCGTCTATGCGCTGTTGGGCGCGAAGGACGCGTTGCGCCTGCACCGCACGGGCGGGACGCTGGAGCCGCTGATCGGGAGGCACTCGGGGTACCTCGTGCGCGACGGCGCGGAGGCGGGCGCGGGGGAGCTGCCTGCGTTCAAGCTGGAGACGGCGAAGAAGAGCCTGGGCGGGCTCTTCCGCTGGCCGGGCCGCTACGACATCGGTTGGCGCGAGGGCGCTGCGGACGCGCGCCGGCGGATCGAGGTGAAGGTGGACCTGAAGGACCGCGAGACGCTGATCAACTACGTCTTTGGCGGCGTCGCGATCGCGATCGCGAGCGGCGAGCTCGTCGACGGCGCTCAGCGCGAGCCGGTCTTGGGCTTCACGCTGATCGTCCTGTAGCGCGAACGCTGCGAAGATCGCGCGGGGGCCCGTGCGCGTTCCGCGCAGATCCCTACGATGCACGGCATGCGACAGTTCATGCCCCTCGGGTTGGTTGCGGTGCTCGGTTTGGCGGCGGCGTTCGAGCCGAGCGCGGCGCAGGCCGTGCTCGACGCCAAGCGGCCGCTCGCGTTCCAGCCGGCGGCGCCCGACGGCGTCACCGCGATGACGGTCGCCGCGGCGGCAAGGCTGCAGGCCGCGCTCAACGACGAGCAACGCGCGCGCCTCGTGCTGGACGAGGGCGACGAAGCGCAACGCGTGCGCTGGTCGAACCTCCCCACCGGGATCTTCACGCGCGCGGGGATCCGCATGGGCGAGCTCGACGACCCGCAACGGGGCCTCGTCTTCGCGCTGCTCGGCGCGTTCCTCAGCCCCGAGGGCGTGCAGGCCGTGCGCGACAACATGGACGCCGACGAGACCCTGACGAGCGGCGCCCCGCGCGGGGGCATCGCGTTCGGAAAGGGCGAGTACTACCTGTCTCTCCGCGGCGCGCCCTCGCTGGAGCAGCCCTTTACGCTGCAGTTCGGCGGACACCACCTGGCCCTCAACGCCGCGTTCCTCGGCGCTCGCGTCACGCTCTCGCCGCTCTTGACCGGCGGGCAGCCGATGCACTACAAGCGCGGCGACGAGGCGGTCAGCCAGATGGACACAGAGGTCACACGCGCCTACGCGCTCGTCGCGGCCCTCGACGACGCACAGCGCGCGCGCGCAGTGGTCGCGGCGCAGCCGATCGACCTGACGTGGGGCCCTGGCCGCGAATCGGCCGAGGACGCGACCCGGCCGCCAGCGGCGGTGGGGATCCCGGCGAGCGCGCTGAACGACGACGAGCGCAAGCAGCTCCTCGCGCTCGTCCATGCGCGCCTCGCGCTGCTCAACACGTCGGCCGCGGCGGCGCGCCTGGCAGAGGTCGAGGCGGAGCTGTCAGCGCTCACCTTCGCCTGGTTCGGCAGCACGCGCCCCGGCGAGCTCATGTCCTACCGCGTCCAAGGGCCGAGCGTCTTCATGGAGTATGCGCCGCAGGGCCGCGGCCCCGCCGCCGCCGAGCACGTCCACGCAATCTACCGCGACCCGACCAACGACTACGGGCGCGCGCTCGCGCGCAAGTGACGGCGAGCGCGCTCGGGCCCCTCAAGCGTCTTTGGCGCCGAAGCAATAGAGCTGGGTCTCGGAGCGCACATACACCCGCCCGTTGGCGAGGGCGGGCGTCGACCAGACCTTGCCATCGACAGCGGTCGACGACAAGGGCTCCCATTCGGCGCAGCCCGAGACCAGCGTGAGCTGCCCCGAGAGGCTCGCAGCGAAGACGCGCCCGCCGGCAGCGATCGGAGACGCGTAGTAGCTGTCGGGCTCGCCGACGCGGCCCTGCTTGCCGAGCGCCCCGGTCCGCGCGTCGAGCGCCGTCAAGAGCCCGCCGTCCTTCAGCAAGAAGACCGTGCCATCGACGAGCACGGGTGACACGACGTCGGAGAGGCCCCGGCGGCCGTCGTACTGCCACGCCACATGGGTCTCGGTCACATCGCCGACGAGCGGCTTGCCCTCGACGTCCAGGTCGATCGCGAAGAGCCCGCCCTTGGCCGTCTGCGTCGATTGCAGATACTCGTATTCGCGCGCATTGAGCACCTCGTCGCCGTCGAGGTCCCAGATGAACCACGTCTGCTGCATCGTGTCGTGCTTCCACTCATCACGCTGAAGCGCGCCGTCGCCGTTCGCGTCCTTCTCCGCCAGCACCTCCGCGAACGACTGCCCGAGGTTCGGCACGCCGAACTCCGTCGACGAGGGCATGAAGGAGCTGACGATGCACAGGTCTTCGTAGAAGAGCGGCACGGCCTTCGACTGCCACGCGGACCCGGTGACCCACCAGATGCGCGCGCCGGTCTCCAAGTCGTAGCCTGCGATCTGATACGACCCAGAGACGACGACTTGCGGCTTGCCGCCTTGTGGCGTGAAGACCGCCGGGGTCGCGTAGCTGTGCAGCGCGCCCTCGCGGACCGTCCGCCAACGCTCGACGCCCGTGTCCGCCGCGAGGCAGACGAGCGCCGAGCCGCCGTCCTGATCCAGTTGCATGACGACCGCGCCATCGACGACGAGCGGCGAGGTCGCGAGCCCGTGCGGGATGTTGTAGGGCGCCCCAAGCGAGTTGCGCCAGAGCTCCTTGCCCTCGAGGTCGTACGCGACCATCCCGACGTGGTGGAAGAGCGCGTAGACACGCTCGCCGTCCGTCGCGGGCGTCGGCGCCGCGTACGAGTTGCCGCCGGGGCGCTCGCCCTCGAACTCGACGGCCGCGCGCCAGCGCTCCTCGCCGGTGCCCGCGTCGATGCAGACGGTCAAGAGCTGCTTGCCGTCGCGGCCGGTCACGAACACGCGCTCTCCCGCGATGATGGGCGAGGAATAGCCGCTCGGGAGCGACGCCTTCCAGACGAGCTGCGCTTCTGCGTCGAGCGCCTCGGGGAGCTGCGCGCCAACGGCCGTGCCGCTGCCGTTCGCGCCGCGGAAGCCGCCCCATTCCGGCGCGGGGTGCGTGGCGCGCTCCTGCGCAGAGAAGGCCGGCATGGAGCAGCCCAAGAGCAGGAGCAGAGGGAGCGAGAGTTGGCGGGCGGTATCCATGTGATCTGTAGCGAGAGGGAGTCCCCGAAGCAGAGGGTCGAAGCAGAGGGCCGAAGCAAAGACTGACCGCGGCAGTCTAGGCAAGCCCGACCCGCTCCTGCGCGCCCCGCGCAGAGCTCTTACCGATGCGACACGGAGCTCGAATGCGACGGGGCAGGCCTGCCCCCGATCTGGTAGCGTCGTCCCCCATGAAATCGCTGCTCCCCCTCACGGCAATGCTCCTCGTCGCTGCTTGCAGCGCCCCCGAAGCCCCGCAAGCGGGGTCGGGGACCACCGCCTCCCCTTCAGCCCCCGCCCCTGAATCTGCGCCGACCGCCGCGGAGGCAGGGCTGCCGACGGAGCTCACGCCCGCCACGCTGTGCGCCTTCTCGCTCGCGGACACGAAGAACGTCCACGTGTTCGACGGCGTGCTGACCGCCGCGCAACCCTCGGCCGCGGCCCTCGAGGCGGCGCGGGCGCTCGGCGTCAAGAGCGTGCTGAACCAGCGCAAGCCGGCGGAGATGGAGAAGGTCGACTTCGACGAGCGCGCGGTCGCGGAGGGCCTCGGCATGACCTACACACACATGCCCTGGAACGGACCGGATGAGCTGACCGACGAGCTCCTGGACCAGACGCGCGCCTACTTGCGCGAGGCCCCGCGGCCGATCCTTTACCACTGTGCTTCGGCGAACCGCGTCGGCGCGGGCTGGGCGGCATGGCGCGCGCTCGACGGCGGGGTCGACATCGACACCGCCATCGCCGAGGGCAAGGCCGTCGGAATGCGCACTGAGGCCTACGAGCCGAAGGTGCGCGACTACGTCGCGCGGCGCGCCGCATCCGGCGGCTGAGCGACGACGCCGAGGAGGTCGTCGAGCACTTCCTCGGCGAGCCCGAACGACAGCGTCATCCCCGCGCCGCCGAGGGCCGCGACGACGCGCACCCCCGGCGAGGGCTGGAAGACCTGCTCGGTCCCGCCGTCCGTGCGCTTGGCGTACACGCCGTGCCAGCGCGCTGCCGGGCTGGGGCTCGGCAGCGTCAGGAACGTCGCCGCGTACTCGAGGATCGCCGCGTCGATCGCCGCGCTCGAGTCCGGCGAGAAGCCCGCGCCGTATTCGTGGCTGTCACCGAGGACGACCTCGCCGAGGCCGTTCTGCGACGCCATCACGTGGATCCCGAACTGGTCGAAGAGCGGCCGCTCTTGCGTGAAGCGCGCGCGCACCGCGGCGAGCGACGGGCAGGCGGCGAACGCCGCGTAGTGCCGCAAGGTCGAGCCCGCCGCGAGCATCGGCCCGAGGCGCCACGCGCCCGGCTGCGGCGCGGTGCGCATCATCTGCAGCTTGCAGCGCGTGATCGGCGCCGCTGCGAAGTGCGCGGGAAAGAGCGTCTCCAGGTCCTCGCCGGGGCACACGATGACGTGCGGCGCCCAGACGACGCGCCCCGTCGCGAGCCGCACGCCATGACCGCCCCCCGCGAGCACGCCGGCCTCGACCGCGGCGACGCCGCGCAGCAGCGTCACGCCCGGCGCAGCGCCGAGCCACGTCGCGAGCTTCGTCGTCGCTTCGCGCGGGTCGACGCAGGCCTCGGTCGCGCTCCAGAGCGCGCCGAGCAGCCCCGCGCGCACGACGCCTGGCGCGCGCTCGATGACCGCGTCCGGCCCGATGAGCTCCAGCGCGCCTGCGGCGCTCGGTCCAGCGCCAGCGATCAGCTCGCTCAAGACCGCAGCTTCGTCCGCGTGGTACGCGAGGTGCAATGAGCCCGTCTCTTCGATCCAATAGCCCGCCTCGGACGCGAGCTCCAGCCACACCTCGCGCGAGCGTAGCGCCCGCGCACGCAGGCGCCCCTCGGGCTGGCCGATCGGCCACACCATGCCGAAGTTGCGCACGCTCGCGCCGCGCGGCTGATCGGCGCGATCGACGAGCGCGACGGAGAGCCCGCGGCGGCGCGCCGCGACCGCGTGCGCGAGCCCGACGATCCCGGAGCCGACGATGGCGACGTCGCAGTCCAAGCGCGAATGGCTCGCTGTGGTCATGGCGCGTATGCGTCGATGAGGTCCGCGAGGCCGGAGAGGTCGGGCAAGAGGTGTGTGTGCGGGTGCGGCTCCAGCTCGTCGAGGGTGTGCGAGCCCGTGCCGACCCCGATCACCAGGCCGCACCCGGCAGCGAAGCCCGCCAGCAAGTCCGACGGCGTGTCCCCTGCCGCGCCGACCGCGCGTGCGTCATGGACGCCGGCCTGGCGCATGGCCTCAAAGAGCAGATCGGGCGCGGGGCGCCCGTGGTCGACCTCGTCCGAGGCGACGCTGATGTGGGCGCTCCACCCGAGGTGGTCGAGGATCAGGTCCGCGGTCGCGCGCGCGAAGCCGGTCGTGAACGCGACCTCGATGTCGCGCTGCGCGAGGGCGCGGAAGGCCTCGATCACGCCAGGGATCGGCCGCGGCGGGTCGTCCTCGTAGCGCGCGGCGAGGTGCGCTTGGAACTCCGCGGCGAGGCGCGCTGCAGGAGCGGTGTCCGCGCCCGCGCGCTGAAGGAGCTCGCGGAAGACGGTCGCCTTGTCCCAGCCCATGCGCGCGGTGATCCAAGCGGGCTCCGCGGCCAAGCCATTGGCAGCAGCGACATCGAGGAACGCGGCGAGCACGACCCCCTCGTCCTTGACGGTGGTGCCAGCCATATCGAACACGAAGAGCTTCAACGACATCGAGCGCAGCGAGCGGTTAGGCAGCGGGCGCGCTCGAGCGCCTCCCGAGCGCGCGCCCCCTGCGCCGGGATGGTGCCGCGCCGTGGGGCCCGAGGGGCGCTCCAACCGCGTGATTCCGGCGGCGCAAGCCGCACCTTAACCTCGCCTTGATGCAGCGTCCGAGCGGCACGCCAGCGCCAGCGTCAGAGCGCCGGGAACCGCCGCGGCGCCCGCGCTGCGTCGCGGGCCAACGAGCGCACGTGCAGCGGGTCGAGCAAGTACGGCGCGAACGGCTCCAATGGCATAAGCCGGTCTCCCACGAAGACCCGTGCTGCGGCGAGCTGCAACCCTTCAGTGAACGACCACGTGCCGTCGCACCCCGCTGCCACGATGCAATTGCCGGCGAGCCAGATGGAGACGTATGCGCGGCCCTCCGCGCTGCCCTCGGGGTCCAAGAGAAACGTCGCGTCCGTGCCGCAACCGACGACAGGCGCGCCGTCGGGCCCGCGGAAGATTCGGGTGAGGCCGAGCGCTTGTCCGAACTCGAGCAGCGCGCCGCTGTCCAGGCTCATCTGCATCAAGGCCGGCTTCGCCTCGCTGCGGGGATCGACGGCCACGTCGTCGACGGCCCACATCAAGCGAGCGAGATCGATGCGGTTTCCTCGGCTGGCGGCCTGCGCGCCTCCTTGCGCCGCGCGGCGCGGCCGCGGCGCCACCACACCGACCCACCGCGCTTCGTCCGCGAGGCCGCTTACGCGCTCGACGCCAGCCAGGACGAGCCGAGACGTCTCTATGGACGCACGCACCTCGTCGACCAAGAGGCCCGTCCGCAGCGCGCGCACGAATGGCAGCGGGCGCGGCCAAGGGTTCAGCGCGTCGTCGCTACCGAAGCTGGAGACCCCGTAATTGCCCCGCCAATCCTGCGTCGAGCCTGGGCGCTCGGCAGGGTGGACGAGCGTCACGCGTCCGGTCACCGGGTCCACGTGGTAGGTCTCCACGTTCGCGCCTGGATGCCCGGACGCGGGCCGCCCGGACCCCGAAGGCGCGGAACCTGATCGCTGAACGAAGTGCCCGACGAGGTGCGTCACGACCCCGAAGCGATCCGGATCGGACGCGCGCTCCCGTTGATACCGCATGTCACCACCGACGGTGCGGAGGCCGCCGGCCGTGACCGACAGCCAACCCGAGGGAGCCTCATCGCCATGCCCCGCCGCGACCGCCGCACCGATGGGATGCAACGCAGCGAGGTCCGTCGCGGGATAGCCGCGCTCCAACGCCGCTGCGAAGAGCGCACGCGCGCCCGCCTCGTCCCCCGCGAGCGCGGCAGCGACGCCCGCTGAGGCGCGCCAGACGGGCGCCTCGGGCGCGCGCTCTCCAGCCCGCAGGAAGCCCGCTCGGGCGACGACGGGCTCGCCGCGATCGAGCGCCGCGAGCGCCGCTTGGAAGCGCTCGACATAGCCCTCCCCTGGCGCGTCGGCGCCGGGCAGGGACGGCGGGGGCAGCTGCGCGGCGACCAGGAGCAAGGTGACGAGCATGTGCTCCAGGGTGCGGGCGCCGCGCCGGGATGTCCAGCCGACCGCGCCGCAAGGATCCTCGGCTCTCCCAGTGGGCGTGCTTCACGCCATGCAGGCGCCTGAGGCGCCCTTGAACGGCCTTTGATGCGCACAGCGCACCGTCTGCGCCGATGGAGCCCCTCGTCGAGGTCCGCGGCGTCGCCCTGGCGCTGCCAGCGAGCACAAGGAGCGCGCAGGTCCTGGACGGGGTCTCGTTCACCGTCTCGCGCGGCGAGCGCGTCGCGTTGCTCGGGGCGTCGGGCTCTGGCAAGTCGACGCTGCTGCGCGTGATCGACGGCCTGCAGCCGCTCTCGCGCGAGGACCACGGCCTCGTCAGGATCAGCGGTCGCGTCCTGCAAGGCGCGACGGGCATGGCGCGTGATGCGCGCGCGATGCGCCGCGGCATCGGCCTCGTTTTCCAGCAGTTCCAGCTCGCGCCGCAGCTCGACCTCTTGACCAACGTCCTCGTCGGCGCAGTCACGCGCGAGCCGCTGTGGCGGCGCGTGACGCGGCGCTTCAGCGCGCGCGAGCGCGCGCTGGCCCTGCGCGCGCTCGAAGAGGTCGGGCTTGCGGGTCGCGCCGCGCAGCGCACGAGCACGCTCTCCGGCGGCCAGCAACAGCGCGCCGCGATCGCGCGCGCGCTCGTGCAAGGCAGCGAGCTCTTGCTCGCCGACGAGCCGGTCGCGTCGCTCGACCCCGAGACCGCGCGCCAGATCCTGGAGCTGCTCGTCGGGTTGCAGCGCGAGCGCCAAGCGACGCTCGTGGTCTCGCTGCACCAAGTCGAGCTCGCGCGCGCCTACTTCGAGCGCGCGATCGCGCTGCGCCGCGGCCGAGTGATCTTCGACGGTCCGACCTCGGCGCTGCGCGGCGAGCTGATCGAGCGCATCTATCGCGACGCCGCCGCGCCACCCGTGCCGGCCCATGTTCCACCCAGCGCCGCGCTCGCCGAGGTCCGCCCATGACAGCGCCCACCCGCTCGACGCGCTCCGCGTCTCCCGCGCGCCGCGGCCTCGTTGCTGCTGCGCTCTCCGCGCTCGCGCTCGCCGCGTGCGGACGAGCGCCTGGGCACGGCGACGGCGGCGCGCGCCTCATCTTCGGCATCCCGTCCACCGAGTCGAGCGTGCAGCTCGCGGCGTCATGGGCGCCCCTCCTGGCCGACCTGTCCGCTGCGCTCGGCCAGGAGGTGAAGCCGTTCTTCGCCACCGACTACGCGGGCATCATCGAGGCCATGCGCGCTGGTCACGTCGACCTGGCGTGGTTCGGCAACAAGGCCGCGCTCGAAGCCGCCGACCGCGCGGGCGGCGAGGTCTTTGCGCAGATGGTCGACGGCGACGGCCACGCGGGCTATTGGTCCGTGCTCGTCGTGCGCGACGACAGCCCGCTGCAGAGCGTCGAAGAGGTGCTAACCCGCGCGCCGGAGCTGTCGATCGGGATCGGGGACCCGAACTCGACCTCGGGCTTCCTGGTGCCGCTCGTCGAGCTGTTCGCGCCGCGCGGCCTCGACCCGAAGCGCGCGTTCGCGCGCGCGCTGCAGGGCAACCACGAGTCCAACGCGCTCGCCGTCGCGCTCGGACACATCGACGTCGCCCCCGTGGACAGCAAGGTGCTGCGGCGCCTCGCGGACTCGCACCCCGACCGGTACGCGCGGCTGCGCGAGGTCTGGCGCTCGGAGCTGATCCCGTCGGACGCGTTGTGCTGGCGCAAGGCGCTGCCCGAACCGCTGCGGACGCGGCTGCGCGAGTGGTTCACGACGTACGGCGCGGCGGAGGGCCCGGACGCGGCCCATCAGCGCGCGGTGCTCGCAGGGCTCGACTTGCGCGGGTTCCGCGCGTCGGACGATACGCAGCTGCTTCCGATCCGCGCACTGGAAGCCACGAAGCTGCGGCTGCAGCGAGAGCATGCGGGGTCACCGCGATGAGCGACCGCGCAGCCAGCTCGCGCGCGCGCAGCGAGGACGTGACCCCGGCCACGCGCGGCGCCGCCGCGCCAGCCGCCGCGCCCGCCGCCGTTTGGCCCTGGCGCGCGCTCCTAGGCGCGCTCGCAGCCGTGCTGGTGCTGGCCTGGGCGGCGCGCGGCGTCGACCTCAGCCCGTGGAAGCTCGTCCGAAACCTGGGCCAGAGCGTGGCGCTCGCGCGCGAGTTCTTCCCGCTGAACCTCGCCGAGTGGCGCAGCTACCTGGGCGAGATGGTGGTCACAGTGCAGATCGCGCTCTGGGGCTCTGCGCTGGCGGTCGTCGCTGCAGTGCCCCTCGGGCTCCTCGCCGCAGGCAACGTGTCGCCGATGGCCGTGCGGCTCGTCGTCAGGCGCCTCCTGGACGGCCTGCGCGCGATCCACGAGATGGTGTTCGCGCTGCTGTTTGTCGTGGCTGTGGGCCTCGGCCCGTTCGCGGGCGTGCTGGCGCTCGCGGTGCACACGACAGGCATCCTCGGCAAGCTCTTCTCGGAGGCGGTCGAAGCGTGCGATCCACGGCCGGTCGAGGGCGTCCGCGCGACAGGCGGCTCGCGCTTGGACGAGGTCCTGTACGGCGTCCTCCCGCAGGTCCTGCCGCACTGGCTCGGCGTGTCGCTCTATCGCTTCGAGTCGAACGTGCGCGCCGCGACGATCCTCGGGATCGTCGGCGCGGGCGGGATCGGCATGCCGTTGCACGAGAGCCTGCGCGCGTTCGACTATCCGCGCGCGGGCACGGCGCTCTTGATCATCCTGCTCTTCGTCGTCGCCACGGACGCGGCTTCGTCGAGGCTGCGGCGGCTCGCGCACTGAGGCGCGCGCTCGTCCGCGAACACCATCCAACCGAACACGAACCGGCGCGCGAGACTGCCATGTTGCCCACGACCATCGACGAGCTGTTCGACCTCTACCGCGCGCGCGGGGCGACCGAGTACCTCGGCGAAGCCGTCACGCAGCTCGAGCACGCGGCGCAATGCGCTGCGCTCGCCGCAGCCGATGGCGCGAGCGACGCCCTGGTGCTCGCGGCGTTCTTGCACGACGTAGGGCACCTCCTCGTGGACAACAACGTCGGGGGTACGGACGACCGACACGAGCGCTCCGGGGCCGCGCTCATCGCGCGCCTCCTGGGCGAGGAGGTCGCGGCGCCGGTTCGGCTGCACGTCGCAGCCAAGCGCTACCTCTGCGGTGCAGAGCCGGGCTACCTCGCGCGGCTGTCACCCACCTCGATCGCGAGCTTGCACGCCCAGGGCGGGCCCTTCGACGCAGACGAGGGCGCCCGCTTCCTCGCCGCGCCCTTCGCGGAGGACGCGCTGCTCTTGCGCAGGTGGGACGACCTCGGCAAGGCGCACGGCGCAGCGGAGCTCGACCTCGAAGCCATGCGCCGCCTCGCGCAGCGGCGGGCGCGCGGATGAGCGCCGAGCGCGCGGAGGGCGCGGGCGCGTGCCGCGCGGCGCTGTTCCACGGACCGGCGCGGGGCTTCTCGCTCGTGACGCTGGCGCTGCCGCGCCTCGCGGCGGGCGAAGCGCTCGTGCGCGTCGAAGCGACGACCCTGTGCGGCAGCGACCTGCACTCCGTGACGGGTCGGCGCGGCGTTCCGGTGCCGACGCTGCTCGGGCACGAGGTCGTCGGTCGTATCGACGCGATGTGCGGCGAGGTGCGCGCGATTGACGGCGAGGCCCTGGCCGTGGGTGACCGGGTCGTGTGGTCCGTGATCGTCGCCTGCGGCGCGTGCGCGCGTTGCGCGCGCGGGATGCCGCAGAAGTGCGTCAAGTTGGCGAAGTTCGGGCACGCGGCACAGCCCGAGTCCGGCGCGCGCCTCGACGGCGGCCTGGCGGAGTTCGTGCATCTGCCGCGCGGCGCGTCGATCGCGCGCGTGGGCGAGGCGCTGCCTGCGGCGCTCGCTGCGCAAGCGACCTGCGCCGCTGCGACGGCCGCGGCCTGCGTCCGGGTCGCGATGCGCGCCAGTGCGCGCGCAGGCAGTCCGCTGGCGGTGTCGGGCGCTGAGCCGATGGGCAGGTTGGCGGGCGGGCTCGAGGGGGCGCGCGCCCTGATCCACGGCGCAGGCGCGCTGGGGCTCTTTGCGACGGCGCTCGCGCGCGCCGCAGGCGCGCGCGAGGTGCACGTCGTGGACGTCGACGCGGGGCGCCTGGAGCTGGCGCGCGCGCTCGGCGCGACGGAGCTCCACCTCGCGCGCAGCGACGTGCCGCGCGACGCAAGCCGCGCGACGGCGCAGGACGCGGCGCCGAGCCTCACAGAGGCCGCGCGGGCGCCCGGCGGGCGCGCCGGCAGCGAGGGCTTCGACGTCACGTTCGAGCTGACTGGCGACGCGGCGGCCTGCGAGCGCTCGGTGGCGCTGGCGGCGCTGGGCGGCACTGTCGTGCTCGCGGGCGCGGTCCTGCCTACGCCCGCGGCGCGCATCGACCCGGAGCACATCGTGCGCAAGCTCGTGCGGATCGAGGGCGTGCACAACTACCTCCCAGGCGACCTGGCCGTCGCGCTCGACGCCCTGCAGCGGCGCACCGAGGGCTGGCCCGAGGCCGTCACGGCCCCGCCGGAGTTCACGCTGGATGACGTCCCGGCCGCGTTCGAACACGCGCTGCGCGAGCGGCCGCTGCGCGTCGTCGTCCGGCCGCACCAGACGTGATCGTGGCCGCGCGGGCCCCGCGCCGCGCGTGTGCGAGGCCGCGCGCGCCACGGGCTTCGGTCGCTTTCAGAGCACTTGGATGCCCCACGAGAGGTTGGAGGTCGGCGCCGGCCGGAATCCGTCGCCGTCGCCGCTGGAGGCTAGGCACTCTGGCGCCGCGCTGTACCCTTGTGCCAGGTGGCGCCCATTGGTTGGCCTGGAACGCTCGCGGCCGTGAGCGACCCGGTACAAGCCGCCAGTCATGAACGATCTAGCGCCGCCGCCGACGGACACAGACTTATGTGTCCCGATTCGAGCAGCGGGAAACAAGCCACATTTCACGCCATGACCTCTTCGCTCAGGCTCTCGCTCGTGATTGCAGCTCTGGGGCTCTGCGCGACGTCGGACCTGCGCGCCCAGCTCGGCACGACCTATTGTCCGGCTCACCCCAACTCGACGGGGGTCATCGCGCGGATCTCTGCCACGGGCAGCACCGATGTCGCCACAAATGACTTCACGCTCGCGTGTAGCGACTTGCCATCAGCCTCGTTCGGCCTGTTCCTGGTCAGCCGCGACCGAGGCTTCACGGCGAACCCGGGCGGCAGCGCGGGAAACCTGTGCCTCGGCGGCTCCAAGGGTCGGTATTCGTCGCAAGCGCTCGACGCGGGCCTGGCCGGCGCAGTCGCGCTCGCCCTGGACCTGTCACAGATCCCGAGCCCGTCTGGTCCCTTCGGCGTCGTGGCGGGTGACACGTTGTACTTCCAGTACTGGCACCGAGACGTCGACGGCCTCGGCGGCGCGACCTCGAACTACAGCGAAGGCCTGGAGGTGACGTTCACCAGCGGCTGCGGCGGCCCAACGTTCAACGGCGCGCTGCTCTCGACCGGCAGCGGTCCGCGCGCGGTCGCGGCGGCCGACTTCGACGGTGACGGCGCGCTCGACCTCATCTCCGCGAATTTCAATGGCAGCAGCCTCTCCTTCTTGAGCGGTGACGGCGCTGGTGGCTTCGCGCCGCAGACGTTCATCCCCACCGCGGCCCAGCCAGTCGACCTCGTCGCTGGCGACTTCGACCGGGATGGAGCGCTGGACCTCGCCGTGATCCACGCCACGTCGAGCTTGATGTCCGTGCTCCTCGGCAACGGCGACGGGACGTTCACGCCGGCGCCGAGCCCCACGGTCGGCAGCTCACCCTGGCAGGTAGCCGTCGGTGACCTCGACGCCGACGGCGCGCTCGATCTGGTCGTCGCGAACATCAACGACAACTCGATCTCGGTGCTCTCGAACCAAGGCGGCGGCACATTCGCGCCGCACGTCGAGGTCCTGCTGCCAGGGCGCGCTCGCTCCCTCGCCCTGGGCGATCTCGATGGCGACGGGGACCTCGACGTCGCCGTGGCCGTCGAGTCTGCAGGCGTAGCCTTCGCGCTGAATCAAGGCGGCGTGTTCCAGCAACCGACGGTGTACAGCACGGCGTCGACGCCAGGGAGTGTCGCGCTAGGCGACGTCAACGGTGATGGACGGCTCGACATCATCTCCGCGTCGCTGAGCGACTCCGCGCTCGAGGCCCGGCTCAACCAGGGTGGCGGCGTGTTCGGCGCCGCGACCAGCTACGACGTCGGGTCGACGCCTAGCTTCTTCGCCCTCACTGACCTCGACGGAGACGGCCTGGACGACATCGCATCGGTCGCGAACGCGATCGATGCAGTGGTGACGCGACGCAACCTCGGCGGTAGCACGTTCGGACCACTGCGGACGTTCACAGTCCAGGACACCCCGAGCAGGTTCACCCTGGGAGACTTCGATCACGATGGTGATGACGACCTCGTCGTCGGGCACTACGACTTGACGCACCTCAGCGTCCTCATCAATCGAGGTGGCGGCGAGCTAGCGCCGTCGCCCCAACTGACCGTCGCTCCCGGGCCGCGCTCCGTCGCGATCGGCGATGTCGATGCTGATGGCACAGTCGACCTCGTGGTCGCAAGCTCGGGAAACGCGCGCATCGCTGTGCTGCTCGGGACCGGCGGCGGCGCCTTCGCCCCACAGCAGCTCCATCTCTCGGGTGCGCAGCCGTATGGCATAGCGCTCGCCGACCTCGACGGGGACGGCGACCTCGATGTGGCCGTCGCGAACAACGGGAGCAACGACATGGCCGTGCTGCTCAACCAGGGAGGCGCCTCGTTCGCCCCGCGGGTCAGATATTCGTCCGGGGTCTTACCCGTGGCGATCGCGGCCGCCGACCTCGACGGCGACCGAGACGTGGACATCATCGTCGTCAACGGGGCCTCGGCCGACGTGTCCATCTTCGTCAACCAGGGGAACGGCGTGTACGCACCAGCGACCAGCCTGTCGGTCGGAGCCGAGCCCACCGGCGTCGCGATCGGCGACCTCGACGCGGACGGCTGGCTCGACCTCGTCGTGTCGCGCGGGACGGGCATCGCGTCCGTCCTCTTCAACCAGAGCTATGGGGTGTTCGGGGCCCCGGTGGAGCTGACGCTGGGTGGCGACCCGCGCGCCGTCGTGCTGAGGGACCTTGACGACGACGGTGACCTTGACCTGGCGGTCGCGTGCGGGACGACAAACGATCTGCGCGCGCGCCTGAACCTCGGCGGCCGCGCCTTCGGGCCAACGATCTCGTCGCCGGTTGGGCAGCTCGCGCTCGCGCTCGCCGCCGAGGACCTCGATGGCGACGGGCGCTGTGACCTCCTCGTCGCCGGCAGTACAAGCAACTCCGTCCGGGTGATGCTGGGCCAGGGCGACGGCTCCTTTGCGCCGAGCGGGCTCTACCTTTCGGGCCGGGAGCCGAGGGCCGTCGCGCTCGGTGACCTCGATGCCGATGGCGACCTCGACGCTGTGGTGGGCAACTTCCTCGGCAGCAGCGTCACGACGATGTTCAATCTCTGTCGTTGAGGGAGATCACCCGTTCCGCGTTGATGACCGACGCCGCTCCTTGACGGAACCGCCGATACAGAACGACGTGGGTCGGGCACGCGGCGCGCGCAAGCTCTACCAGGCCCGGACATCTACCGAGCCTGGACAATGGAGGGCCGGCCCCCCATTGCCGGCTCTGACTCCTTCTCCCCTCAACCTCCCCCGGCTGCGTCGCCGCCAGCGCGTGTGTGGTCGGGGCGCTCACGATCGGCGCGCCGCGCGATCCAGGAGCCAATCGAGCGCTCTTGTAATGGGGCCGTGCAGAAGGATCACGACGAGCAAGGGCATTCCGATGACGGCCAGGATCGCGGCTTGACCGTAACGACCCTCCGTCAAGAACGAGCCCTCGACGAGCCAGTACGTCACCACAGCCGTGAGGAGCGCGACCCCGAACATCAGCCAGCGCTCGTACGGGCTGCCCGAGAACCGGTGCCTGCTGCGAGCGAGGCGGCGCGGTGCGTCACGTTGCTGCGACGGGAAGCCCATCTTCGTGCGGTCGGGGTCGTTCATGTCGGCGCTCCTTCAGGGTACATGCCTCGTCCACGCGCGCTACGCACGAGTTGGCGCTCGATTCGAAGCATCCACTCCCGGCCCCGCTGTGCGGCCACAACCGCTCGCACGGGTGCCCGCCTGAAGGCCCGGCGTTCGGGCTCGGCGCCCAGGATCGGCATTCGGGCTCCAAACCCTCCGGAGGTATCCGGGGGCCCCACAGCGACTCCCTCGGCGGTCGTCCTGGAGGCCGCAGAGGAGCTGCGCGGACCGTTACGGGGAACAGCGCCTCGCGCCCGCCCGCGCGCGACCGGCCCGCTGAACGCGCGCCATGTCTCGGCCGACTTGGCTCCGGGCGATCAACGCTCGCCGAGCATGGCGACGAGGCGACGTTCGACTTCAGGCCACCGCTCGTTCGTGATGCCGAAGTAGACCGTGTCCCGCATGCGGCCCGAGGCGGTCACGATGTGGTTCTTCAGCGTGCCCTCCTCTTCGGCGCCGAGGCGCAGGATCGCCGCGCGGGAGCGCGCGTTCAGGGCGTCCGTCTTGAGCTCGACGCGCCTGCACCCGAGCACGTCGAAGGCGTGGCGCAGCATCAGGAGCTTCGCCTCCGTGTTCACCGCCGTACGCTGCCATGGCCGAGCGACCCACGTCCAACCGATCTCGACGCGCAGGTTCGCGCCGTCGTAGTTGCCGTAACGCGTGCTACCGGCCACCTGCTCGACGACCGTGCCATCGACCGTGTCCTGCGCCAACGTCACGAACGGCAGCGCGGTGCCGCGTTCGCGCTCGCCGAGCGCCGCCGCCACGTACGCGCGCATGTCCTCCTCGGTGCGCACCTGCGCCGGCGTCCAGCGCCACAGGTCTTCGTCGAGGCCGACCTGAGCCAGCGCCGGAAGGTGCCCGAGCTCGAGCGGCACGAGCCGAACGTGGCGCCCCTCGAGCGTGACAGGTTGCAACCCGCGCGGCGCGCGCTCTTGCCGTACATGCCAGCACACCCCGGCGGGGTCGATGAGGTGCACCTCGCGCCCCCACGGATAGTCGGTCGGCGCGTTGGCGCGTGTCCCGGGGAAGCGCGCCAGAAGGTCGACGGCGACGACGTGCGCCCAGAACGCGTCGAGGTCGTCGACGGCGAGGACGAGCATCTGGTTCTCTTGCCAGACGGGTACGTCGATGTCCTGGAGCAAGACACTCGCGGCGCCGAGCCGGAGGCCCGCCAGGCCGTCGTGGCTCCATTCGGTGACGAAGCCCAAGGCCTCCAAGAACGCTGAAGAGCGCGCAAAGTCGGCGCCCGAGGGCACGAACGGACGCAGGGCGAGGGCGCGGAAGGAGAGGGGCGTCATGGCAGGGCGGGCAGACCGATTGGGGCCGCAAGAGGGTGCCGTTGGGCGGCCCGCGCCGCAATGCCCCCGGCCCGAAGCCCTGTCCTGAGACGCTGCGGAGGCCGAGGCGGCGCCCGAGCACGCCGCCGGAAATTGACCTGAGTCTCGCGGTCCATTCGACCGCCGCAGCGCAGGAAGACCAGCGTGAGCGGCGCCACCGACCGGCTGCCCGCGACATGAGCTCCGGCGGCGCACGCACCGCCCTTCAGGAACCAAGACGCACCATGCTCTCCGTCCTCAATCTCCGCCGCTCCGTCCTCTCCCGTGGCATGGTCGTCGGGGCGCTCGCGACCCTGGCCGCCCGCGGCGCTGACGCGCAAACACTCCTCGTGACCGACGCCACGAACCGGCGCGTGATGTTGTTCGATACACACGACGGGAGCCTCCTCGACCCCGCGTTCATCGACCTCCAGGCGCCAGGCGGCGCGACGGGCATCACCCCCATCGAGGCGCTGAGGACGCCGAACGGCGACATCGTGATCTCGGACCAAGTCCGAGACACCGTCTTCCGCTACACGGGCGACGGCCAGACGTTCCTCGGTGAATCGAGCGTCCCGATGAACAACGTCCACGGCCTGGCCGTCGCCTACGGGTCGATCTGGGTGACGAACTCGAACCCGAACGGGACGACGCCCGGGCGCGCGCTGCTGCAGCTCGACCAGAGCCTGAACCTCGTCGCGATCCACCTGCTGCCGGCGCTCCCGTTCGACGTGATGGCCTTTACGTGGCAGGGCGTCGAGGGCCTGCTCATCACCGACTTCGGCGGCAGCAGCGTCCTGTTCTTCGACCCAGCGAGCCCGACCGCGGTGCAGACGTTCTACGCGCCGCAGCCGGGCACGAGCGGCTTGAACACGCCGATGTACCTCTCGCAACGTCGCTTCGATGGCAACGTGCTCGTCGGCGGGCTGATCTCGCCGGCCGGCATCTACGAGCTCGACCGCACGAGCGGCGCGCAGGTCGCCTACATCAGCAACCCCGGCGGCCAGACGAGCGTGCACTGCGCCCACGACCTGTTCGATGGGCGCATCCTGTTCACCAACATGACCGGCGTGCACCGGTTCGACCCAGCCACGGGCGTGACGACGACGCTCGTCGCCGGCGTCAACGCGCACGTCATCGCCGACTACAACGACGGGCGCATCGGCGCGTCGTATTGCGCCGCGACGCGAAACTCGACGGGGGTCAGCGCCTTCCTCTACGCGTCGGGGTCGCTGCTCGCGTCGCAGAACGACTGCACGCTGCAAGGGCTCTCGCTGCCGCACAACGCGGCCGCCTTCTTCTTGGCCAGCCGCACCCAGGACTTCGTCGCCTTCCCGGCGGGCAGCGCAGGGAACCTGTGCCTAGGCGGCGCGATCGGGCGCTACGTCGGCCCGGGGCAAATCAAGAATAGCGGCGCGGCCGGCGCGGTCTCGTTGACCCTCGACCTCGCGGTGGTACCCTCCCCCACGGGCGCCGTAAGCGTCACGCCAGGCGAGACCTGGAGCTTCCAGTGCTGGTATCGGGACTCGGTGAACGGCGCTGCGACCTCGAACTTCACGTCGGGGCGCGCGATCCCGTTCCAGTGACGTTGGCGCCTGCCGGCGCCGCGCCGGGAGCGCGCCGCAGCCAATTCCGTTAGCCTCTCGCGCCATGACTGACTTCGTCGTCGCGACGCCGGCCCGGCTCGTCGCATTCTTGCGCCAGGCGCTGCCGGACTGGAAGCGCTCGACGATCGAGCAGCGCATGCGCGCGGGCACCATCTTCGTGAACGAGGTCGCTGTCGAGCGCAACGACCTGCTCGCTGAAGGTGACCGGGTCCGCGTGGGCAAGCTCGGCGAGGTCAGCGCGCGGCGGCCGCCGCCGTCGGGCATCACCGTCCTGTACGAGGACCAGGACCTCGTCGCGATCGATAAGCCCGGCGGCATGCTGGCGGTCGCGGCCGGTGACGAGCGCGACGTCACTGCGATGGCGCTCATGCGCGAGCACCTGACGCGGCCGGGCGCGCCGGTCCGCCTCTGGCCTGCGCACAGGATCGACCGCGAGACGAGCGGCGTGCTGCTGTTCACGAAGTCGCGCGAGGCCCAGCGCGTCGTGCAGCAGGGCTGGGGCGAGGCGCGCAAGGTCTACGTCGCGCTCGTCGAGGGCGTGCCCGACCCCGCAGCCGGCACCATCGACCAGAAGCTGTGGGAGGACAAAGCGCTCTTTGTGCGCATCGGCCCGTACCCGGAGGCCAAGGAGGCCATCACGCACTACCGCACGCTCGAAGCGCGCGGCGCGCGCGCGTTGCTGGAGGTCGAGCTCGAGACCGGCCGCAGGCACCAGATCCGCGCGCACCTGGCGTGGCTCGGACACCCGGTCGTCGGCGACGCGCGCTATGGCACGGCGGGCCCGCGCATGGGATTGCACGCGCGCAGCCTGACCCTCGCGCAGCCGCACGAAGGGCGCACGCTGACCATCGAGGCGCCGATCCCGACGTGGATCGGCGCGCCCCGGCGCCGCGCAGACCCGACGCGGTGAAGCGAGCGCGCCGATGAGCGCGATCAGCCGCGGCGAGCGCCCCCCACCGCGCGCGATGAGGCCCACAAAACAGGCACGAACCGACTGCCGGCTGCACGGTGAATCAGTTGTCTCTGCGCTTCGTGGGACCACAACGCGCTTCGAAATCGGCGCTCAGCGCGTCGAAGTCTACGCCGGTGTCGGCGAACGTCTCCTTGAGGACGCGAAACATGGCTGCCCCCCACTGGTGCATGCGATTGAGGTGCTTCTTCGTCGTATAGTTGGGCGCGGGGATGCGGTCTACCCAACGCTCCATGGCCCTGCGCGCGGGGCGGGCGAGCAGCTTCTTCTCATGGGCCGTCAGCGTAGCGCACTCGAGGAAGGTGACCGCGGGCTCGACATGGCCGGACTCCAGTTCGGCGGTGAGCATCTCCAGGAACTGCGGGTGCGAGCGCAGCCGGGCGATGGCAGCCTCGCGCACGCCGCGGGCTGCATACCGGGTCGCCCGGCCCAGGAGCTCGCTGAGATCGGCCTGCGGGTCGAGCGTGGAGATCTTGGCAAGGACCTCTCGCTCCGCGGGACCGCGGTGGCGGAGCTGGCGGACGAAGTGTGTCACGCTCCTGCGGCCCGAGCGAGCGAGCAGGTAGCCGCCCAACCCTATGCACGCGAGGAGGCTCAGGGCGGCGCCAAGAGTCCACGGCAGGCGAATCACCTGCGGTGAGACTCCAGGCGCGAGCTGCGGGTTGAGCCCCAAGACGGCGACCAGCATGGTCGCAATGAAAATGCAGTAGATCGGCGGCAAGAACACGCCTTGCGGGATGAACCCGGGCCGTAGAAAAAAGGCCACAAGGCCGAACGACGCGACGCCCAGCGCTAAGGTCGCAGCGGCACTGAGGGCGTAGAGCGTGGGTCGTCCGAGGCGCAACCAGTCGAAGCCACCGCTCGCCGTCACGCCCAGCAGCGCGCCGACCAAGAGCAGCCACAACGGAATCAAAATGAACAGGGCTGCCCGCTCACCGCCATTCACATACCTCTTCTCGTGCGCGTACACCCGCAGCAGCTTGCGCAGCGGCAGCAGAAAGATGAGGGCGGCCAAGGCGACACAGACATTGCCGATCACTTGGTGGCGTGACATGACGAACAGAGCCCTAGCTTCTAGAAGTAACGGCCTCAGAGCCCTGGCTGTGATGGGCGTGCGGCCGGCGTTCGGCGCCGTGTACGCTCGGCGCCGTGTCCGCTCGGCTCCGTATACGCTCGGCGCCGTATACGCTCGGCGCCGGGGACGACACGACACTGTATGCGAGATCCTGCGCACGAGCCCTCCAGCATCCCCATCCGATCCGAGCCGTCGGGCACGGACGTCGCGTTGTCCGGGGAGATGGGCCCACGCAGCGGGATGCGCGCTCGGGTGTTCAGGTGCGGCAGGACCGCGTCGGACACCTCGCCTCCGGCGCTCTCGTAGTCGATGCCGCGCGCAGCCCGTGGATCTTCGCGAGCTGATCGCCCGTCGAACCGACGGGGCCGCTCGCACCTGCAACGACGAGCGCCTCACCGCCCCGACTCACCACCATGGGCGCGCGCTCGAGCGGCTGACCAACGGACGCGCCAGCCGCGGTCACGACCGCCTGGAGCCCCATGGAGACGCGCGGGCCCCACGTCCCAACCAGAACAGAGTGGACCGGCACGCGCCCTGGCGATGCGCGGGGCAGCGCGAGCCTGGCCAGCGCAGGTTGAGCTGCAGAGAGGTCTTAGCCAGGCCCTGTTCAGCGCAGGTCCATCGACACGACCAGGGGCGCGTCCGAGGCCTGCAACGCCGTGAAGTCGTCCTTCGAATGGACGCCGCGCCAGCCCTCTGCTGCGAGGACCTGGCCGCACACGCCGCCGAGCGTATTGCCCGGGCCGGGCAGCACGAGGCGCTCAGGCGCATACTCGCGCAGCGCGACGAGCACCGACGCCGTGAAGTCGTACGGCGTCGTGACCTGCGCGCCGAACGTGTAATCCGCGAGCGCCGCGACGTCCGCGGACCACGGCGTGTGGCGCCGCCCGCGGCCGTCGATCAACGTGACCTCGGGCGCGCGGAACTGGAGCCCCGCGAGCGACGCGCGCGCTGCGTCCGCGACGGGCGCCGCGAGGTGCGTGTGGTACGGGCCGTGCTGCGCCAGCTTGAAGGGATACGTCACCTTGCCGACGCGCACCTGCGGCAGCGCCTTCAAGAGGTGCGAGATCCCGGCGTTGGAGCCCGCCAGCACGCGGTATCCGCCCAGCCGGATCGAAGGGAACGCCGCGCCGTTCGAAGACGCGAGCGCGGCCTCGACCGCGGCGGCGCGCTCCGGGTCTGCGCGCCACGCGTCATCGACCGTCGGGTAAATGACCTGCCCGCCGGCCGCTGCGCCGCTCGCGTGCTGCTCCTGCAAGAGCGACATCCCTTGCACGAGGCGGAAGCCGTCCTCGAACGACAGCGCGCCCGCGGCCGCGAGGGCCGTGTACCACCCCATCGAGTTGCCGCCGATCGCGACGACGTCGTACGCGGCGCGCGCCTCGACGACGTCGAGCATCGAACGCACGTAGATGAGCGGCGACACGTGCGCGGGGCGCAGGTGCCGCGCAGGCTCGAAGCGCTCCGCGCGATCGAGCGCCAACAGCGGCTCCAACCCGACCTCCGCGCGTAGCTGCTCGGCCGCGCGGACGTAGGCGTGGTCCGCCGGCAACGAGCGCAGCGACGCCTCCGTGTACGAGCCGCGGCCAGGGCACAGGACGGCGGCGCGCACGCGCGCGCGTTCGATCGCAGCGCTCATCGGACCAACCCCTTCGCCGCGGCGACGATCTGGTCGTCCGAGATGGACACTACGCCCGCGGCGGGGCCGAGCGGCACGTAGGTGTCCACCCCGCGCACGCTGCGGATCCGCTTGCCGCAGCCGTCCTCGACGAGGCGCGCGATGAGCGCGTCGGCGATGCCCGCGCCCGTCGCGCGGCACTCGTCGGCGATCAACACCGCGCCGCACTCGTCGGCATGGCGGCGCACCGCTGCATGCGGCAGCGGCGCCAGCCAGCGCAGGTCGAGCACGCGCGCGCGTACGCCCTCGGCGGAGAGCGTCGCCGCGGCGCGCAACGAGAGCCGCAGGCCGTTGGCGTAAGACACGATCAAGACATCGGCATGGTCCGGGTGATACACGCCGACCTCGCCGGGCAAGAGGGCAGAGCCTGGCGATCCGTCAGGCGGGGGGTAATCGCAGAGCCAACCGCCGTCACCCGGCTCGTAGAGGTCGCGCTCGTGATAGAGCGCGATCGGCTCGAGGAACACGACGACGCGGCCCGACACGCTCGCCGCGGCGAAGCAGCCGCGCATGAGGCGCGCGGCATCGTCGCCGCGGCTCGGGACAGCGATCATCAAGCTCGGGATCTCGCGCAGCGCGCCGATCGAATTGTCGTTGTGGAAGTGGCCGCCGAAGCCCTTCTGGAAGCCGAGGCCTGCGATCCGCACGACCATCGGGTTCTGGAACTGGCCCGCCGAGAAATACTGCAGCGAGCACGCCTCGCCGCGCAGCTGGTCGATCGCGTTATGAACGTACGCGAGGTACGAGATCTCAGGCACGGGCAACAGGCCGAGCTGCGCCGCGCCCTGGGCGACCCCGAGGATCGTCGTCTCGTCCAATAGCGTGTCGAAGCACCTGGCGCGTCCGAAGCGCTGCTGCAAGAACTGCGTGATCCCGTACACACCGCCCTTGCGCCCGACGTCTTCGCCGAAGACGAGGACCTCCCGGCGGCGGATCATCTCATCGTGCAGCGCGTCGTTGATGCGCGCGCCGAGGGTGCGACGGGTCGGCTGCGTCTGCGCCTCGGGCAGCTTGCCGCCGAAGACCTCGGCGCGCTTCGCGGGGTCCACGGGGACCGTCGCTGCGGCGCGCCACGCATCGGGGTCCGCCGGCGCGAGCGGCGCGACGATGTCCGCGACTTGGGTCAACTTCGGCCGGCGCACCGCCTCTTGCGCCCCAGCCGCGACACGCGCGCGTGTGTCTCGCACGAGCGCGCGGAGCGCCTCGGGCGTCGCAGCGCCGGTCTCGACGAGGCGCCGGGCAGCGCCGAGCACGGGCTCGCGCGACTCCTCGCCCTCGATGCGCTCGCGCGAGAGGTACGCGGACTCGACATCGGTGCCCGCGTGGCCCCAAAGGCGGTGACAGCGCAGGCGCAAGAACGTCGGCTGGCGCAGCGAACGGCACGTATGGATCGCGACGGCGACCGCGTCCCAGACGTCGTCGATCTCCCCCTTCGCCTCGAAGTAACGCAGGTGCTCCGTGCGCGAGAAGAAGTCACGGATCCAGCGCCGGGGCGTCTCGACGCTGATCCCGATGTGGTTGTCCTCGCAGACGAAGAGCACGGGCGTCGGGTTCATCCGGCGCCACGCGTAGCGCGCCGAGTTGATCCCGGCGAGCGCCGTCGCGTGGTTCGCCGACGCGTCGCCAAACGAGCACATGACAAGCGAGTCCTCGGGGAGCGGGCTCTCGACACCGAGCCGCCGCGCCCGCGACAACGAGAACGCCGCGCCGACCGCCTTTGGCAAGTGCGACGCGATCGTGCTGGTCTGCGGCGGGACCCACGTCTCGCGGCTGCCCCAGACCTTGTGGCGCCCGCGGCTGACGGGGTCGTCCGCCGACGCGGTGTACGACAGCAGCGTGTCGAACGCAGGCGTCGCGTGGTCGACCTTGCGCAGGCGCGCGTTCATGAACGCGCCCGAGCGATAGTGCAGGAAGCACGGGTCTGTCGTGCGGAGCTGGGCGCCGAGGACCGCGTTCAGCTCGTGGCCGGCGCTGGAGATCGTGTAGAAGCCGTCGCCCGTTCTCTTGAGCTCCCGCGCTGCGACGTCCAGGATGCGCGACAGCAGCATGTCCTCGAAGAGGGCGCGCGCGACCCGCGCGGTCAGCGTCGTACCAGGGCGCAGCGGCTCTTCAGGGCCGAGCAACCGCGCGGCAGGGCGGGCCGATTCGAGGTAGTCGTCGAGGTTCTGCTCGACGACCGCGACACGGTTGGTGCTCATGGGTGGCCGTCCCCGTCGGCGCTGCCAAGGGGGCGGGCCCGGGGGGCGCAGAGGATACGGCGGAGCCAGCGCCGTCGCCCCATCCGCACTCCGCCTGTCTCAACCGTGGGCCCGAGCCGCGCGCTAGACCCGCTCAGCGGGCGGCGGCAGGCCGGCGCTGCAGCGAGGGCCTGAGCTTGCTCGGGCGCCCGACGGAGTCGAGCTTGACGGGCCAACCGCCGCGGCCCCGCGCGTGCTCACTGCCAAGTGCCGGCGTAGGTCGTCGCGAACCCGGGCGCATCTCGGATAGCGAGGTCGTGGAAGCGCCGGGCAATCTGTCGCAGGTGCAGGGCGTCGTGCGCGGCCCAGGACGCCAGGAGATCGCCCGCGCGGATGGAGCCGAGCTTCGGGTGATCCTTGGTGGCGGTCCAGTCCGCGGTGCCGGTGCTACGCAGCCACCGGACGCTCCGCAGCCGTTCACGCTGGAAGCGCTCGGCTTCGCGGGCGAGGTCGCGCTCGTTGTAGTTGCCCTCCTCCACCATCTCGTCGACGTTCAGACGCGGCCAGGGGCGCTCAGGGGCCGTCAGGAGCAGCTCGAGGCGCTTCCTGAAGTCGTGCTCCTCCTCGTCGGCGAGGTGGCAGACGACCTCCAGGATCGACCAGCCGCCGTCCGAGGGGCGCCAGCGCGCCTCGGTCTCGGAGAAGCCCTTGACGAGGTTGGGGAGGGCGTACGCGAAGTGCTCGAGGCGCCCGATGATGAGGTCCGGATTCATGCTCTCTGACAGCCCGACGGCCGGGACTTGACCCCGGAGTGTAACCCGCTGAGCGCCCGCTTCCAGTAGCCTCGTTGACCGGGGGCCCACACCTTTCTGGGCCCCGGGCGCCTCCCTGGGCCCCGAGGCCCCCCCGCGGCGGCCCCACCTGGGGGCCGCTCCGCCGCCCCATGGCGGGATCTCTGAACCCATGACCGGACCGTCAAGAATGTAGGCTGCCCCACGCGCCTACCGTCCGGGCGTGTCCGACCGAGCCCTACTCCGCATGCTGCGCACCATCGTCCTCGGCCTGTTCGCCGTCATCGGCGCCTTCTGGTCCTGGTACTTCTATGACAAGAGCACCGCGCACATGCGCGAGCTCACCGTGCGTGATGAGCGTATCCACACGCTCGAGGAGGAGTCTTTGGCCAAAGACGCCGAGCTCGAGCGGCGCGCGCTGCAGATCCGCACACAGGGCGAGGAGATCGAGCGACAGGGGCAAGAGATCCGGCGCCTCGAGGTGTCGCTGCACTTGCTCAAGGTCGATCACCGGGTCGCGCGCATGGAGGTCGTGTCGCAGGTGGCCTCGGTCGATGGCTCCGGCGAGATGGTGACGACGGTGCGCTTCATCGAGCTCGACCCGGACGGGAATGAGATCGGCGCGGGCGTGACCGTGGAGGTGCTGGGCAAGAAGGTCTACGTCGAGGGCTTGACGATCAAGTTCAACGACGAGTTCGTCGAGCTCGGCGACTACCTGCGCGGCACCAGCATCTGCCTCTTCACGCGGCTCTTCGGAGAGAACCAGGCGCCGACCGACGGCTATCAGCTAGACCCGAAGTACACGCACCCGCTGCCCTATTCCGGCGACGACCTGCCCGATCCGTTTTACGACGACCTGTGGCGCAAGTTCTGGGACTATGCGAACGACCCCAATGCTGCCGCCGAGAAGGGCGTGCGCGCGGCGCACGGCGAAGCGCCGTTTGTCGAGGCGCGGCCGGGCAAGTCATACCGCGTCGAGCTGCGCCAGTCCGGCGGCCTGACGATCACGCCCGAACGCTGAGGAGCGCCGAGCGCTCGCGACCAAGCGCGCCGGGGAGACAAAGGTCTCACCGGCGCGCTTGATTTCACGGCGACGTCGAGCGTCACCGCCAGCGATCAGTGCGGGAGCAGCACCGCGTCGATCACGTGGATCACGCCGTTCGAAGCTTCGATGTCGACCGCCGTGATGTGAGCGCCACCGATCTTCACGCCGGCGTCGCTGACCTCGATCGCGAGCTTGCCGCCCTGGAGCGTCGTCGCAGCGTCGAGCTTGACCGCTTGGTCCGCATACACGCGCCCCGCGACGATGTGATACTTCAGGATGGCAGCGAGCTGGTCCTTGTTCTCAGGCAGCAAGAGCGACTCGACGGTGCCCTTCGGGAGCTTCGCAAACGCCGCGTCTGTGGGCGCGAAGACCGTCAACTCCGTGTCCCCTGTCAGCGCGCCGACCAAGCCCGCGGCCTGCGCGGCGGCGACGAGCGTCTGGAACGTCCCGGCGCCGCTCGCGACCTCGGCGAGGTTCTTCGACTCGGGCAGGATCACGCTGTCGATCACGTGGATGACGCCGTTCGTGCACTCGATGTCCGTCGCGGTCACCTGGGCCTTGTCGACGAAGACCTTGCCCTTTTCGTCGCCCTCGGTGCCGACGCGGATGTCGACGCGCTGGCCGCTGAGCGTCGTTGCGTTCGAGAGCTTTACCACCGCTGCGGCGCGGACGTCACCGGCGACGACGTGATAGGTCAAGATGCGCGCCAAGGCCGCCTTGTTCTCCGGCTTGAGGAGCGACTCGACGGTGCCCGCGGGGAGCTTCGCGAAGGCCTCGTCCGTCGGGGCGAAGACGGTCAGCGGTCCGCGCGCTTCGAGCGCCTCGACGAGCCCCGCCGCCTTTGCCGCGGCGAGGAGAGTGCCAAAGGAGCCCGCCTCTGCGGCGGTCGCGACGATGGACTTCTTCGCAGAGTGCGAGGCGAGCGCGGCCTTCGCCTTCGCGGCCGGACACTGGCCGCAGTCTTGCGGCGCGGAAACGAACGAGGCGGCGGCAAAGAGACCGCTGATGAGGAGCATGGAGTTCATCGTAGACGTGTTCAGAGTTGAAGGAAGAGTGAAGGGTTCGGCAGCTCTGCGCGCTGGGACGCATGCCATGCGTCACCACGCTCAGGGCGTTGAATCGTTGTCCTGCCGTCGCTTTGCAACACATGTACGGTTGCTGACGTGGCTGATGACTGCGAGCGAGTGAGCGCTCGCGGTGCGTGCAGCACGCGCGCACTGACGTCGGACGCGAGAGAGTTCGGGGGTAGGGCGCCGTTGGATGCAGCGAACGAAGAGTTGACACTTCGGGTCGTCCGAGCGCGCGAGCGGCGGCGCGGCGGCGAATAGGGCGGCCCACGGATGCGAGATTCCTGGATTTCTTCTCCCTCCGTTTCGAAACCGATAGGCTCCCCCCATGCCCCGCCGATGCCCCGCTCCATGCCTTCGCCGCTCCACCAGCCGCGCTCTGTCACTCACGCTCGTCGCCATGCTGCTCGCGGCGTGCGGCGCGACGCGCAGCAGCGCCTCGCCCGAAGTGCCGCAGGGCACGCCGCTCGCCGTGTCCCTGCGTACCCGGCCCGATGCGGTCGAGGTCTACACGGCCGGTGAGCTGTTCGCGACGGTCCGCTTCGGGGATGACACGGGTCCGTGTGTCTTCCCATTGAACGCAGCGCACGGCACGCCGGTGACGCGCGGCTTCCCAATGGAGCCGGGCCCCGACGACGAGCGCGATCACCCGCATCACCGGTCGCTATGGTTCGCCCATGGCGACGTCGACGGCGTTGACTTCTGGCACGGAGGTGGGCGGATCGAGACGCTCGGGTTCGAGGTCTCTTTGCCCTCGAAGAGCGTCGCGATCGTCGAGCTCTCGCTCGCATGGCGCGCGCAGAATGGCCGCGAGCTCCTGCGAGAGAAGCGCCGCTACACGTTCCACGCAGAGCAGGGCCTGCGCTGGGTCGACGCGAGCCATCGCCTGCAGCCGGCCGATGAAGGCGTCGTCTTTGGCGACACCAAGGAGGGCACGTTCGCGCTGCGCGTGGCGCCGACGCTGCGCAGCGACGGCCCCGTCGCGGCTGGCCGCTTGGTGGACGCGGACGGGCGCGTCGACGGCGACGTCTGGGGCAAGCGCTCGACCTGGATCGCGGCGACGGGCCCTGTCGCGGACAGCAGCGGGGTCCGGCGCGACGTGACGGTGGCGCTCATGGAGCACCCCAGCAACTTCCGGTTCCCGACCTGGTGGCACGCGCGCACGTACGGATTGTTGGCCGCCAACCCGTTCGGCAAGGGCGCCTTCGAAGGGCGGGCGATCGAGGGCGACGGCTCGTTCGCCCTGTCGAGGGGAGAGACGCTCTGGCTGCGGTACCGAGTCCTGCTCGGAGACGACGCGCTCTCCGCTGAGCGCATCGAAGTCGAGGCCAAGCGCTATTCGGGCGACGAGACCGACGCGAGCCTGATCTGACCGCCCGAGCCGTCTCCGGTAGACTCTGGGCCACTGCTGGGCCACTGCTGGGCCACTGCGAATGTCGAATCACCCCAAGAAGAGACGTCCGGACGTCGGGTTAGGAGCGCTGAAGTCCCTGCTGGCCGGCCTGAAGGCGGCGCTGACTGCGACGCTGCTGGCGCTGCTGTCGACGACGGCCTCCGCGCAGACCTTCGATGGCTCGTTCGAGTCGGGGAACCTCCAAAGCGTCTCGAGCTTGGGTCCGGACCGCTACGCCGTCACGTTGCGGCCAGACTCGAGCTCGACCCAGCGACAATGGTTCTACTTCTCCGTGCGGGGCGCCGCCGGTCGAACTTTGACGTTCGAGCTGACCCCCTTCGACATCGCGAGCCCCTGGGCGAGCGGGATGACCCCGTGTGTCACCCGCGACCCCGACGACCCGGCCGCATGGGGACGGGTCCCCGCGGCGCAGACAGCATGGAGCGCTGGTCGGCTCACCTTCGCGTACACCTTCGCGGATGATGCGCCCGTCTGGTTCGCCTATTCGTTCGCGTATACAGCGACCCGCGCCGCTGCGCTCGTGAGCGAGATCGAGGGCAGCCCGTTTGCGACACGGCGCACGATCGGCCACTCGCTGCAGGGGCGCGCGCTGGAGGTGCTAGAGGTCACGGAAGGGCCGCGCAATGATAAGGTCGGCGTTTGGGTGCAAGCGCGGCAGCACCCTGCCGAGTGCGGCAGCTCGTGGACATGCGAGGCGTTCCTGCGGTGGCTGATTGGAGACAGCGCGTCCGCGCGCGCGCTGCGCGAGCATGCGGTCGTGCAGGTGCTGCCGATGGTCAACCCGGACGGCGTGGCCCTGGGCAATTATCGCACGAACTTCGCCGGCCTCGACCTCAATCGCCAGTGGAACGTCGCGAGCCTCGCGGTGTCGCCCGAGGTGTACTTGGTCCAGCAGGAGCTCGCGGCGCTCGAGGCGACGCACGGGCTCGAGCTCTTCCTCGACCTGCACACGCACTCGTCGGAGCTGAAGAACTGGGTCTTCGGCGAGTCTGGTAGCGCGCAGTTCGACCAGCGTGAACGCGGCTACGCGCAGGCCATCGAGGCTGAGTTCTCGGACTTCTCCTTCGCGCTCTCTTCCTTCGCCAACGGGACGACCGGGGCCGTCGCCAAGACAAGAGTGCACCAGCTGTATCCCGACGCGCTGACCTACACGCAGGAGCAGACGTACCACACGCTCACCTACGGGCCGAACGTCGGGGCGCCGATCACCGTGGCGCGGTACGAAGAGATGGGCGTCGCGCTTGGAGAGGCGTTTGTCACCTTCAATGCCTGGAGCCCGAGCTGGGAGACATATTGCGCGCCGAAGGTGAACAGCCTGGGCTGTACGGCGGGCCTCTTTGCAAGCGGCGCGCCCACGTTCAGCGGCCCCGACGACTTCACCGTCCATGCCACGAACGTCCTCAGCAACTCGCTCGGGATCTACTTCTGGGGGGCGGCGCCCGAGAGCTCACCGCTGCTGGGCGGCCTCCTGTGCGTACGCCCGCCCCTCATTCGCACGACGGCCGCCATGTCCGGGGGATCAGGCCCCGGGCTCGACTGCAGCGGCGCCTACGCTTTCCACTGGTCCCAGGCGAAGTTCTTCGGCGCTGGGCTCTTCCCGGGCGCGCGCGTTCATGGCCAATTCTGGGCTCGCGACGCGATGCACCCAGACGGTACCGGCGTCAGCCTGACGGCTGGGATCGCTTTCACGGTGCAACCGTGAGCGCCCACGGGCATACGCCAGGCGCCTGAGGCGCCCCCTTCACTGACTCAGACACTCCGAATCCAAGACTCACCCATGCAACACACACTCCGATTCTCCCTCGCGCTCGCCGCCACGGCGATCCCCGCGGCCGCGCAGCAAGTCCTCATGGTCGTCGACTCCGGCAACGATCGGGTCATGCAATACAACGCGACCGACGGCTCGCTCATCAACGAGAACTTCATCGTCGGCGGCTCTGGCGCGTTTGCGTTCGGGACGCCGAAAGAGGCGATCCAAGTGAACGACGAGATCTGGGTCGTCGACCAGATCGCCGATTCGCTGTTCATCTTCGACCTCGCCGGCAACTACTTGAGCACGATCACGGGGGGGCTCGACAACCTGCGCGGCGGTGAGTTCATCAACGGGACCGTCTACATCACGAACGCGGGCACCGGCAACTCGGCCCCGGGTCCGGCGATCGTCTCGTTCGACACGGCTGGCAACAACCTCGGTTTCTTCCCGACGCAGAACACGAGCCCGTTCGACCTCGTGCCGTTCAATGGCGAGCTGGTGGTCACCGACTTCGCGGCGGACACGGTCGACCGCTACGACTTCGCCGGGAACTACCTGGGAGCGCTCGCCGCGGGTGGCACGGGCACGGCGCTGAACCAGCCTGAGCAGATCTCACTCAGCGCGCAGAACACGGTCGTCGTGGCGGCGTTCGGCGCGCCGATCGGTGTGTACGAGTACGACACGACCGGCGGCGAGATCGGCTACATCCCGACGAACGCGGGCCTGCGCGGGGCATGGCGCCTCGGCAACGGGAACATGATGTACACGAGCTCGCTCGGCGTGTTTGTCTACGATGTCGCGACGATGACGTCGACGGACGTGACGCCGGCTGGCGGTGGCACGTCGGGTCAGAACGTGAGCTTGCTCGACCTCTCGCAGACGGGCTCGATCGGGACCGTCTACTGCTCACCGGCGGTGCCGAACACGTCGGGCAACAGCGCGACGATGTCCGCGAGCGGCAGCGTCGTGGCCGCGCAGAACAGCCTCACCCTCACAGCGGACGGCTTGCCGACCAACGCGTTCGGCTTCTTCCTGACTTCGACGACGCAGGGCGCGCTGAACCAGCCTGGCGGCAGCCAGGGCGTCCTGTGCCTTGGCGGCTCGATCGGGCGCTACGTGGGCCCGGGCCAGATCCAGAACTCCGGCGCGCAGGGCCAGATCATGCTCGCGCTCGACCTGACCCAGACGCCGACGCCGACGGGCCTCGTGACGATCATGTCGGGCGAGACTTGGAACTTTACGGCGTGGTTCCGAGACTCGGTCGGCGGCACCGCGACGTCGAACTTCGCGAACGGGCTCGAGATCTTCTTCCAGTAGCCGCTCAGGGTCGCCTGACTGCAGCGGACCCGGCTCCCTGACTGCCACGCAGTCGGGGAGCGCTGCGAGAACGTACGGGACACCGGCCCTGTTGGGTGCAGGTGCCCCCCCCCGCGGGGTGCGCAGTGCGATTCGCGCGCGCCGGTACCATGGCGCTCGTGATTCACGCCATCGCATCCCTCGCGCTCTGCGCGCTCCAAGGTAGCCCCGTCGCAGACCCACCGCGGCCGCTCTTCGACGGCCGCACGCTCCAGGGCTGGAGCGGTGACCCGCGCTACTGGTCGGTCGAAGACGGCGCGATCGTCGGGCGCTCCACCCCCGAGCTGCCCTGCAAGCGCACGACCTGGCTCATCTTTGAGGGCGCGCCGCTCGAGCACTTCGAGCTCAGCCTCGAAGTCCGGCTCAACGGGGGCAACTCCGGGGTCCAAGTCCGCAGCAGCGACCTCGGCGAGTGGCAGGTCCACGGGCCGCAAGCGGACCACGACGCCGCCGGCGACTGGACCGGCGGGATCTACGAACAAGGCGGACGCGGCGTGCTCGTGCCCCGCGGCACAAGCCTCACCCTCGATGCCGCCGGCGCCGCTGAGTCGACGCGCATCGGCGATGCCGCCGCCTTGCTCGAGCAGGCGACCGCCCGCGAATGGGCCCAGCTCGACATCAAGTGCCTGGGCGCCGCGACCGAAGTGCGCTGGAACGGGGTCCTGACGTCGAAGCTCATCGACGGTGGGCCGGCCGCGTGGCACGGAGACGGCAAGCTCGCGCTGCAACTGCACGCCGGGCCCCCCATGGAGGTGCGCTTCCGCAACGTGCTCGTGCGCGAGCTCGCGGCGCCGCCGATCGAGGCGGTGCCTGCGAGACCGAAGGCCACCGCGCCCCAGTGGATCTGGGCGCCAGGCGCGCCCTCGGACAACGAGACCGCGACGCTCCTACGCCAGGTCACCCCGCGCGCTGCCCTGACGCGTGCGACGCTGTGGGGCGCCTGTGACAACGCCGTCGAGGTCTTCGTCGGCGAGCGACGCATCGCCGTGTCCGAGGACTGGGCCAAGCCCTTCGAACGAGACGTGACGCAGGACGTCGGCAGCGACCCGTTCACGCTCACCGCCCGCTGCTGGAACGAGGGCGGCCCAGCCGGCCTGGTCCTGCGTCTGACGCTCACCTACGCCGACGGCACGACCGAGACGATCGTCACGGACGATTCCTGGCATACGCTGGACGGCGCAGCCGCCGTATCGCGCGGCGCCTTCGGCGTTGCGCCGTGGGGCACGCCCGCCACGTCTTCCGACGGCGCGCCGCGCGGCGTGCTCGACCCCGCGCAGCTCGAGCTGCCCGCGGGCTTCGCAGCGACGCTGCTCTACGAAGTCCCGCGCCGCGACGGCTCTTGGGTGGCCGTCACCTGCGATGACCGCGGGCGCATCTACGCCGCCGACGAGCGCGGCCAGGGCGTGTTCCGCCTGACCGAGCGCCCCGACGGCCCCCCCACCGTCGAAGCGCTGCCGCTCAACCTGCCCGCGGCGCAAGGCCTCTGCCCGATCCGGCGCGCTGACGGCGGGCTCGACCTGTACATCATGGTCAGCGCGTTCGGCTCGCCGCGCGCAAACGGCCTGTGGCGCGCGCGCGACGCCGATGACGACGGCGTCTTCGAAGCCGTCGACCTGCTCATGCCCCTCGACGGCGCCGGCGAGCACGGCCCGCACGCGATCGTCGCAGCGCCGGACGGCAGCGGGCTCTACGTCATCGCCGGCAACCACACGAAGCTGCCGGCCGACATCGAGGTCTTTCACGCGCCGAAGCTGTGGCAAGAGGACCAGTTGCTGCCGCGTATCCCCGACCCGAACGGCCACGCGGTCGGCGTCCCCGTGCCCGGCGGCTGGTTCGTGAAGACGGACTTCGAGGGCCAGCACCGCGAGCTCGTGTCGATCGGGATGCGCAACGCGTACGACTTCGCGGTCGACCGCGAGGGCAACACGCTGACCTACGACTCCGACATGGAGTGGGACATGGGCGCCCCGTGGTACCGCGCGCCGCGCGTCCTACAGCTCGTGCCCGGCGGCGACTTCGGCTGGCGCAACGGCTCGGGCAAGGTGCCGGCCTGGAGCGAGGACACGCTCGGCGCCGTCGTCGACACGGGCCCGGCCTCGCCTACCGGCGTGCTGCACACGAAGGACCTCGCGTTCCACGCGCCTTGGGACAACGTGCTGCTGGCGGCCGATTGGGCCTACGGCACGGTGCACGCGGTCACGACGACGCGCGCCGAGGACGGCCTGACGCTGACCGGGACCATCCGGCCCTTCCTCAGCGGCAAGCCGTTCCCCGTGACGGACCTGGCGGCGCACCCCGACGGCAGCCTCATCGTCACGATCGGCGGGCGAGGCACACGCTCCGGCGTGTACCGCATCCGCTCGCTCGCGGGCGTCGACCACCGCGCGACCGCCGCGGTGCCCGACCCCGTCGGGCGGTTCGCGACGCTGCGCGCCGGGTTCGACCTCTTGAGCCCGGACCGTGTCGAGCGCTACTTGGCCCGGGTCCAGCTGGAGCGCGACCTCACGCCCGCCGATTGGCTCGCGCGCTTCATGCGCAAGGGGCAGCGCGGCGCCGCAGACGAGCGCCTCTCCGGCGCGTGGCTCATCGGGGCTGCGCGCGCTGGTGGCTCCGAGCTGCGCGAACGGGTCCTCGCAGCAGTGAGCGCGGCGACCTGGAGCGAGCATCCGACCGCGACGGAGCTCCAGGACCACCTCGCGCAGCTGCGCGCTGCCGAGCTCGTCATCGCGCGCGCCGGCGTCCCCGAAGGGCCGCCAGGCCGCTCGGTCGCGAAGTCGTTGGCCCACCTGTACCCGACCGGCGACGCGCGCGTCGACCGGACCCTCGCCGCGCTGCTCGTCGCTCTGGGCGACGCCAGCGTCACGGAGAAGGCCATCGCGCAGATGCTGCGCGCGCCGATCCAGGAAGACGCGCTCTACCTCGCCTACGTGCTGCGCAACCAGACCGCCGGGTGGACTCCGCAACGGATCGACCAATACCTGACGTTCCTGCACGTCGACGCCGCGCGCTTCCACGGCGGGCACAGCCTGGCACGCTACGTCGAGCTCATCCGCGACGAAGCGACCGAGCGCCTGGGGGCTGGTTGGACCGCGCCCGAGGCCGTCTCCCAAGCGGCGCCCGCGCGCCCGGTCTCCGCGAACATCTTCGTGAAGGAGTGGGCGCTCGACGACCTGCGCCCGGCAGACGGCGAGCTCGCGCAACGTGACCTCGTCAGCGGCCGCCACGTCTTCGAGGCCGCGCGCTGCGCGGAGTGCCACCGCTACGCCGACAGCGGCGGCAGCACCGGGCCGGACCTCACGGGCGCCGGCGCGCGTTACTCGGCCGAGGACCTCTTGCTCGCGATCCTCGAGCCCTCGCGCGACCTCACCGACCAATACCAGGACACCGAGGTCTGGACGACCGACGGCACCGTACACATGGGCCGCGTCGTCGAAGAGGACGCGGAGTGGCTCACGCTCATGCCGCCCCCGCCTAACGAGGCCGAGCGCATCGACGTGGCGCAAAGAGAGGTCAAGCTGAAGCGCCCGCACCCGACCTCGCGCATGCCCAAGGGGCTCTTGAACGGGTTCCAGCGCGAAGAGGTCCTCGACCTCCTCGGGTACCTCCTCGGCGGGCCGCAGGTCGGCGCGCCGGCGAAGCCCGAGGCGCAGGAAGGGCCCGCGCGGGACGAGCGCTCATCGCGCGTGCACGAAGCGGACCTGCATGACACGGGCCAGCCGGGCCTCGCCGCGCTCGCGCGCGCCTTCGCCGAAGCGAACCCAGGTTATGCGCTGCGTTGGCTCGCGAACGACAGCGCGGCGCCTGCGACGCTGGCGTGCGCGCCGGCGGCCGCCTGCACCGTCGTCTTTGCGCAGGCGGGCGAGGGCGCTGCGACGGTCACTCGGGCCGCCGGCGTCGAGACGAGCGATGTGCGCGCCGGCGACATCATCGTCGTGCGGCGCGGCGAGTCGCTAGCGCTGCGCGGCGCCTCTGCGCTCGCGTTCGACGTCCCGACGGCGCCGCCGTCCGATATCCCGGCCTTCATCCGCCCCGACTTCGACCCGCGCATCACCGACACGCCCGGCGGCTGCGCCGAGGAGAGCGACGCGTACCGCCGCGTGCTGTTGACCTGGCAGGGCAAGAACGGCCCGTACCTCTTCCACGCGCTGAACGCGCACCGCGTGCGGATCATGGACTCGTTCACGCACTACCACCCGATCGAGGGCGGCTTCGACGAGCTCTACCTCGTGCAAGCGGCGCCCGAAGGCGCGGCGCTCTTGGTCTCCGAGCAGCTCGACGTCATCCGCGGCGTCGCGGCGGTCACGAAGGCCGAGGTGTCACAGCTCCTGCGCCGCATCCCGCTCAGCGCGGGCGACCTCGTGTACCTGCCCCGCGGCGTGGTGCACCGCGGCCTCGGCGGCGCGGTCGTGCAAGTGATCACGGTCCCGGGCTTCGTCCCGGGCGCCGAGATCGGCGTCGACGCGGCGCTGGTCGCGTTGAACGAGCGCTTCGGCCTCGCTGGCGCGGACGCGCTGCCGTCACACGCCAACTGACCGGCTCACAGCACGAAGCGCAGCCCGCCGAGCAGCGTCCAGTCGTTCTCGCGGTGACCGCCGAACCCGACGCTCGGGCGCACAAACGCGCCGAGCGCGCCGCCCTGCAGGTCGCCGAGGACCCAGCCGCGCTCGAGGACGAGCGCGCCCCAGGTGTCCGCCTCGGCTTCGAGGTCGATGACCACCGCGGGGTCGATCGACCACCAGCGGCGCTGGTCCGCCGCGGTGCGCAGATACCGCAGGTCGAGCGTCGTCTGGTTGAGCGCGTCGCGCCGCGCGGCGCCGTCCACGCTGAAGCGCTGCTGCCACGTGAACGCGAGCAGGCTCTGCTCCGACAGGAAGCCCGTCCAGACCAGCGCCGGTGTGAGGGTCGCGCGCCCAGCGCCGAGCGCGTCGTTGCTCGCTGTATCGAAGGTCACGTCGGCGCGGAACACGACGCCCTGGTCCTGGTCGAGCTGCGCGAGCCAGTCGAAGCCGAGGCGCAGGTCCCCGAGCCCCGTCTCCCCGTCGCGCCCGAGGTCGACGGAGCCCAACGGCTGCGCGATGCGCGCGGCGAGCGTGCTCTCGCGGAACGCGCGTGTGTACGTCGGTGTCAGCGTCAGCGCCCCGTCGCCGCCGCCGAACGACGCGTAGCCCGCGGTCACCTCGAGCGTGTCGCGCAAGAGCGTCGGGTTCGTGCCAGAGCGGTCCGCGCTGACGCGGGCGGGCAACGCGGGCGCAGCGCAGGACGCTGTGAGCCCCAGTACGAAGGGCCCGAGCAAGGGAGGACTCGTGAATCGGCGGGACATGTCGCGCAGCGGGGGGGACGGGTCCCCGCAGCGTACAGGCCGATTGCAAAGCGACGATCAAGGCCGGGCCGCAGCCCGGCCCTGGCTCAAACCGACTCGGAGATCGTGAAGCCTTGGCGGTACGTGCCCCGGCGCAGCGACTCGGCGTCGGCGTCGCCGACGTAGCGCTCCTCGACCGGATCGATCGCGAGCGTGCGCCCGAACGTCGGCCGGTCCTTGTCGAGCTCGACGCCGTTCGCGACGAGGTGCGCGCGCATCCGCGCCATCGCATCCAGCGCGTGCGGGGCGTCCGCGACGGCGCGCTCGATCGACTCCATCGAGTCCCGCTGGCCCAGCCGGATCGAGTCATTCGCGATGTGGCAGTAGCCCGCCGAGAGGTGGCCCTCGGCGACGTCAGCGTGCAGCGCGCCGGGGTCACGCAGCCGCACGGCGTCGATGAAGTTCGCGAAGTGGTCGCCGTCCTGCTTCCACCTGCGCAGCTCCTTCCCCTCGTGATCGTGCGCGACCGCGACGGAGTAGTCGGAGGTGATCGTCAAGCGCCCTTGCTCCGCGTACACGATCACGGAGATCGTCGTGCCGTGCACGCGGTCCATGTTCGCGCCCCAATCGGGCAGCGCTTGGGACGCGAGGTCCTTAGGCAGGCCGCGCACCTCGAACACCATCGGCGCGGGCTGCAGGTCGTAGTACGCGACGAGCGTGTTCGGGGTCGTGCCGTCGTCCGCATAGCCGAAGCGGCCGCCCGCGGTCACGATGCGCGTCGGCAGCGCCTTGGCGCCGAGCGCCCAGCGGCACAGGTCCATCTGGTGCACCCCTTGGTTGCCCAGGTCGCCGTTGCCAAACGGCCACTGCCAGTGCCAATCGTAGTGGTACTGAGCGCGCTGCACCGGGCCAGGTTGGCGCGGCCCCGACCACAGGTCGTGGTTGACCTGCGCCGGGGGGTCCAGCGGCAGCGGCACGCGGCCGATGCTCTTGCGCGGCTTGTAGCAGAGGCCCTGCGCGAGCTTCGGCGCGCCGAGCCCGCCCGCTTGGAACCACGCGATCGCTTCGTTGATCGCGGGGCTCGAGCGGCTCTGCGTCCCCGCCTGCACGATGCGGTTCGTGCGACGCGCGATCTCGACCATGCGCCGGCCCTCCCACAGGTTGTGGCTGACAGGCTTCTCGACGTAGACGTGCTTGCCCGCCTCGCAGGCCCACACGGTGTGCAGCGCGTGCAGGTGGTTCGGCGTCGCGATCGAGACGGCGTCGACGTCGTCGCGCGCCAGGAGGTCGCGCACGTCAGCGAACGTCGCGATCTCGCGCCCGGCCGCCGCGGCCTCGGGCGCCGCCTCCGCCGCGCGCCGCGTCAGGACCTCGGCGTCGACGTCGCACAGGGCGACGATCTGGACGCCGGGCAGCCCCTTGAAGGCGTGGTAGTGGTTCCAACCACGCCCGCGCAGGCCGACGATGCCGAGGCGCACGACCTCGTCGTCGCGGCGCGCTCGGCCGAAGACCGGCGCGGCGAGGAGGGAAGCGGCGGCGACGGACCCGCCGCGAAGCACGTCGCGACGACGGATGGAGCGGGGGGCGTTCGGCATGAACGCCGAAGTTAACGCCCCGCCGTCAAAGCGTCGGCGCGGATCGAGAACTTCTGCCGCTGCGGCTTCCCTGCCCCGACCTTCAGAACGGCCGTGTACTCCCCCGGCTCCGCGCCCCGGCCGCGGGCGCCGCGGCGCCCGCGGGCCTCACCTTGCGCCTCCGCGCGGAGGTCCCAAGTGAAGGCCTGGGTGCCCGGATCGCGCAGCAAGTCGAACTTCGCGAGCTCCTTGCCCGCCGCGTCCTCGATGGAGAGGGCGAGCTCCACGCCCTCCTCGATCGCGCTCGGCAGGTGCACGGCGAGGTGCGCGACCTGCCGCGCGTTCTCGCCGTAGCGCACGCCGTCGCCCCCGCCGTACCCGCCGACAGCGCGTCGGCGCTCCCAGCGCGTGACGTCGCCGACGGGCAACAAGGTCGCCTGCGCGGCGCGCTCCGCGTTCATCCCGCGCACGGCGTTGACGTCCAGCGCCCAGAAGCCGCGCCCGTGTGTCCCCGCGACCAGCACCCCGTCGCGGTCATGCAGCGCCAGGTCGTGCACTGGCAGCGTCGGCAGGCCCTCGCCGAGCTTGCGCCACGTCTCGCCCCGGTCCCACGACACATGGACGCCGAACTCGGTGCCGACATAGAGCATGTCGGGGTTCCGCGGGTCCTCGCGGACGACGTTGACGGGCTCACCAGCGGGCAGCCCGGCCGCGAGGTCCCGCCAAGCGCGGCCGGCGCCGAGCTCATCCGTGGCGTAGAGCATGGGTCGAAACTCGTCCTCGCGATAGCCCGTGAACGCGACGTAGGCGCGGCCTCGCGCGTGCTGCGAGAGCTCGACGCGGCTGACCCAACCGTTGGGGAGCGCCCCCGGGAACGCGCCGGTCAAGTTCGTCCAGGTGTAACAGCCGTCTTGCGTCAACTGCACATTGCCGTCGTCGGTGCCAACGAGGACGAGCCCCGGGTCGAGCCGCGACTCGGCCACCGTCGTGATCGTGCAGTGCGGGACGTTGCCCTCGAGCTTGACCGCGTCGTTTGTCGTCAAGTCCGGGCTGTAGATCAACCAGTTGTCACCGCGGTCCAACGACTTGAACAGCCGGTTGGCGCCGAAGTAGATGATCTCTGGGTTGTGGTACGAGATCAGGATGGGCGAGCTCCAGTTGAAGCGCAGCGACTCGCCCTTGACCTGCGGCCAGATGTTGACGGTGGCGCCCGTCCGAAGGTCGCGCCGGTAGATCGCGCCGAACTGCGACTCGCCGTAGACGGTGTCGAGGTCGCGCCAGTCGGTGACGGTGTAGAAGCCGTCACCGCCGCCGACGTTGAACCATTCGCTGGGGTGGATGCCCTTGGGGTCGCGCGAGGTGTTGGGCCCCCCCCATGAGCCATTGTCCTGGGTGCCGCCATAGACGCGGAACGGCTCCGAGCGGTCGACGGTGACCGTATAGAACTGCGCGAGCGGCAGATTGGCCTGATGGAACCAAGTGTCGCCCCGGTCCCACGAGATGTGCAAGCCGCCGTCGTTGCCGAGGATGAGCTTGTCGGGGTTCTGCGGGTCGATCACCAACGCGTGGTGGTCGGTGTGGACGGAGCTTGCGATGTTCGACCAGGTCTCGCCGCCGTCGGTCGAGGCGAGCAGCGGGACGCTGCACATATAGACCCGCTGGACGTCGGTCGGATCCACGCGGATCTGGCCGTAGTAATAAGGCGGGTCGCCGCCGGCCGGCTTCTTGTTCACCTTGCGCCACGTCTCGCCCCGGTCATCGCTGCGATAGACCTCGCCGCCGACCTCGCGCAGCTCTGGCTCTTTGACGTCGACCGCGAAGAGCTTCGACAAGGTCAGCTCGAGCGTGGACTCGTCGGCGCCGCGCCGACGCACCAGCGTCAGCGTCGCCTCGTCCTCGGCCTGCTCGGCTTCGTCGCTGGCGCCTGTGTCCTGCTCCTTGGCGCTGGCTTCGAAGCGCGCGAGGACCTTGACCCAACCGAACGGAGTATCGAGCGCCTCGTCACCGAGCTTGACGAGCACGTCGCCCGCTTGGAGCCCGAGCTCCGCCGCGCCGCTCTTCTCCTCGACGGAGCGCACGACGAGCTGGCCGTCCTTGAACTCCGTGGTCAAGCCGTTCACAGGGCCGCGATCCACCGCGACGCGGTTCATGTTCGACACCGTCGCGTAGAGCGTCCGCGGGTCCCCCGCGAACACGTCGAGGCCGATCCGGCCGAGCTCCCCCTCGGGCAGGCCGCCTGCGCAACGTGCGAACGTCGCGCCGCCGTCCGTGGAGCGCCAGATGCCCGAGCCCGGCCCGCTCTCGTCCAGGTCCCAGGCCCGTCGTAGGCGCTCGTACGTCGCGGCGTAGACGAAGCGCGGGTCCGCAGGGTCGACGACGACATCGACCACGCCCGTCCGCTCGTCAACGAAGAGCACGCGCTCCCACGTGGCGCCGCCGTCGAGCGTGCGATAGAGGCCGCGCTCCTCGTTTGTCGTGTAGAGGTGCCCGAGGGCCGCGACGAAGACCTTGTTCGAGTCCACGGGGTCGATCACGACGCGACCGATATGGTGGCTGTCCGTGAGGCCCATGTTGGCCCAGGTCGCGCCCCCGTCGGTCGTCTTGTAGACGCCGTCGCCCCAGTAGGAGCTGCGCTGGTTGTTCGCCTCGCCCGACCCGACCCAAACGACGTTGGTATCGCGCGGGTCGACGGCGATGTCGCCGATCGAGAAGGCGCGCTCGCGCTCGAAGATGCAGCGCCACGTCGTGCCGTGGTTCTCCGTGAGCCAGAGGCCGCCGGACGGCGACGCGACCCAGAGGTGGCCCGGATGGTCGGGGTGCGTGGCGAGGTCGACGATCCGGCCGCCGAAGGTCGTCGGGCCGAGCTCGCGCCATGCGCCGAGCCGGGCAGGGTCGGTCGCGGGCGGCGCGGGCGCGGCTTGCGGCCGCGCCTGCGGCCCCGCTGGGGCGACCGCTGCGGGCGCCGTTGCGGTTGGGAGCCAAACAAGCGCGGCGAGAACGAGGGCAGCGCGCGCCGCGTGGGGGGCGCGCGGCGAGGTGGGTCGGACCGTCATGGGGGAGATTTCGGAAGGTGCGCGTCGATGCTGGAGCGCCGATCCTACCGGCTCGCGGCAAATCCGAGTTCCTGGCCGAACAACCCGCCCGCCGCAGTACGTTGGGGCCCCAACCAGGAGCCCCAGCCGCGCATGAACTTACCCTTCGTGAACGTCGCCGACCGCGTCGCGCGCGCCCTCGGACGGCTCGCCGCCGCGCTCGTCGTGGTCATGGTGCTGCTCGGCGCCTGGAACGCGCTCGGGCTCTTCGTCGGCCCCCGCTTCGGGCTGCGCTTGACCAGCAACTCGCTGACCGAGCTGCAGTGGTACCTCTTCAGCCTCGTCTTCCTATTCGCCGCGCCCTGGGCGCTGCGTGAGGGCGCGCACGTCCGCGTCGACGTCCTCAACGCGCGGCTGCACCCGCGGCAGCGCGACTGGATCGAGCTCTGCGGGCTGTTGCTGTTCCTCTGCCCGTTTGCGGCCTTTGTCGCGGTGAGCTCTTGGGGCGTCGCGTGGCAGTCCTTTGTCGAGCGCGAGGGGTCGCCCGACCCCGGCGGCCTCCCGCGCTGGCCCCTGAAGCTGTGCGTGCCTTTGGCCTTCGGCCTGCTGACCCTGCAGGGCCTCGCGGAGGCCGTGCGCCGCGCCACGGCGCTCCGCGCTGCGCCGCCGACCGAGGGCCCCTCGCGATGACCCACGACATCCTCGGCCCCGCGATGTTCGGGACCGTGCTGCTGCTGATCTTCCTCGGGTTCCCGGTCGCGTTCACGCTCGGCGGCGTGGCATTGATCTACGGCGCGCTCGGCGTCGCGCTGGGCCACTTTGACTGGGCCTTCATCAACCTGTCGGGGCGCGTGTTCGGCGTGATGTCGAACCAGGTGCTGCTCGCGGTGCCGTTCTTCGTGTTCATGGGGACGATCCTCGAGCGCACAAAGCTCGCCGAGGACCTCTTGCACACGATCGGACAGCTCTTCGGCCGGCGGCGCGGCGGGCTCGCGTTCGCGGTCGTCTTCGTCGGCACGCTGCTCGCTGCGGCCACGGGCGTCGTCGGCGCATCGGTCGTCGCGATGGGCATGATCTCGCTGCCTGTGATGCTGCGCTACGGATACGCGCCGACACTGGCGACGGGGACGATCTGCGCGGCAGGTACGCTGGGACAGATCGTGCCGCCGAGCATCGTCTTGATCGTGCTCGGCGACCAGCTCGACGTCAGCGTCGGAGACCTGTTCCGCGGCGCGTTCGTCCCGGGCCTCGGCCTCGCGGCCCTGTATGCAATCTACGTCGCGCTCATCGCGAAGCTGCGCCCAAGCGACGCCCCGCCGCTGCCCGAGCACGAGTGCGCCGCGACACGTGTCGCGCTCTTGGGTCGGGTGCTCCGTGTGCTCGTGCCGCCGCTGGCGCTGATCCTCATCGTGCTCGGCAGCATCTTCGCCGGCGGCGCGACGCCGACCTCCGCGGGCGCGCTCGGCTCGGTCGGCGCCATGGGCCTCGCAGCGCTCAGCCGGCGCCTCACCTTCGACGCCGTGCGAGGCGCGGCCGAAGCGACGGCGAAGCTGACGACGATGATCATGTTCTTGTTGATCGGCTCGTCGGCGTTCATCCTCGTCTTCCGCGGGCTCGACGGCGAGGTCTGGATCCGCGACGTCTTGACGAACCTGCCTGGCGGCGTCGTCGGCTTGATCGTCGTCGCGAACCTCGCGGTCTTTGTCCTCGGGTTCTTCATCGACTTCTTCGAGATCGCGTTCATCGTGCTGCCGCTGCTGAAGCCGGCGGCCCTCGCGCTCGGCATGGAGGGCGAGCTGATGGTCTGGTTCGGCGTGATGCTCGCGATGAACCTGCAGACGTCGTTCTTGACGCCGCCCTTCGGCTTCGCGCTTTTCTACCTGCGCGGCGTCGCGCCCAAAGAGATCTCGACTGGGACGATCTACCGCGGGGTGCTGCCCTTCGTCGCGATCCAGTTGGTCGCGCTAGCCCTAGTGATCGCGTTCCCTGGTCTCGTAACGGTGCTTTTGTAGCGCGGAGCTGGAGTTTCCAAGCAGGTTCTGCCTCGAGTGGCAGAATCGATGCGTCGGGCAGGTCCCGACGCAGCTGAAAGTCCTCTCCATGAACACGCATCCATTCCTGTCGTCTCGCTGGCCAGCGACGGCCGCAGCAGCGCTGCTCCTCGTTGCCTCCTCGTCCGCGCAAACCTTCGGCTCGAACTTCGCGGGGACCTACTCCTACACTGACCTCGGCACACCGCCCGGCGTCCCCGGCTTTCTCGGTGGCATCAACTTCGACCCCAACAACCCGAACACGCTCTGGATCGGTGGCTCGGCGAACACCGGTGCCGGGGAGATCTTCGCAGTGCCGATCTCGCGCGACTCGACGGGGCAGATCGTCAGCTTCAACGGCAGCGGGACCTCGATCGCGACCGCCCCGAACCTCGATGGCGGCATGGCGTTCGGTCCGAACGGTGTCCTGTTCGTGACGACGTACTCGAACAATCGCCTGCTGCAGTTCCTGCCTGGGAGCACAACGCCGGACAAGGACCTCGACTTGGGCGCGCTCGGGGTCGCCAGCAGCACTGGCACGTGCCAGTTCGTGCCGATGGGCTTCCAAGGGGCCGGGCGGTTCAAGATCGCGTCATACAACCAGAGCGGCTGGTACGACACCGTATTGGCGCCAGACGGCGCGGGGACCTTCGACATCGTCTCCGTGACCCCGACGGTCAACACGGGCGGCGGGCCTGAGGGGATCGTCTACATCCCCGGCGGGAACCCGGGCTTCCCGACCGACCAGGTCCTGGTCAGCGAGTACGCCGCGGGCGCTGTGCGCGCCTACGAGATCGATGCCAACGGCGACCCGCTGGTGGCCACGCAACGGGACTTCCTGACCGGGCTGGGCGGCGCCGAGGGCGCGGTGATCGATCCGGTCACCGGCGACTTCCTCTTCAGCACGTTCGGGGGCGGCGACCGCGTCCTCGTCGTGCACGGCTTCACGGCCCCTGGCATCCACTGCACGGGCACGGTGACGTCGCTCGGCTGCGTGCCGCGCATGACTTGGTCCGGCTCGCCGAGCGCCTCCGGCCCGAATGACTTCAACCTGACGTGCCGCGAGGTCGTGCCCAACGTCGCAGGGCTCTTGATCCTGTCCCCGACTCCCGGGTTCACGCCCTTCGGGCCAGGGGTCCTCTGCTTCGCAGGGCAGATCCGGCGCCGGCCGGTCCAGATCTCGACGAACATCGGCGGCCCCCCCAGCAATTGCAGCACGTACGTGTTCACGGACTTCCTGAGCCAGACCTACCTGGCCCAGCAGGGCTTCAGCGTCGGAACGACGGTCTTCTGCCAGTACGTGTCCCGCGACGGTGGCTTCGCGCCGCCGAACAACCTCTCGCTCTCGGAGGGCCTGCGCTTCACGGTCACGCCGTAGCGCAGCCTTGAAATGGCCGAGCGCCGCACAGGGTGCGGCGCTCGACCAACTCGATTGCGTGCTCGCAGCGCGCGCGGCCTCAGCGCAGCTTGAGCGGCGCCATCGGGACGGGCTTGACGTCGGCCTTCGCGCGCTCGTCGCGCTTCTGCTGATCGCGCGCCGCCTGCGCCAGGACGTCGGGGGCGACCTTCACACCCGCCTGCGCGAGCGCCGCGTCGAGCAACACCTCGCCCTCCATGTAGCCGCTGACCGAGGCGACCAGCTTGCCCTCGCGGTCGATCACGAACTGGTGCGGGATGCCGGAGACGCCGTAGAGCGCGCGCGAGGCGCGCTCAGGCGTGCGCTCTTTGGCGTCGTGGGCAAAGCGCACGTTCGGGTACGTCTCCTGGTTCGCTTGGACCCAACGCACGAAGTCCGCGCGGCCGTCGCTCGTGCACGACGCGATGACGACGACCCCTTGATCGGCGTAGGTCTCGGCCACCTTCTGCACGTGCGGCATCGCCGCCTTGCACGGGCCGCACCACGTCGCCCAGAAGTCGAGCACGACGACCTTGCCGCGCAGCTGCGCGAGCGTCAGGTCCTTGCCGTCGACGCCTTGCATCAAGAAGTCGGGCGCGGCGACGCCGAGCTCGATCAGCTTCACGGGCTCCTCCGGCGCGCGCGGCGCTGGCGGCACGAACGCTTCGGGCGGCGCGATGACGCTCGGCCGGTCTTCCGGGCGGAGCTCGACCTCAGCGCGCAGGAGGAGGTTGCCGACGGCGTCCTCCCAGCGATAGTTGGAGAAGCTCCCGATGAGGAACCCGTCCGCGTCCGCGACGAGGAACGTCGGCATCGCGGGGGTCATATTGCCCTTGAAGAACTGACCGATCACCGTCGTGGCTTGGTGCTGCGCGCGCTCTTCCATCGAGGGCGGCTCCGACGACGGCATGAACTTCCCAGCCGGATCAGCGCCGACGGTGAAGTGGTAGCGCCCCTCGTTCTTGCCGATCCAACCCTTGAACTCGTCGGGCGTGCTCATGACGACCGCGCCGATGACTTGCACCCCATAGGACGCGTAGCGGGCCCAAATCGACTCCAGCGTCGTGCGCGGCAGGACATCGGCCCAGCCGAAGCCGATGACAACCGGCTTCCCGCGCAGCGCCGAGAGCGACAGGCGGCTCCCATCCGCTTGCGCCAACTGAAAGTCAGGCAACGGCGCCCCGGCGTTCACCCCGCCGAAGCCCGGGTAGAAGAACGGCCGCGGGTTCGCAGCGGCCTCCGCGGCGCGCCGCGCATCTTCGCGGGCTGCGGCGGCGACCTGGGCCTCGCCCTTTGCTACGACGGCGGCGTCGATCGCCACACCGGCGCGCGCGAGGCCCGCCTCGAGGCGCACGTCGCCGTCGTCGTGGCCGACGATCGTCAGCGCGATCTTGCCGTCCTTGCCGATCACGAACTTCGTCGGGATGCCCTGCACGTGGTAGAGCTTCGAGGACGCGCGCTCTTCGAATGTGTCCGAGCTCCGGTCGTGCGGGTCGCTCGTCAGCAACAGGTTGGGGACCTCGGCGCTGTGCGCGGCGACCCAGGCCTCGAACTTCTCGCGCGTGTCGCTGGTGCAGACCGCCAGCACGACGACGTCGTCCTGCTTGTGCGCGGCCGCGGCAGCCTCGACGTGCGGGAAGGACGCGATGCACGGTCCGCACCACGTCGCCCAGAAGTCGAGGACAACGATCTTGTCCTTGAAGTCTGAGACGCGCACCTCTTTGCCGGCAGCGTCGAGGCTGACGAAGTCCGGGGCGACGGCGCCCGGACCGAGCAATTGCGGCTCGTCCTGGGCGGAGGCGGCCGCAGTCAACGCCAGTACGGTGAAGAGTCGAATCGTAGAGCTGTAGCAGTTCATCGTCGCGAAGGTCACAGGTGTCAGAGAGAGCCGATGTTGGCCCAGCGCAGGGTCACGGACTCGCCGGGGCGGTGTTCGACGACCTGGAACTTAGCCAGCACATCGCGTCGATCGCCGCGGGTGCGCTGGTACCGCAGCGCGTAGCAATGCCCGAGCTTCGGCTCGAAGTTCACGAGGCCGCGCTGGGGGACCCCGAAGACCTCGTTGCCCGCGCCGAGGCGCACAAAGCTCCCGCCGGCAGGCTGATAGACGAGCTTGCGGCCAGAGACGCTGAGCGACGAGAACGCGCTGATCGGGAACTTCATCGCCGCGTCCTGGGCGAGGCTGATGGGCTCGACGAGCAGCTCGCCGAGGTCGACGACGTTGACCGCCTCATCCGCGGAGAAGCCCACGGTCAAGAGCCCGGTCGCAAAGGCGCCGTAGACGAGCTGCGCTTGGCTGAGGTCGACCTGGCCCTCGCTCACGCGACCGCCGTGCTCGCCGCGCTGAAAGCTGAGCGACGAGCCCACCGCGTCGTGCTGGTAGAGCGTGATCAACCCGCCCGTGGGCAGCGCATCCTTGTCCTGGGACGCGCTCACCGCAGCCCCGAGGCCGAGGGCAGAGGCGAGCCCGAGGCTCAGCAGCGCGGCGCGACGGACAGAAACAAACGAGGCGGCCGCGCGGAAAACGCGGTCGAGGCGGGACTTGGACTTCACGAGAATCGCTCCTGCAGGTTGGACGGGGCGGTTGGGACGCCCGGCGAGGCGGGACCTTCCCGGTCGGCCCGGTTCGGGTCCATGGACGGACGTAGAGGCTATCCTCTCTTCCGACACACCCGGGGACCATTCACCCCTCTCGACCCCTCCTGGCCCGCTGCGAAGCCAAGGACCGCCCGCCTACACACATGTCGAACACGAGCAACCCGACCCTCCGCGCCGAAGTCTTCCGCGAGGCGCACCGCGACCTGGCAGGGTCCGAGGCGGTGATGACCATGAATGGCACGCTGAGCAAGTCGGCGGCGCTGCTGCTCGCCGTCGCGGGCGCGGCCGTCTTCACTTGGCAAAAGACGCTCGTCGGCGACGGCGCCGCGCCGTGGGCGCTCGGCGGCGCGATCGCCGGCCTAGTGCTGGGCTTGATCGTCAGCTTCAAGCCGAAGCTGGCGCCTACGCTGGCGCTGCCCTACGCGCTCGCGCAAGGGCTCTTCCTGGGCGCGATCTCCGCCACCTACGCGCAGCGCTTCGGCGGCCCTGAGAGCGGCCTCGTTCTGCAGGCGGTGACGCTCACCTTCGGGGTCGCGCTGAGCATGCTCGTGCTCTACGCGCTGCGCATCATCCGCGTCACTGAGCGCCTGCGCTCGATCGTGCTCATCGCGACGGGCGGCGTGATGGTGATGTACCTAGTGTCGTTCTTGCTCAGCCTCTTCATGCACTCGAGCCCGATCGGGATGCTGCACAGCTCGGGGACGATCGGCATCGGCTTCTCGCTCTTTGTCGTCGGGCTCGCCGCGTTCAACCTGCTGATGGACTTCGACCTCATCGAGCGCGGCGCGGCCAGCGGCGCGCCGAAGTACATGGAGTGGTACGGCGCCTTCGCGCTGATCGTGACCTTGATCTGGCTCTACCTCGAGATCCTGCGGTTGCTGTCGAAGCTGCGCTCGCGCAACTGACCTCGAGGCCAGCTTCAGGGCTTGAACGCGAAGTTCGCAAAGCCGAGCTCGTTGAGGCCGAACCAGGCGGCGCTCTCCGCCTGGAACTTCTGCCACTCGCCGTAGACCTTACGATACGTCGAGTCGGCGGCCGCGGCGTCGGACAAGAGCTGCCGCGCCGCGTCGCGCGCGCGCACGAGGAGGTCCTCGGAGAACGGGCGCAACACCGCGCCCTCGCGGATCAGCTGCTGCAGCGCGGCGGGGTTGCGCGCGTCATAGCGCGTCAACATCACGCTCGCCGCGCGGCGCGACGCGGTCACGAGCATCTGTTGGTACTCAGCCGGCAGCGCCTGCCACTTCGCCTCCGAAACGTAGAACGCGAGGTGCGGGCCGGGCTCCCACCAGCCCGGGTAGTAGTAGTTCGGCGCGACCTTGTGAAAGCCGAGCTTCAAGTCGTCCGAGGGGCCGACCCACTCCGTCGCGTCGAGGGCGCCGCGCTCGAGCGCCGGGAAGATGTCGCCGCCGCCGAGCACTTGGACCGCGACGCCGAGCTGGTCCATCACCTTGCCGCCGAGGCCGGGGATGCGCATCTTGAGGCCGCGCAGGTCGTCCGCGCCCTCGATCACGCGCCGGAACCAGCCCCCCATCTGACAGCCCGTGTTCCCGGCGGGCAACGCGCGCAGGCCGAAGTCCGCGAAGAGCGGGGCCATGAGCTCGTTCCCGCCGCCCTCCTCGAGCCACGCGCTCTGCTGACGCGCGGTCAAGCCAAAGGGCACGCAGGTCTCGAAGGCGAGCGCGGGGTTCTTGCCCGTGTAGTAGTAGGCCGCGGTCTGGCCGATCTCGACGGAGCCCTGCTGTACAGCGTCGAAGACCTGCAGCGCCCCCACGAGCTCGCCCGCTTGGTACGGCGTGATGAGGAAGCGCCCGTCGCTCATCGCGGCGACATCGTCGGCGAGCACTTGAGCGCTGCCGAACATGGTGTCGAGCGAGGCGGGAAAGCTGGAGGCCAGGCGCCAGCGCACGTGTTGGCCGGTGTGCGCCGCCGGCGCGCTCGCGTCCGTGGCTCGGTCCTTTGCTTGTCCGCGGGAGACGGCTGCGGCAACCGCCGTCGTGCCCAGCGCAGCACCGACGATGCCACCTAGGACGAGGTCACGCCGCGAAGCAGGCAGGGGTTCGTTCATCGCGCTGTGAGGGTACCCGCTGGTGGGTCAAAGAGCCCTCCTGGACCCTCCAGGGCGCGTTGAACTCGCCCCATTCGAGCGCTTCGCGCTGACTTGGTCCCAGCAACCCCGAATGAACCGGGCGAGGCGGGCCCGTCACAGAGATGACTCGGAGGTCATACCGGTTCCGGCCCGCTCAGAGAGACGCCATGTATGGTTGGCGGGGGTTCAATCGTCAACCGACCGCTGCCGAGTTCGACCATGTCCATCCAGCTCTGCCGCGCCGCGCGCGTCACACGCGCGACGCTCATTTTCGTCCTGTTCGCCCTACCCTGCGCCAACGCCCAAGTCGGCGCGCAGATCAGCAAGCAAGCAGGCGCGCAGCTCGGCTCGCAGGTCGGCCCGGCTGGCGTCCCGGCGCAGGCCCCCACGCAGGCCCTCACGCAGGCCCTCAAACAGACACGGGCACTAGGCACTGGCTCCGGCTCGTCCACGACTCTGCGGTCGCTGGTCCTAAAGGCCGGTCCGCGAGACCTTGCCAAGCTCGTTCCGAACGACTCGGCGCCGTTCGACAACTTCGGGAACGACATCGACATCGACGGCGACGTCATCCTCGTAGGCGCCTCGACGAAGCGCATCAATGGCTCCAACTACGCGGGCGCAGCCTACGTGTATCGCAGCGTCAACGGGCAGTGGCTCGAAGAGCAAGAGCTGCGCGCGCCAGCGCCGGAGATCCATGACAACTTTGGCACGTCCGTGGACGTACAGGGCGACCTCGCCGTGATCGGCGCGCCGGACTTTCCCTACTCGTCGTTCTCCGGGACAGGCCGGGTTTGGATCTTCCGGCGCGTGCAAGGCACGTGGGCGATCGAGGCGGAGCTGCACGGCTCGGGCGCCGGCTGGGACTCGGGCTTCGGCCGCTCGGTCGCGCTCGACGGCGACACGATCATCGTCGGCGCCTTCTCGGCCGGCGGTCGCGGCGCGTACGTCTTCGAGTTCAACGGAACGACGTGGAACGAGACGCAACGCTTCATCGCCCCTGGGACGGGGCTCTTCGGCAGCGCGGTCGCGCTCGCCGGCGACGTCGCGCTCGTCGCCGACCGCTACGAGGCGTTTGGCACGGTCTTGAACGCGGGCGCGGTCCACGTCTATCACCGCGACAACGGGGTCTGGACCGAAGAGGCGGTCCTGAGCGAGTCGCCGCCGCAGGACGCGGCCTACTTCGGCGCGCCGCTGGAGTTCGACGGCGACGTCGCGGCGATCGGCTCGAGGGGCTCCGGTGAGGTCCGCCTCTTTCGACGGGGGCCGACAGGTTGGGCGATGGAGCAGCGGCTCAAGGATCCATTCCCGACGTCGCACTCCTCCTTCCCAAGCGGCATGGCGGTCGAAGGCGATCGGCTGCTCGTCGGCGTCCACGGGCTCGACGTGGGCGCCTCCGGCTCCGGCGCCGCGCTCCTCTATCGACGCTCCGGCGCGACGTGGTACGCCGAAGGGCCGTTCTTGCCGCGCGACTCGCAGGCCGGCCAGTCCTTCGGCTCGGCGCTTGCCCTGCAGGGTGACCTCGCAGCCGTCGGGAGCTTGGCAACCTCGGTCAATGCCGCGAATGGCGCGGCCTACCTGTTCGACGTGACCGACCGCGCGCTTGGCTTTCACATGGAGGTCGGGCACATCCCGCTGCAGGTCGATGAAGACCTCGACATCCGCGTGCGCGGCGGCTTCCCGAGCTCGCCGGTCTACTTGTTCTCGAGCCTGGCGGGCTATGGACAGACCATGCTGTCGAACCCGTGGACGACATTGTCCATCGCCGCGCCGACCCTGGTCGGAACGCTCACGACGAACTCGTCGGGAACAGCACAGTGGCAGCTCGGCACCGTGCCCGCGTCCGTTGTCGGCCTCACGTTCTGGTACCAGGCCGCGCAGGAGTTCCGGGTCACGGCGCCGTTTGCATCCACGGTCGCGCCTTGAGCCGCATGACCGCCCGCCGAGACCGTGACCCGAGCCTTCGCCCCGTCACGGGCAGAACGCAATCTCGAGGCCGTCGCTGAAGTTCCAGCTGTTGCCGTCGCGGAACCAGCACTGGAAGCGCCACGTCGAGCCTGGAGTGATCCGACCCGTCGGGCTCGGCGGCGCCGTGAGGTCGAGGCTCCAGCTCGGCGTGCCTGCCGCGCCGGTCGCGACCGCAGGCAGCCGGAACGTCTGCCCTCCAATGCAGACAGCGCCGTTCCCCGAGGGCACGAGGGCGCGTGTGTCGCCGTAGAAGAAGATCGCGAACGTCGACGTCGCAGTGTCGAGGGCATAGAGCCGGAGACTGTTCGCAGCGACCGACCCGCTCCCGAGCGCGCCGATTCGTGCTCCGAGCGCGGACGCCGTATTGGGCGACGTCACGCAGTAGCTCTGGAAGGGCGCGCACACCTCGTAGACCTCGAGGTCGTCGATGAACGGGCCGCTCGGATCGTTGAAGCCGACGCCGGGTCCGCCGTAGAACGAGAACCGCAGCGCGACGCTGCCCCAGGCGCGGTCGAGCAGGAACTCGAGCCGTTGCCAGGGGAGCGTCGATTGGCCCGCGACCGGGAGGCAATGCTGAGCGAGCGTGGCGCCGCTCATCGCATCGAGCACGTCAAAGGACACCGAGTCCAGCGTGCACGCCGACGCTTGGTTGAACTGGTACGAGAACCAGAACGCGCAGTAGACGTCCCCGGTCGCCGCGCTGAGATCGAGCGGCGCCGAAGTCGCGGTCCCACAGGCGACGCCGCCGAAGGCCGGACCGACGGAGAAGCCGTCGTTGAAGTTGAGGCTCGCCGGCGCGCTGCGGTACGGGCCGAAGAGGTGCGAGCCGGGGGTCGCGTCCACGGCCCATGTGTAGCCCCCGGCCGAATGGCAGGCGCCGAGCGAGGTCGAGAAGGTCCACCCCTGCGCGGTCGTGAAGTCCGTTGCGTAGAGGCTCTGAGCGCGCGCCCCGCCGAGCAGGGTGATCGCGGCGAGCAAGAGTTGAGGTCTCATCGGTGGAGGTCCGAAGGAGCAAGGGCCAGCGGAGCGAGAGGAGGCTCGCCGCGGGAACGAAGCAGGCAGCTCCGGCGTCGCGGCGGCCGTTCAAGGGTCCCCACGAGCGGGCATTGCGTCACAGGAGGGCCGCACTTTTGGGACCGCCCCAGGGCTGAGCCTACGTCACCTGGGCCGAGCGTGCCGGGTGGCATCCCGGGCCCTCCCGTGCGGCGGCCGCCAAGGCCGCAGGCGCGATGTCCCGCAAGGGGCGCGCAAGACTCGCGGAATCCCCGTGGGTTCGACGCGCGCCGTGGGTCCCTTGGCTGTACCCGGGATGCGGGTGCGAACATGCCTGACATGCCCCCCGATTCCGGCGCCTCGCCCCCTGGCCTACGGCCCGACCTCGACCAGTGGCTGGCGCTGCACGCCACGCTGGTGCCGGACCTCTATCGCTGCGTGTCGCGGCGCGTCGGCGCGGACCGAGCGCTCGCGGAGGACATCGCCCAAGAGGCGTGGCTGCGCGCCATCGCGGCCTGGCGCCGAGCGGGCCTCCCCCGCGACCCGGGCGCGTGGCTGCGCACCGCGGCGTTCAACGTCGCGCGCAATCACTTTCGCCGGTCCGAAGCGCCGCTGCGCCTCGAGCCTGATCAAGCCGCGACCGTCGACGACGAGCATGAGACACAGCGCGCGCAGGTCGCCCTCATGCAGTGGGGCCTCGCCCGCTTGCGCGAGCAAGACGCGGCGCTGCTCGTCGCACGCCACTTCGACCGCCGACCGCTCGCGGACCTGGCGCGTGAGCACCGCACGACGGAGCGCGCGATCGAAGGTCGCCTGCACCGCGCGCGCGCGGCGCTCGCTTCGATCCTGCGCAGTACCACGCTGACCGTACCCCCACTCGACGACCCTGAGGAGCTGCAATGACCGAACCACACGAGCCGACGCCTGAGTTCCTGGCCCACCTCGCGCGTGAGACGCGCTATGCGCTGCGCGCGGGCTCCGCGCCACATCGGCCCGCGCTGCGGCGCGGCGGCGCGTTCGAGCGCCTGCGGGTCGCGCTCGTCGCAGCGCTCTCGCTCGGCGCTGGCGCTGGGCTTGTGGTGGCCAGCGAGCGCGCGCAAGACGCGCGTCGTACGGAGCTCGCGCTGGCGGCCAACCAAGTGCGCGTGGATGCCGCAGCGCGGCGCGCCGAGGCGCTGCGCGCGAGCGCGTCCGAGGCGCGCTCGCGGCATGCCGCGGGGATCTCGCCCACCGACGTCGTGGACGAAGCGGACCTCCGGGTCGCGGACGCCGTGCGCAGGCTCGCGCACGCAGAGCTCGAACGCGAGGCGCTGCGACTGGGCGGGCCGGCGCTCCGCTGGGCGACGACGGAAGATGGCCAGAGCGAGGTCGCTTGTGACCTCGACGCGCCGCGGGTTGGGGTGCGCGACTTCGTGAGCGAGCACCTGCTCGTCGACCGGGCAGCGCTGCTGATCGAGCGCGACACGCGCGCGGCCCAACGGCAGCGATCGCAGCTCCGGTTCGAGAGCGGCTTCACCTCGAGCGCGGAGCTCGAGTCGGCGGATGCGACGGTGAAGACGCTCGAGGCGCGCTTGGCCGGGCTCGACGGGCGCATCGCCTTGCGCGCGGACTTCCTCTTGGGGCGTGTGACGGGTGACACGCTCGTTCGCGCGGAGCTGCGCCTCGCGGCGGAGTCACGGCGCGCCGCCGCGGCGCTGCGAGTGGAGTCGCTCCGTCGCTCGCTCGCTCGCGCCGAGCGGCTCACGGAGGCAGGCCTGGCCCCGGCGCCGCTCCAGCTCCAGCTCGAGCTGAGCGACGCCGAAGCCGCGGTCGCGCTCGCGGCGCTGGAGCTCGAAGCGCTCGAGTGAGCGACCGGGCGCGCCGCGCTTCGGCTTCGAGGGTGAGGTCGGGCGAGCGCCCCAGCGCAACGAATGACAGCGCCTCGGCGCGCGGCGCCGGAAGGCCCGGTCACCATGACCAGGCCTCCGGCGCCGCGCGCGGCCCTTGGCTCAGCGGGCTTCGATAGTGATGCGCGCCCAGTCGGACTTGGCGACGCCGCCGAGCGCGTTGGCGTCACGGATCCACCACTGTGCCTCGTACGAGAGGCCGACGAGCACCGACGCCGTCGCGTCCGCGTCCATCCACGTGACGTGGCCTTGGCCCGGGCCTACGCCCTCCGTGACTTGCGCGCCCGGGAGCCCTGCGCGCAGGTCCGCGACCGTGGCGCCGCCTGGGATCGTCGAGGTGTTGAGCTGCACCTTCAGCAGCGAGAACTGGCCACCCAGCGCGTTGTAGAGCCCGACCCGGAAGGCGTCGCTGCCCTCCATCGGCGCCGAGCCGACGATGATCTGCGGCACGAAGCCGCCGCTGCCCGGCTCGCTGCCGAACCCATACAGCGCCGGGTTCTGCACGGCCTGCTCACTCCGCAGCTGCGGACGATCGAAGGGCGCGGTCTCCGCCGCGACACGCGGGTCCGTCAGCGTGTTCAACAGCGCCTGAATCTGCGGACGCACCTGCACCGGCACGGTGAGCCCGGTCAGCAGCGGGTCCTTGTTCTGCGGGAACGCGCCACCATCGCCGTCATAGAACGCGAGCACGGCCGGTAGGTCCGCGGCGAAGCCCGTGTGGAAGTAGCGCTCGCGGAGAGCGACGTTGCGCAAGCTCGGCGTCTTGAAGCGGCCGCGGTCTTGGGGCTGCCCCGTGACCTCGAACCGCCCTTGGTCCTCCGTGATCGGCCGAATGCCTAGGTTGCGGAACTGGTTGTCCGCCAGGAGCGGCCCAGCGTGGCAGACGTTGCAGCGCGACTGCGGGCTGTTGAAGGCGCCCCAGCCCTGCTGCTCGAGCTGCGTGAAGTTCGCCTGTCCGCGCGCGACCTGGTCGAACTTCGACTGGTCCGGGATCAGCGTTCGCTGGTAGGACGCCAGCGCGAAGGCGATCCTGCGCGCGGAGATCTCGGGGGTCCCGAACGCGCGCTGAAACAGCGCCGGATAGGTCCCGTCCGTCGCGAGCGCCGCGACCACGTCCGCCGGCAGGTTCGTCGCTAGGCCGAGCGGCTCGACCGCGGCGAGGCGGTCGAACACGTCCTGCCAACCGCGCCCCTCCGAGGCCATCTCGACGTCCGACAGGATCGGGCCGAGGGACTGGCTCTCGAGCGCGCCGCCGTTCGGAATGACGACCTGCGACGTCTCGGGATCGACAAAGGTCGAGTCCGCGCGGCCGTCCCAAAAGAGGTCGGTGAAGTACGCCGCCGCGATCATGCTGGGCGCGTTCCGCGGCGTCGCCTGGACGCCGAACCCAAACGCGCTGTCCTCGGTGTAGTGGCCGAAGGCGTTGGTGCGGTGCACACCGGGCGCGCCAAAGACGTCATCCGCCGTGCCGAAGATCCCATCGGGACCCGGGTGGGTCGGCTGCGTGCCGAGGCGCGGGTCGCCGCCGCCGCTGCCCGGGATGTGACAGGTGCCGCACGCGACCGTCGTGTCGCTCGACAGCTGCTCGTCCCAGAACAAGATCTTCCCGAGCACCGCCTTTTGCGGCGTGATCGGGTTTTGAACGGGCACGGGCGGCGGCGGGAGCGCCTGGGGCGGGGGGGGGCCGCCGCCGGGCTGGGCCAGGGAGGACGTCGCGGTGAAGGCGACGAGGGCCGCCGCCAAGGGGAGGGATAGGTGCATTTGCAGAGTCATGCGGTGCTCCAAGGCGCCACCGCTTGCGGGGCGCGGTCCATGGGAGTGCCGATCGGGACTGCGGGGGAGCAGGGTTCAACCCGCTGCGCTCGGTTTGGGTTCGGTTCCACCCGCCGCGGCTCAGCAAATCCTCACAAACCAGTCCACAAGGACAAGCGGCGGCCGCGCTCACGGCCGGCGCGCTGCGCCTTGGAACGGCCGCTCGACGAGCGCGTAGGAGAGGCCGCCGAGGACCAGGGACGCGCAGAGGATGGCCCAGGCGCCCGCGGGCCCCCGTGGGCCGCGCTCGACGACGTAGGCCAGCGGCACGGCGTGCAAGAGGTACACGCTGTAGCTCGCGCGACCGACGGCGGCGAGCGGCGGGAACGCGACCGCGCGGCGCAGCGCGCCGTCCGCGGCAACGACCGCGAGCACCAAGCCGGCAGAGAGCGCCCCTAGGACCCCGAACCAGAGGTGGAACTCCGTGTGCGGCAGCCGCCGACCCACGGCCGCGCTCGCCACCGCCGGGGTCAGCGCGATCAGCCCCGCGACCGAGGCCACCCCGACCCACCTCGGCCAGCGCGGGGCGCTGCCCCCCGATGGAGGGGCCCCCGAAGGAGCGGGCCCCGAAGGAACGGGCCCCGAAGGAACGGGCCCCAAAGGAGCGGGCCCCAAAGGAGCGGGCCCAGACGCAGCGAACCCTGTTGCAGCCCCCGGCTGGACCCCTGCGCTGCCATGGGCGAGGACTGCGACGAGCGAGCCCATCAGGAACACGACGAGGAAGGGCAGCACCGAGGGCCGATAGTCCGGCGCCTGCGAGGGATAGTCCGGCGGCCACATCAAGCGCGACGCCGCGGCCAACACGACCAGCAACACGACGCGAGCGCGCGCGTCAGGGAGCGCCGTCAGCGCCAGCGCGAGCGGCGGGAGCGCCAGGTAGAACAGCACCTCGACCGGGATCGTCCAGAAGTGCGCCTCGGCGCGGACGAGCGCGAGGTGCTCGAGCGCGTGCGGCGCGCTCATTCCGCCGAGCGCGAGCGTGACCCCGAGCGCCAGCAGGTACCCCGGGTACACGCGCAGAAGCCGCCGCACGGCATAACGGCCCCACGTCCGAGGTCGCCGCAGCTCCGCCGCGCCCCGCCCGAGGAGCTGGCTCGTGAGCAGGTAGCTCGAGAGCACGAAGAACAAGAAGACCCCGGTGCGCCCAAGCCCGCGCAGGTCGAGGCCCGGCCACAAGCAGAGGCCGCGGTTGCTCGCGTGCGACAGCACGACGAGCAGCACCGCCACGCCTCGTAGACCATCGAGCTCGGGCCGCCGCATCGGTCCGGGAGGGTAACCCGCTGGCCGCGCCCCCAGGCGATCGCCGCTAAGATCTGGGGGCTGTGCACGTCTCACCCGATGACCTGACGCGCTTCGTCGAGGTCGCGCTCGCCAACGTCGCGACCGAGTACCCGTACCACATCGTGCACCTCGCGCAGTCGGACGCGGACGTGCGCCCGCCGCGCGCGCTCTACCCCGCGTTCTACGGCAGCTACGACTGGCACTCGTGTGTCCACATGCACTGGTCGCTCGCGCGCGCTTTGGCGCTCGCCCCGAGCCACCCGCGCGCCGCCGAGGTCCGCGACCACTTCGACGGGCGCCTGACAGGCGCCAACGTCGCCGCCGAGGTCCGCTACTTCGAAGCCGCTGGGCACGCGACCTTCGAGCGCCCCTACGGCTGGGCCTGGCTGTTGCTGCTCGCGGCGGAGCTCTCGGCCTTGGCCATGACACCTGAAGGCCACGCCGCCCAGAGGTGGCGCGCTGCGCTGCAACCGCTGGTCGAGGTCATCCGCGCCCGCTGGCTCGCGTGGCTCCCGCGCGCTGAATTCCCGACCCGCGCGGGCACCCACGGCAACTCCGCGTTTGCCCTGTCCCTCGCCCACAGCTACGCAGCGCAAGCGGGCGACGCGCCCCTCCGCGCCGCCCTCGCCGAGGCCGCCCAGCGCTGGTACGGCGCGGACCGCCGCTATCCCGCGACCTTCGAGCCGAGCGGCGACGACTTCTTGTCGAGCGGGCTCTGCGAGGCGCTCGCCGTCGCCAGGCTCACGGACCGCGAGTCGTTCGGCGCCTGGTGGCGCGGGTTCGAACCGGACGAGGCCGGCCTCGCCCGCTGGACGACGCCGGTCGGCGTAAGCGACCCCGAAGACCCGAAGATCGTCCACCTTGCAGGCCTCAACCTGTCGCGCGCGTGGTGCTGGCGCGAGCTCGGCCCGAGCCTGCCGCGCGCCCTCGCGGCGCGCGGCGTCGCGGCCGCGGAGGAGCACGTGCGCCGCGCGCTGCCCGCCGCCACGTCAGGCGACTATGTCGGGACACACTGGCTCGCCTCGTTTGCGCTCTTGGCGCTCACCGGCGACCGGCCGCGCGACGATCTGGCGCCCTCCGAATAGGCGCGCCCCCCATCGGACGCACCGCGAGCGGGCGCGCGGCAGCCGTTGAGCGAGCGCTCGCTCCAGTACACTGGTCCGCCGTCCCTCCTCCGCCGCAACACCGAGCCGATCCATGGCGACCGATCCCGCCGCCCACACCCCGTCCGAGCCCGCCGCCGCGCGCAAGAACTTCCTCGAGCTCGAGATCGAGAAGGACCTCGCGGCGGGCCAGGGCACGGGGCGCTTCGAGCGCGGCATCCGCACGCGCTTCCCCCGAGCCGAACGGCTACCTGCACATCGGCCACGCCAAAGCGATCTGCATCGACTTCGGCATGGCGCAGAAGTACGGCGGCCAATGCAACCTGCGCTTCGACGACACGAACCCGGTGAAAGAAGACACCGAGTACGTCGACGCGATCATGGATGACATCCGCTGGCTCGGGTTCCAGTGGGACGCGCTGTTCTACGCGTCGGACTACTTCGAGGCGCTGTACGGGATGGCCGAGCAGCTCGTGCAGAAGGGCCTCGCGTACGTCGACGACCAGACCGCCGAAGAGGTCCGCAAGAACCGCGGCACAGTGACGGAGCCGGGCGTCGCGAGCCCCTTCCGCGCTCGCAGCGTCGAGGAGAACCTCGACCTCCTGCGCCGCATGCGCGCCGGCGAGTTCCCCGACGGCTCGCGCATCCTGCGCGCCAAGATCGACATGGCGCACCCCAACCTGAACATGCGCGACCCAGCGATGTACAGGATCCTGCACGCCCACCACCACCGCACGGGCGACACGTGGTGCATCTACCCGATGTACGACTTCGCGCACGGGCAGTCGGACGCCCTCGAGGACATCACGCACTCGCTGTGCAGCCTCGAGTTCGAGAACCACCGGCCGCTGTACGACTGGTTCACCGCGAACATCGACGGCATCCCGAGCCCGCGCCAGATCGAGTTCGCGCGCCTGCAGCTCTCGTACACGTTGACGAGCAAGCGCAAGCTCCTCGCGCTCGTCCAGGACAAGCACGTCACGGGCTGGGACGACCCGCGCATGCCGACGCTGCGCGGGATGCGCCGGCGCGGCTACACGCCGGAGTCGATCCGCGCGATGTGCGACCTCGTCGGCGTGACGAAGCACAACTCGGTGCACGATTTCCACGTGCTGGAGAACGCGCTGCGCGAGCACCTGAACCGCACGGCGCCGCGGCGCATGGCGGTGCTCGACCCGGTGAAGCTCGTCATCACGAACCTCTCTGACGACGCGGCGCTCGCCTGTGAGGCCGTCAATAATCCGGAGGACGAGGGCGCGGGCACACGCACGCTGCACCTCACGCGCGAGGTCTGGATCGAGCGCGACGACTTCATGGAGGACGCCCCCAAGAAGTTCTTCCGCTTGACGACGGGCGGCGAGGTGCGCTTGCGCTACGGCTACGTGGTGCGCTGCGATGAAGTGATCAAGGACGCTGCGGGCGACATCGTCGAGCTGCGCGGGACGTACGATCCCGACACCGGCGCAGGCCGCGCGCCGGCAGACGGGCGCAAGGTGAAGGGCATCATCCACTGGGTCTCGGCGCGGGACGCCTTCGGAGCCGAGGTGCGGCTCTATGACCACCTCTTCCAGGCCACCGAGCCGTGGAACGTGCCAGAGGGCAAGGACTTCACGGACCTCTTGAACCCGCGCTCGCTGGAGTCCAGAACCGACTGCAAGCTCGAAGCGTCGCTCCGCGCAGCGGCGCCGGGCGACCGCTTCCAATTCGAACGGCTCGGCTACTTCTGCGTCGACACCAAGGATACGACCGCTGACACGCCGGTCTTCAACCGCACCGTCACGCTGCGCGACACGTGGGCGAAGATCGAGCAGAAGGGCTGACGCGCCGCGCGAGGCAACACGCAGAACGTGCATCAGAGCGAACCGATGAGCACCCTCGACCGAAGCCGCGCGCGCGCCGCGCTGGCGGCAGCGCTGCCGCTCGCCCTCTGCCTCGCCGGATGCAAGGACGACAGCCAACGGGGCGCGGCCGCCCCTCAGGTCGTCACCATCGAGGCGCCCGCTCGCGCCGGCATCGCGATCACCGAGCCGCGGGAGGCGCTCACCCGTGACGGCCTCTATCAAGTGACATGGATGCCGGTCGGCGGGTTCGTGCCGGTCAACGAGCACTTCGAGCTCGACGTGACCGTAGCGCGCGCTGGAGAGGGCGCCGCGCCCGTCGCGAACGCCGCCGTCGTCGTCGACTGTCAGATGCCGGCCCATGGCCACGGGATGCTGCGTGAGCCGCGCTCGGAGGCCCTCGGCGATGGGCGCTACCGCGTGCGCGGGATGCTGCTGCACATGGGCGGACATTGGACCGTGACCCTCAACGTGCTCGTCGACGGCGTCGCGTCGACGGCCGACGACGCGATCGATCTGTGATGGAGCGCCCGGACGTTCGCCGCTGGCTGCGCCTCGTGAACGCGTCCCTGTTGACGCTGCTCGCTGCGTGTGGCCGCGAGCCTGGCCTGACCGAGGCTGAAGCACGGGCCCAAGCCGCAGCGCGCGGGCCCTTGGTGCCGGAGGGCTTCGACGCGACGGAGATCCGGGCCGCGCTCTTGTACTCGCCAGTGCCCGCGTTGCCGCCGGACCCTACCAATCGCTACGCCGATGACCCCGGGGCCGCGGCGCTCGGCCAGCGGCTGTTCTTCGATCGGCGCCTCTCAAAGGACGGGCGGACCTCCTGCGCGACGTGCCATGACCCGCGCGACTCCTTCGTGGACCTCGACCCGCTCGCGACGGGCGTGCTGCCGCTCGAGCGACACACGCCGAGCCTCTGGAATGTCGGGCATCTGCGCTGGTTCTTCTGGGACGGGCGCGCGGACAGCCTGTGGGCGCAGGCCCTCGTCCCGCTGGAGAGCCCGCTCGAGCACGCGTTCACGCGCAGCGAGGTCGTGCGCGTCGTCTACGACGACCCGGCGCTGCGCGCGCTGTACGAGGGCGTGTTCGGTGAGCTCCCGCCGATGACCGACAAGCGGCGCTTCCCCGCGTGGTCGCGCCCCGTGCCGAGCGATGATCGCGCGCATATCCTCGCCGAAGAGCACGCGCAGCGCGCCGCTGCGCTCGGCGCGAACGGCCGCCCATCGCGCACACACCAGCACCAGTCCGCGGAGGGTGCGCCCGGCAGCGATTGGATCCACCCCCACCAGCGCGCCTGGGACTGGATGCACCCGGTCGACCAACAAGCGATCACGCGCGCCTTCGTGAACGTCGGCAAAGCGCTCGCCGCGTACGAGCGGCGCATCGAGTCGCGCCGCGCGCCGTTCGACGTGTTCATCGAGGGGCTGCGCGAGCACGACCCCGCAAAGCTCGCGGCCCTCGACGCCGCGCAGCAGCGCGGGCTGCGCCTCTTCCTCGGCCGCGCGCAGTGCGCGAGCTGCCACCACGGCCCGCTCTTCACCGACTACGAGTTCCACGACACGCGCGTCCCGGGCGAGCCGCTCACAGACCCCGGTCGCTCCGCCGGCATCGAGGCCGTGGGTCGCGCCGAGTTCAGCGTGAAGAGCAAGTGGTCCGACGACCCCGAAGGCCCGGCGCGAGAGAAGCTGGACTACTTGCCCGTCCACCTCCACGCAGGCCGCGAGTTCAAGACGCCGTCGCTGCGCAACGTCGCGCTGACGCCGCCCTACATGCACAATGGCTCGCTGCCGACATTGGAGTCGGTCATCGACTTCTACGCGGACCGGGTGAACGTCGCGCCGGACACGGGCGGCGGCGAGCGCATCCTCGCGCAGCCAATGGCGCTCTCCCCCCAAGACCGCGCGGACCTCGTCGCGTTCCTCAACGCGCTGACGGACGACTCGCTCGATCCAAGCCTCCGCGCAGCGCCGCGCGATTGACCGCGACGGACGCGGCGGGTGCCTCGGCCGCGGGAGAGTGCGGGTTACACTGGGGCGATGAGCCTCGCGAAATGGAGCCGCAAGGCGCACCGCGTCGGCGCGCTCGTCAGCGCTCTGCCCGTCCTCGTCGTCATCGTCTCGGGCCTCCTGCTGCAGCTCAAGAAGGAGTGGAGCTGGGTGCAACCGCCGACGAAGCGGGGCGCTGAGGCTCGCTTGGCGGCGAGCTGGGAGGACATCCTCACGAGCGTGCGCAGCGTCGCAGCCGCAGAGGTCGCGAGCTATGCGGACATCGCACGCATCGACGCACAGCCCAAGCGCGGCTTGCTCAAAGTGCAATGCACAAATGGCTACGAAGTCCAGCTCGACGGCGTGTCCGCCGAGGTGCTGGCCGTCGCCTACCGACGCTCTGACGTCATCGAGGCGCTGCACGACGGCTCATGGTTCCACGACCGCGCCAAGCTGTGGCTGTTCCTCCCCTCGGCGCTCATCCTGCTCGGGCTCTGGGTGACGGGCGTACACCTGTGGCTCGTGCCGCACCTCGTGCGACGACGGCGACGCAAGGTCGTCTGACGAGCAGGGGTCAGCTTGCGCGCAGGCGCTCGACCGAGCCGGGGTCGTAGCCGTAGCTCTGAGCGAGCTCGACGAGCTCGTCCAAGAGCGCGCCCTTCGGCAGCGACTCCCAAGTCACGCTCGGATCGCGCCGCTTGTCGCCGCGTGTATTGAGGTCACGCGGGCGCGAATCGAGCACGCGCTTGACGACCTCTTCGCTGCGCTCCAGCCCGAGGAACGCGCACAGCTCCCGCACCCCTGCGACGTCGAGGTCCTCGAGGCGGTGCCGGCGGTAACGAAGGTCGTCGTAGTCCGCGGCAGCCTCGACGAGCCGGTTCCACTCGATCCAGTACCGCATCGCGCGTACGGTCGGGCCCCCGAGCGCGAGCTCCGGAATATGGACCGCCGCAAACCGCTGCGGCGCGCTGTCCCGCTCCAAGATGCCGGAGCGCAGGATCGAGCGGATGACGGCCATGGGCTCGCGGACCTGATGCAGGACCGACGCGCCCTCCGGCAGCTTGCCGAGATAGGGCGCCGCGAGCCACGAGGCGTCCCCCGCGACGCTCTTCGGCCACATCAAGCGCCCGCCATCGGCGAAGGTGTCCGTGTGGAAGATCGCCTCATGCCCGCAGGGCGCGCCGAGCGCGGTCAGGACCGCGGCGACGTGGCCGGTACCGGATCGACCGCAACCTGAGACAACAAAAGCGTGCGACGGCATAGGGGGCTCCGAAGGGAATCTTCGACCGAGGCGGTGGCCTGGCTTGAGGCGCCTTACACTGCCGCCGATGTTCCGTGTCTGCGTGTATTGCGGCTCGAGCCCGGGTCGGGGCGAGCGTTACTTGGAGGTCGCCCGGGAGCTCGGGCGTGAGCTGGGCGCGCGCGGCCACGGCCTCGTCTACGGTGGCGCCAAGGTCGGCTTGATGGGCGCGGTCGCCGATGCGGCCCTCGCCGCCGGGGCGTCCGTCCACGGCGTGATCCCGCACGGCCTCGTGCAGATGGAGGTCGCGCACACGGGCCTCTCGACCCAAGACATCGTCGACACGCTGCACGAGCGCAAGGCGCGGATGGACGCGAGCTCCAACGCGTTTGTCGCGTTGCCGGGCGGGCACGGCACGCTCGAGGAGCTGTTCGAGGCGCTGACTTGGCTGCAGCTCGCGATTCACACGAAGCCAGTCGCGCTGCTCGACGTCGACCGGTTCTACGACCCGCTGATCGCGCACTTGGACCGATGCGTGGCCGAGGGCTTCCTGAAGCCCGAGAACCGCGCCCTCCTGCTGCGGACGCACAGCGTCACGGAGTGCCTCGACGCGATCGAGGCGTGGCGGGCTCCGACGCGCTCCGCTTGGCGGATCCGCCAAGGGAGCTGAGCGCCCGGACGCGGCGGGTCAGGGCCCGTCACCCGCGATCAGAGTGCACCGCTCGAAGAGCGCGCTCGGGAGGCGGGCTTCGACGAGCGCGCGCGCCTCTAGCGCGCTGTACCGCGTCGACACGTGACACAGCAGGAGCGCTTCGTTCTCGAACAGGTGCGCGTGCTGCGCGACCTCTGCGAGGTGTGTGTGCCCCTTCCTGCGCGCGTCCTCGACGCTGACACGGTCGTCTAGGAACGTCACCTCCATCACGAGCCGCTTAGACGTCAACGCAGCGGGGCTGGCGAGGAGCGCGTCGATCGTCGAATCGCCGGCGACCGTGAGCTCGACGCGCTCGTGCGTGTCCTCGAGCTCCTCTCCGGCGGCGCGCCGCGCTGCGAGCACATGCCCGGGCTCACCGACGAGCTCGCGGCGTAGCCGCCGAGTCCGCTCCACGAAGTGATATCCAAGCGACGGCACACGATGGTCCGTCGCGAAGGTGACGACCTCGAGGTCCTTGCGCAACGTGACACGCTCGTTCACTGCGAGCCCGCGCACCTCCGCGGGCAAGGCGTCCTCTTGCAGCTCACGCCACGCATCGAGGACGCGCTCGACCCGGGCAGCGATCGGCGCCGGCACAAAGTAAGTCGGGGGCGGCAAGCGCCGCAGAGCGCGCAGCCCGACGTGGTGCGCGATGCCTCCGAGGTGGTCGATGTGCGCGTGCGTGAGGAAGACGTTCCGACGCTGGACCACCTGGTCCCCGCCGCGGCCGAGGTCGACGGCCACCTTGTAGGCGGGCACGATGAGCGCGCTCTCGATCCCCGCGACCGAGATGACCTCGAGCGCGAGCCCCGCAAGCTCGATCGAACGCGACGTCAAGTGTGATGCCCCGACAAGCCCGAGCGCTCAGTGGAACGCCGAGTTGTAACGGTCCATCTCTTCCGCGCGCTTCGCGATGTACTCCTCGAAGCGCTCGAAGTCCTTCTTCGCCCGCTTCTTGCCCGCTTCACCGTCCGCGGGCTCCAAGGCGCAGCCGACGCGCAGCCCCTGCGGCGTCGCGGACTTATGGCGCACGAGCCCATAGAAGGTGACCGCCGAATCGGTGCGCGGGACCGTGATCGTCACCTCGAGCGACGTGTCGGACTCGATCATCGCCGCGACGTCGTCGGGCATGATGAAGCTGACGCCCTCGCGCGACAGGTCGTGAACGTCGAGGTCGATCGCGGATTCCGCGAACGCGACCTCTGCCTTGACGCGGCGATCCAACGCGGGCTGGGCCCGGACCCACCGACGACGGTTGAAGTACTTGTAGAACGACTCGTCCAGCTGGCGAAAGAGCTCGGACGGATCGATGAACTGAAACCCAAAGCGGTTCGGCGCGCCCTCGCGTGGGCCGCTGCGCACTGCGGCCTGCACGCGGATGTTGCCACGCGTCAAGGACGTGAAGCGCAGCTCGTAGAGCGTCTCGAGCTCGAGGATCGATGTGAGGTCCGCTTCGAATCGGATGGCGGCGCCGCCGGCCGAGACGTCGATCAGCTCACCTGGAACGACCTCACCTGTGGGCAGGGCCAAGCGCACCCCGAGCGCAGCCTTCTTGCCAGGCGCGCGGCGGTAGTGCTCGCGTTGGTCCGAGGGGCGCGACTTCTTGAAGAACCGTGAGAACATCAGCTTCGCCGGGACGAGCGAGCGCCCCGGCGCGAATCGTAGTCTCTCAGGTGGTCGGAATCACTCGTGAGGAGGATTCTCGCCCGACACCGGCGCTGCTGCAGGAGGGACGACCGTCACTCCTTCGGCGCGCCTCATGTATGGCATCCGCGCCGCGCGAGCACGAAGAAGGCCAGCACTGCGATGCCGAGCCCGAGCCCGACGACCGCCACATTTGTCCAATCGAAGAAGCCACCCATGTGGGGAGCCTACCAGCCGGGCGCGGGTCAGACCGCGTCGTTCGGCGAGGACTCGGGGCGCCCTGCACGGGAGTCGCCGGAGCGCCAGTCGCCGGGACGGGCGTCGAAGGGGGCCCGCGGCGCCTGGGGCGCCGGGGACGGCGGCGAGGGTCGCAGCGGCAGCGGCGCAGGCGGGCCAGGGGGCAAGTCCGGCAACGGGGCGAGCCTCAGGCCCGAGCCGGGGGCCCCAGGCGCGCCCGACGGGCCGGTCTTGCCACGCGCCTCGACGTGCTGCGCCTCGAGCGCCTCGTTGAGCGTGCGCTGGTCGATCGCGTTCATCGCGATGAGGACCTCGCCGAAGCGCTTGTCCTTGCTGACCCGCTGCAACACAAGCGCCTGCTGGACCTGAGCCGGGTGCAGCTTGCCCATCTTGATGAGGACATCCCCGAGCCGCGACCCGTTCACCACCTTGAAGACGCCGCCAGCGCCGTCGCTGACCAATTGGCCGGGCGCCGCGACGGGCTCAGCGTCGATCTGCCCTTCGATCAGCGCCAGGAGCTCACGCACGACGGCGACTGCGCCGCGCTCATCGAGCGCGCCCTCCCGGAGCACTCGCCCCAGGAGCTTGGCGGTGACATCACACAGCGGCACCGCTGGGCCCCAGCCGCCGGCGGCCGCCTCCTGAGAGAGCTGCACGAGCGCGTCACGGGAGTCAAAGAGCTGACCCCGCTGGCCGCGCTCGAACGCCGCGAACGCGGCCTCCAGCGAGCGCAAGATGGACTTGATACTGGAACGGTGAGAGCTCATGGCGTGGACAGAGACCGGGTGGTGCCGGCCTCCTGGGGCTCTTCGCGCAGCTGCTGGAGCGTGCGCTGGCGAGCCAAGACGTATTGCAGGACGCGCTCTTGCTCGTGCTGTAGGTTGGGCGTCGCGAGCGGATCGAAGCGAAACCCGACGCGCCGCGAGCCTCGAACGAGCGTGTCGTGCACGAGCATCGCGCCGAACCGGAACGGCGCGCCCGCTTGGGCCAGCTCGAAGCGCAGGTCCACGAGCGCGTCCGTTGGGAACACAAAGGGGTCCTTGTTCGAGATGCGCAGGGACAGCCCCGTACACGACAGGTCGTGCAAGAGATCGACGCGCTGGACGTCGCCGACCGTAACGTTGACCGTCGCAGGTCCCGTCGCCTCGCGCGCTGGCGAGACGCGATACGCCTGGCGCCGGTTGAAGTAGCGCCACAGCCCCTCGTCGAGCTGCTGCCAAAGCAGGTCGCGCTCGACGAATTGGAGGCCGACGCGGACCCAGCCATCGACGACCTTGTGGGAACGGACCGCGGCCTGGGCGTAGAGGCTGCGCGCGCGGGATTCGAACCGCAGCAGCACGGTGGCTCCGACCGTCAGGCCTGGGAGGTCCCCTTCCTGGGCGCGCAAGGCGCACCCTCCGGCGGAGAGGTCAAGCAGCTCGACCTGACGCGCGTCCTCGTCAGCGACGACGACGATCACACGGAGCGGGCTCCGCTCGAGGCGGACTCGATACGCCTCTCGCGCTTGTTCGTCGGACCGGCTTGGGAAGAACTTCAATGGCTAGACGGGGGGTGTCGGGCCCCCGCTAGGCTTCCTTCGACCCTGGCCGCCCCCCGGACTGGAGGGTTTCCTCGCGGAGTCGGTCAGAACGAGACCGAGAACCCAAGGACCGCGAACGCAAAGTGTGCGTCCGAGAGGCTCTCGAAGATGGTGCGGTCTTGGTCCCGGACCATCGCCGCGCGCCCTTCGAAGGCGACTCGCCCGGGCAGCGGCTGCTGCCAGACGACCGAGAGGATCGAGTCCGAGAACCCGCCGGGGCCGACGCAGCCGCGGTGGATCGGGAGCGTGCCGTCGTCGTAAGGCGCTTCGCCGACGCCAAAGTTGACCGTGACGGGCAGTCCGACGTCCGCTTGGAGCGGGCCGTCATCAAAGAGGAGGTCGATCTCGTGCGAGCCCGACGGGCCATCGAGGTCGGCCACAGCGCGTTTGGGGCCCAGGTCCAGCCGGTCGGAGTCGCTGCGGCGCGCGCCCTCCTCGACCGTGAGGAGCGTCACCTGGACATCCCCCGGGCGGTGCCAGCACCCGCGCAGCAGCGCCGCGACCTCATTGGCCGCAGGGTCGGCGAGCGCCGCCCGATTCTCCTGCGCTCGGCACCCCAAGGCGAGCGCCACACAAAACAACATCCTAAAACGCATGCCGATCAACGGGGCAAACACCCTTCTATCCCCGCTGCGACATCCTTCGGCCCGCCAGGACACGGCGCTTGAGGGGCACCCGCGGAGATCTCCAGGACCCCGATCAGACGACACCGCGAGCGCGTCAATCCACGGGTCAGTCCGCGCCGTGTGAAGCCGCCTGCTCGCGCAGGCGCCACCCGACCTGACGCAGCGTCTGGCGCGCAACGGCACCGGGGCTCGGAGGCCCAGGGAGCCGGACGAACGGCAGCTTCAATTCGACACACCGATCTTTGAAGGCCTGGTATTCGGCCTGCGGGAGCCGAAGCCCCATGAAGACCACGTCGGGACGGGCCTGTTCGAGGCTCGCGACGATCAGCGCCGCGCGGGCCTCCGTCGACGCGCTGCCAGCCTGGGAGCTGCCAGCCTGGGAACTGCCAGCCTCGGATCCGGGACCCTCTGACACCTCGCCCGCGGGCGCGGCGCCGGCGGAGTCTGCCATCGGGAGCGCGAGCCAATCGAGGTGCGCGAGGCCGAGCGCGTCCGCCAGCGCCTCGCGCGCCGCCCCGTCTGGCGCCTCGCCGACCATCAAGGCTCGCTTGCCGTTGAGGAGCCGACGCACCTCTTCGACCGAATCCGCGCGCGGTGAGTCGCCACCTCGGGCCAGCGTGAGCGCTGCGTCGAGCGCTGCCCCGTGCGCGTCGCCGGCGTCGCCGCCCGCAGCCTCGGGCGGGACGTCCATCCCAGTCAGCGCGCCGAGCACCTCCTGGAGGCCGCGGTCGCCGAGCTCGAGGCCGTGCTCGCGCCAGCGCGCGAGGGCGCCGCCGAGGGCGCTCCACTCGAGCGGCGACGAGGCGCCGCCATCGATGAGTCGCCGCACGTGGTAGCGCACCTTGTTCAGAAGCTGCACCCGCTGCTTGCGGCCCGCGCCGAGGCGGAGGGCGCGCTCGTGCGCCTCTTCGAAGCGCCGAGCGAGGTCACCGACCGCGTTCGGGTCCGCCGGGTCCTCGAGGCGCATGTGCCGATCGACATAGATCCGGTGCCGCGTCGTGCGCTCGCGCAACCACTGGAAGAGGTCGCGCTGGTCCTCGTCCTGCCGCAGCCCGACGACGACGAGCGCGGCCAGGAGCGACGACTGGGTCTCGGCGACGAGCCGCAAGAGGTCGACGGGCGGCGCAGGATCGAACGACTCGGCCTGCTCGAGCTGCAGGACCCCCTCGGACACCCGCGCGACCACCTCGTAACACTGGGCGAGGTTGCCGAGCGCCTGATCGGCGACCCGCGCAGGCGGCGCGTCCAGCATCCACGCCCAGGGTCCGCCGACCGCAGACTGCCGCGCGCGGAGGTCAGCCTCTTGCGCCCGCAGCTCCGGGCCCGGGGCGGTCCCGGCGGCGCGCTTCGCGAGCGCGAGGCGCAGCGCCTCACCCTTCCACGCGGCGCGCAGTCGGACGCGCTCGAGGTCGACCGGGCGGGTGTCCTCCGCCGGCGCGCCACCGCGCGGCACGAGGATGCCGTGGGAGGGGTCGTTGCCGGCGAGCTCAGCGCCTCCGAGCTCCTGGGCGCCGACGCGCGCCGCGCGCGCCGACTCAGCGCAGCGACCGAGCTCCCTGGCGAACCAAGCGTTGACGGTCGTCAATGCGCGTCGGACGTCCTCGCGCTCAGCGGCGAGACCGAGGAGCGCGTCGAGGAGCATACCGCCCGCATCACGGACGGGGCGGGGGATCGAGTCGTCCAAGGTGATCAGGGCCCAATTCAAAAACCGGGGCGGAACAGGTCGCTTCCGCGGAAGCGCGCCCAACGAGCGGTGAGTCTGGCGCACCGAGGGTCACTGGGCAAGCCCCATCGCGTCGCAGCGTGCAAAGGGCTCACCGCACGAGCGCGACATCCGTCCCATTTCCGGGACCCAGCACGACCGCGTTCGCAAAAAGGCGCGCCGTTCCGCGCCAAGAGCCGCGAAACACGGGGTGCCCTGCGAAGCCGATGACCTGCCCCCGCCCCTGACGCTCGACCGTCAACCAGGCCGTGTCCGCGATCCGCTCGCGCGCTTCGGGCCAAAGCAGCCCGCCGAGACGCAGGCGCTCGGCGCTCGCGAGGCGCACCGCCGGGGTGTCCTTGGTCAGCCAGACGTCCGACCCGGAGAACTCGACCGCGAGGTCCGCGCCGACGCCGGCCGTGATCCACGCGTCCGGGTGCGCCGCCGCCGCCAAGACGACGCCTGCAGGCGAGAAGCGCGCGCGCCATGCATCCTCACGCGCGGCGTCCGGGTCCCCCTCGCGCGCCGCCGCCTGCGGGTCCGCGTCCGAGGGCGCGCCCGCCGACGTCGCGACCGCCCCCGCAGCGTCAGCCGCCCCCGCAGCGCCGGCCGCGCCAGGGCCCGCAGGCGCGGCGGGCGCCGCGTAGACGGCCTCCGCGTCCACGGCGACGTCGAGCGCCGCTCGCTCGCGCCGCACGAGGAAGGCGTACGCATCGAGGTCCTCGAGCGCATCGGGCCGCAAGACCGTCGAGGACAGCTCGAACGGCGCGCCGATGAGCCCGGTTGCTGCGCTGCCGACGGCGATGAGCGTGCCACCGTTCTCGACCCAGCCACGGAGCGTCTCTGCGTGCGCCGCGAGGCCGCGCGTCGCGCCGGGCGGCAAGACGAGGACATTGAAGCGCCGCAGGTCGATGCCGCCGAAAGCCTGGCAGTCGAGCAGCGTCGTGTGCAGGCCGAGCTCTTCGTCGAGGTAGCGCCAGAGCGCGCCAAAGTCCGTCGTCGAGACGGGCGCGTTCGACGCGATCGCCACGCGCGGGCGCTCGAGGAGCTGGAAGTGCTGGCCGCCGAGGTCCGGTCCATCGTCCGTAGAGCGCCCCGTCGCGACGGACCACACGACGCCGCCGCTCGCCGCGCCGACCTCCGCGACCAGCAGGTCGACGTCGCCTTTGACGCCGCGGTTCTCGTGCCGCCGAAGCACGAACGAGCCGCGCGGGAAACGACGCACCGCGCGCTCGGCGACGCCGCCCTGTCCAGGGGCCGTCGCGACGACGGCAGTGAACTCGCGATCAGAGACGTGCACGGCGAGCCCGCGCTCGAGCGCCTGCGCCACAAAGCGCACGCTCCGGCCGTCGTCGCCGTCGAGGACCCACGCGTACGCGCCGCGCGGATCCGTCACCGGCCCGCGCGGCGCGAGCAGCTCCGTCAACGGCGCGCGCGCGACCGAGGGCGCGTCGATCCAGGCTGCGTCGACGCCGTATTGGCGCCCGAGGTCCCACGCCGTGATGTCGTAGAGCCGCGAGTCCTTGCCGCGCTCGAGGCGCTCGCGCTCGTCGCGCAGCGTCTCGGCGTCGATGCGCGGGTCGAAGTCGAGGAAGGCGCGCACGAGGGCGCCCTGCGGCTGCGCGGCAGGCACGAGCCAAGTGCCCGCCGGGAACGCGCGCTGAGCGGGGTCCCCTGCGCCGGCGAAGGCCCCGACGACGTTGGCGGCGAGGAACTCGCCGCGCGCCTCGAAGACCTCGATGCCCTGCATCGTCAGCGTGCGCAGGAGGCGCGCGTGGCGCTCGACGTCGGCGCCGGGCACAACGGCGAAGACGCGCTCCTGCCACGGCGCGCCAGGCGCGCACGCGGCGCGGCGATGGGCGAGCCAGTCCCGGAGGATCTCGGTGTGGTGGGCGCGGAACGTCTCGAGGTTCGAGAGGCTCGCGGCGACTTGCCCGTGCACGGCCTCGCGGTACGCGACGACCTCGCCGGAGGCGCGCAGAAGCGGCGCGCCGATCGTGCGGCCCTGCTCGTACAGCATCCCGATCGCGCCCGTCAACGAGCCCCACGCGTCCGAATAGATCGGGGCCCACGCGTCGGCCCACTCACGCGTGTAGTACCCCCAAGCGTACGCATCAAACGCGCGCGCGGCTTCATCCGCGAGCACGCCCTGCCAGTGGAAGAGCCGCGTCGGCAGGTGCGGGTTCTTCGGCGACGACTGCGGATAGAACAGGAACGTGTCGAGCCCGCTCATCTCGTGCGCGTCGACAAAGAGCTGCGGCGGCAGGTCCAAGAGCGCGCGCCAGCGCGCCCGCGTCTCCGGCGCCTCCCCCGCCATCCAGTCCCGGTTCATGTCGAAGAGGTAGTGGTTGCCGCGGCCGTAGGGCCAGCGACCGCGCTGCATCGCGCCATGGTCGAGGTTCGCGCGATAGCCCGCGTTCTGCACGACCATCGAACGGATGCGCTCGCGTCCGTCGGGGTTGAGGCACGGGTCCAGCACGATGACGACCTCGTCGAGCAAGCGCTCGATCGCGGGGCCTTCGGCTGCGGCGAGGTGATAAGCGACGGGCACCGACGCTTCGGCGGCCGAGGTCTCGTCACCGTGGATCCCGTAGCCCATCCACGCGACGCCGGGCAGGGTCGAGACGAGGCGCTCCCCGTCCGCGTCGCTCAAGCCGCGTGGATCGAAGAGCCGCTGGACCCCCGCGCGGAGCTCGCCGAGGCGCGCGTGGTTCCGCGGCGAGGTGATGATGAGCCGCACGAGCTCGCGCCCCTCGTACGTGCGCCCGTAGGGCGCGTACACCACGCGCTCGCTCTCTGCCGCCCAGATGCGGAACAGCGCGAGCATCTCGTCGTGGGACGCGATGCGGCTGCCGACCGCCTGGCCGAGCAGCGCCTCGGGCCGCGTGACGCTTGGGGAATAGCTGGCGCCGGGCACAAACGGCGCCGTCCATGCGTGCTGGTCGTCGTCGCCGAAGTGGATCGGAGCAAAGCTGGACGCGAGGACCGGGGCCGCCGCCTCGCCGTCGACCGCGGCCTGCGTAGGCGCCTGCGCCGCGGCGAGGCCCGCGATGGGACAGGAGCCGGCCAAGCCGAGCGCGAGCGCGCGGCACGCGAGGTTCAGAACGGAGGTCACGGTGGTCGATCGTTTCGCCATGGAGCTACTTTCGGGCGTAGGTCGGGCCGGAGTCTATCCGGGGCCAACGATTCGGCGGGGGGGCTTTGTGGAGCGACGCGGCCCGCTGCGGGTCGGGGGGATTCAGGCCCGATGAAGGACCCCTTCGCAAGGCCGGACGCGCTGCGTTTGAAGCCGATCGAGGTCGAGGGCTGGCCTGCGCCGATCGACCTCGTCCACGGCCGCCTCACGCTCGGGCGGTCGAGCGAGAACGACGTCGCGCTGCCCGCCGGCAGCTTCCCCGCGGTCTCCAGCAAGCACGCCCGCGTCGAAGACCGCGGCGGAAAGCTCTGGATCATCGACCTCGGCTCACGCAACGGCACGCTCGTAAACGGCGAGCGCGTGGCGGAGCGCGCCCTCGGCCCGGGCGACATCCTGCGCCTCGGCCCCGTCGGTCCGAGGTTCATGGTGACCGGGCGCAAGGCGCTCGACCAGACCGTGTTCGTCGATCCGCGCGCCGTCGGCCTCGCCCCAGAGGTCTCGAAGGCGGACGTCGAGCAGCTCGTCGCCAAGGGCGCGCGCCGTGGCCTCGTACGGACGCTCGCGCTGAGCGGCGCGTTGGTGTGCGCGCTCGCGCTGCTCGCCGTCGAGGCCAAGCGTGCGCGAGAGCACGACGTCGGCACACACGGCGAGGACGTCGCGGCGCAGCGCAAGGAGCTCGCGAGCGAGCTCGCGATGGCGGGCGACGTGCTCGAGCAGCGGCTCAGCGCAGCGTGGGCGAAGCTCGATCACTCCGCGCCCAAGAACGACACGAGCCGCATCGTCGAGGAGCTCCGCCGCGAGGTCGCGACGACGCGCGCGGAGCTGGGTTCTACGCGCGCGGAGCTGGGTTCTACGCGCGCGCAGCTGGGCGATGCGCTGGCAAAGTTCGACGCGCGCGACCCGTGGAACCTCGCCGAAGCGCGGCTCGTCGGCGTCGCAGCCGTGCGCCGCGCGGTGGTGCTGATCGAGAGCCGGCTCGTGCTGCGGCACCAGGAGACGGGCGCGCTCTTGCACGAAGCGACCGACGGCTTCAGCGTGCGCCCGAACTTCGAGGACCGCGGGGAGCTCTGGGCCCTCGAATCAACGGGCTCTGGCTTCTGCATCGCGGCGGACGGCTCGATCGTGACGAACATCCACGTCGTCTCGATGCCCCAGGACAACCAAGTCCTGCTCGCGACGCGCGGCCTGCCGATCGAGCCGGTGCTGGAGCTGAACGCGGTCTTCTCGGGCGAGACGGTCCGGCATCCGCTGACCGTCGTGCGCGTCGCGGACGGCGAGGTCGACCTCGCCCTCGCTCGCATCGAGCCGTTCGAGGGCATGCCCTTCATCGAGACGTTCTCGCTCGACGTGACGCCGCCGCCCGACGGGAGCGACATCTACCTGCTCGGCTTTCCGCTCGGGCACTTCGCGCTCCAGGAGGGCGAGCGCGTGATCGCCTCCACGTTCCGCGGCATCCTGTCGCGCAACGTCGGCGGCCAGATGCAGGTCGACGCAGGGGTCCACCCGGGCAACAGCGGCGGGCCGATCACCGACTCGTTCGGACGGGTCGTGGGCGTCGTGTTCAGCGTCCAGGCGCTGCCGGACCAAACGGCCGTCTACACGATCGGATACGGGGTCCCGATCGCAGAGCTCGGGCGGATCTGGCCCGAGCCGCGGGGGGCCGGCGAAGCGCTCGCTCCGCCGCCGGGGGCCTCCGCCGGGGAACTCTCCGGGAAAAAGCGCTGAGCGCTATCGCTCGCTCGCGCGCGCGATAATCTGTCGCGGTCGAAGCGCGGCCCTGCCCGCCGTGCCCGACCGAAATGCGACCCCGCACGATCCGGCACGGCCTCGTCGATTCGACCAACGAGCGCGCGCTCAAAGCGCTGCATGAGGGCACGGCCCAACACGGGGACGTCCATGTGGCGGAAGGCCAGACCTCGGGCCGGGGGCGGCTCGGACGGCGCTGGGAGTCCCCGCTCGGTGAGGGCACGTTTGTCACCCTCATTGCCCGGCCGGGACGGATCCCGGTCGCCGGCTGCCTGACCCTAGCTGGCGGCCTCGCCGTGGTCGACGTCTGCCGAGCGCTCGGCCTCACGCGGGCCGAGCTCGATTGGCCAAACGACGTGGTCGTTGGCGACGCCAAGCTCGCCGGGGTCCTGACCGAGAGCCGCGGCCTCGACCCCGCGGACCCGGCTTGGGTCGTCGGCGTCGGGCTCAACGTGGCGCAGCGCAGCTTCGACGACGCCCTCGCCGCGTCACGCCGGGTCACGAGCCTCGCCCTCGAAGGGCTCACGGTCGACCGGCTGGCGGTCGAAGCGGCGTTGATCGACGCGCTGCGAGCGCGGGTCGAGGCGACCCTCGCTGACCCGACGCCCGTGTTCGACGACGCCTTCCGCGCGCTGCTTCAGGGCGGCCGTGACGTGCGCGTCGATGTCGCAGGCGAGGTCCTGACCGGGCGCTTCACTGCGCTGACCCCCCAGCGCGGCCTCTGCCTCGCGCGCGTGGACGGGCGCGCTTGGGTCCCGCTGGCGCACGTGCGCTCGGTAGAGCTCACGGGCCCCGCCGACTGAGCGGCCGCCACTCCCAGGGGTCGGCGCCTCCCGCGAGGTACACTACGCGGCTCGGACGCCGCCGCGGAGGACCCGCGGACCAGGCGCCGAACGACGACCACCCATGCAGCGCAACGACGGCCGATCCCCCGGCGACCTCCGCCCCATCACCTTTCAGCGCAAGTTCACGAACCGCGCGCACGGCTCCGTGCTCGTGTCGTTCGGCGAAACGCGCGTCCTCTGCACCGCGATCGTGCAGGACGGCGTGCCGTTTTTCATGAAGGGAAAGGGCCGCGGCTGGGTGACCGCCGAATACGCGATGCTCCCGAGCTCGACGAACGAGCGCAAGTCGCGCGACAAGGCTGGCAAGGTGGACGGGCGCTCGATCGAGATCCAGCGCCTGATCGGGCGCGCCCTGCGCGGCGTCGTCGACCCTTCGCTCCTGACCGAGCGCACGATTTGGGTCGACTGCGACGTCCTGCAAGCCGACGGCGGGACGCGCACGGCGGCGATCAGCGGCGCGTGGGTCGCGCTGCACGACGCGATCAGCTGGATGGACTCGCAGCGCTACTTGAAGGCGTGGCCGCTGAAGAGCCAGCTCGGCGCCGTCTCTGTGGGCATCGTCGGCGGGACGGCGCTGTGCGACCTCAACTACGAGGAGGACAGCCGCGCCGAGACCGACATGAACCTCGTCATGACCGACGCAGGCAAGTTCATCGAAGTGCAGGGCGCGGCCGAGGGCGCGCCGTTCGATCGCGCCGAGCTCGACACGATGTTGGAGCTCGGTGGCGCGGGCATCGCGCAGATCTTTGCGCTGCAGAAGGCCGCGCTCGCCGAGCGCTGAGGCGCGCCGCAAGGACCCGCTGAACGCCCACCGTCTCGCGCCCCCGCCGCCATGGACCTCCTGCTCGCCTCTGGCAACCAGAAGAAGCTCGCTGAGCTCACGCGCATCGTCGCAGGCCTCGGCGTGCGGGTCCTGTCGCCTGCGGACGTCGACGCGCTGCCTGAGATCGACGAGGACGGCGCGACGTTCGAGGCGAACGCGCTGAAGAAGGCGCGCGGCTGGGCCGCTGCGTCAGGCCTCGTGTGCATCGCGGACGACTCGGGCCTCGAAGTCGACGCGCTCGACGGCGCGCCTGGGGTGCGCTCCGCGCGCTACGCCGGCGTGCACGGCGACGACCACGCGAACAACCAGAAGCTGCTCGCAGCGCTCGACGGGACGCCAGACAGCGCCCGTGGCGCGCGCTTCGTGTGCGCCATCGCGGTCGTCGACCCGAGCGGCGCGACGCGGTGCGCGGCGCGCGGCACGGTCGAAGGGCGCATCGTGCGCGCGCCCCGCGGGGCGGACGGCTTTGGCTATGATCCGCTCTTCGAGTGCCACGACGAGGGGCTCCCGGCGGCGTTGCGCGGGCGCACCTTCGGCGAGCTCACACACGCCGAGAAGGCGCTCGTCAGCCACCGCGCCCGCGCGCTCGCGCAGCTGCGCGGCGACCTCGCGGCGCTCGCCGGCGAGCGCGCGCAGGCGCAGCCCGGACGTGAACGAACGACCGACGGCCCCACGGGCCGCATCGGGCACTGAGACGGATGGAATGGTGAACTGAGATGGTAGACCCGAAGTACATCCGCAATTTCTCGATCATCGCGCACATCGACCACGGCAAGTCGACGCTCGCGGACCGCTTCCTCGAGATCACCGGCGCGGTGATGAAGCGCGAGATGCGCGAGCAGCTCCTGGACGCGATGGACCTGGAGCGAGAGCGCGGCATCACGATCAAGGCGCACGCCGTCACCGTGCAGCACAAAGTCGACGGCGTGCTGTACACGCTGAACTTGATCGACACGCCGGGCCACGTGGACTTCAACTACGAGGTCCAGAAGTCGATGCAGGCGTGCGAGGGCGCGATCTTGCTCGTCGACGCGTCGCAGGGCGTCGAGGCCCAGACCGTCGCCAACGCCTACCTCGCGGTCGAGGCGGACCTGGTGATCATCCCGGTCTTGAACAAGACGGACCTCGCGCACGCGCGCCCGGACGAGATCGCCGAGGAGATCGAGAACAGCCTCGCGATCGAGGCGACCGACGCGCTGCGTGTGTCCGCGAAGAGCGGCGACGGCGTGGCTGCAGTGCTCGATCGCGTCGTCGAGCGCGTGCCGCCGCCGAAGGGCGACCCGACCGCGCCGCTGCGCGCGCTCATCTTCGACGCCGTGTACGACGAGTACCGCGGCGTCATCGTGTACCTGAGGATCATCGACGGCACGATCCGCCGCAAGGACACGATCTACATGATGGGCACCGACAAGGTGTTCGAGACGGTCGACCTCGGGGTCTTCTCGCCGAAGATGACGCCGCGCGAAGAGCTGTCGGCGGGCGAGGTCGGCTACTTCGTGTCGAACATCAAGCAGCTCGGCGATGTGCGCATCGGCGACACGATCACGCGCCACAAAGGCCCGAAGGTCGAGATGCTGCCGGGATATCGCGAGCCGCAGCACATGGTGTTTGCGGACTTCTATCCGACGAACCCGAAGGACTACGAGACGATGCGGGACGCGCTAGGCACGCTCGCCCTGTCGGACTCGTCGTTCTCATACGAAGCGGTGTCCTCGGACGCGCTCGGCTTCGGCTATCGCTGCGGGTTCCTGGGCCTCTTGCACATGGAGATCATCCAGGCGCGCCTCGAGCGCGAGCACGACCTGGACATGATCCAGACCGCGCCGTCCGTGACGTACAAGATCACGCACTTCGACGGCACCGAGCAGTTCATCTACTCGCCCGGCCAGATGCCGAGCCCCGACAAGTTCGACGAGATCTTCGAGCCCTTGGTGCGCGTGTCGCTGATCCTGCCGGCGGAGTACGTCGGCGCGATCATGACGATCACGAACGAACACCGCGGCATCTTCGTGCGCCAGGAGTACCTGTCGCCGACGCGCGTGCAGCTCATCTACGACGTGCCGCTCGCGGAGATCATGTACGACTTCTACGACAAGCTGAAGTCGGCGACGCGCGGGTTCGGGACGCTGAACTACGAGCTGCAGGGCTTCCTGCCCGGCGACCTCGTCAAGCTGAGCATCCTCGTCAACGGCAATGAGGTCGATGCGCTGTCCGCGATCGTCCACCGGAGCTTCGCCGAGGTCCGCGGGCGCTTGATCCTGAAGAAGCTGCGCAAGGAGATCCCGCGCCACCTCTTCGAGGTCCGCTTGCAGGCCGCGATCGGCGCCAAGATCATCGCCCGCGAGAGCATCTCGGCGATGCGCAAGGACGTGACCGCGAAGTGCTACGGCGGCGACATCAGCCGCAAGCGCAAGCTGCTCGAGAAGCAGAAGGCGGGCAAGCGTCGGATGCGCTCGGTCGGCAACGTCGACATCCCGCAGAAGGCCTTCCTCGCCGTCCTCGGCGGGGACGAGTGAGCGGCGCGGGGCGCCCATCGACATGGTGACGGCGGGCCCGACGCGAGCGAGGCGGCGGCCCTTCCGTGAGGCCGCCGAGGCGTGTGTCACCGCGCTCACGATCGCGCTGCTGCTGAAGGTCTTCCTGGTCGAGGCGTACCACATCCCGACTGGCTCGATGATGCCGACGCTGTTCGGCTACGAGGCCGGCGACGGCACCTCCATCAAGGACACGGTGCTCGTCGACCGGCTCGCGTACCTCGCTGGCGACCCCGCGCGCTTCGACGTCGCCGTCTTCCGGTTCCCGCTCGACCGCGAGCGCGCGTTCGTCAAGCGCGTGTGGGGCCTCCCGGGCGACACGCTGCGCATCTCAAACGGCGACGTGCAGCGCCTCGAGCCGGACGGGACGTGGCGCGCGCCGCAGCGCTCGGCGCGGGTGATGGACGAGATGTGGCTGCCGCTCGAGCACCACGGCGGCTGGGAGCTCGTCGGCGCGACGATCGACGTCTCCGCGGGCGAAGTCGCCGCGGCCGCGATCGAGGTCGGGGCGACGGGCGGCGCGCTGATCTACCCGCGGGGCGCAGCGGAGCGCGACGACGCCGCGCGGATCGTCGACCTCTACCGGGACGGGTACCCCGAAGCGCTGCGCGCGCAGATGCCCGAGCGCGGCGGGCAGAACGTCGTCGGCGACCTCCGCCTCGGGTTCGACGTCCTCGTGCCTGAGGGCGACGCCGCGCTCACGTTGGTCACCGTCGAGGTCTTCGAGCGCGCCGAGGACGGCTGGCACGTCGCGCGCGCGACGGTGCCGGTGGACGAGGGCGCGCTGACGCTCGTCGCAGAGGCACCGGCGGCGCAGCTCGCGCCTGCGGGCGCACAGGCAGAGCCTGCTGCGCCCCCGGGCGCCGACACGGCGCACCTCCACCGCGGCCAGCGCGCGCGCGTCACGCTTTCGACGTTGGACGACGTGGCGCGGGTGACGCTGACGGGGGCGACGGGCAGCGCGACGCGCGCGGTGTCGCTCGCCGCGGTCGAGCCGCTCGGCTCGTACGTGCGGATCACCTGCGACGGGCGCGCGACGCTCTCAGGCTTATCGCTCGCGCGCGACGTGCACTACGTCCTCGGGCGCGCGGCGACGGACACGTGGACGGTGCCGGACCGCGCGTACTTCGTGCTGGGCGACAACACGCAGCGCTCCGTCGACAGCCGCGAGTGGCGCCTCGACGCTTACCGCTTCGAGGCAGGCCCGCGGGCAGGCGAGGTCGTGCGCGGCCAGAACATCCCGGGGGAGAACCCGCTGACGGCGTTCAGCGAGGCGCCGGAGCCGGTCTGGTACTTCCGCGACGAGTGGGGCGAGCGCCAGCGGCTGCCGGTCGTGGACATCGGCATGCCGCCGCCGATCGAGGCCCCCTTCGTCCCCCGCGACCACTTCGTCGGCCGCGCGTTCCTGGTCATCTGGCCCCCGACGCCGGGCGGCGCCGGGCCCTGGCCGCGCGCGGTCCACTGAAGGAGGCGCGATCAGCGGCGCAGGCCCCTTGGTTCAGCCCCTTGGAGCGTCGACGATGCATGACACGAGCTCCGCGGTTGAGGCGCTGGACACGGAGCGCAGGTGTGCCACCTCCGCACTCTGGCCCGCTGCGCCATGCCTGAGTGCGTAGCCGCGCACGGAACGCAGCGGGGTCGTTGTGGAGCGGCCGCGCTTGCTCGATCCTGGCAGAGTGAACACCAATCCCCTCCCCGCGCCGCCCGCCCGCTTGCGCGGCGCCGAGTTGCTGCACGATCCGCGTTTCAACAAGGGCACCGCGTTCGACGGTCGCGAGCGCGACAGCCTGGGGCTGCGCGGTTTGCTGCCGCCGCGTCACTTCACGCTCGAGGACCAGGTGACACGCGTGATGCGCAACCTCGAGCACAAGGGTGATCCGCTCGAGCAGTACCTCTACCTCGCCGAGCTGCAGGACAGGAACCAGACGGTCTTCTACAAGGCGCTCGTCGAGCACGTGCGCGCGCTGCTGCCGATCGTCTACACACCGACGGTGGGCGAAGCGTGCAAGCGGTTTGCGCACGTCTTCACGCGTCCGCGTGGCCTGTACGTCTCGGCGGACGACCGCGGCGTGATCGCGCAGCTCTTGCGCAATTGGCCGATCCGTGAGGTCGCCGTGATCGTCGTCACCGACGGCGAGCGCATCCTCGGGCTCGGCGACCTCGGCGCGAACGGCATCGGCATCCCGATCGGCAAGCTCGCGCTTTACACCGCGCTCGGCGGCGTGCACCCCGATCTGTGCCTGCCGATCGTGCTCGATATCGGCACCGACAATGCGGCGCTGCTAGAAGACCCGGTCTACATCGGCATCGCGCGCAAGCGCCTGCGCGGCGACGAGTACGCGGCCTTCGTCGACGAGTTCGTGCAAGCCGCCAACGAAGTGTTCCCCGGCGTGTTGATCCAGTTTGAGGACTTCGCGACCGACAACGCCTTCGGCCTGCTCGCGCGCTATCGCGACCAGTGCTGCACGTTCAACGACGACATCCAAGGCACGGCCGCGGTCGTGCTCGCAGGGCTCGAGTCGTCTGCGCGGATCACGGGGGTCGCGTTGCGCGAACAAACGCTGTTGTTTCTAGGCGCGGGCGCGGCCGGGGTCGGCATCGCGAGCCTGATCGTCTCCGCGATGGTGCTCGATGGCGCGACGGAGGCCGAGGCCCGGTCGCGCTGCTGGTTCGTTGACTCGAAGGGGCTCGTTCAGTCCGCGCGCGGCGACCTCGCGCCACACAAGCTGCCGTTCGCGCACGAGCACGCGCCGATCGGCGACTTGCTCGGCGCCGTGCGCGCGTTGCGTCCAACGACGTTGCTCGGGTTGTCGGCGCAAGCGAACGCCTTCGACGAGCCGGTGCTGCGGGCGATGGCGGAGCGTCAGCAGCGGCCGGTGATCTTCGCGCTCTCGAACCCGACCTCGAGGGCAGAGTGCACGGCCGAGGACGCCTACCGCTGCACCGACGGGCGCGCGATCTTCGCCAGCGGCAGCCCGTTCGAGCCGGTCGAGATCGACGGCGTGCTGCGCGTCCCCGGCCAGGGCAACAACGCCTACATCTTCCCCGGCGTCGGCCTCGGCGCCGTCGCGAGCCGCGCGACACGCGTCACCGACGAGATGTTCCTCGCCGCCGCGCGCACGCTCGCCCGGCTCGTCCCGCAGAGCGCGCTCGACGAGGGCTCGGTCTACCCGCCGCTCGAGATGATCCGCGAGGTCTCCCTCGCCATCGCGACCGCAGTGGCCACGATCGTCTGGGACGCGGGGCTCACGCGCCGCGATCGCCCCGCCGACATCGCCGCCTACGTGCGCGAGCAGGTGTACGACCCGCGCTACCACGCGTGGCTCTGAGCAGCCCCGGCGCACCGCTCAGGCGCGCTGAGCGGCCAGGTGCCCCGCTCAGCGGCAGAGACCTCCAGCTCGTCCTGCAGCCGCACGACCGGGCCGTCAGGTTGCCTGCCCCCGCCCACGACACGGCAGCGCTCGGGCCGCCCGGCAAGGGGTGGATTCGGCCGAGTTTCGGCGCGCCAGGTACTCCGAGCCTTGCGCGCGGGTACCCTCTCTCCGTCATGCCGAGCTCGCACACATCGGACCTTGTCACCCAAGGCATTCGCGTCCACGCCGCTGCGCAGTTCCTGCCGGGGGAATCGAAGCCCACCGAGAGCAGCTTCGTCTACGGGTACCGCATCACGTTGACCAACGAGGGCGAGCGCCCCGCGCAGCTCATCTCGCGCCACTGGGTCATCCTCGACGGGGAGGGCCGCCGGCGCGATGTGAAGGGCCCCGGCGTCGTCGGGCAGCAGCCGCGCCTCGAACCGGGCCAGTCGTACACATACTCGAGCTTCAGCCCCCTCGCGACGACGTGGGGCACGATGGAGGGCTCGTACACCTTCCGCGCCGAGGACGGGGCGACGTTCGAGGTCGCCGTCGGCCGCTTCATGCTCGTCCCGACCGCGCCGCCGCTCGACCTGGCCGTCAGCGGCACCTGACCGCAGGGCGGACGTCGCGTCCCAGGCCGCGCCTCCGTCGCGCCCCGAAGCGCCCCCAGGGCGGTTATCCTGCCCGGCCCGATGAGCAGCAAGTCGAACGAGAAGAAGTCGAGCGGCCGCCCGTGGCGCGACAACATCGAGGCGGTCACCGTCTCGATCATCACCATCGTCCTCTTCAAGTACTTCGTGCTCGAGGCGTACAAGATCCCGACGGGGTCGATGCAGCCGACGCTGATGGGCAACACCGAGACGGGCATCTTCGACCGCGTGCTCGTCGACAAGTTCTCGCCGCACTACCGCGAGCTCGAGCGCTTTGAAGTCGTCGTGTTCAAGTACCCGCTGAACCAGGCGCAGAACTTCATCAAGCGCATCGTCGGCATGCCCGGCGAAGAGCTCAAGATCGTCGACGGTGACGTTTGGGTCCGCCCGAACGATGCGCCGCGCACAGAGTACGACGACGGTTGGCGCGCCCTCCAGCGCCCGCGCCCGATCCAGAACACCCAGCTACGCCGGCTCAATACCGCCGAAGAATGGCGCTTTGAGGGCCAAGGATGGTCGGCGGACGACGGCACGCTGGTCGCGCCCGGCCCAGGGCGCGCCGAGTATCCGCGGACGATGACGTCGATCCGCGACGGCTACACGGACGGCTATCCGAAGGGGTTGGTGTCGAAGATCGACACGCGCATGAAGCGGTCCGCGTCGAACGATGTCTCGGACCTTCGCACGACCGCCACGGTGCGCGCTGACGCCGAGACGACCGAGGTCCGCATCGTCCTGCGCGAGGGCAAACGCCGCTTCCGCTTCATCCTCCCGGGCCCGGCGGCGAAGGCCGACGCGCGCCCGACCCTCGAGGCCTTCGACCCCTCCGGTGAGATGGTCCTCTTGACCTCGGTCGCGCCAGAGCCGTGGCGCCTCCGGAGCGGCAAGGGCATCGACGTGCTCGCCCAGAACCTCGACGACCTGCTGACGCTGGAGCTCGAGGGCGGGCCGACCCTGACCCTGCCGGTCCCGCCGAGCGGCTCGGAGCGCACCTCGAGCGTCGCCTTCGAGCTCGACGGCGCCGGCGCGCGGATCGAGGACGTCGAGGTCTTCCGGGACATCTTCTATACGACCATCGGCCAACGCGTGACGCACTGGACGATCCCAGAGGGTTCGTACGTCATGTTGGGCGACAACTCCCAGGACTCGTCCGACGGCCGGGACTGGCACCTCGCCGGGATCCGGGTCCTCGACGGCCCGGACAAGGACCAGGTCGTCCGCGGCAACGACCGTCAACGCGAGAACCCGCGCTGGGTCGACGGATCGGACGGTGGCCAGGTCTTCTTCCGTGACGAGCTCGGGGAGCTGCACTGGTACCCGACCTCCGAGGTCGAATCCCTGAGCCCCATCCCGGCCCCCCTCGTGCCGCTCGGGAACATCATCGGGCGCGCCGTGCTGGTCGTATGGCCGATGAGCCCGAAGTACGATGTGTACCGCCTGAAGTGGGTGCGGTAGGCTCGCGACCAGCGGCAAAGAGGGGCCCCGTCAAGCCCCTTCCTGCGGGCTTTTCCACCGCTGATCCCCAGCGTGGGGCGGAATGAAGCCATCCGAGGTGTCGCGATCCAAGACATGCCTCGCTGGAGCCCCCAGGGCGCGCGCCCCAGTGTGAAACAGACGACGTAAACCCAACAGGGACAACCACTTACACACATCAGCGGCGTGCCTGAGCCGCTAGGCTCGCGCTGAAGGGCGGATGAAGCGGCTTTCACACGGTCAAGGGACCGTCAAGCGGAATTGCCTGGAAACCTTTCGCCCAGCCGTCATCCACGAGTTTTCCACAAGCCCCCCCTCGCCCGCATGCCCGCAAGCAACGACCTCCCCCCCCTGCTCGTGAGCGGCCTCGTCAAGAGCTACCGCGGGCGGCGAGTCGTCGACGGCGTCGGCTTCCACGTCGAACCCGGCGAGATCGTGGGGCTCCTCGGGCCGAACGGCGCCGGGAAGACCACGAGCTTCCGGATGACGGTCGGCGTCGTCGAACCGGACAGCGGCTCCGTGACCCTCGGCGGCCGGGACTGCACGCGCCTCCCGATGTACAAGCGAGCCCGCCTCGGGATGGGCTACCTGCCGCAGGAATCCAGCGTCTTCCGCCAGATGTCCGTGCGCGACAACGTGCTGGCGGTCCTGGAGGCGATGCCGCTCGGCCGCCGCGAGCGGCACGCGGAGGCGGACCGACTGCTCGGCGACCTCGAGCTCTCGCACCTCGTCGCGAGCCGCGCGGACACGCTCTCCGGCGGCGAGCGCCGGCGCTTGGAGCTCGCGCGCTCCCTCGCGACGAAGCCGGCGATCTTGCTGCTCGACGAGCCCTTTGCCGGGGTCGACCCGATCAACGTCGAGGAGATCCAGGTCCTGATCCGCCAGCTGCGCACGCAGGGCATCGGGATCCTCATAACGGACCACAACGTGCGCGAGACGCTGCAGTCCGTGGACCGGGCCTACATCATCCACCGCGGTCGGATCCTGCGCGAAGGGACCGCGGAGCAGCTCGTGAACGACGCCGAGGTGCGCGAGGTCTACCTCGGGCGCAACTTCGATGCGCCCCTGCGCGGCGTCTCGGCGGCGGAAGAGCGCGAGCTCGTCGAGTGAGGCCCTCCGCGGGCGCCCAGGACGCCCAGGACGCCCAGGACGCCGCGGCCAGGCGACCCGACCCGCCCGGCCTTCGCGAACCGGGCCTTCGCGGACCGGGCCTTCGCGGACCGGGCCTTCGCGGACCGCACGCGGGCACGCTGCGGCCCGTCGTCGCGCGCCTCGCGGACCGGGCCCATCGGGGCTATCCTCTTCGGCCTCGTTCGCGGCTGCACCGCCGCCTTGGCTCCCTGATCCCCCACACCACGCGTCATGAACATCGTCGCTTGCGTCAAGCGCGTCCCGACCACCGAGGCTGAGGTCAAGGTCTCCGGCGACGGCAAAGCCCTCGACACCACGGGCCTCGCCTACATGATCTCGTTCTACGACGAGATCGCGCTCGAAGAGGCGGTGAAGACCAAGGAGGCGCTCGGCGCCGGCGAGGTCACCGTCCTCACCCTCGGCCCCGCCGATGGCACGAAGGAGATCCGCGAGTGCCTCGCGAAAGGCGCCGACAAGGCGCTGGTCCTGAAGGACGACGCGTGGATGACCCGCGACGCGCGCTCGACGGCGAAGGCGCTGGCCGCAAAGCTGAGCGAGCTCAACCCGGACCTCGTCTTCATGGGCCGCGTCGCGACCGACCGGGACAACGCCGCCGTCGGCCCGATGACCGCGACTTACCTCGGCTGGGCCTGCGTGACAGACGTCGTCGGCCTCGAGCTGTCTGGCCGCGATGGCAAGGCGCGCGTCGAGACCGAGCATGGCGTCGAGACCGTCGAGTTCGCGTTGCCCGCGATCATCACCTGCAACAAGGGCCTGAACGAGCCGCGCTACGCCGGCCTCAAGGGCATCATGGCCGCGAAGAAGAAGCCGCTCGACGAAGCGGACGCGCTCGCGGTGCCGAACCAAGCGAACATCGTCGAGATCGCGCTCCCGCCCGCGCGCAAAGACGGCCGCATCCTCGGCGAAGGCGCCGCGGCCGTGCCCGCGCTGATCGACGCGCTGCGCAACGAAGCCCAGGTCCTCTGATCCCACGCTCGAACCAAAGAGACCCCACGAGATGACCCAAGCCATCGTCTTTGTCGAGCACGCTGACGGCAACGCCCGCCGCGCATCGCTCGAGTGTGTCGGCGCCGCCCGCGCGGCAGGCGCCGATGTGATCGCCGTCCTGTGCGGCGCCGGCGCCGCCGAAGCCGCCGCGAGAGTGACCGGCGCGTCCGAGGCCATCGTCCTCGGCGGCCAGGCCGAGTACAGCCCAGACGCCGTCGCGGCGGCGTGCGCTGAGCTCGTCCAGGCCCGCGGCGCGCAGGGCTTCTTCGCCGCCGCGACCTATCGCGGCAAGGACCTCGCGCCGCGCGTCGCGGCCCACTTGGACGTCACGCCGTTCGCCGATTGCATCGGGCTCACCGCCGGCGCCAACGGCTTCGAAGTGCGCCGCCCGTGGCTCGCGGGCAAGTGCGTCGCGACGCTCGGCTCCAGCGCGACGATGGTCGCCACGACGCGCCTCAACGTGTTCAAGGCCGCCACGGAGGGCGCGCCCGCGAGCGTCGCCGAGCGCGCGCTCAGCGCCGCGCCGAAGGCCCGCGTCACCAGCATCGAGGCGAAGGCCAGCGCGCGCCTCGACGTGAAGGAAGCGCCCGTCGTCGTCGCGGGTGGGCGCGGCCTGCAGGACGCCGAGCGGTTCAAGGTCGTCGAGGACCTCGCGGCCGCGTTTGGCAACGCGGCGATCGGGGCCTCGCGCGCGATCGTGGACGCGGGCTGGCGTCCCCACGGCGAGCAGGTCGGCCAAACGGGCAAGACCGTGTCGCCCCAGCTCTACATCGCGATCGGCATCTCCGGCGCGATCCAGCACCTCGCGGGCATGCGCACGTCGGGGACGATCGTCGCGATCAACAAGGACAAGGACGCCCCGATCTTCAAGGTCGCGGACTACGGCATCGTCGGCGACGCGTTCGAGATCGTGCCCGCGCTGACCGCTGCGGTGCAGGCGATCAAGGCGCAAGCCTGAGCGCCGACCCCAAGCGCGCGGCGAGGAGCCTGCGCCACAGGACGCGGTTCGCAGCCTGGTGCTCCCGTGCGTCGGCGCAAGGCGCAGCAAGTCCCTCATAGCTTGATGCTGTTTGGGACCTTGCTGCAACGCCGCTCCGGCGTGCGGGAGCGCCGCGATGTGAATCGTGTTCTGTGGCGCAGGCGCCTGGGGGCGTAACGGACCGGGCGCGCGCTCAATCGAGCGCGCGCGCGACGCGCTCGACGAGCGCCACGGTGTCCGCAAACGGCACGAGGGTCCGGACGTCGGCGAGCGACGCCCAGCGCACGCCGCGACCCTCCTGGGACTCGCGCTGCCCGCGCAGCTCCATCGAGTAGAAGGCGCAGCGCACGGGCTTGCCCGCCACCTCGTACTCGAGCGCGCCCGCGAGCTCACCGAGCTCCACGACAGCGCCGGCCTCTTCGAGCACTTCGCGCAGCGCGGCGTCCTCCGTGGACTCGCCGCGCTCGATGTGCCCTTTGGGCAGCAGCCACTCATCGGCGGCGCCGGAGGCATGTCCCGTCGGCCGCACGAGCAAGAACTGCACGCCGCCCGAGAGCCGGCGCCATACGACGCCGCCAGCGTGGGTGCACGGGGGGAGCGGCGCAGAGGGCGCGCGCTCCGCGTCGCTGGACGCGGCGGGCCCGTATTCATCCTGGTCGTCAGCGTGCATGGCGGTGCCCGAATTCTATGCGACACGCCGGCTTTCTCCCTGGCGCGCCGTGGCGATCCCGGCGCTCGGGCGGCAGAGTGGTCGCTCGCGTCCAAAATCACCGCCGTGTCGCCTCTCCGCCGCCTCCTCCATCACTCCGCCGCGCACCGCGGCACGCTCACTCGCGGCGTCACCTGGTCGATCCTGAACAAGCTGTTCGACCTGGCGCCGCCGCTCCTGATCGGCGCGGCAGTGGACGTCGTCGTGAAGCGCGAGGACTCGCTCTTCGCCTCGCTCGGCGTCCGCGACCCGTGGCATCAACTGCTGCTGCTCGCGGCGGTCAGCGCGGCGATCTGGGTCCTCGAGTCGCTGTTCGAGTTCTTGCAGAAGGTCGTCTGGCGCAACCTCGCGCAGACCGTCCAGCACGAGCTGCGCCTCGAGGCCTACGCGCACGTGCAGAAGCAGGAGCTCGGCTTCTTCGAGGACCGCCAATCCGGGGACCTGCTCAGCGTCCTGAACGACGACGTCAACCAGCTAGAGCGCTTCCTCAACGGCGGCGCCAACGCGCTGATCCAGGTCACGACGTCCGTGCTCGCGATCGCGTGTGTCTACGCGTGGCTCTCCCCGAGCGTCGCGTGGGTGGCCTTCCTGCCGATGCCCTTCATCGTGTGGGGCTCGCTGTCGTTCCAACGGCTGTTGCAGCCGCGCTACGAGGCGGTCCGCGCGACGGTCGGCGACCTGAACGCGGACCTCGCCGGCAACCTCGGCGGGATGGCGACGATCAAGAGCTACACGCAGGAGGCGCGCGAGGTCGACCGCATCCGCGCGCAGAGCGACGTCTACCGCGAGCGCAACCGCAGGGCGATCGGCCTGGCGTCCGCGTTCTCGCCGCTGATCCGCATGCTCGTGCTCGCAGGCTTCACGGCGACGCTGCTCGTCGGCGGCAAGCTGGCGCTCGCAGGGACGCTCGAAGCCGGCGCGTTCAGCGTGCTCGTCTTCATGACGCAGCGCCTCTTGTGGCCGCTGACGACGCTCGGCGAGACGCTCGACCTCTACCAACGTGCGCGCGCCAGCACGCAGCGCATCCTCGACCTCATCGAGCGCGCGCCGCGTGTCGTCGATGGCACACGGCGGCTCGCGACGGAGTCGGTCGAGGGCGCCGTCGCCTTCGAGCGCGTGCGCTTCCGTTACGCCGGGCACGAGCCGCTCTTCGTGGACCTCGACCTGGCCATCGCGCCGCGGCGGACCACGGCGGTCGTCGGCGCGACGGGCGCAGGCAAGAGCTCGCTGACGAAGCTGATGCTGCGCTTCTACGAGCCCGAGGCCGGGCGGATCACGCTGGACGGCATCGACGTCAAGGACCTGGCGCTCGCCGACCTGCGCCGCGCGATCGGGCTCGTCAGCCAAGACGTGTTCCTGTTCCACGGCAGCGTGTTCGACAACATCGCGTACGGCCGCCCGGGCGCGACGCACGAGGACGTGCGCGCCGCGGCGCGCATCGCGGAGCTCGACGAGTGGGTGCGCTCGCTGCCGCAGGGCTACGACACGCTCGTCGGAGAGCGCGGCCAGAAGCTCTCGGGCGGCCAGCGCCAGCGCATCTCGCTCGCCCGCGCGGTCCTGAAGGACCCCCCGGTCTTGGTGCTCGACGAGGCGACCTCCTCCGTCGACAACGAGACCGAGGCCGCGATCCAACGCTCGCTCGAACGCATCGCGGTCGGGCGCACGACGCTGGTCATCGCGCACCGGCTCTCGACGGTGCGCAACGCCGATCGTATCGTCGTCTTGGACGGCGGCCGCATCAGCGAGGACGGGCGCCACGACACATTGCTCGCGCGCGGGGGGCTGTACGCACAGCTCTGGGGCGTGCAGACGGGCAGCGCCAACACTAGCCAAGACTCGATGCCTAGGTGACCACTGGACCCTACTCCCGCGCGCCACGCTCGCTGGTGGCGCTCGGCGTCGCCGCGACGCTCAGCCTGCTCTCCGAAGCGGGCTGGGCCCTCGCGCCGCCGAAGAGCACGCTGATCGACGCGGGCCAGTGGGCGATCGCGCTCCTGTACGCGGTGCTGCTGCGGCGGGCCGCGCTCGAGTCGAGCGAGACGTCGCTGTCGCGCCTGCGTGTGCTGAACATCATCCGCATGACGCTCGCGATCGGGACGGGCTGCGCCCTCGTGGCGTGCCTGCCGCCGGTGCAGCGCGTGCTCCCGCATGGCCCGAGCGCGCTCCTCGACGTCGCGTCGACGATCGTCGCCGTGTCCGTCGCGCTGCGCAGCATCGTCGACCTTGCGGCCGTGCACGACCACCTGCTGGCGCGGGCGCCGCGCGTGGAGCTGTTCCTCGTGGGCGGCTTCTTGGCGCTCGTCGGGGTCGGGACGGCGCTCCTGATGATGCCGCGCATGTCCACGGGCGCTCGCATCCCCTTCATCGACGCGCTCTTCACCTCGACCTCGGCGTCCTGCGTCACAGGCCTCGGCGTGCTCGACACGGGCGCGGACCTGTCGCTGCGAGGTCAGGTCGTCCTGGCGACGCTGTTCCAAGTCGGGGGGCTCGGCATCGTCACGTTCATCGCCTTCGGGTCGGTGCTCGCGGGGCGGCAGTTCTCAGTGCAGCACCTCGTCAACATGCGCACGCTCGTGCAGGTCGAGACGATGGCCGGCGTGCGCAAGCAGGTCATGTTCCTCGTGGGGTCGGCCCTCTGCATCGAGGCCCTGGGCGCGCTGGCGCTGTACGTGGCGCTGCCCGGCGACGCTGCGCTCTCGGGTTCGCGCGCCTGGTGGTCCGTCTTCCACTCGATCTCCGCCTTCTGCAACGCCGGGTTCAGCCTGGAGCACGACAGCCTCGTGGGCCTGCGCAGCGCGTTCGGCGTCAACGCGGCGGTCATCGGGCTCTTCGTCGTTGGCGGGCTCGGAGCGCCGGTCATGCGCGAGCTCGTCCGGCTCACGCACGAGCACGCGCGGCGGCACCTTCAACGGAATGCCCAGCCTCGCTACATCCCGCCGATGACGATCCAGGCGCGGCTGGCGCTCGTGCCGACGCTCGTGTTGCTGCCCCTCGGTGCGCTCGTGTTCTGGCTCATGGAGCGCCACGGCGCGCTCGCGGGCATGCCGAGCAGCGAGGCCTTCGTGGCCAGCGTCTTCCAATCGGCGACCCCGCGCACGGCGGGCTTCGCGACCCTCGACTTTGGGGCCTTCTCCGACGCGACGTTGCTGTTCTTGACGGGCCTCATGGTCGTCGGCGCGAGCCCGATGTCGACCGGCGGCGGGATCAAGACGGCGACGATCATGGTGCTCTTGATCACGATTCGAGCCGCCGCGACGGGGCGCGAAGAGGTCGAATACCGCGGCCGCGTCATCGCTCGTGCTGCGGTCCGGACCGCGCTCTCCGTCCTGCTCATCTACATCGCGAGCGCGGCCTTGGGGGTGCTCGCGCTCTCCCTCACCGACGCCCAGGTCCCCTTGCGCGACCGCATCTTCGAGACCGTATCGGCGCGGTCGACGACGGGTCTCTCGACCGGCGTGACGGCGACTTGGAGCACGGCTGGCAAGCTGATCCTGTGTGGCCTCATGTTCGCTGGCCGCATCGGCCCAGCGACGCTGATGTTGGGCGCGTTCCGCCCGACGCGCCAGCGCGCTCGTTTCCGTTACCCCACCGCGCCCGTCATCCTCGGGTGATCGCAAGCATGAAGTGTGTTGTCATCGGGCTCGGCGAGTTCGGCTACGCCTCGGCGCTCCAGCTCTCACAGGCGGGGCGGGAGGTCATCGCGCTCGACGCGAACATGGACCTCATCGAGAAGATCAAGGACCAGGTCGCGCTGGCGGTCCAGGTGGATGCGCGAGACGAGCGGGCGCTCGCTGCGCACGGCGTCGGCACGGCAGACGTCGTGATCGCAGCGATCGGCGCCGACTTCGAAGCGCAGGTGCTGAGCGTCGTGCATTGTCGCGCGCTCGGCGTGCCCCGCATCGTCGCACGGGCGACGACGAAGGACCACCGCCGCGTGCTCCTGGCGGTGGGCGCGCACGAGGTGCTGAACCCGGAGGAGGAGGCCGCGCGCCACGTCGTACAGCGCTTGATGATCCCGGACATCATTCGCTACCTCGAGCTCGCCGAGGGCTTCAGCGTCGTCGAGCTGCGGTCGCCGGCGAGCGTCGTCGGCAAGAGCCTCCGCGCGCTGAATCTCCGCCAGCGCTTCCGGCTCAACCTCGTCGCGCTGGTCGACGTCCCCGAAGCAGAGGGCGAGGCATCGCGTCACTTCGACCCGATCCCTGACCCGGAGCGCCCGCTGCGCTCGACCGATGTCCTGGTCATGGTCGGCTCAGACATCGACTTCGCGCGCTTCGTCGATGAGCACCCGTGACCCGGGACGAGCGCCCCTGGGCTCTCTCCGACAGTCTCACGGCTGAGGTCGCGTCGCAGCGCCGGCGCGAGACGAGAGCGCTGGCGCTGTCCTGGCGCGAGGTCGCCACGAATCAGGACCGCTTCGCACACTAACGAGAGACGAGGCGGCGGTGCGTCGGGTAGGGCGCCCGGCATGAGCCCGCCGCTTGCCGCGGTCTGGGCGCGCTACTTTGCGTAGCGCTGGCGGCTCGTGAAGTCCTTGCGGATGCGCGAGTCGCGCTCGCAGTGACAGTTCGGGCACTGCAATTGGAACGCGTCGCGCGCAGCGCACTGGTGCGCGCGCGTGTTCAAGATCTCAGACAAGCGGCGATCGTGCAGATTGCCGAGGTCGAAGGTCACGTAACACAGCTTCACGCTGCCATCCGCGCCGACCCAGAGCATCTTGTAGACGTCGCACGGGATACGCATGTCCGGCCCCTCGAAGAGCCAGTCCGGGATCGAGCGCAGGCTCATGGCTGACTCCGGAATGCGCTTCGGCTCAGCGGCTTTGAGCGCCAACAATCGATCGACGACCGCCTGCACCGAGGCGCGGTCCTCAGGGCGGAACTGCAGCTCTCCCTCGCGCCCCTGCACGAAGTACGGCAGCGAGTAGTGGATCAGGTCCGTGTGGAATGACATGTCGTAGCGCCGCGCGAACGCCCACGCGGCATCGATCGCTGCGACGGTCGCGGTCGGGCGCATCACAAGAAAGTTCAGCTGCAGCCCGAGGTCGGGGTAACGCTCACGCGCGGCTGCGACCCCGCGCTCCAATCGCTCGAAGCGGTCGCGCTTCTGCACGTAGCTGTCATACTCGGCGCCGTCACCGTAGTACCCGATCGTGATGTCGCGCAAGCCGGCCGCATAGAGCTCGTCGATGCGCTCCTCCAACAAGATGCCGTTGGTCGTCACATAAACGCGCAAACCGAGCTTCGTGCCTGCCGCGATCATCGCCGGGAGATCGGGGTGCAACAACGGCTCACCGCCGTAAAGCCGGACCGTCTCGACGCCGGCGGCGCGGCCGTCCTCGAGGAGGTCCTTGACCATCCCAAGTGAGAGCTGCTTACCGGGCATGAAGTCGCGGCCATACTTGCAGCCCACGCAGCGCAAGTTGCAGTACGCCGTGATTGCGACCGTCAACTTGCGCGTCCGCGGCTGGATCAGGCTCGGCATGCGCTTCGCGAGCGAGTGCCGAACCATGTCCACTCGATCCTCCGCTTCCACGAGCGCGCTCTTCAAGACCGCGTGATTGCGCACCACTTCGCGCACGAAGTCACGGCCACGCGCACGCAATCCGCGGGCAGCGGTCGGACCGTCGGCGGCACGATCGAGACGAAGCTCGTTGGCAGGAAGGGCTTGATCGCCGGTAGACATGGAGCGCCCACGCCCCTTCTCGGCGACGCGCGCGAGCCTCGTTCTACCCGGTTCGAGCGTATTCGGTCGGCGAGGTGCGCTGTCGCCGCGAAATCAGCCGTAAGAATCGCAAATTTGGGCCTCAAAGTGGCTCGCGGCGGGGCACTGACCCAATTGGTCGTGAAGTCCTATTTGGACGCCGCAGGCGGCTGCTCCGCAAGCGTCTTCAGGCCGGGCGACCGGTGCACGCTCCCATCCAGCCCCACGACGAGCGCCTCGACCCGCGGTAGCTTCGCGATCACCGCGAGCCCCTCCTCTGGCGACAACACACACAGCGCGGTCGCGAGCGCATCCGCGAATGCAGCGTCGGGCGCGAGCACCGTCGCGCTCATGCAGCCTTGGGATGGCCGTCCGGTGCGCGGGTCCAGGATGTGGTGGTAACGCACACCGTCGAGCTCGAAAAAGCGCTCATAGTCGCCCGAAGTGACGAGGCAAATGTTCGAGACCGGCAGCACGGCCAGCACCCGCTCACGTTCGCGCGGGTGCTTGATCGCGACGCGCCACGGCTCGTCGAGCCGCTTGCCCAGCGCCTTGAGATCGCCGCCCGCGTTCACGATGGCGTGCTTGATCCCACGCTTCATCAGGACGCTCATCGCGCAATCGACGCCGTAGCCCTTCGCGATCCCGCCAAGGCCCAGCGCGGCGCCTTCGGGCAGGGTGACCGTGGACGCCTCCAAGTCCACCGCGACCCTCTTCCAACCGACCCGGCTGAGCGCGAGCGCGAGCTCCTCGTCGGACGGGATGCGCGGCGGCTTCGCCTTGAAGTCCCACAGCTTGCCCGCGGACTTGAAGGTCGGGTCGAACGCGCCGCCAGTCGCCTCGGCGATCAAGAGGCTGCGCGCCACCAGTCGCGCGAGCTCTTCGGGGACCTTGGTCGGCCCCTGGCCCGCAGCCGCATTGAGCGTCATCAGCGGCGAGTCGCGCCAGTCCGTCATCAAGTCTTCGACGCGCACGAGCTCAGCGACAGCCGCATCGATCGCAGCCTCGAGCGCCTCCGGGTCCGGGCCCGCGACCTCGATGACGAGGTCCGTCCCCATGACGCCGAGCGAGCGCGAGCGCAGGACGAGCGGGCGCGTGTCCGCTTGTGCCGCGGCAGGCGCAGCCTCTTGGGGCCGCGCTTGAGCGAGCGTGGCGCCGAAGGGCGCCGCGCCGACCACGATGAGCGAAGCCAGCGCGACGAAGGTCGTGCGCATCTTGGACCTCAAAGCCCTGCGCGGCCGAAGGCGCCGAAGTCGCTCGGCGGGCGATGGCCCGCGAACACGATGCGCGCCGGCGAGCCCTCGAGGACGATGATCGTCGGCGTGCCCTGGACCTGGAAGGACTCCGTGAGCGCCAGGTCCCGGTCTCGCACGGTCGGATACGGGAGCCCGAGCTCACTGGCGACCCGCCGCACCTCGTCGTCATCGACCGTCGCGTCGGTCCCAGGCACGACGCCGACGAAGGTCATGTGGTCCGCGTGCGCCACTGCCGCTCGCACGAGCGCCGGCGCCTCGGCCTTGCAGCTAGCGCACCATGTCTGCCAGAAGACGAGCGTGACGGCGCGCCCCTTGGCGAGCTCCGCGTCGAGGTCATGCCGCACGCCGTCGAGGTCGCTCATGGCGAGCGACGCGGGGACGACGGCGCTTGTGGTGCCGCCACCGGTCGCGGCACAACCCGCAGCGAGCCACCCACACGCGGCCAGCGCGACGCCCAAGCCCGCGCGGCGCACGCGCGCTCTCTCCTTGCCTTGGTTCATCAGAAGCTCCAGGTCCAACTCATGAACCCATAGATGTTGTCGAGGCCGTCGTCGCGATCGACGTAGTCGACGCCGACCCCCCACCGCGAGGTCTCGCGCGGGGTGTAGATCCACTTCACGCCGAACGATTGCGCCGTGAAGTCGCCGAGGTCGGCGTCCTGCGTGCGATCGACGGGGGTGCCGTCCGCCTGCAGGAACGTGTCCTGATAGAAGTCGGCCTCCGATTGAGTGTAGTAGCGATATCGAAAACGCAGGAGGTGCTTGTCGCCGAGGGCCTGGTAGTACCGCGGCTCGACGTCGTAGGCCGCGATGCCCCAGTCGTCCGAATAGACGCGCCCGCGCAGCTCGACCGCGCGACCGGGGCCGAGGCTCTGCTTGACGCCGCCATACACCGCGGTGCGCAAGCGGTCGTTCGGGACCGCCTCGGAGACCTCGACGCCGCGCGCGTTGTTGAAGAGGTTCGGGTTCGGCGCGAGGCCCGGGTCCTCGAGCACGACGGCGTTGTAGGCCGTTTCGAGGAAACCAGACTGCGAGGACAGCGTCAGGCCGACGTCGCTCGTCGTCCTCGGGCCGAGCACCTGGTACCAGTTCACGGTGCCCGAGAACGTCGTGCGGTTGTCGGTGCCTTCGCTGTCGCCGTTGAAGCGAATGACGTCGATCGTGTCGAAGTACGCGTTCAGGCTCATCGTGACCGACGCGTCTTGGTCGATCCGTTGCCACGCGGCGTCCCCCCCGAGGTGCGCCGAGAAGTAGTCGTACTCGAAGCTCGCGCCGAGCCGCCCGCCGAGCGTCCAACGCTCGTTCGTCTTCGTGCGGGCGCCGACCTCGGCGCCGACATAGAAGTCGCCCGAGGCGCCGGACTGCGCGGGGAACGCGGACAGGCGCTCGATGGACGCCGACGAGACCCAGTCGTACGAGAGCTTGCCGAAGTACGTCGTGTCTTCCGAGACGTTGTACGTGAACAACACGAGCGGCTCGATCACCGTCAACGACTCGTCGAGGAACGGGTTGCCGTCCCCTTGGCCGTCGCCGCGGTCGTAGAAGCCGAGCTGGTACGTCACCGAGCCCGAGCCGGGTCGGCCGCCAGCGTCGCCGCGGACGGTGAGGTCGACCTCGTCCTGCTGTTGGAGCAGCGGCGCCAGGGACAGGGCTGCGATCAGTAGCATCCGCAGCCTCCGCCGGCGCCGGTGCCGATGCCGCCCGCCGCGCCCTCGTCCGAGTAGCGCACCTTCTGCAGGAAGTGGGTCTCAGCCTCATCCTGCGTCTCTTGCATCGCGGGGTCCGCGAGGAGGCGCCGTTCGTGGAACTCGACGGTGTTGCACCCAGCAAGCGAGGCCACGGCGAGGGTCAGGGCGAGCCACGCACCGCGGCGCCTTAGGCGCACGGGGCTCGCATGTGGATGCGTGAGGTAGGGGGTTGTGGAGGTTGACATGGGGAGCTTCGTGGCCGGAGTGTCGTCGCCAGCGGCCCGGGTGGGCCTTACCTCTGCGTCATCAGCGAGCGGCGGCCCGGTGGTCGCGCTACGCTTTCGACATGCACATCGTGCTCGTAGATGATGATCCGAAGCTCTGTCGGACGTTGCAACGGGGATTCGAGGAACTGGGGCATAGCTGCGAGACCTTCGAGTCGGGCGAGGACGCCCTCACACGGCTCCGGGACCTCGACTCGCCGCGCCCCGACTTCGTGCTACTGGACGTCATGTTGCCCGGCATCGATGGCTGGGAGACCCTCCAACGCTTGCGCGACGGCGGTGAGACGGTCCCGGTGATCTACCTGACGGCGCGGCACGCCGTCGACGAGCGCGTCCGCGGCCTGGAGCTCGGCGCGGACGACTACGTCCTGAAGCCCTTCGAG